>NZ_JACFSG010000008.1:0-15711 GCF_016100575.1 Snodgrassella sp. M0351 | reverse complement strand
CAAAGTGGTTTTACCATGGTCAACGTGACCAATGGTGCCAACGTTTACGTGCGGTTTGCTCCGCTCGAATTTTTCTTTAGCCATGAGCTAAGTTTCCTTGAATAAAGATCATTAAAGAACGATGATAACCTGAAAGTACAGGTACTTTCAGGTTATCGGTAAATAAGTTAGCCTTTACGTGCAGCAATTACCTGCTCGGCTACATTATTTGGTGCTTCAGCGTATTTCTTGAACTCCATGGAGTAAGTAGCACGCCCCTGAGTAGCAGAGCGTAGGTCGGTTGAGTAACCGAACATTTCTGCCAGTGGTACTTCGGCACGAACTTTCTTGCCGCCGATACCATCATCATCCATACCCAGCACGATGCCACGACGACGATTCAAGTCGCCCATTACATCACCCATGTAGTCTTCCGGTGTTTCTACTTCAACCGCCATGATAGGTTCCAGCAGTGCAGGAGAAGCTTTGCGCATACCGTCTTTGAATGCCATAGAACCGGCTAATTCAAACGCGATTTGCGAAGAGTCCACATCATGGTATGAACCGAAAGTCAGGCGCACACGGATATCCACAACCGGATAACCGGCCAGAATACCATTAGTCATAGTATCACGAATACCTTTATCCACAGACGGAATAAATTCACGTGGAATCACACCACCTTTAATTTCGTCGATGAATTCGTAGTTTACACCACCTGGTTCCAGAGGTTCCATAGTGATCACTACATGACCATACTGACCTTTACCACCAGACTGTTTCACGTATTTGGCTTCGGATTCCACTGATTTACGGATGGTTTCACGATAAGCTACTTGTGGTGCACCCACATTGGCTTCTACACCAAATTCACGTTTCATACGGTCTACAATAATTTCCAGATGCAATTCACCCATACCGGAAATAATAGTCTGACCAGATTCTTCATCTGTTTTCACACGGAAAGACGGGTCTTCTTTAGCCAGACGGTTCAGAGCCAGACCCATTTTTTCCTGGTCAGCTTTAGTTTTTGGTTCAACTGCTACGTGGATAACCGGTTCTGGGAATTCCATACGTTCCAGAATAATCGGAGCGTCAGTATCACACAGCGTTTCACCAGTAGTTACATCTTTCAAACCAATTACAGCTGCAATGTCACCGGCACGTACTTCTTCGATTTCATCACGATCATTGGCTTTCATCTGTACCAGACGACCAATACGTTCTTTAGTGCCTTTAACAGAGTTCACTACAGTATCGCCAGATTTCACCACGCCAGAATACACGCGGATGAAAGTCAGCTGACCAACGTATTTATCGTTCATCAGTTTAAATGCCAACGCAGAGAATTTCTCATCGTCGCTGGCTTTACGGCTGTCTTTTTCACCATCCGGTTTTTCACCGGCTACCGGCGGAATGTCTGTCGGGCTTGGCAGATACTCAACCACAGCATCCAGCAGACGCTGTACACCTTTGTTTTTGAATGCTGAACCGCACAGTACCGGCTGAATTTCACCGGCCAGTGTACGTGCACGCAGGGCAGCAACGATTTCTTCCTCGCTCAGCTCTTCACCGCCGAGGTATTTTTCCATCAGTTCTTCGTTGGCTTCTGCTGCAGCTTCAACCATTTTTTCGCGCCATTCTTCGGCAACGTCTTTCAGGTCAGCAGGAATATCAGCATACTCAAATTTCAAACCCTGAGTTGCATCATCCCATACGATAGCCTGCATCTTCAGCAAATCTACCACGCCTTCGAAACCGTCTTCAGCTCCTACCGGAATGACAACCGGTACTGGATTAGCACGCAGACGGGTCTGCATCTGTTCAACCACACGGAAGAAGTTGGCACCCTGACGGTCCATTTTATTTACAAAAGCCAGGCGAGGCACTTTGTATTTATTGGCCTGACGCCATACAGTTTCAGACTGAGGCTGTACACCACCCACAGCACAGTAAACCATTACCGCACCATCCAGTACACGCATAGAACGCTCTACTTCAACAGTAAAGTCTACGTGTCCCGGGGTATCAATAATATTTAAACGGTGTTCTTTAAACTGACCTGCCATACCTTTCCAGAAGGTGGTAACAGCAGCAGAGGTAATGGTAATACCACGTTCCTGTTCCTGCTCCATCCAGTCGGTGGTGGCTGCACCGTCATGTACTTCACCCAGTTTGTGAGTCATGCCGGTGTAAAACAGAATACGTTCTGAAGTGGTGGTTTTACCAGCATCAATATGTGCAGAAATACCGATATTGCGGTATTGCTCAATAGGGGTTTTACGAGCCACGATAATTGCCTTTCTGCATTAGAAGCGGAAGTGAGAGAAGGCTTTGTTGGCTTCAGCCATGCGATGTACTTCCTCACGTTTTTTCAATGCACCGCCGCGACCTTCGGCCGCATCAATTAATTCACCAGCCAGACGCAAATCCATGGATTTTTCACCGCGTTTACGAGCCGCATCGCGTACCCAGCGCATGGCCAGAGCCAGACGACGGGCAGGACGAACCTCAACAGGAACTTGATAGTTAGCACCACCAACACGACGGCTTTTTACTTCTACCACCGGTTTGGCATTGGCAATGGCTTCGTTAAACACTTCAATGGCTTCTTTGCCGGTTTTCTTTTCAATCTGTTCCAGAGCGCCGTATACAATGCGTTCTGCTACAGATTTTTTACCGTCTATCATCAGCACATTCATGAATTTGGATAATTCGATACTGCCGAATTTCGGATCTGGCAATATGTCACGTTTTGGGACTTCTCTACGTCTTGGCATTTCAATTTCCTTAAACTATTCAGCTGGGCATAGCCCGCGAATATTTATGTAAATATTCACTTACTCGACAGATAATCTGCCGATGCGTCCGATTATTTAGGACGTTTAGCACCGTATTTAGAACGGGACTGCTTACGGTCTTTAACACCTGCAGTGTCCAGAGAGCCGCGTACAGTATGGTAACGCACACCCGGCAAGTCTTTTACACGACCGCCGCGAATCAGTACTACGCTGTGTTCCTGCAAGTTGTGGCCTTCACCACCGATATATGAAATCACTTCATAACCGTTGGTCAGACGCACTTTGCATACTTTACGCAGCGCTGAGTTAGGTTTTTTCGGAGTAGTGGTGTATACACGGGTGCATACGCCACGTTTTTGAGGACAAGCCTCTAAAGCAGGTACTTTGTTGACGTAAACCGGAGCCTGACGTCCTTTACGTACCAATTGGTTGATAGTAGGCATATTTTCTCTTTATCCTGTTGAGTCAATATATGCCGGCACCATGCCGGCAAAACGGGTATTCTAGCATTCCTGCTTTATTATGGTCAAGATAATCAAACTTTAAACGCTTTATATCTGTTGAAAAAACAACTATATAAAACCATGTGCAAAATAAAACCGCTGAATGGCTTTCAGCGGTTTTATTTACAACAGATATTAAAGCTTATTCGCTTTTCTCTGCAGCCTCAGCAGCCAACTGCTCCTGCCATTTCTGGCGGCGACTGCGATGGTAAGTCAGTCCGGTACCGGCCGGAATCAGACGACCAACAATTACGTTTTCTTTCAGGCCGCGCAAATCGTCACGTTTACCCATGATAGCCGCTTCAGTCAGTACACGGGTCGTTTCCTGGAAGGATGCAGCAGAAATAAACGAATCGGTAGACAATGATGCTTTAGTAATACCCAGCAATACATTGTCAAAGCGTACCGGTTCTTTACCTTCTGCCAGCAATTTCTCATTGGCAATCATTACATCACCGCGTTCAACCTGCTCACCAGTAATGAAGTGACTGTCACCGGCATCGGCAATATTTACCCGGCGCAGCATCTGGCGAATGATCACTTCGATATGTTTATCGGAAATCTTCACACCTTGCAGACGATACACTTCCTGTACTTCCTGCACGATATAACGAGCCAGCGCCTCAATACCCTGCAAACGCAGAATATCATGCGGATCGACTGCACCATCTACAATCACTTCACCGCGATTCACCACCTGACCATCATGTACCAGCACCTGTTTTTCTTTGGAAATCAGGGTTTCATAAGCAGCACCGTCTGCATCAGTAATAATCAGACGCTGTTTACCCTTGGTTTCCTTACCGAAAGAAACAGTACCAGTTACTTCAGCCAGCATACCCACATCTTTCGGAGTACGTGCTTCGAACAATTCAGCTACACGCGGCAGACCACCGGTAATATCGCGGGTTTTGGATGAAGCCTGAGGAATACGGGCCAGTACATCACCTTTACCTACTTCCTGTCCTTCTCGTACAGTAATCACCGCACCAACCGGAAAGGCCATGGAAACAGCAGTTTCGCTTCCTGCCATGCGAATTTCTTCGCCTTTGTCATCCAGCAGTTTTACTGTCGGACGCAACAGTTTAGACTGAGTAGAGGAACGACGTTTACCATCAATAACCACCAGAGTAGACAAACCGGTAACATCATCAGTCTGTTTAGCTACAGTAACGCCTTCTTCGATATTTTCAAAGCGGACACGACCGGCAAACTCGGTAATCATCGGACGGGTATGCGGATCCCACGTAGCCAGTGTCTGACCGGCTTTCACCACACCACCATCTTTTACCTGCAACAATGCACCGTAAGGTACTTTATGGCGTTCACGCTCACGACCAATATCGTCATGAATCACAATTTCGGATGAACGACCAATAACGACCAATTCGCCTTTGTTATTGGCTACATAACGCATCTGGCTGGAGAAGCGAACCGTACCACCAGATTTAGCCTCTACCTGACTTGCGGCTGCAGCTCGTGAAGCGGCACCACCAATGTGGAAGGTACGCATAGTCAGCTGAGTACCCGGCTCACCAATAGATTGAGCAGCAATCACACCAACAGATTCACCGGCATTGACCAGTTTACCGCGCGCCAGATCTCGGCCATAACATTTGGCACACAATCCATGACGTGTTTTACAGGTAATCGGAGTACGTACTTTAACTTCATCGACACCTGAATTATCAATCAGATCAACCAGACTTTCGTTCAGCAGCGTACCTGCTTCAACTAAAGTTTCACCACTGGTCGGATCAACTACATCTTCAGCAGTAACACGTCCCAGTACGCGATCACGTAATGATTCAATGATATCACCGCCCTGTACCACTGCTTTCATCACAAAGCCGTCGTTGGTACCACAATCATCTTCTACTACCACCAAGTCTTGTGTCACATCAACAAGACGACGGGTCAGATAACCGGAGTTAGCAGTTTTCAATGCCGTATCAGCCAGACCTTTACGGGCACCGTGAGTAGAAATAAAGTACTGTAATACTGTCAGACCTTCGCGGAAGTTAGAAGTAATCGGTGTTTCAATAATGGAACCATCCGGTTTCGCCATCAAACCACGCATACCTGACAACTGCTTAATCTGAGCGGCAGAACCACGGGCACCGGAGTCAGCCATCATGTAAATTGAGTTGAATGACTCCTGATCAACCAGATTACCTTCGCGGTCAACTACTTTCTGAGTAGACAGATTATCCATCATCGCTTTGGCAATCTTGTCACCGGTACGACCCCAGATATCGACTACTTTATTGTAACGTTCGCCATTGGTTACCAGACCCTGACGGTACTGGTCTTCAATTTCTTTAACTTCTGCATTAGCTTCTGCCAGCAATTGTGGTTTACTTTCAGGCACCAGCATATCGTCAACGCAGATTGAAATACCGGCACGAGTTGAGAATGCATAACCGGTATACATCAGGTGGTCAGCAAAAATGACAGTATCACGCAATCCGCAGCGACGGAATGAAGCATTAATCAGCTTAGAAATTTCTTTTTTCTTCAGCGTTTTATTAATATGATCGAAAGACAAACCTTTTGGCAGAATCTCTGACAGCAGAGCACGGCCGACAGTAGTTTCATAACGGTTAACTACCGGTACAAATTCGTCCTGACCATTTTTCACCCATTCACGCAAACGTACAGTAATTTTAGTACCCAGCTCTACCTGACGAGTCTGGTAGGCACGGTGTACTTCTTTTACATCAGCAAACAGGCTGCCTTCGCCCTTACCATTAATTTTATCGCGGGTCATATAATACAGACCCAATACGATATCCTGTGACGGTACGATAATTGGTTCACCATTGGCTGGTGATAATACATTATTCGAAGCCAGCATCAGGGTACGCGCTTCCATCTGTGCTTCCAGACTCAGTGGTACGTGCACAGCCATCTGGTCACCGTCAAAGTCGGCGTTAAATGCAGTACATACCAGCGGATGCAGCTGAATTGCCTTACCTTCAATCAGAATCGGCTCAAATGCCTGAATACCCAAACGGTGCAAGGTTGGTGCACGGTTGAGCAGAATCGGATGTTCACGAATAACATCTTCAAGAATATCCCATACAATCGGCTCTTCCTGTTCTACCATCTTTTTGGCTTTTTTGATGGTAGTTACGGTCGGATCTAACTGTTCAAGTTTATGGAAAATAAATGGTTTGAACAGTTCCAAAGCCATTTTCTTCGGCAAACCGCACTGATGCAGACGCAGGTACGGACCAACGGTAATCACAGAACGACCGGAGTAATCGACACGTTTACCCAGCAGATTCTGACGGAAACGACCGCCCTTACCTTTAATCATATCTGCCAGGGATTTTAGCGGACGCTTATTAGCGCCAGTCATGGCTTTACCACGACGGCCATTATCCAGTAATGAATCTACCGCTTCCTGTAACATACGTTTTTCATTGCGTACGATGATATCCGGTGCACGCAGTTCAAGCAGGCGTTTCAAACGGTTGTTACGATTAATGACGCGACGATACAGGTCATTCAAATCAGAAGTAGCAAAACGGCCGCCATCCAGCGGTACCAGCGGACGCAAATCCGGTGGCAGTACTGGCAGCACATCCATAATCATCCATTCCAGTTTCATACCGGAACGCTGAAATGCTTCCAGAACTTTCAGTCGTTTAGCAATTTTCTTAATTTTTGTATCTGAACTGGTTGAATCCAGTTCCTGACGCAATACAGTAACCTCATGGGCAATATCCATGGCTCGCAGTAAATCGCGAATGCCTTCAGCACCCATCTTGGCTTCAAAATCGCCGCCAGACTCTTCATATTTGGTAATGTATTCTTCTTCACTGAGCAGCTGACGCGGCTGTAATGAAGTCAGCCCCGGATCAGTTACCACATAAGCTTCAAAATACAGAATACGTTCAATGTCACGCAAAGTCATATCTAATACCATACCCAGACGGGATGGCAAAGATTTCAAAAACCAGATATGCGCAACCGGTGCAGCCAGTTCGATATGTCCCATGCGCTCGCGGCGTACTTTGGACAAGGTTACTTCCACACCACATTTTTCACAGGTTACCCCGCGAAATTTCAGACGTTTGTATTTACCACACAAACATTCATAATCTTTAATCGGGCCAAAAATCTTGGCACAAAACAAGCCGTCACGTTCCGGTTTAAAAGTACGGTAATTAATCGTTTCCGGTTTTTTCACTTCACCGTACGACCAAGAACGAATGGTATCCGGCGAAGCAATGCCGATTTTAATTGCGTCAAATTCTTCTTCGGCACTGGCATTTTGCAGCGGATTAAATAAGTCTGATAAAGCTTTCATATTTGCTCCTGACGATGCCGTATACAGTATGCCTCACACACTGTATACGACCGGTGTCGGTTAGTAACGTTCCAAATCCATATCCAGGCCTAAAGAGCGAATCTCTTTCAGTAACACATTGAATGATTCCGGCATGCCGGCATCAATCTTGTACTCGCCTTTAACAATGTTTTCATACATTTTGGTACGACCGGTGACGTCATCTGATTTCACAGTCAACATTTCCTGCAGAGTATAAGCAGCACCATAAGCTTCCAGTGCCCAAACTTCCATCTCACCAAAACGCTGGCCACCGAATTGAGCTTTACCACCCAGCGGCTGCTGAGTGACCAGACTGTACGGACCAGTAGAACGAGCATGCATTTTTTCATCAACCAGATGATGCAGTTTCAGATAATGCATTACACCCACAGTCACCTTACGGTCAAAGGCTTCTCCAGTATGACCATCATACAGTGTCATCTGCGTACGGGTATCATTAAAGCCCAGTTTCTGAATTTCTGGATCATCCTCTGGATAAGCCAATGCCAGCATATTTTTGATTTCGGATTCTTCCGCACCATCAAATACTGGTGTAGCTACAGTCATACCTTTACGCAAATGCTGAGCCAGATTGATGATTTCATCGTCATTAAACTGCGATAAATCTTCTTTCTTACCACTGCTGTTGTACACTTTTTCAAGGAAAGCACGAATATCATCAGCAGCACGTTTTTCTGTCAGCATACGGTCAATACGCTCACCAATACCTTTGGCAGCCCAGCCCAGATGTACTTCCAGAATCTGACCAATATTCATACGGCTTGGTACACCGAGCGGATTCAGTACGATATCCACAGCGCGTCCGTCAGCCATGTAAGGCATGTCTTCAACCGGCAGAATGCGGGATACCACACCTTTATTACCATGACGGCCGGCCATTTTGTCACCGGCTTTCAGGCGACGTTTAATGGCAATAAACACCTTAACCATTTTCTGTACACCCGGCTGTAATTCATCACCTTGTGTCAGTTTTTTCTTCTTGATTTCATACAGAGCATCTGATTCTTCATGCTTGGCCTGCAAACTTTCCTTAATCAGTTCCACCTGCTTCGCAATACTTTCATCACTCAGACGAATATCAAACCAGTCATGACGGCTCGGCAATGAAGCCAGATATTCTTTAGTAACTTCTGCACCTTTAGCCAGTTTCAATGGTCCGCCATTGACTTTTTGTCCCAGTATCAGGCGTTCAGTACGGTCAAAAGCATCATCATTGAAAATACGCAACTGATCAGTCAGATTCTGACGATAGCGTTTCAGTTCTGCATCGATAATCGCCTTAGCACGTTTATCGCGTTCAATACCTTCACGGGTAAATACCTGAACATCAATAACAGTACCACTCATGCCAGTAGGCATACGCAGTGAAGTATCTTTTACATCACTGGCTTTTTCACCAAAAATAGCACGCAACAGTTTTTCTTCCGGTGTAAGCTGAGTTTCACCTTTAGGTGTCACCTTGCCTACCAGTACATCACCGGCCTCTACTTCAGCACCAATGTAAACGATACCGGATTCATCCAGACGATTTTGCATACGCTCAGACAAATTCGGAATATCACGGGTAATTTCCTCGGCGCCCAGCTTGGTATCACGGGATACCACATTCAATTCTTCAATATGAATTGAAGTATAACGATCACCGGCAACGACACGTTCTGAAATCAGAATTGAGTCTTCATAGTTATAACCATTCCATGGCATGAAGGCGATAGTCATATTCTGACCCAGTGCCAGCTCACCTAAATCAGTAGAAGCACCATCCGCAATAACATCACCGCGCTGGATAACATCACCCTTCTGTACGGCAGGACGCTGATTAATATTGGTTGACTGGTTAGAACGGGTGAATTTCACCAGATTGTAAATATCCACACCCACTTCACCAGCAGTAGCCTCGTCATCATTAACACGTACTACAACACGGTTTGCATCCACATATTCCACAACACCGCCGCGACTGGCCGCAATAGCTGTAGCACTGTCAATAGCCACAGAGCGTTCAATACCAGTACCAACTAATGGTTTTTCAGCACGCAAACAGGGAACTGCCTGACGTTGCATGTTGGCACCCATCAAAGCACGGTTGGCGTCGTCATGCTCAAGGAATGGAATCAGTGAAGCCGCTACTGAAACCACCTGACCGGTAGCCACGTCCATATACTGTACGCGATCCGGTGTTGCCATTATGGTTTCACCTTTTTCACGGCAGGTTACCATATCACCGATAATCCGGCCGTCTTTATCCAGATCAGCATTCGCCTGAGCAATGACAAAGCGACCTTCTTCAATAGCTGACAAATAATCAATGTCATTAGTTACTTTACCGTCGACAACTCGGCGATAAGGGGTTTCCAGAAAACCGTATTTATTGGTACGGGCATAAACTGCCAGCGAATTAATCAAACCGATATTCGGACCTTCAGGTGTTTCAATCGGACATACACGACCGTAATGAGTCGGATGTACGTCACGCACTTCAAAGCCGGCACGCTCACGGGTCAGACCACCGGGTCCCAATGCAGATACACGGCGTTTATGGGTGACTTCAGACAATGGATTAGTCTGATCCATAAACTGAGACAACTGGCTGGATCCGAAAAACTCTTTGATTGCAGCAGAAACCGGTTTGGCATTAATCAGGTCATGCGGCATCAGATTTTCTGATTCTGCCTGATTCAGGCGTTCCTTAACGGCACGTTCTACACGAGACAGACCACTGCGGAACTGGTTCTCAGCCAGCTCACCCACAGAACGTACGCGACGATTACCCAAATGGTCAATATCATCTACTTCACCATGTCCGTTGCGCAATTCAACCAGTGTAGCAATTACGGATACAATATCCGGAATAGTTAGTACATGATTGCCTTCTTTATCAGCATTGGCAAAAGTTTGTGTCATCAGACGTCCATACCATGACTCCTGCTGTGCTTCCAGCAATTTTTGCTGATAGGTACGGGTGTTGAATTTCATCCGGCCGACACGTGACAAGTCATAGCTGTCTTCACTAAAGAACAGGCGATTAAATAATGCTTCAACAGCGTCTTCGGTTGGCGGCTCACCCGGGCGCATCATGCGATAAATAGCAATACGTGCAGCCTGCTGACCTTCGGTTTCATCAGTACGCAAAGTATTAGAAACATAACCACCCTGATCCAGATCATTGATATACAGCGTTGAAATTTCTTTGATTCCCTGTATATCAAACTGTGCCAGCAACTCTTCCGTGATTTCATCATTGGATTTAGCCAGTATTTCACCGGTATCCGGAACAACCACATCAGCAGCCAGTACCTTGCCAATCAGACTTTCCGGTTCAACTTCCAGCCATTTAATATCTGCAGCAATAATGTCACGGATATTCTTGGCATTAATACGTTTGCCTTTTTGTACCAGTACTTTGCCGTCTTTATCTACCAGATCAAACTTGGCAGTTTCACCTCTCAGACGTGCCGGAATCAGATCAGTATGCACACCATCTTTAGACAGGTGATAACTTTCACGGTCATAGAACATGTCCAAAATCTGTTCCGGTGTAAACCCAAGTGCTTTCAGTAAAATAGTTACCGGCATTTTACGACGACGGTCGATACGGAAATACAGCAAATCTTTCGGGTCAAATTCAAAGTCAAGCCAGGATCCGCGATAAGGAATAATCCGTGCTGAAAATAATAATTTACCAGATGAATGTGATTTACCTCTGTCATGTTCAAAGAATACACCCGGAGAACGGTGCAACTGTGAAACAATGACGCGTTCTGTACCGTTAATAATGAATGAACCACTGGGTGTCATCAACGGAATTTCACCCATATAAACTTCATTTTCACGAACTTCTTTAACCACATTAGGTTTGGATGACTCTTTGTCCAAAATCACCAGCCGGATACGTGCCCGCAACGGAGCTGCATAAGTAATACCACGCAGCTGACATTCCGGAATGTCAAACACTGGTTCACCTAATACATAATGGGTGAACTCAAGGCGGGCATAACCGTTATGACTGATGATCGGAAAAATAGACTGAAAAGCAGCCTGAAGACCAACATCAGCGCGCTGGTCATAGGGTGTTTCCATCTGTAAAAACTGTGTATAAGAATCCAACTGCGTAGCCAATAAAAACGGCACTTCTAATACATTCGCACGTTTGGCAAAGCTTTTACGGATACGTTTTTTTTCAGTAAAAGAGTAGGACATGTACAGTCTCCAGTAGGGAGGTTTGGCAAGTAAGGTTTTATAAATACTCAGATAACTGTTAATATCAAAAGAGTAAAATTAGGTAAATTAATGGTTTTTTTGTAAATATTTATAAAATATCACTTGAGGTAGACAAGCGAAAGCAGGCTGGTAGCCTAAGCTACCAGCCTGTAAAACGCAACTGAAATTACTTGATTTCGACAGAAGCGCCGGCTTCTTCCAGTTGTTTTTTAATGTCGTCAGCTTCAGCCTGAGAAACACCTTCTTTAAGAGTTTTAGGTGCACCGTCAACCAGATCTTTAGCTTCTTTCAGACCCAAACCAGTGATAGCACGAACAACTTTAATCACGCCAACTTTCTGAGCACCAGCAGAAGTCAATACTACATCAAATTCAGATTTTTCTTCGGCAGCTGTAGCACCGTTATTAGAACCATTATTAACAGCCAAAGCAGCTGCAGATACACCAAATTTTTCTTCAAAAGCTTTAACCAGATCGTTTAATTCCATAACGGTCAGGTTACCAACTGCTTCCAGAATGTCTTCTTTAGTAATAGCCATGCTATTAAACTCCAATAATTGAGAATAAAAATTTAAATATAAATCAGATGAAATTTAGGCAGCTTCTTCGCCGGCTTTTTTCTCAGCCAAAGCAGCAAGTGCACGGGCAAAACCTGAAACAGGAGCTTGCATAATACCCAGCAATTTCGCGAGCAATTCGTCGCGGCTCGGAATAGAAGCAAGTTCTGCTACCTGAGCAACATCCAGCAGATCACCATTATATGAACCTGCTTTCAGTACAATTTTTTCATCTTTTTTCGAGAACTGGTGCAGTACTTTTGCAGCAGCAACCGGGTCTTCAGATACCGCATAAACCAACGGACCAACCATCTGATCAGCCAGAGCGGCAAATGATGTACCTTCAACAGCGCGACGGGCTAATGTGTTTTTCAACACATGCAGGTATACACCTGCTTTACGAGCATTGGCACGCAGTTCGGTCATACTGGCAACACTGATACCACGATACTCGGCAATAACCATAGTTTGAGCGTTAGCAATGGCTGCTACGATTTCGGCTACGGCTGCTTGCTTGGTTTCAATATTGAGACTCAAGGTCTACCTCCCACTGTTTTCAATCAGAGCGGTATGAATACCACTCCACCCAGCGCGGCAACCCAAAAAGACATCCGTAAGCAAGGCTTACACAAGATTATCCGGGACTACCGTCTGCGTAGGGTTATTTTTTAAAATTTGTTTTACTACAACAAATTCCCTACGGTCTTGGACATCTACTTATTTCTAAGTAGCCCAACATATAAATGTAAAACATTTATATGAATTTTAATGGCAGTCTGATATGAGACCAAACTGCCAAAATTCAACGATACTTCTTAATTATTTACAGAAGCGCTGTCAACACACAAACCTGCACCCATCGTGCTGGATACGGCGATTCTGCGCAGATACTGACCTTTTGTTGCAGCAGGTTTAGCTTTAACAATGGCGTCTAGTAATGCGTTAAAGTTTTCACGTAGATCAGCGGCATCAAAAGAAGCACGACCAATAGTTGCATGTACGATACCAGCTCTATCTGTACGATACTGTACCTGACCTGCCTTCGCATTTTTAACAGCTTCAGCAACATTCGGCGTAACAGTTCCCACTTTCGGGTTTGGCATTAAACCACGCGGACCCAGAATAGTACCTAGCTGACCTACTACACGCATAGCATCAGGAGATGCAATTACCACATCAAAGTTCAGATTACCTGCTTTGACTTCAGCAGCCAGATCATCGAAACCAACCACATCAGCACCGGCTGCTTTAGCAGCTTCCGCATTAGCGCCCTGAGTAAACACAGCTACACGTACAGTTTTACCAGTACCTTTAGGCAACACTACAGAACCACGAACAAGCTGATCAGATTTACGTGCATCAATGCCCAGATTGAAAGATACATCGATAGATTCATCAAATTTGGCTGTAGCATTAGCTTTAACCAGACTCAGTGCTTCATCAATAGCATATAATTTATTGGTTTCCACAGCAGCACGAATAGCCTGCATGCGTTTTGAAAGCTTAGCCATTTACACACCCTCCACATCTAAACCCATTGAACGGGCACTACCGGCAATGGTGCGTACCGCCGCATCCAGATCAGCAGCAGTTAAATCAGGCTCTTTAGTCTTGGCGATTTCTTCCAATTGTGCACGAGTCACTTTACCCACTTTCTGGGTTAATGGATTTGAACTACCTTTTTGCAGACCAGCTGCTTTTTTCAGCAAAATAGAAGCCGGTGGCGTTTTCATTACAAAGGTAAATGATTTATCTGCAAACGCAGTAATCACTACCGGAACCGGCAGACCCGGCTCAACATTCTGCGTAGCCGCATTAAAGGCTTTACAGAATTCCATAATATTCAGACCACGCTGACCCAGTGCCGGACCTACCGGAGGAGACGGATTGGCTTTACCTGCAGGAATCTGCAGTTTGATATAGCCTACAATTTTTTTTGCCACTTGATTTAAACTCCAAATAAACGGGTATGACGCAGCAAATGCTGCTCCCCAAAAGCAAGACCCGTGATTATAAAGAAAAAACCTTTTCCTTACAAGCACAGGTTAGTTTATGTTGTATTATTGCAGTTAAATTTTCTCTACCTGAGAAAATTCCAGCTCAACCGGTGTTTCACGTCCAAATATCTGCACAGCAACACGCAGTTTATTGCGTTCGTAATTGACTTCTTCTACAACGCCATTAAAGTCTTTAAACGGACCTTCATTTACCCGCACTTGCTGACCAACATCAAAGAGGACTTTTGGTTTCGGTTTTTCTACTCCACTTTGCACCTGATGCAAGATAGCATCCACTTCACGAGCTGAAATAGGTAATGGTTTATTGGCTGTTCCACCAATAAAGCCAGTCACACGTGGTGTATTTTTAACCAAGTGCCACGAAGCATCGGTCATATCCATTTCTACCAGAACATAACCAGGAAAAAATTTACGTTCAGTAATACTGCGACGCCCGTTTTTTATATCCACAACTTCTTCAACCGGCACCAGTATCTGACCAAAATATTCACCCATTCCTTCACGCTCAATGCGCTCTTTTAAGGTTTTTTGTACATTTTTTTCAAAACCGGAATAAGCGTGTACAACATACCACTGTTTTGCCATGATCAGCTTCTCCTCATAAAGATGTCAAATAACAACCATGAAATCAGGCTGTCAACACCCCAAATAAATAACGACAAGACAGCAACAAATATCAGCACAAACAGGGTCATGCGCAATGCCTCATTACGCCCTGGCCAAACTACTTTTCTGGCTTCCGATACACAGTCGCGCACATAAGCAGTAAGTTTGCGTCCACCCGTACTCCAAAAAAATACAATTACAATGGCTGCTACTACACCTACCAATGGAAATAAATAACGGATATAAAGTGGCAATTGCGCATCAAGAGCATAGAATGCCTGAATACCAGCGGTAACCAATATAGCGGAGAGAAGATATTTCAATAAATCAAACCATTTATTACGTTTGACTTCCAACTCCTGCTGTTGCTTAGCTTCAGCTTTTAATTGTGCTTTGGTTTTGGCTCCTACATCTTTCGATGTTTTGTTGTCCATATAACCACCTTTTAATTAATACAAAAAAGACTAACCGACCATTGGCCGATTAGTCTGATTTTTTTGGCAGGCCAGGAGGGTCTCGAACCCCCAACCCTCGGTTTTGGAGACCGATACTCTACCAATTGAGCTACTGGCCTACAAAACTTTAAGCGATAACTTTAGCAACCACACCGGCACCAACTGTTCGGCCACCTTCACGAATCGCAAAGCGTAAGCCTTCTTCCATCGCA
>NZ_JACFSG010000007.1:0-24669 GCF_016100575.1 Snodgrassella sp. M0351 | reverse complement strand
CTGCCTGCTGCTACATTGGTAATTCGCTGTGCTGCACTATTGCGACCGGCATCATAGGCACTACCATTCCACAACAATGCATTTGTTTGCAGCGATGTCATATTGGTTGTGATATTAGTCAGACTATCACTCAGATTATTCAGACTATTTGCAGTTGTAGTAGTGGTATCATCCAGCTTATTTTTAAATTTAGTGATATTATCATTCAGCACACTAGATACACTGTTGTAACGAATACTGTCTGCATCCTGAATACCGGTAGACAGGTTGTATAGCTGCGCTCCGTTAACGGCATCAGTTGAATCCGGTGCCACTGTACCAGCAGCTACATTAGTAATGAATTGCGATTCACCGATACCATGATTTGCACTATAGGCACCGACATATTCATTCCATTGTAATGCATCCTGTTTAAGCTTATCTGCATTACCTTTAATGTCACTTAAGGACTTAGATAACTGGCCTGCTGAATCTGTAATACTTGTAGCCAGACTTATCAGCCCGGTGTTAGTGTTGTCAGACAAAGTGTTAATACTTCTGACTATATCACCAGACAATTCAGTTAAGCGGTCAGATGTACTTGAGGAGAGGCTTGAAATACTACTAAACGCATTGTCAGAAAAAGTGTTTTGATTAGCTGAAGCACTCTTAGACAAACTGTTTAAATTATCTGAAATATCTGCGGATATCGTATCAAACTGTTTTGTAAGTAAATCAGATACGTTCTTAGCCGAATCATTTATGGTAGATAAAGACTTGGACATTGAGATCGATACATGGTTCAGGTTTTCTATAGACGCCGTCGACAGGCTGTACAGTTGAGCACCAGTAATGGCATCTGACGAATTTAACCCTACCTGACCAGCGGCAACCTGGGTAATTTTTGCCGGATTGCCCGTTACAACACTTGCATCATAAGCATTAATACCCGCGTTCCATTGTAGCGCATTCTGCTGCAGAATGGTTACATTGGTATTAATATCGTCTATACCGGTAGAAAGACTACCGATTCCAGCATCAACCAAACCATTCAAAGTAGTTGAAAAACTTTCAAAACTAGTACTGAACCTGTTAGTCAGTGCACTTATATTGCTATTGGTAGTGTGTAGCTGACCACCCGTAATGGCATCGGTTGAACCGGCATATATATCACCTTTACCAACATGAGTAATACGATATTTAGCATTTTCTATGCCATGACTGGCATCATATGAACCATCTTTCCACTGTAATGCATTTTGCTTAAGATCAGCCAGATCTTTATCAGCTACATCCACTGTTGAAGATACACTTGTAGACAGAGAATCGATGCCGCTTTCAATATTTTCTCTGTTCTGTGCCAGTTTTGATAAATTGGAATCTATTACATCACTTAATGAACTGGATAAACTGTTGATACCAGTGCTGAGGCTGTTAGATACACCTGTTAATTTACTTTCCAGAGCAGTAATACTACTATTGGTACTGAACAGCTGTGCACCGGTTACGGCGTCTGATGAGCCCTCTTTCAGGCTGCCTGCTGCCACATGGGTGATAATATTTTTAGCGCCTTCAACCTTATGACTGGCGTCATAACCTTTATCCGTCCATTGCAGTGCATTGTCCAGCAAATCGGAAATACCGGTATTAGTACTAGTAAATTCTGTTTGTGTAGTTGTAGACAGACTTGTCAGTTTGTTATTAGTTTGTTTCAGCAAACCGGTTAAAGTAGCGATATTTTTATCGGATATATTAAGCAGGGATTCGGACAAACTATTAACACCGGCATCTACTTCTTTACCCAAATCACTGATTGCTTTATCGGTATTAAAAAGCTGATTACCTGTTACAGCATCTTTCGATCCTTTTGCCAGCAAACCGTCTGCAACATTGGTAATTTTTCCTTTACTTCCCGGATCTCCATGACTGGCATCATAGGCACCTTTATCTTTATTCCATTGCAGCGCATTCTGCTGTAGTGCAGGAATTCTGTCATTTATATCATTCAAACGTAACTCAGTTTCTGTTGACAGTTTATCAAGACCTGGAAAAGAAGAGGTATCCAATACTGTAGACAGGCTTTGTAAACTGCCCGAAGTTGTACTGATAAAATCTGTCACACTCTTTGTAAATGATTCAGAAAGCAAATTTATCCGGCTATCTGTGCTAAACAACTGAGCACCAACAACCGCATCGCTGGAATTTACCTGTAAATCACCTTTAGCTACCTGAGTAATACGTCCTTTATTGTCGTTTTCATCAATGGCATCATAAACACTGTCATTCCACTTTAATGCTTTTTGCTTTATGGCACTCTGACTGGTATTAATAGCCCCAAGTTCAGTGTTGATAGTAGTAGATAAAGAATCAAATCCGGTAGTCATGGTTTGATTTAAATCAGATGAAACTTTCAACAGGTTCGTGGAGACAGAATTGGAAAAATCTGACAACTCAGTATCCAGTCTGCCGGAAAGAGCACTGACATTTTTATTAGTGCTAAATAACTGATCACCGATTACAGCATCGGATGATTTATCATACACACCACCTTTACCGGCATTAATGATTTTGTTCAATGCACCTATCTTACCATGGCTGGCATCATAAGAACTGCCATTCCACAACAGTGCATTCTCTTTTAATCCACTAATTCCAGTGTTAACGGTCTGTATATCTGTACTGATATCATCGGCAAGCTTACTGATCCCAGAATGAACATTTTTGCTTAGCTCATCCTTTCGAGTAGCCATGAGGCTATCGATATTATCTGAACTTTGCTTTAATTGGGCTGAAAATGATGTATTCAGGCTATCAATACTGTTATTAGTTTTAAATAACTGACTGCCAGTTACAGCATCAGTTGAACCGGATAGCAAATTTCCTTCAGCAACATGAGTAATCTGTTCTTTACCATTAACACTACCATGGCTGGCATCATAAGCATCACCGTTCCACTGCAATGCATCCTGCTTTAATTGCGCTATTCCTTTATTAGTTGTTTCCAGACCCTTGTTGATACTTTCAGTCAGTTGTTTAATTTGATCTAAAGATAGACCATTCAATTCGTTGTTTAATTTTTCTACACTCTTAGCAGTAGAAAGAGAGAAGTCGTAATACTGACTGCCGACTATTGCATCAGTTGAACCTGCGCCAATGTAGCCGGCTGTAACATTAGTAATTTTCTGGTTTCCCTTAATACCATGGGTAGCACTGTATGCTCTTTCTTTATCATCCCACTGCAAAGCATTACTTTGTAAGGCACCAATACTTGTATTAAGTTCGTTTACCCGATTACTTCCACTTTGCATCGTACTTTCAGAATACTGGGTTATCAGCTTAGCAAAATCGTCAGATCCAGTACTGATTGAAGATTCTAAAGCTTTCAGAGATAAATTGGTTGAGTATAACTGCGCTCCGGTAACGGCTTCCGTAGATGCACTGTTTATCTCAGCCTGAGCTACTCCAGTAATTTTCTGGTCTTTTTCAACACGCTGTGCATTAAAACTGCCGTCAGTAAACTGCAATATTTCATGCTGTAAGGTTGAGATGCTCTCATTAACCCGACCTATAGAGTTCAGGGCATTGGTTGTCTGATTATTTATCTCGGTATCTATATCCTTACTTAGTTTATAATACTGTCCGCCGGTTACTGCATCAGTTGAATTTGGATCACTGATATCACCAGCACTGACTTGAGTAATTGTCTGGTTACCATCTATACCATGTTTGGCACTAAATGCCTTAGCATCGTCATCCCATTGCAGTTCAGCATTTTGCTGGTCTGAAACTTTTTTACTGGTTATAGACAGAGCTGTCGACAGATTATTCAGATTTTTACCAACCGATGCAGACAGTGAACCGGATAAACTGCTGAAACTACTGTTAACAGTACTGGCCAGACTGCTAATATTAGAATTGGTAGTATACAGCTGTTTGCCATTAACCATGTCGGTTGAGTCCGGACTCAACTCTGCCGGAGCAATACTGGTAATTTTTTGAGCCCGGTTTTCATGTGTAGCATGAAATGCCGAATCCTTACCTCGTAATATTGTACTGTTCTGTAAATTATTAATTGCAGTAGAGGAAGAAGAAGACACTGCCTGCAAATTATTGCTTAGTGTTTTTAAATCAGAAGTAATTACTGTTGATAAAGAACTCAGACTTCCGCTTATTGTCGTGGATAAATTATCCAGTCGGTTTTTGGCAGCAGTTGAAATACTATTGCGATTACCGGCAATAGTAGTCAATCCGGCAGAAATAGAAGTGGAAAGCGTAGCCAGATTAGAATTAGTGGTATACAACTGTCCGCCGGTTATCGCATCCGTAGATTTTTCAGATATATCACCCTCTGCTGCATTACTGATTTTTTGCGGAGTTTTATTGAGATCTGCCTGATATGCACCTTTACCGCCATCAGCCTGGGCATCAAATAACAGAGCATTGCGTGTTATCCTGCTTAAACCGGTTGAAACAGATGTATTAAGTGTAGTCAGTCTGTCCTTACTGTCTGATATTGCCAGATTTGTATTTAATATCAGTTTATTAACCTGATTATTATTAGTAGTAATACTATTACCGAGCTCAACTGCTACTTTATTGACTAACATATTAGTAGCACGTAACTGAGCGCCGGTTACTGCATCTGTGGAATCTGGACTATCAGCACTGCCTTTCTCAACGCCGGTTATTTTCTTTTCATCCTTAGCATCAAATTTTTTACCTTTTTCATCCCATTCAAGTATATTACTTCGCAACTCATTGATACCGGTAGCTACGAATGAAGTAAAACCATCCATATCTGCGTTTATTTTTGGTACTGATTTATCTACAGCTGACGAAATACCGTCTGCGCCGCTATTAAGAGTACCAATACCGGTAAGTATGCCTGTCGAGATAGAAGTCAACTGTGCATTAGTCGTATACAACTGTCCGGCATTAACCATATCAGTTGAATCAGCCGCAACCTGCCCTTCTGCTACATTGATTATTTTATACGTGGTTCTGCCATCTTCTGATCCGACATTATAAGCACTTAAATTCTTATTATACTTTAAAGTATTTTGCTGTAATGACGTAATACCTTCAGATGTTGATTTAGTCAGATCAGAGATATTTTGATCTAATGTATTTAATCTTGTATTAGTCTGTTCTGAAACAGTACTGATACTGGTATTAATTTTATTCAGTTTATCATCGAGTGAAGTGGAAAGGCTGGCAACATTACCATCCATTTTACCCAGATCAGGCTGAATACCTGCTGATAAGTTATCCACGCTGCCTGAAACAGAAGAATACAGGCTCTTTAATTGAGCAACATTGACAGCATCTGTTTCCTGTACACCAGCAGCAACATCGGTTATCTGACGGGTGTTTTTATTTGAATTTCCTACAGCTACGGCACCGGCACCGGTTTTACTTTTCCATATAGGACCATCGCTAGATTTACTGCTATCCGGATTATACCCTGCAACGCCACCTGCGGTACTGGCAATAGAGCCCGAACCCAGAGCAACTGCTCCGTCAGCCAGAGCCTGAGCGTTATTACCCACGGCAATCGCTTCAGTACCACCAACGGTTATATTATTACCCAGAGCCATACCATTATCTGAGCTGACAATGGAGTTATTACCGATTATAGTGGCACCAGTTCCTGTACTGGCTGAGTTGGCCGCACCCACTGTATTACTGTTACCAATAATATGTACACCATCAATCGCATTATTGATAGTATTGCTGTTACCAAATACGGTTGTATTGGCAGCAGAAATACCATCATCTTTCTTTGAGGTAAATGTTTTACCGGTATTACTGTTACCCAAAGATATCGTATTATTTCCTAGGATAGTAGTATTACCTGTACGCGATTCATTTTGTAAACCATCATCTGTATTATATGTGGTAGCAGTTGATGCCCCGCCAATAGCAATTGCGCCCTCTCCGCGTACATCATTACCAGAACCAATACCAATACTTTGTTTGAAAGTAGCACTATCGTTATTACCAATAGCTATCCCAGAATCCAGACCTGTCTGTGACTGAGCACCAATTGCAACAGCTCCGTCACCAGCAGCCTGTGACTGCAAACCAATAGCAACGGTTCCTACACCATTTGCATTGGCTACAGAACCCAGAGCGACACTGGATACCCCACTAGCCTGAGATGAAACGCCAACTGCATTAGACGCACGCCCCTGAGCCAGCGAAGCGTTACCAAAAGCCTGCGCACCGCCTCCCAGTACAGTAGCATTGGTACCAAAAGCTGTTGAATAATTACCTTCTGTGTATGATCCGCAAAAGGCTGCAAATGATCCCACACCATAAGCCAGAGGTAATTTATATATACCCCTAATATTAGTGGTTATTTGCCCCTGCTGACCTGCTGCCGTCTTAGCGGTAGAATTTTTAGGATCATAAGTCTGCTGGAGAGTACCAGAGCTCAATCCCCATTCAGCATGATCAAGAGTACCATAGGGAGTATAAGTTACACCTTTGTAAACAAAGTTTGTATTCGTTGCAAACCGCTTATATTCCGTCCATGCATCTATTGAACCGGTCTCTTTAGTAATATTGCTGCGTCCCTTAACATAATCCGCACCACAGTTCGCAACTTCACCACTCAACGTAATAGTTGATCTACTACCTGCATAATGATTAGAAACATTAGTAGGAGAATTATCAGTTCTGGAAGCATACGTACTATCATTATGATTACCTATGTAATGTATTCTATAGGAGGAGGCTGCATACAATTCAGGTGAAAATAATGTCATATTCACAAGAGAAGCAATCAGTCCGGTTTTGAAAGCTCTAAAGCCAAACTTACTCAGTAACGAAGGTATAACAGCAGTCTGACAGGAAACTGTATTTGCCTTAGTTTTACTTTTAGCTAATTCAGAAGCAGCCACCCATGTCTGCGTGGATTCATTCCATATCGCACGATATATTTTATTCAATTGGTTAACTCCTAATTTTTTAAAATCATGCGTTTATCAAAAAAACCAAAAAAAATTTAAAAAACGTTAAAATTAAAGTTAAATTATTAAGTAATATAACATAAATATTTGTATAAATGTGGTAAAACAAACAGACGCTTCAGAGAAGATTATTTGAAGCTGAATAAAATATTCTTAAAAAAATTTTTTATAAAAACAGTATATTATATGTGATCTTTTTATGAAATTTTGCGATTATATGGGATAAATACTATTTATTTACCTATTATTAAATGTATTATAAAAGCCACAACAGGATATGAGAACGAATTTTACTTATTGATAATTCTTGTAAATAAAATTGGAACGTTATTGCTTAATTTTTATAGAAAAGTAAGATAAAAAGCTTAAATTAAATTTTGACAGATTTTGTATCATTTATCAGTATTTTTGCAGATACTGAATATTATACTGGTATTTTATGAAATTGTTTAACCACATAATGCAGAATTATAGCGGTATATCTGAATTTTAAATATCCCGTTTATATTTTCTGTAATAGTATTGTATTATATCTATTAAAAATAATAAAATTTACATTAAAATTATGAATAATAAATCAGTAAGTATTAATCGCAGTAGTTAGAAATTTAAATTATATGTCCGAATTGGTTCGTGTCTTTATAAATATAAAAACTATAAATGCAGACAAATAAAATAGTGATTTTATAAATTGTGTATAAGTCTGTGGATATCATTTAACAGATAAAATAAATATCAGTTACAAAAATTGCCATTTTGTAAATCGAAACTGATTATGGAAGCATGACTATTACAAATCAAACAAAAATAATATCCCGAACAAAAAAAGTAATTAAAAAATTCAGTTTTTCAAACTATAAGCTTTAAAAACTAAACTGTTAATAAGTATTTTATTTATCTTAATTAGTTAAAATAACAGTTAGTCTACTGGAGCGGATAACGGGATTCGAACCCGCCCGAACTGCTTGGGAAGCAGTTATGCTACCACTACATCATATCCGCTCAAAAACGCTTATTGTAAGTAGGTAATGTTACCGAGAAGTTATTTTATTATAATCTTATTAGTACCAAACAACCAGATATCACTTCTATCCGGTTTAGAAATTCAGGATTAAGTACAGCTATACTTAGCACTGCATATTCAATATCCGGTTAATTTACTGAGAATTGCAAAAAATTATTTTCTCTGGCTGTTAAATTTTTGCCTGATTTAAAATTAACTAATTACAGATAGTTAATATCTTTGCCGGGAAAAATTTCAGCATATTTTTAAATAAAATAGATGATAAGCAAGCCAGAACACAAAAACAGTATTTTTAGCCGGAAACCCGGTGACTGTGGATAAATACTGGATAAATAATTATGTACAGACACTATAGTATTGATGACGTTTATCCTTTTCTATCATGTCTGTTATTAATAATTGATATCTGAATAAGTCATATTCAATTTTGATTATAATTGCTGATAATACACAGTTAATAAAGAATATTCTGATGCTTAAATCCTCTTATTGAAACCAGTTCAAATTTTCCGCATAAAACAGTTTTATACTGATTCCTCAAAATCATTAATGAATATGCCGATTTATTTTAACTGTTGAGGATGTAATCAATCTACAGACAGCCTTATCCATAACATCATTTTTATATTTATCCACAGAATCGATTCAGTTACAGTTTTATATTCTTATCATTTGCCTGTGCTAAGCTAAAATTGAATATCTCCATAATCAAAATTTATCTTAATAATTTAATAGTACATACTATTTGTCTAGTTTAGCCAAAAAATTATGTATTCTGCTCAGCCAGACTAAACAGAATACATAATTAGAATATCTGTTGATAAACGGATAAAATAAACAAATCAGACTTAGTTATCCACAGCTTTTAATGCTTTTGCACCAATATCATGCCGGTATTGCATACCGGCAAATTTTATCGATGCCAGAGCAGTATAAGCTTTGGTTTGTGCAGTTTTGATATCTGCACCTAATCCGACTACACATAATACCCGTCCGCCATGGGTAACCAGTTCATGCCGGGAATTAAACGCTGTACCGGCATGGAAAACTTTTCCGGTTTGATTAGCCTCGGTAATCCCGGAAATTACATCTCCCTTACGCGGATCCTGTGGATAACCAGCCGCCGCCAGTACCACACCAACAGCAGCCTGATCTCGCCATTCAGCGGTCACCGTATCAAGCCGGCTGTCCAGAGCAGCTTCTATCAGCTCCACCAGATCACTTTGTAACCGGCACATAATCGGCTGAGTTTCCGGATCACCAAACCGGCAGTTAAATTCTATGATATACGGTGCTCCGCTATCATCTATCATCAAACCGGCATACAGAAAGCCGCGATAAGGATAGCCGTCAGCCTGCATTCCCTTTACTACAGGAAGAATAATTTCATCCATTACCCGCTGATGTACAGCTTCAGTCACTACCGGTGCAGGAGAATAAGCACCCATTCCGCCGGTATTCGGGCCTTTATCGAAATCAAGCAGGCGTTTGTGATCCTGACTGGTAGCCATAGGTAAAACATGCTCACCATCGACCATAACAATAAAGCTGGCTTCTTCTCCCTGTAAAAAATCTTCGATTACCACCCGGCTACCGGCAGCACCCATAGTATTATCCCGCAACATATCATCTACAGCCTGATGAGCTTCGGCCAGTGTCATGGCAACAATCACTCCCTTACCGGCTGCCAGACCATCAGCCTTGATAACAATCGGTGCGCCTTTCTGACTGATATACTGATGAGCAGCTTCAGCATCAGTAAAAGTCTGATAGGCAGCTGTGGGGATACCCGTTCTGGCCATAAACGCCTTAGCAAAATCTTTTGAGCTTTCCAGCTGAGCACAATATTGGCTCGGACCAAAAACAGCCAGACCAGCGGCAGTAAAATCATCCACAATACCGGCTGCCAGTGGTGCTTCCGGTCCGACTACTGTAAATGCTATTTGCTGTTCACGACAGAAGGCAATCAACTGCTGATGATCAGTTACAGCAAGGTTGAGCAGCTTTGGTTCTGTTGCAGTACCGGCATTACCCGGAGCAACATAAACCGTATTTACTTTGGGAGACTGTGCCAGACGCCAGGCCAGAGCATGTTCTCGTCCGCCGCTGCCGATAACCAGTAATTTCATATACCCCTTCTCCAAAATAAGGTGTGTATGCAGCCAGCCGGCTGCGTTTTATAGCATTAACCAGTAATATTCAGTTATCCAGTTTAACATCAATCATCCGCAGCTTGCGTAAAGATGACAGCCCGCTTTCCAGCTGAGCAAGCGGCAGGCGGACAGACAGACAGCACTGCTGCTGCAGATCCTGCTGTATTATCTGTGCCTGCTGCTGCCGGCACCAGCGCATTGCTTCACTCAAATGAGCATAATCACAATAAAGCCATAATTGCCGGCATACATCCAGACAAATTTTATCAGCAGCTTCTATCGCTGCCGCAGTAGCAGATTTATAAGCATGGATCAGCCCGGGCACTCCCAGCAAAGTACCACCAAAATAACGTATCACTATCACTACAACGTCAGTGATATTCGCAGAATCAATCTGTCCGAGAATCGGCCGGCCGGCACTCCCGGCAGGTTCTCCATCATCATTGGCACGATAACGGTTACCATCTACGCCCAGACGCCATGCAAAACAGCAATGACGTGCCTTGTGATGCTGTTCCCGCAAAGTTTGCACATACTGGCGAATTTCTGATTCATCCTGCACCGGATAGGCAAAGGCCAGAAAACGGCTGCCCTTATCTTTAAATTCAGCCTGCGCCGGTGCTGCCAGCGTTGTGTATTGATAAATTGTACTCATTTTTCTGCAACAGCCTGCCTGATAGCGGCCGCAAATGCATCAACTTGCTCAGTTGTGGTATCAAAACTGGTCATCCAGCGTACCTCTCCTTTGCTTTCATCCCAGTCATAAAAATGAAACTGTTGATGCAAACGAGCACGAGCATTAGCAGGTAATATTGCAAATATGGCATTTGCCTGAACTTTTTGAGTAACCGATACCTGCTCAATTGCGGTCAGTGATGTAGCCAGCCGCTTTGCCATCAGATTACTGTTGGCGGCCAGATCCAGCCACAGATCGTCTTCCAGCCATGCCAGAAATTGTGCTGAAATAAAACGCATTTTTGCACCAAGCTGAGCATTAATTTTACGTAGATACGGCATAGCAGCATGAGTATCTGCGCGCATACTGATGATACATTCGCCTTGCAGCATACCATTTTTAGTACCGCCCAGATTAAGCATATCCACACCCGTATCGGTAATCATGGTTCTGGCATCAGTATTTTCCGCTACCAGTGCATTCGCCAGCCGTGCTCCATCCAGATAAAGCTGCATATTATGTTTATGACAATATTCGGCCAGATCACGGATTTCAGCCACACTATAACAAGTGCCCAGCTCAGTAGTCTGGCTGATATACACAACTGCCGGCTGAGCACGATGTTCCATTCCAAAACCCCAGGCTTGCCGGGCTACCAGTTGCGGGGTTAATTTACCATCATCAGTAGCAACCGTCAGGAGCTTTACGCCGGCCAGATGTTCAGGCGCCACTCCTTCATCACACTGAATATGTGCGCTCTCCGCACAAATCACCGCACCCCAGCGCGGCAACAATGCCTGTAAAGCGGTAACATTGGCTCCGGTTCCGTTAAATACCGGAAAAGCTTCAGCCTGCTCACCAAATAACTGTTTGATTTTCTGTTGCAGAGCATGCGTATACACATCAGCACCATAAGCAGGCTGATGTCCGCCATTAGCGATTGTCAGTGCCTGGATAATTTTCGGGTGAACACCTGAATAATTATCTGATGCAAAAGCATAACTCTGATTATCATGTAATCGGTTCATCGTTTTAAGCTGAATTTTTTATAAAAGATATCATAAAAATTGCCTGAATACTGAGTATATTCAGGCAGTTTACCGGCAATCAGTTACAGCAAACCGGATACTTTCTACCCGTTTGTTTCAAGGCTAAACTGTTGAATAATGTTTCACGTGAAACATTATTCAACAACCATCAGCAATTTAATGTCCGAGAGCCTTTAACTGTTCAAGCAGTTCTGGAACAGCAGTATTTAAATCAGCAACCAGCGCATAATCAGCTACGTTAAAAATCGGAGCATCAGCATCTTTATTAATAGCCACAATAACTTTACTGTCTTTCATTCCGGCCAGATGCTGAATGGCTCCTGAAATACCAATAGCAATATATAACTCCGGTGCGACTACTTTCCCTGTCTGCCCTACCTGATAATCGTTCGGAGCATAACCGGCATCCACAGCCGCGCGTGAAGCACCGATAGCTGCATTCAGGGTATCGGCAAGCGGGTTGAGAAGTGCAGCAAAATTTTCAGCACTGCCCAAACCACGTCCGCCACTGACGACCACTTTAGCAGTAGTCAGCTCAGGATGATCTGATTTGGTCAGTTTACGTTCAATAAAACGGCTTAATTCAGGCACAGGAACAGCGGCAACAGATTCAATTGCCGCTTGCCCGCCAGCAGATTCTGCCAGAGCAAATGCGGTAGTCCGGATTGTCAGCAACTGTTTCGATTGTTCACTACGCACTGTTTGCAAAGCATTTCCGGCATAAATCGGGTGAACAAATGTCTGACTGTCGATAATGGCAACAACATCAGAAACAGGAGCACAATCAAGTAAAGCCGCAACACGCGGTAACAAATTTTTACCGAAACAAGTAGCTGCTGCAATAATATAATTATATGAATCAGCAAGTTGCACTACCAGTGGAGCTACTGCTTCCGCCAATACCTGAGCATAGTCAGGAGCATCAGCCAGTAATACTTTTCGTACCCCGCTAATTTGCTGTGCCTGGGCAGCGATACCGGCTACATTATGCCCGGCTATCAGAATATCAATTTCCCCCAGTTGCTGTGCCGCAGATACAGCATGCAAAGTGGCCTCATCCAGACAGGATTGCTGATACTCAGCAATAATCAATACCGACATTAATATCTCCTTTAAATGACTTTTGCTTCGTGATGCAATCTGTCTGCCAGCTCGGCCACATTTCCAACCCGGATGCCGGCAGCCCGCTCAGCAGGTTCAGTTACCTTCAACTGTACCAGCCGCGGGCTGATATCCACACCCAGCTCAGCTACTGTTTTTTTCTCAAGCGGTTTCTTTTTTGCCTGCATAATATTCGGCAGCTTGATATAGCGAGGTTCATTCAGCCGCAAATCAGTACTGATTACAGCTGGTAATTTCAGCGCCAGCTGTTCCTGTCCGCCGTCAATTTCACGGGTAACCAGCACTTCATCTGCTTTAAGCTCTATTTTGCTGGCAAAAGTACCCTGCGCAAGCTGCATTAAAGCGGCAAGCATTTGTGCCGTCTGATTGGCATCATCATCAATTGCCTGCTTACCCAGCAACAATAACTGCGGCTGCTCGGTTTCGGCCACCGCTTTTAATAACTTAGCCACGGCCAGCGGCTCGAGCTTTTCATCTGTTTCAACATGAATGGCACGATCAGCACCCATTGCCAGAGCTGTACGCAAGGTTTCTTCACACTGTTTCACACCTAAAGATACCACCACCACCTCAGTAGCTTTACCGGCCTCCTTTAAACGTACAGCTTCTTCCACAGCTATTTCATCAAACGGATTCATCGACATTTTCACATTGCCAATATCCACATCTGATTCATCAGGTTTAACACGTACTTTCACGTTGTAATCGACAACACGCTTTACCGCTACCAATATTTTCATCTGAACCACCCTTAGATTAATCATAACCGGCAATCATCAGTGATTACCGGTATACTGATTGCAGATTAACCACCGCAATACAGATAAATCAGCTAATCAGTGTAATTTAATTGCTACTATCAATTTATACTTAACCGGATATAGTAACAGAAATACAGATAAACTGCCGACACTCAGTTGGAAATATCATTTTGCTGTTCAAATATGATTTGTGGATAACTTTATCCGGCCGGTTTTAAAATCACTGTGTACAATAATTTTTAATTCTGTAAAAAATAATCAACAGCTATAAACAGATCAATTCAGTCTAATTTCCGGTATGAAATAAAACCATTGCAACTTAAAATCCGCAATTTAACACAATTATTTTTTATAATATTAAAATCATATAGTTAAACACTCCCCTACTCTGTTATATTTATCCACAGGCAGGTCTTCAGGCTACAAGTCCGGAATACCGGGTTAATAATTTATTCTGGTTGAAATCATGAATCAGACATTTCCATACAAGATTAAAATCCACAGAAATTCACTTATCACTAAAAATTAAATTATCCACAATCATAATGATCTGTTTATCGTTATTAATAATATTTTTAATTAGAAAATATACTTTTAAACAGCTAATAAATCAGTAATACTGCCAGATAAACAAGCTGTTTCGAATTTATACGGAAATCAGTATAAAACAGTAAATAATAAAAACATATTTATCAACAACTTAAACGATAATATTATGATTCCGTGCATAACTTAAGTAATCGGATATCAGCTGAAACTCATTTAATGATTAATTTAAGCATAATAAAAACAATAAATTAATTATTTTATCCACAATTTATATACAGAGAAATATACTAATTACCGTACAATATACCTGTTCTGATTAATCATATTTTGTACGTTTTATGCCCGCATCTTCTGAAAATTCCGGTCTGCACTGGACAATCCACCCGATTGGTTACATTAATTCTCCCTATAAACAAAAATTCGGAGTTGCCCGGCAGCCAGGATTGGTACCGGCAGCTCAGGCATATATCGATTTATCCACAGAATTTACTGCTGAATGTATACGCGGTTTAAGTGATTATGAATATATCTGGGTTCAGTTTATTTTTCATGCCACCATTAAAGACGGCTGGCAACCTCTGATCAGACCGCCAAAATTAGGAGGTAAAGAAAAAAAAGGGGTTTTTGCAACCCGCAGTCCGCACCGGCCTAATCATTTAGGTTTATCACTGGTAAAACTAGAGCGAATTGAATGTAATAAACAGATTCGATTGTATGTAAGCGGTGTGGATTTTCTCGATCAGACACCGGTAATTGATATCAAACCCTATATTCCGTTTGTTGAGGCTAAACCTTATGCACATAGCAGTTTTGCACATGAACGCGAATTACTGACAGTTCACTGGTCACAGCATGCATTAAATCAAATGCAATTTTTTTCATTAGATTCTGAATATTTTCAATTAGTTAATCAAAGTCTGGCCCAGGATCCGCGACCGGTGCATCAGCACCATACAGACAAAGTTTTTGTTATGCATCTGGGTAATTTTGATGTTTTATTTCAATTCAGAGATAAAACTGTTGAAGTAACCGGATTACGTGAACATGTCGGAATTTAAAATTATTATTCAAATAAAAATATAAATAATAAATTGATGAAGACAAAGACGAAGCCATACATCCTGTGGAAAAGTGAAAATAGTATTAAAAAATCACCTATTTAATTGTAGATAACTTATTATTTGCGGATGAGTATGATTTGTGGATTATGTGGATAACTTTTCTGCTGATAATACTTTCTGTGGATAATTGGCAGAAATAAATTCTGATAGCAATAATTTATCCACTGTTTGGCAAAATTCATTACTTTTACCGGTTAAATTCGTTACTATTGGATTATCGGATTGATCAGGAACAGAATATGTTGCAGCGCACATTAGCAAAAAGTATCAGTGTTACCGGAGTGGGTTTGCATTCCGGAGAGCGGGTAAGATTGAGTTTGCATCCGGCTGCATCTGATAGTGGTATCCGTTTTCGCCGCACTGATCTGAACGGAGAACTTGGCCGTATTGTGCCGCTGACTCCTGAACTGATTAACGATACCCGTTTATCTTCTACAGTTGTTACTCCAGACGGTATTCGTATCGGCACCATTGAGCATATTATGTCGGCATTCGCTGCCTATGGAATCGACAATATCATTGTTGAGCTCAATGCACCGGAAATTCCCATTATGGATGGTTCTAGCCTGCCTTTTATTTATCTTTTGCAAGATGCGGGTGTTATTGATCAGCCTGCTGAAAAAAAATTCTTACGTATTAAACAGCCGGTAATGCTGTCGCAAGAAGATAAATGGGTAAAATTTGCTCCGTATGAGGGGTTTCAGGTTACTTTAACCATAGATTTTGATCATCCGGTATTCAATCGCAGTAATCAGACTTTCACGATAGATTTTGCCGGACAGTCGTATGTTGATGAAATTTCCCGCGCACGGACATTTGGTTTTATGCAGGAAGTAGAACTGATGCGCAGCCATAATCTGGGGCTGGGCGGAAATCTGAGCAATGCAATTGTAATTGATGATACAGATGTGCTTAATCCTGAAGGCTTACGTTATCCTGATGAATTCGTACGCCACAAAATTCTGGATGCAATTGGCGATCTTTATACACTCGGACATCCGATTATCGGCGCTTTTGAAGGCCATAAATCCGGCCATGCGATTAATAATGCATTATTGCGGCAATTACTGGCACAGCCCGAAACGTATGAATGGGTAACATTTCCACATGACCGGCAGCTGCCTTCTGCCTTCCATCATCTGCCTCAGGCTGCCTGATATTTGCGTACAGATTATGTTATACTATTTTAACAATACTATCAGATTAACCGACCGGACAATTATTCTCCGGTTTAATTAACTATTCCGGGATATAAAAGAATGGACTATCAAGCTGTTGTAGCGCAATTACTTAACGTAGAAGGTGCACTGGCGGCGGCAGTGGTTGATTACGATAATGGTATGCTGATGGCTGGCAATGCTATCAATAAAATTGATCTGGAAATTGCTGCTGCCAGCAGTACCGAAGTTATCCGCTCTAAAATTAAAACTATGCAGATGCTGGAGCTGAATGACGAAATTGAAGATATACTGATTACCCTCGGACAGCAGTATCATCTGATCCGGCCGCTGAAAAAACTTGGCAGCCTGTTTTTGTATTCTGTACTTGATAACAGCAGGGCTAATCTGGCTTTATCCCGCCGGGCTCTGATTGATGTTGAAAAACAAATGGAACAATAGAATTATTTTAATAATTTTAATTAGAAAATCAAAATATTATAATTAAAATTGTTAGTTTATTTACTATTGATGGCGTGTTTTTTGTAACTCAGATATAGCATTTATATGCTGATTTATATAAATATATCAAATCAGCATAATGATTATATACTGAGAATTATTATATTGTTTATAATTACAAATATATTTAATACTGCATTTTGTTTTTAGAGTAAATACGTTTGTTGTTAATAAAATCTATATTTTATTTACTTCCAGTATAAGCATAAAAATAATGTGTACTTGATAAATAAAAAATGAAATCATTTTTTAAGTACATTGCATATAATTGTAAATAAAATTTCTGTTTCAGTAATATAAAAAAGTAACTGATACCAGATAAAGAAAATATAACTATGAACTTAAGTTTCAAACATGAAATGCTAATTTTTGTCGTACTCTAATTAAATTTGTTTTTTGTCCAGAAAATTTTATTTAAAATAATTCATATTTGCTCTTTCATATTAACTGTAACTATTATTATTGTGGTGTTAATAAGACAATAATAATATCTAAACAAAGTATTTAATAAACATACATATATAAAATAAAAAAAAATAATTTGATAAAAATTCAATTGCTTACTTATAAAAAAAATTCATAAGCCAACAGTTTTGTTAAGTGTTTTTCTATGTTTTTTACTACATGCAAACAAATATTTATGTTATATTACTTAAAGATTTATCTTAATTTTTAACTTAACTTTATTAAGTTATCCAAAATTTGTTTTACGGCATGATTTCTAAATCAGGAGTAACCAATTGAATAAAATATATCGTGCTATATGGAATGAAACGACCCAGACTTGGGTGGCAGCTTCCGAACTAGCTAAGAGCAAAACCAAGTCTGATACAGTCTCTTATTTATCTGCCGCCGGTATGGTAAGCAGTAAATCCAGATTTGGTTCTATTTTCAAACTGAGTCTTATGGCATCAGTTCTCAATATGTCTTTTTGGGCGTCAAATGCCTATGCTGCCAATTTAGCTATAACAGGTGCAGTAGCTAATACAGTTACCAGTACTGATGGTACCGGTTCAAATTATGCTAATGGTAGTCATGGTTCAATTGTTTTATCTGCATTTGATGGTTCAGCTGCACAATGCGGAGCTGATGATGTAGCCGGACGCGGAGGACCAGGAATTACCGGTGGAATCAGTGCTTTGGATGAGTATTTAAGATTTGCTCGAAATACGCCATATGGTACTCAGACTCCATATGGTTCAAATAACAAAGGTGTTGATGCTACTGTAGCTCAAACTCAGGGAACGACTACTGGCGGTTCTGCTAATAAAATGCCGGTTGCTTACGGCGTTGCTTCATTTGTAACCGGATGTGGTGCATATGCTTCCGGTAATTATTCAACTGCTTTTGGTACTAATGCCACTGCTACTGCCGGCGGAGCTATGGCTTTCGGTACGGCAGCACTGGCTTCTGGTCGTGCATCCATTGCTTTTGGTGTAAGTTCTCAGGCTACTGGTGTATCCAGTGTCGCTTTGGGTTCGGTAGCATCTTCTGACGGTGTGGGAAGTGTAGCTGTCGGTCTTCAGTCTCAGGCCAGCGCAGATGGTACTGTTGCTCTAGGGGTTCAGTCTCAGGCAAAGGGACATTCGGCCGTTGCTATCGGTAATGCCGCTCAGGCTACCGGAGAGCAAAGTATCAGTATTGGTTCAGGTAATCAGGTTTCTGGTAAAGGATCCGGTGCCATAGGCGGTTCCACTACCACTACGCTTTACGATTCTACTACCGGTGAACAGACAAATGATGCTACTGGTGCAACTGTTATTTCCGGTGACGGAACCTATTCTCTGGGTAATCAGAATAAAGGTAACAAAGACGAAGGCATTGCAGCCAGTGATACAGGTATATTCGGTAATAATAATGTTATCGCTGGTAAGAAAACCGATGCAGTAAGTGGTATACGCATTATTGGTAACAATAATACTACTACCGAAACCGCATCAGGGGCCATGATTGTAGGCAATGCTGCCAATGTCAGCGCTGCCAACGCACTTGCTCTTGGTAACAGCACCACTGTTAGCGGAGTAAACGGTATTGCTATTGGTAATAATGCTAATGCCAGTATTGATGACGGTGTGGCTCTGGGTAGCGGTTCTGTTGCTTCTGTTCAACAAGGTGTTGTAGGATATGATCCGTCTGCTAAAACTGCACGTGCTGCTGACACTTCACCAGTCTGGAAGAGTACAGCCGCTGCTGTCGCAATCGGAAATGCAGCTTTAGGCCTGACAAGGCAGATTACAGGATTAGCTGCTGGTACACAGGATACTGATGCGGTTAATGTGGCACAGTTAAAAAGTCTGGGAACTTCTACGTCAACAAGCCTTTCTAGTTTGTCATCTTCTACATCAACTGGATTGTCATCTATAAACAGTGATTTAATCTCACTGAGTTCTTCGGTTTCCAGCGGTATTCTTTCAACTGATGGCAATTTAAATACTTTATCTACTTCTGTTGATGCCCGGTTTACAGATATTAATGATAAATACACTTCATTAAAAACTTCATCAGAAAAGAGTATTCAAGAGCTGAAGGAAGATGCATTACAGTGGAATTCAAAGGCACTGGCTTATGATGCATCTCATCTAGGAAAAGGACCTGCAAGAATTCTGAATGTTGCTGCTGGTGATGATACTGCGCCGGGATCAACTGATGCTGTTAACGGCGGACAGTTATATACTACAAATTCGTTATTAAGTACTTTATCTAGTACATCACTTGGTTCTATTAGTAGTGCAATCTTAAATTTTGAAACAGTTTCCGGATCTGTCAGCTCAGTACTGTCTTCTACAACAGATAAACTCAGTCAGTTGACTACTAGCGCTTCTTCCAGTATTACTCAGTTAAACCGTGATGCATTACAGTTGAAAAATGGTATCTATGATGCCAGCCGTGATGGACAAGCGCAGAGAATTACAAATATAGCTGCTGGTGATATTACTACCCCCACATCTACGGATGTGGTTAACGGCGGACAATTGTTTACTACTAATTCTAGTATTTCCAGCCTCTCTACTGCAACTCAAAGTAGTATAGATGATGCAAACATTAAGAGAGATTCAGTTTCTTTATCTGTCTCGCAGGTCATTAATACTACTAACACAGCTATTGCCTCACTGTCTCTATCAACCAGTAATTCGATTGATCATCTTAGTGCTGTAACCTTACAGCTCAAAGGTGATGTATATGATGCCAGCTATGGCAATGTAAACCGTAAGATAACCAATATAGCTGCTGGCGATATAAGTAAGGCTACATCGAGTGATCTGGTTATTGGTGGACAATTATTCAGTACTAATACCAGTATCAATAACCTTAAAACAGCTACTGCATCAGATATTCAGGATGCTAATAATCAGTTAACAGCTGCGTCGACAGAAATTAATAATAATATTGATAATTTGTCTAAAGCCGTTTCTAAACAAACAAGTGAACTATCAACTACTATTACCACTGGACTAAATCAAGCTAATGAAAGTTTAAACAGTTTGAAAAAATCCACCTCAGATGGCATTGCACAGCTGGAAACTAATGCACTGCAATGGGATGGTAAAGCTTATAATGCTGCACGTGACAGTAATCCTCAGAAGGTTACGCAGGTTGCTCAGGGTGATATTTCAATTACATCCAGTGATGCAATTAATGGCGCCCAGCTGTACACAACTAATTCAAATCTGAACTCTTTAGCCGGTAGTATCAGTACCGGTCTAGATACCCTGTCAACAGAGCTAACTTCTTCTAATCAGGCTAAATATAACAGCTTGTCTACAGTGGCTGACAAAATTGGCAAAGATATTAGTTCTCTGCAATCCAATGCATTATTGTGGAATGGTAGTGCTTATGATGCCAGGCATGATAATGTTCCGCAGAAAATTACTAATGTTAAAGCAGGCAGTACTGATGAAGGATCAACTGATGTTATTACTGGTGGTCAGTTATACAGTCTTTCCACAGCTACTGTCACTAAACTGAATAAGACCTTTTCCACAATAAACACCAGTCTGACTGAAAGCAACAATAATATAACTGATTTAAAAAATCAGGCACTGTTATGGAATCAGAGTAAAATAGCATATGATGCCACCAGTCAGAATGGTACCGAACGAAAAATTACCGGTGTTGCCGCTGGTGATATAGCACCGGCATCTTCTGATGTGGTTATTGGTGCACAGTTATATACCACCAATACCTCACTGGATTCACTGGCTTCATCTACTAAGACCAAACTGACTAGTCTGAGTACAACTTTAGATACTTCTTACCAGTCAGTTAGCGGTAGTCTGAGTACAAGTATCGACAAGAGTCAGAAGGATATTACCACTCTTCGGGAAACAGCTTTGCAATGGAGTTCGGCTGCTAATGCATATAGTGCCAAACATCCTACACGGGGTAATCAGCGTATCACCGATATAGCAGAAGGAAGTACCGATGCGAATTCAACTGATGTAGTGATCGGTAAACAGCTGTATACCCTTTCCTCTTCTACGGTAGCAAGTCTGAGTAGCTTGTCGACTTCACTGAATGGATTGTCCGCAACAGCCCTGAACAGTTTGTCTAGTTCAGTGAGTAATGGTCTGTCTACTGCCAATTCCAGCATCACTACTTTACAGAAGGATGCTCTGCAATGGAATAAAGATAAAGGTGCCTATGATGCCAGCCATGGTGATGCAAACGGACGGGGAAAAATTACCAATGTAGCTGATGGTGATCTGAGTGATGTTTCCACCGATGTTGTAACTGGTAAGCAATTATATAGTACCAATACCAGTGTCAGCACCTTGTCCAATAATCTCACTAAGCAGCTGGAAAATCTGAATAGTTCCACTTCTCTCGGTCTGGATAAGCTGTCAACAGATTTGAATCAGTCTTTAACTAAGGGGCTGGCTTCTCTTTCCAGTACTGTTGATACCAACCTGAATTCTGCTAAGGGTAATTTAGGTGATTTACAGCAAAATGCCATGCAGTGGAATGATAAGGTATCTGCCTATGATGCCAGCCATGGTGCAGCGGGTGAAAAAGCAAGAATTACCAATGTTGCGGATGCTAGTTTGAATCCAGATTCCAATGATGTGGTAACAGGTGGTCAGCTATACAATACCAATACCGCTGTCAGCAGTTTATCTACCAACCTGAATACAGGGTTAAATTCTTTATCTACAGCAACTGATACACGTTTAACTAATCTGTCTGATAGTCTGAATAAATCACTGACAACAGGTCTGAGAGAACTGTCAACGACTTTGGATAATGGTCTGGCTTCTGCCAATACCAATATAAATACATTACAGAAAAATACTCTGCAATGGAATAAAGATATAGGTGCCTATGATGCCAGCCATGGTGTGGCAGGCGGAAGGGAAAAAATTACCAATGTTGCGGATGCCTCTTTGTCGGCAACTTCAAGTGATGTAGTAACAGGTGGTCAGCTGTATACTACCAACACCAAACTGAGTAATTTATCCGGCACTGTTGACAGTACAATGAACTTGCTTTCTGTATCAGCATCAGCTGGTGTGAGCAGTCTCTCCACTGCACTGAATAATTTTGCTGACAATAAAATTAACAGTTTGTCTACAAGTTTTGATCAGAAGCTGAATGCTACCAATATCAGTATCACATCATTGCAACAAAATGCGCTGTTATGGAATAAAGACATAAATGGCGGTGCATATGATGCTATTCATAACGGACAGGCACAGCGTATCACTAATGTACAGGATGGAAATGCAATAGCCGGTTCCAGTGATGTGGTTACCGGTAATCAGCTGAATATTACTAACACTAATCTGGGTAGTTTATCCGGTAGTGTAAGCACTACATTTAAAACATTGTCAACTTCACTGCAGGATATAAGTGACAAAAGTCTGGTCGGCTTGTCTGATGAGCTGAAAAAGACTAATGACAAGCTGACTGATCTGTCTGATTCAACATCAACTTCTCTGAAAGAAACTAATAAAAATGTTGGTTCATTACAGCAGAATGCATTGTTGTGGAACAAAGATCTGAATGGTGGTGCGTATGATGCCAGTCACAATAGTATTTACCAGCGTATTACTAATGTAAAAGACGGTAAGTTGGGTGAAGACTCAAGTGATGTAGTGACCGGCGGACAATTGTATACGACCAATAATCAGGTAAATAATCTTGCCGGTAATATAAGTTCAATTTCGAACAGTGTAGTTAATGGTTTAAGCAGCCTTTCTTCATCTTTGACAGATATTAGCAATAAAAATCTTTCCAGTCTGTCAACCGGTCTGATTGATACCCGCAACAAACTGACCGAACTGTCTGAATCAACGTCCACTAGCCTGAAAGCAACCAATTCTAATGTAAAATCTTTACAGCAGAATGCATTGTTGTGGAATGAAAATGCCTATGACGCCAGCCATGGTGCTGCATCTATGCCGGGTAAAATTACTAATGTAGCTGATGGATTAATCGAAGAAGGTTCCAGTGATGTAGCTACTGCCGGTCAGCTGTACACTTCAAACACTAAAATCACCAACCTTTCCAACAGTGTTAGTACTGGCTTTGATAGTTTGTCGCAATCTTTGAGTTCTATTGCTAAAGCCGGCGGTATCAATAGTCTTTCTACCGTTGCAAATGTTATCAGTGATAAGGTAGATCAGTTAAAGAAAAATGCATTACAGTACGATAGTATAAAGGAAGCCTATGATGCTGGTCATGCAACAAGTAATCCTGCAAAAATTACCCGTGTTGCTGAAGGTGATATTAATCCAAATTCAAGTGATGTGATTACCGGTTCACAGTTATATAAAGCCAACTCAGATTACTCTGCTAGTCTGGGAAAAGTATCGGAATCAGTATCTACCAGTTTAAACTCTGCCCAGCAGACTCTGAATACTCTGTCTTCTGTCTGGCCGGAAAAATTTAATAATCTGTCTAACAGTACTTCAACTGCATTCAACAATTTGTCTACGACACTATCAACTGCTTACAACAGTTTGTCTATCAGCACTTCGAGCAGCGTAGCCAGCTTGTCTACCAGTACTTCTAGCGGAGTAAGCAGTTTATCAACCAGCACTTCAAGTAGCGTAGCCAGCCTGTCTACTAGTACTCAGGCACGTTTAGACAACTTATCCAGCAGTACTTCAACTGTTCTGGGAGGGTTAAGTACCACAGTGAGTACTGCTACCAGTAATGTTACCAGATTACAGGAAGATGCACTGCAGTGGAAGAACGACAGTTATAGTGCAGACCATGGCACCGGTAAGGCACAGAAAATTACTAATGTAGCTGCCGGTAAAGTGGCACCGGATTCAACTGATGCCATTAACGGAACTCAGCTGTACAGCCTGTCTACCGGTGTTAAATATGCAGCAGATGCTCGTTATAACAGTTTGTCTACGACAGCTGATAATGAGATCAAGACAATTGGCAATAAGCTGGATAGCTTTACTTCTAATACTACTGACCGTTTGACCAGTCTGCAGAATGATATGGTTGATACCAAGAGTAAAGTAACATCGCTGCAAACAAATGCATTGCAGTGGAACAGCACACTGACCGCTTATGATGCCGGCCATAATAGTACAGTGCAGCGAATTACCAATGTAGCAGCTGGCAA
>NZ_JACFSG010000006.1:0-43269 GCF_016100575.1 Snodgrassella sp. M0351 | reverse complement strand
GACCGAAGAGAAAGTAGATTTGCTGATTGGGGTCGCTATAGTCGAACTGAGTGTAGTTGCGTGTGCCGTAGGTTTCTATCAGGTAGACTTGTGCATTAGTCTGAGTTTCGGTCATGCTGATGAATGCTTCCAGACTGTCATGATAATGAATATCTACATGAGGCCAGTAATCCAGGCCAGCACGCTTAAGCATCTTGTCATCGGTAGAGAAACCTAAAGGATGGATTAAATGCAGGCTGGTATGTGTGCCGGCACAAGTACGGGCGATATTGCCGGTATTAGCAGGAATTTGGGGTTGATACAGAGCTATGTGCAGACTCATCTGATTAGTTTTTTATTGATACAAAAAAGATGATTAGTATAATCTATATTGAAAATTTAAGTGACTACAGCTTTGAATAAAGAATGTAACAGATGTATCGCTTATTCGCTTAACTGTTTATATATAGAAAATTTCTATACCATTTTAATTTAACATAGATTAATCTTATTTTTATCATTAAATCTACAGATATTTCATTTAAACAATAAAGTAACAATCCAGATTAGCCAGAGCAGAGCACAGCTTATTAAGGAATATTTGAGTTGCTTCAGTGCTCCCTGATATCTTTGTTCCAAAGTAAAATCTTGCAGTTTTTGTTTTTGCCAAATAGAAGTAAGAATAATACCAGCCTGCCGGTTATTTTCCTGAGTGAGTTCAGAGAAATAATGATTATCCAGCCATAGCCGCCAGCATTGATAAATAACTATACCGGCACCAGCTGTGATCAGTGAACGTATTAAGCCGGCAGATGCGCAAAATATTGCCCATAATAAAGGTATTAATGCCATCAATAACAAAAAGCGCCAGCTTGCTAATGTGTGGCTGACTAACACTTTACTAAGTTCATGTTCATTGGATTCTGGGTTATGCTGATATGCCATTGCTCAAGAAGTTCCATATGTTTGGAGCCTAGTACAATTTGCGGGCGTTGTTGCTGCACAAATGTACAGGCCTGTTCTACAGTTTTAAAATTATCAAAAGCCAGTAGCCATGCTACTACTACAATGGCACTACGTGATAGTCCCAATGAGCAATGGATTAAAACACTATTGTGCTGTGTACGTAATTTTTCTAATTCACTGACAGCTTGTTGCAATTGCAACATACTGGGACAAACCAGATCCAGCATCGGTATACATGTATACACGCGATTGTATGTAGATTGGGCGCGTGGAAATTCGAATGTTAAATCCAGAATGGCTTTTTGTTTAACACTGCTGCAAGGATAACTACCCATAAAAATGTGCTCATTGATTGGGCTGATAGCAGGAATTTTACGGGTATACAGCCATCTGGAAATAGTCATCAGACATCGCCAGGGAAATAACAGAATATAAGTAGCCGCTGAATATTTGCCATGATGTGATTTATATATTGTATTAACACCAAAATGATATGAACAACTGACAATAAATAAAGATAATGCCAGCCATAATAACCACGGAGTAGAATAAATTCCAAAACATAAGCACACAAGCGCTGCTGTTGCATAATACTTAGTCAGCTTTTTTGACTGTGTACACGGTATATGAATATGGGTTTTTGGTATTTTTTTAACCGGTATTAGCCAGTCAATAAACATACCAATAGCTACGCCGATGATTACATCAATAAGATGATGCTGCCATGTCGTCAGTACAGAAATACCAATTAACAGAAACCAGCAATGAATCAGCCAGCGCAGACGTTTAGGAGTATGTTGTAAAAAGTGTTGCCACAGCAGCCAGCTTAGGATGATATAAAGTATTGAAGACTGATTATAAGATAAATTAAACTGCTCCAGCTGATTAAACCACCAGGCGGTAAAACCTTCAACTTTGGGACGGATAAAGCTAAAACGAAGAGGAAATAGTAAAAAACTGATACAGGCTATTGTAGAAGCTAATACTAACCGCCAGGCCTGACGAGTCTGTTCAGATATAGAACGACACAAAAATAAAGATATGCTATAGAGCAAAGCCAGACTACAGTAAGGAATAATGGTGAGCGGAATAAACGGAATGTATTGTTCCCAGCTATATACCACACTATTAATATCAGCTCGTGTGGCAGTAAACTGATTAACCAGTTCATACGTTACCAAGAAAAACGGCGCCAGAATGATTAACCAGCCTACTGCCAAACAGTTTAATTGACTACGCAACTTCATGATGCACGGCGAATTGCCATGGATACGCTGAAAATCCCCCATTCATCAATAATTTGTGCACATTTATCAAAACCGGCTGCACTTACCAGAGCATCCATTTCACCTTGAGAACGATTACGCATAATCCACGGCTGACCCTGACGATGGCTGGTTAAAGACCATGCAATGGTTTTCAATTGCGGGTGCCAAGGTTGATTTGTGTAAATCAGGATACCACCGGCAGGGATAGCAGCTGCTAAACCATTTAGTGAATTGCGTAACAGAGAGTTATCCGGAAAAAGTTCATACAGTCCGGAAACAATACTCAGGGTTGGCTGAGGTGTAAGTGCTGCGAGTTGTTCCTGATTGAAGGCATCACCAATTTCAAATCGCGCTTTATTGCTTAAACCATAATCAGCAATCATCTGCTGACCTTTGCTGACATTAAGTTCACTGTAGTCGCGTAATAAAATTTCTTCAACTGCATTTATATTGGATAATGCTTCAATGACATACCTGCCATGACCGGCAGCAATATCAACAACCCGAACCGGAAGATTTTCTTCCTGTAGTTTTGATACAGCTTGTTTAATCATATATTCCAGATTAATTTTGCGTTGCCGGATACCTCGCCAGCCAATGCTATTGAGATAGGCTTTGTCAAATTGTTTTCCTAGCCAGTTTTGACCCTGAGGTTGATTCTGATAAACATAATCCAGTGTACTGCCGGAATCAAAGCCAGTTTCACAACCCAGTTTAATGCCATTAGAAAGTTTACCAAGGGTTGTCATACCTTTATGTAAGGCACGATAACTAAAGGCACTGAAAGAAAGCGGAACCGGTCCGCCGCTTAATTCACGCCAGTTATCTGCACTCGGGCTCCAGCGATCTTCATGCTGATAATTAAAAGCGGCTACTGGCTGCTGATATAAGGTATCGATAAAGCTGCGAATTTTTGTAAAAGCTTCTTCTCGGTTAAGTTCGCCCAATGTGTCGTGATAAAAACCGGGCAGAATGTGCATTTCTTTGAGCGGATTGCGAATACGCTGATAGAAATCCAGTTGTGGTTGCCTGTGCACTACATAATCCTGACCGGATATCAGCAGTTGTGTAGGTAAAGTAATAGCAGCGGCATCTTCAATGACGCGGTCGGCTGTACGGTATAAATCCAGTAAAATATTTACTGCAATTGCACGAGTAATCAGCTGATCGTTATTAAAACTGTTAACACGTTCAGGATCATGGGTCAGATACTTGCCTTTGACATAGGAATTAACAAAGAACAGACCTTTCACATATTGTCCAAAACTAAGCAATGGCCGGGCAAACGGCACGTACAGTTTTACTTTAAAAGCAGGAGAGGCTAATACAAGCCCGCGAATTTTCGGGGCATAATCATGTGCCCATGTTGCTGCCAGTACCGCTCCCACACTCTGGGCAATCACTATGATATTCGAAAGGGGAGTTTGGCTGTCTGCGGCAACAAAATGCATAAATTCATCCACATCCTGTACAGAACGGGCCAGAGACGGGCTGTAACCGCGAGGGCCGGGAGAATGGCCATGCCCGCGGGCATCCCATGCATAAAAATCCGTATCCGGCATGTTCAGCTCATCCACAATGTGCTGCAAACGACCAGAATGTTCATGTCCGCGGTGAAACAATACAATAACTTTACGTATCGTGCCGGAGGTAATTGCAGGCCAGTGTCGATAAAATAATTCTTGTTTATCACTGGTATAAAATGTACTTTCTTTTGCTTGGCGTTGTTCAGTCATCAGAATCTCTTTTCATATATTGCGGACGCAATGCGAGTAAATTATTTAATAAATCTGCTTTAAACTGATCCTTATCCGGCTGGTAATACATGGCACTGCCAATATTAATGTCTATGAATAGGGGCAGCGGAATACGATTACCTTTAGCCATAATCTGTTCAGTTCCCTGTAGCCATACCGGAATGATGGGTACAGTTGGCATAGCAGCGCTTAAATACCAGATACCTGATTTGAGCGGTTGCATTTTTCCGGGTTCGCCACGAGAGCCTTCTGGAAATAGGATAAGGATTTTGTTTTGACGTAAGGCTTCTTCACAACCCTGAAGCGGATTGTTCTGACCGCCATTCTGACGGGTAACCGGAATAATGTTGAGAATATTAATTGCAAACCAGGCCAGCCATTTATTACTCAGAAAGTAATCTGCTGCAGCTACCGGATGAATCTGATTTTGCTGTAAAGGTGAGTATAGACCCATCAGTGCAAATACATCCATGTGGCTATTATGATTAGCAACAATGATTGCCGGACCTTGTTTAGGCAGATTGTGATGTTGATGAATACGCAAACCCAGCCAGAAACGCATAAACGGCCATTCTATACATAATGCAAATATGGGTTTGAGTAATGATTTAAGCATGATTTAGTAGTAAAAATAGCGAACGAAATGAAAAAATACCGGTGCAGTAAAAATCAATGAGTCCAGACGATCAAGAATACCTCCGTGGCCGGGTAATATCGTGCCGCTGTCTTTAATACCAATATCCCGCTTGATTGCAGACATGACAATATCACCACAGAATCCGCTTATACTGATGATCAGACCTGCAATTAAAGACATTTCCCAGCTCAGTGGTGTCAGTATAGGACCCAGCAGCATGGCAGCAATTGTCGTGCTGGCTATGCCGCCAAGTAGTCCGGCCAGAGTTTTGTTCGGGCTGACTTTAGGTGTTATTTTGATTTTACCCAGAGATTTACCCCACAAGTATTGAGTAATATCATTGAATTCTGTTAAACCCACAAGGAACAGTACCAATAGTGCACCAGTTTGCTGATGATCATTCGGCAGTACCAGCAAACTGGCAACATGGCTGAAAGCAAATACAGTTGTCATCAAGCCCCACTGCAATTGAGACACTGTACGCAGAAAATGTTTGGTATCACCAGCAATAACCATTCGTGCCGGTAAAAACAGGAACATATATACCGGAATAAATATAATAAAAAAACCGTACCAGTTACTGCCGATAAACCAGTAATTAATCGGAATAGTGATAAACATCCACAGGATAGGCATACGGTCTGCATGGCGTGCCGGTACCAGCGTTAAATATTCTTTTAACGCCATGAAGCTGACCAGAGCAAAAAAACATATCCCTAACCAGGATGGACTGATTAATGCCAGAGAAAACAGTATAATAATAATCCACCACGTTCGAATACGCAGTGTGAGTTCATGCCAGTCTTTATCCGGTTTCAGGTACACTAATAAGCCATTGATAACTGTAGCCAGTAATAAAAGGCTGAAAATGACCAGTAAGGATTTTTGCAACAACATATCAGTGTTCTCCGGTCAGGGCACTGCGACAACGGTTAACACAAGTCCAGACCAGTAAGACAATTGATATACACCACAGCAGATTGTTCCATGATGTTAATTCTGGCCAGATAGCCAGTAATAAAGACCATGTACCGAAAATCAAGGCACGATCACTTTTACCCATGGGACCCGCATAGCTGCGGATGCCATTAATTGTTTGAGCAAGAATGCCGCAGAATTCCGTAAGTACTGCACAAAAGAGCATTACCAGTACCACAGTTGTATTACTGCCCGGTAACAGAATGAACGGCACATATAAGGCAATATCAGATAAGACATCACCCAATTCATTTAAGACAGCACCAAGCCGGCTTTGCTGGTTACATTCACGAGCGAGCATGCCATCCAGTGCATTGAGTGCCATTCTGATAAATAATGTAATCGGTAGCAGCCAGAATAATCCCGGATGCGGAAAAATAGCCAGTATGACACCGATTAATACAGAAAGACCAATTGCAGAAAGGGTAATGTGGTTTGCTGTAACGCCTTTTCGATACAGCCAGAACATGAGCGGGCGTAATAATTTTTGAAAAGCAGGTTTGATACTGTAAAGAGTCATGCTTTTATAAATTAAGTTATGTAATTTCTATATTATAAAATGTATTTAAAAATTTTGTTTTGTTATTTTTATTAAACATGTTAGGCTGCTGTACCGCTTTATTGAGCCATACTGCAAAACTCACGTTAATAAATATTACAGTGCGGGATTTATTTTCAGTGTTTTGATTAATAATTAGTGATCTGCTTATACGTTTTTAAATTTTTACTGTTACGTGATGAATTTATAGATGAATTGCCGGTAATGCGTGATAGTATTACCGGCAATTTTCAGGATGAGATAGGTTTATTCACCTTGTGGCAGTGCCCACATCTGATTTTGATTGTATTTCTGCATAAATTGTTTAAATTCTGGTGATTGATAGGCTGCTTTTAAGTCTTTTGCCCACTGGGTATCTTTATTTTTTTCATTAATGGTAACCACCATTTCCATTTCCGGAATTACTTTTTCACGAAGTACGGCTTTTTTCGGATCAAGTTTAGACTGGTAAGCAATTCCACCGGAGGCGAAACCGAAATCTACTTCACCCAGTGTGCGCGGAATCATGACTGAATCCATTTCTTTAATTTTCAATTGTTTTGGATTGCTGACAATGTCTCTGGATGTTGCCAGTATCGGGTTAGTACCGGATTTGAGCTGAATGAAATGATTATCGGTCAGAATGCGCAATGCACGTGAAGTATTGGCCGGATCACTGGGAATCAGCACAGTAGCGCCATTGGGCGCCTGCTGAAAGGATGTGTATTTGTCTGAGTAAATGGCAGCCGGTATGGTAGGGATATGCACCAGAGGATACAGATGTGTACCTTTTTCACGGTTAAAGACATTAAGATAGGCAGTATGCTGATCCAGATTAAAATCAACCTGACCATTATTAACAGATTGATTATTCACTTCCAGCGTGGAAAAATTCATGGTTTTAATGGTGTAGCCCTGTTTTTCCAGAATAGGTTTAATGCCTTGTTCAAATACTGTGCTGTAAGGCATAGCAGAGGCACCAAAAACCAGCTCTTTTTTGGTCGTACTGGCTGCTGTGGAATCTTGCTGAGTTTTAGAGCAGGCAATAAGACCTGTTGTCACGAGACAGAATAAAACGAAATAGATAATTTTGTTCATAATGTGCCTGCTAAAAATTTAATATGGAATTTAAGTATATAATTGGAATTAGTTTGTAAATATACTGATTTTAAATAACTTTACTACTTAAAAGAATATGGGTTTATGCTATTTGCCTATTGTTTGAATTGTTATGCTTACTGATTTAGAAAAAAACGCCATACGTGATCATTACCAAAGTATTGCCAGAAGTTTGCCTAATTTCCGGCCCCGGCAGGCACAGCGGGAAATGATTGCAGCCGTTGCTAATGCATTTTCACGCACTCAGCAACAGCAGGATGGTGAGGATGCACCGGAGCGCAATGGTGAGTCTATCGTTGTAGTAGAGGGGCCGACAGGAGTAGGTAAAAGTCTGGCATATTTACTTGCCGGCGGTATTATGGCGCAGACGCGCGGCAAAATACTGGTAGTAAGCAGTGCGACTGTCGCCTTGCAGGAACAACTGGTCGGGCGTGATTTACCGTTTGTAGTCAGGCACAGCGGACTGAGTCTTAGTTTTGCTCTGGCTAAAGGCCGCGGACGTTATTTATGTCCCTATAAACTGTATCAATTAACCCAATTAAACGCACAGGACAGTTTGCAGGGTTTTGAACCACAAATGGTACTCTGGGAGCAGAAGCCTAAAAAGGACGAATTGGCTGTATTGCGTAATATGGCAGATCAGTTTGCTGCCCGTACTTTTAATGGAGACCGGGATACATGGCCGGAACAAATTGACGACGGTTTATGGCAGAAAGTAACTAATGATCGCCATGGCTGTTTGAAATCCGGGTGCCCGAACCGCGCCGAGTGTCCTTTTTTTCTGGCGCGGGAGACGCTGGAAACGGTGAATGTTGTGGTAGCCAATCATGATTTACTGCTGGCTGATATCGGCATGGGCGGTGGTGTAATTTTGCCGGCACCGGCCAACAGTTTTTATTGTATCGATGAAGCGCACCATTTGCCGCATAAAGCTTTACAGCAATTTGCGGCTGAACATAGTTTGAATCAGACATTATGGTTTTTAGACCGGATTGGTAATATTGTAGATAAAGTAGCTGGTGTGCTGGATAAAAGTGAACTTGCAGTGCTGGCTGTTGAAGCTGCATCGGGTTTGCAGGAAAGTTTGCAGGAATGGCTGATTTGTCTGGCTGATGAACCCAGTCTGGCAGTACAGGACGGTATCGAAGAAAGCAGCTGGCTGTGGCCGGATGGTGAAATACCATCGAGTTTGAATATGCTGGTAAATAATACCGCTATCGCCGCACGAATGCTGCTGAAACATTTAAACGGTATGAATGAGGCATTATCTGCCTCCAGACGGGATAAGAATAAGGATAGCAGCCTGCTTGATCAACTCAGTACGGATTTGGGCATGCTGCTGGCGCGAGCTGAACAGGTCGTGGATGTATGGGATTTAATGTCCACGGAAAAAGTTGAAGGCGAAGCACCACTGGCTAAATGGATTACTCGGATAGCTAAAGATAAGGTTGACTACAACTTTCATGCCTCTCCCATTACCAGTGCCAGTAAGCTGGCCAGTGGTTTGTGGCGGCGGGCAGCAGGAGCATTGCTGACTTCGGCTACGTTGCGCTCACTGGGTACATTTGATTTACTGTTAAAGCAAACAGGCCTGAGCTGGCTGCCTGATACTACTATGCTGGCACTGGACAGTCCGTTTCATTTTGCAGAACAGGGTGAGCTGTATATACCGGCACTAGCAGCCAGCCCGAAAGATGCGGCAGCGCATACCAGCGAAATTGTTAAATGGCTGCCGAAGCTGATTAGTGAAAACGAACCTATTGGGACACTGGTATTATTTTCTTCTCGGCGGCAAATGCAGGAGGTTGCACTGAAATTGCCGGACAGTCATTTACCCTTATTGCTGGTGCAGGGAGAAATACCTAAACAGATATTATTAGAGCGCCATCATGAGGCAATTGCTGCCGGTCGTCCAAGTATTATTTTCGGTCTAGACAGTTTCGCTGAAGGTCTGGATTTACCCGGTGAGATGTGTGTGCAGGTCATTATTGCTAAGTTGCCGTTTGCCATGCCGGATAATCCAATTGAGAAAACCCGCAATCAGTGGATAGAGGCACGCGGCGGTAACCCGTTTATGGAGATTACTGTGCCGGAAGCCAGTATCAAGCTGATTCAGGCTGTAGGGCGGCTGATTCGGACTGAAACAGATTACGGCCGGGTTACTATTCTGGATAATCGTATTCTGACTGCGCGATATGGTAAACAGTTACTGGCGTGTTTACCGCCTTTCAGACGTATCGGCTGAATATGACTACAGATGTAATCATCAATGCAACTGTATCCTGCTCAGTACAGGGAAATTGTCATACAAACCCTGTACAGCAATTGACAATCAATTGATTAATCTTTAATATTAGAAGCTTTCGTATATTTATCTGGATTAGCTTTTATGAAAACCTTTTCAGCTAAGCCCCATGAGGTGAAGCGCGATTGGTATGTGGTTGATGCTCAAGACAAAGTTCTGGGTCGTCTGGCTGCTGAAATCGCCCGCCGTCTGCGTGGCAAACATAAGCCAGAATACACGCCACATGTTGATACTGGTGATTACATTATTGTAATTAACGCTGACAAACTGCGTGTGACTGGTCAGAAACAGACTGACAAAAAATACTATCGCCACTCAGGTTTTCCTGGTGGTATTTATGAGCGCACTTTTGCTGAAATGCAAAACCTGTTTCCTGGCCGTGCGCTGGAAAAAGCCGTTAAAGGTATGTTACCTAAAGGCCCGCTGGGCTATGCCATGATTAAAAAACTGAAAGTATATGCTACTGCAGAACATGGCCATGCTGCTCAACAACCTAAAGTTTTGGATATCTAAGGACACGCAATGAACGGTAAATATTACTACGGCACGGGTCGCCGCAAAAGTTCAGTGGCTCGTGTTTTCCTGCAAAAGGGTAGCGGTCAGATTATTGTAAATGGTCGTCCGCTGGATGAATTTTTCGGTCGTGAAACCGGCCGCATGATTGTTCGTCAGCCTCTGGTACTGACTGAAAATCTGGAAGCTTTCGATATTAAAGTAAATGTTGTAGGCGGCGGTGAAACCGGTCAGTCTGGTGCGATTCGTCATGGCATTACCCGTGCACTGATTGACTACGATGCAGCTCTGAAACCAACTCTGTCTGCTGCTGGTCTGGTTACTCGTGATGCACGTGAAGTTGAACGTAAAAAATTCGGTCTGCGCAAAGCACGCCGTGCAAAACAGTTCTCAAAACGTTAATCTGTATTGCCACTACCAAAACAGTTTATATATTCAAAAAGAGCCTTTATGGGCTCTTTTTTTTGTGAACAGGTCAATAAAGATATATTGTAAATTCTGAAAATAAGTAAAGTTTTGCAGGCAAATATAAAAGAAAAAAATTTCAAGGTATATAATTTAATAAAAATAAAACAAATTTATAATTAGGTAATTGCTTAATATTTTGCCAAACAATTTATTTATACTTTTGATGTTTATATATGTTTAATTTATAATAATTAAAAATTTATATTTGCTAGATAAGTAATCTATACAATTTTATTTAATCTGATTTCAGTCATAATTCATATGCATTTATTTAATTGATATCAAGGTTCTAATTAAGTAATCTATTATAGAATACGCTCTGAATAACATCTTTTGTACCGCTGTTATTGAATCCTGACCTTATGATTTAAGTACATAAATCCTTCAATTCATATATTATCAAAATTATATAATTAATTAATTTTAAGTTTTATTAATTTATAAATAATAGAAGTGAATTGAACATTTATTTAAGATATAAATAATGTACTATTAAGAGAGAGAAAAAATTTATGGACTTAGCGCGTGATAAAAAAACAAAAGAAATTGTTGATATTTATCAACTTCAGCACAGTGATAAAATAGATACTAAAAATTATATGTGCTGGGGATGTGGAATTGATGTGTATCCATCATCTTGGCGAAAAGAAAACAAAAAAAGACCTTCATTTAATCGTATGCCGAGTACAGAACATAAACCCGGATGTGATGCGGATGCTGAAAATAAATATATTGCACAAGGACAGAAAAAAAGTATCCGAAATATACTTGATGCTGTGCCAGAACTAATGCCAAATGGTTTAAAGTTAATTGACGAGCGTCCAATTGTTAGCTCTGAAATCCGAGCTCAAGGAATTCGATCAAGTTCAACAAGATCTACATCCTCAACGATTAATGATAAAGATGATGAGCAAAAAAAATCATCTCGACGTCAGGTTAATACAATACGACAGATTTGCCGAGCATTTATTAGTTATCCGTATGATCGTAATATGTCCTTAGATATATCAGGTATCAATGCAGATACTTATATGACTGTTTTCAAAAAGCTCAAAACACCAATTCAGTACTACCAAGAAAATCATGTTTTTTATTCACAATTGTTATGGAATAAGATTAATTTTGATCAGAAGCAAATTATTATACCACTTTCAGGAGAGTGGAAAAAAAACGAGAACGGAGTGCGCAAACCTTCACGCTTTTATAAACTATATGTTGAATGGGATAAATGGTCTAAAGCTAAAAAAACTATATTTCGGAAAGAACTCGAAAATGCACAAAAAGATTCACAAGAAGCCTTAAATGCAGGAAATAAAGAGAGAGCTCAAGTCTTTTTTATCGGTAAGCAAGATATTAAAAATCCTGAAATATTTTATGCTAGTGACTTTCGATTAATCTGCGTAATTATGGGATATATTACGTACCCAGAGTATAATTAAGCTTAATATATAGCATATATAATTGAAAATTTTTTGAATAAATATATTAAGTAATTTCTGAATAATTATAATTTAAGGATAATTCTTCTGTGATTTCTATATTGTTTGTATAAGATATAGTTTGCTAATTTTTCGATGGTTTTTAGATAGCAGGTCTGTTTTTACGCCATTTATACCGGTTATAACCAAACAGGTACTGGTTTGGGAAACGTGTTACCCATTTTTCAACATTATTATTAATAATCTGTGCATCATGTTCGCGGTTGCCGTTGAGTGTGCCTTCAAGCGGTGCGATATGAAGAGCAAAGCCTCGGCCGTGCGGCAGGCGTTCGCCGCAAAAGAACAGGGGGGTTACTTCAGGCATGATGGCCAAACGAGAGGCCAGGGTCATGGTGTAGGCAGGCTGACCAAAAAAGGTTGCCCATACACCTTCTCCTTCGCCGGGTACCTGATCGGGCAGTACAATGGTAGCCTGCTTATTTTTTAATGCCCGTACAATTTGTTTTACCCCCAGCATATTGGCAGGAGCGGTATAGCCGTTATCACGTACACGTCCGCTATTCATAACGCTTTCCAGCCAGCTTATTTTAGGCGGGCGGTACATGGCGGTAAGCGGAAAAGGCAGTTTTTCGCTCAGAAAACGGCCGGCAAGATCATAATTGCCCAGATGTGGTGTAATTAAAAGCAAACCTTCGTTGCGTTCAATAGCGGCTTCTATGTGTTCCCAGCCGTGTACTTCTTTAAATAATGAGACGATATGCTTGCTTGAGCGGGTCCAGGCTATGGATAACTCAAGCCCGCTTTTGGCTGTTTCTGCAAAAATGGATTTAACCAGTTTTTCTGATTCTTGGTCGTTGGCAGCAAGTTTGCTAAAATGCAGATTTTTAGTTGTGCGTTTACGTTCACTGGTGGCGAAGTAAAAGCCAAGGCGCCCCAGTACGGAACCTAAACCCTGTAAAACAGGTAAAGGGATTAATGCCAACAGGAAAAATATGAAATAAACCAGCTTTTGCATCCGTTCTGTATCTCAAACTCGAAAATTTGGGCGACATTGTAACAAAAGCATTTATAACTGCCCATCATAATGCTTGATTAGCATCAGAAAGTATCCGCCAATTATGAGTGAATTTCTGTTTACTTCCGAGTCGGTATCCGAAGGTCATCCGGATAAAGTTGCCGACCAGATTTCCGATTCTATTTTAGACGCTATCCTGACTCAGGATCCTACTGCACGTGTTGCAGCTGAAACTCTGGTAAATACCGGTTTGTGTGTTCTGGCCGGTGAAGTTTCTACACGTGCGCATATTAATTATATACAGGTTGCACGCGATACAATTAAACGTATCGGTTATAACTCATCAGAACTGGGGTTTGATGCCAGTGGCTGTGCGGTGATGGTGTGTTATGACGAGCAGTCTCCTGATATTGCTCAGGGGGTTAATGAAGGGGAAGGGCTTGACCTGGACATGGGTGCAGGCGATCAGGGACTGATGTTCGGTTATGCCTGTGATGAAACGCCTACGCTGATGCCGTTTGCAATTTATTATGCACACCGTCTGATGCAGCGTCAGAGTGAAGTGCGTAAAAGTGGTGAACTGCCGTGGCTGCGTCCTGATGCCAAGGCACAGCTTACCTGTGTGTATGACAGTGAAACCGGAAAGGTAAAACGTATTGATACTGTGGTGCTGTCTACGCAACATGAGCCGGATATCGAGCGTGATGAGCTGGTTGCAGCTGTTAAGGAATATATTATTAAGCCGGTGTTACCTGCTGATATGCTGACTGAAGAGACGCAATATCTGATTAATCCGACCGGGCGTTTTGTCATTGGTGGTCCGCAAGGCGACTGTGGTCTTACTGGTCGCAAAATTATCGTGGATACTTATGGCGGGGCGGCCCCTCATGGCGGCGGTGCTTTTTCCGGTAAAGATCCTACCAAGGTGGACCGCTCTGCTGCTTATGCCTGCCGCTATGTGGCTAAGAATATTGTTGCTGCCGGTCTGGCCAGTCAGTGTCAGATTCAGATTTCCTATGCTATCGGTATTGCACAGCCTACTTCAATTGCGATTGACACTTTCGGTACCGGCAAAATCGATGAAAACAAGCTGATTGAAATTGTGCAGAAACATTTTGATTTGCGTCCGAAAGGTATTATTAAAATGTTGGATTTGCAGCGACCAATTTATGCGAAAACAGCGGCATATGGTCATTTCGGGCGTGAAGAGCCTGAATTTACCTGGGAACGTACGGATAAAGCGCAACTGTTGCGTGAAGCCGCAGGTATTTAATTCTGGTTATGTGGAAACAGGCTGCTTTTGAAGCAGCCTGTTTTTTTACTGATGCAGGAGTTAGTCAGGATATGTATATATTGTGATGATGTTGTATCGGTAGGTTGTCTGCGGAATAAGCTGAATATGCTGCTTATGTCGTTATTGGTAATGTATTTGCTAAGAAAATTGCAGTTTTGTACAGAGTGGAAGATGCAATTTTGTTTAAGGCTGGTGTCAAAGGTTGTTGTGGAGAAGCCGGTAAAACCGGTATCTGGTTAATAAGGCGTAAAAAAATTCAAAATGTCTCTATATTTAATCTGTTATTAAATATAATTATGCTCTTAACACATAAGTATGGTTTTGAGTTGTTACTTTATGGTTTGTATAGAAAAATAATTATGTTTATGGTCTTTGCAGCCAATTATTAACAAGTTTAAGTGATGGTTTTTTTGAGTTGAAAACTGGTTAACCGGTATTGCTGAATGCTGTCCGGGTTGTTTCATTTCTGCAACGACGGATGATGCGCTAAAGCAATTTGCTATTCTGGTCTGTAGAGTCTGTTTCCGGTAATTGTATTTGACAGGTGATAGATGAGGGCTGGAAAAAACGATAACGGTATAGGGTATTTACTGTTACCGGCAATATGCAGATATACAGATAGATAAGAGGGCTTTTCAAAAAATTTGCTAAGGTAGTGACTATTTTAGGGATGGAATATTTTCAGCTAAATAATAAGCTTCATTTATAATAAGTGGTATGGTTATTAAAATGGTTTATTTTTTGGATTTTGAGGTGTTCTAAGATGGGTTTTTCTCTTCCTGCTACCGAACTGGAAGCTACTTTAGAGGTGCTGGCAGTGAAAATGCCAAGCATGAATGTTCAGTTGGTGATGCTCAGCCGGTTAATCCGTCTGGTACATACGTCGATTCACGGTGAGCTGAATGAGCGTTTACACAAGCACCATTTATCAGAAAGTCTGTGGCATGCATTGCTGGCAGTGTATTCACGCCCGAATCATGAGATTTTACCATCAGAACTGAGCAGTATTCTGAATCTGACTCGTACCAGTGCAACGCGTTTATCGGATGAACTGGTGCTTAATGGCTGGGCTACGCGCTCTACTCATCCTTATGACCGGCGCAAGATTACGCTGAAGCTAACTAAAGCCGGTGAAGATCTGATTCAAACGGTTAGTCCGGAAACCAATGAGGTTCACCGGAGGGTATGGTCAGCCCTGAGTGAACCGGAATATGAACAATTACAGCAGCTGTTAACTAAATTATTAACCGCTGCTTAACTTTTTGCTGAGATTTGCATGAAATTAACTGTATCTGCGCCCCGATTACGTCAGCTGGCTCTTGTTAGCCCTGTTGCTTTGCTGCTGTTATCTGCTTGTGCCAATTTTGGCAAACAGCCTGAGTTGGAAAATCCACAGGATGCCGGTCAGCTGCAATTGCCGGCAGGGCAGACTGTAGCAGTGAAACAAAACTGGTGGCTGGGGCTGAATCAGCCATTGTTAAACAGATTAATGGAAACCGGCTTGTCCAATGCGCCGGATTTACGTATTGCAGCTGCGCGTATTGCAGAAGCTGAGGCTCAATGGCGTGGTGCCAGAGGCGAGGCTGGTGTTCAGGTCGGGGTTCAGGCTAATGGCGTGGCCGCCTATCTGAATCCGAAGCCTGACTCAAACCGGGACGGGGATAACCCGAATCATGTTTTCAGTAATGAAATGGCTGCGGTAGCGGTTAATTATACTTTTGATTTCTGGGGCAGGCAGCGTAATCTGATTAAGGCAGCGCTGGGTTCCCGTCTTGCAGCTTCTTATCAGCAGGAACAGGCCCGGCTGGTACTGAGTCAGAGTATTGTGTCGCAATATACGCAATGGCAGCAGTTACAGGAACAGTCGGATATTCTGAAACAGCGTATTGCAGTGAATCAGCAGTTGCAGAAGCTGGTTGCAAACCGGATTCGCGCAGGTTTGCAGCCGGCAAGTGATGAGTATGCTTTTACGCAGACTGTGCTGAATTTACAAAGTGCTTTACGTCAGACACAGGCGGATATTGAACGTACCCGTCATGGTATTGCGGCACTGGTCGGATTATCACCGACCCAGTTGCCGGAAGCAGTACCGCAGCCATTGGGTAAGGTGCCGGCAGTTGCGATTGATGGTTTGCGGGCGGATATTTTAGGGCAGCGGCCTGATATTGCTGCACAGCGGGCGTTGTTACAGTCAAATTATTTTGGTGTAAAGGCGGCTGAGGCTGCTTTTTATCCTAATATTGAAATTAAGGGTCTGGCAGGTCTTGCGCATGTTGATGCGTTTGATCTGGTGCACTCTTCTTCACGGATGCTGGGTGTTGTTCCGGCCATTACTCTGCCGTTATTTACTTCAGGCAGTTTACAGGCGGCATTATCCGGTAAACGCTCTGCTTATAATGAACAGGTAGCTCAATATGATAAAACCGTATTGACTGCCTTGCAGCAGGCAGCTGATGCAATTAGTGATTATCAGCACAGTACTGTGGCACTGCCATTACAGCAGCAGGCATGGCAGGTGGCACAGAAAAATGCGGCTGCCAGCAGCAAGCGTCAGGCAGCCGGTCTGGACAATGCTATTACCAGACTACAGCGTGAAGACGCAGCTCTGAGTGCACGGGCTGATTTAGTTAAAACCATTGCCTGGCAGCAGCAAAGCTGGAATAGTCTGCATGCTTCTCTGGGCGGCGGTTTCCAGATGTCAGATGCTGAGGCTACTCGTTAATTTATTGTTATTTTTAAATTTTATTGAGCTATTTTCGTATGAGTGAACAAAAGCAAACTAACGAGGCGGTAACCACCTCACAACCGGCGGTTCAGCCGCAGTCAGAACGGGTACCGGCCGGCCGCAAACGTAAACTCGTGTTGCTGACCGTGATTTTTCTGCTGATTGCACTGGGTTGTCTGCTGATGTATCTGCTGGTTTGGCAGCATAAAGAATCTACCGATGATGCGTATGTGAATGGCCATCTGGTACAGATAACCCCGCAAATTACCGGTACGGTACAAAAGGTAAATGTGGATGATACGCAAACTGTGAAAGCCGGTCAGGTGCTGGTAGAGCTGGATAACAGTGATATGCAGCTGGCGTTTGAACGGGCACATGATGAGCTGATTAATGCAATTCGCCAGAATCAGCAGCAGACTGCTCAATCACGTCAGGCCAGTGCACAGGTTGCAGCGCAACAGGCACAGTTAAAACGTTTGCAGGCTGACTTACAGCGCCGCCAGAGTCTAGCCGGTACAGATGCCATCTCTGCTGAGGAGCTGAGTCATGCGCGTGATGCAGTACAGGAAGCACAGGCTAATCTGAAAGCTATGCAGGGACAGGAAAGCGCGGCCAAAGCAGTATTGGGTCACAATGTTCCGCTGCGTCAGCAGCCGGCAGTGATGACTGCTGTCAGTCATCTGAAGAGTGCATGGCTGGATTTGCAACGTACTCAGATTAAGGCTCCGGTTGACGGACAGGTTGCCAAGCGTAATGTACAGGTAGGGCAGAAGGTAGCCACCGGTGCTGCACTGATGGCGGTTGTACCATTGAATAATGTGTGGGTGGATGCAAACTTTAAGGAAAGTCAGCTGGCTAAAATCCGTATTGGTCAGCCGGTGGAAATCAGTGCAGATGTATATGGCAGTAAGGTGACTTATCACGGTAAGGTAGCCGGTCTGTCAGCAGGTACGGGAGCTGCGTTCTCACTGTTGCCGGCACAAAATGCAACCGGTAACTGGATTAAGGTGGTACAGCGTGTGCCGGTGCGGATTGCTCTGGATCCGAAAGAGCTGGCTGCACATCCGCTGCGGGTAGGTTTGTCAATGGATGTTGAAGTGAATACGCGCAACCAGAATGGTCAGGATTTAACTGCGGCTAATGCGATTCCCACTAATGGAAATATGGCTGCAATTGACTGGACTCCAATCAATAATATGATTGAGGAAATTTTTGCTCAATATGCACCCTGATTGAGTTAATACTGAACCATAATCCGACGGCTGCCAAAGCAGAAGGGCATATTCTGCCGCCAGCAGCCATTATTCATGGTAATGATTTTGCCTGATTTTTTTTGTTATTCCGGAAGTATCGTCTTTGTGAATAGTATTGACTGTACTTGTGAGTACAGCTATCCGGATATGCTGCAGATAAAAAATATTTCTGCGATAAGGCTGCTTGAATGACGCATTCTCCTTTAAAAGGTCCGGCACTTGCTCTGGTTACGGTGGCTCTGTCACTGGCCGTTTTTATGCAGGTGCTGGATTCAACTATCGCCAATGTGGCATTACCGACTATTACCGGTAATTTGGGTGCAGCCAACAGTCAGGGTACGTGGGTAATTACGGCGTTTGCTGTGGCAAATGCTATTTCTGTACCGCTAACTGGCTGGCTGGCACGCCGTTTTGGTGAAGTAAAAGTATTTGTCGTGGCTACACTGTCCTTTGTGCTGGCCTCATTTTTATGTGGTATTGCCCCCAGTCTGGCATTGCTGGTGTTTTTCCGTGTATTGCAGGGGGCCGTAGCCGGTCCGATGATTCCGCTGTCACAAAGTCTGCTGATGGCAGCTTATCCGCCGGAAAAGCGCCCGATGGCGCTGGCTATGTGGTCAATGGTGATTATTGTGGCACCGATTTTCGGCCCGATTCTTGGCGGGATTATCAGTGACAACTGGCATTGGGGCTGGATTTTCTTTATTAATGTACCAATCGGGTTGCTGGCCGCGGGTATTTCATGGCAGATGCTGAAAAAACGCGAAACTGAAACCGAAAACCAGCCAATCGACCGGATGGGGCTGTCCCTGATGGTTGTGGGTGTGGGTGCCTTACAGATGATGCTTGACCGTGGTCATGAGCTGGATTGGTTCTCATCCAATGAAATCATTATTTTAGCGGTTATTGCCACAGTATGTCTGAGCTATTTTGTTATCTGGGAATGGTATGCAAAATATCCGATTGTGGATTTACGCCTGTTTAAAGACCGTAATTTTACGGTAGGTGTGATTACGCTCAGTACCGCCTATATGACCTATATGGGTGCAATTGTCTTATTGCCGATGCTGTTACAGATGCAGTTGGGCTATACCGCTACCTGGGCAGGGCTGGCAACGGCGCCTATCGGTATTTTCCCGGTATTGTTGTCGCCATTGATTGGTAAGTTTGGTAACAGGCTGGATATGCGGGTGCTGGTAACCATCAGCTTTACTGTATATGCCATCTGTTTCTTCTGGCGTACCAATTTTAATGCCGGTATGAGTTTTATGGATGTATTCTGGCCGCAGTTTGTGCAGGGGATTGGTATGGCTATGTTCTTTATGCCGCTAACCCAGATTACTTTGTCTAATATGTCCGGCTCACAGATTGCCAGTGCTTCAAGTATTTCCAATTTTGTGCGTATTCTGGCCGGCGGTATTGGTACTTCAATGGTCAATGTGTTATGGGATAAACGTGAGGCTTTGCATCATACACAACTGGTAGAAAACATTCATCCTTATAACAGTACGATGAATGAATCAATTCAGGGGATGAACCAGCTCGGTTTAAGTGATACTCAGCCGCTGGGTTCGATTGAGCAGACTATAGGGCAGCAGGCTCATATTATGGGTGCCAATGATCTGTTCTGGCTGTATGGGATGACATTCCTGATTCTGATTGTACTGGTGTGGTTTGCCAGACCGCCGTTTGGCAGTGGCGGTGGCGGCGGGGCACATTAGTTTGTCTGTAATCTGGTTCATACGGTCTGTGTCTTAGCAGGCCGTATTTATTTTTATCCGGAGTATTTTGCCTGTCACTACTTGCTCTGGTGTTATTGCAATAAGTTATATACAACAGTGAATGTAAAGTGACCGCAGCTTGTGTACAATAGAGTGCAGTTAATGATAGAGCTGGCGATAATCAGTTAGGTAACAATAGTAATGATGATGAAATTGGCGTTTGCTTTTTTGTATGTGCTGCAATTACTGCCATTATGTATGATTCATGCGCTGGCACGCTGTGTAGGCTGGGTAAGTTATTATGCGGTAGCACCAAGACGACGTATTGGTCTGATTAATTTGCGTCACTGTTTTCCTGAATGGACAGAACAGCAGCGGCGCAAAATACTGCGTGAACATTTCTACCATATGGCCATGTTATTACTGGAATATGGTTTGTACTGGTATGGAGATGCAGGCCGGCTGAAAAAGCTGGTGCGTTATCAGGATAAACATTATCTTGATGAAGCTCTCGTCGCGGGTGAAAAGGTAATTTTACTTTATCCGCATTTTACGGCTTTTGAAGCAGCTGTCTATGCTCTTAACCAGGATGTACCTCTGATTAGTGTTTACTCACATCAGAAAAACAAACAGATGGATGAGCAGATACTTAAAGGACGTCATCGTTATCATAATGTTTTTCTGATTGGGCGTACGGAAGGGCTGCGTGCAATTATCAAGAAAATCAAAACCAGTACCGCTCCGTTTCTTTATCTGCCCGATCAGGATTTTGGCCGGCGTGAATCAATTTTTGTGAATTTTTTCGGAATTCCAACTGCTACAATCGCCGGTCTGAGCCGGATTGCTGGTCTGACTAAGGCAAAAGTGATTCCTGCTATTCCAACCCGCGAGGCTGATGGTACAGTAACTCTGCGCTTTTATCCGCAGTGGGAACATTTCCCCAGTGAAGATGTGGTTGCCGATACTCAGCGCATGAACGATTTTATTGAAGCAAGAATACGTGAACAGCCGGCACAATATTACTGGTTGCATAAACGCTTTAAAACCCGTCCGGAGGGTGAAGCGTCGTTTTATCGAAAAATCCGCAAATAATAAATCGTCTGCCTGCTACAGCAAACAGACGGTCAGATATATCTTATAGCAATTATTTATTCAGACGCCGGATAATGCGACAGATTGTCCGATATAAGCATCATTGTGCAGTGCTTTCAGCATAAAATGTGCCACATCTGCGCGGGCAATACGACCACTTCCTGCTGGTACACCCTGTGCTGCTTCAAGATAATGAGCCGAAAGCGCATCATTAGTTAAGCCAAGCGGGCGCACAATGGTTGCAGACAGACCGACTGCCTGAATGATTCCGATTGCCGCCCGATGGTCTGCCAGCGGATAACGTAAAAATTCCATTGCAGCCTGACCGCGCTCTCCTTCAAGTTCATTATCCACGCCGGCAGAGGCGCAATACACAATACGTTTAATGCCATGTTTCTGTAATTGTGTAACGATGTTGTCAAGCATGCGCTGCAAATCATCACCCGGTTTAACTCCCTGATTGGTATTCAGAGCAGAAGCGACAGCATCATACTGGCTGTTACCGGTAAATAGTGCCGCTACATCAGCAGCATTAAATGCATCACAGTGGCGAATATGTAATTTAGGATGCTGTAAATCAAATTTTTCCGGCGAACGAAGCGCAGCAGTTACTTCATCTCCGCTGTCTAATGCCTGCTCAACCAATGCCCTGCCAACGCCGCCACTGGCACCAAAAATCAGAATATGCATAAAAATTCCCCCACTGAATAGTTAAAATTAATTCAATAACCCAATGTTAGCAAAATAATCACGATAAATTGCTGCCTTGCGTTCCAGTGCAAGCGGATAAGCACGCGATGAAGAAGGCAGTCTAGATAAAGTTAAATGCCGGCTATCCAGTATAGTGTGACTGGGATGGCCGATAGTCGGTACTGGCGTATCTGCTGGTAATAGTTGTAATAATGTGCTGGTAGCTTTGTCTCCGGTAGTCATAATATGCTGACAGTGCGGAATCTGAGTCAGTACTGCCGACAAGTTTACCGGCGTAACAACTTCGAGGAATTTGTCGGCTGCATTATTTTGTAAACGTCTGATCTGATAGGCTGCGTCATTAATGGCTATACCGCGTTCTGATAAAAAAGTACGGATGAGTTTTTCGTTGAATGCTTTATTGTTATCAGTAAAAAAGTAATGTTTGTCCTGAAAAAATACCAGCCCGAAAATACGCCACATATCATTTTGCAGATTCGGGTAATAAAAATTCATTTTCCATCGTCCGGCAGGCGGAGGGAATGACCCGAGCATCAGCAGCCGCGCATTTGCAGGTAAAAAAGGTTTCAGCGGGTGTGTTTCAACAATAATTTCAGCCATAAGTATTTATAATATAACCCGTACTTACTAGCATCGGCCAAACAGACAGGCTACCATATGAGCCTGTTCATCTGTATAACCTGCTTCTCCCAGCCGTGCGGCCATTACCCATTCACTGGAAAAGCCTTGCTGACTACTGTATTCCTGCCATAAACGCAGTTGTTCGGTTTTATTACCATTTTTTTTGGCAAGTTGCAGACGTTGCCTGATTTCCGGTGGTATAGATTCATCCATTATTATTTCCTTATAGTTCAGATATCCTGTCCCTGATTTTCATAACGACGGTGAAACCACAACAGGCAGGCACAACCAATTAATGTCAGTGGCACGCCGAGTAATGCCGGATATTGATACCCCCAGTGATGGCTGATGGCCAGCCCGCCATTATAAGAACCAATGGCATTACCCAGATTAAATGCCATCTGTACACTGGCGGCTCCAAGCAATGCCCCGCCCGGAGAGTGACGCAGTAATAATAATTGCTGTGGTGCGGATACGGCAAACAGACAGAATGTACATACACACATTAGTATGGCTGATAACCAGCTATTCGATGCAAACAGGAAAATCAGTAATAGTGCTGCGGCTGCCAGTCCCTGTAAGCCGGCTGCAACCTGACCCGGTGTATAACGGTCGGCCAGACGTCCACCGCACCAGTTACCGGCGACCATACCGGCGCCGGCCAGTACCATCAGTAAGCTGACCTGATTACCACTGAAACCGGATACCTGTGTGAGTAAGGGGCTAATATAGCTGAACCAGCAGAAAATCCCGCCGTTACCAAACATGGTGGCAGCCAGTATCAGCCATGGTGCAGCAGATTTCAGAAAACGGAATTGTCCCAGAATACCGGTATCGGGTAAACGATCCATTTGCGGGATAAAACGCCGTAAGGTGAATACCAGTATGATGGCCACTAAAGCCACCAGAGTAAATACCAGACGCCAGCTTAAATGCAAACTCAGCCATGTACCTACTGGTACACCAATCAGATTGGCTACTGTCATTCCGGCAATCATCAGTGCTACAGCCTGCGCAGAGCGTCCCGGCGGTGCAAGTTTGGTAGCAACAATGGAGCCGATACCGAAGTATGCGCCATGCGGCAGGCCGGAAATAAAACGTGCTACCAGTAAGGTTATATAGCCCGGAGATAATGCAGCCAGTATATTACCAATGGCAATCAATGCCGATAATGACAATAAAATGGTTTTGGGTGGCAGACGGTAACTTAATACCAACAGCCATGCACCGCAGCAGACACCGATTGCATAAGCAGCAATAAAATGTCCGGCCTGGGCGATACTGATATTCAGTGAAACCGCTACATCCGGCAGAATACCCATCATGCTGAATTCTGCCATACCCAGTGCAAATGTGCCTAACGATAATGAAAGTAAACTCTTCAGTAGCATAATAATCTACAGCTATAGTTTGTTCAGCAATAAACGATAAGTTTAGACTCAGCCTGCCGGCTTGTCATTAAGTGAATTTAAAATGATAAAATTAGAAAGTATTCCAGATCAAAATAATTATATTAATTATGTATATAAATAATAAATTCTATATTTAATAAACTTCTAGATAAGGTAGTCGAGTGTTAACTTTTCTGGTATTTTATACTTTTTAAATAAAGGAGATAAATGAATAAATATGGAAATAAAAAAAGTGTTAATTTTAGCCAAGACTTATCCTTCACCTTCAAAAAAATATATTGAAACCTCATGTGTAGCTGGTATTGATGATAAAGGGGAAATGATACGTTTATTTCCAGTTCCATTTAGGCGGCTTGACGTTGCTAAACGATTTAAAAAATGGGAGTGGATAAATATTAGAACTTATAAGGCTAAAAGAGATAAAAGAAAAGAAAGTTATAGTGTATATCTTAGTAATGATAGCCCCAGATTATTAAAAGTTATTGATTCAAAGCATTGGGGCGAGAGAGCTGAACTTTTAAGTAAAGTTCCCACTTATGATTCATTTGAAGAGTTAGAAGAGGCTAGACGAGAAAAAGGCATAACACTGGCTATATTGAAACCAAAAAAAATTAATAAATTAATTATTGAATCCGAGACAGATCCAGAATGGTCAGTAGAAGAGTTAAATAAGCTTCAAATGAATATATATCAGTTTAATCTTACTTTTGAAAATGAAACGAATATTGTTAGTGATTTAAAAAAATTACCGTACAAATTCTACTATGAATATTCTTATATATATAAGAACGAAGAAAAAATTAAAAAAAGTAAAATTACTGATTGGGAAGCTGGTGCTTTATATTGGAATTGTGCCAAATATCCAGATTGGGAGCAGAGATTTAGAAATAAATTTGAAAAGGATATGATTCAAAAAAATGCATTTTTTTTAATGGGTACAATTCATCGTTTTCCTACTAAATGGTTAATTATCAGTGTAATATATCCACCAGTACAAAGCGCTATGCAAGCTCTAGAACAGGAAGTACAGGATTCTCTTTTTTAGCAGCTATTATATCGGCATGAAAAGATTTAATACCATAACGACGTATCATTTCAGCAGTAACTAAAGAACGATGGCAGCGTTGTGGGTTAGCCTCAAAGCACAAAAGTGCACATTTACATTCTGTCATCAGACTATAAACATGTGCTAATGCTTCATCTTGAGTTTTCACATATTTTTTAAACTCTCTACTGTATTCTTTCCAATCTGAATTCGACTTATAAGCAATTCGGATAGGTTTAGGACAACCCAAACTAACTATATGAATATATCCAATATCAAAATCATTTAATTTATTACGTAAAGCAGTTTTAGAAAAACCTGGTTTTCTAGAAATAGGAAACTCTCTTATATCAATAATTTTTTTTATTCCATAATGTCTCAACATTGAAAGAAATTGTGAGATATTTAAACCTTCATATCCAACAGTAAAGAGCATGAGAATCTCCTTTAATTAGATTCATAATAACTGAATTGTATCAATTTTAAAAATAAAATTACTATAATAAGTTTTATTTGATTTAAATTATTTCTTAAAATCAAATATTTATTATTAAGTGATAAATAGTAAGTTTAGACGCAGCTTGCCGGCTTGTCACTTTTCGCATTGGTAAATACCATAATCATATAAAAAAATTTTGTTTAGCCACGCGGAGCAAGTAAAATGATTGCAGCACCAAGCAGGCATACCAGTGCACCACTGATATCCCATTTATCCGGTACAGATCCTTCTACCAGCCAAGACCACAGCAACGAACAGCAGATATAAATACCGCCGTAAACGGCATATGCCCGTCCGGCAATATTGCTTTCCACCAGCGTCAGCAACCATGCAAACAACAACAGTGACAGTGTGCCGGGTAATAGCCAGAGTACTGATTTGCCCATGCGTTGCCAGGCCCAGAAAGAAAAACAGCCGCTGATTTCAGCAACAGCAGCCAGAAAATAATAAACAAAAGATTTCATGGTGAGTTTTCGAATCAGTCTGATTGATTGTGACCACCTGCCTTGCAGATGCAGAAATAAAGAGAGCGCTTATACCATAACAGTCTTACCTGCACCGGACAATCTGATTTCAGCAGGATATCTGCCAAAGGTTGGGTGCTGTTATCAGTGTAACTGCAATACAAAACCTGATTCAAACCTTGCTGTTCTGAATTTAAATACATTATCAAAATAATTAATTGATTCTGCTGATGTCCGGTTATTTATTGGTATTAAATTGACCAGCAATAACCATATAAACATTGTTTATTCAATAAATTTTTATTTTAGAGTATATTAATATGTAAATAAAATTTATTATCTATTCTCGGAGCAGAAAATGAAAAAAGCAATTGTCCAGTTTTCAACCATTAATGCATTGATGGCAGGGTTGTTTGATGGAGTATTTAGTGTGGGAGAAGCAAAAAAATATGGTGATTTTGGTTTAGGCTGTTCTCATGCGCTGGCCGGTGAGGTAATTGTTGACCATGATTTTCTGGAGGCCGACGGTGATAAGGCGGTTAAGGTGATGGGCGATAATGAGCTGTTGCCGTTCGTACAGGTTACAACATTTCAGCCTGATAAAGTCGTGGATATAACTGATGTCTGTAAAAGCAATCTGTATGCGCATCTGGCGCACTATCTGCCTCTGGATAATGTATTTGTGGCAGTAAAAATCAGCGGACAGTTTGATGAGCTGAAGATTCGTCGCCCGTTTGCTCAGCATAAACCTTATCCGTCTGTTGTTAAAGTTTTTGAACAGCAAGTAGTAGATACGGTAGAGAAGGTCACTGGCGCATTAATCGGTTTCTGGACGCCAGAATTTTTCAAAGAATTATCTGTAGCCGGTTTTCATCTGCATTTTATTGATACTACACGTAAACTTGGTGGTCATGTTATTGATTTTTCTGCAAGTAATGCTGAGCTGGCGTATGAGTGCAAGCAATCGGTTCAAATTGCTTTACCTGAAAGTGAAGAATATTTACGCAAGAATCTGAAAATGGATGATTTAAATAAAGTTATTAAGCAAGTAGAAAATTAATCAGCGCGTGTTACACTATTATTGATTATCTGGAGTAAATTAAGGGGAGAGGACAAAATTTTCCGGTATTACCGGATAACTCCTGTCTGTATCTGCTCTGAAAGTGTCAGCCATGAAAAAAATAATTGCGCTATTCTGTTTGTGCTTATTGGCAGCCTGTAACCGGCAGCCGGATGAATCTAGTGCAGCTTCTGCAGAAGCCGCCAGTAAACCTCGGCATATGCCTCTGGTCATTGATCCGGTATTGACTACGTCTGTAGATCAGCAATTGCTGGCTTTACAGAAGAAACTGCCACAGCAACACAAACAGAATCTGTTTACAGCAGCTGTACGGCACAATCAGACTATTTATTATTCGTATACCATGCTGGACAGTAAGCGAAATCAGGCTAATTTCAATCCGGCATCAGTGAAAAAGGATTTAGAGCAGGCGTGCCGTCAGCCTCTGACACGGCGTATGCTGTTGGGGGGATTTAATTTTGTGTATGTTTATACTTTTCAGGATCATTCACAGGTAAGTGTGCCGTTGTCTGGCAAAGATTGTCGCTAAAATATTATATGCAGGCTGTTTAATGAAAAAAGGGGCAGAGATGCCCCTTTATAGCGGTCTTTTGTCTATTGCTGTTTTAACCGGGCAAATGCTGCCGCCATTGCATTATCTGTGCCGGATACATTTTGTGTTTTACCATTTTGCCGGCGTGGTCGTTCGTGTTGGCGGGATGCAGGCTGAGCATCGTCGTTCAGACGCATGGACAGAGCAATACGTTTGCGCGCAATATCAACATCGATAACCTTCACTTTAACTACATCGCCGGTTTTAACAATATCACGCGGATCAGCAATATAGCGGTCAGCTAAGGCAGAAACATGTACCAGTCCGTCCTGATGCACGCCAATATCGACAAAAGCGCCAAATGCGGCCACATTACTGACTACACCTTCGAGAACCATGCCGGGTTTAAGGTCGCTGATGTCTTCGATACCATCAGCAAATGTTGCGGTCTGGAATTCACCGCGCGGGTCACGACCGGGCTTTTCCAATTCAGCCAGAATGTCGTTAATCGTAGGTAAACCGACATTAGCATCGATGTAATCTGCGGGTTTAAGTGTTTTGAGCACACTGCGGTTGCCAATCAGCTGGTCAGCACGCAGCTGAGCCGTTTTGAGCATTCTGGCAACGATAGGATAGCTTTCTGGATGGACTGCACTGGCATCCAGAGGTTCATCACCGCCCTGAATACGCAGAAAGCCGGCTGCCTGTTCAAAAGTTTTACTGCCCAGACGCGGTACTTTAAGCAGAGTTTTGCGATTGGCAAAAGCCCCATTCTGGTCACGATAACTGACAATATTCTGTGCCAGTGTACTATTAAGACCGGAAATACGCGCCAAAAGGGCGACTGATGCGGTATTCACATCCACTCCGACAGCGTTTACACAATCTTCCACAACTGCATCCAGACTTTTGGCTAGCTGGCTCTGGTTAACATCATGCTGATATTGACCAACACCAATTGATTTAGGGTCGATTTTCACCAGTTCTGCCAGCGGGTCTTGCAGGCGGCGGGCGATAGAAACAGCACCGCGCAGACTGACATCCAGCTCAGGAAATTCTTTGGCTGCTAAAGCAGAAGCGGAGTAAACAGAGGCACCGGCTTCAGAAACAACGATTTTTTGCAAATGATAATCAGGCAGGGCACGAATCAGTTCACCGGCCAGCTTGTCGGTTTCACGACTGGCCGTACCGTTACCAATAGCAATCAGCCGGACTTTATATTGTTTTACCAGATGCATCAGTGCAGTCAGAGCACCTTTCCAGTCGTTACGCGGCTGGTGCGGATAGATAGTAGCTGTTTCCAGTAGCTTACCGGTATCATCCACTACCGCTACTTTTACTCCGGTACGGATACCGGGATCCAGCCCGATAGTGGTAAGACGGCCGGCCGGAGCAGCAAGCAGCAAATCTTTCAGATTTTGGGCAAATACACTGATGGCAGCCTGATCAGCATTTTCTTTAAGTCGGTTGAGGGCTTCAAGTTCTAATGAAAGAAAAATTTTGGCACGCCAGCTTAAGCGCACTGTGTCACGTAACCAGCGGTCAGCAGCACGTCCGATATCTGCGATACCAAACTGTTGTGCAATCAGTTGCTCATAAATACTCTGTTCGCCGGCAGGTGTATCATCAGGCTGGTATTTCAGACTGAGCGACAATATACCTTCATTACGACCGCGCAGTATGGCCAGAGCACGATGGCTGGGCATGCTGTGAATCGGTTCACGGTGATTAAAGTAATCTTTGAATTTCTCACCGGCACTTTCCTGACCTTCGATTACCGTGGCATGGATTTCACCTTCACGCCACAATTTCTCGCGCAAACGTCCTATCAGACCGGCTTCTTCGGCAAATTGTTCCATCAGAATCGCGCGCGCTCCGTCCAGAGCGGCTTTACTGTCAGCAACATTGTCGTTTAGATAATTTTGTGCGGCAGTTTCCGGATCCAGATCTGGCTGAGTAAGCAGTGATTCAGCTAATGGTGCCAGCCCGTACTCGCGTGCAATTTGTGCCTTGGTACGGCGTTTGGGTTTATAAGGAAGATAGATATCTTCGAGTGCAGTTTTATTATCAGCGTCTTCTATGCTCTGGCGCAGCTCATCAGTCAGTTTGCCCTGTTCTTCGATGCTGGATAATACAGTTTGTTTGCGTTCCTGTAATTCACGCAGATATTGTAATCGTTCAGCCAGTGTCCGCAGCTGAGTATCATCCAGTCCGCCTGTGGCTTCTTTACGGTAGCGTGCCACAAAAGGTACCGTAGCGCCATCATCCAGCAGGTCAATCGCTGCCTGAATTCGTGCGGAAGCAACATTCAGCTCCGAAGCAATTTTCTCAGTGATGTTCATAACAGTCTAATAAGCAATAAAAAGGCAAGCATAGCCGGCTGAAGTGGCTTTGTCACCTGTTCATGTCAGTTAAAAAGCCAGTTAGTTATACCAAATGCTGAATAAGATGAGCGGTATCGATAAAAAAGCTATTTGTCTGAGACAAATAGCTTTTAAATATCCTTAGAATCAGGCAGATTTAACCGGCTACCGGATAAGTGCCCGGTATCAGAATATCTTTATTAACGGTTTTGATATCAGTGTGACCGGTAAAGGCCATGCTGATATCCATTTCGTTATAAATAATTTCCAGCGCACGTGTTACACCATCCTCACCATATGCACCCAGACCATACAGGAATGCGCGGCCAATTAGCGTACCCTTGGCTCCCATAGCAATAGCTTTGAGAACATCCTGTCCGCTGCGGATACCACTATCCAGCCAGACTTCAATATTATTGCCTACAGCAGAAATAATATTGGGTAATGCATGGATGGTCGAAGGAGCACCATCCAGCTGGCGACCACCATGATTAGACACTATAATTGCATCTGCGCCGGATTTCACAGCCATTTCTGCATCTTCGGCATCAAGAATGCCTTTAATAATCAATTTTCCGCCCCATAAATTCTTGATTTCTTCAATGTCTTTCCAGCTGAGGCGCGGATCAAACTGTTCAGATGTCCATGAAGACAATGATGTCATGTCGGCAACACCTTTGGTATGACCGACAATATTACGGAAAGTGCGACGCTGTGTATTCAGCATAGCCAGACACCATTCCGGCTTAGTAGCCAGATTCATCCAGTTGCGCAGTGTGGGTTTAGGCGGCGTAGACAGCCCGTTTTTAATATCTTTATGTCTTTGTCCCAGAACCTGTAAGTCAGCAGTAACCACCAATGCTGAGCATTTGGCTTCCTGAGCACGGCGAATCAGATCGCGCATGAATTCGCGGTCACGCATAACATATAATTGAAACCAGAACGGAGCGCTGGTATTTTCTGCCACGTCTTCAATAGAACATATAGACATAGTAGACAGCGTAAACGGCACACCGAATTTTTCGGCCGCACGTGCGGCCAGAATTTCTCCGTCGGCATGCTGCATACCGGTTAATCCGGTAGGTGCCAGTGCCACCGGCATTTTTACTGTCTGACCTGCCATTGTTGTTTCCAGTGTACGGCCGGTCATATCGGTCAATACACGCTGGCGTAATTTAATTTCCTGAAAATCATTACTATTGGCATGATAGGTAGATTCAGTCCACGAACCAGTATCAGCATAATCATAAAACATCTTAGGTACTTTGCGTTTGGCAACTTTACGCAAATCTTCGATACAGGTTATTTTGCTTAATTTGTTTTGCATGTGGATACCTATTTTTCAAATTTTCTTTGAAGAAAACAGTCTTAGCTAGAGAAGATAATGTTATACATCAATTTTATTTGGTTGTAATCACCATCATTGATTTCCAACTGATTCTTAAATAGTTATTCATCTGCCGGAATCAGAATGAAGCCGACAGACAGGAATCAGAATTCAGACAACGCGCGATAGTTTATATATCATCACCATAATCAGAATTAGCAGGCAGCTAATGCCAACCAGCATAGTCCATGGTCCCCAGCGTTGTGAACGTCCGCAAAATCCGGCAGTTAATATGGCACAACAGACACCAAGTAAAATCAGTAAAATATAAAAATCCATCTTTCGCTCCAGTTGTATTTCTTTATTGTAAATAATCGCTACGATTATTGTAACGGTCAGTTTGCCAATATGTCTGTTTTTTTACAGGACATTAAATATTCACAATTTCTGCTTATTGATATTTTTATCTGTATAAATGATTATAAACTGGTAATAATAATAAAATCAGAAATTTTGCGGCAGAAATGACAGATATAAACAGATATAAATGGTATTTTTTAGTCTGCAGAGCAATGGCCAGATAAAATAAAACCCCGCTTGGAAGCGGGGTTAAATAGTATCAGGAAAAAATTAGTCTTTTTTCTCTTTATCTTTTACTTCTTCAAATTCAGCGTCTACAACGTCATCGCTGCCTTTGCTTTGTGACTGTTCAGTCTGAGTACCGGCCTGCTGACCTTCAGCCTGTGCCTGAGCATACATCATTTCACCCAGTTTCTGGCTGGCTGTACCTAAAGCCTCGGCTTTAGCATCAATGGCAGCTTTATCTTCGCCTTTAACAGCTTCTTCAGCTTCCTTGATGGCTGCTTCAATTTTTTCTTTTTCAGCAGCATCCAGTTTGTCGCCATATTCAGTCAAAGATTTCTGTACTGAATGAATCAAAGCTTCAGCCTGATTGCGACTGCTTACCAGTTCGGATAGTTTGCGATCTTCCTCAGCATTAGCTTCTGCATCTTTTACCATGCGTTCGATTTCTTCTTCGCTCAGACCGGAAGAAGCCTGAATGGTGATATTAGCTTCTTTGCCGGTACCTTTGTCTTTTGCAGATACATGCAAAATACCGTTGGCGTCGATATCAAAAGTAACTTCTACCTGAGGCACACCACGGGGTGCAGGAGGAATATCACCCAGATTAAATTGTCCCAGACTCTTATTAGCAGAAGCACGTTCACGTTCACCCTGTAATACATGGATGGTTACCGCACTTTGATTATCTTCAGCTGTAGAGAATGTCTGAGTTGCTTTAGTCGGAATGGTAGTGTTTTTGTTGATGAGTTTAGTCATCACACCGCCCATGGTTTCAATACCCAGAGACAAAGGTGTTACATCAAGTAACAGCACATCGTTACGGTCACCGGCCAGTACGGCACCCTGAATAGCAGCACCTACAGCAACAGCTTCATCAGGATTAACATCACGGCGCGGTTCTTTACCGAAGAAATCTTTAACAGCTTCCTGTACTTTTGGCATACGGCTTTGACCGCCTACCAAAATAACATCATTAATATCATTTACGCTCAGACCGGCATCTTTAATTGCAGTGCGGCAAGGTTCGATAGAGCGGGTAATCAGATCTTCTACCAGACTTTCAAATTTGGCACGGGTAATTTTCATCGCCAGATGTTTCGGGCCGGAAGCATCCATAGTGATGTAAGGCAGATTGATTTCTGTCTGCTGGCCACTGGAAAGTTCGATTTTCGCTTTTTCAGCAGCTTCCTTCAGACGTTGCAGAGCCATTACATCATTTTTCAGATCGATACCCTGATCTTTTTTGAATTCATCAATGATGTAGTTAATCAAACGCTGGTCGAAGTCTTCACCGCCCAGGAATGTATCACCATTAGTGGCCAGTACTTCAAACTGTTTGTCGCCATCAACTTCAGCGATTTCAATAATAGAAATATCAAATGTACCACCGCCAAGATCGTATACGGCAATCTTACGGTCGCCTTTTTCGCCTTTATCCATACCGAAAGCCAGAGCTGCGGCAGTTGGTTCATTGATAATACGTTTTACATCCAGACCGGCAATACGACCGGCGTCTTTAGTAGCCTGACGCTGGCTGTCATTAAAATAAGCCGGCACGGTAATAACAGCTTCAGTTACTTTTTCCCCCAGATAATCTTCAGCTGCTTTTTTCATTTTACGCAATACTTCGGCAGATACTTGCGGAGGTGATAATTTTTCACCATGTGCTTCTACCCATGCGTCGTTATTATTTGCTTTAACAATCTGAAAAGGCATAGATTTAATATCGCGCTGTACTTCAGCATCATCAAATTTGCGACCGATCAGACGTTTTACAGCATAAATAGTATTTTTCGGATTAGTAACAGCCTGACGTTTGGCTGGTGCACCTACCAGAATTTCGTTATCGTCCAGATAAGCAACAATTGAAGGCGTAGTACGTGCACCTTCTGCATTTTCAATTACTTTAGTCTGGCCACCTTCGGAAATGGCAACACAGGAGTTGGTGGTACCTAAGTCAATACCGATTACTTTTGCCATAATTAATAATCTCCTAATTATTTAATTTCGTACTTTGCGCCGCATTACGGCTGCAAACAGGGTGGTTAATTACCACCGCCATACTATTGCTAATGAATCGTAAATGGGTATGCCCGGCACGATTTCAAGCATAGTTTTGCAAAATTTATCTATTTAATCGCATCCGAAAAATCTGCTTTAACATCAATAGCGTTTACTTACACAGCTGTATGTTATATTCATTCAGGCTTAAACAGTATAATCATCTGACTTTCGTTAATACCGTCTGATACTTTTTTGCTTTATATCAGACGGTATTTTGCTATAAAAGTATACAATCACATTCAGGTTAGTGATTTCTGTCTGGCTGTAGTCTGTATCTTTATGATTTAGGAGTATGTTGTATGCCTGTAAAAATTGGGTTTAAACCCATTCCCGCGGCTATTGCGCTGATAATCGCTCTGATTATCTGGTTCATACCGGTTCCAGAGGGGGTTTCACCTCAGGCATGGCATTTACTGGCCATGTTTGTCGGAGTTATTGCTGCCATTATCGGCAAAGCAATGCCAATTGGTGCACTATCTATTATTGCCATTATGCTGGTTGCCTTAACCGGTGTAACCAATAATGATCCCAGTAAGGCTATGGGTGATGCCTTAAGCAGTTTTGGTAATCCGCTGATCTGGCTGATTGGTGTGGCAATTATGATTTCGCGCGGTTTATTAAAAACCGGTCTTGGTGCACGTGTGGGCTATCTGTTCATTAGGCTATGGGGTAAACGTACGCTAGGTGTTGCCTATAGTCTGGCCGTAGTGGAATTAATACTGGCTCCGGTTACACCGAGTAATACTGCTCGTGGCGGTGGCATTATTCACCCAATCATGAAGTCTATTGCATCCAGCTATGATTCTGATCCTGAAAAGGGCACAGAAAAACGTATGGGTAAATTTCTGGCTCTGGTAAATTATCATGCCAATCCCATCAGCTCAATCATGTTTATTACTGCTACCGCTCCTAACCCGTTAATTGTGAGGCTAATTGCCGATGTAACCAATAAAAATATTAATCTGACATGGGGTACATGGGCTTTGGCAATGTTAATACCGGGTCTGATAGCGATGTTCCTGATGCCGCTGATTATTTACTGGTTGTATCCGCCTGAAATCAAGCAAACACCCAATGCCGTTGCTTTTGCTCAAGAGCGTCTGAAAGAGCAGGGGCCGATGACCCGTGATGAAAAAATCATGCTGGGTATTTTTGCAGTATTGCTGATTTTATGGGCAGGTGTGCCGGCCATGCTGTTTGGTGATGCATACATTATAGACGCGACCACTACTGCATTCATTGGTTTGTCAATGTTATTGTTAACCGGTGTATTAAGCTGGGATGATATTCTGAAAGAAAAAAGTGCATGGGATACCATTACCTGGTTTGCTGCATTAGTCATGATGGCTACTTTCCTGAATAAACTCGGATTGATTAAATGGTTCTCTGGTGTGCTGGAAAGCAGCATAGGTGGACTGGGTATGGGCTGGATGGGTGCCTGTGCCTTATTATTACTGGCTTATATGTATGCGCACTATATGTTTGCAAGTACTACTGCTCACATTACAGCCATGTTTGCTGCCTTCTATTCTGCCGGTCTGGCGCTTGGCGCACCTCCGATGCTGTTTGCACTGATGATGGCTGCAGCTTCCAGCATCATGATGACACTAACGCATTATGCTACTGGTACTTCACCTGTGATATTCGGTTCAGGCTATGTTACTTTAGGCGAATGGTGGAAAGTCGGTTTCATCATGAGTGTAGTCGAACTGATTATATTTGTGTTTATCGGTGGTGTTTGGTGGAAAGTTCTGGGTTTTTATTAATCTGATTAATCTATTATTGCAGGCTGCCATAAAGCATGGCAGCCTGTTTTGTTGTCTGAAATCAAATTCAATGAATTTTTAAAGAATTTCACTTGTTGCGTTTGTATAGAATGGGTTATGATGCCCTGCCTTAAGGGAGTAGTTGCACAGGTGGTTTCTTCAAGCCTGTGGTTACGGTCAACATATTTACAGTTTTTACTGTATGGTCGTAACGTCCTTGCCTGTTGGCAGACTAACGAGACTTGAGATACATAAAACCATTACGGCGGGGGTTTTATTGTGTCTTTTGTCTTTTGCCCGCCAACGGTATTCTGAAAATGATTCATGCTTTTCTTTCTTCTGTCATTCCAGTTGCGCTTGCTGAAATTGGTGACAAAACTCAATTACTGACTTTATTTCTAGCAACCCGATTTTCGCGCAAATATTCCATCATTGCCGGTATGCTTTGTGCCACCTTACTTAATCATATTGTTTCTGCATGGTTTGGCGTAGAAGTAGCACGTTTTTTTACACCGCAGTTAATGGGCTGGGTTGTAGGTTTCAGTTTTCTGATAGTGGGTTTATGGCTGTTAAAGCCGGATAAAGATGATGGCGTAGATACTCGTTTTATGCGTTACGGTCCGTTCGTGGCCACCGCAGTATTATTTTTTCTGGCAGAAGTGGGTGATAAAACCCAAATTGCTACTATTTTGCTGGCAGCTCAATACCGTGATTTGTTTCCAGTAGTTCTGGGTAGTACAGTAGGTTTGTTATTAGCTAATGTTCCGGTAATATTTTTCGGAAACTGGCTGATGCAGCGTTTACCCTTAAACCGTATCCGTATAGGAGCCTGCATTCTGTTCTGTCTTTTAGGTATTATCACCCTGATTCAGACATGGTTATATTAAAAATTATCAGATAACTATGCAAAATTTATAACATTAAGCGGATTCAAATATTATGCAAAAACAGTTGAAACAACGGTGTGAATGGGTCAACGCCGACCCATTGTATGAACACTATCATGATTTTGAATGGGGAAAAATACAGAGAGACGGGCAAAAACTGTTTGAAAAGATTTGTCTGGAAGGCCAGCAGGCGGGCTTATCATGGATTACCGTATTAAAAAAACGCGATGAATACCGGCGTTGTTTCTATGATTTTAATCCGCATCAAATTATTACAATTACCGATATTGAACCACTATTACAGAATTCCGGGCTTATTCGCCATCCGGCCAAACTCAAAGCAATTATTAATAATGCCCATGCATATCTATCCATGCAGCAACATGGGGAAGATTTTGCCAGTTTTATCTGGTCATTTGTTAATGATCAACCGATTATAAATCACTATAAACATTTATCAGAGGTGCCAACACAGACAGAAATTAGTCGCGCTATGTCCAAAGCTTTAAAAAAGCGTGGTTTTAGCTTTGTAGGTCCGACTACATGCTATGCGTTTATGCAATCAATGGGATTAGTAAATGATCATTTAACAAACTGTTTTTGTGCCCAGCATTAAAATAACTATTATTTCTGTGATTCATCATGTAATTTGCTTTTAACGTTTACGTAAATAACCTAAAACACGAAAAGAATCTATTTTCCATAATCCATCTTTATAAATTAACGGAAAAGTGGCACGACTACTGGCAGTAGGACCAGGATTTTGCTGAACGATCTCAATATCATTGTCAGTAACTTTGCTGATTATGGCTACGTGACCATATTGAGACCAGCCTAAGACAATAATATCGTCAACTTGAGGTTTTGTGGAAGAGCCGTTATGGAACTGAAGTAAATTACGTTTAGGATTAAGATTTCCATCTGGTATCGAATCATCAAAAAATTGTTTGGCATGCCCGTAACTGTCAGGCATTTTATGATTAAAGCGTTCATAATAGTAGCGCTTAATAAATTCGACACATTGATACTTTAATCCTAAATTATAGCCATCTGGTGCTATATTTCTTTCACTTACATGGCTGATTTTTCCATTGTAGTAAACCTTAACACCATTGAATTCATCGACAACCGTACCTATTTTGCTTTCATCGACAAAGAGGTCTTCATATACATAATAAAAACTGAATCCTAATAATATTAATACAATAATTACTGGGAAGAAAACTTTTTTAGATTTAAGTAACATTTTGTTTTCCTAATTATTTAGTATATTATCATTATGTTAATTATTAATTAAAAGTAAATTTAAGAAGCATGAATTAATTTTATGATTTTTATTTATGTGGTTAAGTACAATCTTTGAAATTATCAGAAACATCGGGAGAATAAATTAAATAACGTAAATTTTGTATATATATTACAATAATATAAAAAATACACGTACACCAGATAATTTGTCTTACAATTATATTTTGTAAAGATTTTAGTCACTGGTTAATTATCCAAATCAGTAAATTGTGCTATAAAACTACATTGTGTATGTATTTAATTGTGGACGTAACGAGTAATTGTTATGCAAAACAAGTTCAGATTTAGCTTTTATTTCATTATCTGTTTATTGTTTTTCAGTGATATGAATGTGGTTTGGGCTGAAGACACAACAGCAGCTGTATCCACAGCCAGTGAGCCTAAATCTGTGGTCTGGTATGCTTGTCCGCTGGCAAATAATCATGTCAGCTATACAACCAAACCTTTAGATGTTCAGTGTCAGATTGCAAAGTATCCACCCGCAGATGATGATAATCTAAAAAAATATTCTCTGGAAAATCAGAATGCTCCGGGTTTGGAGCAATTGCAGCGTCTTTGGTACAGCGCTGAATTTGGACGAGACAGTGACTTAATGAAAACACCGGCTTCTCCCAAAATAGGTATTTCACTGCGACAACAGCCCCCGAAACCTGAAACTGTAACTATGATTAGAAATAAAAATAATATGGCTACAGTACCGGCTAAAATAATCACTATACCCAAACTGACACCAAAACAACTGGTTCAGCGTGATATTGTCAGTGAACAGAATGCATTGACAATAGCCCAGCAAAAGTTGCGTCAGGCACAAAAGCAAGGAGCAACAGCACAAATTCAGCGCTGGCAACAAAATATAACAGACCGGCAAGCCAATATCCGCGTATTAAAGCAGGAACTCAGCCGATACTAAAAATTAATTTGTTTGCTATTGAATAAATACAAGTACTCAAACTTGCAGCCAGAATGTTACCGGTCCGTCATTAATCAGGGAAACCTGCATATTTGCGGCAAAGATACCAGTTTTAGTCACAATTTGTTTCTGGCATAATTCAACAAAATAATTATACAAATCATTGGCTTTTTCTGGTGCTGCACCTTTTGTAAAACTAGGGCGCATCCCTTTTTTAGTATCAGCAGCAAGCGTAAATTGTGAAACAACCAGTAACTGACCATTAGCCTGCTTAACGTTCAAATTCATTTTATTATCTTGATCACTAAAAATCCGATAACCAAGTACTTTGTCACAGAGACGTTCAGCTTTTTGTAAATCATCTCCTTCTTCCACACCTAATAACACCAGTAATCCCTGATCTATTTGTCCGACTATTTCAGAGTTTACACAGACGCTGGCTTCTTTCACACGTTGTATTAATGCAATCATAGAAAATCCTGTTTCGAATCTGTTTGAATTTAAATTCATTTATAGATTACAGATTATTTAATCAATTTTCATATGATTAAATAATCTGTAATCATATATAACTTAAATCAGAAAATTTTGTGCATCAAAAAACGCCTGTTATAGAGTACAGGCGTTTTTTGATTGCTCTAAAACTTAATCAGCATCATGAATAAATTTTACCCCAGTTAACTGCGAAGCCAGAATAGCAGACTTAATCATGCGCAAGGCTTTAGGACGGACAAAATTTCGTCTGGAGGCCAGAACCACGCGCCGTTCTGGTGTCGGGCTGGTAAAAGGAATAATACTGAACAACAGATGATCATTCTCTGTTAAAGCTGTAGCTGGCATGACACTAATACCCAGACCACTAGCCACCATATGTCTGATCGTATTGATAGAACTTCCCTGAATACTATTAGACAGTCCCTGAATTTTCTGACGCGAAGCCAATTCCTGACAGCTAGCCAGTACATTATCACGCATACAGTTGCCTTCGGTGAGCAATAATACCCGTTCTTCACCCAGTTGCTTTGGTGTAACTTCGTCCAATTGCTCGAAAGCATGGCCTTTTGGAACAATAACAAAAAAAGGCTCATCATAAAGCGGAATGGTTTCCAACCCGGTTTCATCAAATGGCTCTGCTACCACAATAGCATCCAGATCACCACGCTTAAGTGATTCTTTTAATACATCCGTATAGTTTTCATCCAGCTGTAATGGCATTTCCGGAGCCATCTCTCGCAAAGATAAAATCAGCTTTGGCAGCAGATATGGTGCAATGGTAAAAATCAGACCAAGTTTAAATATTCCTTCCAGCTCACTCTGTTCCTGATTTGCCATTAGCTTAATACGATCAGCTTCTTCAAGAACACGGCGAGCCTGTACCACAATTCGCTGGCCAGCATCAGTTGTCATTACCTCATTACTGCTGCGATCAAATAATGCCAGCCCAAGCTCCTCTTCCAGCTTCTTAATTGCAATGGATAAAGTAGGCTGACTTACAAAACATCGCTGGGCAGCACGTCCAAAATGTTTTTCCTGAGCTACAGCCACAATATAGCGCAATTCAGTCAGCGTCATTAACTGGCCTTTTTCTTTCCTGTTTCAGGTAAAGTAATATTCAATGCCAATACATCCATACCGTTTTTCTTTTCCTGAGAAATATGAATATCATTTAAAGAAACATGAACATATTTTGATAACACTTCCAGTAACTCTTTTTGTAGTGTAGGTAAATAATCCGGTGTATGAGTGGCTCGCTCCTGCGCAATAATAATTTGTAAACGATCGCGAGCCGTTTTTGCGGATTGTTGCTTCTTACCAAAAAGAAAATCTATTATAGACATGTCTTATCCTCCAAACAGTCGCTTGAGAAAACCTTTTTTCTCAGTATCCAGAAAACGGATTGGACGATCCTCACCCAGCAAACGAGCGACAACATCTTTATAAGCTTCAGCAACAACTGAATTTTCCTGCAAAACAACCGGCGTACCAGAATTAGATGCCTGTAATACATTTTGTGATTCAGGAATAACACCAATTAATGGAATACGCAAAATATCCTGAATATCCTGTACGGACAGCATTTCACCTTTTTCTACACGTTCAGGTGAATAACGGGTAATCAGTAAATGCTCTTTTACCGGTATTCCATTAGTTTCGGCACGGCGAGATTTGCTGGATAAAATACCCAGAATACGGTCAGAGTCACGTACACTGGAAATTTCCGGATTAGTAGTGACAATGGCTTCATCGGCAAAATATAAGGCCATTAATGCACCTTGTTCAATACCAGCTGGTGAATCGCAGACTACATATTCAAAGCCCATCTTCTCAGTCAGATCTTTTAAAACCTTTTCTACACCGTCGCGGGTAAGCGCATCTTTATCCCGGGTCTGAGAGGCAGGTAATACATAAAGATTTTCACAATGTTTATCTTTAATTAATGCTTGATTCAGAGTAGCTTCATCCTGAATAACATTAATCAGATCATAAACCACACGGCGTTCGCAACCCATAATTAAATCCAGATTACGTAAGCCAACATCAAAATCAATTACCGCAGTTTTATGGCCTGCTAAAGCCAGACCTGTTGAAATACTGGCACTGGTTGTGGTCTTACCAACACCACCTTTACCTGACGTCACCACAATAATCTTTGCCACAATCAAAATCCTTTTTGTTATATAAATGAATCTGTCAATACATTCAAAAATCAGTCATAAAATTAATGTGCCTGAATCGCACTAAGCACCAGCCGGTCATTCTGCAGGAAAATCTGTACAGGGTGACGATACAGATGTGCTGGTAATTGTTGATCAAAAATGCGATAAATTCCTGCTACCGACACCAGTTCGGCCTGCATAGACTGTGCAAAAATGCGAGTATCCTTATTTCCGGCAGCACCAGCCAAAGCCCGGCCGCGTAAAGGGCCATAGATATGAATATTGCCATCCGCAATAATTTCCGCCCCTTCACTTACCAGTCCCAGAACAATTAAATCAGATTTTTCTGCATAAACCTGCTGACCGGTTCGAATAGTGCGATCTATTACCAGAGTTGGTAAGGCAGCAACAGATGAAGTAAATTTTTCTTTTTCAGTAATTTGTGGTATTTGCGCCTCAGTTACAGCTTTGACGCGTGCACTGGCCTGTTCCTCTGGAAGAATGCTGAAAGCAATATTATGCTGTTTAGCCAGATTGGACCAGGATAAATCGGTATGGCGGATAGCAATAATGCGCAAATTATATCGTGCAAACAGCGCAATCAGCTTCGCTAAATTCACATTTGCCTGATTGGAAAGATTTTGCAGATCCAGAGTAAAAGGCATATTGCGTAAATTACCAAAACGTTCTGCCCGTTGCTTTAGTTCCTGGTTAATCAAAGTCAGATCATCTGTCAGTAATTGTACTGACAGCGTGTCCAGACGCGCAGATTTCACATTAAAAGCAGCATTCATTAACGTGTTTGCCCAAGTAAATTATGGTTAGAATATAGAGTAAGTATTGAAGTGTACCGTTTTGGTTAAAAGGCTTCAATTGCAACACGAAGCCTCAGGTAAAATAATAGTCTTTTAGTTAGAAAAATTAATAATGACAACTAGCTCCATTTGCCTGAAAAAAGCACACAGACCAAGCGTAAACATTGTTGGTGCAGGTAAGGTTGCCTCAACATTAGCCATAATCTGGCATCAAAGTAAACTGATTAATATTCAGGCAGTCTGGAATCGTAATTTTTCAGCTGCAGAGTATCTTAAAAATTACATACCGCACATCCAAGTACACAAACAGCTAGAAACATTACCACTAGCGGATATTATAGTCATAGGTGTTAGCGATCAGTTCATTAAAGAAATTAGTAGGAAAATACATCAAATTGACTGGCTAAAGGCTGACACATTGATACTTCATTTTAGTGGTGCATTAAATAGCAATATATTAATACCACACAATCAACAAAAATTATTAGTAGGTTCATTACATCCGGTATTTGCCTTTGCTTCGATAGAAACGGCCATCAATACTTTACCGGGGCATCTATGTGCAATAGAAGGCGATGCAGAAGCATTACCTTTATTATATAAATTGGCACAGGCAGCAAACTTATCCTGCTTTAATATTGATTCTGCTCAGAAAAGCCGTTATCACGCCGCTCTCTCCATAAGTGCAAATTTTTTAGTAACCTTAAATGCATTCGCAAGAAATATATTGACTTCCCTGTCTTTGCCACAAGAATTGGCAGAAGCTCTGGTAAATCAGCTAATGCAGCAAAATCTCAATCAATTACAGATGATGTCTCCAGACAAAGCCTTAACCGGCCCCATTAAACGTGGTGACAGCAATACCATTGCCCGCCACTGGCAATCATTAAAACAATCAGAACAAACACTATATAAAGCATTGGCAGAGCAAACCTTACACTTAACCACATTGAGTGCAGAAAAACAGCAACAGATTTTGCAAATAATCAATTCGCAAGAAAATTAGAAAGTACATACACAGCTAAAGAATACAAATTTGATGTAATCAAAAATAATGGATCAAAAATAAATTTAGGAAAAACAGTTGAATGAAGAGAAAGTCAAAAATAAATGCAGGCAGGAGTTGACAGGGGATTTGTGGAGGCGTATAGTTCGCCT
>NZ_JACFSG010000024.1:0-242 GCF_016100575.1 Snodgrassella sp. M0351 | reverse complement strand
TTGCAATGCATCTTTCTGCAGATTGCCTACATTAGTATTAGTATCATTCAGACTGGTTGACAGACTGGACACGTCTTTATTCACAGTGTTCAGACTTTTATCAATACTAGTAGACAGACTGCCTAACTGATTGTCGGTTGCTGTGCTCAGACTGGTTGACAGACTGTTCAGCCCTGTTGATGTTGAGCTGGACAGGTTAAAGAACTGGCTGCCGTTTACTGCATCTGTAGAATCAGCTGCTA
>NZ_JACFSG010000005.1:0-47277 GCF_016100575.1 Snodgrassella sp. M0351 | reverse complement strand
AGCGGATTACCAATATTGCAGCCGGTAATATAGCTCAAGGTTCTCTTGATGCGGTTAATGCCGGTCAGTTGTGGACGGTACAAAGTAGCCTGAGTACTCTGTCAACTAAAGTAGATACTCTGCCGACGGGGAATGTTTCAGATGCTGAACTGGCCAGTCTGTCAACGGCAATCAGTACAGGTATAGCCAATCAGATTTCTACCGCAGCGTCTAGTCTGGGTACTTCCTACCAGCCGAGTGCAAACAGTATTGAGCCGCCAAAATACGATAGTATTACACCGACAGGAGGTGTGGTATCGGCAGATAATGTAGATGATGCACTGGCAAATTTGAGGAATTACGGTACTAAGTTTGTGAAAAGTAATTCTGCAAAAGCAACCTCAGTTGCACAGGGTGCTGATTCTATCGCAGTAGGCGGAGCAGCTATGGCCAGCGGTACATCGGCAGTTGCAATCGGTGATTCTGCAAGTGCTCCGTCAGCCAATGCTGTGGCACTGGGTAGTCAGGCTAAGGTAACACAGACCGGAGGCGTAGCACTTGGTGCGGGTTCAGTAGCGAATACGGCAGCCGGAATAGAAAGCTATATTCCGGTAACGGCAACGTCACAGCAGGCAGCAGCGATCCGGGCAACGAAGAGTACGGAAGGTGCGGTATCTGTAGGTGATGCATCGAAAGGTGTATATCGTCAGATAACCGGAGTTGCGGCAGGTACGGCTGATACTGATGCAGTAAACGTGGCTCAGCTTAAAGGTGTTGATAATCAGGTTAGCAGAATAAATGAATATGTTAACCAGATAAATGATAATGTTCACCGTGTTGAGCGCCGTGCATATTCAGGAACGGCAATGGCTATGGCCTTGTCCGGTGCTTATCTGCCTTCCCTGAATGGTGGTGAACAGACTGTTGGTGTTGGTGTCGGTGCATATCGTGGCTATGGTGCTATTGGTGTAAACTATAAGGCAGCAAGTAAAAACGGCAAAATAACATGGGGTGCAGGTGTTTCCACAACAGGTAAAGAGGTTGCAGTTAATTCTGTACTTGGCTTTAAGTGGTAAGAAAACCTGATTAAGCAGACTTCTGGTCTTCCCGTGGAAGTCCGGAAGTCTTATTTGTTTATCAGTAATTACATTTTTACTAAAATACGGATTAATATGCGCATCGGTATCTCTGTTATTACTCATGCCAACCAGAATATCTGGGAAAATGGTATGAGTCAGAATATTATATTTTTGGTTCAGAGCCTGAAGGCTATCCCGTTTGTTAAATCAGTCGATCTGATTAATGTGGGCGGGCAGCCGGGAATGGCCGAACAAATTGATTTAAGTCTGTTTGACTTGCGACTGTTGTCGGAACACGAAGCTGAAGATGCTTTTGATGTCATTATAGAACTGGCCGGTGCATTAAATCCGCAATGGCTGGCTTTGCAGCGGGCACGTGGTAAAAAAGTGGTATTTTATTGTGTTGGTCAGCCTTATGTAGGTCTGGCAGAATTCAATGTCTTTGAAAAACCAACCAGTTTTCCGCCCGTAGATCGTTCTGATGAAGTATGGGTTTTACCTAAAGATAAGGACTATATTCCGATGTTGCGGACAATGTATCGTTGTCCGGTACATGTTACGCCCTATCTGTGGGATCCGATGTTTATATCTCGCCGCAAACAGGAAATTAGTGAGCACGGTTTCTATTTTGGCTGGCGCGGCAATCTGCAGGATGGTGTTAAAACACCGTTGAATGTGGCTATTTTCGAGCCCAATATTTCAGTTGTGAAAACTTCATCCATTCCGATGCTGGCCTGTGATGAGGCCTACCGGGCAGAGCCACAGTCAATAGGTATGATGCATGTGCTCAATACGCTGCACATGAAAGATCATCTGACGATGCTGTATCTGGCCAACTCACTGAATCTGGTAAAAGATCATAAAGCCTGTTTTTACGGCCGCCATGATATTGCCGGTTTTATGGCACAGCATGCTAATGCAGTGGTTTCACATCAATGGTGCAATGATCAGAATTATTTGTATCTGGATGCACTGTATGGTGATTATCCTTTGATTCATAATTCACCATGGTTAAAAGAGTTTGGTGCCGGCTATTATTATCCGGATTTTAATGCTGCAGAGGCGGGCAGACAGTTAATTTTTGCCTGGCAGCATCATGAAGAAAATCTGGGCAGTCAGCGTCAGGCTTCTCAGGCATTATTTAAAGCTACTTCACCTCTCACTGAAGCCAATATCGCCGCTCATGTGCAGCTGTTGTCTAATCTGTGTGCTGATCGTCCAGAATTATTAAGGAATTAACTCATGTCGTCGGTGTCTTCACTTCGTGTAGGTGTTTCGATTTATGTGCGTAAAGGAGCACAGTCGCTTTGGGAAAACGGCATATTTCAGAATTGTCTGTTTCTGGCAATGCTGTTACAGAAATCACCGGTTGTCAGTAATGTAGTACTGGTTGCCGGTTCTGGTGACGGTGATATGCAGGATGCGATGAATTTTCTGAAGGATTCACCAGTACCGGTAATTGACATGGCCAGTGCTCTGAACGAGCTGGACGTCATGATTGAAATGAGTGCTCAGCTGGCCAAGGAATGGATGATAAGTTTCAAGGCTCAGGGCGGCAGAGTAGTCAGTATGCGGGTAGGTAATGACTATGTAATTGATATTGAACGCATGCTGTTTGATAAGCCATCTGCATTACTGATTACAGGTGCCCCGTATGATGAGGTATGGACATTACCTGAGTACGAGAAAACCTGTATGCCCTATTTTGCCAGTACTTTCCGTACTCCGGTAAGAATTATGCCGCATTTGTGGAGTCCGGTTATTCTGAATAAGGCTTGTGAAAAACTGCCGGAAGGTGAGAAATTTGAGTATCAGCCCGGCCGCAGACGCTGGCGTATTGGTTTGTTTGAGCCAAATATGTGTATGGTAAAAACCAGTTATATACCTATGCTGGTCTGCGAAAATGCACATCGGCTGAATCCGGATTTTATTGAGCATATCTATGCCTGTAATACCATGAATCTGAAAGAGCAGAATGCTTTTAATCTGTTTGCCCAGAGTCTGAATATTATTCGTCACGGTCTGACATCGTTTGAAGGCCGTTATCCGATCTGGCAGGTTGTATCGCGCTATTGTGACACAATTGTCTGCCATCAGTGGGAAAATGCACAGAACTATCTTTATTATGAAGCTTTGTATGGCGGTTACCCGCTAATCCACAATTCGCATCTGATTGGCGATTGCGGATACCGTTATCATGATTTTGATTGCGAAGAAGGCGGGCAGAAACTGGCAGAAGCATATAAAATGCATGATGAAATTCTTGTCGGTTACCGTGAACGTGCAAAAGCCTTTTTGGCAACACTTGATCCGGAAGCAGAAAACAATGTGCGCTGTTATACAGAGGCATTGGAATCTTTATTTAAGGCATAGATTACACTAAATTTGCCAACTCTTTAGTATAATGTATACATAAAACCAGCCAGCAATAAAACATTTCGATTGAAATTATGAACTTATCTAATAATCCAAATTTAATTACCAGCCATGGTCAGGATGCTGCACCCACACGCTTGCGTATCGGGATTACTATTGGTCTGAGTCATCCTAAGGAGACTCTGTGGAATAATGGTATTAAACAGAATGCTGTTTTTCTTGCTGATGCATTGAAGAATTGTCCTAATGTAGATTCTGTAGTACTGGTAAACACAACAGACGTACCGGTTACATCAAGTTTGCCATGGGATTTGGAGATATGGCCGACTAAAAGCTTTCTTGAGGCCAAGGATCAGATAGATGTATTGATCGAGCTGGGCGGGCAGATTAGCGCGGAGCAAACGGCCTATATCAAAGACCGGGGTGTGCGCCTGATTTCTTATTGCTGCGGTTTTGAATATATCCATATGATGGAATCGATTTTGTTTTCCCGTAATATGGGTGGCGCCAATCTGTTTATTAATCAGCGCTATGATGATATCTGGATGATTCCGCAGGTTGCAAACTGCAGTCAGGCATATTTTGAAGTATTCCGTCGCCATGACGCGCGTGTTGTACCCTTTGTGTGGAGTCCGGTATTCCTGATTCAGAAAACCGCCGCTATGCCTTTTCAGGGTTTATGGCAGGTTCCGACATCCCGTAAGGGCTGGCGTTTGTCAATAATGGAACCGAATATAGATGTAGTTAAATTCTGCCTGTATCCGATTCTGATTGCTGAAATGGCCTATCGTACTGAACCTGAAGCCATTAATATTCTTCAGGTTTGTAATACTTTACCGATGGCTCAGAAATCCATGGAATTCATTGCGCTGATGAATCAGCTGGATATTGTGAAAAATCGCAAGTCAGTATTTCTGGGTCGTTATGATACGCCTACATTTCTGGCAACCAATACGGATGCAGTGATATCGCACCAGTGGGAAAATCCGCTTAATTACTTTTATCTTGAAGTGTGCTGGCAGGGCTACCCTTTGATTCATAATGCTGAACTGATTTCAGATCTGGGCTATTATTATCAGGGTAATAACGTGGAAGAAGGTGCTAAACAGTTGTTTGCCGCCATGAGTGACCATGCCTATAATGCTGCTCATTACGTATATGACCAGCGACAGCAGATTGCCCGTTTCCTGCCGAATAATACTGATTTGGTGGCCAGCTATTCTGCCTTGCTGACAGAACTGATGGCCAGACCAATTCGCTAATACCTATGCATTTTCCTGCATAAACGTATTGATATTATCCTCCAGCATGCTACAGATACGCTGTATGGCTTCTTCGCTGCCCCATGCTATATGCGGGGTAATAATCAGGTTAGGCAGGTGAGCACGTAGTAACGGATTGCCATGTACCGGTGGTTCTTCGCTAAGTACATCTACGCCTGCTCCGCCTAACTGACCATATTTCAAAGCCGCAACCAGTGGCTGTTCTGCAACCAGACCACCTCGTCCGACATTAATCAGTACGGCTTGTGGCTTCATCATTTTTAATTCTGCTTCATCAATCATATTGCGGGTTTGTTCATTCAGCGGGCAATGCAGGGAAACCACATCAGCTTGTTGTAATAGCTGGGTAAATGGGGTATAGCCATCCCGGCAACTGCTGGCGTTTTTGTGTTCTCCCCAGAGAACATGCATTCCGAATGCCTGCGCCCGTGCAGCTAAAGCCTGTCCGATACCGCCCTTCCCGAAAATTCCCAGTGTTTTGCCGTTCAAATCATGTATAGGTGCACCGAAATGGCAGAAAAAAGGGCTGTTTTCCCATAAGCCGGCAGCGACATCACGCTGATAAGCAGGTAACTGGCGCATCAGTGCCAGAATCAGCATCATGGCATGTTCGGCAACCGTATCGTTTCCATAACCGCGAACATTACGAATACCGACATTGTGTTGTTGTGCTGTCTGCCGGTCAATGTGATCCAGGCCGGTAGCCGGCACCGCAATTAATTGTAATTGTGGACTATTGCGAATAGCTTCGGCATTAATTCGCACTTTATTGGATACAACAATATTTGCCTGAGCAATCCGGCCGGCTACTTCATCCGGGTTGGTATGGCTATAGCTGGTAATGTGATGAGGAAATTTGAAGTTAAACGGATATTCGGGCAGGGTTGCACGGTCCAGAAAAACGATTTCGCTGGTAGTCATATTATCTCCTGTTAATTGAAAAGCCTGCTATGGACAATAACATGCATGGGTTGAGTGTCTGTGTTACAGTGTACGCTAATTTATTAATCAAGGATGAATGAATATGGATCTGGTGATTGAAGATTTGCAGCAGGGTACGGGTACGGAAGCTCAAAAGGGTAAGGAGATTACGGTACATTATACTGGTATGCTGGAAGACGGTACGGTGTTTGATTCCAGTGTTACCCGTCAGCAGCCGTTAACATTTACTCTGGGTGCGGGTATGGTTATTGCCGGCTGGGATGAAGGATTTAATGGTATGAAGGTAGGCGGCAAACGCAAGCTGACTATTCCGCCGCATATGGCTTATGGCAGCCGAGGTGCGGGTGGTGTGATTCCGCCTAATGCCACACTGATTTTTGATGTGGAATTGTTGCAGGTTGATGATTAAGCTGTTGCACGCTGATTTTGCTCAGGCAGCTGTTTCAGGCTGCCTGAACTGTTTTAATAAGCAGGGATTCTGATGATGGAAACTAATCCGACTATTGCTGCTATTGCGACTGCTCCGGGACGTGGTGGCGTAGGCGTAGTACGTTTATCCGGTAAAAATCTGTTGTCTCTGGCACAAAAATTAAGTGGTGGAAAAACACCGGTGCCGCGCAAAGTGATGTATACCGATTTTGTTGATGCGCAGGATGCGGTTATTGATAATGGTCTGTTGTTGTATTTTGCAGAGCCGGCCAGCTTTACCGGTGAAGATGTAATTGAGTTGCAGGGGCATGGCGGACCAGTGGTGTTGCAGATGCTATTGCAGCGCTGTTTGCAACTGGGTGCGCGGCTGGCAGAGCCGGGTGAATTTACTAAACGTGCCTTTTTAAATAATAAGCTGGATCTCGCACAGGCAGAAAGTGTGGCTGATTTGATTGATGCTTCCAGTCAGTCGGCCGCACGGATGGCGGTACGCAGTTTGAAGGGTGCTTTTTCTGAAGAAATTCACCGGCTGGTTGATGATCTGATTACTTTGCGTATGCTGGTGGAGGCAACTCTGGATTTTCCGGAGGAGGATATCGATTTTCTTCAAGCCGCAGATGCAAGTGGCAAGCTTAAGCAGTTACGTGACTGTCTGGACAAGGTATTACAGCATGCACAGCAGGGCGCACTGCTGCGTGAAGGAATGAATGTGGTACTGGTGGGTGCGCCTAATGTGGGTAAATCAAGCTTGCTTAATGCACTGGCTGGCGACGATATAGCCATTGTTACTGATATCGCCGGTACAACCAGGGATACAGTAAGGGAACAGATTACTCTGGACGGGGTACCTGTCCATATTATTGATACAGCCGGTCTGCGTGAAACAGAAGATGTGGTTGAACGTATTGGTATTGAGCGCAGTCAGCAGGCTGTACAGCAGGCAGATGTAGCGCTGATATTGATTGACCAGCGTGAAGGACTCAATGCCACTACTGCGGCAATTCTGGCGCAGTTACCGGCCAGTTTGCACAAAATCGAAGTACACAACAAGATTGATTTAACAGGAGAAGCAGCCAGCTGTGTTTCACGTGAAACGGGAAAATTGCAGGCATTCACGGATGCCGGTCAGGTCATTGCTTTGTCGGCCAGAACCGGTGAAGGGCTGGACTTATTGCGTCAGGCTTTATTGCAGCAGGTAGGCTGGCAGGGTGAAAGTGAAGGGCTTTTTCTGGCACGAACACGCCACATTCAGGCGCTTGAACAGGCTAAAGAGGAGCTGTTAAATGCCAGTATGTGTCAGGAAAATCAGATTGAATTGTTTGCAGAGCATTTGCGTCTGGCGCAGAATGCATTGAATGAGATTACTGGTGAATTCAGTGCCGATGATTTGCTGGGCGTTATATTCAGCCGTTTTTGTATCGGTAAATAAATTTCACACAGTTATTATTACTAAATGAAAGTACTAACTATCAATTTTAACGGATAGTTAGTGCTTTTTTGTTTTAGTGGTTAAAGAGGCTGTATTAAAGCAAATCTTGGCAGTAGTTGTCCGTTAACACTTATGGTTTCTTTAAACATACTTTTGGGACGTACCCAGGTTGAATAATCGCCGTATAGGCACTGGTAAATAACCAGTTCTTCTTCGGTTTCACTGTGGCGTGCTGTACCGGTAACCTGATAAAGCCTGCCTTTATAGTGCTGATAAATGCCTCGTTGCATAGGTATTTCCTGCATAGTCAGATACAGCCGGAGAGCGCCGGCTGTCAGAGGTGTTATAACTAAAATCTCTTTAATTACAACTCGGTATTCTTTTGGCTGAAAGCCGATTAATTATACAATGGTTTGAATGAATTATAACAAGATGCCATATTAAGGAATACTGTAAATGAATAATGACCCGCGAGCCAGAATGCCAGATGCACCATTGGCCGATAATGAACGGCTGAAAGGTGAAAGTAATTATTTATACGGGCAGATTGCTGCCGATTTACATGACGGGATTACCGGCGGGTTTAATGGTGATAATTTTCAGCTGATTCGTTTTCATGGTATGTACGAGCAGGATGACCGCGATGTCCGTGCCCAGCGACAGGCAGCCAGACTGGAACCGTTGAAAAATGTAATGATGCGCTGCCGTCTGCCCGGCGGAATTATTACCCCGAAACAATGGCTGGGAATTGATGAATTTGCTACTGCACATACACTTTATGGCAGTATTCGTCTGACTACACGCCAGACATTTCAGTTTCATGGCGTGCTGAAACCTGATATTAAACCGATGCATCAGTGGCTGCATCAGCTCGGTCTGGATTCAATCGCTACCGCCGGTGATATTAATCGTAATGTGCTGTGCACCAGTAACCCGATTGAAAGCAGTTTGCATCGTGAAGCCTATGAGTGGGCGTGTAAGATTTCTGAGCATTTACTGCCGCGAACACATGCTTATGCTGATATCTGGCTGGATGGTGAAAAGGTGCTTAGTTCAGAACCGGCTGCACCATTGTCAGATGGTGTGAGTAATGATGCGGTCGAACCGATCAACGGTAAGACTTATTTGCCACGTAAATTTAAAACAGCCCTGGTTATTCCGCCACTGAATGATGTGGATTTACATGCCAATGATTTGAATTTTGTCGCCATTGGTGAGGGCGGTCATCTTGTTGGTTTTAATGTACTGGTAGGCGGCGGGCTGTCTATTGATCATGGTAATCAGCGTACATTCCCGAATACCGCTAAGGATTTTGGTTTTATTCCGGTGGAACAGGCAGTACGCTGTGCTGAGGCTGTGGTTACTACCCAGCGCGACTGGGGTAATCGCAGTGATCGCAAAAATGCACGTACACGTTACACTTTGCAGCGTGTGGGCGCAGAAGTATTTAAGGAGGAGGTTGAGCGCCGGCAGGGTTTTAAATTTGCTGCCAGCCGCCCTTATGAACTCACTGAGCGCGGTGATCGCATTGGCTGGGTACAAGGGGAAGACGAACGCTGGCATCTGACCTTATTTATTGAAAACGGCCGTTTACTTGACTATCCTGACCGGCCGCTGAAAACCGGTATGCGTGAATTAGCCAGAATTCATAAAGGTGATTTCCGCCTGACAGCGAATCAGAATGTGATTATTGCCGGTGTGCATGCTGAAGATAAGGATGAAATTGAACGGATTGCCCGTAAATATAAACTCATTGACGATGAAATCACGGAACAGCGTAAAAACAGTATGGCCTGTGTGGCTTTTCCAACTTGTCCGCTGGCGATGGCTGAATCTGAACGGTTTTTATCCGGTTTCATTGATCAGGTCGATGCACTTATGGTGCAATATGGTTTGTCTAAGGAGCATATTATTCTGCGGGTAACCGGTTGTCCGAATAACTGCGGCCGTGCGTTACTGGCCGAAATCGGGCTGATAGGCAAAGCAGTCGGCCGTTATAATCTGTACGTTGGCGGTAACCGGGCTGGTACGCGTATTCCGCGTTTGTTCCGCGAGAATATTACAGTTGATGAAGTGCTGGCTATCTTGCAGGATTGGATTGCGCGCTGGGCACAGGAGCGTAATAATGCTGAGGATTTCGGTGATTTTGCTATTCGTACCGGTATTGTTAAACCGGTAGTGGATGCCGCAGTAGATTTCTGGGATGCAGATAAAGTTTCAGTGTAAACGACTAATCAGAAAAGAGAAATTTCTGTGATTTAATTAAACAGTCCGGATATCTGATAACAGGTCCGGACTATTTTTATGTATGGATGGTGTCAGATTACGGCTGCTGATTGGCATAAATCTGATCAAATATACCGCCATCGCTGAAAAAGCGTTGTTGAGCTTCTTTCCAGCCACCAAATTCTTTATCAATGGTCACCAGTTGCAGGCTGGGAAACTGGTGCCGGTATTCTGCCATGATTTTCGGATTCACCGGTCTGAAATAACTTTGTGCTATCAGACGCTGGGCACTGTCGCTATACAAATATTGCAGATAGGCAGTGGCCAGCCGGCGTTTATCCGGGGTAAGAACATTACTGTCAACAACGGCTACCGGCGGTTCACATAAAATTGAAAGTGACGGTGTGACGATTTCAAATTCGTCAGGAGACTGCTTGAGTGCCAGTCTGGCTTCATTTTCCCATGCCAGTAATACATCGCCGAGCTGGCGGTGGGTAAAGGTGATAGTAGCGGCACGTGCTCCGGTGTCCATCATGGGTACATGCCGGAGTAAAGCTTGCAGATATGCCTGAGCACTGGCATCACTACCGTTTGGCTGATGCTTCGCCCAAGCCCATGCAGCGAGAAAATTCCAGCGTGCACCACCGGATGTTTTAGGATTAGGTGTGATAATCTGAACATTGTTATGGATCAGATCCCCCCAGTCGCGGATGTGTTTGGGATTGCCCTTACGCACCAGAAAAACAATGGTAGAGGTATAGGGGGTGCTGTTATGGGGTAAACGCTGCTGCCAGTCCGGTTGCAGTAATGTTTTTTTGCCACGGTTCAGAGCATTGATGTCTCCGGCCAGTGCCAGTGTCACCACATCGGCTTTAAGACCATTCTGTACAGCAATAGCCTGTTTACTGGAACCTCCGTTGGACTGGCGGATATGCACTTTCTGACCGGTTTGCTGATACCAGTAGTTTTCAAAATCAGTATTGTAGTGCTGATACAATTCACGTGTAGCATCGTAGGAAGCGTTCAGCAGTGTTGCTCTGCTGCTGGAGTTGTTATCGCAAGATGTCAGACCTGCAATTATTGCTGCCAGCAGACCGTAGCGCCAGAATATATTCATGCCGGAAAATAGGTTTTAGACGATGTTTTAATGTAGCAATGCTGGTGCGGGTACGGAAATACTGTTTTTTTGTTTCTTTATAACCAAAAGCAAGATAGCAGCCTGATAATCAGATGAAATGTAAGTAGTGAGGGCTGTGAATTTGAAAAAGTTGGCTTAGGCTGTTATAAACCGCTTTTAATTTTTTTATCTGTTTAATTGAGAAAGTTACATGAAGAGCCGGAATGCAGATGTTGCAGCTGAACAAAAGCTGTTAACACGGGAAGATGTGCGTACGCTGATGCTGTCATCCTTTGGTGGGGCGCTGGAATTTTATGATTTTGTCATCTATGTTTTTTATGCCAAAGTGCTGTCTGAACTGTTTTTTCCGGCAGGTTTAAATCCATTCTGGGCGCTGCTGAATACTTACGGCATTTTTGCTGCCGGTTATCTGTTTCGTCCGCTGGGCGGTATTGTGATGGCGCATTTTGGTGATTTATTCGGGCGCAAACGTTTGTTTGCATTGTCTATTATGATGATGGCTTTACCTACGTTATGTCTGGGGCTGATGCCTACTTTTGCTACTATCGGCTATGCAGCTCCTATACTGCTATTAGTATTACGCATGATTCAGGGTGTGGCTATTGGCGGAGAAATTCCGGCAGCCTGGACTTTTGTGTCTGAACATGTACCTGAAAAACGTATTGGTATGGCAAATGGTTTTCTCACAGGCGGGTTGTCGCTGGGAATATTACTGGGCTCTCTGATTGCGCTGGGTATGGCAAAACTTTTCAGTAGTGAAGCTATTCTAAACGGAGCATGGCGCATACCTTTTATTATTGGTGGGCTGTTTGGGCTGCTGACTCTGTATTTACGCAGCTATCTGCATGAAACGCCGGTTTTCAAAGCAATGCAGCAACGCAAGGAGCTGGTAACGGAAATGCCAGTTAAAGTTCTGGTTTCTAAACATAAAACTGCTGTATCTATCGGCATGCTGCTTACCTGGTTTCTGACTGGCTGTATTGTGGTGATTTTGCTGGCTATGCCGCAGTTATTAACCGGCAGTTTCGGATTTTCCAGTACGCAGGCATTTGAAATGCAGAGTATGGCTATTGTGATGCAAATGCTGGGCTGTGTGATTTATGGTTTGCTGGCTGATCGGCTGGGTACTGGACGGGTACTGATTGGCGGAATTGTGTTTACAGGTGTAATGACAGCGTTATTTTATCCGGCACTGGGCAAATACAGTGATAGCCTGATTTTTATTCTGTACCTGTTGCTGGGACTGGCTGCTGGTGTGGCCGGTATTGTTTCAGCTGCCATGATACGAATGTTTCCGCCGGCTATACGGTTTACAGGGATTTCTTTTTCCTACAATGTGGCTTACGCTATTGTCGGCGGTTTAACCTTGCCTCTGGTGCAGTGGTTAAGCCGTTTTAGTCCGATTGGCGCAATGTATTATATTCTGCCTTTATGTGTAGTAGGTATACTGGCTGCCGGAGTATTTCAAAGTCGTTACCGGTGATGCTGTAGCTGCATCGTAACAGATATAAAAAAGCTGCTTTATCCGCAAGTATATATTGCATCGGGATAAAGCAGCTTTTTGTCTATAATTCTATATCAGGCATTGCCGGCGTTAGCCTGTTCAGCCTGATACATAGCTTCGAAATTGATCGGAGCCAGCATTACCGGTGGGAAGCCGGAACGTGTAATGGTATTAGATACAGTTTCACGTGCATAAGGGAATAGAATATTCGGAGCAGCTACAGCCAGCAGCAGTTCTACATCCTCATCCGGGATGTTGGCAATGCGGAAGATACCGCTTTGTGCCACTTCATTCAGAAACAATACACGTTCTTCAGTCATTTTTGCAGTAACAGTAACAGTTACTGTTACATTATAAAATTCATCTTCCAGTTTTTCAGAAGCAGAAGTAACACGCATTTCAATTTGAGGTTCTCCGCTTTCCAAAAAAATCTGTGGCGCATGCGGTACTTCCAGTGATAAATCTTTCAGATAAATTTTTTCAATACTGAATACCGGTTGTTGTGAGGTTTGTTCTGGTGTTTTTTCTTTTTTGCTCATGCTTTTCTTTCAACAAGGGAATAAAATTAATATTGCGGATTTCATCTGGTTGTACCGGATGAAAAGTGAAAAAAGATAGTACGTGCTTAACCTGCGAGCAGAGCGTCTAGTTTACCTGCTTGATTCAAAGCATTCAAATCATCAAAGCCGCCGACATGTACTTCACCGATATAAATCTGCGGAACAGTCCTGCGGCCGGTACGCTGCATCATCTGCTCTCGGATTTGCGCATCCGTATCAATCCGGATCTCATTGATGTCGGTTACACCTTTTTGTTTGAGTAATGCTTTGGCCATCTGGCAATAAGGGCATACCCCGGTGGTATACATGGTAATCGGTTGCATTGCAGTTTCCTTGGTTGCATACAGATATAGTTAGAAAAGGGTAGCATACCGCGAACTGGAGATACTGAACAGGTGCAGGCTTTCTTTGGCAGTATGCTGCGGTATAATTGATCAATATTCATATAACAAACGGACATGTAGAGATGATTCGTTTTGAGCAGGTTTCAAAAACGTATCCCGGCGGTTTTACTGCCCTGAAAAACCTGAGTTTTTCTATCAGCAAAGGTGAAATGATTTTTATTGCAGGCCATTCCGGTGCGGGTAAGTCAACGATTCTTAAACTGATCAGCGGTATCGTTAAACCTACTAAGGGCAAGGTATGGCTGAATAATCAGGATTTGGGGCGATTAAATGATAACCAGCTCGGTTATTTGCGTCAGCATATCGGTATCGTTTTTCAGGATCATAAATTATTATTTGACCGCAATGTGTTGCAAAATGTGATGTTACCTCTGCGTATCACCGGTTATGAGCGTAAACAGGCTGAGCGGCGGGCGCGGATAGCGATTGAAAAAGTTGGTCTGAGCGGACGTGAACTGGCTGATCCGATTACTTTGTCCGGAGGCGAGCAGCAGCGGTTGTGTATTGCGCGTGCTGTGGTACATCAGCCCAGCCTGCTGATTGCAGATGAACCGTCTGCCAATCTGGACAGAGCCTATGCACTGGATATTATGGAATTGTTTAAAACATTTCATGAGGCCGGTACTACGATTATGGTGGCAGCACATGATGAAACATTAATGGCAGACTACGGACACCGTATTATCCGCTTACAGGAAGGCAGGTTATACGCATGATCCAGTTTATTTCTCTGCATAAAGAAGCAGCATGCAAGGCATTACGTCAATTACTGCGTCAGCCGGTAGCAACCCTGCTGATTTTACTTATGCTGGCCATTGCCATGACTTTACCGCTGGCTCTGTATCTGGGTGTACAGAGCGGTCAGCAGGTACTGGGGCAGATGAATGAAGTGCCCACCATGACACTTTATATGCAGATTAATGCCACAGCCAATGATAATCATACCGTTGAAAAAGCCTTAAAGACCAATAAACAACTTGAAAAAGTAGTATTTGTGAGTAAACAGCAAGGGCTGGAAGAGTTGCAGCGCAGCATGGGTAATCAGGATTTGGTTTCAATGCTTGACAGTAACCCTCTGCCGGATGCATTCACGGTTACACCGCAGGCAGGTTCGCCGGAAGAACTGACTGCCTTACAGACTCAGCTTGAGCAATTACCTATGGTTGAAAGCGTAAAAATGGATGCTGAGTGGATGCAGACGCTGTATCAGATTAATCAGTTTATCCATCAGTTGTTGTGGTTTCTGGCCATTACACTGGGTCTGGCTTTTGCTCTGGTTGCTTACAATACTATCCGGTTACAAATTCTCAGCCATCGGGAAGAAATCGAAATTACCAAACTGCTGGGCGCTCCGGCATCATTTATCCGCCGGCCGTTTCTGTATCTGGCTATCTGGCAGAGCCTGCTGGCTGCGGCAATCAGCATTGGTTTGTGTTACTGGCTTAACTATCAGACCCAGCCTTTACTTAGTGCGATTTTGCAGCCGTATGGCGTGCATGTTGTCTGGCGTTTTTTCAATCTATGGGAAATACTGGCTATTATGCTGGTAGTCTGCGGATTGGGTATGCTGGGCGCATGGCTGGCTACGCGTCAGCATTTGCTTAGCTTTAAATCAGTACGGTAAAAAATTATCCCCGCAAATAGCGGGGATAATTTTAAGGAACCACTCATTAGTGTCGATACTGTTTACTTTTGCTGACGTGCCTGCGCTGCCTGTGCCAGTAAGGCAAGCATAGTTTCTGTTTCTTCCCAGCCAATACAGGCATCGGTAATACTCTGACCGTAATTTTCCGGGTTATCCTGTCGTCCGGCCATCAGATTACTTTCTACCATTACACCCATAATGTGCTGTTCACCTGCCTGAATCTGTGCGGCAATATCCTGTGCTACCTCCATTTGTCGGCGGTAATCTTTGCGGCTGTTGGCATGGCTACAATCGATCATCAGATTAGGAGTAACCTGATTTTTGTTCAGTTCATTTACCGCTGCCTGTACATATTCATGGCTGTAATTAGGCTCTTTACCGCCACGCAGAATGATGTGGCAGTCAGGATTGCCGCTGGTGCGTACAATGGCTGAATGGCCGGCCTTGGTCACTGAAAGAAAATGATGCGGATGGCTGGAAGCACCAATGGCATCAATAGCAATTTTCAGATTGCCGTCAGTACCATTTTTGAAACCTACAGGACAGCTTAAACCTGAGGCCAGCTCGCGGTGTACCTGACTTTCGGTTGTACGGGCACCGATTGCTCCCCATGAAATCAGGTCGGCAAAATATTGCGGAGTAATCATGTCCAGAAATTCAGTAGCTGCCGGCATCCCCATATTGTTTAATTCCAGCAGCAGTTTACGTGCCAGACGCAAACCATAGTTAATATCATAGGAACCATCAATATGCGGATCGTTAATAAATCCTTTCCAGCCTACCGTAGTACGCGGTTTTTCAAAGTAAACCCGCATAACAATCAGTAATTCTTGCGCATATTTTTCACGTAATACATTCAGACGCTGAGCATATTCAATTGCAGCTGCCGGATCATGGATAGAACACGGACCGATAATCACCAGTAGACGTTTATCTCTGCCATGTACCAGATCAGCAATAGCATGGCGTGTATCGTGTACTACCTCAGAGGCCTGTTCTGTAATGGGCAATTCGTATAAATGAGCAATGGGTGGCAACAGTTCCTTAATTTCTTTAATTCTGACATCATCAATTGGGCGGGATGCTACCTGATTCATAGTAATTCCTGTCTGACTCTATTATTTTAAATTTTTCGTGATTTATCCATCAGGCTATAATGAATATGCTTAAAAAGCAAGGACAAAACTTTGGTAAAGATATATTATTGCTTAAATTCGGATTTAAATAACATTTAATTATTTTTTATGATGATTTTTTATAAATTATCGGAATAATATACCAATAATAACCATTATATTGTCTTTACGTAATAGAGCGGATTTTACTGATATAGTTTTGATTTCAGACAAATTTCAGGTACAATCGCCCACCCTGTGGTTCGTAAACCTCCCACATAAAAAAACTAGGAAATCAAATATATGCGTGCGCAAAATAATCTGGGCACGGTGAGCCTGCTGGGTAATCAGCATACGGAATATCGTAGTGATTATGCCCCGGAGCTGCTGGAAGCCTTCGACAATCAACACCCTGATAACGATTATTTCGTTAAATTTATCTGTCCTGAATTCACCAGTCTGTGCCCGAAAACCGGCCAGCCGGACTTTGCTACCATTTATATCAATTATTTACCGCGTTTGCGTATGGTAGAAAGCAAATCATTAAAACTGTATCTGTTCAGTTTCCGCAATCATGGTGATTTTCATGAAGATTGTGTCAATATCATCATGAAAGACCTGATTGCCCTGATGCAGCCCAAATACATTGAGGTATATGGTGAATTTACACCGCGTGGCGGTATCGCCATCCATCCGTATGCCAATTATGGTGAGCTTGATACACGTTATAGCGATATGGCTGCACAGCGATTACTTCAGTTTCAGGTGAAATAAGTCTTCTTAAAATGACACAAGTATCTCAGGCTGCCGGTTTACATCATCCGGGCAGTTTTACTGCCTGGCGCAGTTACCGATACAACTGATAGGAATAAATATGTATGAATTTTCTGATGCGCAACGCTATAAGGCATTGCGCTGGCTGACGTTCTGGCACATGCTGGTAATCGTAGCCAGTAATTATCTGGTACAGTTTCCCTTTACTTTATTTGGATTACACAATACCTGGGGTGCTTTTACCTTTCCGTTTATTTTTCTTACCACTGATTTAACGGTAAGAATTTTTGGTTCAGGTCTGGCGCGCCGAATCATTTTCTGGGTAATGCTGCCATCATTACTGTTTTCTTATGCCATTTCTGTCCTGTTTCAGGACGGGCACTGGATGGGCTGGGCGGCATTAAGCCATTTTGATTTATTTGTTGCCCGCATTGCCCTGGCCAGTTTTACAGCCTATGTGGTCGGTCAACTGATGGATATTCTGGTATTTAACCGGCTGCGGCAGTGCCGGCGCTGGTGGCCTGCTCCCAGTGCTTCTGCTGTTTTAGGCAGTGCTGTAGATACATTGCTGTTTTTTGCTGTTGCGTTTTACCATTCGCCGGATGCATTTATGGCCGAGAACTGGTTACAGATTTCCCTGACCGATTATGCGTTCAAAATCAGCGTTGCCGCTCTGTTTTTCCTGCCTACTTATGGCATCGTACTGCGCTATTTATTATACAAACTAACTGCTTTGGCACCACGTACCGTAAACGGGTAAAAAGAATTATCAATCAACATCTGATTACAATTTATTCTTTATCATCAGGCCGCTTAAAAGCGGCCTGATTGACACACCGGCTTCTGTTATAATACGCGCCTATTTTCAAATACATGGCTAAGAGAACATCATGGAAGCGGAGCAGATTAATCAATTAAATAATATTCTGGATGATATGGCATCCCGTAGTCACGATTTACGGAGGTATCTTTGACTACGCTGGCAAAAAAGACCGCCTCGAAGAAGTAATTGGTCTGTCAGAAGATCCTGAGTTGTGGAACGATCCGAAAAAAGCTCAGGAAGTCGGTAAAGAACGCAAAGTGCTGGAGGGCATCGTACTCACACTGGATCATCTGCACAGCGGTATCGAAGATAACCGGATGCTGCTGCAGATGGCTGTGGAGGAAAATGATACAGACGGCTTTGAAGCCGTTCAGGCAGATATTACCGCCTTACAGGATGAACTGGCACAGCTAGAATTCAAACGTATGTTTAATCAGCCTGCCGATGTCAATAACTGCTTCATAGATATTGTTGCCGGTGCCGGCGGTACAGAGGCGGAAGACTGGGCTGGGATGCTGTTGCGCATGTACGTGCGTTATGGCGAACGCAAAGGCTTCAAAGTAGAAATACTTGAAGAAGATGAAGGCGAAATTGCCGGTGTGAATCGTGCTACCATTAAACTGGACGGAGAGTACGCCTACGGATTGCTGCGTACTGAAACCGGTATTCACCGTCTGGTACGGTATTCACCTTTTGATTCAAATAACAAACGCCATACTTCATTTGCATCGGTATTTGTCTATCCTGAAGTCGATGACAGCTTTGAAATTGAAATCAATCCGGCTGATTTGCGCATTGATACCTATCGTGCTTCTGGCGCTGGTGGTCAGCACATTAATAAAACTGATTCAGCTGTACGTATTACCCATGAACCGACTGGTATTGTGGTGCAGTGCCAGAATGACCGTTCTCAGCACCGCAACCGCGAAGAAGCAATGAATATGCTTAAGGCAAAATTGTTCGAGCTGGAAATGCGCCGGCGTAATGAAGAAAAGCAGAATCTGGAAGCCAGTAAAGATGATGTGGGCTGGGGACATCAGATTCGTTCTTATGTATTCGACTCTTCGCGCATTAAGGATTTACGTACCGGCTATGAAGTCGGCAATATCAAAGCAGTTATGGATGGTGACCTTGATGGCTTTATTGAAGCCAGTCTGAAACAGGGCGTTTAAGAAACAGTCACGAGGCTGTCTGATGCATTTAGGCAGCCTTATTTTTTAAGGTATGTAGCATGAATTGTATTGATGTCATTATTCCCTGCTACAACGCAGAAAACACACTGGCGCGGGCTGTAGAGAGTGTACTGGCACAGCCGGAGCTGGGTTGTCTGTGGCTGATTGATGATGCCTCTACCGATAATACCGCCATCCTGATTCAGCAGTGGCAGCAGCGTTATCCGCAAAAAATTCGTGCAGAATATCTGGTATCTAATCGCGGACCTGCGCTGGCGCGTAACTGGGGGGCATTATTGTCTGCCTGCAGCCATATTGCTTTTCTGGATGCCGATGATGCCTATCAGCCTCATGCCTTACAGGCAGCATGTGCCGTATTTCACTTTCGCCCGCAGAGTGGTTTATTGCGCCTGCCGGTAACCGGATACAATATTCCGGAGGAATACCGCGAGCATGAACAGTTTGATCTGATCTGGCGTACGTTTGAAATGATTACTGCCACCAATACCGTTTTTAACCGTGCCTATTTTCTCGCCTGTGGTGGTTTTCCGGCTGACTCACTGTTTCGGCAGCTGGGCGGGGAAGATGGTGCTCTTGGTCTGGCTACAATAGAAAGCTGCATGGTTGCTACTCTTTTTGATAAAGCCGGCATGACCGACATCGGTGTCAATTTTTATGGTCATGACAGTATGTATGTACGTAAACTGTTTGATTCGATGCTGTCAGGGCAAGCTCGTCCTGATTGTGATGAGCATGCGATGCAGCAGGCCAATACCGTTACTCAGACTATTGTGCATCGCTTACTCGATTTGCGTCAGATACTGAATCATCCGAAACCGGGAAAGCAGGCATTACAGCTTTTTACTGATTTAACCGGTTAATGCTGTCGCATCGGATTAACTGAAAATTGTCTTTTGATAACTCTGGAAGTAGAAGAAACATGATAAATCCGTTATATGCGCTGTCTCCGCTGGATGGGCGCTATGCATCGTCTGTGGCTGATTTGCGCCCGATTTTTTCTGAATATGGTCTGATGCATGCTCGCGTACAGGTTGAGCTTGGCTGGCTGAAAGCATTGGCAGCCGAAGCAGGAATCAGTGAAGTTCCGCCATTCAGTCCGGCCACCATTGCAGAAATTGATCGTGTTATTGCTGAATTTTCAATAGCAGATGCCGAAGCAGTTAAAGCTATAGAAGCCACAACCAATCATGATGTGAAAGCTATTGAATACTGGCTGAAACAGCGTTTTGCCAATGTGCCTGAAGTTATGGCAGTCAGTGAATTCATTCATTTTTCCTGTACCAGTGAGGATATCAATAATCTTTCACATGCTCTGATGCTGAAACAGGCACGTGATGAAGTACTGCTGCCTAAGCTTAATGAACTAATAACTGTATTGCGCAATCTGGCGCATACTCATGCTGCTTTGCCTATGATGTGCCGTACCCATGGGCAGCCGGCTACTCCCAGTACACTGGGTAAAGAAATCGCCAATGTCGTGGCTCGTCTGCAAAGACAAATGGAATCAGTTCGGCAACAGCAGATTCTGGGTAAAATCAATGGTGCTGTAGGTAATTACAACGCGCATCTGGTTGCCTATCCCGATATAGACTGGGAAGGACATTGCCGCCGTTTTGTCGAATATAATCTGGGGCTGACCTTTAACCCCTATACTATTCAGATTGAACCACATGATTATATGGCGGAATTTTTCCAGACGATTAGCCGTATAAACACCATTCTGATCGATTTTAACCGTGATATCTGGGGTTATATCTCTATTGGCTATTTCCGGCAGAAAGTTAAAGCCGGAGAAGTTGGTTCTTCTACCATGCCACACAAAGTCAATCCGATTGATTTTGAAAATTCAGAAGGTAATCTGGGTATGGCCAATGCTGTGCTGGGATTCCTTGCTGAAAAACTGCCGGTATCCCGCTGGCAGCGCGATTTAACTGATAGTACTGTATTGCGTAATATGGGGACGGGCTTCGGTTACACTATATTGGGACTGACAGCGCATTTGCGTGGTCTGAATAAGCTGGAAATCAATTCTGCTGCATTTGCCGCAGATCTGGATGCAACATGGGAGCTGCTGGCTGAGCCGATTCAGACAGTAATGCGCCGCTATGGGATAGCCAACCCGTATGAGCAGCTTAAAGAACTTACCCGTGGTAAGCATGGAATTACCCCTGAAAGTTTGCAGACATTTATAAATCAGCTGGCTATTCCAGACACGGCAAAAGCACAGTTACTGGCGCTTACTCCTGCATTATATGTAGGCAAGGCTCAGGAGCTGGCAGAACGAATCTGAATATAATGATTAACAGGGGAAAGCAGTGAAATTCTTTCCCCTTATCTTAAAGTAATTCAATAAACTGACTTTTAAATATTATTGTAAAAATGCAAGATATATTATGGCATAGCTCAAAAAATATAATCACAGACAGCTTAGCCCGATCAGTTAGATTAATGCAAATAACTTTTAACGAATAGAATTATAATTAGTCAATACTATAATAAAATTCAAAAATATATTTGATTTAAAATAATAAAAATAATTTGTTAGCTATTACTATTATTAAAAATGTAACTTAAACAAGTTAAGCTCAAGCTGTCAGTCACATTATTAGTTATGTCTTAAAATGTACTGATAAATATTATTCGGACAACTCTGTTGTTGTAAAAATAATTCCTTAGCAAACATTTGATTAATGATATTCAAAGAAGAGGAATTTAAATTTAATCAAACCTTCATACTATAGACATTAGTTTATTACTATTGCATTTCATTTAGCAATTAATTGCAATTTAATAAACTCTATTCAAAATGAACAATCTACTGGCAAAATAAATTAAAATAACTAATTTATTTTATATCTTATTGCCATTTATTTTATCCTGACACTCAATAAGTATTTCATTATTTGGTTTGTATATTTTTTATTCGCATTAAATTATCCGGGTAAATTTATTGATTTGGATAATTCGATAATTCAATAAGATTATTATCCGGATCACGAATATAAATCGAAGTTATTTTTCCACAAGCTCCAGTACGAGAAGTTGGCTCTAGTTCTAATGGAATATTATGCTGATGTAAAACAGCTATTACTTCATCCAGAGTCTGTTCTACAATAAAGCACAAATCAGCAGAACCGGGAGTAGGGTGTTTTGCTTTAGGTTCAAACTCATGTCCTTGCTGATGTAAATTAATCTTCATCTGACCAAAATGCAAAGCAGTACGATTATCTGCAAATGTACTTACCTGCATACCAAGTATATCAGCATAAAAAGCGCAGGAGGCTTGAATATCTTTAACAGTTAATACCAGATGATCCAGTCTTTTAATCTGCATTATTAACTCCTTACTATAAAATTAGAATAGTAGTGTATTCACAACTCAGTATAAACCCGGCCCCATTGAGTGAGTCAATAGAGAAAAATAACGCTTACAAATAATTGTTTAAATTGACGTTTAGTATTGTGGTTTTGTGGTCTGAAAACATTCTGCATGTAAATATATAAAATACTCTTAGGTTTTTTATTAGAAAATTGTTTATTTTTATGATATTTGATTTAAATTATTATCGTATTATTAGAGTTTGTATTTTCAATTGTCTGGATTCAGATTAAACACAGATTCCAGAAATGGATTAAAATCTGCATGAAATAGTTAGTCACATAACATAAATAAAAATGCCAATGCTATTGAAGCATTGGCACGTGTGAATAAAATCTTTATTCCATACGCAGTTCAGCAGACCTTGCGTGTGCAGTCAGGCCTTCACCATGTGCCAGAATGCTGGCAATTTGTCCTAACTGTCGGGCACCCTCAGCAGAAACCTGAATCAGACTGCTGCGCTTTTGAAAATCGTATACACCCAGCGGGGAAGCAAACCGAGCAGTACGGCTGGTTGGTAATACGTGATTAGGGCCGGCACAATAATCTCCCAGACTCTCACTGGTATATTGCCCCATAAAAATAGCACCGGCATGCCGGATTTTCGGTGCCCATTTTTGCGGGTCAGCTACAGAAAGCTCCAGATGCTCAGGTGCCAGATAATTGGCAATATGACATGCTTCATCCAGATTCTGAGCCTGAATAATGGCTCCGCGATTAGTCAGTGAAGCTTCAATGATATCCTTGCGTGGCATCTGTGCCAGTAACTCCTCCATCTGAGCTTCTACTTCCTGAGCATAATCTGCATTGGTTGTAATCAGTATAGCCTGTGCAATTTCATCATGCTCTGCCTGACTGAATAGATCCATAGCCACCCATTTGGCCGGAGTAGTACCATCAGCAATCACTAGAATCTCACTAGGACCGGCAACCATATCAATACCAACAACACCAAATACCCGCCTTTTGGCTGCAGCAACATAAGCATTGCCGGGTCCGGTAATTTTATCAACCTGAGCAATACTTTGTGTTCCATAAGCTAAAGCTGCTATGGCCTGAGCGCCACCTATAGTAAAGACTTGAGTTACTCCGGCTACATAAGCTGCCGCCAGAACAATATCATTTCTCTCTCCATATGGCATCGGCACAACCATCACAATTTCAGCGACACCGGCTACATGTGCCGGCATAGCATTCATCATCACTGAGCTTGGATAAGCCGCTTTACCGCCAGGTACATAAATGCCTACTCTGTCCAGAGCAGTAATTTGCTGCCCCAGTAAAGTACCATTTTCATCTTCATATTGCCATGATTGCTGTTTCTGGTGTTGGTGATAGCTTTCAATCCGTTTAGCAGCAGTTTGTAAAGCTGTCTGCACATCTGCCGGCAGACGGGCAAATGCTGCGGCCAGATCTGTCTGACTTAATGTCAGATCAGCCATAGACTGAGCCTGTGTGTGATCAAAACGATTAGTATATTCAATTACAGCTGCATCACCGCGTTGTTGCACATCTGTACAAATAGCGGCCACAGCTGCATCCACTTGCGGATCCTGTGCAGTTTCGAATGCCTGTAATGCAGTTAGCTGGGCTTTAAAATCAGCATCCAGCGTAGAAATATATTTCATGCCTATGTATAACGGGCAGCCTGAGCTGCCCGATCCTGATATCATTAATTAAAAATTATTGCCGAAATTATCATCATCTTCATCGATAACCGGTGTTTTTGATTTAGCGGCCAGTTCATGAGCCGGAATAGTATTACCATCTACTTCAATATCATAAGGTTTTACTACCCGTACCCGTAAGCCACGGCCGGCCTTACGGCTGTCTACCCACTCACTGCTAATTGCTGAAATAGCATTATTGGCATTGTCAAAACCATAGTCTTTAGCATTAAAGCCGCCATCGCTGGTTACCAGCTCGCGAGCAACTGAGCTTACTGTCGCCCAGCCTTCGATATCACAGGTTCTTTCAATGGCCTTTTGTACCATCGGCACCAGACGGTTCCAGTGGTGCTGGCTGGATGTTTCACCGGAAGAACGACCAGATTTGGATGAGCGGTTATTGAAACCGGATTTTGCCGGACGACCACGACCACGGCTACTTTCCGCAGGAGTTACCGTCGTTTCGAATACGGTCTTGCGAGGACGGCCACGGCCGCGTTTAGTCTGATCATCCCGGCCCTTTTCATAACTGGTGAATTCCGGAGCTCTGGTTTCAATCTGTACCAGCACCGGTTCTTTAGCTTTGCTTTTTTCTTCCGGTTCAATGGTTACACTTACTTTTTCTGCCGGCATGGCTGTGCTGACTGCCGGAATGGTAATAACCAGTGGCGCATCATTATTCTGCTGGAAAGCTGTCGGCTCACTAACCGATGTGTAAGGTTTGCTTTCTGTTTTAGGTGCAAGGCTACTATTGCGTTTTTTCAGACGCAGCCATAAATGATTGCCGTGCATCTGAGTTTCAAAAATATCGATGGCACTAATCAGATAAGAGAGTTTGGTATAACCATAATTACGTGCATCGAAATCGGAATTAACCTTGTTGATATACTGACCGATAACGCCCAGTGATGTCCAGCCATCATCATCTGCATGCTCCTTCACTGCATTGCGGAACAGATTCATCAGTGCAGTATCCTGTTTCAGCTCAGCCGGAGTTTTGCGTTTATTGCGGAAAATCGGTGTCTGGACTTTATCTTCACCCATATCTACTGTGGTATGGCTAAGTAAATTCTCAGTATAAATAAATTTATCACATGCTTTACGGAAAGATTCGGGCGTTTTTTTCTGCCCGAAACCATAAACAGTCAGACCATTTTCACGAATACGGGAAGCCAGACGGGTAAAATCACTGTCACTGGATACAATACAGAAGCCGTCAAAAGTATTACTGTATAATAAATCCATGGCATCAATTACCATAGCCATATCAGTGGCATTTTTTCCCTTAGTATAGGCAAATTGCTGTACAGGGGTAATAGCGTGTGGTAACAGTGCATCTTTCCATTTGGACAGGCCGCTGCTCCAGTCGCCATAAATGCGTTTAACGCTGGCAATACCGTATTTGGCAATCTCTTCCAGTAAAGATTCAACAATACTGGCTGAAGCATTATCAGCATCAATAAGTACTGCCAGTTTGGCCGAATTTTCCGTAGTCATTTATAGAATTCCTGTTAATAAAAATTTAAATTTCGTGATTTCGTGCACTAGTAAATACATTAATAATTGGTTGTATAGCTGCATATTTCAGCTTTAAGGCCGCCTTATTTACGACCAGCCGGCTGGAAATATCTACAACATGCTCTACAGCCTCCAGGTTATTTGCCTTTAACGTATTACCCGTCGAAACCAAATCAACAATTGCATCAGCCAACCCTACCAGAGGTGCCAGCTCCATTGAACCATATAATTTAATTAAATCAATGTGTACGCCTTTGCCGGCAAAATGTTCAGCAGCAATATTAGGGTATTTACTGGCTACGCGTAAGCGGCAGCCGGGTTGTGAAGCTGCTGCGTAGTCAAACCCTTTGCGTACGGCTACCATCATTCTGCAACGGGCAATATTCAAATCCAAAGGTTGATATAACCCGTCACCATCATGTTCAATTAAAACATCTTTTCCAGCGATTCCAAAATCAGCTGCTCCGTATTGCACATATGTAGGCACATCTGTTGCCCGAACAATGATTAAACGGATATTGTCATGGTTAGTATTAATAATCAGTTTACGTGACTCTTCCGGGTCTTCAATAGCATTAATTCCTGCCGCAGCGAGTAATGGCAAGGTTTCTTCATAAATTCGACCTTTAGATAACGCTATGGTTAATTGTACAGTCATTTTTTTGTCAGTGTTGAATAATATACATAAAAGCAAACTTATTAAGCGATAAATTATTTTTGCAGAAAAATAAGTTTGCAGAAATTATAAAAATAATAATTAAATAATTTTAATCCAGTAATTGTTTTATGTCATGAGCCAATTGTGCCGCTGTCTGGCTGTGTGGTTCATAAACTACGGTACGGCCTTGTTTATCAATTAAATATGTTCCTGTGCTGTGATCCATTAAATATTCACCGGAACTACTGCCTGCTACTTTATGTACAGCAATTTTATACTGATTAATAACGTTATTAAGCTCTTGCTGATGTTGTTTATTTACAGTTAAACCAATAAAGTCAGGATTAAATGCTGGAGCATAAGCTTCCATAACCTGTGGTGTATCACGCAGCGGATCAACCGTAATAAACAATACCTGTACCTGTTTTCCCTGCTCACCTAGCTGATTTATTGCATCTGCGTAAGCAAGCAGATTAGTCGGGCAAACATCCGGACAATGGGTATAACCGAACACTAATACTACTATTTTACCCTGAAAATCACGCAGATGTACTGTTTTACCGTCAGAACCAAGCAAGGAAAAATCTTTACCACCCAAGCCGGCATCGCGTACATCACTGCCTTCAAAATTATACTGATGCAGTGGTTTGGCTGAATCAGCACTTGCTGGCTGAGCATTGTTAACTGCCGACTGAGGCTGGCAGGCACCCAATAAAATCGCGGATGTTAATACAGCCAGAAAATTTTGTATGTTAAGCATAAAGTTAATAATAATACAAAAATGAACTTTAAATAAATATTTAAAATTCAGAAATTTTTTAATTTTAAAATTAATAAGTAAAATATAAAAAAATCCAAAAATAAAATCAATATTTTATTCAGAATCAGTTAAAAAAATTTTTTACCATAAAAAAATTCTTTACAGCCATGGAAAATCCGTTATAATGCGTCTTCTTCGCTAGCCCAGGTGGCGAAATTGGTAGACGCAGGGGACTCAAAATCCCCCGCCGCAAGGTGTGACGGTTCGAGTCCGTCCCTGGGCACCAGATTCTGAAAACCGCTGATAACAGCGGTTTTTTTATTTTCGCAGTTAACAGCCTGTCAGACTAATGATATGCAGAAATTTATCAAACTTGATAGCTAAATCATGAGAAAAACATAATAGCTTATTTGGCATAATCATTATAGCTAGTGAGTCGTATTATTAAATATAATACGACTCTTTTGGTTTCCGGTGGTTTTATCATTTACCGGACAATCATAGAAAACCCCATATCAGACCCGGACAGACATCTATCACTAATTATTGCAATTGAATTCTAAAAATGATTTTTAAGCAGGCTGACAGTAAAGTAAAAGACATAGAAATACTCCATCAGCTATTGCAACGGTCTGATCTAACGCAGCAGACACGTCAGCATATTGAACATCATCTGCGGTTAATCCGTTCGGGAATCAAAGGTGAAGCAGAATCTGCTTATCAGCTGCAGTTTCATTTTAGCAATCATTCCGAATGGGTAATTATTAATGATTTAAGATTAAAGTATCAGGGAAAAGTGGCACAAATTGACCATTTACTGATTAATCGTCATATGCAAATATTTGTATGTGAAAGTAAAAGAATAACTGGCAGCCTGATTATTAATGAGCAGGGTGAGTTTTCACGTATATATGAAGGTAATGAACAGGGAATGTCTTCTCCTCTTGAACAAAACCGACGTCATATCAGTCTGCTGAATAATTTATTACTTTCAGATAAAATTCAGCTGCCCAGCCGTTTTGGCAGAAAATTGCGTCCGTCATTATATAGCCTGATACTCGTTTCTAATGATGCCTGTATCCGGCGCCCCCGAAATCCAGTTTCTGGATTGGACAGCGTAATAAAAAATGAGCAATTGCAAACAAAAGTACAGCAGTTAAGCAAACCCGCGGGTATCTTAAGTTTTATCCGTACAGCACCAATTGCCAGTATACAAAAATTTGCCCGTCAGCTGGTGCAGTTGCATCAACCAGCACGATATGACTGGCCAAGTTATTTTGGTTTGAATAAGTCATCTGATCAATTGATAACTAAATCAGCTCATATAGCTCATCCACAAAATGAAAATTTGAGTTCAGCAACTTATTATTTTTGCTCCATGTGTCATAAAAATATTTCATCAGGCGTAGTTGATTATTGCCGGAATCATAAAAATATATTTGGCGGTAAAATATATTGTTATCAGTGTCAGCAAAAAATTAAACAACAATGAATAGTGATGATTTCAGTATGTTATTGAGAAGTTAGATACACTAAATATACTGGTTTAAAAGTAATGTATACCATGAACATTATTATTTTACTGAACAATTTTTTACATAAAATACTATTGGTAAAATTTTTCAGAAGTACCATATTCAAATATATATTAATGTAAGCTAATTGATTTATATAGCCAGTATATTATATATAGTGGTTATATATATTTTATGAGTATCCTTACCTATTTAATCAATATGATTATTATTTTTGAATTAAAATAATCAATTGAATTATTTAATAATTATTGAGAAACAACTGGAATCCAGACAATGAATATTACTGATATATCCAAACAGCGTTATACGACCAAACATTATGATAAAACAAAAAAAATTCCGGCAGAGCAATTGGCGCAACTATTTGAAGTTATCAGAAACAGCCCTTCATCAGTAAATTCACAGCCTTGGCATTTTTTTGTAGTGGATAATGACGATGCTCGTGCCAAAATCATGCCGGCAATTGTAGAAATGAATCATCCGCGGGTATCTGATTCATCACATACCTTAATATTCTGTGCTAAAACCCCCCTGGATGAGCAGCATTTACAGAATGTACTGGCTCAGGAAGAAAAGGATGGTCGTTTCGAAGAAGGTGAAATCAAGGAAATGATGGATAAAGGTCGCCATTTTTATGTTAATAAAAATAGCGCGACACCACATAGCCAGCTTGAGTGGGAAAGCAGACAGTTATATATTGTATTGGGGCAGTTATTATTTGCAGCAGCTGCTATTGGTATCGATTCAACAGCAATTGAAGGCTTTGATGATCAGAAAATGGATGAAATTCTTGGTCTGCAACAGCAGGGGTTGAAAAGCGTACTGGTAGTCAGTCTTGGCTATCGTGCCGCTAATGACAGTAATGCTACCCGGCCAAAATCACGCCTGCCTGAAGAGCAGATATTTACTCGCTTGTAATTATTAGTTCCAGACTATTACCGATTATCGGGCAAAACAATAAATATACTGATATCCGTATTTTATTGTTTTGCCTTCTAAGAAAATTGTACTTATGTGCTGAATTATATATTTGTCGGTAGCACCTTCGAATATAAGACTTAGCTAACCTTATAATTGATTTGATTTAGTTTAAAATGGGATCTATTCAGAAATAACGAGACAGCTAAATTCCTGATTACTAAATGATAACAACGAAGAGAAAACTTGCTGAATAATATTGTTTAATAACGCTGAAGCTTAAAGAAAATAATCATTTAATTTTTATCTTTTTCTTTTAAATTTCTGCGGAATAATAGTCAAAACTTTCGCTTGAATCTAAATGGTATATTTTGCATCAGCAGATAAAGTGTATTGTATTAACCAAGGTGATACTAATAGTTTACAGTTTCTAATTCTTACTCTGAATTTTGTTGATATTATTAATAATTAATACAGTTATCCTGTCTGGTTTAAGCATAATAAAATCATCTTTAAAATAAAAAATCATAGAATAAATTATCTTGAAAAATAAAATTTAATAAGACTGGTTTATATTCAGATAAATAACCGTTTATTCCAGCTAAACCGTATTTTCTATTCTTTCGAGCCAAAATTTTTTATCTTTAGATAGTTCAATTAGCATATCATCAGGAAATCATAAGCCAAGCTCTAATAAATATATCCCGCAATATCTTCATTTAAAAATATTACCTTTGCATAATATTTTATTTTACAATCTATTTAAGATTTTTGAAATTAAATTTATCGCCTTATTTATACTTTTAAAAGTATCTTAAATACTAAAACCATTTTCTGTATAAATATTCAGGCAGATAATTTATTTATACCCAGCTTAAAGTGCACAACACCTTGTTCACAGACAAAATAAGGTATTTTGATATCATGCTTTTCAGTTTGAATTTCTTGTAACCGCTGGCAGGCAAAACCAGCCCCTATTAATTTCGGTTGCCAGGATTGTAATGCTGAAAGTGTGGCATCGTAATAACCCCCGCCCTGTCCCAGACGATTACCTTTTTGATCAATTCCCAGCAACGGCACAATCAGAGTATGTAAATAGCGAGCCCGAATCCGCTGACCATGAAATTGAGGAATTAAACCGCGCTTTTGTTTTAAACCGTACTGAGCCATAAAACGAGCTGTAGCTTGCCTATGAGAGAGGATAGGGCAGGGAGTAAACCATAATTGTCGTTGTCTGGCTGCAATATAAGGCAAATAAACTGTTGCTCCGCGTTTCTGAGCAGTAATAATAAATGACCACAGTGATAATTCACTGCCTACTGCCCAGTATACGGCTATCCGTTTTTTACGTCGGATCAGAGGATAGAGTAGGCGGTTAATTCGGGTAGTAGCATGCTGACGTATATCATCCTTTAACTGCTGACGCTGCCGGCGTAAATAACTACGCTGTTGTCTTTTATCTGTATGTATCTGCATAATTTAGCCTGTTAATACTCAGGCAGGATACCGTAAAGCCGCATACTTGCCGTAACTGCTTTTTTTCTGTATCATCTGAGTGTTTTACCTCGGTAAAAATAAACAACGCTCGCACTGTACGCGAAAGGGTGCTCTGTTACAGAGTTCTATGCGTGGCAGTGTCAGGCTTTAACCCTTTTAAGGATAGATTATTATGTCACAAATTACTATGCGCCAGATGCTGGAAGCAGGCGTACACTTTGGTCATCAGACACGTTACTGGAATCCGAAAATGGCTGAGTACATTTTTGGTGCGCGTAACAAAATCCATATCATCAATCTGGAAAAAACCCTGCCGATGTTTGTAGAGGCTCAGGATGTAGTGCGTCGTCTGGCTGCCAATAAAGGAACTGTACTGTTCGTAGGTACTAAACGTCAGGCACGTGATATCGTTAAGGAAGAAGCTACCCGCGCCGGAGCTCCTTACGTTGATCATCGCTGGTTGGGCGGTATGCTGACTAACTACAAAACCGTAAAACAGTCTATTAAACGTCTGGAAGAAAAAACTGTTGCGCTGGAAAATGCTACTGAAGCCGGTTACGGTAAAAAAGAAGTATTGGAAATGCAGCGTGAAGTTGCTAAGCTGGAACGTTCTTTGGGCGGTATTAAAGATATGAAAGGCCTGCCTGATGCGATTTTCGTTATCGATACCGGTTATCAGAAAGGTACTTTGGTAGAGGCAGCTAAACTGGGTATTCCGGTTATCGCTGTGGTTGATACCAATAACAGCCCTGATGATGTTAAATATGTAATTCCGGGTAATGATGACTCAGCTAAGGCAATTCGTTTGTACTGCCGTGGTATTGCTGATGCCATTCTGGAAGGTAAAGCTCAGTCTTTACAGGAAGTGGTTCAGGCTGCTCAGGCCGCAGAAGAAAAACAGGCTGCAACTGCTGCTGAATAATTAGTTATCTCATATCTTTGTAAAAGAAGGGGACGTTAGTGCCCCTTTTTTTAAAACAATTTTTCAGCCTGATATCTGTTTGGCTGAGCATAATTAAGTTTAAGGAGTAAAACATGGCTGCAATTACTGCAAAAATGGTAGGTGATTTGCGTGCTGCTACCGGTTTGGGCATGATGGAATGCAAAAAAGCTTTGGTAGAAGCCGAAGGTAATATGGAAAAAGCCGAAGAAATTCTGCGCATTAAATCCGGAGCCAAAGCTGGTAAGCTGGCTGGCCGTACTGCAGCAGAAGGTGTAGTTGCTGAATACGTGGATGGCAAAGTAGGTGCAGTTGCTGAAATTAACTGTGAAACAGATTTCGTTGCCAAAGATGCCAGCTTTATGGCATTTGCTCAGGCTGTGGCTAAAGCTGTTGCCGTGCACAACCCTGCTACACTGGAAGCATTGGCTGAAGCCAAAACAGATGATGGCGTTACTGTTGAAGAAGCTCGTAAAGCTGTCATTGCTAAGCTGGGTGAAAATATCACTGTACGACGGTTTGAACGAATTGAAACTGATAACAGTTTAGTAACCTATATGCACGGTACCAAAATCGGTGTACTGGTAGAACACAAAGGTGGCGATGCACAAGCTATCCGTCAGGTAGCCATGCACATTGCTGCATCCAAACCACAATGCGTTTCTGCTGCTGAAGTGAACCCGGAAATTGTGGCAAAAGAACGCCACATTTATGAAGAGCAGGCTGCAGCTTCCGGCAAACCGGCAAATATCATTGAAAAAATGGTTGAAGGCCGGGTACAGAAATTCCTGGCTGAAGTAACTCTGCTGGGTCAGCAGTTCGTTATTAATCCTGACCAGACTGTGGAAAAATTCCTGAAAGAACAAAATGCTGAAGTAAGTCGTTTTGTTGCATTCCATGTTGGTGAAGGTATTGAGAAAAAAGAAGTGGATTATGCTGCTGAAGTAGCCGCTGCTTCTAAAGTATAAGGCTGTTTATGCCACGGGCACTCTGGATTCAGGCTCCTGAATCAGGGTGCTTTTTTTTGAGTTATCTGTTTACTCAGGTTGAGATAGCTGAAATAAAAGTTCCCATTTTTTTAAAATTTATCGATCGCTGTTAAACATCTAATAGCAAACTGACAGAAAGAATGATCATGACCAAACCAGCAAAATACAAACGTGTATTATTGAAATTATCCGGAGAGTCCCTGATGGGGCCGGATGCTTTTGGTATCAATCGCGATACTATTATGCAAATCACTGCACAGGTTAAAGAAGTGGTCGATATGGGTGTAGAAGTGGCTATTGTTATTGGCGGCGGTAACATCTTTCGCGGAATGGCGCAATCAGCCAAAGGCATGGAACGTGCTACTGCCGATTACATGGGCATGATGGCAACGGTGATGAATGCACTGGCTCTGAAAGAAGCATTTGAAAGTCAGCAGGTTAAAGCCAGAGTGCAGTCAGCACTAAGTATGCAGCAGGTAGCAGAAACTTATGCACGCCCGAAAGCCATCCAGTATCTGGAAGAAGGTAAGGTGGTGATTTTTGCGGCAGGAACCGGCAATCCGTTTTTTACTACAGATACCGCAGCAAGTTTGCGTGGAGTAGAAATGAATTGTGATATTATGTTAAAGGCAACCAATGTTGATGGGGTTTATACTGCTGATCCTAAAACCAATCCTGAAGCCAAACGTTATCAGCGAATTACTTTTGATGAGGCGATTAGCCAGAATCTAAAAGTAATGGATGCCACAGCATTTGCTTTATGTCGTGAACAGAAACTGAATATTGTGGTATTCGGCATCTTCAAACCGGGAGCACTTAAACGGGTTATCTGGGGTGAAGATGAAGGTACATTAGTCCATGTATAAACATCAGACTGCTTAACTAAACTTGTGGTGACGCGTATAACTGCGTTAGTATGCGCGTTTGCTATTTTCTGACAGCAAAAATTTGAGAAAATTGAAATAAATGCTGTCAGGCCAGACAGGAATATTCATGATTAACGAAATTCAACGCACTGCTGAAACCAAAATGCAGAAATCACTGGATGTATTGCGCGATAATCTGTCTAAAGTTCGTACAGGGCGCGCTCATACCGGTTTACTAGACCAGGTTGAGGTGGAATATTACGGAAGCATGGTGTCTGTTAGTCAGGTTGCCAGTGTAACCTTGCTGGATGCCCGCACCATCGGGGTGAAACCATATGAAAGTAAAATGGCTGCTGTTATCGAAAAGGCTATTCGTAACTCAAATCTTGGCCTGAATCCGGCTGCAATGGGTGATCTGATTCGCGTACCCATGCCAATGCTTACCGAAGAGCGACGTAAAGATCTGATTAAAGTAGTCCGTGGTGAAGCTGAAGATGGCCGAGTAGTCGTGCGTAATATACGACGTGATGCCAATAATGACCTCAAACGTCTGCATAAAGACAAAGAAATCAGTGAAGACGAAGTTCGTCGCGGTGAAGAAGGTATTCAGAAGCTTACTGATAAATACATTGCTGAAATTGATAAGATGCTGGCAACTAAAGAAGCCGATCTGATGGCAATCTGAACTATATAATTGCAGTAAAGGATGTATTTTGGTTACTAGTAGTACTCAGAGTGTGCCCGAACATACCGAAATCCCGAGGCATATTGCCGTTATTATGGATGGTAACGGACGTTGGGCTAAAAAACGTCTGATGCCACGGATTATGGGGCATAAAAAAGGGCTGGAAATGCTGGAAGAAATGACAGCAAACTGCGCACGTATGGGTGTGGAGTATCTGACAGTCTTTGCTTTTTCTACTGAAAACTGGCGTCGTCCTCTGGACGAAGTTAATTTTCTGATGGGGCTGTTTTTGCAGTCATTGCAAAAACGGGTACAAAAATTGCATAAAAATAATCTGCGTCTGCGTGTCATTGGTGATCGCAGCCGTTTTGCAGCAGAAATCGTACACGGGATTGAAGAAGCAGAAGCATTGACAGCAGCCAATACCGGGCTAACTCTGACTATAGCTGCTGATTATGGTGGTCGCTGGGATATTTTGCAGGCGGTTAATCAGGCTATTCAGGCCGGAGATACCAAACTGACTGAAACCAGCATCCTGCCATATCTGTCACTTGGTTATGCTCCAGAACCGGATTTATTTATCCGTACAGGCGGCGAAACCCGTATCAGTAATTTTCTTCTCTGGCAACTGGCTTATACCGAGTTATATTTTACGCCAGTTCTGTGGCCGGATTTTGATGAATCTCAGCTGGCTAATGCTGTACGTTCCTATCAGGAACGGGAGAGACGGTTTGGCAGAACCTCGGAGCAGTTGCCACTTACCCAACAGCGACTCTAAATTTATTTATGCTCAAACAACGTATTCTTACTGCTCTGGTTTTACTGCCCTTAATGATAGGTATGTTGTTCGGGGCTAACAACAGTATATGGGCTGCATTTAGCGGTCTGATTGCCTTACTGGCTTTATGGGAATATGCCCGTATTGCCCATTTCACTAACATACAGAATGCCCTCTATCTGCTGGTCAGCGCAGTAGGCGGCGGATGTCTTTATTTTTATTATCAGCAGACGGCATTACCACTCTGGGCACAGATAATGGTTTTGCTGTTCTGGCTAATTATCGTACCAGTCTGGTTAAAATTTAAATGGAAGATCAGAGCCAACTTGTTTGGTGTCATGATTGGCTGGCTATTAATGGTGCCTTTCTGGCAGGCATTAATTTCCTTGCGGCCGGATACTAAAGCTGCTGGTGCTCTTTTATCGATCATGGCGTTAGTGTGGATTGCCGATATTGCTGCCTATTTTGTCGGAAGGGCTGTGGGTAAACGTAAACTAGCTCCAACTATCAGTCCGAATAAAAGCTGGGAAGGTGCTATTGGTGCGGTTATTTGCGTTGCTATCTATACAATTATCCTGCAACAGCAAGGCCGGTTACCCTTTATTCTGCCTTGGTGGCAAACCTTGTGTCTGGCTTTTGTTCTGACTGCAGTCAGTATCTGCGGTGATTTGCTGGAAAGCTGGTTAAAGCGTGCCGGTGGTGTAAAAGACAGCAGCCAGCTTTTACCCGGACATGGTGGTGTCTTTGATCGGGTAGATTCCCTGATTGCTGTATTGAGTGTTTATGCCGCCTTGATAGCCTGTTTTAGTGTAAAGTGATTTTTTGATGAGTGGTTATAATCCTACTTCTATAACTATTCTGGGAGCGACTGGCAGCATTGGTCAGAGTACTCTTGATGTTATTGGGCGCCATCCTGAACGGTTTTCTGTTTTTGCGTTAACCGCACACCAGAAAATTGATCGTCTGACAGAACTGTGTATTCGTTATCATCCAGTTTACGCTGTGGTTGCTACCGCTGCGCAGGCGGATGTTCTGCGAGTACAATTGCAGACTGCTGCTGTTACTACAGAGGTTTTATTCGGAGAGCAGGCCCTGTGTGATGTTGCACAGGATAGTGAAACTGATGCTGTCATGGCTGCTATTGTCGGTGCCGCCGGCTTAAGACCTACGTTAGCAGCAGCGAAAGCCGGTAAGACTATTTATCTGGCAAATAAAGAAACCCTGGTAGTCGCTGGTGCCTTATTTATGCAGACTGTTCAGCAGTACGGTGCACGGCTGTTACCTGTAGATAGTGAGCATAATGCTATTTTTCAGGCATTACCTGATAATTATCAGGGAAATTTGGAGCAGGCTGGCGTAGCATCGCTGGTTTTAACGGCATCAGGTGGCCCTTTTCTGCACACTGCACTGACAGATTTTGCGGCTATTACCCCTGAGGCTGCAATACGCCATCCAAACTGGCAGATGGGTCGCAAAATTTCTGTTGATTCAGCTAGTATGATGAATAAGGGCCTTGAGTTAATTGAGGCTCACTGGTTATTTAATGCTGCTGCTGAACAGCTGGAAGTGATTATTCATCCGCAAAGCGTGATACACAGCATGGTTCGTTACCGGGATGGTTCTGTACTGGCTCAAATGGGTAAACCGGATATGCGTATTCCGATTGCACATTGTCTGGGCTTACCAGACAGAATTGATTCAGGGGTTGAACAGCTGGATTTTACCAGTTTAAGTGGTTTACACTTTTTGGCACCGGATTTCATACGTTTTCCATGCTTGAAACTGGCTTACGATGTATTACACAGCAATCATCCGGCCAGTTCATGTGTGCTGAATGCAGCTAATGAAGTTGCCGTAGCTGCCTTTCTGGACAGAAACATTCAGTTTGTTGATATAGCGTCAGTAGTTGATAACTGTCTGCAATATTTTAGCGGGCAAACTGCGTCTTCTATAGAAGAACTCTTGCAACTTGATACACGGGTGCGTAGTGTAGCAAGTGCATGGATAGCTGGCCGGTCTGCCGGATGAGAACAGGATAAACCATGTTATTAACCATATTTGCTTTTATTGTAGCAATTTTACTGCTGGTAAGTTTGCACGAATTAGGCCATCTGGTTGTGGCTCGCTGGTGTGGTGTTAAAGTACTGCGTTTTAGTATTGGTTTTGGTAAACCATTTTTTTGTTTAAAACGCGGCAATATCGAATGGTGTCTGGCACCCATCCCTCTCGGGGGTTATGTCAAAATGGTTGATACCCGTGAAGGAGATGTCAGTGAAGCTGATTTACCTTATGCTTTTGATAAGCAGCATCCTCTTAAACGTATTGCAATCGTTATTGCCGGCCCGTTGACCAACCTGATATTAGCAGTACTGCTGTATGCAGCAAGTTTCAGTATAGGCGGTATTACTCAAATTCGCCCTTGGGTGGGTATGGTTGAGCCAGCTACAGTAGCTGCTGATGCAGGTTTTCAGCAAGGCGACCGTATCAATAGCGTTAACGGACAGGCTGTCACAGACTGGACGGATGCTCAGGCTAAAATTATGCTTAATCTGGATAGCGGCAAAGTTCAGGTTGATGTTATCAATGCAGCCGGACAACCGCAGCAGCGGCAACTGAATATTGCCGGTACCGATGCTGCTGCTAATGTTGCCAAAACTGGATATCTGGGTATTGCACCTTTCAAAGTTATTAATCAGATAGGTATGGTTATACCGGATAGTGTCGCAGCTAAAGCTGGTCTGCGTACAGGTGATATCTTATTGACCATTAACGGACGCAAACTTACTGGCTGGCAGGATTGGGTAGACAGTATCCGGGCCAGTGCCGGTGCAAAACTTGACATTAGTTATCAGCGAAGCGGACAGATTCTGCAAACTAGCCTGCGACCGGAATCAGTGCTTGAAAAGGGAGCAATAATTGGTCAGGTTGGTGTAGGTGCCATGCGTGATAAAACATGGGATGCCCAGATTCGCCAGCATTATCAGCCCGGTTTTTTTGAATCTGCACGATTGGCTATGCAACGCACGTGGGATTACATTACACTTACTCTTTCCATGTTTGCCAAATTACTTACTGGTCAGGCGTCACTGCATTATCTTTCCGGTCCATTGACTATTGCAGATGTGGCTGGCAAAACTGCTGCTATGGGCTGGCAAAGTTATACAGAATTTCTGGCTCTGGTCAGCGTAAGTCTTGGCGTACTCAATTTATTACCCGTTCCCGTATTAGACGGGGGGCATTTACTGTATTATGCCATCGAGTGGATTCGTGGCAGACCCCTGAGTTTGCGTATACAGGAAATGGGGTTGCGTTTTGGTATTGCTGCCATGTTAATGTTAATGCTGGTGGCTTTCTTCAATGATATTACCCGTTTGTTTGGATGAATGATGAAATTAAAACAGATTACTGTCAGTTTAATGGCTCTGGGCCTGTCTTCACTGGCTTTAGCAGTAGAACCGTTTACCATAAAAGACATTCGGGTAGAGGGTTTACAGCGTACAGCTCCCACAACTGTTTTCAGTTACCTTCCGGTTAAAATCGGTGATACTTTTACCGATACGGAGGGTGAAGAGATTATCAAAAAACTGTATGCGACAGGTTTTTTTGATGATGTACGGGTTGAAACCATGGGTAATCAGGTCCTGTTAACTGTAGTGGAACGGCCAATTATCAGCAGCTTTGATGTTACTGGCGGTAAATCCATCAATAATAATGATATTAAGAAAAACCTGAGTGGTTTTGGTCTGGGGCAATCACGCGTATTTAATCCGGCTACATTGGAGCAGGCAATAATAGGTTTGCAGGATGCCTATCGCCAGCGTGGTAAAAATGCGGTAAAAATTACTCCCAAGGTTACCAGACTGGAACGTAATCGTGTTGCACTTGAGCTGAAAATAGATGAAGGTGCAACGACAACCATCAAATCAATTAATTTTAGTGGTAATAAACACTATTCTGCCCATACTTTGCGTAAACAGATGTCATTAAGCCAGAAAAGCTGGACAAGCTGGTTAACCAGAGATGATCGTTATTCAGATACCCAGTTACAGCAGGATCTGGATAAAATCAATAATTATTATCAGGATCATGGGTATCTGAATTTCCGTATTGCTGATGTTAAAGTAAACAGCAGTGAAGATAAAACTGCTCAGATGATTAACATCACAGTAAATGAAGGCGAACGCTATCGCTGGGGTAATGTAACTGTTGGCGGTGATACCCGTGAAGTACCAGCAGAATCATTACAGCAACTGGTTAAAATCAAACCGGGAAGATGGTATAACCGCTCACAGATGATTAATATTATCAGAGCCATTCAGGACAAAATGGGTAGCTCAGGTTATGCTTTCTGTCAGGTAGATGTTCGTTCTGTAACTAATGAGAATACACATGTTGTCGATTTTGTACTGAATGTTGTTCCTGATCGTAAAGTCTATGTTAATCAGATCAATATTACAGGTAACAACAAAACCCGTGATGAGGTACTACGGCGAGAATTGCGGCAAATGGAACGCGCTCCCTATGATGTATCGAAAATTAACCGTTCCAAAGAGCGTGTTCAGCAATTAGGCTATTTTGATAATGCTCAGGTAGATGTTAAGCCTGTAGCAGGTACACCAGATCAGGTTGATCTGGATATGAGTGTCAAAGAGAGATCAACCGGTTCTATTAATGTTGGTGCCGGTTGGGCGCAGGATGACGGTTTGCTGCTGTCAGCAGGTATTGCACAGGATAATTTGTTTGGTACTGGTAAATCGGCCAGTCTGCAACTATCCCGCTCCAAGGTTAATCAGGTTGCGGCTCTTTCCTTTACTGATCCGTATTTCACTCCTGATGGTGTCAGTCTGGGATATAACCTGTACTATCGTGGTTATAACCCCAGCAAATCAGACAGTAACTCAATGGACTATAAAACCACGACCATTGGCGCAGCAATGACCATGGGCGTACCGATTACCGAGTATGACCGGGTTAATTTCAGTCTTGGTGCAGAGCATCTGGCCGTTAACTTATATGGCGAATATGCGCCGCAGCGTTATGCTGAATTTGTTCAGAAATATGGTAAAGATAACTGGATATTAAAAGGTACTGTGGGCTGGGGTCGTAATACTACAGACAGTTCATTATGGCCTACTCGCGGCTACATAATGAATGCTAATATTAACAGTGGTTTACCTGGCGGTGATTTACAATATTACAGCATTAGTCATGACCAGCGCTGGTATTTCCCGATAAATAAAAACTTTACCCTTATGCTATACGGACAGCTTGGTTATGCGGACGGCTATGGAAAAACCAAGGATTTGCCATTTATGTATGCTTTTAATGGCGGTGGTTTAGGTTCAGTACGGGGTTATGAGTCTGGTACACTTGGTCCGAAATACTTTAACCGATACAGTGACGGTTCATATAGTAGTGATTCCAGCAGCTATGGTGGTAATTACATTGCTACTGCAACTGCAGAACTGTTGTTCCCGTTTCCGGGAATTAAAGATCAGCATACTGTCCGCCTCAGCATGTTTGCAGATGCCGGTAGTGTGTGGGATAACAAAACTTATAACTATTATGATGAAAAAAATCCTTATGGCGGCTCCAAAACACATAAATCAAGTATTGGTAACGAAGTACGCTATTCTGCTGGTTTAGCTGTTACCTGGTTGTCACCTATGGGACCACTGAAATTCAGTTATGCTTATCCAATTCATAAGAAATCGGAAGATCAGATACAACGCTTCCAGTTCCAGTTGGGAACTACGTTCTAATCGCAGCTAGATAAGGACAAATTTATGTTTAAAAAAATTGTTTTAACATTTGCTGCTGTGCTTTCCTGCTCTTTTGCATGGGCAGAAAGTATACAAAAGCTCGGCTTTATTGATACCAGCCGTGTTTATCAGCAATCTGTTCAGGCTCAGTCTATTCAGAAAGATCTTGATAAAGAATTTGCGCCGTTGCAGAAAAAACTGCAAGTCATGCAAGCTGAAGGGCTGAAATTAAAAGAAGCAATTGAATCAGGGAAAGTTCCGGCGGCCGAACGAGAAGCAAAAATAAAACAAATGCTGCAAATGGATGAACAATATAAAGAAGCAGCTGCAAAACTGGCAGAAGATTACAACCTGCGTCGTAATGAAGAGTTTGCCTCACTTCAGCAAAATGCCAATAAAGTTATTATCGAAATGGCACGAAAAGAGGGTTATGACCTTATCATTCAGGATGCCATATTTGTCAACAGTAAATTTGACATTACTGATGCCGTTATCAAAGCATTAAACGCACAAAAACAGTAGGCAGAATTATATGGCTGTAAACCCAATAACCGCAGCCGCTTTAGTTGAACAGCTGGGCGGACAATTGCGTGGCAGTGATGTCATTGTTACCAGAATTACTTCATTACAACAGGCTCAAGCAAACGATATCAGCTTTCTCAGTAATCCACGTTTGCGTGCAGAAGCATTGGCCAGTAAGGCCGGGGTACTGATTGTTACCGAAAAATCTGCTGAAGTTTTAACTAATCGTACACTGATAGTTACTGATGATCCTTATCTTTACTTTGCTCAAGTTGCCCGTTTGTTTCATCCTCGCATTCAGGCTAAAGCATTTATCCATCCCAGTGCAGTAGTTGCACCATCTGCAAAAATTGCAGCCAGTTGCGAAATTGGTGCTCATGTTGTTATTGGTGAGCGCTGTATCATTGGTGAAAACACACGCATTCTGGCTGGCGCTGTTATTGAAGATGATTGTACGGTGGGTAGTGATTGTGTTATTCATGCTAATGTAACCATTTATCATGGTTGTATACTGGGTAACCGGGTAGAACTGCATTCGGGATGTGTTATTGGTGCTGATGGGTTCGGTTTTGCATGGGACAAACAGAAAAATGAATGGTTTAAAATTGTTCAGACCGGTTGCGTAATTCTTGGCGATGATGTCGAAATTGGAGCCAACACTACAATTGATCGCGGAGCAATTGAAAACACCATCATAGAAAATGATGCCAAAATTGATAATCAGGTGATGATTGGCCATAACGGCAAAATCGGTGCTCATGTAGCTATTGTAGCCTGTACAGGCATTGCCGGTAGTACAGAAGTTGGCGCTTATTCAGTTATCGGCGGTGCAGCAATGATTGGTGGTCATTTACACATTCCGCCGAAAACAACTATTGGTGCCGCTACAGCTGTCAGTCACAGCATTAAGGAAAGCGGATACTATGCTTCTATTTTTCCGTTACAAAAGCATAGTGACTGGGTAAAAAATGCTGCCCATATTCGTCATTTACATGAAATGAACCAAAAAATAAAAGCCTTGGAACATCAATTAGCCGAATTAAACGGCAATTCATCAAACCAACAGGATTAAAGCAATGGATTGGTCTTTACCTTTAGATATTCGTACCCTGCAGAAATTATTACCTCATCGTTATCCGTTTTTACTGATTGATCGTGTTATCGCTTACGACAGTGAAGCCATGACTTTGAGTGCAATTAAAAATGTCACAGCTAATGAACCCTTTTTTCTTGGTCATTTTCCTGATTTTCCGGTTATGCCTGGTGTGTTGATTATTGAAGCTATGGCACAGGCATGTGGAACACTGGCTATTTTAAGTCATGGCGGTCGTGACGATGATGAAATTTATTTTTTTGTAGGCATCGATAATGCCCGTTTCAAGCGTCAGGTTGTCCCCGGCGATCAGCTGAAATTCGAAGTTAAATTATTGGCAAACAAACGTGATATCGGTAAATTCAAGGCTGTTGCTTTAGTAGATAATCAGGTTGCGGCAGAAGCTGAAATCATGTGTGCCAAACGCAAGGTAGAAAAATAAAAAATACATCACTAAAAATATTAATCATCTATGATTAAACTAGTCGTTAACCACGACAGCAGGAAATATACATGACGCAGATTCATCCCACAGCCATTATTGATCCCAAAGCAGAACTCGATAGTAGCGTATCTGTGGGAGCCTATACCATAATCGGTGCAAACGTGCAGATTGGAGCCGATACCTATATCGGACCGCATGTTGTTATTGACGGGCACACTACTATTGGTGAAGGCAATCGAATTTTTCAGTTTGCTTCACTGGGAGCAATCCCGCAAGATAAAAAATACCATGGGGAACCAACAAGACTTATTATTGGTAACCATAACACCATCCGTGAATTTACCACCTTCAATACGGGTACCGTTACCGGCATTGGTGAAACTCGTATAGGTGATGATAACTGGATAATGGCTTATGTTCATTTGGCTCATGACTGTGTTGTCGGCAATCATACAGTTTTTGCCAACAATGCATCGCTTGCAGGACACGTTGTTATCGGCGACTATGTAATACTGGGCGGCTTCTCACTTGTACATCAATTTTGTCAAATTGGCGATTATGCTATGACAGCTTTTGCTGCCGGTGTGCATAAAGATGTGCCCCCGTATGTTATGGCTGCTGGTTATCGTGCCGAGCCAGCCGGACTTAACACTGAAGGTTTACGCCGGCACCAATTTACATCAGAACAAATTGCCAACATCAAACGTCTGTATAAAATTCTTTACCGCCAGGGATTGGCTTATGCTGATGCTAAAGCCAGAATTATTGCTGAAGCAGATTCAGCACCTGAGTTACATGTGTTTAAAGAATTTTTTGCACAATCAACGCGTGGTATTATTCGTTAGTTCAGGCGCAATACAACAGGTAGATAATCAACAATTAATCTACCTGTTTTACATTTAAAGATAGAAATCCAGATACAGATATTTAATAGATGGATTATTTAATAATCTAGAAAATTTTTACATGAAATTTACTACATAACAATATCTAAATTTTATAAGTTATTTTAATAAGTGCCTCAGAAAAATCTGCTGAATAATAAACTCTGTTATTCCATAACTCTGGAAAGCAATATTGATATATTGCTTTTATTAATACTTATATCGTAAAAATTTCATTATAAATATAAAAGGGAGAATCAATCGTTTGATTGGTTATAAAAATATTTTCTTGAAATATTTGACATTATCAGTTCAGCTCTTTTCTAAAGGCAAATAAAGAAAGAAAAAGGCGGCGTAAAAGACTAAGTAAAAAATGACATCATGTATATTTTATTAGTACCTATATTATCGAGTATATAAATAGTCTCCACTCAGTAATATGATATTACTTCTTTCATATCCCACTAGAAATAATATACGCAACTATATTTATATCAGTAATTATGAATAATTATTTAATATGCGCAAACGGATACAAAAATAGTTTAGGTATTTAATTATGATATCAAATTTTATTGTAGTATTATTTAATTAAATGTATTGAAATAAAAATAATCTATTAAAAAATGGACTTTCCTCGATAGAAAGTCCATTTAATAGAATTATATTGAGATATTTAATTTACGATTTATCTTCCGTAACAAAGCCAACTTTTACCAAACCTGCATCCCGAGCAGCGGCTAATACCTGAGCAACATGATCATAAGCAACGTGTTTATCAGCAGCTATCGCCAGTACTAGTTCTGGATCTGCCTGAGCCTTTAGATGTAAATCATTTTTTAGTTGAGTTAGGGAAAGTGTTTGTTCGCCTAATTTATATTGCCCGTCAGCACCAATCGATAAGCGTAATGGAGATTTTGGTTCTGTTTGCTCCGTAGGATTAGCGGTGGTAGGTAAAGTTAACGGGATAGAATGAGTTAATACTGGCATCGTAATCATAAAGACAATCAAGAGTACCAGCATTACATCAACCAGCGGCGTTACATTAATATCAGCTGATTCATGTACCTCATCATCACTGAAATGACCGAATGCCATCACTATTCCTCATTATTTAATAATTGTGCATGTAAATCATGAGCAAAACCATCAAGATCACGACTTAAATTTTTCTTGCTGCGTACCAGACCATTGTAAAATAGTAAAGCCGGAATCGCTGCAAATAAACCTATGGCGGTAGAAATTAATGCCTCACCTATAGGACCAGCTACAGCAGCAATACTCATCTGTCCGCTATGGCCAATATTAATTAAAGCATGATAAATACCCCATACAGTACCAAATAATCCGATAAATGGAGCACTTGAACTTATTGATGCCAATACAGTCAGTCCACTCTCATAGTGGCGCATAATCTGTTCCATACTATTACGAATCTGACTGGTAAGGTAGCGGTTAAAGGGCATGGCCGCAGCCAAAGAATGATTAGCTTTATCATGATAAAGCTTACTTGCGTGTAATGCATCACGAGTCAGTAAAGCCACCGGTGAATGGTTTTCAGCCAGTTCATGTTGCAATTGAACCAGATTCTCAGCTGTCTCAAAGCAATTTAAAGCTATACGATTATCCCGTCTTGCGCACCATAAACTCCAGCACCGAACCAAAGCAATAATCCAGGTCATAATGCTCATCAAGACAAGAATAGCCAGAACCGTCAGTAAAATCCAGCCACTCTGGGCATAGATTGAAGCAATATTACCATCCATAAGAATAATTACCTTCAAAGTTAATAATGATTTAACCAAATCATTTAAAATACAAAAATTACATTACTTATCGTTATTTTTTATCAATCTGATATTTTGAATCTTATATTAAACTGATAGTTATAAGAGATTGGAATACCACCGCGCGTAGCTGGTTTAAAACGATATTTCAGTATTGCCTGCTTAGCAGCCCGGTCAAGACGGCTATAGCCACTACTTTTACTTATAGTGACATTAAGTGCTTTTCCGTCTGCACCTACATAAACCTTTATACCCACCACACCTTCTTCCCCATTACTCCGAGAGTCATACGGATAATCCGGGTTTAATGCAGCCAGATAACCTCCCTGATATTCTTTTGGCACAACTAAGCTACCAGCAGACTGATCACTGCTGTTTTTACCATTTGCAGATTTGGAATCTGATTTTCCGCCAGTATTTGCAGAAGTAGCATCTGGAACATTGTTGCTAGGTGCAGGCGCTATTGGCGATGATTTTGCTACTGCAGGTATCAGCTTCGGTTCATCCTCTTTGGGTGGCGTAACTTTAAATTGACTTTGTACTTTGCTAGTTGCTACAGGTTTTATCAGAGTTTTTTCAGGTAGCACTTTTCTTGGCGGTGTTTTTACCGTCTGTTTATGCACAACATGCTGTTGAGATTCGGGTTGTTGAGGAACATCGTCAGCAATCTTGCCAGCCATATCCGAGCTTATGCCTAAATCAACAAAATTCAGTGCTTGTATATTATTATCAACTTTAATCTGCTGTTCATTAAATGCTATTGTCCAAAATAAAATAGCATGCACGCCCAGCACTAGAATAACAATTAAAAAATTGACTTTGCGTTGGTTTTCCATATCGTTGCATGATAATAGAAACCATTATTATTTGCAATATAACTTAACACTAAAACATAAGACTGCGTTAATCAGTCAGATTGAGCAATTTATAAGCTTGTTAAAGTGTAAACAGATCGTATTTAAAGCTTTAATACACCTATATACAATTATCAAAACAATATAATTATGACTTGATTCTATACTTAATATTTAAAAACAAAATATAAGATCAATTAAAATAGAAAATTATCTGATTATCGGAATTAATTTAGAACTATTAATTAAAGGTAACAGAAAAACCGCTTTATCTTTATATATATATCTGTATCTGTATCTCTAAATTCGGCTGATACTATTCTGACAAAATCAAAATATAAAAAACAGCAACAGACTAAAGTTAGAAAAATAGCTATAGGACACATCTATATAGTATAGAGTTCATAAAGTACAAGATAAAAGTTAAATTAATTATTTAATTGATATATTTTAACAACAAAAAAGTTTACTGAAGCTCTACATAGAAACAATAGCCTTAAATATATCTAAATTAAATTTGGTTTAATCAATAAAACCAGAGTCGAAGTAGTCTACAATAATTTAAAGTGAGCATATAAAAGTGCCAAATACAAATATATAAGAAGAGTCATCAAGTCATAAGTAAAAGGAAATAGAGGATATAAATGAGTCAACATCCCTATCGGCAGATAGCGGAGTCAAATAAAACAGCAAAAGCTGAGTCAAAGGAGCCAAAAATAAACACAGGAAAAACAGTTGAATGAAGAGAAAGTCAAAAATAAATGCAGGCAGGAGTTGACAGGGGATTTGTGGAGGCGTATAGTTCGCCTTCTTCGCTGATGACGCGACACGAAACAAA
>NZ_JACFSG010000004.1:49373-83457 GCF_016100575.1 Snodgrassella sp. M0351 | reverse complement strand
TTTGTTTCGTGTCGCGTCATCAGCGAAGAAGGCGAACTATACGCCTCCACAAATCCCCTGTCAACTCCTGCCTGCATTTATTTTTAACTTTCTTCTCATTCAACTGTTTTTCCTGAGTTTATTTTTGGCTCCTTTGACTCAGTTTGATTATTTTTCAAACTTTCATGACTTGCTTTGTCTGTGTGTTTATTAAATGAGTTGTGTATTCATATTCGTTAGTTCTAAAGATTAATACTCTTTAGATTGTGAAAAGGTATCATTGTTTATAATTTGTATTGCTGATATAAGAATGGGTATTTGCAGATTTATTTAAATGTATGACTTATAGATTAGGTATTTTTATACTCGTTTTTGTATTTCTATAAACAATTAGAATAGTCATTTAATTGTTTAAATGTTAATCCGGCTATTTTTATTCGCTGGATTATTGATTGATTTTTTACTACTATTATGCCCCGTTTTTATTTACCGCCCAGTGTTTTAGTTTCAGATGCATTCTCTTTACCTGATACGGCTGCTCGCCATGTACAGGTGTTACGCTACCAGCCAGGTGAGGTAATTGAGCTTTTTGATGGGCTTGGAAAGGTCTATCAGGCTGAAATTACGTCAATGGGTAAGAAAAATGTGGATGTACTGATTCGTGAAAGTACAGATATTAATTTAGAGTCGCCATTAAATATTACGTTGATGCAATCCATATCAAGTAGTGATCGTATGGATTTAACTATTCAAAAGGCTGTGGAGCTGGGCGTAACTGTGATTCAGCCTGTACTGACGGAACGCAGTAGCCAGCGCTTAAGTGGCGAACGGGCAATGAAAAAACTTGAGCGCTGGCTGGATATTGCTATTGGTGCCTGTGAACAATGCGGCAGAACGGTAGTACCTCAAATTCAACCGATAACGGGATTGTCAGATGCATTGTGTGCTCTGGGTGTGGATGATTTAAAACTGCTGATGAGTTTAAACCAGCCCCGGGCATTAAATCAGTTTACACAGCCACAGGCAGTAGTATTGCTGGTTGGTCCTGAAGGCGGATTAAGCCAGGCTGAAGAAGAGCTGGCAATTAATCATGGCTTTAATGCAATCAGCACAGGACCCAGAGTATTACGGACAGAAACAGCATCTTTGGCAGCTATTGCGGCAATGCAGTTGCTATGGGGAGACTTTCGCGGGTAAATTAGAAAAATCCGGAACTGATAATAAAACCAGCCAGTTTAGTCTGCTATCTGGCTGGTTCTGTATTAATATTCTTCTGGTATATAACGATAAGGATAATTAGGTTCCTGATAATCACCCTTATCCTGACGTTTTGGTAATTCGACCTTTTTCCGTGGTGTCTTTTTATACGGAATTTCACTCAATATATGTTTGATGATATTCAGACGCGCTTTCTTTTTATCATTAGAATCAACTACGTACCACGGTGCCCATGAGGTATCAGTTGCCATAATCATTTCATCACGAGCCCGGGAGTAGTCATACCAGCGACTGTAGGACTTGATATCCATAGGAGAAAGCTTCCAGATTTTACGCGGGTCGTTAATTCGCCCAAGCATACGTCTATGCTGTTCTTCCATACTCACTTCAAGCCAGTATTTAAGCAGGATGATACCGGAATTAACTATAGCTTTTTCCATAAATGGAATAACTTCGAGAAATTCTTTACTTTCTTCTTCGGTACAGAATCCCATCACGCGTTCTACACCAGCACGGTTATACCAGCTACGGTCGAAAATAACAACTTCTCCAGCCGCAGGTAAATGAGGAATATAGCGCTGCATGTACATTTGTGACTTTTGGCGTTCACTTGGTGCCGGCAAGGCAATAGTTTGAAAAATACGAGGGCTGACTCTCTCAGTGACAGCTTTAATTGCACCACCCTTACCTGCTCCGTCGCGACCTTCAAAAATAATACATACTTTTTGTCCGGAGGCTTTTACCCATTCTTGCAGAGCAACCATTTCACCCTGAAGTTTTTCCAGCTCTTTGTAGTATTTCTTTTGGGATAATTTTTTATGTTTGGTATTTTTATCTTGATTATGTTTGGTACTTTTATTCGGACAAGTGTTATTCTGGCTTTCTCCCTGCTCAGTATCAGGTATTTTGGTTTCAGATTGCTGCTGGTTTGCAGTCATAATACTTCCCCTATCTGTTGTTATTAATAATTAAAGTAAATTTAATATTAACAGATTATTAATGTTAACAGTTATTTGCAACATCAGTTACATGTTTTTACAATATTATTTACTGTTCTGTATACATGAATAAACTTAGTTATTGCAGATTTGCGGCAGCAGTGCGCTGTTCATCTTTTACTGTAAACCACCATACGATTAAACCGATGATAGCAAGAGCGACGCCAACCCATGCTGTACTTGTCCATCCCCAGCCGGCGGCAATGGTTAAGCCGCCTAAATAGGGTCCTAAGGCATTGGCAGCATTAAAAGCACTATGGTTGAGTGCTGCAGCCAGTGTCTGAGCTTCTTTAGCTACATCCATCAAACGAATTTGTAATAATGTACCTACAGCACCGCTCATACCGATTAGTACAACCTGAATACATATCCAGTAAGGATGATGCACTGCAAAAGGATATAAGGCCAGCATAGCAGCAGACCAGGCCAGTAAGCATGCTAATCCACCCATCACATGGCGACCGGCCAGGCGTGGCACGATAATATTGCCAAGAGTCATGCCTACACCGTAAAGACACATCACCAGTGGTACGCTTTTAGGTGACATACCGGTAATATCTTCAAGTGTTGAAGCCATGTAAGCATATATGCCAAACATGCCGCCAAAACCAATGGCTCCTATAGCCAGTGTCAACCATATTTGCCGGTTGGTCAGTGCACTAAGTTCACGCAGCGCATTGCTACCGCCTCCTTGCATACAATTTGCCGGTAAAAAAAGAGCTACCAGTATCACTGTTAAAGCAGCCAGTATGGCAACGATAAGAAAAACAACCCGCCAGCCTACTGCTTGGGCCAGCCAGCTACTCAAAGGTACGCCGATGGTAGTAGCAATGGTTAAACCGATCATCATTAATCCTACAGCCTGAGTTCTCTTATCCGGAGGCACCATAGCTGCGGCAACCAGTGCACCAACACCAAAATAGGCTCCATGCGGCAAGCCACTTAAAAAGCGAAATAACATCATACTGCGGTAATCTGGAGCCAGCATCGTGCCAAGATGTGTCAGAGAGAAAAATGCCATAAGCACCAGTAACAGGCTGCGCCTGCTAAAGCGTGCACCAAATATGGCAATAACCGGAGCGCCTATGACAACACCCAATGCGTAAATGCTGATTAGATGTCCTGCTACGGGTTCGCTTATATTTAAACCACTGGCGATATAGGGCAAAACACTCATGGTGGCAAATTCTGTAGTGCCGATTGCAAAACCGCCAACAGCAAGAGCAAATAAAAGCCAGCGGGGATGAGGAATGCGATTAGGTTCTGTGTTCATAGTTGTGTGATTAGACTGGTCAATAGTAACCAGTAAAATTGTGTGTTTATTGTGATTTAAGTCTAACTGATTGAGAAATATTAGTAAAAATTAATTTTAATTTTTTTGCATAAGTATATTGCGGATAATTAAATATTGTTTATTTTTGTGAATATGAAATTTTATCTGATTAGGGTGCAATCTATATATTGTCAGTAAATTGCTAAGCCAATATATTTTACACATTTTCTTTTTTAAATTAAGTGCAAAGATAATTGAATATTGAGCAGATAATGGTTTTATCAGGTTATCAGGCTTTGTTTCTTACGGTTTTGATGCTTTAGCAGGATATAATAGTATTAATTATGTACTTTTTATTAAGATGTTTTATTTTAAATGAATGGAATAAATGATGAGTAAGCCTAGTGCTCAAATACTTGTAAATCGTCCTGATGATGCACAGTTACTGGCAGATGAAGCAAAGTACTGTTCGTTTGGTGATACGGTACATTATGTGAATCCGCCCAAAATCTTTGATGGCTGCGAAGGCAGCTATATGTACGATAAAAATGGTACGCCTTATCTGGATTTACAGATGTGGTATTCGGCCTGTAATTTTGGCTATGCTAATGAACGGCTGAATGCTGTGCTGAAGCAGCAGGTTGATACATTACCACAATGCGCCAGCCAGTATTTACATCCTACTAAAATTGAGCTGGCTAAAACCATTGCTCTGGATATGAAACGTAAATTTGGTCATGATGGTCGTGTGCATTTCAATGTCGGTGGTTCTCAGTGTATTGAAGACTCATTGAAAATTATCCGTAATGCATCTGAAGGCCGTTCATTAATGTTTGCCTTTGAAGGTGGCTACCATGGACGTACTTTAGGTGCATCTTCGATTACCTCCAGCTTCCGTTATCGCCGGCGTTATGGTCATTTTGGTGATCGCGCTATGTTTATTCCGTTTCCTTATCCGTTCCGCCGTCCTAAAGGAATGACGGCAGAAGAATATGGTGAACATTTGGTGGCAGATTTTGCCCGCCTGTTTGAAACAGAATACCATGGTGTGTGGGATCCGAAAGCCGGGCAAGCTGAATATGCAGCATTCTATGTGGAACCACTGCAAGGAACAGGCGGATATATTGTACCGCCACGCAACTACTTTAAAGGACTGAAAAAGGTTCTGGATCAATATGGTATTTTGCTGGTTGTTGATGAAATTCAGATGGGTTTTTATCGCACCGGTAAATTATGGTCAATTGAACACTTTGATGTAAAACCAGATATGCTGGTATTCGCTAAGGCGCTGACCAATGGCATGAATCCGCTTGGTGGTCTGTGGGCTCGGGAAGAACTGATTAATCCTCAGGTATTTCCGGCTGGTTCTACTCATTCTACTTTTGCCTCAAATCCATTAGGAACAGCGGTAGGTCTGGAAGTATTTAAGATGATGGCCGAAACTGATTATGAAAAAATGGTTATGGAAAGCGGAGCGTATTTCCTTGAGGGCTTAAAAACACTGGAACAGCGCCATAAGGAAATAGGTGAAGTAGACGGTCTGGGGCTGGCTTTACGTGCCGAAATCTGCACAGAAGACGGATTTACTCCGAATAAAGCTCTGGTAGACAAAATGGTGGATATTGGTATGTCCGGCGATCTGGACTGGCAGGGCCAGAAAATGGGTCTGGTACTGGATATTGGCGGCTATTACAAAAATGTCATTACTTTCGCGCCTTCATTACATATTACTAAACAGGAAATTGATCAGGGTATTGAATTGCTGGATCAATTGATTACACGTGCTAAAAAAGAGTTAACAGCTTAGGGGCTGGTAATGGCAGCCGGCTGATATTCAGGCTGGCTGCCGTATTAGTAAATTATGAATTATCTGACTCAACTGGAACCGAATGAGCTGGTCGACACTTTTCTGGTCAGTCCGCCTCAGGATTTTACAGCATGGCAATTAACAAGCGGGGTACCGGCATTTGCTGCACGGTTTGATTTACTGACTACTGCAGAATCTGATTTTCAGCAAAAAATTCGCCATTGGCCGTTATTTAACTGGTGGCAGCAGTTTCTGAAACCTGAAACTTGTTTTATTGGTACTACTGTATCGGAATATGCGCTGTTTACTCAACAACAATCTGCGCAGCAGTTAGCTACTGAAATTAAACAGCATTATGGCAAAAAATATCCGCTGCTGATTGTGAAAGATATTCCTCAGCAATCACCATTACTGAATCATCAGGCAAATGAATATGCTGCATCGCTGATAGAGGTATTGCAACAAGAAGGATTTATTGCAGTAGAAGGTCAGGCACTAGCCTGGGTACCGATAGATTTTAATGATATTGATGAATATCTAGGCCGTCTGTCTTATCAGCGGCGTAAAAACTTCCGGCGCAAATTAAAAACGCAATCGCTGGTAGAAATTGGTTGTCTGCATAGTGGTGATGCCTATTTTCAGAATGAGGCCGTTTTAGATGAGTACTATCGGTTATATTTGAATGTTTATAATCAAAGTGAAATCCATTTTGATTTATTAACCAAAGATTTTTTTGTGCGCCTGCTACAGGACAGCAGCAATCAGGCCAGGATTTTTACCTACCATTATCAGCAAGAACTAATTGGTTACAATATCTGTTTTGTTCTGAACGGTATGCTGGTAGATAAATATATCGGTTTTGTTTATCCTCAGGCACGGGAACTGAATCTGTATTATCTGAGCTGGTTTTACAATCTGAATTATGCCAAAGAGTATGGGCTTAAAGTTTATGTCGCCGGCTGGACGGATCCGCAAGTTAAAGCATCTTTAGGTGCACAATTTACTTTTACCAAACATATGGTGTATGTCCGCAACCCTGTTTTAAGAAAGCTACTGGCAAAAATCAGTACTCGTTTCGAACAGGATAAAATCTGGCAGGAAAATAGCAATCAGCCTACTCAGGATAGTAAAAGACATGAATAAAACGGTAATTCTGGATTTTGACCACAGTACAGGATCTATACCAGATGCAGTAAGAATTGAACTTGGTCAATGGCAGGAAGTTATTCGTTTTGGTTGCTCTCAGACCAGTTTTAAGAAATTACAGGCTGAACTGAATCAGCAATTACCCGAACATTATGGTACGGTATTAACCGGCAGTGGCGACTATCATCATATTTCATTATTGTTGATTAAGCGTTTACAGCAATTTTTCAGTGCCTTCAATCCGATACAAGTCATTATTTTTGATAATCATCCGGATAATATGCGTTATCTGTTCGGAATTCACTGTGGTTCGTGGGTCAGTTACGTGGCGCAATTGCCTTTTGTCAGCCATGTACATGTATTAGGTATTACTTCAAATGATATAGGGGTGGCACACAGCTGGGAAAACCGGCTGGCGCCATTATTTCAGGGTAAATTAACTTACTGGTGTATGGATGTACAGGTTGGCTGGGCAAGAACAATTGGTCTGAAACAGGCTTTTCGGGCATTCTCCTCACCAGAAGAACTGGTAAATGCCTTTATCCAGACTCAGCAACAAACTAATGAACCTGTATATATCTCGATAGACAAAGATGTTCTGGGTAAGGACGTAGTACAAACCAACTGGGATCAGGGGCGCATGCAACTGGAACATTTATTAACTGTGATTAACGCTATGAATCAGCGGATTATTGGCAGCGATATTACTGGTGAAGTATCTCAGTGGGAATATACCAGCCCGCTAAAACGCTTACTGAGTGCAATGGACAAACAGGAACCTATTCCGGCTACTACACTGACTGCATGGCAAGAAAAACATCATGCTGTTAATCAGCAATTGCTTGCCGCTCTGGCTCAGAATCAGCGCACAGCATCCTGAATAACTTCACATATCCAGGAAAACTGAGCATCAGTAAGCCACAGGCTGTTGGTAATAGTGAACATACGTGCAGCAAAGTCTTCAGCATTCGGCATGGATGAAGCAGGTACAATCGGCTGCAAATAATCGTATTGAGACAGTGGGTGAATAAATAACCGTGTTACCCCCAGCGGACTAGTCCATAGCTGTTTTAATACAGCATCGCGATGTTGGCCTGTAGGCAATAACACCATTAGAAAAGGCCATACACCCCGACCATGCTGATCGACGATCACCTCTATTCCGGAAATACTCTGCAATTGTTCAATACGCTGGTAGGCCTGCTTTTGCAACATATCTAGAAATGCCGGTAAACGCAGGCAAGCATTAGCAGCTACATGCTGACGCCAGCGACTAACCCGATGCATTGGAATATCAAAATCAAAATCATCTCCAACGGCTGCAATCCATTGCTGCCGGCGCAATGCCTTTCTCCTGCCTTGCCCATAAACAAAATATAAACCGGCAGGATTATACAAAGCAGTGTATCCAAATAATTCCAGGGTTCTCAGCAACTCCCATTTGTACCGGCGTGGCAATAATTTTTCGGACATAGCTTGTAAATTACTGCGTAATTGCATATCACTGGCGGTTAACAAACCGCCTTCATACATAGTTAGCCCTTTACCGGCTGCCAGACTGAACAGCACAATATCGCCATGCTGCCCTACTTCTGCACCCAATGCCTGCGCTGCATCCTCTATCACACTAATCTGATAGGACTGAGCCAGCTGTTTAACGGTACTGACATCTGTCACCCGGCCGCCCAAGTGTGTAGGTATCACTGCCAATACCTGCTCATTTAACAGAGTACTTAACTGAGCGATATCCATATCGATACTACCGGGTTTTAAATCACATAACTGTAACTGTAAACCACAATGATGAACGGCCAGCGCAACCAGCGGACAGGTATATGCCGGTACAATTACGATTTTACGCTGTGGCTGTTGCTGTGCCAGTGTGGTTAACGCAATAATCAGTGCTGCTGTACCTGAACAGGTAAGCTGTACGGGCGGCAGATGCAATTGTTCGCTGACTCTGCTCGTAAGTGACTGACCAGCCGGCCACCAGTCAGACCACTTTAGCGGTAATCCGGCAGTAGGCGGGTTCTCATAGTAGTATGACATAAATAATACTAATCTTCTGAACCGGAAAAGTTAACACGGCTCATCATCTTTACTGTGCTCCTCCGTTTCCATGATCTCTTTTTCAGCCAGTGCTAAAAAGATAATACCAGCCACAATAAATATCGCGCCGAGGATGCGAATATTTGTAATGTGCTCATGAAACAGAAAAGCTGAAACCAGCATTACCGTAATTACTTCCAGATGCGATGCAGCAAATGCCGGACCAACCGGTGCTTTTTTCAACAGCATCATCCAGGTAAAAAAAGCACCAATATAACCGGCAATGGCAATATATACCCACGGCTGAGTAAATACGCGGGAAATCCAGTCCCAATCCGCAGCAAGCGGCTGCGCATGAATAGCAGTTAATTTAAAACTGCTCTGTCCCAATGTATCAAACAATAATAAGAGCGCAAAACCAACTATATAAAATTTACGCATTATGACGCTCCTACCAATACTACTCCGATGGTAATACAAAACATACCGACTAACCGGAAACGGGTAAGCTTTTCCTGAAACAAAACCCGTCCTACCAGCATCAGTACGATAATGTTAATTGAACCAAGCAAAATACCCTGTGACAATGGTACCTGACTTAAAAATGCTAGCCAAAGCAAAAATTCAGCGACATAGGAACCAATCCCAATCCACAACCAGTAATTACTGAACAGATCAATCCAGTAATACCAGCCATTGCGGTTATCTGGCGCAATGGCTGCATATTTAAATGCTATTTGCCCGAGCGTATCAAAACAGATATTGGCAAACCATAAAATGAATACAAGCATCGTCATATAATATTTCCTTTGCTGTGAGATAGATATTCACTTACGCTGTTTGCGCTATATGCTCGAAAAAGGCAACTGATTCATTGATTACTTCGCGCCGCTGCCGATCAATGGTAATCAGGTGATAGCTGTCATCCAGAACGATAAATTTTGTTACTCCGTTAACATATTTTTCTACCAGACGCGCATTAGTTTTAATATTGGCAATATCATCATGACCGGAATGCATAATCAGACAGGGAGCTGTAACCTGTGGCAACTGTCGCCGCACTATTTTGGCCAGTGCCTGCATTTCTGCCAGCGCCGGAAACGGATTACCGGCCAGGCCGGCACTGGCACTATCGCCACTGAACATACTGGCAGCAACAGTTGCACGAATACGTTCATCTTTCAGCCCGTACGGCGGTTTCTCTATAAATGAGGTTTTCTGAAATAAATGAAATTTTTTAAAAAACGGTAATAGCACAAAAGATTGTTTTGCCCAGAATGGAATAGACCAGCCATCATAGCTGAATGTTACACCATAGACACCCACACCCTTTACAAGCTCAGGCTGATCGGCCGCCAGTTTCAATGCCAGCAGCGCACCCATCGATAATCCTGCTACAAACAGACAATCGACTTTTTGCTTTAGAAATTGCGCAGCCTCCTGCACACTGGCATACCAATCATGCCAGGTAGTCTGACATAAATCAGCTTCATCACCGCAATGGCCGGCCAACTGCATGGCATAGACAGTAAAACCTGCCTGATGCAGTCCTTTGGCCAGAATACGCATTTCATTGGGTGTACCGGTAAGACCATGTACCAGCAGAACACCGTTGCGATTACCGGGTAAAAAATAAGAAGAATCTTGAATCATAATTATAAATCAGGTATTAATGCCTTATGCTGGAATCAGGCAGCTATTCTCGGTCGGAGCTTTCAGCAACTCAGGCAAAATGGCAGTAACATCGCCAAAATTCTTGATTGGATAATATGCAATCCGCTGTTGCTGACAAAAATCAATTAATTTATCTTTGGCAAATACCATATCTACTTTATCTGCCACACAAAAATCCGATGTACCATCACCAACATAAAAAATCTTTTGAAAACCAGTCAGTTTCCGACGGTGCTGACATTTACAATTACCACTGGCCTTAAGGCAGTGATCATTGGCATAAGGAAAATCCAGTGCCCAGCCATGCTGTTGATTATGCAATAAGCGATTGGCAAAAACCGGTAAAAAGTTCAGATTATACCGCTTAAGGATGGACTGAATGGCATAGTCCAGTCCATCACTGACAATATGTACATTTAAATTTCTGCTTTGTGCAAAGCTGATAAATTCACTAAAAGCAGGATCAATTTTAATTTGTGCCAGCACACTGTCCAACTCAGCCTGACTGGCCTGCATATTAGCAATCTGCTGATGCATGCATTCCCGCGAACCAATAATACCTTGCTGCCACTGCTGCTCAAATAAGGCACATTTCTCATTACCAAAATGATTCAGTAAGGTATCAGTAACATCTTTTTCACTAATGGTTCCGTCAAAGTCACACAATACTGAATACTGACTCAAATCGTTAGCATAAAAAAGTGACTGATGATTTTGCGGGCTTTCCGCAACGGGGAAGAAACAACTCATATTGTTCCATATAAAAATTACAAATAAAAACAGGCTGGCATTGTAACAAGGAAAATGAAAGATAATGCAAGATGCTTGAATATCTTAGTGTGTAAAGGCTAAACGTAAATAATTCCACTAAATTTTAGCCAATTACCCTAACATGATAATTGGCTAAATATGGCTGATAGATCGGAGATTAAGGGTACTAAATATATATTCTATCAATAGAATAATACCCGTTCACTTTGAACACTAATTTCAGTTTAATATAAAATAAACGAAAATACATGTCAGAAATGTATCTTATACTTTGCTGAAACTCAGATTACCTGTCTGCTATACCAAGCCGCCAAATCTGTCCACAACAGAACTAATCTATACAGATAGCTGATATGTCTAGATATTTTAACCGAATAATTGATCTATTTTAAAACATTTCTACCAGAAATTAAACTGACTGGATTTAAGTATACTTAATGCAATATCAATATTGGAAAGAAGTAAGCTAATAATTGTTATTTTTTCACAATAATTTAAATTATATAGATAATTTATTTAAATCAAATGGCATAAAATAATCAGAACCGATACTCAGTAAAGACGATTCAGAAACAAATAATTGTTTATCCGATATTTATTATTCTGATAAATATCGGATAATAAGCATAACTGCTATTTTTAGCAGCAGAGAATTTTGATGTCTATGCTTATAGAGAGCAATAGATAAAACTATATAAAATAAAAGTGCGGATATATCCGCACTTTTATTCGATTCATTTCATCAGCAATACATTTTTTACCAATATATTATTCGCTGTTTCAATTAGTGAATTTCTTTGAATGAATTGATCAGGTAAGTTGAGTCCTGTGTAACATCATCCAGATCATGACCTGGGTTCATTACTAAATCTCCTATCTGCACAGCTTGAGATGCGTTAATAATAAGAGCTGAAGACAAATTATCACTTACCCGATAAATCAGTGCCAGACCAACTTCCTCTGCCGGAATACTCAGATATTTAACCACACTGCGTGATTTCTTAGGCTCATTAGATAAATCAGCCTTAAGCTGGCGACTTTTTTTATACAGGCTAACTACGGTACCTTTATCAACTCCATCATTAGTACCTAAATTCAAAGTAATTGTCTGATAAGGACCTGCTTCCTGAATACCGTCCATTACAGAAACAATTTTACCTTTAATCTGAGTAGTGGGCCCATGAGGCATCATCTGGAACGGATCATGCTCATCTGTAATTTTTAACAGATAATCACCCTTATTAATTTCTGACGCTGAATTGGTAATAACCAGTGGCTGAGCTGTACGCGTAGGAACCTTAATCAGTGGTGTCTTACGGGTATAATACTCATCTTCAGGTAAGCTGGCTACATCCTTTGGACTGCGTTCAGCCAGAGCAGTGTTCTGTCCGGCCAGCGTTGCTGCTTCACCACTAAAGCGTACCAGCTGTCCCAGATATTTATGGGTATCTGGATCAGTAATATTCTGTTCTATACGGTAAATCAGATAGCGACCAGGCTCTAACTGACGATCCGCATAGATACGGTCACCTGTAGAATAAATAACCCGGTTATCCGGTCCGGCAATCAGACGTGGTGCCTCTCTGGTTTGTTCTTTACTAATTACTTGCGGGTGTTGCATAAACATACGGAAAAAATCGACATCTATGGTACTGATGCCATAACCAGAAGACAGATTACGTATTTGTGGTTGCAGTTTAATGGTTGGAATACCTCCGCTGTTATCAAAACCCAGACGCGGCTGCCCGTTAACATAGCGCAGACTTAAAACCTGTCCCGGATAAATTTTTTGCGGATTCCGAATCTGAGCCCGGTTAGAACCCCACAGCTGCGGCCATTGCCAAGGGCTGTAAAGATACTTACCGGATATGCTCCACAAAGTATCACCACTTTTCACTACATATTGTGCCGGTGCATCCGGACGTAATTTTAATTTGGCCATTACCGGTGCAGATATTGCCATACTTAGTGCACACAGCAGAGTTATAATATGTTTATGCATGTAAGGTATCCTTAGGGAGATTGCTATTTTAAATGATTGTGATATGACATAGTATGGATATTAGTATCAGTTTACCTGAATCCATATCAACAATCTTTAAAAAATCCATATTGCCATCATGTACTCAGGTCAGATTGATTGAACAAGGAATTAAACACATAATGGCTCTCTTAAACATTTTACAATATCCTGATGAGCGTTTACATACTGTTGCGCAACCTGTTACAAAATTTGATGACAGAATTCGTACGCTGGTACAGGATATGGCGGAAACTATGTATCAGGCACGTGGTATCGGACTGGCGGCAACTCAGGTTGATGTGCATGAACGTGTAGTAGTAATGGATCTGTCTGAAGAACGTAATCAGCTGCGTGTATTTATTAATCCGGTTATTACTTACAGAGAAGGTGATACCGAGTACGAAGAAGGCTGTTTATCTGTTCCCGGTATTTACGAGATGGTACACCGCTCTGAGCGCATTACCGTTGAAGCCTATGATGAGCATGGTGAAAAATTTACACTGGAAGCAGACGGATTACTAGCCATCTGTATTCAGCATGAACTGGATCACCTTGCCGGCAAGGTATTTGTAGAATATCTGTCGCCACTGAAACAGAACCGTATCAAAACTAAGCTTAAAAAACGCGCACGCGAAAGAATGTAACAAAACCTGTTGTCGGAATTTTTTATTGGCATAGCGATAGCTGTTATGCCTGTTGTGGATTTATTGCATGAAGCCTTCTGTTATTTTCGCCGGAACCCCTGATTTTGCTGCGGCTGCACTCAATGCTATTGTTGCAGCCGGTTTTAACGTGCCTCTGGTATTAACCCAGCCAGACCGCCCTAGCGGCCGCGGGTTAAAGTTACAACCCAGTGCAGTCAAAAAAGCAGCACTGACACACGGCCTTACCGTAATGCAGCCAACTACATTAAAAACGGCCGAAATTCAGGCAATATTGGAAAATCAGCTGGCTGATGTCATGGTTGTAGCTGCTTACGGGCTATTACTGCCACAGGCAGTGCTTAATATTCCCAGATACGGCTGTCTCAATATTCATGCGTCGCTGTTGCCGCGCTGGCGTGGTGCCGCGCCGATTCAGCGTGCAATTGAAGCCGGCGATCAGGAAACCGGGGTATGTATCATGCAAATGGATGCCGGCCTGGATACCGGTTCAGTAATCAGTCGTCATAAATATACTATTAAAACAGACGATACAGCGAGTGAAGTACATGATGCATTGATGCAGCTTGGTGCTGATGCAATTGTTGCTGATTTACAACAAATTAACCAGCTACAGCCAATTCCACAAAGTGAAATAGGCGTTACTTACGCTCATAAATTAAGCAAAGCTGAAGCACAAATTAACTGGACCCGACCTGCTGCAGAAATTGTACGAAAAATTCGTGCTTTCAATCCAGTACCTGGAGCATGGACTGTCTGGCAGGATAAACCGCTTAAAATCCGGCGCGCCAAGATAGTTTCATACACAGGCATACCGGGAATGGTTTTACACAGTAATGAACATGAACTGATTGTAGCCTGTGGCAAAGACTCCATCAGTATTGAAGAAATTCAGAAAGCGGGTAGCAAAGCTATGTCTGTAACCGCATTCCAAGCCGGTAATATCTTGCAACAGGGTACATTACTCGCTTCAGCGGAGAGTGATACATGAGTATGGCTCGCGCCCAGCAACTGGCAGCAAATATCATCGGCGAAGTCCTAAACGGATGTAATCTCAATGAAATTCTGATTCAGGTAATACAGCAACATCCTGAACTGTCAGCCTCTGACAGAGCTGCCTTGCAAGATCTTACTCATGGTAGCCTGCGTTATTTAGGTCTGTTGCAACAACTTGTACAGCAAATGACCACAGCTTCACCACCGGCAGATATTCGCCATCTTCTTATCATTGCTTTATACCAATTACATTTTACTCGCAATGCACATCATGCCGTCGTGAATGAAGCTGTGAATCATGCACGCCGATTGCACGGTGGTCGTTACCAGAAACTGGTTAATGCTCTGTTACGGCGCTTTTTACGCGAGCATGAGGACTTATTAGCCAATGCACTTAAACAGGATACAGCCCGTTTCAATCTGCCTGCATGGTGGTTAAACTATCTTAAAAAGCATTATCCTCAGCATTGGCATAATATGGTTACAGCAATGGCTCAGCATCCGCCTATGACATTGCGAGTCAATCGTCGCTATACTGATGCTGAGCAATATCAAACCAAACTGGCCGCAGCCGGTATACCAGCCAGAATTCTTGATACACACAGCATTATGCTGCAACAGGCAGTAGCCGTATCAAAGCTACCGGATTTCGCTTCAGGACATGTGTCTGTACAGGATTTTGGTGCTCAGCAAGCCATTCCTTTGCTGAATCCGCAATCCGGTGAGCGCATTCTGGATGCATGTGCTGCACCGGGCGGTAAAACAGGACATATGCTTGAATGGGCAGACTGCGATGTAACCGCACTGGATATAGATTCGCAGCGTCTTGAGCGCGTACAGGAGAATCTGCAACGCCTGCATCAGCAGGCACATTTGCATTGTGCCGACGCAAAAGATCTGCACTCATGGTATGATGGCAACACTTTTGATGCCATTCTTGCTGATGTTCCCTGTACAGCTTCAGGTGTAGTAAAACGTCATCCTGACATCAAATGGTTACGTCAGCCTCAGGACGGACAAAAAACTGCACTACAGCAGGAAGCTTTACTGGATAATCTGTGGCTTACTTTAAAATCAGGCGGGCGCCTGCTTCTGGCCACCTGTTCGATTTTTACAGAAGAAAATCAGCAACAAGTAACCCGTTTTTTAACCCGACATGCGGATGCCCGCGAGCGTCTCTCACGTATTTTATTACCGAACAGCAGACAAGATGGCTTTTTTTACGCGCTTATCGATAAAATCTAGTCTACTTTTTACCTGTCTCCTCTGCCTGAGTATTACTGCAGCACTGGCCGAAGGCATAAGCACCACCCGTGCTCAGGCTAATATTACCAGTAATGGTCAGCTTTCCATCAATACACGTTTTAATACCCAGCTGCCCGACCAACTGAAACAGGCTCTGACTCAGGGCGTACCATTAAATTTTGATCTGAACTATCAGTTAACAGCTCCCACGCTCGCTTCTTACCGTAATCGGATTAATAACCTGATTGGCGGTGATAACCTTATACAGTACAAACTCGCTTATCACCCGCTGACTAACCGCTACCGTGTCAGCATGGGTTCCACATTCTCTACCGAATACAACAGCCTTGATACCGCACTTAGAGCCGTTGGTGCCGTAGCCAACTGGCGCGTCCTGAGCAATGGCACACTCAGCGGTGTCTCTGCGAATGAAGTGCGTGCTGATGTTCGCCTTAGTCTGAGTATCAGCCAGTTACCCAAGCCATTTCAGATTAATGCACTCACTTCCCATAGCTGGCAACTAGATTCGGGCTGGCATCGTCTAGTCATTAATGCGGACTGACCACAATGAGACGGCTGATTTTGGTCATGGCAGTACTCTGTGTAGTGACCCTGTATGTTCTGGCTGTCGCTACCGGCAACACTAATGTTTTTTCAAAATATTTCTGGTTTGCTTTTGGATTTGCCTCACTACTGGTACTGGCACTGATGCTGATGGCCGGTTCTTATTGGTGGAAATTGCTGCAAAGCCGGCACAGACAGGAGTTCGGTTCCAAAATTGCATTGCGTTTGGCTTCCATGTTTACCCTGGTAGCTGTATTACCCGGCTTATTTCTGTTCGGAGTATCCGCACAGTTTATCTCACACAGTATTCATTCGTGGTTTGGTAACGATACAGAAGAAGCATTAAACCGCAGTATTAGCCTGAGTAAATCGGCTCTGGATTATGAGCTGGACAACACAGTTCGCCGGGCGGCCAATATTCAGATCGCCCTGATTGCAGCCACTGGTCTGGAACAACCACTAGTACCCGTTCTAGAGAAAAATGGCAAAAGCAGACAATTCAGTCAGTTAGATATTTATAATTTAAACAATAAACGACTTGATGCCGAATATAATCCTCAGCACCTGTCCACTCCTGAACTTAACCCGAATCTGATTCAGCAGTTGCATAATTCAGGCTCTGTCCGTGAGATTGAAAGTATCAATAATATTCTTTATGCACAGGGCTGGCTGCTTTTACCTGGACACAACAGCGATAAAGCCCTGTTTTTCCGCCAGCCAATTCCGGCCAAAGTAGCACGGGATGCAACTCTGATTGAAGCGGCACGGGCAAAATATGGAGAGCTGAGCTTTACTAAACAAAGTCTGCAAACCTTTTTTCTGGCTACTTTACTAATGGCTACCCTGCTGTCCATTATTCTGGCTCTGCTGGTAGCGTTATATTTTGCCCGGCAATTTGTTGCTCCTATTCTTTCACTTGCCGATGGTGCCCGTGCAGTGGCCAAAGGTGATCTGGACGTACAACAAACCATTTATCGCAATGATGAGCTTGGAAAATTAACCGGTCTGTTTAATCACATGACAATACAGCTACGCCACTCACGTGAACAACAGGAAGCGGCCAGACATTATCTGGAATATATACTTAATAGCCTGACCACTGGTGTAGTTACCCTCAATCCAGAAGGATGCCTGATTACCTTTAATCAAATGGCGGAAAACATCCTTGGCCAGAATCTGAATCCGATACTCAGGCAAAATATCAGCCAGCTTACAGAACAAAGCCCGCAAACAGCAATGCTGGCTGATGTATTTCAGCAGATACTGACTACAGAATATCAGAACAAACCGGCGCAAATTACCTATAATCATAAAGATGAGGCTCTGATATTACTCGGGAAGGCTACACCACTGCCCAAAGACAGCGGTGGCGGTACTGTACTGGTGTTTGATGATGTTACAGCTCTGGTCAGTGCTCAGAAAGAAGCAGCATGGGGTGAAGTTGCCCAACGACTGGCACATGAAATCCGTAACCCGCTGACACCAATTCAACTATCTGCCGAACGGCTGGCGTGGAAACTCAGTGATAAATTAAACGAAGCGGACAGACAAATTTTAAGCCGTGCTACTAATACCATTATCCGTCAGGTAGCAGCAATGAAAGATATGGTTGAAGCATTCCGCAATTATGCCCGTTCACCGGCATTAAAATTCACAAACCTTGATTTAAATGAACTAATACGCGAGGTTTTGGTACTTTATGAAGGTAGTAATTGTACATTTACAGTTAATTTGAGTAAGATAGTAATGAATGTTAACGCTGACAGCGGAGCTTTACGTCAGGTTATTCATAATCTGCTGAAAAATGCAGTAGAGGCAGCTGCAGCATCTGACTCTCCTGAAGTAAGCATACAAACTGAATTAAATAGCGAACATATTCTTTTCTACGTAAGTAATAATGGTAAAACATTTAGTCAGGAGATGTTATTACATGCATTTGACCCTTATGTAACAGACAAACCCGGTGGTACCGGACTGGGATTGCCGGTAGTAAAAAAAATCATTGAAGAACACGGCGGGCGGATCCAAATCAGTAATCAGAAAAACGGACTGGCTTGTGTCAAAATAACCTTACCATTACAGGTGAATAGAAATGCGAAGCAGTGATATTTTAATTGTTGATGATGAAATAGGTATCCGCGATTTATTATCGGAAATCTTGCAGGACGAAGGTTATACCGTCACCACAGCCGAAAATGCCGATACTGCCCGCCAACTACGCCAGCAAACACGCCCTGCGATGGTATTACTGGATATCTGGATGCCTGATTGTGATGGGATTACCTTACTTAAAGAATGGGCAAAATCCGGGCAGTTAACTATGCCGGTAGTGATGATGAGCGGCCATGCCAGCATTGACACTGCCATAGAAGCCACAAAAATTGGCGCACTGGATTTTCTGGAAAAACCCATTTCCCTGCAAAAACTGCTTAGTACCGTAGACCGTGCTTTAAAATACGGGCAAATGCAGGCCGCTTCCAATCTGACACTGGATAAGCTCGGTCACAGCCCTGCAATTAAAGAATTAAATCAGCAACTGGAACGTATAGCTAAATTCAGTACTCCGGTATTACTCACCGGTGAACTGGGCTCTCCTTTTGAACTGGTAGCACGCTCATTTCATAAAAGCTCAACTCCCTGGGTAGAACCCTCCAAAGTAGAACAAATCGTTGACGCTCCTATTGAATTATTGCAGAAAGCCACCGGTGGCATACTTTATCTGGGCGATATAGCCCAGTATGGTAAAAGTACCCAGCAAAGTATCGGTTTCATTCTGACTAAAGCAGACCGCTACAACGCTCGCATTATCTGCGTTTGCAGCAGGTCAATTAAAGAAATGATTACCGATCCGTTACAGGATAACAAGCTGCTTAATACTTTGTCATCACTAATTGTTGCCATTCCTCCGTTGCGTTCGCAACTGGATGATATGGTATTTCTGGTGGAACAAATAACAACCGAACTGGCAGAAAGCCAGAAAATTCCGCCAGTAAAATTCACTACTGCTGCCTTGAATGAATTACGTCAGTACGACTGGCCGGGTAATCTGGAACAGTTGCGCAGTGTAGTTAAAAGCCTGATGCTCACAGCAGAAAATAACGAAATTGACGTTAATGTTGTCAGTACTATTCTGAATCAGTTCAAACATAACCAGCCTCATGAAACCATGAACGGCTTCAATTTTGATCTGCCTCTGCGTGAACTGAGAGAGGATCTGGAACGACGCTATTTCGAATACCACATTGCTCAGGAAGGACATAACATGAGTAAAGTGGCTCAGAAAGTAGGGCTGGAACGAACTCATCTTTATCGCAAACTTAAACAGCTTGGTATTCAGTTTTCGCGCCGGCAGGCTGAAAAATAATTCAGATAAACCGGATAATAAATTCTCTGCAAATTTTATTATGAATTTTATTCATATTATTTAGCGGATTTTTCAAAGAAAATCTGCAATAAAACATTGATTGAGCATGTCTGAAACGTTATGGTTAGATATCTAACCATAACCTACAGAGAAACTGTTTAATCATGAGTTTTACCCAGTTGAGCTTTGAATTTTTTCCGCCGCGTACTGAAGAGGGACGGCGCAAACTGGCCATCACCCGCAAACAGTTAAGCCAATATCAACCTGAATATTTTTCATGTACTTATGGTGCAGGTGGAACTACACGAGCCGGTACATTGCAAACAATTACCGATATTATGAATGATGGAGTAGCAGCCGCTCCTCATCTGGCCTGTATTGGCGCCAGCCGTGAAGAAATGATCAGCCTGCTCCAAACCTACAAAGACATGGGCATCCGTCATATTGTAGCCTTACGTGGTGACGTTCCGTCAGGCGTGGGCTTCGGACATCAGGGACTGCGCTATGCAAATGAGCTGGTTGCTCTTATCCGCCAGGAGTTTGGTGACTGGTTTCATATTGAAATTGCTGCCTATCCGGAGTTTCACCCTCAATCACGCAGCGCTGAAGATGATATCAATCATTTTGTACGTAAATGTCAGGCTGGTGCCGACTCAGCAATTACCCAATATTTTTTCAATGCAGACAGTTATTTCTGGTTTGTGGACGAAGTACAGGGCAGAGGAATAGATATTCCCATTATTCCCGGCATCATGCCTATTGCCAGCTTTTCCAAATTGGCACGCTTTTCAGAAACCTGTGGCGCAGAGATTCCGCGCTGGTTACGCCTAAAACTTCAGTCTTATGCAGATGATACAGCATCAATTAAAGCACTTGGGCTGGATGTAGTAACTGAAATGTGCGACCATTTGCTTCAGCAGGGAGCACCCAGCCTGCATTTTTATACCCTGAATCAGGCCGGACTTGTATCAACTATCTGTCAGCGATTAGGTTACTAAAACTGAATAATAAATAAAATTAAAATATAAATTTTTTTAATACAGTACAAATGAAATAAGCCCTTATCGTCTTAATGATAAGGGCTGTAAAATCTGATTATTTCTTTATCAGCGAAATTATATGACTGTCTAATTTAAATTAATCACAACAAAATAATTAATAGCTAATGAGTTAACAACTGATTAAGAAACTGCTGAGCTCTTTCATGTTGCGGACGCTGGAAAAATTCTTCCGGAGTAGCCTCTTCAACAATTTCACCATGATCAATAAATACTACCCGATCAGCTACTTCACGGGCAAAACCCATCTCATGCGTGACCACCATCATTGTCATACCACTAAGCGCCAGATCTTTCATAACTTTCAGCACTTCACCTATCATTTCCGGATCCAGAGCAGAAGTCGGCTCATCAAACAGCATTACTCTTGGCTCCATAGCCAGACCGCGGGCAATGGCGACCCGCTGTTGCTGCCCCCCCGACAACTGCTGCGGAAAAGCATCGCACTTATGCGCCAGCCCTACTTTAGCCAGCAGTTCCTTAGCTTTGGCTTCAGCCTGCGCGCGACTTTCTTTTTTCACCTTCATCGGTGACAAAATAATATTTTCCAGAACTGTAAGATGCGGATATAAATTAAAATGCTGAAATACAAAACCAACCTCAGTTCGTACCCGATTTAAATCAGCTTTCGGATCAGCAACATTAATTCCGTCAACCCAGATTTCACCCTGCTGGATTTTTTCCAGCTGATTTACAGTACGAATCAGCGTAGATTTACCGCTGCCAGAAGGACCGCATACCACTACCACCTCCCCCTGACTAACAGTCAGATTCACACCATTAATAACATGCAAATCTTTAAACCATTTATGGACATTCTTAAATTCAATCATGTATTCCCCACATCCTGTAACTGTCTGCATTAATCATTCAGACAGAAGCGCCATTGTGCAACAAATGATTACTTAATGCCACATAAAGCTCTGGCGTAACCCGTTCTGGCCGACTGCCGGGATCAATACCTACAGCCATCAATGCTGCATCATCTACAGATTCTTTCAGATTATTATGAATAGTTTTACGTCTCTGTTGAAAAGCCTGTTTGACCAATGCAGCAAAATGATTAAAATCCTCAGCAATACCAATGCGACCACACTGCGGAATCATTCGTACCACAGCTGAATCTACCTTTGGTGCAGGTATAAAGACCTGAGGCGGCACATCAAGTAAATTTTCCATCTCAAAAAAATATTGCAACATAACACTTAAACGCCCGTAATCATTACTGCCTGCTACTGCCACCATACGTTCAACCACTTCTTTTTGCAGCATAAAGTGCATATCTATAATATCATCAGCATATTGACCAAAACGAAATAACAACGGCGTGGAAATATTATACGGCAAGTTACCAACAATCTTTTTTTTACCGGGTACAGTATTAAAATCAAATTGCAGGACATCACCCTCATGAATTAATAGCTTTGATGCAAATGGCAGCGTACGTAATCGGGCTACAATATCACGATCAATCTCAATCACATGCAGTTTATTGACAGCCATAGCAAGAGGTTCCGTAATTGCGGCCAGACCCGGACCAATTTCAATTACCGTATCCTCAGGCTGAGGACGAACCGCACGCACAATATCCTGAATAATACTTTTATCCTGCAGAAAATTCTGACCAAAACGTTTGCGGGCACGATGTTCTTTCATAATACTTCCTTCAATTTTGCCCAATTATAAAATAAAACCACCATTCTCAACTTACCAGACTAATCAGTACAACGTACCTGTTAACATCTGCTTTCAGTAGTCTGACGCTAATTTGACAGATAACGTAAAGGATTAACCGCCTTACTATTCACTCGAACCTCAAAATGCAGTTTTACACCAGTGGTTCCGCTATCTCCCATTGTTGCGATTGTCTGTCCGGCCTGAACTTTCTGCCCATTAACAACTTTCAGGGAATCATTGTACGCATAGGCCGTCATCGTACTGTTACTATGCTTAATCAGTACCAGTTTGCCATATCCGCGCAGTTCCTCTCCGGCATACTCTACGATACCCGCTGCAGCTGCTTTAACCGGCGTACCCCGGCTACCGGCAATATCAATACCCTTTTGCGTCTGACCATTAAATGTACTGATTACTTTGCCCTGCACCGGCCATCGCAAACGAATATCAGGAGCAGCTGTTGTAGTCGTTCCAGTATCCGGTTTAGGTGCAACACGACCAGGCTGTCGTTTTACTCCCGCAGAACCGCCTGATACAGAATTTGGTTTACGTACCCGAATCAACTGCCCCACTTCAATAGCATGAGGATTAGCCAGATGATTCCAGCGAACAAGCGTATTCACATCCTGATTAAATCGCAAACCAATGCGATATAACGTATCTCCGCGCTGTACCCGGTAATAACCATTTTGTGCCCTGCCATTCATTACCGGCGCTTTAGCCGGATTATTATTGGCACAACCACCCAGCAACAAACAGCCACCCAGCAACACGCTTAAACCGGAACGCCATAATATCCCGCTCAATTTCCATATCTGTATCATTGATTTACCAAAATCTTAACAAGAATCTGTATAGCATAGCTTGTTTAGTTAATCTTAGCTTGATATTAACATAGCTTTTCCCGCCTCATTGACTAGTAAGCCTCTCTTTTCAGACAGGCAGAGAAATCCATTTCACAACTGCTATATTGAATTCTTCGATCCTGCAACCATCTGTTAAAATGTTATAGCTTAAAAAGGGTAACTTACATGCGTTACATAGGTTGGGCATTACCGATACTGGCAGTACTGGAAGTCCTTTCCATTATTCTGGTTAGCAATCTGATTGGTGGCGGCTGGACACTGCTTATCATCTTACTGTCAATTGTCTGCGGTATTTTTATGCTGCGTAATATTGGCGTGTCCGGCTTATTTCTTGCAATGGCTACCATTCGTACTGGCAACAATGTATCGCTTTACCAGCTATTATGGCCAGTGCGCTACATATTCGCCTCCATCATGCTTATTAGCCCCGGATTTGTCTCAGATATATTTGCTGCCTTGTTATTACTACCTATTAGCGGCAAGTCTCTGACCGGCACAACCCAATCCTTCTCCCGTTCAACACAACCGGAACAGGGGGACATTATCGAGGGTGAGTACACTGTAGAAACCGATAATGAACAAACAGCTCACTCCGGCACACAATCAAATCTTCCGCATAAATAACCGAATAACAAAACCAAAAGCCGCACAGAATTAATCTGGCGGCTTTTAAATTACAGAAAAACGATTCTGACTACTCTAAACGCATTTGCGGAAACAGAATAACATCACGTATTGTTTGAGCATCTGTCAGCAGCATAATCAGACGATCCATGCCAATACCGCAGCCGCCGGTTGGCGGTAAACCATATTCCATAGCACGAATATAATCTGCATCGTAATGCATTGCTTCATCATCACCAGCATCCAGCTGTGCTACCTGAGCTTTGAAACGCGCAGCCTGATCTTCAGGATCATTTAATTCCGAATAGCCGTTAGCCAGTTCGCGTCCGACCACAAACAACTCGAAACGCTCAGTTAAACCCGGTTTAGTATCCGATGCACGTGCCAGTGGTGATACTTCTACCGGATAATCCACAATAAATGTAGGCTGCCATAATTGCGCTTCCGCGCACTCCTCAAATAAAGCCAGCTGCAAACTGCCCAGACCCTGAGCCATAGGTAAAGCTCCGCCCAGTTTTTTAATTTCAGCCTTCAGCCAGGCTTCATCCGTCAGCTGTTCATCCGTATACTGCGGATTAAAATATTTAATTGCTTCTACAATAGTCATACGAGCAAACGGCTGGCTTAAATCTACCTCCTTACCGTTATAACTCACCACCGCACTGCCTGTTGCCTCAATAGCAGCAGCACGGATTACCTTTTCTGTCATGTCCATCATGCGCTGGTAATCACCATAAGCCTCATAGAATTCCATCATCGTGAATTCCGGATTATGGCGTGTACTCATGCCCTCATTGCGAAAATTACGGTTAATTTCAAACACACGCTCCAGACCGCCCACAACCAGCCGTTTCAGATAAAGCTCAGGAGCCACACGTAAAAATAAATCCATATCCAGAGCATTATGATGCGTAACAAACGGCTTTGCTGTAGCTCCGCCCGGAATCGGATGCATCATCGGTGTTTCCACCTCCAGATAGCGCTCACCTACCATCACATTCCGTATCGCCTGAATAATCCGACTCCGTTTCACAAAAGTGTCACGCGTTTGCTCATTGGTAATTAAATCTACATAGCGCTGGCGATATTTCTGCTCCTGATCAGCTAAACCGTGAAACTTATCAGGTAATGGTCGCAAAGACTTAGTCAGCAACCGCAGACCAGACACCCGTACCGTAAGCTCACCGTGATTGGTTTTCATCAGTTCACCTTCAGCACCCACAATATCACCCAGATCCCAGTGCTTGAATGTATCATGAACTTGCTCACCAACACCCTGATTGTTGATATACAGCTGAATACGGCCGGTCATATCCTGAATGGTCGCGAAGCTGGCCTTACCCATATGACGTTTCAGCATAATACGTCCGGCTACCTTTACTGGAATTGCCTTTTCTGCCAGCGCATCCTTATCAAACTCATCATAAAGCTGATGCAAATCTCCGGCAAAAGCATCCCGCTTAAAATCATTTGGAAAAGCAATTCCCTCAGCACGAATCGCCGTCAGCTTCTCACGGCGGTGTGCCATAATCTGGTTTTCATCCAGTTGTTCTTCTTGCGCGGCAGCTACCGGCGCATTCTGCTGTTCACTCATATGCATCCTCATACTATATGCAATTGTTATCAACTAACAACTGCCCGCCTGACACCATTGAGCATAGTATTAAATTCAGGCAATAAAAAATTAAACATAACCGCCTATTTTAAGTCAAAACAGCCAGTTTGACATCTAAAACACCTGATTCAGTTACAGCAATCCCATATTGCCATAACAAATTTCTTCAACCAGCAGCAATAACTTAACACCATCCGGCAGCAAAAACTTTAAACATCATCCCAAAGAAATAAATTATTACCAAACTGTAACCAAAGCACATAAACCTGCCCGGGTAAATTAATGATAGCAACATCTCTGATATCAGCTAAACAGAAGAGCAGACTTGAGCATAAATTTATCCGTAGCAATCTATAAACAGCCAATATTGAATATATATTTCTTGATTATTTATTAAAATAGCATAAAAATAACAATAAAATATTAACCGTCAACCTGTGCCATATCCGTTAGCGCATACGAAAATACCAACAGTCTATTATTTGTTTTAACAACAATTACATTGAAATACAACTCATTAACCCATTACCAGCGAATAATAATTTTAATATTAAATTTAACAACCTTATCGCTGTATCACCAATAAAACCCAGATATATCTTTCAGGAGATGAACATGTATCAGTTACATCTTTATGACACACCTATTGCGATGAATACAGCTCTGGCTACAGCTATTATTGCCAACCTGCAAAATGCAATTAATCTACGCGATTGCGCTTCTCTTGCCGTTTCAGGCGGTCCGAATCCGGTAGAGCTGTTTCAGATACTAAGCAAAGCGCAACTGGCATGGGAGAAAGTTTATATTACTCTCGTGGACGAGCGCTGGGTTGATAAACACCACGAAGACAGCAACGAACGGCTGATTCATACCCATTTACTACAAAATAAAGCTAAAGCAGCACACTTTATCAGCCTAAAAACAGTAGCTGAAAATCCATATGATGGTGTGGATGAAATTCAGGCACGTCTGGAGCAACTATTACCCTTACCCATAGATGTACTGGTATTAGGTATGGGAGACGACGGGCATACTGCATCGCTTTTTCCTCATGCTGAAAATTTATCCAAAGGCCTGGATATGCACTCCGAGAGAATGGTAATAGACATGAAACCCCTGACTGCACCGCATGATCGTATTTCCCTGACTTTACCGGTAATATTAAATAGCAAACATCTATATCTGCAACTTTCCGGTAAAAAACAACAACAGGTACTACAACAGGCACTTGCCGGAATCAATAGTAACGATATGCCAATCAGAGCTGTTCTGCATCAGCAGAAACTGCCATTACAGATTTATCTGGCTCAATAAAAAATGCGCTGGGTAAAACCGGCGCATTGACAAAATTCAGCATAATTACCAGGAATAGCGATAATTAAAATTAATGCCGAATTTCTGCTCTGTATGCTGCCCGCTCGCATAATCAAGCTTGAAATCAGCGTGATTATTTGAATTAAAATCCACACCCAGCCCTGCTTCATACAGACCACTGTTACCAGCTCCGGTTATACGCATATTGCTATCATCAACAATAGCATGTCCCAGACTGTTTTTATCATGTAACCAGTAAGCACCTGCATACGGATGCAGATTCACCTTATTCAGTGCCAGAGTAGTTTTAACTGCCGCACCTAACTGACTACGATAAAAAGTCGTACTCTTCGTATAATCATCACCGGATAAACGACCGGCAGTTATACCAGCTTTAGGTGTGATTACCCATTTATCAGAAAGGCTGAAATCTTTACCCGCATCAACACTCAGACTATTACTATGCCATGTAGCCTTATCCATTTTGTTGGCATTAGCTTTCAGATGGCTGTAACGATAAGCCGCATCGGCAAACCAGCCTGCTGTATTATACCAGCCGACATAAACACCAGTAGTAAGTGCTTTCAGATTACCGTCCTTATAATTACCATTAAAATCTACACTAGAATGCCCCTGTCCCACAAAAGCACCCAAATAAGTCTGATTACTGTCATTACCCAGCGGTAACAAATGATCATAACCTAATTGCAAACTATATGATTTTTGCTTAAAACCAGAGGTAGTCAACCCATAGCTTGAGCCAGTACTGTCAAAATGATTATTGGTATAATTACTGTCCAACCACATATTATTAACATGTGACTCATTTTTCAGACTGTTGAAGCGTGCATTTAAAGGTTTTTGCATCTGATATACAAACTGGCTGGCCGCCTGACGCATACTGATAAGTGAATTGGCAAAATCACTGATTTCATGCCGAGGGCCATAATGACCGCCTCCTGCTGATGCGGCACCATTATCATTACTTAGAATCCAGTCATTTCCGTTCTGATGGAAGAAATAGCGATATCTGCCAACATCAACATAATTCTGAACCATAGAGAATGATCCGTCACCACCTTCAGACTCAACCAAAGTTATCTGAATATTCGGTTTTTTGGGCTGTTTACGACTATCTGCCACACTGATTTTATGTTCACCATGAACCTGACCATGAATTTTAATCTTATCAGATTGTCCATCGGCCAGACTGGTATTCATATTAAACAGACTATTGCTACCATTTAAATCGCCATTTATTGTCAGAGTTTTAAATTTACCACCCTGACTGAAAGAAACAACTGAATCATGAATATTCAGCTCATCCAGTACACTATCACCATTGATTGTCCATGAAGAACCATTATTCAGATTAAAAGTTATTTTAGGCGCCCGCTTCGGATCCTGATCAATATAAATACGTCCTGCCAATTGAGAATGATCCGCAGTTAAAGTAAATGGCTGTAATGCAGCAACCTGCTCATCTCCTATAGCATCATCATCCTCAGCATCTTCAACATAATAACGATGATCATTGACACCCAGTAAAGCATTCTGCCCGATTAACTTGCTGTCTTTAATTGTAAATTTATGTTTATCCGCTTCCGTCTGAGTAGTTGCCAGCATAATGCCAATACCTGACTTTATAGTACTATTTTTAACATTTACTTCACTTCCGTTATTCAGATAAAAACCTAAACTGAGCGGATTAGTAAGATTTATTTCTGTGTTGCTAACATTGGCAACAGCATGATTCTCTGAACTCTGATTCACTATATCTATGCCAAAATTAATATATCCATCACCTTGTATTTTCATATTATTGACATTGACGAGTGCATTATTATTATCCGAAACTTCTATAGAAATTGCAGCTGAATAATCACTATCTTTACCTAATTTTATTTCTGAATCATGAATATTCGCTGTGCTGGCAGCTGTACCAGCCCCAGTAGCCGCTATATAATATGCATCAGAATGAGGAGCAGTGATTGTAAAATCAGCCTGTGAATCCAAATTTCCTCCGCTAAGTTCAATTCCTTTAATACCTTCGTCAAATTCTTTTGGCTGCCCCTGCAAGCTAAAATGAACACCCTTAGGCATCACAAACCGTGCATTGCCCGTTTCTGATTCAAAACTGACACCTGTATGGTCTATATCCTCCCGATGATCTCCGTACTTTTTATTATTTAAATACGAGGTATCTATTGTAATTTCAGTATTTGGAGAAAATTCTGCCGTTAATGAATGTGCAGTATTATTTGATTCATGAATCCGGAACATCGACAAGTTATGACCATCTTCTCCGGGAGCTCCGGTAAACAACTCTTTAAATTCACTCTCAGTAGGAATGCCATTATAATATTGATCAGCTGTAATAATAATTTTATTATTTTCCGGATCTGGCAGCTTACATCCGTCTATAGCATGACAAGTATTAGCAGCTACACTATAAGCTGACAATGATCCCAGAACAACTAGCAGAATAGTTTTTAACTTTAATGGCGGGTGTATTGATTTCATCATATAAATTAATCTTTTAACACAAATAAAAAATAATATCACAATATTTATAAATTAAGTTAATATTTGTTTATTACAATTAAATTATTTTTTATCATATAATAAATTTAATTACACTCTTGCCTTAAAATTCTGTTGTATTAATTTATTCATTTAAATTATAAAGTGTATTCATAACTAAATATATTTATATAATGCATATATAATATAAATACACACAATAGTTTTATATAAAAAAACTGAATCCTGCAAAAAACAGGATTCAGTACTTGTATACAGCCCTATTATTATAATTATCAGGCCGGGCAAGATAATTCAGATTTTGTCAGAATGACATTTATTATTATTATTATTAAAATAAAACAGCTTCCCTCAGATTACAGCCCTTTAGATTGTAACCGTGCGGCATGATCCAGATAAATGCTTACAGGATCCGGTTTAGTAGGATGTGCACCAGCAATCTGATTAATTGCATCTAAATGATCCATCTGGTAATCAGAACCAATAACTTTACCCAGATGAGTGGCATAACGACCAACCAGACCATCATTTTGCTTACGTTCTTTTTTGAAGAACGCACCTAATGCTATAAGGATAGCATGGGATGGATCTACAGTATTCAAACCTTCATTAATTACGTTTGACTTAATAATACCGCTCCAGGAATAATAATAAACACCATTAGTTTCCAGCTCTTTACCCTGACCACCCCATGTTTTTGGCAGACCTTGCGGATATTTTTTATTAAATGCATTAGTGCCTTCAGTTGACAGACTTTTCAGAGCACCTTCAAAATCCTGGGGTAATAAAGGTTTAGTACTTAATAAACTGATCAGTTTCATAAAAGACTCTACAATAAGATCAGCAGTAGCACCAACAAGCTTGCCTGAAAGGATATCCAGCATCAAATCTGCAATTTCAGAACCAAAATTTACACCGTTTACAGATGTTACAGAACCCACCAATTCTGGATGCAGTGCAGCAACATAACGGCAGGTAGGCGCACCCTGACTATGTCCGATCAGATTTACCTTTTGAGCACCAGTCTTTTTCAGAATATTTTTAACTTCAACCAGTAACTGTTCACCACGCTCTTCAGTCGTATTGGTAGCAGAAACAGCTGCAGTAAAAACTTCACATCCCAGTTTTCTCAGAGAATCAGCGATATTAAAAAAGTAGGGATATCCCATAATTCGGTCAAAACCAAAAAGACCATGTACAAGTACAAGTGGATATTTTGTTTTAACAGTAGTTTGTTTAGCTGGTTTTTTTAAATTTATCATTTAATTTTCCTCTTTGTTATTATATATTTTGAATAAATTATTATTTAATAAATAAGTACGATTCAGAAATAAAAGTTTAAAAATAAACTTTTCGGATAATCTATTTCTTCGAATAGTTTTATGCCAATCTCAACCGTGGAAGAATAATATCATTTCCAATAAAATAATGCAAAATAAATTTTTAAAATTATTTTATAAACATAATTGTAATTGCATATTTATGCAATTTAGATAGAAAATATAATATTACATTATAATGTTAACTAGTGTATGTTTTCATATATTATTATTATTTATATTTAAATACAATATATTATATATTTGTATTAGGAAATTTATCAGAAAATTAAATTTTTCTAATTAATTTAAATTATTTTTTTAATTATTGCATAATCGGATATCAGTCAGTCTGTTATGCAAAAAACCTCTTTTGCAAAAATTGATATAAATCTTGTTATTAATAACTTTCCTGGAATGAGTTTATTAATAACAAGATAAAGATTCTGTCTGACATTAATTTTGAGAATAAAATAGTTTTAGAATTATATGAAAATCACCCAGGAGTTGTTTCAGTTTAACAAACAGGAGCATAGTGATAAATAGTAATGCTGCCTAGCAACACAATAGGAGCTGGCTGGGTAAAGCTTCCTGTATCCGGATCATAGTACCTGAAAGTATTGTAGTGCAGTCCGGTTTCTCTGTCTAAATACTGTCCCTGATACCTCAGGTTCTGTTGTATCTCTCTATGGGCAATCTCCTGTATCGGTTTACTCCACAGCTGGTATGAGCATTCCCAGACGATTTCACCTGCTTCATCCCTCAGCTTCTCTGACATGCCGTTCAGGTCGGTATGGAAATAGTAGATATATTCTTCCTAATTACCGGTACGGTCTATCCGCGCCAGTGGTTCATAGCTGTACTGACCTATATATAGATACGACCTATGCGGTTTTAACTTAAAAATATTTAACTAAATTAATTATGTAAATTAAATTTATTACGTACAATATCTTTATTATATAAATTTAGTATCAGTCATTATTTTATATAGTTATTATTCTTTATATAATCAATATTTTAAATATAAATCTTGCAAATTGTCATTGTAGTTACAAATGCAGTTATATTGATTTACCTACTAGATTAATGCACTATCAATTAATAAAAAGGATTGAATCATTAATGATTCAATCCTTTTTTATTGTTCTGGTTGAATTATCGCAATCTTATTACCAGTTAACTTTCAATCCTACAGAACCATTTACAGGTGATTTCACATGTGAATCTCCGCCATTAGACCATGTATGGCCAATCTCACCATAAGCTTTCACCTTGTCGGTAATATCATAGCTACCACCAATAGCCATTTCAGTATTGGCATGCGAAGCACCGGCATTCAATGTAGTTGATGCAGCCTTTGTTTTAAAGGTAGTGTGATTTGCACCATTTGGTGAGTAGAAGAAATTAACCCGGGCATAAGGATGGAGCACACCTTTATTTACCTGATAATTACCTTCCAGACGACCGCCCAGACGGAATAACCACGCATTATCATGATCCTGTTTAACTGTGGTATTACCACTGATATCAGTATCATTTAAATCCAGCCATTGATGAATAATCTGTGCCTGAGGTTCAAATTTCCAGCTGCTGCTACCAATAGCAAATGGCTGACCGACCTCAACAGAAGCAGTAACACCATGGCCTTTTTGCTTACTATTTGAGGTGCCATCAGGTTTGATATCTACATTATGGCGTGCACCCTGTAATACAACATCCATATAGGCACCATTATCTCGGGTGTAATTACCATAAGCACCAAGGAAATAAGATTTAGTACTATTTTTACCAACCTTACCATTAATGCCGCTGGCAAAACCGTTTACATCAAGATTTCCATGTAAATAACCTAAGTAGCCACCAATACGCAGACCATTATTGCTCCAGATATCGCTACCAACCTGCAAACCGGAATAGTTACCTTTACTACGGGTATTAGCTGTTCCATTCTGACGAATATCGCTACGATTAGCAATTACTCTGCCCCAGCTCATCCGTTCATCAGGAGTAGGAGTAGCACCAATACGCTTATGCATATCACCAAGCATCAGACTGTCTGCCTGATGTAACTGGGCACTAACTGCACTATATAAAGGTACTTCTCTACGATAAGTTGTTTTTGTACCGGTTTCCTGCATTTTTTCAGAGTAAAGATTCCATTTATTATCTTCACTCTTTTGCAGCCTGTACTCATATGCACCGGCGTCAACATGATCGCGCAGTAATGTGAAAATATCGCCATCAGCAGTACCATCAACGGAGACAATTTCAATGCCATTTGTACCGGCTGTACTTGCACCCAAACCACTAACTTCAGTTAGATCAATGGCTGTCTCACCACTCGCATTTCCACCGATATGTAATTTATCAGCATTATTTTGCTCAGGTGTTACTTCCAGAAGCAGTTTACTGCCCTTTTCGCCATGATAGTCACCCTGAATGGTCAGACGGTCACCAACATTATCGTTAACCAGATTAATATTACCGGCATTGTTTACATTACCTGAAATAGCAACTTCGTTCTTACCGGAAGAATTATCAATCTTATCAAGTTGTACTTCCGCCCCAGATCCGATATTCAGGTTTTGTGTATTAAGGTCACCGGTTAGAGTTAGTCTGGCTGATTGTCCAAGATGGATATTTTCCCAGTTAACAATACCAACATCACCTGCACTATTACTGGTAGAAGAACCGCGAAGATTAGTATTAAGGTAGAGTTGGTCATTACTGCTGTCTTTACCATTATCTATATCATTGCCGCCGTCCAGCATAGTAAGACCAGTAATATCAGCACCATTATTGATAGTGAGAATATCACTACCATGACCCAGATTAATATTACCGGTTACTTTTGCTCCGCTATTAATAGTAACTAAGGAGTTGCTATCGCCATCTTCAATTGCAATACCTGATGCAGCAGAAACATCTGCTCCCTTATTAAGGATAATACTACTGTTTGAAGCTGGTAAACCATTGGTAGAGATGCCTGCACCGGTACCACCCGCCACCTTACCTGACGTTTCTATTGACACAGCACCGCCGGTCATATTTATTGCACTGATACCATCAGTACCGCCTGTAATACTTCCTCCGGTCTGATTTACTGCTATACCTCTTTTCTCACCAGAATCCGCCCAGTCAATATTAGTTGCCTGTATACCAGCACCACTAGTACCCGTTACATTACCTCCGGTTGTGATTTTGGTATCACCTTTACCTAAATTTGTCGCAGCAATTCCGGTTTCTTTACCTTCAATACTACCTGTTGTCTGAGTAATATTGATTGCATTCGCTG
>NZ_JACFSG010000004.1:0-49279 GCF_016100575.1 Snodgrassella sp. M0351 | reverse complement strand
ATACTGTTTCAGTACTGGTTGCCTTTACCTTTCCGTTAATTTCAATATTAGTAGCACCTGATCCATAATTATTAACTTCAATACCACTATTAAAACCAGTTATATCTCCATCTTTATCTTTATCTTTATCTTTCTGGATAACATTAATCCCCTCAGATGAAGCCAGACTACTATCTGCAATGTTTTTGCCAGCTAATTTCTGACTATTGTACCAATCATCTATGCTTACATCATCTGCATCAGCTGTACCTGAAACCGCCAGAATACCTGCACCGGCATTACCTGTTACCTGACCGGATGTTTCCACTGATACTGCTCCGCCGGTCGTATTTATTGCACTGATACCATCAGTACCGCCTGTAATGCTTCCTCCGGTCTGATTTACTGCTATACCTCTTTTCTCACCAGAATCCGCCCAGTCAATATTAGTTGCCTGTATACCAGCACCACTAGTACCTGTTACATCACCTCCGGTTGTGATTTTGGTATCACCTTTACCTAAATTTGTCGCAACAATTCCGGTTTCCTTACCTTTAATACTACCTGTTTCCTGAGTGATATTGATTGCATTCGCTGTTTCACCATTGAAAACAGAAATGCCGGTACCATTCTTCTCCGGTCCATCTGCAATCACCGTACCCACTGTGCTAATAGTTGTAGATCCGGTACCGGAATTTACCGCACTGATGCCTGTTGCTGTACCCTGAATTCTACTGCTTTCTTTTAATTGCTTAATATTGATATCAGTCGCATTTTCTTGATTTTCAGCAATAATTCCACTACCAGTATTAAATATGTCACCATTCGGATTCATCGGATCTATGGGATCATCAGTATCCACAGGTACTGATCCGGTTCCCGTTCCTTCACCTGTAACATTTCCGCTAATATTGATATTGATAGCATCAATACCCTGATTATTCACCACGATTCCATTAACTGAACCTTCAATATTGCCTGTTTCAGCCTGATTAATATTAATTGCTTTTGAGTTTTGCCCATTATCTGCATAAATACCCACCTTAGCTTGTACCGTACCAGCAACATTTATATTGGTAGATCCTTTATCGCTATTATTAGAAGTTGTAATACCAATATTTTCACCCTTAATAGTACTGCTGCTTGCAGTCTGGTTTACAGTCAAATTGGTAGCATCTTCAGAATTGGTTATTGAAACAGCATCGTCAAATTTTGGCGTATCTGTATCACCAGGTATCATTTCATTTCCTGACGAAATGACATCCCCAGAAATATTGACTGTTGTTTCGCCTGTTCCGGAATTTATTCCCCAAATACTGCCTTTCTGTCCGGTACGCTCGCTTTCAACTTTTATATTTTGACCATCTGCCAAGCCAAAAACTTCAAAAACCTCTACCTGTGAAATAGTTGGATCATCAGAAGGAATACCAATGAATGCAATATCCTTGCCATCAGGTCTGTCCCGATCTGAAATGACAACTTCCTTAGCTGCATTAGTACATATTTGATTTTGCTCCGAAGTAGAAACACACTGAGCCTGAGCTACATTTGCAGTTAAAGCCAGTGCACCAATCACTGTTGTGACAACCTTGGCTCCCACTACTTTCCCGCTTTTGCGAGCCAACTCAGAAGTCACAACATAAGCCTGTTCTCTGGCATTCCAAATCAGTTTGTATATTTTATTCATTTGGCAATCAATCTTTAATATTAAGTTAACTTAAGTTAATGCTTATCACATTTAATGCATTTGATATTAACATGCTATAACCTTAATAATCAATTGTCTTATATAGATAAAATTAGATTATTTTTTGTTATAAATCAAATTAAATTATTTTAGATTATTTATATTTATTAAATAATATGTTGCTTAATATCAAATGACTTTACATTTATCTCATTCAAAATAATTTCATCTAACAAAGCATGAAAATAGCGAAAAGTAGAGGATAAAATATAACTTTAAATCATTAATTTAATTATAAATTTTGAGATTTTATGAGCAGAAAAATAAAATATTGTGTTGAAATAGTTAGAAACGATTTTAATAAATCTAAATATTCTATAATATATAGAATAAATTTAATAATAATTACAAATACTATAATTAAGTATATAAATTTTGACAAAAAAATGACCAATCATCAAACTGATAATTTAAAGAATAAATAGTCATTGATAAATTAATAAAATTATAATAATAAATTTATATTATAAAATATTTAGTTAAATTTTTAATATAACAGATAATTGATGGGTTATGAGCGATTCGAACGCTCGACCAACGGATTAAAAGGTATACATAATCAACTCACTTGCACCAGCCGGAACAATGAAGCAGACGTGGAAAATTAGAATGAAAAGAAACTTCAAGATAAAAGAAATACGTCGCCAGATAAATAATTTATTACAGGAAGCAACCTAAAAGAACGAGCTCAGCAAAAAGCGTGAAGTACTTAATATTGTACTCTCTATATCCGCCAGAGCACTGCCAGATACCTCAAGAATGGCAGTAAAATAATTTTACAGTTAAAGATCATCAGTATTTATTTACCTTACATATGTAGGAATATCGAACAGATGAACTGCCATTTCACATATACATCATTGTAATTTTATGGTATATGAATTTTATTTATATGTTTAATCTACATAAAAATGATTTATGTGTATAGCATTTTCACTTTGCAGAAAAATGCGTGAACAAGTTATACCCTGTGCGACTACGCACTGCCAGCATAGAGAAGTAATCATTAAAGAAAAGAATCTATATCATATTCCATGCATAAATATGGATATGTAAGCAATGTTTCTAAATAAATAGTAAAATAGCCTATTGAGGCGATACAACGCAATGAAAGACCAGCTCACACATTCTAAAGGAAGCTGTCACAATTCAAACTTAAATCGTCAGCAACGATCTGCCCCAATAGCCAGAAAATTGTATAAGAATTAATATAGAACAGATCAAGAATTATCAGTAAATTAACATCTAAAACCTCTAATATTGAATTTACTACACGGGCGCAAGCAATTTTTGATAAATTTGTGCAATGATTTAATTCAACACCAATCACACAATAATATCGTTTATGATATTGAAGGCTAAAAATTAACAATGATATTTATTTACCTGGCAGTCAATGGTAAAAATGAATCCACATTAAATCAGCTTCAAATGTACTTTTAATTAAACTTATCAGGATTTAAATCTCATTATACTTTTACTCATTACTTTGGTTGCACAGACAACCAAAGTAATTGTATAAAAGCGGCAGTAGCCTTTCTTAAAATTAAATATTTTTAAGTGCAGAGTACTACTTTAAAAATATCATTCTCACACTATTGCTTAAATTTCTATCGTGCTATTCCACCATGTCGCGAACAAGTCCCTTTTCCTGCTTTAGTTGAAGTTCCATCTTTACATTTAATAGTATTTTTTGGTTGTTCAGTTTTAGGTTTTTTATTTGATTTTCTTCTTGTTGGCAAATCATCATAAACAACCCCGCCATGATGAGAACATGTACCCCTTCCAGTTGAAGTTGAATATGTGCCATCTGCACATTTTGACTTCACTTCCGGATCATTTGCATTAGTTATGATTCTTGCAAATCCTGATTGTGAGAAAAAAAAGCATAAGAAAAGCATGGCAAATCTGCTACTGATTTTTATCATAATTTCTCCGTAATTTACATAATTAAAATATAAATAATTTCTAACATATGTTTATTATAAAAATCAAATTTTCAACCAAATTATTTATATAATTTCAAATTTTAATTATTAAGAAATTATTTATACAACATTCAGTCTATACTTGGTATATTTAATATTATTCTTATTAATAAATTTTACGGTTCTACTGCTCTGTAACAACGGTTCCAATTTTCTAGTCAAAGTAGTAGCTGATAAAATTAATCATTCTTAATCATTTCAACTACTGTATTAATCAAATCAGAACCATATTCCAGCAGAAACCTTCAAATAATAAAAAACCAGTAACTTAGCCTTCTCCGGCTCTTCAGCATAAGCAGTATCTGGCAAATAGCTCTGCTTTACTGGCTGTTGCCTATCTGGAGCGGGAGCGAATTTAGTTTAAAAGTCCTTATTCTTAATTTGTTTTTTAGTCATTTTTCAAAATACTCAGGAAATAAAGACTTAAATCAGCAAATTTTTTGAGTTCAAATCAATTTAATTATCTTATCTATTTTAAGGATATATTTTTTAAATTTTTATAACTGAGAATTAGGTTATGGGGATTTCAGCTGAAGAATTTATAAAATTACTATGGAAAAATCTTTTAAATTTTAGCGATTTAAAAGTAACATTATTAAATTGATACAGGCTAAAGTATCTAATGTAAACATATTTGGAATTAAACGGCCTACAAACAAGTGTAGTGAATTTTAATTATTACTTAAAAATACAATATGGGCTTAAACAGCTCGGATCTAGAAATACTATTACTGGTAGCACTGAAATCAGGAATACATGACCAGCAGAAGCTTTGAGTGAAAATTCAACCGGCATGATTCATGACATACATGGGCTACTAGGCTAGTTGAAGATGGTGTTTCAATGCATGGCATTAGATATGAGTGGCTGGAAATCTCTAGAGATAGGTGCAAAGATATGCTCATTTAGTACTGAAGCATTTAATCCAGCCTGCATTAAAGATTAACAATATCATGACATCAAAATGGCACAGTTTTGTCACAACAGATAATACAAGGGAAGAAATGATAAAATGCGTAGAATATTAGAATATATGGAGGAAAAATGGTGGGTCGTGAGCGATTCGAACGCTCGACCAACGGATTAAAAGTCCGCTGCTCTACCGACTGAGCTAACGACCCAAGAGCGCGCATTTTAGGCAGGAGTGCGGCTGCTGTCAAGTATTTTGCTATTATTCATTTGCGGTAATATGGCACTAAAAGTGCTGCCTTTCCCGGTAATACTTTCAATCTGTAATTTACCGCCATGTTCTGCCAGAGCGTGTTTAGCAATGGCCAGCCCAAGACCTGTACCACCGCTCTCGCGTGAGCGGCCTGAATCTACACGATAAAAGCGTTCGGTAAGATGAGGAATATGCTCCGCAGCGATACCATGACCCGTATCGCTCACTTGAAATACAATTTGCTGACTACAATCCGGCACATTCTGTTCCATATAGAGCCGGATAGTAATAGTTCCATATTGCGGAGTATAGCGTACAGCATTAAACAGAAGATTACTGAATGCATTATATAAATCCTGCTGAATTCCCTCTACCCAGATATCTGCAGCTATTTCACAGATAAAACGATGTTTATTTTCAGACAAAATTTCAGCTTCATATACCACCTGCTCAACCAGAATACTCAGGCACAACGACTGTTTACATAAAGATGCAGTAACCTGATTTTCCAGTCGTGATAAGGTTAATAAATCTGCCAGAAGATGATTCATGCGGGTTCCTTCTTTACTCATCAGTGCAATAAATGACTGACGCTGTTCCTGCGGCAAATCCGGCATATCAGTTAAAGTTTCCAGAAAACCATTGATTACAGTTAAAGGAGTACGCAGTTCATGTGAAACATTGGCCACAAATGCTGTTCTGGTAGCATTCAATTGTTCGGCAGCAGTAATATCCTGAGTAATAATCAGTGTTGCCTGTTCATCAAACGGAGTACGGATAATATTTAATACACGTGGTAATCCGCTATTTATATTTTCAAGTGTAAGCTTTCTATTCACCGATTCTGTTACCGGCTCATCCAGAAATCGCCGGAAATCACTATTTTCAATCAGATCAGCTAGCATACTTTTATTGTCTTGTTCAGCAACCAGATTCAGATGGATTGCGGCCAGATGGTTCAGCCACTGAACATGTCCATCCTGCCCGAGGATTAATACGCCCTCTGGTATGGTTTCAGCAATGCGGTTAAAGCGTAACAAGGCAACACCCAGTTTCTGTTTGCGCTTTTTACGGCTACGTGCCTGTAGCATCAAAGTATTGAAAATATTGTTCCAGATCCCGATCCCCTGTGGCACATTACGTAATTTCGGTCTTTCCAGCCACCGAACCAGTTTAAATAAATGATACCAGTAACCCGCCAACCACAAAAAAAACAGGCAGCACAAGCTGATCAGCATGAATTGCAGGCCGCCAGCCAGCAATGACGCTACGACAACCACTATCAAGGTTGCCAGTATTAAATATAAATGATGACGCAGTTCAGACAGAAGCATATCATTTCACAGAAGATAAATTTAAGAAGTATTTCCGGCTATGGTGAAAAGCGATAACCGCTGCCACGCACTGTTTGTATAAGGTGGTCATGCCCCACTGTTTCAAGTCCTCGTCTTAACCGGCGAATATGAACATCTACCGTACGCTCCTCAACAAACACATGATCACCCCAGACAAGATCAAGAAGCTGGCTGCGGGTGTATATACGATCCGGATGTGTCATAAAGAAATGTAATAACTTAAATTCACTGGGGCCGAAGGGAATGGTTTGTCCGTTTACTTGTACACGCTGCTCCTGCGGATCGAGTTCCAGACCATAAATACGCAGTGGTACACTGGTTTTTTGCGGTGCACGCCGGCGCAAAAGTGCATTAATTCGCGCAATCAGTTCTCGTGGTGAGAAAGGTTTAGTAATGTAGTCATCTGCACCTAGATTCAGCCCCTGCTCTTTATCTGTTTCTTCACCTCGTGCTGTTAATAGAATAATGGGTAAATCACGGCTGCGAATATCATTCCGCAGCTGCCGAATAAAATCAAGACCGGAAAGTCCGGGTAACATCCAGTCCACTAGCAGCATGTCAGCCAGCCTGGATTGCAATAACGGCTGTGCTGCTTCTACACTAGATACACATTGAACAACAAAGCCGGCCTGCTCGAGAGTAAATTGAATCAGGGTAGAAATTGCAGCTTCATCTTCTACAACCAATACCATAACTTCTGCCATATATATTTCCTGACCAGATTAATTATCTATTGTGACAGATTAAGAAAATATAAAGCCAGCAACTCAGCCAAAACCTGTGCCACAACATTCTGTTGCCTACATTGAGTGCCGGACTGACTATTGCAAGGCTAGCAATACAATATAAGCTTACAATACATTAAGAAGCAATATATCCACAGCCATCCCATATTAATTGTATTGAGCAAACTCCACCATTTAATTTCTTATTATGAACATCAGTAATTAATAAATTTTGATTTATCGTGATTAATAGTATGATTTTCTCAATCAGTTTACTATAAATCTTCAGCCGTCTGCATTTATTAAATAATATGTAACCGGTTACGTTGTTCTACGGGTATAACGATAACGTTATTAAAAATACTGCAGATACTTTTGAAACCAATTTACAACAAATCAAAGATTTAAATTACCTGATTATTATTTTAATCTAATTCCATATTCATAAAATATAACTATTTACTCCCAAATCTGCTTACTAAAAAATACATTTCAACAAATATATTAATATAGATAAATATACCATAAACATAAAATATCAGACTAAGGCTTCAGTTATCTGCCATACCTCATAGAAATCCTAATTTTTTTATTTTATTTAATCATTATTATTATTTATATAACTAACAAATAATAACATTTTTTTATTAACTATCAAATAGTTAAATTTTTGACTTAATTGATTTTTTATTGTCGAATTAATACTGGATATGTCTTATTTCTTAATGTCCGATTAAATGATTGTGTAACTAATTGCTGTAACTAAAGCATTATTATTTTTTAACCTGACTATTTTATCAATATGAATAAAATCTACAAACTTATCTGGAGTGCACAAGTACAGGCATATGTTGTTACCTCAGAACTAGCCCGTAAAGTGGGTAAAGCAGCACAGCTCAGGCTGGTAAGCATTATAGGTATCGGCATAGCAACCTCTGGTCTGACTTACGCACAATGTCCACTTTCGTTTCAAAACAGCAAATTTTGTACAACATTCAGGTCAAATACACCTGGTATCAGTACATATGCGGATACCACTATCAGCAATAACCGTATTGAAAACCGGGATCCTTCCAGTCAGACTATCAATACATCTACCGATGAATTAAATCAGACACTTACCATCGTTAATCAAAATGGCGCAGGAAATTTAACCGTAAACGCAAACAATAAAAACATCACCAATATTGATGCAACAAATAATAGCCAGACAGGTGCGATTATCATTAATGCCACCCAAGATATGTTATCTGACTCTGTCAGTGGTATTTATATTAATAATGCAGGCACCGATGCTAAACTTTCAACAGCCTCTATTCATAGCAAACAGCGCAAAGGTATTAGCATTTATAACGGAGGCAGCGGTTCCACACAAATAACAGCTAATGGCACCATTATATCTGATAATGATGATGCCATTTATGCTATGAATAATACTGCAGCAAAAGATTTATTTATTACTACCGGAGCTGTTATTGGTAAGGCACATGGCATTTACGCATACAACAATGGTACAGGATCAGCGACACTTATCGTTAACCAAGTTATTGAATCAGGCACTACCGATGCTATCTGGGTTAATAATGCGAATGTATCAGCCAAAAACATAGCTATTACAACCAAAGATACCGTAAAAGGCAATACCAACGGTATTTATGCATACAATAGTGGTAAAGGTTCTACAACCATTACCACTAACAGCGATGTATATGCAAATAATGGTAATGGTATTTATACAGAAAATCATGGTGAGAAATTAACTGTTATCAGTAAAAGTGTTCAAGGTACAAATACCGGTATTTTCGCTATCAATTCTGGTACAGATTCTACTGAAATTACATCTGAAGGTAATATTTCCGCTACATCTGGTAACGGAATCTTTGTTAATAATGGCAATAATACAAAAGACCTGACTATTAATACTCATGCTATATCAGGTGCTGATAATGGCATATATGCAACCAATAATGGTACAGGCGCAACTACAATCCACAATAAGACATCCGTAACAGCAACCCGTAATACCGGTATCAGTGTAGTAAATGCAAACCAGGCTACGGGATTAAATATTGAATCAGCGGATATCAATGCCGGAACTAACGGTATTTATGCAATGAATCATGCGTATGGTGCAACAGAAATTATTTCTAACGGATCAATTACAGCTACAAACGGATATGGAATCTGGGCTGAAAACGGAGAACAGGCCACGGATGTCAAAATTACTCAGTTAGATGGAAGAATTAGCGGAGGAATCAGCGCAATTGAGATACACAATTCTGGTTCAGGTAGTACTACACTTACCCTGGCCAATCAAATAAGCGGAGGTACGGAAGCAGGTATTGTTGTTCTGGATAAACCAAACAGTACAACAACTATTACCCTTAATACCGGTACCAGTGTTTCAGCAACTTCTGGTCGGGCTATTCGTGATGGTGATGGTAATGCCAATGTTACGCTGAATAGCGGTTCAAACGTCATCGGGAGTATTGATCTGGGTAACGGTAGTGACACTCTTTCTATCAATCGCGGAGCCATTATCAGTAATATTACTGTAGTCGATGGCGGGGACGATACCAGCAGTAATGACGGAATGACTGATATACTGAATATTAATCAGTCTCTGACTGGTTCTACCACGGGTAATAATAATGGTATTGCTGGAAATATTGCTATTCGTAACTGGGAAAAAATAAATCTGGCTCAAAACAGTACCCTCAGCCTGAGCGGAGATTTGAATACTAATCAGCTTAATATCGGGAATGGTACCACAGTCAATCTTATCGACTCTCTAAGACAGGCACAGATTAATGGCGATGTGTTTAACTCAGGCAATATTAATCTCCATAGTAATTTCACCGGAGACAATTTAACGATTAACGGAAATTATCAGGGTAATGGCGGTAAACTGACTCTGGATCTGAAACTTAATTCTGCTTTAAAAGATAATGACAGCATTGCTGACAATACTGCCGATAAACTGACTGTTCAGGGTAATGTGACAGGTAAAACCACCATCAGGTTTGCAAGCATTGATGGTCTTGGCGGCGATACCGGAAATACTAATGGCATTGAATTAGTCCAAGTTAACGGTAACAGTACTGGGGATGCTTTTGCACTGGAAGGCGATCATTTAGACAGAGGTGCATATGAATACCATTTGTTTAAAGGTGATTTGCAGCAAAACGGGAATAACTGGTATTTACGCTCTCAAAAGCAAACAGACCCTGGTGATGATAATTCCGGTGGCGATAACTCAGGTGGCGATAACTCTGGTGGCGATAACTCAGGTGGCGATAACTCAGGTGGCGATAACTCAGGTGGCGATAACTCAGGTGGCGATAACTCTGGTGGCGATAACTCTGGTGGCAATAACTCTGGTGGTAACAACTCCGGTGGCAATAACGCCAGTAACGGCAGCTCTGGCAATAGTGGTACGACAACTAAACCATCAAAACTCAGACCGCTATACCGTAAAGAAGTACCATTATTTGCCGCAGTTGCCTCTCAGTTACGACAGGCTGACAGCCTTATGCTCGCTAATATGCATCAGCGTATCGGATCTACTCCTCTGCCTGATGAACGTATGAGCTGGGGCAGAGTGATTGCCAGCCGTACTGATATTCAGCAAAACGGGCCGGCCAATGCCCGTACTACCGGTAATTATGCCGGTTTACAACTGGGCAGTGATATCTGGAGCAGCAACGGCTGGCGTGCCGGCGGATATGTCGGCTATCTGCACGGTAATCTCGATGTTGACGGCTTTACCAGCGGTATTAATACCAGAGCAGGTAAAAACACAACCAAATCTTACTTTATCGGCGCATATGGTAATTACACCCGTGAAAATGGTGCTTATGCAGATTTTGTAGTACAAGGTGCCCGCCATCATGTTGATATTAAACCGGATAACAATCCGTCCAGTAAACAGAAAGGTCATGGCGTTACGGCTTCAGTAGAAATAGGTCAGCCGTTTACTCTGGGCAGCAGCAACTGGAAGCTTGAACCGCAGGCTCAGATTATTCATCAGTGGCTGGATTTAAATGATTCTGATATCAGCGGACGTACTACAGTCAGTCACTCACACAATAATGCCTGGCTCTTCCGCCTTGGCGGAAGACTCGAAGGCAACTATCAACTGAATAAAGGAAGTCTGCGACCCTATGCCCGGGTAAATTTCTTTTACTCACCTGATGGTGCCGACCATACCAGTTACATTACTAATGTAGCCACAACCAGATTAAATGCAGGTGCCTCTCATGCCAGCACTGAGCTGGCAATTGGCGGTACTTACGATATTACAAACAAAGTAAAAGCTTATGGTGAAATCGGCCATACATGGTCTAATGGTGGTGATGCACATACTAAAGCGCCGGTAAATGGTTCTGTCGGATTAAAGATTAACTGGTAAGGCTTAATAAATAAAGAAACTGGTAATTATTTCCAAACTGAATCTTTTTTCTTTGTAAAAAAACAATACAAATCATATTGGTTATTCTGGTATATGCAGAATAACCAATATGCATTATTATCATCTTTTTCATTTTATATTACTTAAAACAATTCAATACTATGCATTATTCCGTATCTAATATTAATTCATAATTTCAGCATCCGCCGGTTTTCTTTTAAAGAAGATATTTACTGCTTAGTATGAATTTATTTTAAATAATTTATTTACAGCCCTAATTATATAAGCGCCGGTTTAGTTGATCAGGCACAACATTTCATTAATTTTAATGACAATTGTGGCAAACTCATTTTTGTTAATGATATATTATCTATTTGACAATAATTTACCAATATATATGAATAAGCAGAAATCTAACAGAAAAAAGTATATTATAAATAAGTTACTTTATATCCTGCTTATAGCTTTTATTTTATTCCTTCCTTTGACATGTACCTCGAAACTTGCTAAACATTATTTATATGATTTAAATTATCAGAACATATTAATGAAATTTGACTGGGAATTCGATAGGTGTATTTTACAATCTGGAAAAAAATGGGAACCATCTGGAAAACCGGATTCTAAGTGTTCATGCGAGAAAATAATTTTTAAATACATCAATACTGAGCATAGTCAGTTTGACAAAGTTACTAATGATGGATATTTATATTTCGAATCTGAGCTAGTGGGTAAAATTGTGCTAATAAATAAACCTAGCTTCTTCAATGAAGAATCGTGGCGACTCGGTACAGGAGGTGGAAATTTGGCAATTATTGATTTAAAAACAAGGGACATTTGTTACTATTATTAAGTAGCCGATAGGTATAGCGATAAACGCAGCATCCATAACCTGAGAAGATATTTACTACCTATATAGTGGCAATCTGTCTACATGGCAGATTATGCTCAGATATCCATAAATTTACCTGATACTGAAAACGGCACTTTCTGATCGCACAGACAAATTTAATGATGGTATATGTATTTATCAGGCCACTTTAATCTGTTTTATTAAAAACAAATTGCCCTATACTATATCTTAGATTGGTGGCTATTTAAGCTTACAGCCTGCTGGTAAATATTATCTTCTTTATTGGATTTGGCAAATTTTTTCAATATCTGCTTCGGCCACAGCGTAATACCATATTATCCCGATAGATCAGTTCCTGTTCTGCCATATAGCCCAATAATTCTTCTATATATGCAGAAACACCATCTTTTTCATTTTATATTACTTAAAACAATTCAATATTATGCATTATTCCGGATTTAATATTAATGCATAATTCGAGCTTCCGTCGGCTTTCTTTTAATGTAGAAAGAAGAAATTTACTACTTAACATAAATTTATTCTAAATAATTTATTTATAGCTCTAATAAAATCAGCACCGGTTTAGTTGATCAGGCGCAACACTATATTAATTTTGATGGTAGTTATGACTAATAATTTTTTATTAATGATATATTATCTATTTGACAATAATTTACCAATCTAGATGAATAAACAAAAATTTAACAGAAAAAAGTATATTATAAAAAAGTTATTTTATATCCTGCTTATGGCTTTTATTTTATTTCTTCCTTTGAAATGTACCTCGAAACTTGCTAAACATTATTTATATGATTCAAGTTATCAAAACATATTAGTGAAGTTTCATTGGAGACTCAATATTTGTGACTCACCTTCTGAAAAATCGAAAGAAGAGTGTTCATGCAGAAATATGATTCATAACTATAAGAAAATTACTAATGATGGATATTTATATTCGGATACTGAGCTTGTGGGTAAAATGGTGATAATAAATAAACCTATTTTTTTCAATGAAGGAACAACATCTACAGGTGGTCGAATATCAATTACTGATTTAAAAACAAAAGACATTTGTTACTTTGGATCAATCAATATATAACTGCACCATAGCGATAAACGCAGCATCCACAGCCTGAGAAGATATTTTCTACCGATATAGTGGCAATCTGTCTACATGGCAGATTATGCTCAGATATCCATAAATTTACCTGATACTGAAAACAGTACTTTCTGATAACACAGACAAATTTAATGATGGTATATGTATTTATCAGGCCACTTTAATCTGTTTTATTAAAAACAAATTGCCCTATACTACAACTCAGATTGGTGGCTATTTAAGCTAACATCCTGCTGATAAATATTATCTTCTTTATTGGATTTGGCAGAATTTTTCAATATCTGCTTCAGTCACGGCGTAATACCATATTATCCCGATGAATCAGTTCCTGTTCTGCCACATAGCCCAATAATTCTTCTATAGCCTGAGACGGCTGCCGCAATAAACGCCCAATTTCATGGTCATTATAATTAACCAGTCCGCGGGCAATTTCTTTACCGGTCTGATTACATACTGCCACTAATGCGCCACGATCAAAATGACCACTGACAGCAACACAACCGATAGCCAGCAGACTGGAGTGCTGTGTTTTCAGTGCCTGTTCTGCACCCTCATCAACGGTTAGCTTACCAGCCAGTTGTACCTGCCCAAGTAACCATTGCTGGCGTGCGCTCAACCGGCTACCGGCCGGGGTAAATAAAGTACCCGTTTGTGCGCCTTCCAGTAACCGGACTAATACATTTTCAGCATACCCGTTGGCGATACAGGTTGCAGCACCGCTTAAAGCAGCCCGTCTTGCAGCCAGTACTTTGGTATACATACCTCCGGTGCCCACGCTGCTGCCTGCACCGCCGGCCATACTTTCCAGGTCTGGATGATTGGCAGCAATTTTATGAATCAGTCTGGCTTCAGTATGCTTACGCGGATCTTTGTCATACAGACCATTCTGATCTGTCAGAATAATCAGTACATCAGCTTCAATCAGGTTAGTTACCAGAGCACCAAGGGTATCATTATCGCCAAGTTTGATTTCATCAATGGTAACTGTATCATTTTCATTAATAATCGGTACTACTCCCTGCTCCAGCAGAGTGCGGATAGTACTACGGGCATTTAAATAGCGGGTACGGTGACTCAAGTCATCATGTGTCAGCAGAATCTGTGCTGTCCGGATACGCAGTGATTCAAACGCAATCTCATATGCCTGAGCCAGTCCCATTTGTCCCACTGCGGCGGCAGCCTGTAATTCATTAATTGCTTTGGGACGTACCTGCCAGCCCAGCCGTTTCATACCTTCTGCAATAGCACCACTGGATACCAGTACTACCTGAATACCATTTGCACGTAATTGCGCAATCTGCTGTGCCCAGTTTTTCAGAATATTCTGATCTACCCCATGTCCGCCATTGGTCACCAGACTGGAACCTACTTTTACTACCACACATTCAGTCTGGCAGATATCAAATTCTGAGTTATTCATGCTTATTATGCAGTTGTTATGTCAACGGTTGAACAGTTATTTTACCTGTGCGCATTTGTTTTGATAAGTGTGTACGGCTGTTATAAAAACAGCAGCCGTAGTGGCTGCTGTTGAAGGACTAAATTCAGATTAACTATGCAGTAATGCCTGTACACACCAGTTCATTACACCATCAGGCAAAATACCCCATAACAGCAATAATAAACCGTTAACAGATAAAACGATTTTACCGAGAAAAGTCATATTGAATACTGGTTCGGCAACAGAATCCGGATTATCGAAATAGATGGTTTTAACCACACGCAGATAATAGAAAGCACCAATCAACGACATTATTACTGCATACACAGAAACCCACAGATAGCCGCTGGCCAATAACGCTTTAATAACGGCCAGCTTGGCATAAAAGCCCATCAATGGCGGAATACCGGCCATTGAAAACATCGCCAGCAGCATTAAAAATGCATACCATGCATTTTTCTGGTTCAGACCGGCAAGATCACTGATATTCTGGCATTCAACATCCTTGCCGGAGAGCAGAACCAGAATAGCAAACGCTACAGAGGCCATTAAAGCATAGGTTATTGCATAATACATAGCTGCAGCACAGCCAGACTGACCGGACAGAAGAGCCAGCATAATGAAACCCATATGGGCTACTGTTGAAAAACCAAGCATACGTTTAATGTTGGTTTGCATGATAGCAGCCAGATTACCCACAAACAGTGAGGCAATACCCAGCAGCAACAGTAATTCACGCCAGCTCTCCCACTGAGTCAGCAGACCGTAAACCAGGATACGGAAAGCGAAGACTGTAGCCGCAATTTTCGGTGCTGTACCCACCAGTGCAGCGACTGCAGTCGGCGCACCCTGATACACATCCGGCACCCACATATGAAACGGTACACCACCCAGTTTAAATACAATACCGGCAACAATAAATACCAGCCCGAGTTTCAATAACCACGGATTGGTTGTTTCCTGGCTGGCAGCAAGCACCTGCTGCAGCTGTAATGTACCTGTTGCACCGTATATCAGTGAAATACCGTATAACAGTAAACCTGAGGCCAGTGCACCAAGCACAAAATACTTCAATGCGGCTTCAGCAGCACGGCCACTATCGCGCTGCAGGGCAATTAAAGCATAAAGCGCCAGCGAAAGCAGCTCCAGCCCGACATATAAAGTCAGGAAGTGGCTGGCTGAAACCATAATATTCATGCCCAGCAGTGCAAACAGGGTTAGCGTATAGAATTCACCCTGATAAATATGTTTAGCACGCAGATAAGTCTGGCTGTAAATAAACAAGGCAATAACCAGTACATACATGCATAACTTGGCCAGTTGAGCCATGCCGTCCAGTACAAACATATCATGGAAGGCATATTGCGGCTGTTCTTTCCATACCAGACACTGTACCGCTGCGGTCAGTATCAGACCGATAACTGACAGGGTACAGGTTATCCAACGTTGCCGGTCATTAAGCCATAAGTCCACCAGCAATACTGTAAACAGTACTACGGTCAGCACCATATCCGGTGCAGCGGGAAATATTGTTAAATCTGTCCAGTTCATTCACATTTCCTTACAGTTTGCTTTGTGCCGCTTGGACTATCAAATCATTTGCTGCCTGATGCACGACAGCAATAAACGGTTCCGGATACAAACCAAATCCCAGTACCGCTACAGCCAGAATCACCAGAATTAGCAGTTCGCGTTTGTTTACATCTTTTAATTGCGCAACTTCCGGATTTTTGATGGCACCAAAAACAACCCGTTTAAACATCCACAAGGTATATGCTGCACCATAAATCAAGGTTAACGCCGCCAGTGCACCAACCCAGAAATTGGTTTTTACTGCACCGACAATGACCATAAATTCGCCCACAAATCCTGATGTACCGGGCAAACCGGCATTAGCCATAGCAAAGAACAGCATGAAAGAAGCAAATACCGGCATACTGTTTACGACACCGCCGTAAGCTGAAATATCGCGGGTGTGCATCCGGTCATACATCACACCGATACTCATAAACATAGCGGCTGAAACAAAACCGTGCGAAATCATCTGCATAATGGCACCTTTAAAGGCCCAGTCGTTCAGATAGCCGCCGGTAAACAGGAAAAAGCCTAAAGTGACAAATCCCATATGGCTGATAGAAGAGTACGCCACCAGTTTTTTCATATCAGTTTGTACCAGTGCCACCATACCGATGTAAATTACCGCCACCAGGCTGAGCACGATGATTACCGGCGCAATATAACGTGCTGCATCCGGTAAAATAGGCAGAATAAAGCGCAGGAATCCGTAACCACCTATTTTCAGAGTAATTGCCGCCAGTACCATTGAACCACCGGTCGGCGCTTCTACGTGAGCATCCGGCAACCATGTATGCACCGGCCACATCGGCACTTTAACCGCAAAAGACAGGAAAAAAGCGATAAACAGCAGAATTTGCGCCGTCATCGCAAGGTGCTTGATATTGTGCCATGCTTCAATAGAAAAACTGCCGGTCTGATTAGACAGATAGACAAAACCAACCAGCATCAGTAATGAACCCATTAAGGTATACAGAAAGAATTTGATTGATGCATATACCCGTCTCGGACCACCCCAGATACCGATAATCAGATACATCGGAATCAGCATGCCTTCGAAGAATACATAGAATACGATGGCATCCATCGCTGCAAATGCGCCATTAATCAGTCCTGACATAATCAGGAAAGCGGCCATATACTGCGCAGGCCGTTTCTGGATTACCTGCCAGCCGGCCAGAACAACCAGTAAAGTAGTAAAACTGTTCAGAATCACAAACAGAACTGACAATCCATCCACACCTAATGCATAGTTGATGTTGAGACTCTCAATCCAGACATGAAATTCTTTAAACTGAAATCCGCCATTTAAACGGTCGAATTTAAAAAACAGCGGTAAGGTTATGAGAAAAGAAACCAGCGCCCCGATTAAGGCCAGCACTCTGGCTATACCTGCGTGCTTGTCTGAGCCGGTAGCCAGCACTGCGACGCCAGCCACTACAGGCAGCCAAATCGCCAAACTGAGTAAGTTATCGTACATATTTATAGCCTAAAGATACCAAGTTGAATGCCCGCAATTAACCGCCAAACATTGTTTTAAGCAACGGCCAGAAAGTCCATGCCACCAGTACAAATACACCCACAACCATTGCTGTAGCATAGGTATAGATGTATCCGGTCTGAATACGCCGTATCAGCGCTGCTACAGCAGCGACAACGCGTGCAGCACCATTAACAATTAATTTATCAATAATGAAAACGTCGCCAACTTTCCAGAACAACGTTCCCAGCAGACGGCTGCCTTTGGCAAACACGTTATAGTAAATAGTATCCAGATAATATTTATTATCCAGCAGGGTATAAACCGGACGTATAGATGCAACAATTCTGGCCGGAATCTGTGGTTTTTTCATATAGAAGAACCACGCCAGTACAACACCGGCAATCACCAGCCATAACACAGGAGTTGTCAGACTGTGCAGAGCCATGGCAAATATGCCGTGGTACTCTTCTTCTACGGATGCCAGTGCAGGATGTGCAGCACTATTAATAAAAATCACATGCTGATAAAAATCACTGAACAGCATCGGCTTCATTGTCCACATACCTACAAATACTGAAGGGATGGCCAGCAGAATCAGCGGAATGGTTACCACCAGCGGGCTCTCATGCGGATTATCCTGTGGTTTCAGTCCATGATGTTCTTCTGAATGATGATGTTCGCTATGTTCGGCTTTGCGCCATTTTTCTTCACCATGAAATACCAGGAAATACAATCGGAATGAGTAGAATGCGGTGACAAACACACTGGCTACCAGAGCTACATAGGCCACACTGCTGAATGGCAACGTTGACGCTTTTACTGCCTCAATAATTGAATCCTTGGAATAGAAACCGGAGAAAAATGGTGTGCCAATCAGCGATAATGAACCAATTAGCATACAAATCCATGTTACCGGCATGTATTTACGCAATCCGCCCATATGACGCATATCCTGATCATGGTGCATACCCATAATCACACTACCGGCGGCCAGAAATAACAGTGCTTTGAAGAAAGCATGGGTCATGACATGGAAAACAGCAATATTATAGGCAGAGGCACCTAAGGCTACCGTCATATAACCTAACTGTGACAAGGTTGAATAAGCAATCACCCGTTTAATGTCATTCTGAATCATACCCAGAAAGCCCATAAACAGCGCAGTAATGGTACCGGATACCATAATCACACCCAGAGCAGTATCAGACAACTCATACAGGGGTGACATACGAGATACCATGAATATACCGGCTGTTACCATGGTTGCAGCATGAATCAGAGCTGAAATCGGTGTCGGACCTTCCATTGAATCCGGTAACCAGACATGCAACGGAAACTGTGCCGATTTACCCATTGCGCCCACAAACAGCAAAATGCAGGTAACGGTAATCAAAGACCACGGATGACCGGGAATCAGTTCGATAGTGGCATTTTTAACCTGATCAATATGCTGAAAAACATCAGCATAGCGAAGGCTGCCGCCGAAATAAGCCAGTACCAGACCAATACCCAGTACAAAACCGAAGTCGCCGACACGATTAACCAGAAATGCTTTCAGATTGGCAAAAATAGCACTGTCACGTTTAAAGTAAAAACCAATCAGCAGGTAAGACACCAGCCCTACAGCCTCCCAGCCGAAGAACAACTGAATGAAGTTATTACTCATTACCAGCATCAGCATGGAGAAAGTAAACAGTGAGATATAGCTGAAAAAGCGCTGATAGCCGTCATCATCACTCATATAGCCGATAGTATAGATATGCACCATCAGCGATACACTGGTCACAATCACCAGCATAGTGGCAGTAAGGGTATCAATCAGAAACCCTACTGAGAAGTCCAGACCGCCCATAGTCAGCCATGTATACACATTTTCATCAAAGGGCTGACGGGTTCCGGTCATAAAACCATAGAGTACCCAGGCAGACAGTACTGCCGAAACGGCTACGCCTGCTATGGTAACGCTATGCGCACCTTTACGGCCGATCAGCTTACCGCATAAACCGGCCAGTAATGAACCGATGAGCGGAGCCAAAGCAATAATCAGATAAACACTCATAATTTTTCTCTCGTTCCTCTCACCTGTTAGCCTTTGAGGCTATCCAGATCCTGTACATTAATGCTCTGACGGTTACGGAAAATCAGAACCATAATTGCCAGACCAATAGCAGATTCGGCCGCAGCAACCGTCAGAATAAAAAAGACAAAAATCTGTCCGGCGGTGTCGCCGAGATAACGGGAAAAAGCCACAAAGTTAAAATTTACCGCTAATAGCATTAACTCGATTGACATCAGTAATACGAGTACGTTTTTGCGGTTCATAAATATACCCATGGCAGAAATAGCAAACAGTATTGCGCTGAGCACCAGATAATGGGTTAAGGTAATCATGCTTTCTGCTCCCCTTCAGTTGCTTCTTTACTTGCTTCTTCAGTTACCGGTGTAGCGATTTCAGGCTGCATTTTCACCATACGGAAACGATCTTTTGCCTGTACTTTAACCTGTTCGGCCGGATTGGTACGACGAGGATTGTATGTCTGCCGGTGAACCAGAGCTATTGCGGCCACCATCCCCAGCACCAGCAATACAGCCGCCAGTTCAAACGGTAACAGATAGGTTGTGTAAATCTGCATCCCCAGATCATGCACATTGCTGTAATCTGCAGGCAGCGGAGAATCCTTACCCAGACTCGCCAGATGCAGTTGAGGATTTACCAGAATAACAATCAGTAAGGCAGCAGTCAGGATACCCACCAGTGCTGCAACAGGTGCATGCCGCCAGAAGCCGGCGCGCATCTGCTCAACATCAATATTGAGCATCATGATGACAAACAGGAACAGTACCATCACCGCACCCACGTACACCACTACCAGTACAATGCCGAGAAACTCAGCCTGCATCAGAATCCACATCATGGCACTGGCACAGAATGTCAGAACCAGAAACAAAACCGCATGTACCGGATTTTTGGCAATAACTGTATTTATCGCGCCAAACAAAATCACGGCGGCAAATACATAAAACAGAATTAATGGTAAATTCATGACCACCTCTTAACGATATGGCGCATCTGCGGCTTTGCATTTAGCGATATCTTCTTCATAGCGATCGCCAATAGCCAGCAACATGGGTTTAGTGAAATATAAATCACCGCGTTTTTCACCGTGATATTCGAAAATCCGAGTTTCAACAATAGCATCAACCGGGCAAGCTTCCTCACAGAAACCACAGAAAATACATTTAGTCAGATCAATATCGTAGCGTGTGGTTCTACGTGTACCATCCTCACGTTTTTCAGATTCTATATTGATTGCCATGGCCGGACAGACAGCTTCACACAGTTTGCAGGCAATACAACGTTCTTCACCATTGGGATAGCGCCGTTGTGCATGCAAACCACGAAAACGAACTGATTGCGGAGTTTTTTCTTCAGGAAAATATATGGTTTCCTTGCGCGCAAAGAAGTTTTTCAGAGTTACTTTCATACCCGAAAGTAACTCGGTCATCAGAAAGGTTTTAATTATATTTGCCATATCAGAGCCTTTCCCTGCTTAATGCCATAAATTCAGGGGTGAAATCATCCACAAACCCAATACAATTACTGCCACAATGGTTACCGGAATCAATACTTTCCAGCCAAGACGCATAATCTGGTCATAACGGTAACGCGGGAATGTTGCACGTATCCACAGATAAAAGTACAACACCAGTGCCATTTTCAGAAACATCCACAATACACTCGGGGTACCAATGAAACCCCAGCTTTGCGGAAAGGGAGATAACCAGCCGCCAAAGAACAGCAGAGCCGTCAGAGCAGCTACCAGAATCATGAAAATGTATTCGGCCAGAAAGAATAGCGCAAAAGCAAAACCGGAATACTCTACATGGAAACCGGCAACAATTTCCGACTCACCTTCGGCTACGTCAAATGGCGCACGGTTGGTTTCGGCCACAGCGGAAATCAGATACACCACAAACAGCGGAAATAGAGGCAGCCAGTTCCATGAGAAAATGGAACCACCGGCATAACCTTTTGCCTGAGACATCACAATGTCATGAAAATCCATACTTCCGGAAACCATAATCACACCAATCAGCGCAAATCCCATGGCAATCTCATAAGAAATAGTTTGCGCAGAAGCTCGCATGGCACCGAGAAAAGCATATTTAGAATTGGAAGCCCAGCCGGCAATGATGACACCATACACAGACAGTGAAGTAATCATCAGAATATAAAGTAGACCGGCATTAATTCGGGTAAGAAACCATGTTTCACTGAACGGGATAACTGCCCAGGCAGCAAAAGCCGGCATCAGTGACATCATCGGTCCGATATAGAACAGTGCCTTATTAGCCTGTGACGGACGGGTAACTTCCTTGAACAGCAGTTTTAATACATCGGCAAACGGCTGGATTAAGCCATACGGTCCGGTAACATTCGGACCAACCCGCAGCTGCATATAACCGATAACTTTACGTTCGAAATAAGTCAGATAGGCTACGGTAATAATCAGCGGCAGCATGATGATGACAATCTTGACGATGACAGACACCAGTAAACCGAAGTCGTTGCCCAGTAAGTGTTGAAACCACGCTTGCATGATTATCCTTTACTCAATTCAACAGTGGTCAATAAAGCGCCTAATTGCCAGTTACTTTGATGTAATGGCAAAAACAGTACATTTTCCGGCAAGTTATCATCCGTAGTGATGGTAATCGATACGGTACTATTGCCTTGTTTAGCCTGTGCAGTATCACCATTAATCAAACCAAACCGGGCCAGTGTCATACTATTGGCACGTGCAGCCGGAACTGCGGCATGAACTGTACTCTGTAAGGGTTTGGAGCGGCGCACAATCGCATCAGTTGCGTACAGACTAACGCCGCCAACACGTACCAGACTGATATCGGGATCACTGGTAGCGACTGGTTGAATACGATTGTTCAGCAAAGCCGGTATCTGATCCTTGGTAACCGCATCAGCCAGAATCTGTTGGGTATTTTCATATTCAAAGCCCGGTAATTCCAGCACATTACCCAGTACGCGTAATACCTTCCATAAAGGTCTGGCTTCTCTGTAGGCCTGTACAACACCATGAAAAGACTGTAATCGCCCTTCCATGCTGATAAAACTGCCTGAGGTTTCTGTGAATGGCGTAATTGGCAATAATACGTCTGCAACTTCACGCAATACGTCACTATCGTAAGCAGTGAATGCCATTACTGTCTGAGCCTGTTTCAGGGCTGCAATGGCCGCAGCTCCGTTGGCTACATCCATATCCGGTTCAACATTGAGCAGCATTACTGCCTGTTTAGGCTGCTTAATTTGTGCAGCAATGGTATTTGTTGCTTTTCCGGCCGCCACGCCTACGATTTCAGCACCAATGCTGTTGGCCGCCTGCGGCAAGACGCCCAGTATACTGTCGGTGGCTTCGGCCAGATCCTGTGCCGCGGCATAAACTGCCGCTGCATCCGGATGGTTCAAAACATCCGCACCAAGAATAATGCTGGCTTTTTCAGCTTTTAATAAGGCCTGACCTACTTCGCTGTTAAGCGCATCACTAAGCCAGTCAATCCATTGATAAGGATGCAGGCTAAGCTGCGCCAGTAACGGCATAAACAGCTCTTCAGCAGCAGCAGCCACCACTGCTACTTTAGTTCCGTTTTTAGCCGCCTGACGGATACGGGCTGTTAATAATGGCTGTTCCTGCCGTAAGCGTGCGCCTACCAGCAAAATCACCTCATTCTCTGCCAGCTGCTCAATACTCTGTCCCAGCCACTGGGCGCCTTCAGCAGCAGCACCAAAACGCTCATCAAGCTGACGCAGGCGACTGTCAACGGCATTCACACCCAGCGCATTAGCCAGTTTACGGGTCAGGTACATTTCTTCAACAGTATTGGCCGGATTGACCCACATACCAATTGCATCGGTACCGAAATCATGGCTGACACCATGCAAACCTTTAGCCACATAATCCAGCGCAGTTTGCCAGTCAACCGTATGCCACTGGTTGTCCTGTTTAATTTGCGGCTGAGTTAAACGCTGCTGATACAAACCTGCATAGGCAAAACGGTCACGGTCACTGAGCCAGCACTCATTGATGGCTTCGTTTTCCAGTGGCAGCACCCGGCGCACGGTATGGTCTTTAGTTTGCACTATCAGATTACTGCCCAGTGCATCGTGAGCAGACACAGATTTACGCCGGCTTAATTCCCATGAACGGCTGTCATAACGAAATGGTTTGCTGGTTAGTGCGCCCACCGGACACAAATCAATCACGTTGCCAGACAGCTCGGTTTCCAATGTTTTACCGTTAAACGGTGTAATTTCAGAGCATTCACCACGATTCATCATGGCCAGCTCCTGCTTACCGGCAATTTCTTCAGTAAAGCGGATACAGCGGGTACAGTGAATACAGCGGCTCATTTCAGCAGCAGAAACCAGTGGCCCCATTTCTTTACCGGCTACAGCATGTTTGGCCTCAGTATAACGGCTGGCACCTTTACCATAGCCCATTGACAAATCCTGCAACAGGCATTCACCACCCTGATCACAAATAGGACAGTCCAGCGGATGGTTAATCAGCAGGAATTCCATTACCCCTTTCTGGGCATCTTTAGTCATGGGCGAATTGGTTTTAACAACCATACCATCGGTGACCGGCGTAGCACAGGCAGGTAATGGCTTGCGCGATTTTTCCACCTCAACCAGACACATACGACAGTTGGCGGCGATGGACAATTTTTTGTGATAGCAAAAGTGCGGAATGAATGTACCGGCCTTATGGGCGGCTTCTATCACCGTACTGCCCTGCTCGACAGAAAGTTGTTTACCGTCAATTTGAATTTGTAACATAGGTTCGCAATCCTAACTAAGCAGATAGTGCCTTAGCACCAGCGATGTTCTTTCATGGGTTTGCCGTGTTCGATGTAGTGCTCAAATTCGGGGCGGAAATGTTTCATAAAGCCCTGTATCGGCATAACAGCCGCATCTGCCAGTGCACAGATGGTACGTCCCGAAATATTGCTACCTAGTGATTCCAGCAAATCCAGATCCTCCGGCCGGCCTTTGCCGGAGGTAATACGGTGAATAATGCGATACAGCCAACCGGTTCCTTCACGGCACGGCGTACATTGCCCGCATGATTCTTCAAAATAGAAATAGCTCAGTCGTTCCAGTGCTCTGACCATACATACATCTTCATCCATGACAATGACCGCACCGGAACCCAGCATAGAACCTGCCTTGGCTATGGCATCATAATCCATGGTTAGTTCCATCATGATGTCTGCCGGTAATACCGGTGCAGAAGAACCTCCGGGAATAACCGCCTTAAGTTTTTTGCCATTTCGCATTCCACCGCACATTTCCAGCAAATCCTTAAACGGTGTCCCCAGCGGAATTTCGTAGTTACCCGGGCGTTCTACGTGACCGGATACTGAAAAGAGCTTGGTACCACCATTATTAGGAATACCTTTATCAGCAAACAGCTGACCGCCGTCGCGGATAATGAACGGTACAGAAGAAAAAGTTTCAGTATTGTTAACTGTTGTTGGCTTACCATATAAACCATATGAAGCCGGAAACGGCGGTTTGAAACGCGGTTGTCCTTTTTTACCTTCCAGAGACTCTAACAGAGCAGTTTCTTCACCACAGATATAGGCACCATAACCATGATGAGCATGCAACTCAAAGCTGAAATTACTGCCCAGAATATTTTGTCCGAGTAATCCTGCTTCGCGCGCCTGCTGTAAAGCTGTTTCAAAACGCAGATAGCTCTCGAAGATTTCGCCATGTATATAGTTATAGCCGACAGCAGCGCCCATAGCGTAGCCGCCGATAATCATGCCTTCAATCAGGGCATGCGGATTGTAGTCGATGATATCGCGGTCTTTGAATGTGCCCGGCTCACCCTCATCCGTATTACACACGATATATTTGGTACCCGGAAAAGAACGGGGCATAAAGCTCCATTTCAGCCCGGTAGGAAAACCGGCACCGCCACGACCGCGCAGACCGGAAGTTTTAAGCTCAGCAATTACATCATCCTGCGATACATTTTCGCTGATAATTTTTTTCAATGCCTGATATCCGCCGCGAGCAATATAAGCTTCCAGTGTCCAGCAATTAGGGTCTGAAGTATCAACCTGATCAAAAATCACGCCATTCTGGTACATTGCCATTAGTTCAACTCCGCCAGTTTTGCTTCAATGGCTTCTTCGCTCATAAAGCTACACATTTTATGATTATTGACTAATATTACCGGCGCATCGCCACAGGCACCCATACATTCGCCTTCAACCAGAGTATATTTACCATCGGCTGTGGTTTCACCATAGCGGATACCCAGACGTTTTTGCAGATACTCACCTGCATTTACTCCGCCACGCAGAGCGCAGGGCAGATTTGTACACACAGTAAGTTTATATTTACCTACCGGTTTCAGGTTATACATATTATAAAAAGTAGCAACTTCTAACGCCTGCGCCGGCGGAATACCAATGTAATCAGCCACTTCTTCAATAGTTTCCGGCTGAAGCCAGCCCAGCTCGGTCTGCGCAATACGCAAGGCAGACATAATGGCACTACGGCGCTGATCGGCCGGATATTTTGCCAGTTCTATATCAATCTGTTTTAAGCTGTTAGGGGACAACATTATCTATCCACCTCCCCGAATACGATATCCTGTGTACCAATAATAGCCACCACATCAGCCAGCATGTGACCGCGTGCCATTTCATCCATCCCTTGCAAATGAGCAAACCCCGGAGCACGAATCTTCATTCGGTAAGGTTTATTGGCACCATCAGAAATCAGATATACCCCGAACTCACCTTTAGGATGCTCGGTAGGCACATAAACTTCACCCTCAGGTACATGCATACCTTCGGTAAACAGCTTAAAGTGATGGATTAATTCTTCCATCCCGTCTTTCATGGCGGTACGGTGTGGCGGCGCCACAGTATGGTCATCAATAATTACCGGACCGGGATTGGCTTTAAGCCAGTCAACACACTGACGGATAATACGGTTGGCCTGACGCATTTCATGAATACGGCACAGATAACGGTCATAGCAGTCACCATTAATCCCTACCGGAATATCAAAATCTACCTGAGCATAAGCATCATAAGGCTGTTTCTTACGTACATCCCACTCAATACCGGAACCGCGCAGCATCACACCGGTAAATCCTTTTTGCAGAGCACGCTCCGGGGATACTACACCGATACCGACTGTACGCTGCTTCCAGATACGGTTATCCGTGAGCAGATTTTCATATTCATCCACACAGGCGGGAAAGCGGTTGGTAAAGTCTTCAATGAAGTCCAGCAAAGTACCTTCACGACTGGCATTCAGTTTTTGCAGAACTTTGGCATTACGGTATTTACTGGATTCGTATTTCGGCATGAAATCCGGTAAATCCCGGTATACACCACCCGGGCGGAAATAAGCTGCATGCATGCGCGCACCTGATACCGCCTCATAGATATCCATCAGGTCTTCCCGCTCGCGGAAAGCATAGAGAAATACCGTCATGGCACCAATATCCAGCGCATGAGAACCGACACCCATCAGATGATTAAGAATACGGGTAATTTCAGCAAACATCACACGGATATACTGAGCGCGAACCGGCACTTCGATATTCAGCAGGCGCTCCACTGACAGGCAGTATGCCTGCTCATTACACATCATGGATACATAATCCAGCCGATCCATATATGGCAATGCCTGCAAATAGGTGCGTGATTCAGCCAGTTTTTCTGTGCCGCGGTGCAACAGACCGATATGCGGATCGGCACGAACGATATTTTCACCGTCCATTTCCAGAATCAGGCGCAATACGCCGTGTGCTGCCGGATGCTGCGGCCCGAAGTTAATGGTGTAATTGCGTAACTTAGACACCGTACTGCTCCTCTCTCACCACGCGCGGTGTAATTTCACGCGGTTCAATCGTTACCGGCTGATAAATTACGCGGCCTTCGGCCTCGTCATAACGCATTTCAACATAGCCGGAAACAGGGAAATCTTTGCGAAACGGATGACCGACAAAACCGTAATCAGTCAGAATACGGCGCAAATCAGGATGGTTGTTAAACAGGATGCCAAACATATCGAATGCTTCACGCTCATACCAGTTGGCTCCGTTATAGATATCAACAACAGAATCTACTGTAGGAAAATCTTCAGCCTCAGCCCAGACACGCACACGCACACGCCAGTTATTGGCTACTGATAGCAGATGACTGACTACAGCAAAACGCTTGCCTTCCCATGGCTCATTTTTATAGCTCTGGTAATCGACTCCGCACAGATCAATCAGTGTTTCAAATTTCAATTCATTGTGGTCACGCAGCGTTTGCATAAGCTGATGATAATCAGCTGCTGCACAATCTAGTGTCAGCTCACCACGGTCAAGACAGTAACGTACCTTATCGCCGAAAGTGGCTTCGCACACGGCTTTCAGTATTGCCAAATCTGCCATATTTCCCTCACTTTCATACACGCGCGATAGTGGCGGTACGTTTAATTTTCAGCTGCAATTGCAATAGTCCGTATACCAGCGCTTCAGCAGTTGGCGGACAGCCCGGTACATATACGTCAACCGGTACAATCCGGTCACAGCCGCGAACCACAGAATAAGAGTAATGATAATAACCGCCGCCATTGGCACAGGAACCCATAGACAGTACCCAGCGCGGTTCGGCCATCTGGTCATAAACACGCCGCAAGGCGGGAGCCATTTTATTGCACAGCGTACCGGCGACAATCATCAGATCGGCCTGACGCGGTGACGGGCGGAAAATAATACCAAAGCGGTCAAGGTCATAACGGGCAGCACCAGCTTGCATCATCTCTACGGCACAACAGGCCAGACCAAAAGTAGCCGGCCACAACGAACCGGTACGCACATAATTGAGTACGGTATCAGCAGTGGTTGTGACAAATCCTTTTTTTAAAACGCCTTCTATTCCCATTCCAGAGCGCCTTTTTTCCATTCATAAATAAAGCCGATAACCAGAATCAGCAAAAACACCATCATTGACCAGAATCCGTATGCGCCCAGCTCTTTAAACACAACAGCCCAGGGCACCATAAAGGCAACTTCAAGGTCAAACAGGATGAATAAAATGGCTACCAGATAGTAACGCACGTCGAATTTCATTCGTGCATTTTCAAAAGCTTCGAAACCGCACTCAAACGGTTCCTGTTTCATTTTGTATGGCCGGTTCGGTCCTAGCAATAAACCGAGAGAGATAAATAGAACACCAGCGGCAAAGCCAACCAGAACAAATATTAATATGGGGAAATAATTCGCCAACATAACTGCGCTGACCTTATGCAAATATTGGTAAAATTGATGTATTGTAACTAATTTCAAACGTTATTAAAAGCGCGTATTACATTAAAAAAAAATAAAAAAATAATGTTTTCAATAGGATATTGATAATTATTATCATTAGCATTAATGCAATATTACTTTTGGCTGATAAATTTTGTTTTACTCTCAGAAAGACTAAGCCATATTATAAAATTTTTTCAATAATCCCTGTCAGTTACAATCATCATGGTTAAATATCCATTTATAATAATGTTATATGCATAAATATATTCTTAAATTTATATATATTAATTCAATATTTTTTTCTTAATTTGTATTAATATATTTTTTTGTAAACTTATCATTTTTTAACTGTACAGCTTTTAGTATCGGTTTTAGAATACAGCCATCCCAAGAATAAATATAAATAAATTCAATGACATATAATCAGATATACAAGCCCGAAGAATGCCACGACATGAATGACATTCGTACAGAAATAGATCATATTGATTATGCGGTAATTCAGTTACTTTCCGCCCGCTTTGAATATGTCAAAGCGGCCAGTAAATTTAAAATGAATGCTAAAGACGTACAAGCGAATGAACGTTTTAACAGCATGCTTGAAAAACGAAAACAATGGGCAGATGAGCAGGGACTGAACGGAGATGTAATCAAGTCCCTGTTTTGCGAACTGGTGAAATATTTTATCGCAGAAGAATTAAAAGAATTTGAACACAAATAAATTTGCATGAATTCTTTTCATTTTCAGTATGAGGCTGAAATACCACTATTCTGCTTCAGCCCGCCGGAAATCGCGTACGCGGAAACCCAGAGCAAATAGTGATCCGAAATATAAAATAATACCGGTAACAATCAAAATACTTAATTGCCCTACTTTTGCCAACCCGCTACTGTGCCAGTTAAACGGCAACCAATGCTGTAATAACCATAACCCCAGACCCATAACAACAAGAGCCACCGTCAGACGCAATAGAAAACGCAGCCAGCCGGGGCTGGGGGTATACAATTTCTGTCTCCGTAACAGAGTAAACAGTAATCCGGCATTAATACATGCGCCAAGACTGATAGCCAGAGCCAGCCCGACATGATGCAGCTTCCAGACAAACAGCAAATTCATCAGCTGAGTCATACATAAAGTAAAAATAGCAATTTTTACCGGCGTTTTAATGTTCTGGCGCGCATAAAATCCCGGTGCAAGTACCTTAATCAGAATCAGACCAATCAGACCAACAGCATAAGCAATAAGCGCACCCTGAGTCATTATTGCATCATACTCATTAAACTGCCGGTACATAAATAAAGTTGCCACCAGAGGAAATGACAGCACAGCCATACCCACAGCAGCCGGTAAAGTTAACAGCATGCACAGGCGTAATCCCCAGTCCAGCAATGCAGAAAAACTGGCTATATCATTAGTAGCTGAGTGTTTAGACAAAGTAGGCAAAAGAATGGTTCCCAGTGCCACACCAAGCACACCAGTCGGTAATTCCATCAGACGGTCAGCATAATACATCCAGGATACTGAACCGGATTGCAAATAAGAAGCAAAAATCGTGTTTATCACCAGCGATATTTGCGCTACCGATACCCCCAGAATAGCCGGTGCCATTTGTCTGAGTACCCGGTTAACTGCTTTGTCCTTAAAGTTGAGTCTGGGCATAGTCAGAAAACCCAGTTTAAATAAATAAGGCAGCTGATACAGCAACTGTAATAATCCACCTACAAATACTGCCCAGGCCAGCGCCAGAACCGGAGGATGAAAGTAAGGTGCCAGCCACAGAGCAAATACGATAAAGGAGATATTCAGAAAAGTCGGCGTAAAGGCCGGAACAATAAACTGATGATAAGTATTCAGAATACTGCCAACCAATGAAGACAGCGATATCAGAAAAATATATGGAAAAGTAATCCGTAACAGTTGTACCGACAGAGCAAATTTATCGGCATCCTGCTGAAAACCGGGAGCAGAAATATAAATCACGACAGGTGCGGCCAAAATTCCGATCGCCGTTACAATAATCAGAACAAATGAAAGCAGTCCGGCCACATGCTGCACAAAAGCCCGGGTAGCTTCTGGTGATCGTGTTTCCCTGTACTCAGCCAATATCGGTACAAAAGCCTGTGAAAATGCGCCTTCTGCAAAAATACGCCGTAACAGATTAGGCAGTTTAAATGCTACAAAAAAAGCATCAGTAGCCATCCCCGCACCAAAACTGCGGGCAATAATGGTATCGCGGATGAAACCCAGAACACGCGACAGCATAGTCATGCTGCTGACTTTAGCCAGAGTACGCAGTAAATTCATCAGAAATGCCAATTAAAAAAACAAAGGCGAAAGTGTACACCGGAATGTCAGCTGATTCTATATAATGGGATAACAGTATTGAATTGACACTATAAATCCGGCAAAAGATAAGCTGTACAGCCTGAAATTTACCAGAATGGTAATTATCTGTTTACAAACAGCCGTGATTATGGTTAAAAGACCGGATAGTATTCTGGTATCTGGCAACAGAAATTTTAATTAAATTGAATTGTTTTAAGGAGCACCCGGTGAAAGTAGGTTTTGTTGGCTGGCGCGGTATGGTAGGTTCAGTATTAATGCAGCGCATGCAGGAAGAAAATGATTTTCAAACTATTGCAGATGCGTATTTTTTCACGACATCAGCAGCCGGTGCAGCCGCACCTGATTTTGGTCAGACAGCAAAAACACTGCTGGATGCCCGTAATCTGGATGCTCTGGCTCAAATGGATATTATCGTTACCTGTCAGGGTGGCGACTATACCAAAGCAATCCACCAGCCGCTGCGTGACCAGGGCTGGCAGGGGTACTGGATTGATGCTGCATCCACTCTGCGCATGAGCGATAAAGCAGTCATCGTACTTGATCCGGTGAACCGTGCAGTGATTGATAGCGCCCTGTCAAACGGTATCAAAGATTTTGTTGGCGGTAATTGTACAGTGTCACTGATGCTGATGGCTCTGGGCGGCCTGTTTGAACAGGATTTAGTGGAATGGGCGACCAGCATGACCTATCAGGCAGCATCTGGTGCCGGTGCCCAGAATATGCGTGAACTGATTAGTGCAATGGGTGCCATTGAAAATCAGGTTAGTGCAGAACTGGCCGATCCGGCCAGTGCTATTTTAGCCATAGACCGAAAAGTTGCCGATTTTTTACGCAGCGAAGCATATCCGCAGGCTCAGTTCGGCGTTCCTCTTGCCGGCAGTCTGATTCCATGGATTGATGCTGATCTGGGTAACGGTCAGTCTAAAGAAGAATGGAAAGGTGCTGTAGAAACCAATAAAATTTTAGGTCGCAGTGCACAGCCAATCGTTATCGACGGCTTGTGTGTCCGTGTCGGCGCAATGCGCTGCCACAGTCAGGCACTCACCTTAAAACTGAAACAGGATTTACCCGTAGCTGAAATTGAGAAAATTCTTGCTGCTGCCAATGACTGGGTAAAAGTTGTACCTAATGAAAAAACCGCATCTATGCATGAGCTGACACCCGCAGCAGTAACTGGCACATTAACTGTACCAGTAGGGCGCATCCGCAAAATGGGCATGGGTGGAGAATATATCAGTGCCTTTACCGTAGGTGATCAGCTTTTATGGGGTGCCGCAGAACCTATCCGGCGTATGCTACAAATCGTTTTACAAAGCAGATAAATCTTCAGCAAAAGCCTGACAGGCAGCCTCTACCACCTGATTACTTGCGACATCATCATAGTATTATCCAAACAGGACAGTTAAATGATTAACTGTCCTGTTTAATTACCTGTCTGTAAACCTTAATCCGCTCATGCCCATATTAAGAATTTAAACGAAAAAAGCAGCCGCTCTGCTGACACAGACCGGCTGCTAATTATGACAAATAGTTTTAAGAACCTACTGCATTAATGTACTAGTCTGCCGTGCTCCGTACTATTTAATATTTTTTTATTAGTCTGATGCAGCCACTGGCTGGTTAACGTACCTGCTGTCATCGCACCGCTGACATTCAATGCTGTACGCCCCATATCAATCAATGGTTCTACAGAAATCAATAAAGCCACCAGCGTAATCGGCAAACCCATTGCCGGCAGCACAATCAGCGCCGCAAATGTAGCTCCGCCGCCAACACCAGCCACACCAGCAGAACTGATAGTCACCATCCCAACCAGTGTTGCAATCCACCATGGATCCAGAGTATTGATACCTACAGTTGGCGCAATCATGGTGGCGAGCATAGCCGGATACAAACCGGCACAACCATTCTGTCCGATAGTTGCACCAAAAGAAGCAGCAAAACCGGCAATAGTTTTCGGTACACCAAGACGCTGCGTCTGAGCCTCGATATTAAGCGGAATAGAAGCAGCACTGGAGCGACTGGTAAATGCAAAAGTCAGTACCGGCCATATTTTCTGAAAATATTTACCCGGATTGATCCCAAATATGCCCAGTAACAGACCATGTACCCCGAACATCAAAGCCAGTGCCAGATACGAAACCAGTACAAAGCCTCCCAGCTTAATAATCTCCTGCATATTTGAAGAAGCCACTACTTTAGTCATCAGTGCCAGGACACCATAGGGAGTTAACAGCATTACTATCCGTACCAATTTCATTACCCAGCTTTGTAAGGTATCAATTGCCCGTAACACCCGCTCACCCTTAGCAGCATCATCTTTTAATAACTTTAATGCGGCCATACCGAGAAATACAGCAAAAATAACCACACTAATAATAGAGGTCGGATTGGCTCCGGTTAAATCAGCAAACGGATTTTTTGGAATAAAAGACAGTAATAGCTGCGGTACATTTAAATCTGCTACCTTGCCAACATAATTAGCCTGAATTGCATTAAAGCGCGCAGTTTCAGCTTCTCCCTGAATCAGACCGTTGGCAGTCAGACCAAACAGGCTGGTCAGCAAAGTACCGATCAGCGCAGCCATCGCCGTAGTAAACAGTAACACGCCGATAGTCATCAGACTGATTTTGCCTAGCTGAGCAGCATTATGTAATCGCGCCACAGCACTCAGAATTGAGGCAAACACCAACGGCATAACGACCATCTGCAATAACTGTACATAGCCGTTGCCGACTACATCAAACCATTGTACAGAAGTACGGATTACCAGGCTGGATGCTCCGTAAATCAGTTGCAGCCCTAAACCCAATCCAATACCAAGAATCATACCCAATAATACTTTTTTGGATAAACTCCATTGGGTTGAATGCGTACGGCTCAGTATCCATAATAACAATGCGAACATCATAATGTTCGCGAGCAAAGATAAATTCATTTTATACTCCTGCGCTGGCAAGCTTTCTGCCCGCATTTGATACCTAGTGCCAGCTAAGAATACGCAAAAGTAAATAAGTTGTGAAATAGCCCTTATGCATTCACTTATTCTATTTTATTATATGCAATAAAGATAAAATACTTTCCGATATAGTTGTACCGTCTGGAATATTGGCTTACAAATTACCCAATTCCTGTTTCAACCCTTTATACGACATACACATCATTCAATTTAAACATCATCAGATAACAAGTTTTCTATAAACTACCGTTCATAAGCAATCATTTGAATAAATACTTGACATCAGCCCTTTATTGCCATCATGCTTGCAATTTGTTTAAACATCCTGTCTCAGGTTTAAACTTTTCGTTTAATTCTGTTTATTGGTTACATTTATGTCGGTTTACACCAGCGTTAGCGACGATGAAATGCGCAGCTTTCTGCGTGATTATCACTTAGGTCGGTTTATTGGTTTACAAGGTATCGCTCAGGGCGTTACTAACAGCAATTATTTTGTAACCACCACACAAGGGCGCTATGTACTGACTGTTTTTGAGGCCATGACACAGGATGAGCTGCCCTTCTTTTTAGATTTAACCCGGCATCTGAGTGCTCACGGCGTAGCCTGTCCTGCTCCTATTGCCCGAACTGACGGTCGTCTGGACAGCACTCTAGTTGGCAAACCAGCCTGTCTGGTAACCTGCCTGACCGGCAGCGATACCAGCAGCCCATCCGGACAGCAATGTTTCAATACCGGAGCGATGCTGGCTAAAATGCATCTGGCCGGTAGCGAATTCACGCAGAAAATGCACAATCCGCGTTACACTGGCTGGTGGCATGAGGCCAGCAGCCGTTTATTACCCTTTCTGGATCCGGAAGATCAGCAGTTATTACAAGCAGAAATTGCTTTCTTTGATGCACATGAATGTACAAATCTGCCTGCAGGTATCATCCATGCCGATTTATTCCGCGATAATGTTTTGCTGGATGGTGAACAGGTAGCCGGATTTATTGATTTCTATTATGCATGTAACGGTAATTTCATGTATGACCTTGCCATCGCCGTTAACGACTGGGCACGTCGTGCAGACAATCATATCGACCAAAATCTGCAACAAGCATTTATACACGGCTATGAAAGCATACGCCCGCTGACTTCCGCAGAACAAGATTACTTTCCGATTGCACAGCGAGCTGCATGTATTCGTTTCTGGGTTTCCCGCCTGCTTGATTACCATTTTCCGCAGGCAGGAGAAATTACCTTTATTAAAGATCCGAACGTCTTTAGAGATTTACTACTTAATTTACGCAAATAACATCATTATTTTTATCAAAAAACTAAAATTAGATATTACCTACCCCGCCATCTACCAGTATTTCCGCACCGAGCATAAAAGATGATTCATCCGATGCCAGAAAAACAGCGGCTTTAGCCAGCTCTATCGGTTTGCCCAAACGTCCTAACGGTACCAATGCCTTAATTTCCTGCTGTAAATGTTTGACAGCATCCGCGTCAGTGGTATTTAAATTCATATGCGCCGGCGTGTCTGTCGGGCCGGGGACTAAACAGTTGAAGCGAATATTTCTGGATAACAGCTCTCCCGACAGTGTTTTGGCTAATGAACAGAGAGCAGCTTTACTGGACGCATAAATACTGCTTTGCGGTAAACCGATTTTGGTACTTACCGTACCGCACAAAATAACTGAACAGGGATCAGCCAGCAAAGGTAACAGCACCTGTATCAGAAAAAACGGCCCTTTGAAATTAGTATTCATTACCCTGTCAAAAGTATTTTCATTCCAATCAGTTACCGGCAGATGAGTGACATCGGCCGCATTAATATATACGGCATCCAATCTAGGCCACATTTTGGTTAACTGTGCAGCCAGAAGCTTTTGTTCTTCAACATCAGAAGTATCACTTTGCAATATTATTACATCTGCACCTAATTCCTGCTTTGCTGCCAGTAATCTGTCTTTATTTCTGCCGGTTATGGCTACTGTCGCACCTTCGGCAATAAACTCTCTGGCAGTTGCCAACCCTATTCCACTGCTTCCGCCTGTAATCAGTGTATATTTACCCGCTAACCTGTTCATAGATTCCCTTTCAAAAATAAAATTCAGTATAATTTAACCGGTTTACTTATGAAAGTAGGTACCAAATAGATACTAATGGAAAATAGTTATGCACACTGAAAAAAATACCCCTGATATTTATCATTGTCCTATGGTTAAATTTGTTAATTTAATTTCAGGAAAATGGGCTATTCCTATCCTGTATCGCCTGATTATTAATGATCAACCCATTCGTTTTGGCGAGTTAAGGCGAGCCATCGCACCAATTACTCAGAAAGAATTAACAAAACAGCTAAAGCTGTTTGAACAAAAAGGATTAATTACCAGAAAGCTCTACCCCGAAGTACCGCCTAAAGTTGAATACCAGATAACAGCGCTGGGAAAAACTCTAAAACCGGCTTTGGTTTCCATCGCAAACTGGATGGAGCAGCATGAAAAAGATTTACTCTGAATACTATTCACCTATTCAGACAGGCTGTAACTTAAACAGCAACAGGTATCCGGCAACAGCTGATAAGTATCAATCAAAGAAAAATTAATTATGCATTTGAAATAATTAAATTGTTTATACTCAACCATTGATATCACTACTAAACGCATCCATTTAAAATACATAACTGCGTATTCTCTGACTAATTCATAATTACATTCAATAAATTAATATTAATAGCCATATTTCCTATATACATTGACCAATAATCAACTAAACACCAAAATGGTGGCACCGGAATTATCCGGCACCACCATGATTAAACCTGCTTTTAAACATCAGTCTTTGCTAAATTTTAGCTTTAGTCAGCAATAACATTCTGGTTAAAAGTTGTAACGATATCCCGCATTAATCTGCTTCTGATTAAATTTGTTTCCTGCAGAATAAACCATATCACCATAAATATGATGTTTCCCATTCAGCCGCACATTAATTCCTATACCGTTATCCCACCAGTTACCACCAAAATCATATTTTTCTTTTGCAACACGATTAAAGGTATAAGAAGTTTTTCCATCAAACTCCCTCAGATAACCTGTTTTAAAATAAATATCTACCGGATTTTTATTGTTTTGAATGTTATAACCTAAAATAAGGCTCGCCCGCCCTATTAATGAATTATAACTACCCAGTCTGGTTCTTAACCCATTGGTCGCATTAATGGTGGCTCCATCCTGATGTGAATAAGTAAGCTGGGCCTGTGGTTCTAAATACCAACCCTCATCCGCGTTTCCTGCACCGGATAAATGAATACGTTTGCCTACTTCTGCTCCTATGGAAAAGCCATTGGTATTGCCATCTCCTTTAACATGATAGCCTCCTGCGGTCATACTATTGAACTTGTTGGTCATATGCATATACTTGACTAAACCATCAAGATAAAAACCATTCTGACTTTGTAACGTACCATATAATCCTAGTGAATAACTTTTAGTACTGCCGTCACCAACGTTGTGATCAACTTCACCACGGCTTAGTCCGCCCATTAAACCATAATATAGGTTCACTTTATCGTAATTCAGTTTACGGTCCAGCCCCATCTGTAATCCATAATAATCCATATCAAAACCAGACAACCGATTATCATTAAATGAGTTCAGTTTCCCTGTATATATACGCCCCCATACTTTACCGCTCGCTGTATCATCGGTACGGATTTGTCCCATACGCTGCAATAAAGTTTGTGTTTCAACATAACTCATTAAATAATTTGAATTAAGAATATTGGCCGCATTTTTCGCTGTATTAGTTAAATTCGGTTTGGAATCTGGTTTTGGTTTTGGTTTCATACCTGAACCTGAATCTCCTGCTGACCCGTTGTCATTATTGCTATCTGAGCCGCCTGATGTCTCCCCACCTTGATTGCCATCAGAATTTGAAGATGCAGACAATATCCAATCTTTACCGTCAGGATTAGAATTGTCAAATTCGTCTAAAGTATTAAACTCATAGCCACCAATATCTACTGCTGAGGACGATAAACTAAATTTAGCATCGCCACCATTGGTTTCAACCAGTTTAATTTTTTCTTTGCCAGTTACTGTAGCGGAGCCAGTTTTAGCATCAATAACAGCAATTTTATGATTACCCTTTGCCTGTTGTAATCCGGTTATTTTCAGCAAATCATTATCTATATTTTTACCAATCGCTGCTCGCATTTTAAATACGCCATTATTACCCTTTAACGAATCAGTTTCTAATACCATTGCGTTGTTCCCGTTAAGGCTGGTAACAGCATCGGGAGTAGCATAATCATAACCAAAACTGACTTTGGCATCATCACTGAGTTCCAGAGAGTTAATATTTGAGCTGCCGGTCATTTTCCACTGGCTGTGACTACCGGAAAGGCCAAGATTAATCTCACCTGCACCATTATCATTGTCCAAAGAGCTTAATAACATTGAACCGTCAGCCAGAGTTAATTTAACTACTCCTTTATCCCGAAGCTCATCATTTTCACTTGAAACAATATCTCCAATAATTTCCGATTTACCATCAATAATCACTTTGCCAGCTATTGCTTGTATCGCATTAAAGCCTTCAGGATCCTTAACAACAATACGGATATCATTTGAACCATCAGGATCCCTAATCTCTAATTCACCCTTGTGCTGGTTCATTGAAATTGCGGTACCACCATCAACAGTAAGTTTAAGCCCTTTATTGAATTGTATAAAATCGCCTTTGCCGGTGAAGGCGCCTGGTTTTGGTGGTAATTGATCTACATAAATTCCAGCAGTATTAGGATTTGAAGAAGAATCTTTTACATCAATCACCGCTTTATTGTTAAAAATTAGTTCATTTCCTTCTGCTGTTAGACTCTGAGTTCTCTGAGACCAAATACCCCGACTTCCCTCACCATTGGTATTTATTTTTACTTCATTCTTAAATAAACTTTTTGTACGGCGTGGGACTGAACTGGTATAAGAATGTATTCCTATACTTCTGTTTCCAGTTTCTATATTTACTTTCCCTCTAAACTCGCCCATTGCTCCATCAGCTAGATAAATACCTTTACCACTTCCAATATTTATGTCAAGATCAGTTTCTGAAACTAAATTAGTTTGATTTCCTAGGTGAATACCATAAAAATCTGTATAACTCTTAGATATCTGACTTCTAATTTTAAATGAGTCACCAGTAATAGTTGTTTTTTTGTTGGAAGACGATCGAATACCAATCCATGCTCTACTATTCTGATCAATATCAATATGTGGTTCAGAGTCGTTTGTTTTACTTATATTTATTTCTACATCGTCGAAGATATCAATTCCAGTTTTTTTGTAATTCCCGATATTAGCATCATTAATCCATGTAGTTGCATTTACTGATATTGGAAGTAGTGCCATGGTTCCTAGTGAAAGTTTAAATACTAATGTATGTATAATTGAATTTAATTTTTTCTGCTTAAAGTTATTCATTCTTATTCCCCAAATCAATTTTTTACATTGTTCATAATTAAAATTCTTGAAAAGAATAAATCTATTTCTACATATTAATTTATATTTTTAATAAAAAAATTTACTTTATTAATCAATAATTAATATATATATATTATGCAATATTTAGCCCCAAAAAGAATATAAATTTTATCCTTATATATCAGTAATATAAATATATTATTCTTATTATAAGTAAACTTTTATTAATAAAAATACAGCAAAGCAATTTAATAAGCCTTAGAAAATTATATATATATTGCATAATCGCAAAAATAAAATTAAAAATTCAAGTAACCGCAAGATAAAAAATTCAAGCAAAAGTAATTACTCCGTTTATTTACTAATTATCCATACAATAAATTAATCATTATTTGATCTAAAATTTATTATCTGAACAGATAAATCAGATTATTCGGAATTAATTACGCCATATTATTTCTTAGTTACAGCAATTTAAATATTGAAAAGCCATTCTGAATTCACTTAGACATTACAATTTACACTGATTGAAAAAATAAACTAATTTTTATTGCTTCCTAAAAATTACCCGTATTTGCAATAAAATCTGCTAAAAATATGACTGTATTTCTAAAAACTGTTTGCTGATTCAAGATCAGATTCGAAATTTTCCGACTGTAAATTTTTTAATCATTAATATATACATTTGCATCTTATATATTGTTTATTATAATAATTTTTATCTTTAATTTTTATTATAAAAATAAGCTAACAGACACATTATGAAAGCATATACATCGTTTTCTCTCGCCAGAATAATGACTTTGATAGTACTTTGGCTAACTGTTATCTATCTGCTTATAGGAGGTATATGGTTGATATGGCTGGGCGGTTCAGCATTTTATGCCATTATTGCCCTAATTCTATGTTTGTTTACAACTCTATACCATTATCAGCGCAGTAGCTGTCTGTGGCTATATGCAATTACTCTATTTATCACACTAATCTGGGGTTTATGGGAGTCCGGCACCGATTTCTGGGCATTAGCACCACGTTTTGACTTGCTATTTCTGTTTGGATTATGGCTTTTAACTCCGTGGCCAACACGGCATATATCAGCTTCACGAAGTGGAAAATTAATTATTACAATAGCATTAATTGCGATACTAGGTGTGATGTTCTACAGCATCAGTCATGATCCGCAGCAAATTAATGGCACCATTACTCGCCTCCAGCCGGCACCAGCGGCAGACGATAATGGTGTAGCAGCAGAAGACTGGCCGGCGTATGGTCGTACTCAGGGCGGAACACGTTATTCACCATTAACTCAAATCAATACCACTAATGTTAAACAGCTTAAAGTAGCCTGGACTTACCGTACCGATGATTTCAAAACTGCTAATGATTCAGCAGAAACCACTAATGAACTAACACCGATCAAAATCGGCAAGAAACTCTTTATCTGTACACCACACCAGTTTCTGGATGCTCTGGATGCCACTACCGGCAAACGTTTATGGCGTTTTGACCCTGAATTGCGCAGCAACAGAACTTTTCAGCATCTGACTTGTCGTGGTGTCAGCTATTATGATGCTACGACAGCACATAGTTCTGAGACCACCGCATCCGCTATTTGTCCGCAAAAAGTTTTATTACCGGTTAATGATGGCCGTTTAATTGCCGTCAATGCACAGACTGGTCAGAAATGTCCGGATTTCGGTCATAACGGTGAAATTAATCTGCAAGCCAAAATGCCTTATGCTTTTTTAGGAGGATATAATCCGACCTCACCGCCTGTTGTAACACCTAGCACGATTATTATCGGTGGTTCGGTAACGGATAATCTCTCAACTAAAGAACCTTCCGGGGTAATTCGTGGTTATGATGTCAATAACGGGCAATTAAAATGGGTATTTGATACTGGTGCGGAAAACCCGAATGCGATGCCGGGTGAAAAGACCAATTTCGTGCATAATTCACCCAATGCATGGGCACCTCTGGCCTACGACCAACAGCGTAATATTGTATATATACCCACCGGAGTAAGCACACCGGACATCTGGGGCGGTCACCGTGATAAGTTAAAAGAACGTTATGCCAACTCTCTTGTGGCACTGAATGCCTCCACCGGTAAACTGCTATGGCATTTTCAGACTACTCACCATGATCTTTGGGATATGGACGTACCGGCTCAGCCTTCACTGATGGACATTACAACATCATCCGGTAAACGGATTGCTGCTATTTATGTGCTGACCAAAACCGGTAATATTTTTGTCCTCAACCGTGAAACCGGCCAACCTATTGTGCCAGTTATTGAACAGCCGGTACCACAGACTCTGAAACATGGTAAACCGACACAGGGTGAACATTATGCCGCTACTCAGCCTTTCTCAGCTTTAAGTCTGATGCCGAAAGACAAACTGACTGATAAAGATATGTGGGGAGCAACCATGTTTGACCAGCTTCTGTGCCGCATCCAGTTTAAACGCTTAAATTATAATGGCATTTATACACCACCTTCTGAAAATGGCACACTGGTATTTCCTGGTAATCTGGGGGTATTTGAATGGGGTGGTATATCTGTCAATCAGGATCGGCAAATTGCTCTGATGAACCCAATCGGACTGCCCTTCGTTTCCCGCCTGATTCCGGCTAACCCCGACAGAGCTCAACAAAAACAGGGCGCCGGTACTGAGAATGGTATCCAGCCGATGTATGGCGCTCCTTATGGAGTAGAAATTAACCCTTTTCTGTCACCAATAGGTTTACCTTGTAAACAACCGGCATGGGGATTTGTAGCTGGTGTTGATTTGCAGACTAACCAAGTGGTGTGGAAAAAACGTATTGGCACTATTCGTGACAGTCTGCCAAAATTATTTGAATTACCACCATTGAAAATTGGCATTCCGGGTCTGGGTGGCTCAATATCCACAGCGGGTAATATTATGTTTGTCAGTGCAACGCAGGACAACTATCTGCGTGCATACGATACCAGTAACGGAGATTTATTATGGCAGACACGTTTGCCTGCCGGCGGACAGGCTACACCAATGACGTATGCCGTTAATGGTAAACAATATGTAGTACAAATGGCCGGTGGTCATAGCTCATTCGGTACGAAGATGGGAGACTATCTAATCGCCTATACTCTACCCTGAATTATTTGCGGTACAGGCGCCAAATAATCTAGGCGTATTTCGCAGTAATTGATTTATGTAATAAAAAAAAGACATGTTAATAACATGTCTTTTTCATCGGATTATGCGATCAGATAACAATATTGACTAATCGTTTTGGCACAACAATAACTTTTTTTGGTGTTTTGCCATCCACAAATCGTTGTATGGCCGGATCAGCCAATGCTGCTGCCTGTACTTCATCATTACTACTATCGGCAGAAACTGTAATCTGTCCGCGCAGCTTACCATTTACCTGAACCATCAGGGTAATTTCATCCTGTACCAGTGCGGCTTCATCAACACATGGCCATGCAGCATCCCACAGCGTTTTTTGCGGAGACAGCTCATTCCATAATGTTTCACACACATGAGGCACAATCGGCCATAACAGACGCAATACGCACTCCAGCACTTCCTGTGCCACGGCTCGCCCAGCTTCTGTAGTGCAATCAGTCCGGTCATACTGATTCAGCAATTCCATAACCGCAGCAATTGCGGTATTAAATTGCTGCCGGCGACCATAATCATCGGTTACTTTGGCGACTGTGCTATGCAGTTTCAACCGCAGCGCTTTCAGGTCGGCAGACAAATTATCCTGACTGCCGGTAAATGCGGTTACACCTGCACCCTGCTGTAAATAATCATATACAGTACGCCACAAACGGCGCAGGAAGCGATGCGCACCCTCTACCCCGGCATCTGACCACTCTAGTGATTGCTCAGGCGGTGCGGCAAACATCATAAACAATCGCGCAGTATCCGCACCATAGCGGTCAATCAGCTCTTGCGGATCCACACCATTATTCTTGGATTTAGACATTTTCTCAATGCCACCGATACACACCGGTTTACCATCTGCTTTCAGGGTTGCAGCCAGAGGCCGGCCTTTATCATCCCGCTGCAAATCCACATCTTGCGGAGCAATCCATTCTTTGCTGCCATTAGCACCTTCACGATAATACGTTTCACATACCACCATACCCTGAGTAAGTAAGCGGGCAAATGGCTCATCTACATTCAGCAACCCCTCATCGCGCATTAACTTTGTAAAGAAACGGGCATAGAGCAGATGTAAAATAGCGTGTTCAATACCACCGATATACTGGTCTGCATTCATCCAGTAATTAGCAGCCTCTTTATCCACCATTGCAGTATTGCAATGTGGTGATGCATACCGTACTGCATACCAGCTCGATTCAACAAAAGTATCCATAGTGTCGGTTTCCCGACGAGCCGGTTTACCACAGCATGGACAGGTAGTTTCGTAAAATTCCGGCATTCTGGCTAACGGAGAACCGGCACCATCCGGTACCACATTTTCCGGTAATACAACTGGCAACTGTTCTTCCGGAACAGTGACATCACCACAATCATCACAATGTATAATCGGAATCGGGCAACCCCAGTAACGCTGCCGGGAAATACCCCAGTCACGCAGGCGATATTGTGTTTTCGGTGCACCGGCATTTTTAGCCTGTAAAATCTCACCAACACGCTCAAATGCCGCATAAAAATCCAGACCATCCAGTTCACCGCTGTTAACACACTGTGTCTGCTCTTTACTGCCATACCATTCCTGCCACGCGCTTGTATTAAAAATATCTGTATTCTGCGTAGAGGCAATTACTTGTTTTACTGGTAGCTGATATTTAGTGGCAAATTCAAAATCACGTTCATCATGCGCCGGAACAGCCATTACCGCACCATCACCATATCCCCACAGCACATAATTAGCCACCCAGACCGGCAGCACATCGCCATTAAGCGGATTGATGGCAAAGCGTCCGGTAGGCATACCTTTCTTCTCCATCGTGGCCATGTCTGCTTCAGCCACAGAACCGGCCTTGCACTCAGCAATAAATTGCTGTAACTGATGGTTATCAGCAGAGGCAGCTGTCGCCAGCGGATGTTCTGCAGCAACAGCAACATAAGTTGCTCCCATCAGTGTATCAGGACGTGTGGTATATACCTGTACAAAATCTGCATACTCACCGGTTAATCCTGCTTTACTGTCTTCAGCCAGTGCAAACCGTACCTGCATGCCGCGTGACTTGCCAATCCAGTTGCGCTGCATGGTTTTTACCTGCTCCGGCCAATGTTCCAGTGTATCCAGACCATTGAGCAGTTCTTCAGCATAATCCGTAATCCTGAAGTAATACATCGGGATTTCACGTTTTTCTACAATGGCACCGGAACGCCAGCCACGACCGTCCACAACCTGCTCATTGGCCAGTACAGTCTGATCCACCGGATCCCAGTTTACTGTTCCGTTTTTCTTATAAATAATGCCCTTCTGGAATAAACGCACAAACAGCCACTGTTCCCAGCGATAATATTCCGGTGTACAGGTCGCTATTTCCCGCTCCCAGTCAATCGCAAAACCCAGACTCTGCAACTGCTTTTTCATATAAGCTATGTTGTCATAAGTCCATTGTGCCGGTGCTACCTGATGTTTCATCGCAGCATTTTCAGCAGGCAAACCAAATGCATCCCAGCCCATCGGCTGCATCACATTAAACCCATTAAGCAAGCGATAACGGCTCAGTACATCACCAATAGTGTAGTTTCGCACATGTCCCATATGTAACTTACCCGAGGGGTAAGGGAACATCGACAGACAATAATATTTAGGTTTCGGGCTAAAATCTTTAGCGTTAAATAAACGGTATTCCTGCCAGCGCGCTTGTGCAGCCAGCTCAATCTTTTCGGGACAATAATGTTCTTGCATCATGAATTATCAGTTTATTGTATAAAAATAGACCACTATTATAACAGTTTACTCAAGACACAAACTTGCAATTAATCATTCTGGCAATACAGTTATTGAGTTTAGTCCATCAATACTACAATATCATATTAATTGCATAAATCAGTTTAATATTTATATAGCATATATAAAAATAAATAAAAAAAACCACCGATACCAAGGGAGGGAATATCGGTGGACAATTTGCGGGAAAATACTACTTACTCAATACTGATTGTCAGGCAAAAACAATACTGACAAAAATATTATAGAAAAATCATCATTAAACGCAGTTAAACTGTGCTAAGTCAGACAAAACAATTTATTTAATCCGCACTTTCAGATAATTCATGTGAAGAATTTAATTTTTTCAGTAATTTTAATGCCTTATCTGGATCATCATTACGTAATATTTTCTGTACTTCGGTTTCAAGCATTAGCAGATCACTTTGAATAATCTGATTTTTCACCGCCAGAATATTATTTGCATTCATCGAAAACCGGCGCAGCCCCATCGCCATCAATAACCGTGTATATTGAGCATCACCAGCCATTTCTCCGCACACAGATACTGGTTTATTCAGACGTGCAGCGGTACGGATAACATGCAACAGTAACTTCAGTACCGCAGGATGACCCGGCTGATATAAATAACTCACACTTTCATCATTACGGTCTGCCGCCAGCGTATACTGAATTAAATCATTAGTACCGACTGAAACGAAATCAATCATCTTCAAAATAGAATTAACTGTTAGTGCAGCTGACGGAATCTCTATCATCGCCCCAACCTGAATATTTTCATCAAAGGTTTCAAAGCGATCATGTAACTGTTGTTTGGCTGTATTTAAATGAGTCAAACACTGCTGTATCTCTGTTACTGATGAAATCATTGGCCACATCATGCGCACTGGTCCCAAAACCGCGGCCCGCATAATTGCCCGCATCTGGGTACGGAACATCACAGGTTCAGCCAGACACAAACGAATACCGGTCAATCCCAAAGCCGGATTCATCGTGTGACTGGGACCAAACCAGCGCGGATTTTTATCTACACCTAAATCAATTGTCCGTATGGTTAAAGGTTTACCCTTAAGCTTTTTAACCACATCAGCATATTCGGTATACAGTTCATCTTCTGTAGGCAGAGCATCACGGTTCAGATAAAAAAACTCACTGCGATATAGTCCGATACCATCCATACCCAGACTATGCAGTGCTTTTATGTCATTAGCACTTTCAATATTACCCAACAACTCAATATTGATTCCATCTAATGTTGTTGCTGCCGTATTCTTAAGTTTATTTAACTGCCGTCTTAAGCTGCGAAATTCCCGCAAACGCCGGCGATATTCCTTTAAAATAACATCATCAGGTGCAATAATAACTACACCCATTGTGCCATCTACAATAATCAGCTCATCTTCATTAATTAATTCCCGCGCATAGCCCAGGGCAATCACAGAGGGAATATCCAAGCTACGCCCCAGAATCGCGGTATGACTGGTTGGCCCGCCGGCATCAGTAACAAATGCAGCAATACGGCTGTCTTTAAAAAAAACCGTATCTGCCGGCGATAAATCATGGGCAACAAGAATCGTATCTTCTTCAAAATCTTCCGCTTCAGTAACGACTTCTGTCGATAAACCAATCAGATTTTTAAAAATACGCTCAACTACTTGCAGCATATCCTGCTTGCGTGCCCGTAAATAATTATCTTCAATTGCATCAAACTGATCTGAAAGTTTATCCGTTTGCAGTTTTAATGCCCATTCTGCATTAACACATTGTGCTTCAATAATATCAACAGGCTCTCTGGACAGACTTACATCACCTACCAGCATCAGGTGCAGAGAAATAAACGCTCCCAGTTCTGAAGGTGCATTCTGCGGAATATCTGTACGCAACTGCTCTAACTGACGGCGAGTTGTTTTGATGGCCTGCTCATAACGGGCAACTTCTGCGGGCACTTCTTCAATCGACAACTCCTGATGTGGCACATCGTCCATACCGCGCACCACCAGATGAGCACGACCGATAGCAACACCAGCCCCCACTGCAACACCATGCAGGACGATACTCATTATTCGTCTTCACCAAAATAATTATTAATCAGCTCAACCAGCGCTTGCATTGCCTGACTTTCATCAACACCGTCGGTTTCCAGCTCAATTACACTACCTTGTGCAGCAGCCAGCATCATTAGTCCCATAATGCTTTTACCATTAACGCGGCGATCTTTCCGAATTACCCATACTTCGCACTGAAACCGGCTGGCTACCTGAGTAAATTTATTCGATGCCCGTGCATGCAAACCAAGCTTGTTAATAATCTCAATTTCCTTTTTTACCATTTCAAAGCTCATCCTGATTAGAAATAGTCATAATGCCGGCAATAGCAGCAGCTTTAACTTCATCTGCAAATTTATGTACATCATCTGCTTTAGTAAAATGTTGAAGTGCCTTAATCAGCATCGGAGCATTAAGACCAGTTAGCAGAATTACATTGTCACTCTGAATTAACCGACGCACCAGATTACAAGGTGTGGCACCGAAAATATCAGTGAGAATCAATACACCGTGACCATAATCCAAAGAAGCCAGTTTTTCTACAACCTCAGCATGTATACTTTCAACTGAATCACTACTACCTACTCCGATTAAAGTAACATTATCAGGTACAGAACCAAAAATATGCCGAATTAATTGCATATTTGCCTGCCCTACTGTCTCGTGGGTAACAATCATCAAACCTATCATTGTATTACCTATTACCATTTGGGTATTAAATGTACTGAATAAGCTCATTCAATGAGAAATAATCGTACTGACTTTTACTACCCGACAAACAATTGGCTTAGAATTTCTGCCTATAAATCTCCCAATCAAAACTTATCATACTAATCACATAACAGGAAGAGTCTGTCAAAAGAAAATACAGAATAAACAATATGCATATTAATGCTACAGGGCAGCACAATAATTATATAAATGAAACAATATTTAAGTCAGACCAGAATCTATTTCAGAACAGTTAAATAGTTATCGAATCGTTTATGGAGCGATCATCTATATAAACTATAACCAAAAGTTTTTCATTTTTCCTAAACTATATTTCAACCACTAAAGTTTGTATCCAAAGCTATAGTACATAGTACTTATAGCAATGAAATTTAAAATGTTCATTGGGATAACCGAAACCCAAACTAATGCACAAGTCTACCTGATAGAAACCTACGGCACACGCAACTACACTCAGTTCGACTACAGCGACCGCAATCAGCATATCTACTTTCTCTTCGGTCGCGAAACTACCGGATTGCCACAGGCATTCGCACAGGCACGCGCCGAGCAGTGTCTGCGAATCCCGCAGTCAGAGCACATCCGCTCACTGAACCTGTCCAACGCCGC
>NZ_JACFSG010000023.1:0-283 GCF_016100575.1 Snodgrassella sp. M0351 | reverse complement strand
CAGGAGCAGTGAGTGCAGAATCCACAGAAGCGGTTAACGGCGGACAGCTGCACAGTCTGTCTACGGTAACTGTAGCAGGACTGAATTCTGTAAACAACGACCTGAACACCCTGTCACTGTCTACAACTACCGGCCTGAACAATCTGACAAATAGCCTGAACAGCACAAATCAGACTCTGACTACATTGCAGGCAAATACATTGCAATGGAAAGGCAGTGCCTATGATGCCGGCCATAATGGTACGGCGCAGCGGATTACCAATGTAGCAGCAGGCAATATAGC
>NZ_JACFSG010000003.1:0-107576 GCF_016100575.1 Snodgrassella sp. M0351 | reverse complement strand
ATGGATTGCCCATGTGAAAGTAGGACACCGCCAGACTCCCCATAGAAGAACCCGGTTGATTAGTCAGCCGGGTTTCTTACTTTAAGTACAGAGAAGTACCACAGAAGAAAAACAATACCGCAGCAGCCTGATGGCTGCTGTTGCTGTATCTAGGCCAGAGAGGGGAAGGCCTGCTGACGCAGCGCTTCGTAGAGGACGATGGCGGCGGCGTTGGACAGGTTCAGTGAGCGGATGTGCTCTGACTGCGGAATTCGCAGACATTGCTTTGTTTAATTCTGAGTCAATGCTTGTGGCAGACAGTATAACAAATTAAATTGTTATCAGATCCCAGATTGGATTAGATAGAAAAATGTGCCAATTATTAGCACTTATTCATTAATATATCATACCAAAATTATCATTTATTTATTCGCTTTGGTTGAAAATAATGAATCAGCAAGATAGTCAGTTCTCATCTAATCAGTTATTTCTTTCGGTTATTTTAATGGTAGCAGGCGCACATCTGTGTAATGACCTAATTCAGTCGATGCTGACAGCTACTTATCCCTTACTGGAAGAAAAATATCAGTTAAGTTTCGCTCAGGTGGGTTGTATTAGTCTGGTATATCAGCTTACAGCTTCAATTTTACAGCCCGCAATCGGTTATTACACAGATAAGCATCCGAAACCTTATTTATTACCACTAGGTATGGTTTCAACGACGTTTGGCTTGTGCATGCTGGGTTTGGTCAGTCAATTCTATCTATTATTACTAGCCGCAGCATTTCTGGGAGTAGGATCATCTACTTTCCATCCTGAGGCATCTCGTGTTGCACGTAATGCTTCTGCTGGTCGGTTTGGTCTGGCTCAGTCAGCATTTCAGGTAGGTGGTAATCTGGGTTCATCACTTGGGCCGCTACTGGTGAGTTTGGTCGTGCTGAGATATAACCGGCAAATTAATATTCTGTGGTTTATCGCTATTGGTGTAATTGCTATTTTGCTTTTGTGCCGCATCAGTGCATGGTGTACACGTCATCTGGCTGCAAATAAACACAAGGCAGCAGCAAATTGTATTTTACCTTATGATAAAAGTAAGACTGTTTTGGCCTTATTCATTCTTGCCGTATTAATTTTTTCTAAATTTTTTTATATGGCCAGTATGAGCAATTATTATAGCTTTTATCTAATTGAAAAATTTGCTCTAACTAAACAGTCTGCAGTGTTATTTCTATTTTTATTTCTGGCCTGTGTGGCAATTGGTACGTTTATCGGAGGTCCGGTAGGTGACCGTATTGGTCGGAAATATGTTATTTGGTTCTCTATTTTAGGTGCTGCACCTTTTACCCTGGCCTTACCTTATGCAAATCTCTGGGGTACGGCGCTGTTAAGCTGTTTGATTGGTTTAATTATATCTTCTGCTTTTTCGGCAATTGTGGTTTATGCTCAGGAGTTGATTCCCGGACGCGTCGGGATGATTGCCGGTCTGTTTTTTGGTTTTATGTTTGGGATGAGTGGAATTGCAGCGGCAGTTTTAGGATATGTGGCCGATAAAACCAGCTTACAACTTATTTTTAAATTTTGTTCTTTTTTGCCATTACTTGGAATACTGACAATTTTGTTACCGGATGTGGAGCGGTATAAACGCTAAAATACTCAAAGGCCATTGTTCATGGCCTTTTTATTGACATACGAAATCAGATTAAATGATTTTGAGTTGTTTTAAAGACAGTTTCAGGAAAGCATAAAAGATAGGCGCAAAAATCAATCCGATTACGCCAAATAAGCTTTCAGACAATACCATTGCAATCAGCAGTTCGCAAATGCCGGCGTGGATTTTGTTACCAATTATTTTGGCATTGAGTATATATTCGATTTTATGGATGATAATTAGATATAACAGGACAATTACCGCCATCCAGAAGGAAATAGTAAATGCAACCAGACACATAATAGTATTGACTATGAGGTTGCCAATAATGGGGATCAGTCCAAGAACGAAAGTAGCCAGTATCAGGCTTTTGCTGAAAGGCAGATGAATACCGAATAAAGGTAATATGATAAGCAGGAAAATAGCAGTCAGGATGGTATTAAAAAAGGATATCACTACCTGTGAGAAGGCAACATATTGAAATACCAGTACCAGACGATTTAACCCCTCTTTGAGTGCCTGCATATAAATTGTTGATGAGGAATGGGTTTCAGTGATATTGCGTTTGTTCTGCTGATAGCCGGCAATCAAACCGATAACCATACCAATGATGATGATTAGCAATGAATGAAATAATTGCTTAACTACAGACTGAAGATATAGAACATGTTCTTTGATAAAGTTTAGTGCATTGGTTCGCAATTCAATCAGATTATCAGGAATATATTTATTTAGTTCTTTGGGCAGTGAGCTGGCAATGCTGTTAAATAAGCTTTGAATATGAGTAAGGGTTTGTTGCGGATCTTTGGCTACGCTGATTACCCAGCTAATCAGGTAACCAAAGCCGCTAATGAGTATTGCCATGATGAGCAGTGAAAGTAATAATACGGAAAAAAGTTTGGCTTTATTGCCCCAGCGATGCATTTTTTTGGCCAGAAAATCTTCAAGCTTCTGTGTCAGGGTATAGGTGAGTAAGCCGGAAATAACACCGGACATTAAGTGTATTTCCATAAATATGATAAAAAAGACAGAATACAATACTACAAAAAACAGTCCTATTTTTTGTTGCTCATCTAAAAGCATAATTTTTCCCGGGTTAATTTTTATAACAATAAAATTTTATTTCAGACAGAATTCATCTTGCTGGCTGTCTTGCTGCCAACGATATTCGATTCTGGTTGCGATTTGTCGGGCAACGGTTTCTCCGGCCCTGTCTTGTACAAAGGCTAAAGCCATATCCATACCTGCACTAATACCTGAAGATGTGTAGTATTTCCCATCTGTAACCCATCTGGCTTTTTCTATCCATTGAGTTTGTAACGATGAGGTTTTTACCCATTCGAAAGAGAGTTTATTGGATGTTGCTCGTTTTCCATCAAGTAATCCTGATTTAGCCAGTAGGGCACTACCCGTACATACTGTTAATACATACCGGCTTTTTTGTGCCAATTGCTTTAGCTGGTTGATATAGTCAGCTTCGAGGATAAGTGTTCTGGCTCCTGTTCCACCAGGAATGAAAAGCGTATCGATTTCGGACTGCGGCATCGTATTAAAAGTTTCGGTAGCAATCTGTACACCATCTTGATTGCTTATTAAGCCACCATCACGGGAATAAAACTGCATTTTCCAGTCTGGAACTTTTCCAAATATTTCTACAGGTCCGAAAACATCAAGAGTTTCGAAATCAGGATATAGAATAATAGAGATGTGCATTATTTTTCCTTAGTGTAGACGGGTTGAAAAGATAAATTTCTGGATATTGTTTTGAATATGAGTAGCATATCATTTTTTCTCTTCTCAGATGCTTATTTGTACTTGGATAGTGGAGTCTAAAATTAGGCAAATCCAAAAATATAGGATATGAATTTATCTAAATATAATTAAAATTCAGATTATTTTTCAGTTAGATATGAACTTGTGAAGTATTCAAACTAACTCCGTGGATAATTCAGTTGTAAAAATATAAAAATGTTGTAATCAGAATAACTGGTAATGCTGAAATAAATTGAAAATGAGCTGACTGGCAGAGGTGAACTGAGAAAAGACGGGTGAAGAGTTTGAAGCTTATAAAATTGAGAATAACATTAAGCATACATGGATAATGGTTCTTCCAGTATTGCTTAAATTTAGCTGATGTAATTTGGTTTTATAAATGCAGAATTAAAAACATTTAGGCTGTGAGGTTTAATAAAAGGTCAGACTTTGCTGATGCTCTTCTGACCTTTTATTGAGCAATTATGGCTTAATTGTTTTCAATAATGCGGTTATTGAGTGGCTGAACCGGCCGGTTGTTATTTTTCGGCAGATAATGAGAAATTTCTTCGATTTCATCCTTGGACAGGGTAATCGGCTGACGGAATAAGATCCACGTTACCGGTTCACTGCATGGTGGAGTGGTCAGTGAACCGGTATAGCGATAGTAGCTGTGATTTTTCGGATAAATGTGTTCAGGGTTGAATAATATATCGGTGTTTTCACTGCTATTTTTGGCAAGTTGTTTAAATATGGATAATTTTTCAAAGTAGGAATTTTCTTTGCCTTCCTGTACAAATACGGCAATGACAAGATTACTGTGATCAGCAGCCTGATGAACAAAATGTAATTCCAGCGGATAGCGGACACCATTAATCGTGTGCTCAGCCGGTTCATGAGCATGAAACTGAACCAGTTTGTATGTTTTGTTTTCGTAGCTAAATGTGCTGTTTGCATCAAAGTTAAACTGAAGTGAATGACCATTATCAATAATTTGCTTAATATCGGCATGTTGATAATTAAATTTCAGTGCCGGTAATTGCTTATTGTTTTTGCTGTCAAAAATATCAATCGGAGATTGAGTTTTGCCTGATGCACAAGTTTGTGCATCAGGCAGGTTACCCCAGTTTTCCGGTGCGTTATCACCTTGATAACCCCAGTGGGTTTGTTCCGCCATGGCTGAGGTAGCCAGACCAAGGCTAAGACATAAAGCTAAAATATTTTTTCTCATGATGCGGTTCATATGGGTTTATTATTTTTTAGTTTAGTCTTATTTGGTAAAGTTGGGTAGTATTTTTGTTGTTAGAATCTGATATATTCTTAATATATTAAATATTTTTTATATGGTATTCTATTTCTGGTTTAAATCATGTTGAATCTAAATTTTAAATTACCATAAATAGGAACTGCAATTTGTGATGGTGTTATATAAAAAACATCTATTAATTTGCTATCAAATAAAATATATAAATCAAGTTTGCGACAGTACTTACTGTTAAAGGATAAACGTAGTATATGTAGAACTCTTTAGATTAGTAAAATTAGTCTGATGCAGAACCTAAAAAAGTATTTTTGTATATCGCTAACTTTACTATTAAAAATCCATTCATCTTTTGAATAAGTATCTCCATTTGATATGAATTTTTTATATTCATCTTCAAAATCAATTAAAGCTACAATTTTGTATTTTCCTTCGTTATGTTGATATAACAATGCCCACCAATGGAGATGGGAATTATTATTTTGTATTTTGTGTAGTACGCCATTTTTTTGAAAATAAAAAATAGCTTCATCGTTCTTTATTAAATATGGTTTATTAATAGATTTAAGGTAATTAAAAACTAAGAAGGAGTAATAATTAGCGTCATCGGCCATAACATAGAAATCATCACCCATACTAGTTTTTAACTTATTAATTGTATTTTCACTGGGAGTGACTAATATAATTATATCTTTGTCAAAAATAATTTTTGTTTTTTTCTCGAATAGTATTAAATTATTTTGTCCTGCTAAAGCCGTGTGGAAAGAAAAAAATATTAAGCAGAAAAATATAAATAATGTTTTTTGCATAATAATTAAAGTCCCCTTCTAATTGTTGATTTATCTGGATATGATAGCAATCATTTTCAATTAAAGCATGATCTGCTTAAGCTCTTATTTGAGCTAAAATTGCTTAGAATCAGTTAATCCAGAATTGACATCATGCTAAACATATATAATTAGTTTATCATCAAAAAGTTAATTTTTATTGTAAATCTCTATTTATCAATTAATAATACATTTAAGTTTTTTCTACCTTTTAGCGTAATTGTCAATTCACGATTATTATCATTTTGTTTAAACCATTCTTGTTGTAGCATTGATTGAAGCAATAAAGTCCCTAATGGACCACCAATATGATCCCTATGCTCAGTAAAATCTATACAGCGCTTTCCAACACTAGCTGTATTAGAAGCGTTGAGTAATAGCTTATGTCCTTTAAAAAAATTTTTACCATGTTCAGTAACTATAAAAAAATTATCTTGTATAACAATAAATTCATTATTAATAAATGACTGCGTAAGTGCAACAGACCATGAACCGGCTAGATGTTTATAACATGTTCTTGCCTCTTTAAATTTTTCTTTAGTGTTAGTATTGGATAAAAATAAACACTCTTTCGGGGGAATAATATTAAAAGTTGATTCAATAAACATTGCGGTATCTTGATTTTTTATTTCATAGTAATGGTGTTTACCACACGCCCTATGATGGATAAGATCAACATCTTCTAGTTTTTTTAAATGAAAACGCGTAGCCTGTGGTGACAGATTCAGTCGATTTGCTAACCATGAGGCTGAAAGAGCTCTGCCATTCATTAATTCAGTGATAATTATAACTCTACTGAAATCAGACATTGCATCTGAAAATCGTATTAAATCCTTACAATATAATTTATTCACTTTTTAGAATCTCCATAAAAATCTATGATTTTTTTATTATTATTCAATTTGAAATCAATTAAGCACAGCGAATTAATATACGCTTTTTAGCTAATTTGTTTAAATTTCTTTTTAAGCATTATTCCTAAAAAGTAAATAAGCTAATCAGATATTTTCACCAATAAAAACAAGAAAGAAAAGATTTGAGTCAATATGAAAAATGGATATTTCATTATTGCAAATTTGATGATTGGTTGAGGGTGAAATCACTTTCTTCTGCAGGCAATTAGCTAATGGTTTAATCAAATTAAGACGGGGACTATAAATGACTAAAGTAGTAGATAGTTCTAAACCAATATATTCTATTTATATTACATGTTGTTTAGGATTATTCTTATCAACACTAGATACTGGTATTATAAACTTAGCACTGAATACGTTTTCCATCGACTTTGGTGTTTCTTTGGAATATATCGGATTATCTGTTACTTTATATTTATTATTTTTAATTATTTTTCTTGTTCCTGGCGGTTGGCTTGGTGACTTTTGGGGGCAAAAAATAGCGTTAATAGCAGGTTTCGTGCTTTTTGGTCTAACCTCATTGATAGCTGGTTTTTCTGGGTCTGCAAATCAGCTTATTATAGCAAGATGTGGGCAAGGAATTGGTGCGGCGCTATTGCAGGCAAATTGCTTGGGGCTGGCTGGTTTACAATCAAGTAAACAGAAAATAAAGTTAAATTCTTTCATAATGTTGGCGATAAGTTTAGGACCAATTTTAGGGCCTTCTTTCGGGGGTGTTATTTTAAAATTATGGGGATGGCAATTTTTGTTTCTAATTAATGTTCCATTGTGTATTGTGGGATGTTTTTTTAGTTTGAAAATAACTAAAGCAGTAAACACATTTAAAAGAGAGACTTTTGATTTAAAAGGAATGATACTTTTTTTTATGATGTTAGTGGCTTGTGTTTCTCTTATTTATTCTAATAGTTTAAATCTGTTATTGATTGAAAAAAATTTTATTGGTATTTCTACTTTAATCATTTTTTTTATTTTTTTGAGGATAGAGTCAAAATGCTCCAATCCTTTTTTTTCTGTCAAATTATTATTAATCTCGTCAATTAGATACGTTTCAATTGGCAGTTTGGTATTTGGGTTGACAGCGGGCATCATTTTTTCAGCGTCACCTCTCATGTTTATCAGAGAAGCTGGTTATCCAATCAATTATATAGGATTAATCTGTACTGCCGCACCCATTGGCGTTATTTTAAGTGTGTTTGGCAGAAAAGTAATAAATTCAAGTTGTAATAAAATTATACTAATTTATGCTTTACCGCTTATGCTATTTGCTTTTGCCTTGCTTTTCTTTGTGAGTTTTAATATTTCAATTTTTAATTATGTTATAGCTGCTTTGTGCTATGGTTTAGGTGGCGGACTGTTTCAAGGTTCATTAATTCAGATGGCGATGGATCAAAAAAAAGATAAACAATCAACGATTGGAGGCTTATTAAGGCTTTTTCAAAATGGAGGAATTATTATTGGGTCAGCATGTTCTTTAATGTTATTAGAAGCAAAGATTTCGCCTTTAGAGAATATTTCTACCTATCAAAAATTATGGGGTATTACTTTTAGTGTACTCTCTATTATGTTTGTTTATTCATATGTCTCTTTATTTAGAATAAAAAAATAAATACAGTCTCATTTTTACTTATGTGGCTAACAAATCAAATAAATTCTTATTGAAGATAAATCATTATATGGAAAAGTACTCGAAGGAGTCGATCAATTACGTTCAATTGAGCAGGATAAATGATTATATAAGAATGCGTTGGCAGAGGTGAGCACTGGTAATAATGCCTTTGTGTATTATCCCGCCCGCAGATATTGTTAAATCACCCGTTATTACGTGAACGAACTTTGGTTATCGGTTGTTTGCTAAGTTGTTACATGCAACTGGCTGGAAAATAGGCTATTGTGTAGCAGCTGCTGTATTGATGACAGAGTTTCGCAAGATTCATCAGTTTGATGTATTTGGTATCCATACGCCTGTACTGTATGCTATTGCTGTTTATCTGGCAGATGCTTTACATTATGAAAAGTTAGGCTACTTTTTTCAGCAAAAATGCGATTTTATGCTGGCTGGTTTGCGTTATTCACGTTTTGAGGTTTATGTGCCTCAGGGAATATATTTTAGGGTACTCAATTACGGAGATGTCAGCACTGCGCCAGAAAATGAATTTGTGCGGAAATTGGTGATTACACATCGGGTAACTATGGTACTGCTGGCGGCATTTTATCATGATGGATTAAGCCAGTAGAATTATTGTGCGCTGAGTAAAATAAATTATGGTAGTAAAAAATTAGGACAGATGATTTATCTGTCCTTTTTATTTATTAGTTAATGATAAAGCAGGCTGGTGATAATCTGAATATATAACCAGCAGCCAAAGCAGATGAATGCACAGCCGCCAATGCGGTCGATGGCCAGACTCCAATGCAAATAATTGCGTTTAATTATGGGTAAGGAAAACAGCCATATCATTAAGCATAAGGTCAGTAAAACCTGTACCAGTAAAATAAGCATAATCTCATATTTTAATGTGGGTTTATGTACATTAGCCATAGCCATGGACATAACGCTGCCCAGATAAAAAATGATTTTCGGATTGGACAAATTGGTAATCAGACCTTTCCAGAAAAAATATTTTTCCTGTATTGGTGCAGTAATGGAATTATTCTGGGGTATAACTGTACGCAGCATCTGGTAGCCGCAATAGATTAAGTATGAACCGCCAGCCAGCATCAGGATATTCTGTAACCAGGGCAGCTGCTGCAATAGGGCGCTATAACCTTCAATAGTCAGTAATAACCAGAAAGCCACGCCTGTAGTAATGCCAAGTGCTACGCAAAATGCAGCCCAGCGTGAGTAATTCAGTGCGGTTTTGCTGATAAGCAGCATATCTGGCCCCGGAGATAGCTGTCCCAGAAGATTAAGCAAAACGATACTGGCAATCATGGATTGTGTTTGATTAAGCATAAACAGATTCAGAGTTAAAACGGCTATTTGTTACGACGTTTGGCACGCGGATGAGTACTGTCATAAATTTGTGCCAGATGATTGAAATCCAGCTTAGTGTATTGCTGGGTAGTGCTGATGGATTTATGCCCAAGCAGTTCCTGTACGGCGCGGATATCATGAGCATTTTGTAAAACATGGCTGGCAAAACTATGCCGCAGCATATGCGGTGATAAATGGCGGTCGCTGCCATGAGTAATTGACCAGACATTTAAACGGTTTTGAATTTGACGCGCACTCAGACGTGTGCCGCGCTGACTGGTAAAAACGGCATTTTCTCCCGCAATGGCATAACGGCAGGTCAGGTAGCGCCGTAAAGCATCAATACTTTTCTGACCCAAAGGAACCTGACGCTGTTTATTCCCTTTACCACTAACATGAACCCAGTTTTCATTCAGCATTAGGTGATGCAAATCCAGTTGCACGAGTTCGCTTAAGCGTAAACCACTGCCATACAGTAATTCGAAAATAGCCTGATCGCGCAGTGATAGAGTATCTTCGGCTGTCGGCTGGTCAAATGTGTGATTTAGTTTTTCCGCCGGGACGGCTTTAGGCAGACGTGCCCCCGCTTTAGGAGCTTTAATGTTGTTAGTTGGGTTCGTTTCAATTTTTCCATGGCGTTGCAGGAAATTAAAATAGGCTCGCCACGTACTGAGTTTACGGGCCAGAGAGGCAGGCTTATCACCCATCCCGCTAAGTTTTTTCAATGCACCGACCAGATGCAGCCGTGTAATGCTTTCAGCAGTAAGATTATCGGGCAGAATCCGGCTGAGCTGAATCAGGTCACGAGCGTAGGCGGTGCAGGTTAAAGCAGACAGGCCACGCTGCTGTAAGTGCTGAAAAAATTCATTCCAGAGTATCCAGTTGGGGGATGAAGTAGTCTGCATTTAATTACTCTGTGCAAGGAGATGACGAAAAGCCTCTGGTGTGCGACTGATACGCTGGCGTTCATAATTAAAAAAAGCCATACCGGTTTTTACCATGGCAATAGCAGCACCGTCACTGACACGGGTTATACGGTACAAAATACTGAAACCGGTGTTGCTCAGATCAGATATACCCAAATCAAAGTTTAATTCATCACCATAAAAGCTTTGTCCCTGAAATTGCAGAGCAGCATCAAGCATAATCAAACCGGTACCCCCAATATCCATTTCACTAAAGCCGAACGAGGCCAGCAGGCGCAGCCGTGCTTCATGGCACAGACGTAATACAGCATCATTGGCCAGATGATTACCATAATTAATGTCACCGATATATACCTTGATTGTGGTATGAAACAGCCAGTGTTCGGGTGGTTCGATATGAATACGGCTCATGGGTTTTCCTTACTGAATTCAGGCTAGATGGTAGCAGTTTTTGAGGTATTCTGTAGCCGGCTGGTGTTTGTATCAGGCAAATTTGTGCTAAGCTTTGCCAGTATTTCTCAGGTTGTATTGTTGTTTTTCAGTTTATTAACAAACGCAGTTATGGTTTATCGGGCAGGGAGAATAACGATGTATCACAAAATTATGGTACCGGTAGATGAAAGTGCAGCTGCTATGCGAGCCTTGCAGGAAGCAATAATGCTGGCTAAATTATGTAATGCGGTTCTACGGGTAGTCAATGTAGTGGATCTGGCGCAGTTTAGCTGGGGTGGTGTAGGTGCACTGCCCTCTGAAGAAGTACGCAAAGCAGTTAATGCCGCAGGTAAAAAAGGTTTAGAGCAGGCAGAAAAACTACTTGAAGAGTCCGGTATGCAGTATGAAATTGAAGTGCTGGAAAGTGCCGGTGATAAAGTGGCTGATATGCTGATTCAGGAAGCGACGGAACATAATGTTGATTTGCTGGTGATGGGTACTCACGGCTTCAGTGGTTTTATGCATATATTAATGGGCTCTGTGGCTGAAGGTGTTTTACGCCAGTCTGATATTCCAGTGATGTTATTACGTGTACGTGATGATGACTGATTAACAATTTGTTATTTCTATTGAAATCAGGCAGGCAATGAGCTCAATTATTGCCTGCTATTTATTTATGTAAAGTATCAATTCTAATCAGGATGGATGATTTACTGGCGAAGATTCGGATTATGGTGCAGTGATTCGAGGGCAATATTAATAAAATTAGGGGCAATACTGGTAATATCTATATTATCCGGGTCAGTCAGCCATAAATTGGTTAATCCCATAAACAGGGCCTGAAAATACAGGGCGGCCTGCTGGATATTGATATTTGCGGGCAAAATATGCTGCTGACAGCACATATGAAATACAGCACACAGGTTTTGCCACCATAAATTTTGGTATTTTTGCAACAAAGCTACAATCGCATGGTTGTCAGCGGTGTGCTCACAATTCAAATGCAGGATATGACAGAATTTACGATAATTATTATCACTAGCCATACGCTGAAACATGTGTTTCAGCGCCTGCATCAGATTATTCAATGCGTCAGGAGAACTGGTGTCAATGTCATGCTGCAATTGACTGCTCAGTTTACTGAAAACCTGTTGGAATAACGCATCGAATAAGTCTTCCTTATTTTTAAAATGCCAGTATAAAGCACCGCGAGTCACGCCGGCTGCGCTGGCAATTTCTTGCAGTGAAGCACGGCTGACACCGCGCCGGTAAAAGATATCCAGTGCAGCAGCCATGAGAGCCTCTTTGGTTTGCAGGGCTTCTTCTTTGGTCTTGCGCATAATAAATTTCCGTTTATCTGTAAATTAAATTAGGCAAATCTGTATTTAATTCAGATTAGCACAAGATTTTTTGATTAAAATAACTTAAGTATTAAATTATTGCATCTGGTATACATACATTGTTGCATGTATAATGCGCAGCGTAAAGCTATTCTTATTTAATCGTCTGTTGTCGCATTGCTGACTGCCTGATATTTAGATTTCGGCAGCCCTAAGTGTTGGCACCAGCGCTATTTGTGTCATATTTTTAGCACAACAGAGTAAAAAGTTATTTAATTTTTTAAAGTATATATGCACATATTGAGGTGAATATGGGAACGAATCGAAAAGCAGATAAATGGCGCATCAGTGCGATAGTACTGGCAAGTGCGCTGGCATTAGCTGCATGTGGTAAGAAAGACAATGCACCAGCACCACAGGCACCAATGGTCAGTGTACTGACTGTACATCCGGAAACGGTGACTGTAGATACCGAGCTGACTGGTCGTCTGAAGCCGATTCGCGAGTCACAAGTACGTGCCCGTGTAGCTGGTATTTTGCTGAAACGTCTGTTTACGGAAGGTACTTATGTTAAAGAAGGTCAACCACTGTTTCAGATCGACAATGCGCCTTATGTAGCTTCTTTGCAATCAGCTCGTGCCAGTCTGGCAACCGCACAGGCTAATGCGGCGAAGGCTGATGCCGATATTGTCCGTTATCGTCCGCTGGTTGCAGCTAACGCAATCAGTAAACAGGAATTTGATCAGGCAATCGCACAACAGCGTCTGGCGCATGCACAGATTGACAGTGCACAGGCCGCAATCAAAAGCGCACAGATTAATGTTGGCTATGCCTATGTGCGTGCTCCGATTTCAGGCCGTATTGGTAAGGCCCTGGTAACTGAAGGCGCTTTAGTCGGCCAGAATGATGTTACTCAGTTAGCGCTGATTCAGCAAACACACACTTTATATGTTGACCTGACCCAGACTGCCGCACAGGCAATGAAGATCCGTCAGGATATTGCTGCCGGCAAGATGAAAACCATCAATGGTGCCGTCGAAGTGGCCATCAAGCTTGATGACGGTAGTGAATATCCGCAAAAAGGTCGTTTACTGTTTACAGATATGACTGTAGATGAAGGTACCGGTGAAGTTAAAGTACGTGCCGAAATTCCTAATGATGATGATATGTTGCTGCCCGGACAGTTTGTACGTGTAGAGATTCCGCAGGCTGAAATTCAGAATGCCATCGTCTTGCCGCAGCAGGCAGTAACCCGTGGTGCCAGTGGTGATACGGTTACGGTGGTTAATGCTGATGGCAGTCTGGCTGTGCGCAATGTAACCGTAGTACAGCAAAAGGGCACAAACTGGGTAATCAGCGGAGGTTTGCGTACTGGTGATAAAGTAGCAATAGATGGTCTGGCACTGGTGCAATTAACCGGTGCGAAGAAAGTACAGACTCAGCCATGGAAACCTGCACCTGCCGGTGGTACACCTGCACCTCAGGCTAAGGCCGCATCTGCATCTGCACCTCAAGCTTCTGCGGCATCTGCCTCTCAGGCTCAGTAAGGAATCTGTAATATGTCACGATTTTTTATTAACCGACCGATTTTTGCATGGGTGGTGGCGCTGTTCATCATCATTGCCGGTATAGTGTGTATTACCAAGCTGCCTGTTGCCCAGTATCCGACAGTAGCTCCACCCTCCATCAGCCTGACTATTTCCTATCCGGGTGCTGATGCCCAGACCATTGAAGATACTGTATTGTCACGTATCGAACGTGAAATGAACGGTCTGGAAAACCTGGAATACATGGAAGCAAAATCGTTATCCAACGGTACGGGTACATTAACCCTGACCTTCTACCCGGGTACCGATGATGATATTGCACAGATGAATGTGCAGAATGCGCTTTCACGAGCAGAACCGCGTTTGCCGGCTATGGTAAAACAGACTGGTGTACAGATTGCTAAATCACGGAGTAACTTCCTGATGGTAACCATGTATACCAGTGATAGTCCTAATCTGACCCCGGCAGATATGGCAGACTATGTGGTACGTAACATTCAGCCGGAATTACAGCGTATTGACGGTGTAGGTAATGTAATGGTGTTCAGTTCTGAACGCGCCATTCGTGTCTGGCTGGATTCAGACAAGCTGCGCAGTGTTAATCTGACACCGGCAGCAGTTAATGCCGCAGTAGCTGCACAGAACCAGCAGATTTCTGCAGGTAGTCTGGGTGCTTTGCCTTCACCTGATAATATTCAGACTACAGCGACTATCATTGTCCCAGGTCAGCTGAAAACAGTTGAACAGTTTGAAAATATTATTGTTAAAGCCAATACCGATGGTTCACTGGTACGTCTGAAAGATGTTGCCCGTGTAGAGCTGGGTAAACAGGATTACTCTACTGGTGCCCGTCTGAATGGTAAAGACGTAGTGGGTGCAGGTATTCAGCTGACGACTAAAGGTAATGCACTGGCTACAGCCAATGCAGTTAAGGCCAAGCTGGCCGATTTGCAAAAATATTTCCCTGCCGGTATGAGCTGGTCTGCACCATATGACAGCTCTACCTTCGTTAGTATTTCCATTGAAAAAGTGGTACATACTCTGGTAGAAGCAATTGTACTGGTATTCCTTGTTATGCTGGTATTCCTGCAAAACATTCGCTATACCCTGATTCCGACGATTGTGGTACCGATTGCTTTGCTGGGTGCTTTTACCATCATGTACTTTGCCGGTCTGTCGATTAACGTACTGACCATGTTTGCCATGGTACTGGTAATCGGTATTGTGGTCGATGATGCCATTGTGGTGGTGGAAAACGTAGAACGTATCATGGCCGATGAACATTTGCCGCCAAAGCCTGCTACAGAAAAGGCTATGGGGCAGATTTCCGGCGCTGTAGTTGGTATTACAGTGGTACTGATTACCGTATTTATCCCGATGGCGTTCTTCTCCGGTTCTACTGGTAATATTTACCGTCAGTTCTCTATCGTGATGTCGGTAGCCATTTTCTTCTCTGCTTTTCTGGCATTGTCGCTGACACCAGCCTTGTGTGCTACTTTGCTTAAACCGGTTAACGAACATGAAGCAGAGAAAAAGGGTTTTTATGGCTGGTTTAACCGCAAATTTACCAGCGGTGCCAAAAAATACGAATCCAAAGTGGCTTATGTACTGCATCGCAGCGTACGTATGTTCATTATCTATGCTGCTATCACAGCCTGTGCGTTGTTAGTAATGGTACGTCTGCCGACTTCATTCCTGCCTGAGGAAGATCAGGGTTATTCCATTGCTTTGATTCAGTTGCCACCGGGTGCGACTCAGCATCGTACCCTGGATACTTTCAAGAAGATGGAAGAATTCACTCTTCATCAGCCTGAAGTGAAAAACATGGTATCCGTACTGGGCTTCAGTATGACCGGTCAGGGGCAGAACGTTGGTCTGAGCTTCCTTGTACTGAAAGACTGGTCAGAACGTAGCGGTGCAGAACACAGTGCCAATTCACTGGCTAACCGCATTACCGGTGCTATGATGGGTTCAGTACGTGATGGTTATATCTTTGCTCTGGTACCGCCATCCATTCCTGAACTGGGTACCAGTACCGGCTTTAGCTTCCGGCTGCAAGACCGTGGCGGTAAAGGTCATGAGGCATTACTGGCCGCGCGTAATCAGCTGCTGGGTATGGCGCGTGAAAGTAAAGTGCTGACACAGGTACGTCCGGACGGCATGGAAGATGAACCGCAATTGCAGATTGATATCGACCGCGATGCTGCTAATGCACAAGGTGTGTCATTCGGTGATATTTCAACTGTATTAAGTACTGCTCTGGGTTCCAACTACGTTAACGACTTCCCGAATAAAGGACGTATGCAGCGCGTAATTGTACAGGCAGATGTGGCTTCCCGTATGACACCTGAAGACCTGAGCAAGCTTACTGTTAATAACGCACAGGGACAGCCTGTACCATTATCCGGCATCATGAAGACACGCTGGATTACCGGTCCGGCACAAACTGTCCGCTACAATGGTTATACCGCTATGTCGATTACTGGTAATGCCGCTCCGGGATACAGTACTGGTGATGCCATGAATGAAATGGAAAGAATCGCCAGCAAGCTGCCGGATGGTTTTGGCTATGAGTGGACAGGTCTGTCTAAAGAGGAAAAAGATGCGGGTAACCAGTCTACCATCCTCTATATGTTCTCACTGCTGGCTGTATTCCTGTGTCTGGCCGCACTATACGAAAGCTGGACAATTCCATTATCCGTAATGCTGGTAGTACCGCTGGGTCTGCTTGGTGTCGTGCTGGGTACATGGATGCGCGGTATGGAGAACGACGTTTATTTTCAGGTGGGGTTAATTACCGTAATTGGTCTGAGTGCTAAAAACGCCATTCTGATTGTGGAGTTTGCCAAGGAGTTGCAAGAGCAGGGTAAAAGTCCGCTTGAAGCTGCACTGGCTGCCGCTCACCTGCGTTTCCGTCCGATTCTGATGACATCCATTGCGTTCATTATGGGTGTAGTGCCTCTGTACTTTGCCAGTGGTGCCTCTTCTGCGAGTCAGCGAGCCATTGGTACCAGCGTATTGTGGGGAATGTTAGTGGGTACCTGTCTGGCTCTGTTCTTTGTACCTGTATTCTATTCAACTGTACGCAGTCTGTTCAGCAGGAAAAAGAACGACAAAAATGGCGGTACTCCTGACAATGACAAAAATCTGCCGATGACAGTAAACAGTGATGGCAGTGTCAGTGTGCAGTCTGCCAATCAGACAGACAAAGAGGATAAAGCATGAAACACATAGTGAAACCTACTCTGCTGGCTGTATTAGTTGCCGGAGTAGTGTCTGCCTGTTCGATGGCACCCCGCTATCATCAGCCGAAAGTAGAGCTGGCAGAAACCTTTCCAGGTGCAGCAGCCAATGACCGGTATGCCGGTTCAGTGGCTGCCGCCAATCTTGGCTGGCAGGACTACTTTGCTGATGAGCGTTTGAAACAGATTATCAATCTGGCTTTAATTAATAACCGTGATTTACGTGTGGCCGCATTAAACGTGGAAGCGGTTCGGGCTCAGTATGCTATTCAGCGTGCAGACCGCCTGCCTGCATTAGGTGCGACAGGTAATGGCGGACGTTCGCGTGTTGCGCAGGACTTAAGTGCTATGCGCGATGCTGCGGGCCAGCAAACCAGCTATATTGCAGAATCATATAATGTCGGTTTAGGTGTGACCGCATTTGAGCTGGATTTATTCGGACGGGTTAAAAGCCTGTCTGATGCGGCTCTGAATCAGTATTTCCAGCAAAAGCAGGTGCGCGATTCTACCCAGATCAGCCTGATTGCCAGCGTGGCCAAAGCCTACTTTGCTGAGCGTATTGCTCAGGCACAAATGGACTTATCCAGCCGTGTATTAAAATCACGTGAAGAAAGCAAGCGTCTGACTGATCTGCAATTCAGATCCGGTGTGATTTCACAGGTACAGGTAGATGTAGCAGAAGCACAAATCGAAACAGCCCGTGCCGATTATGCTGCGGCTAAACAGGCGCGTGAACAGGCTCACAATGCCTTAACTTTGCTGGTGGGTAAACCATTGCCGGACGATTTACCGGCAGCAGCACCACTGAGCCGCCAGTTCGTGAATGTGGAGCTGCCGGCCGGCTTGCCGTCGACCATCTTGTATCAGCGGCCGGATGTACGTGCAGCTGAGTTTGCGCTTAAATCTGCTAATGCCAACATCGGTGCGGCACGGGCAGCATTTTTCCCGCGCATCAGCCTGACCGGCAGTATTGGCTCTGGCAGCAACGATATTGGTCATCTCTTCAATGGTCCGAACCGTACATGGAGCTTTACGCCACAGATTACCCTGCCGATTTTCACATGGGGGCAAAACAAAGGTAATCTGGATCTGGCAACAGCGCGTAAAAACATTGCTGTAGCCCAGTATGAGCAAACTGTACAGGCTGCTTTCCGTGATGTGGCCGATGCACTGGTGGCACGTGATTCCCTTAAAAAGCAGTATGAGGCTAAATCACGTGGTGAACAGGCACAAACTAATCGCTACAAGCTCACGCAGTTACGGTATAAACACGGTATAGCCAGCTCACTGGAACAGCTGGACGCAGAACGTGACAGTTATGCAGCACAGCAGGCATTACTCAATACACAGCAGACTCTGCTGGAAAACCGTGCCGATCTTTATAAAGCACTGGGTGGCGGCCTGAATCAGCAAACGGTCACCCCTGCAGAAAACACTAGCGTTACCACGACAACTACTACCACAACCACGGTGCGGTAATTGTCTGAAATCCGGATGGCAGTATTACTCTGCCATCCGTCTGACGACATAAGCAGCTTACTGAAAATGCAGTACAGGCAGTAACCTGAACCGGTAATCAGCCTGTATCAGATCTGTACTTACTACAGTTTGCCTGATTCAACAGCAACATTTTCAGCTGTTCATGTCATACAAAATGATTTAACCCTTGAATAGATTCCGCTTTTCATGGTATAAATCGCGTTTTACAAAATTATTAGAAGTTTGGAGTTAACCATGGCACGTGTATGTAAAGTGACCGGTAAGCGCCCGATGAGTGGCAACAACGTGTCACACGCCAACAATAAAACCAAACGCCGTTTCTTGCCTAATCTGCAATCACGTCGTTTCTGGGTTGAAAGTGAAAACCGTTGGGTACGCCTGCGCGTTTCTAACGCCGCCTTGCGTACAATCGACAAGGTAGGTATCGATGTAGTATTGGCCGACCTGCGCGCTCGCGGTGAAGCTTAATCATATTGTGATTTAAGGATAGAGCAATGCGCGACAAAATTAAACTGGAATCTTCTGCTGGTACTGGTCATTTCTACACCACTACCAAAAATAAACGCACCATGTCTGGTAAATTTGAAATCAAAAAATTTGATCCGGTAGTGCGTAAACATGTACTGTACAAAGAAACCAAACTGAAATAATTATTTCTTACTGGTTTGAAAAACCTGAGCAGTTTATTGCTCAGGTTTTTTTATTACAAATAATCAAAACCAGATTATTTTTGCCGGTAAAGATTAAATAATCAAACAATGGACAACAACATGCCTGAAATCCTGGAAGCATTACAACACCGAATCGAAGAGCTGGAAATTGAAAGTGCACTACAGGCGGAAACTATTCAGAGCCTGAGTGATACCATAGCACGAATTCAGCAAACTCTGGATTTACAGCAGGCACAACTGCGTCTGCTTTACCAGCGCCTGCCAGACAAGATAGAAAATGGTAACGAACCATTTAATCCGGCTAATGAAATTCCGCCCCATTATTGATTAATTTGTCCGAAATATTACAAAGCAGAAAATTTCAATTTCAGATGTACTGCGTTTTAATTAATTGGAAATCTGATTAATATAAATGTTGAAGCAGAGTTTTTAAATAAACAATTTTTTATAGAGAATAATCAATAATACAAATGGTAGTGTTGTTTAATATTTAAATTCACTTTAGTATAATAATATTTAATATGAATATTATTAAGCTTTCCCATAAGTTATCCTGGTGGGAAAATTATGCATATAAAGTATTTAGTAACTCTTATCCAGCCCCATTTGCCAGAAATCAGCTTCTAATTGCGTCGCTTTAGTAAAAATTTTGCTCAGTTGCTGAAAGCGCTGTGAATCAATATCGGCTAAACGCTGATTAATCCAGTCAATTTCTTCCTGCATGGCAATCTGAAATTCATCATTTGCGTACATTTCTACCCAGCTTTGATAAGGGTTATTAATTGTTTGATACCATGGCTGATCTTTAAGCCAGCAGGCAATAATTCCATATCCGATTAAGCATGGTGCCAGTGCAACATGTAAATCCAGTAATTCCCCCTGTTGTCCGGCATCAAGTATATAGCGTGAATATGCAATATTTGCTTTGGCTTCGGGCAGAGTACTAAGTTCTTGTTCACTTATGCCCCATTCCTTACAATACTGTATATGTAATTCCAGCTCAGTATCCATAATAGCCTTGAGACCTGCTAATGCTTTGCGTATTTCAAATACATCATGGCTTTTATAAACCGCGAGTCCCCATGCACGCGCAAACTGAATTAAAAAAAGATAATCCTGTTTTAAATAATGCTGAAAACACGATTTATCTAATATTCCTTTACCCAGCTGGCGGATAAAATCATGCTGAATATAGCGGTTCCATTCATCCTGACAGGCTTCTGTGAGTGATTGAAATGATGGCATAAAAGCTCCTTTAATAAATAATATATTAAGGAGTAACAAAACAGACTTATTATTCGAAAAAAGCGTGTTTTATACTCCCTTCGGCGGTACTAACCGCATCAGGTTCTACGGGTGTAATCTCAGCCAGCGGCACCCCGGATAAATTAACCGGTAAAGGTTAAAAAATAATTATATACAATTATTTAAATAAATATTCAATTAAAAATTTTTTATAAACTGTATTTATATAATTTGTACTCTCATTCTCATTAAAGCTCGGATACTTAATCATGATGTGGATAAACCACAGATATAAAATTTGATTAAAAATATAATAGATAAGAATTTTAAAAAATATATAAATTTCAAATAGTTGATATTTATTTTGGTAAGTCGATAATCAATGATAATTCTATATTATGTGTAAATTTGTCCCAATTTATTAAATTGTGTCCCATTAAATGATATAATATATTGGATACTAGAAATGAAATTAAAGTTAATATCTGATGAAAAAAGGCAATATTTTAAACTTGATTAGATATCATGTTGAGCGAAATGAAAATGCTTTCAGAAATGAAGCAATAGAGGTTGCCCATCATTTTGACAGATTGGGCGATACTCAGTTGGCTGAATATATTATGGGACTAATTGCGGCGTCTAATCTTTATGTGCCGCAGGCAAGTAATTTTGAAAGCGTCTATCTAAAAAGCATCGATGTAAAAAATCTGGAATCCTTAAATCTGCCTGCTGAATTAAGCAGCGATATTATAGGGATAATTAATGCAGTAAAGCATAATATTGGTATTAACCGATTTCTGTTTGAGGGTAGTCCTGGAACAGGGAAAACTGAAGCTGCCAAGCAGGTGGCCAGATTGCTTGATCGTAGTTTGTTTTATGTGAGCTTTGATAATCTTGTCGACAGTAAGCTGGGGCAGACAGATAAAAATATTAATACAGTTTTCAGTGAAATAAACAATATACCTTATCCCGAAAAAACAGTTGTTCTGTTTGATGAAATAGACGTTATTGCTTTGGACCGGATAAATAATAACGATGTGCGCGAAATGGGGCGGGCAACTTCAACCATTTTAAGAGAGTTTGACCGCCTGGCAGATTTGAATAACGAGATTGTTATTATTGCCACCACCAATTTATATAAAAACATGGATAGGGCTCTGACAAGACGGTTTGATGCTGTAATTAACTTTAATCGTTATAACCAAGAAGATTTGGTTGAAATCGGAGTGTTGTGTTTTTCATCGTATGCCAAAAGTTTTAAAAATATCACTAAAGATATTCGTCTGGTAAGAAAAATATTAAAGACTGCAAATCAGTTACCTAATCCGGGAGAGCTTAAAAATATGATAAAAACATCTTTAGCCTTTAGTGATATAAGCAATAACTTTGATTACTTACGCAGATTATATAAAAATTTAATGAACGCACAGGAATTAGAGGATACGGTTTTACACAGTCAGGGTTTCACAGTCAGGGAAATAGAAAAACTTACTGGTAAAGCCAAAAGTACGGTAGCAAGAAAATTAAATAAAAGTGGGAATAGATAATGGCGAATAATGTATTAGAGTTAAAAGGAAAAGCATTCGTTCAGGCATCAAGGAATGGTGGCGGACATCAAATTAATATGAATGGAAATAAAACTGTTACTATACAGCATTTAAATTCATTAAAATTAAAACTAGAGCAAATTTTTGAATATTGGCAGAATGAAAGTAGGCCATTTACAGGTGTATTAATAAGTGTGTACTACAATAAAATTGCTGCAAAAACTAATCGTATAGCTGGCTTATTTAAAGCAGCAGATTCCAACTCTGCTGTTGTAGGAGCTAAGTTTAATGAGAAAAAAAATAAACACATAATTACTTATTATCTGGATACTGGAGATTTAACTAAAAGCATTTTATTATTACAAAATTCTATTCAAGTTTTAGAGAGTTGTTTAAATGGACAAGTCGACAAAAATAAATTTGACAATAAAACACTAATGGATAATATTCCTTATGAAGGATTTAATATATCAAAATCTAAATTTAAACAAGTAATAGCTGATGCCTCATATATTACTGACTTTAGTATAGAAAAAATATCAGAGCAGGAAGTAGAAAGTATTGTAACTTTATATGATACTAAAACTGATACAGTAAAGTTACTGGAGAAATATGGAATTAAGGTTTTATCCAGCCGAATTTTAGACAGATTGACTGTTTATTTGAATGATTTCCAAATAAAAACATTGTCTAAAAATGCTCCGTATCTGATTTCTATGGCTACATCAGATTTATCTTGCTTATCTCCTGAAGAGTTTAGTTGGCAAATTGAAAAAAAACAGATATTTTTGCCCTCGCCTATTGCAGAACCAACAATCGGAGTAATTGATACACTGTTTAACCAAAGTGTCTACTTTAACGATTGGGTTGAATATCATGAGATGGTAGATGTTAATATTTCCAAAGCATCAGATGATTATAAACATGGCACTGCGATTTCATCTATTATTGTTGATGGGCCAAGACTGAATCCATGGCTGGAGGATGGTTGTGGCCGTTTTAAAGTACGCCATTTTGGTGTAGCATTAGGTTCGAAATTTTCATCTTTTACAATTATTAAACAAATAAAAGAAATTATTGCAAATAATAAGGATATTAAGGTCTGGAATTTTTCATTAGGCAGTGATCAGGAAGTAAATGATAATTTTATTTCCGCTGAGGCTGCAGTATTAGATAAGATTCAATATGATAATGACGTAATTTTTGTTATCGCCGGAACAAATAAACCTAATGAAAAAGTTGAAAAAATAGGTTCTCCTGCTGATTCCATCAATAGTATGGTTGTAAATTCTGTAACTAAAAATAAGTTACCGCCAAAATACAGCAGAAAAGGAATTGTTTTATCATTTTTTGCTAAACCTGACGTTAGTTATTATGGTGGAAGTGAAGATGAATATATACATGTGTATGAACCTTCAGGAGAGGCTAAAGTAGCCGGAACATCTTTTGCAGCACCGTGGATAGCACGTAAATTATCTTATTTAATTGATATTTTAGGTTTGAATAGAGAAATCGCTAAGGCAATGATTATTGATGCGGCTAAGGGATGGAACCAGCCAAAAGCCGAAGAAATTGCTGAATTGGGACATGGTATTGTACCGATTCATATTAATGATATCGTTACTACTCATGATGATGAAATAAAATTTGTAGTAACAGATATCAGTGAGAAATGGAATACTTACAATTTCGAATTTCCTATTCCTCTAATTCATGATAAATATCCTTATCTAGCCAGAGCAACCATGTGCTATTTTCCGAAATGTAATAGAAATCAGGGTGTCGACTATACAAATACTGAATTAAATTTGCATTTTGGTCGAATTAATAATGAAGGTACTATTAAAAATATTAATGGTGATAAGCAGAATCAAGAAACAAATGAAAAAAATTATTTACATGAGGAGGATGCAAGAACACAATTCCGAAAATGGGATAATGTAAAATATATAGCTGAATCAATTACAAAAAAAAGGATTCCAAAAAATTCATATAAAAATAAAAACTGGGGTATGGAAATTAAAACATCTAATAGACTAGATCCTAAAGATGGAGAGGGAATTCGTTTTGGTGTGGTAGTTACCTTAAAAGAAATGAAAGGTCAAAATAGAATTGATGAATTTGTCAGGAATTGTCATTTAAATGGCTGGATTGTTAATCAACTTGATGTTAACGCTCGGGTAGATCTTCACCAGATTATGAATGAGGATATTCACTGGGATTAGCAGTTGCTATGTAGTCTCTATAATATTATAAGACCATAACCCTGTAATTTTATTTTGCTTCTGATTACATATACAGTTATCCGGATATGATTATGTAGATTGTTAAATTTTATTTTTGCACTATATGAATTGAATTTTCTCATCCTGAATGCAGGATTGAAATAAAGATATATTTTTTCATAAGCCGGACGCTGCTATAGGTTATACCTGAGTAATTTCAGCTGATGCAATAGGCGAATATGAGGTATCACATTACACATTGTACGATGTAATACTGAAATATAATTTAGGAATGGCTATTTTTGCTTTGTATCGTGCCTGCCTGCAATTAAACCTGAAAAATCTCGCTGATAAAAATCCTGTAGCGGAAAGTTTTTCTGTTGTTATGGTAGCGGGTGGATGGTAGAGACTGTATTTAATTATCAATGGTAAATGCTCTGGTTAGATTATTTCTTAAATCTCTGTTTTTATATATATTTATTACATAATTTAAAACCTTAAAATCAGAAAATGTAGTTAGCTAACTGCATGTTTTAGTTGTATAGCATGCAATTTATGGATTATTAGGTGAAATTTAATTGCAACAATGAGCGAAATTTTTATATTTAAATACTTATAAGAAAATTTACTTAGTAAGCAGTAAAATGTTTCAGATTACTATTGATTGTAATTTATATAGCTGATTATCTTTCTTAAATAACTGAAACTCTATTCGCATATGGACAACTGTTATATATTCTGATATTATAGCTCTACTAAAATTGAATAATTAATAAAAGATTTTATATCGGTTATATTACCTCCTTTTTTTTCTATTATTGCAAAAAATAAATTTTTTTCTTTTCCCTGTCCCGTTTTGTGCTAATAAATTTAGAATTCACCCATAGCCATTCTTATATATTGAATAATCAGTATGATAACAGTAATTACAGCTATTGTTACGGGAATCCACCAAAAAGAAATTTTATTTTCAGAATTAAAAAAAAGGAAATAAGACAGTACCAATACAATCAGGTTAAAAATTCCCAAAATGTTAAATATGATCCATTCAATAGGAAAATCAGCATGTCCATGTTTATTTTCATGAAACAGAAACATATAGCCGGCCATCTGAAGAAGCAGAATTATAGGAATAATAATGAATTTACTCATAATTTATTGATTATTTTTGTTTTGTACAAATAACTGCAGCTCTATTCGGGCATGAGCAACTCTTATGTAGTCTGATATTAAAGACTCACAATCCGGTAACTTTATTTTGCCTCTGATTTCATATGCAGTTATCTGGATATGATTATTTCGTTTGTTATATTTTATTTTTGCGTAACATGGTTTGAATTCTCCCGGTTTGAATGTTGGATTGAGATAAAGATTTAGCTTTTTGTACATTTTGCCAGTTATCTCAAAAGAGTTTATTTGTTCCCATGGAATGGCTTTATCAAAGCAGGGAAGAATTAATCCGCGTGGCCTCATGGTAAGTAGTGCTGAACCAATGCTTTTATACATTTTGTAGCATCTGAATAAGCAAAAAGCACTGATCATTGAGAGGATAATGACACCTATCAGCCACTCTGAATCATGTGCTTTATCAGTTGTAATACAAGCATATGTTATTAAGATAAACAGACCAGCCAGCAGGGATCGCAGAGACGATCTGATTATTCCGCCCTGTTTTAAGGTAATGGTTTCCTGATGTTGACTACTGATATGTTTCAGATAATTTAATTTAGTTTCTGCTGTTTCCTGTATATCATTTTGATAATCTGATTGCAGGATGTTTAGTTCTTTACTAAATAAATCTTTCAGAAGCGTGGTTGGACTAATGTTGATGAGCAAACCACTCAAACGGTTTAATTCGCCATATTTAATGTAAGACAGTCGTTGAGCTAAAGTCGGGTGCCGGGCATAAACAGAAGGTGATTTTTTTAGAAGTTTGCTAAGCGATGGTGTTTCTGAGTGTTCTACATAGTGTGTAACATAATCTAAAGGCAGAAAGTTTATATGTGTTTTATAGTAATAATTTTCCAATGCCTGATTAATTCGTGTTTGCAAAAGATGCATTTTACTTAAGGCTAAAGCAAATTGCTCTTTATGGGTAACTTTTAAAACATTTAAATCCGCCATAGCTTCTGTGGAACGATACCACCAATGAATTGCTTTGTTGAACGAACAATAAAAATATTTGGCTAGCAAATACGGAGGGTAGAATAAATAATTTTCGAATAAAGAATAGGATAAATAATTCTGGTATAAAAAATTAGCTGTTTCAGTTAACTTATCAATCTGACGATTAAAATTTGCAGATACATTTAAATCATTACTGGCAATATGACTTAATCTCTGCGCAATTATGCTGGATAATTCTGCTAAGGTTAAATAATTAATATAAGTACTGTCCAGATATAAAGTATTTCCTGTTAATACTATTCTGTCCGGATACAGACGAACTGCTTTATTACTTACCCTGAAGCCATTTCCTATGCAAAGTACAATATGGTTTGGCATAGCGTTTAACCCAAGCTTTTGTACAATTTCCCTAATTAATCTCCATAATTCCGGATTGGTTTCAGTCGTGATCAGCACACCGCTTACTCTGGCTGTTCCTGTATTATCCTGTTTGTTATATCTGTGTAAATAGAAAAAGCATAATCCTGCTACAACAAACAGAGGGATGATTGCCTTCTCCGGTCTTGTACCATCAGTAAGTATTATGAAAACGAATAAAAAAGACAGAATAAGACTGATGGGCAATATCAGCAAAATTGCCTGTATCATATGCGACGCACGAGTAAAATTAATGCGCAATTGTTTTAAAGATTTATCTGCTTTTCTACCCAAATGCTGAATCAGGAATAAAGCAACTACTCCGGAAAAAAGACACACGATACCGCTAACTATGCCGCCTGTAGCGAGTGGTCTGGCATATGTAAGTGCGAAATTATGCTTTTTAATTTCTTGCTTTATTTGTTGACGCTTGCAGTTATTCTCATAACTTTCAGGCTGCTGTAGTAACTCTTGCTGTTGTAATGAAAGCTGAAAGATTTCCTGATTGATGCTCTGGATTTGTGATGAGGAGGGGTAATAGTAAATGCTTAGCCGAATGCTAATAAGTGGTAATAAAATGATGAAAAAAAAAGATAGATTTTCTCTTTGAGCGAAAAGATATGAAGATTTGTACTTTTATGCAAGATAATCACCTGCTATATTACTTTCTTTCGTAATCTTACAGAAAAAAGCAATATGAATCAGTTAACAATAATTCAGGATCTGTAATTTACCAAACTAAATACATTTCTACCATTAAAATACATAAAAACAAATGATTTTATATACTTTAATGTCTCATTTTTATTAAATTTACTGACCAGGTCAGGTATTTGCCTATTTATTATCCGGTTTTTTTGTTCCGGTTTGCAGAATAGCTGCTAAACCACCATCGTCTGCCAGAAAATCAAATGCCTTTACGGTTGGTTCGGTTAGTGTCCAGAGAATTTCTTTATAATTAAATCCCTGATCGATTTTTAACCGGATTAATCCGTGTCCGTCCAGATAGATAAGATTGCCCAGTACATGATCAAGGCTATATTGTGTTACTAACTGGTCAAAAAATTCCTGCGATGAGGGATTCGGAAAACAATCGGTAAGTTCGGTAAGGATCTGATACTGAAGAGTACGGTCAAGTTGCATGGCTGTCTGTGATAATCAATATAAATAATGGAATAATTGTAATATAGCCTGATTAAGTTCTGGTAGCAGGCTGCTGTGTTTTGTAATCCGGATGTGTGATTTTAATTATGATGATGGTTTCAGGAAGTATTTTGTATTTGTCTGGTTCTCATTGATACATTTAGAATGTTAAAAAAATAATAATCTGAATTAGGCAATGGTAAAACGACAGTAAGCGGTGATTAGAGATACTTATTATATAGAAATCAGTAAATTTTATTCTGATAATATAATTGATAAAATAAATTTTTTATTACTTTGAAAGATAAATTCAGAATATAAAATAACCTGAAACAAAGTTTGTATAATTTTATACAAGAGTAATTTTTAATAATTATGAGGAAGTGATGTTTTTATATTAATAAAAAATTATATTTTTGCAAGGTCAATATGTCCGGATTTAAAACATATTTATGCTTACGATCATTTATAAAAATTTTATAAAAAGCAGCTGAGCAGTATTAGAAAAATATGACTTAAAATTAATAAGAATAATTCCTATTTGCACTTGTATAAAAGAATCATTATTGATTACAATGCGGCATCTTTATATTAAATTGTGTCAAAAGGGGTTAACTTAATATGCGCCGCTCACCCAATATCATTGCGCTGGCTGTAGCTTATATCGGCTTTCCTGCAGTAGTGTATGCCGAAGGCGAAGCTCAATTGCCAACAATTCATGTTGAGGGTAAACGTGTTACGCCGAGTGTGTTTAAAGATACTAAAATTGAGGCAGATACTATTAAGAAAAAGGGTGCTGTGGATTTAAAAACGGCATTAAAAGATATCCCTGGTGTGGAAGTTCTGGATACTCAGGGGACCCGGCAAGGTAATGACAGTGTCAATATTCGTGGTTTAAGTGGTAACCGGGTTGGTATGACCATTGATGGAATTGAGTTGCCTGAAGCAAATGAAATGAAGCATACGGGACAGTATGCGATTTTCGGTCGTGGTAATTTTATGGATGTTTCCGCGCTCAGTAGTGTTGATATCAGTAAAAATGCCCGTGGTTTTGGTTTGGGCGGTGTTGTTGCTATGCACACACTTACCCCTGATGAGATTTTGCAGGATAAAGATCAGGGTGGTTATATTGATACTCAGTATAACAGTGTGGATAAATCTACAGCGGTAACAGGTGTCGGTGCAATGAGAAGTGACCGCTGGCGCGGAATGGTACTGGGTACTTACCGTAAAGGTGATGAAGTGGATAACCGGGGTAATATTGGCGGCAAAGGGGCTTTGCGTACTAAATCAGACCCTGTTGATCACAATAGCCGGTATTTTCTTACTAAGCACGAATTTGATATTAATGACAAAAATACCCTGAATTTTACTGCTGAATATTTGAGCCGGAATCAGTGGACTGATTCATTGTCTCAGGTAAATAATACCTATACTGATGTACGCGGTATAGATGACAACAAGAAAACACGGTTTTCACTGGGACATGATTATCACAGTGATGAGGGATTGATTCAATCAGGTAAAACTCAGATTTACTGGCAACAGACTAAAACAGATTCAAGTACCCAGCGTGACTATGTCAAAGGTTGTACCAGTATGGTTCCTGACCGGAATAATCGTTGCGTTTTTAACTTTACCAATAAAGATAAAGTATGGGGATTGACAACAGACTGGTCATCGCATTTTGATACAGGTAGTCTGAGTCAGGAATGGCGCTATGGTCTGAGTTTTGCGCACCATGAATTAACTAGTGACTGGCAAGGATATTATGCCAGATCGAAGCCTAATGCCGATAACACTACTATTCGGGCCAGTGCGTATATAGATGCAGATCTGCAATGGGGCAATTTGGTTGTCAGTCCAGGTTTATCGGCTGCTTACTATAATATGAAGCCTAATTCCAATGGCTTTATAACCGGAATCAATGGTGAAATCGGTGAATTGCGCAAAAAACATCAAAGTGCATTAACACCTCGTCTGGGTATTTCGTATCAGATTACTCCATTGCTGGTACCGTATTTTCAGTATGCCCGTGGTTTTAATGCGCCATCATCTCAGCAGCTGGCTTCTTCATGGAATCCGGGAAACTACAGCTCCTGGGGTAATCCGAATCTAAAAGCGGAAACTGCAAATAATTTTGAGCTTGGTTTACGCGGTAAAAATGATGTTTTTGAATACGGTATAGCCGGATTTGATAATCACTATAAAAACTTTATTGATTATGTAAATATTTCTGATGTGGTGAAGCTACCGGCTGATGCTGTATGGAGCCGTCCGGGCAGTAAACAGACGCTGGTATTGCAGGCACAGAATTTCAGTAAGGCACATATTTACGGCGGTGAAGCATATGCACGCTGGAAGTTCGCGCCAGACTGGAAAGTAAATGGTTCAATAGCCTATTCGCGTGGCTCGATTCGCCAGGAAGGCGTAGACAGACCGCTTAACTCAGTGATGCCGGTTAAAGTGAAACTTGGTCTTGCCTATGATAAGGAAGTGTGGGGAGCTAATGTTGATTTAACCTATGTGGCGAAAAAAGATGATAGCGACATTCAAAATGTTCCAAAAGGAACAAGTTACTATAATCCATCCAGAAATTACGCGCTGGTTGATTTGGGTGGCTATTGGAAACCAACTAAGCATCTGAGTTTCCGTGCCGGTGTGAATAATGTTTTTAATAAGAAATACTGGAACTGGGCAGATATTGCTTACATGATGCCGAATGTAAACAGTCAGTCGGGCACTTCCGGGCAAAGCGACGGCAATGCGACTAAGTTAACCAGAGACAATGCTGATTTCTATTCAGCTCCGGGACGGACATTTAATGTAGGGTTGCGCTACACCTTTTAAATAAATCTGAAATTAAAATAATTAGCTGAATTATTTGCTAAATCACTATCAATAATAACTTTGTAAAGGAACGAGACATGAGTTTATGGCAACAATATCTGGATAAAAAGGCAACTGTCGAAGGAGGAATGTACTTTCCGCGTCAGGCAGCAGCTGATTTGGGTGTGAGTGAAGGCGCATTAATGGCAGATGCTCCGGACTCTGTTTATCTGGGCAGCCGGATTCGCGATCTGGTACTTAAGCTGGAAACCCTGGGAGAAGTTTTGAGTGTGGTGCGTAATGATGCCGCAGTACATGAAAAAGTTGGTATTTATGAACATGTAACACTGACTGCGCGTACAGGGCTGGCGCTGAATGTGGGCGGGCTGGATTTACGTTTTTTCCTGCATAACTGGCATCATGCTATCGCTACAACTGTGGTGATTGGTGAAAGAACCATGCGTTCGATTCAGTTTTATGACGAATACGGCATGAGTATTGAAAAAGTTTTCATGCGTGATGAAACTAAACTGGACGCATGGCAGGCTCTGATTGATGAATTCGCAACCAGTGGCAAACCGGAATTTCTGCCGGCTCCGGAAATTAATGTAACGATACCGGAACCATTGTCACCAGAGCGCGAGCAGGCTTTTCAGGAGCGCTGGAATGAGCTGAAAGATGTACATCATTTTGGCGGTTTGCTGGAGACCTTTAAAATTGACCGCCAGCAGTCTTACCGTCATGCACCGGCAGGCTGTACTAAGCAGGTCGATCGCAGTGTATGGGAAGAAGTTCTGCAGTATGTTCAGGCGAATAATCTGGAAATTATGGTATTTGTCGGTAACCGTGGCTTAGTGCAGATTCAGACCGGTAAATTACACAATGTAGTACGCTCACATGGTTATCTGAATGTACTGGATGCCAAAGTACCGGAAGAAGGCTTTGATTTACATCTGCGTGATAGTGATATTGTAGAAACCTGGGTGGTACGTCGTCCGATTAGTGAAGGTTATGTGACCTGCATAGAAGGTTTCGACAAAAATCGTCAAACTGTGGTGCAGATTTTTGGTCGCCGTGAAGAAGGTAATGATGAAATGCAATCATGGCATCAGCTGATGGACGGCTTGTTAGCAGGCTAAGTGACCGAGGCAGATATGCATTCTGTAGTTATGGTAAAATCATAAATTACTGATAATATGGATATCTGCCACTGTAATATGAGTAATTAAAGGGTGGATTATGAAAAGATTACTGTTGGCAGCGGCTATGTGCGCTGCTTTTCCATTTGCGTTTGCTGCTCGTATTGTTACGCTGACGCCTGATGTAGCAGATATTGTGGTGGAATTAGGCAATGCTAAAGAAGTAGTAGGGCGCGAGATGGCTTCTACTAATCCGGCATTAAAGAATGTGCCCAGTATCGGCTTGTTTCACGGGCTGAGTGTGGAACCGATTGCGGCCAGAAAACCAACTCTTGTTCTGGGTTCGTGGATGGCTCAGCCAACCAGTATTTACGCCAATTTGAACCGGGTAGGTGTTAAAGCGGTGAATGTTGCGCCAAAGGATGATATTAATGGCTATGCGGCCGGTATTCGCCAGATCGGACAGCTTATTGGTAAGAGTAAAGAAGCCAATGCATTGGCAGATCGCTGGCTCAGTCAGGTGAAACAGATGCCGAAAACCGGTAAGCGCTATCTGATTAGCTATGATGGTCGTTATGTTTCCGGCCGGGGTACTGCTGCGGATGAACTCATCAGGAGGGCTGGTGGTATTAATGCAGCCGCTGCTATTGAAGGTATGAAACCGATGTCACGCGAGGCATGGCTGGCCGCGAAACCGGATATCATTCTGATTGCCGAACGCAACCAAAAACTGACAGGCGGTGTGCAGGGCTTGATTAAACGGCCGGAAATTGCTGCTTCACCAGCCGCAAAACAAAAGAAAATCTATTTTATGCCGTCAAATGATATTTTTCGTTATGGCCTGAATACTCCGCAGGTTATTCCTAAACTTTATAAACTGGCACAATAATTATGACGCAAGTGCAGCAAACGGCCGGTACGCCTGATCACAATAGGGTAGAAAGTGCGTTCTGGCCTAAACTGGTTTGGTTTATCGCCGCTATATTATTCAGTTTACTATTGAGCTGGTTTTGTCTGGGACTGGGTATGGGTGGCTGGCAATGGCCGCAATCCATGGATGAGATAACACTAGGTATCCGGCTGCCGCGAGTGCTGGTCGCGCTGATAGTGGGTGCTGCACTGGCCGCTTCCGGTGCTGCATTGCAGGCATTATTTGATAATCCGCTGGCGGATCCGAGCCTGATAGGTACTTCTGGTGGTGCCGCATTGGGGGTTATTGCCGTTCTGGCAGGTGGCTGGGGTGCAGTAACAGTACCAATGGCTGCGTTTCTGGGGGCTTTGCTGGTATGTGTTCTGATTCTGACGGTACATCGTCTACTAGGCGGAGGAACATTGGGGCTACTGGTGATGGGTTTTGTTATCAGTGCCTTTTGTGGTGCATTGGTAAGCATGATTCTGTTTATGTCGGATGATATGGTTTTACGCAGTGCAACTAGCTGGCTGGCTGGTAGTCTGGCTGAGTCCGGTTTTACTTCGCCATGGTATGCGCTGGTAGTAATGCTGCTGGGGTTGTGTGTTCTGGTGGCAGTGGGCAGGCGACTGGATATTCTGATGCTGGGAGAAGAAACAGCCATTAGTATGGGTGTTGCTGTCGGGAGTACCCGGATATGGGCAGTGATAGGCTCTGCTCTGTTAACCGGAGCAGCAGTATCAATGGCCGGTATTATTGGTTTTCTGGGTATGATGGTACCGAATGTGGTTGCCCGTAATCGTGGTGGTAGCCGGCGTAAAATTATTCTGTTATCTGCTTGGCTGGGGGCAATATTTTTACTGCTGGTAGACAGTGTATCGCGCTGGCTGAGTTATCCGGTTGATTTACCTGTAGGTATCGTAATTTCTTTACTTGGCGGACCATTTTTCCTGTGGTTGTTTTTACAGCCATTGCGTCGCTAGGATCTGGATATGGAAAATTTATTTACCATTCGCAATGTACATGTACAACCACGTGGCCGTTGTATTTTATCGGTACCACAACTTGATTTACCGGCCAATCAGCATATCAGTATTATCGGGCCGAATGGTGCCGGTAAGTCAACCTTACTGCGTGCACTGTTAGGCCTGCATGGTGCCGGTGTCAAATTATTTGGAGAACCGGTTGACAATAGTTTAAAGCGCCGGCAGATTGCATGGGTGGGACAGCACGGACAATATAATTTGCCGCTTACGGTAGTTGAGTATGTACAGCTTGGCTGCTCTCCTCAGAGCGGTTGGTTTAAGAAAGCCCGAGCACCCGCCGCAAAGCTCCAGCAGTTACTTGATGTTTTCGACTTATGCTCACTGGCACAGCAACGCATAGGCAGTTTATCCGGAGGTGAACAGCAGCGTGCTAATGTGGTACGTGCGCTGCTTCAGAATGCGCCATTACTACTGCTTGATGAACCATGTAATCATCTGGATATTCGTCATCAGCACCAGCTGATGCATTATCTGCGTGAGCATCACGCTGATTTTTCTGTTGTTATGGTACTGCATGATTTAACTATGGCAGCAAATCATTCTGATTTTATTGTATTAATGAATGAAGGGCAGATAGTTGCTTCAGGAACACCCCAGGATGTTATGCAATCTGCTTTGCTGAGTGAAGTATATCAATGGCCCATCCGGCGTATTGAAGAGGATGGTAAACTGTTTTTTCGTATGAACCATCATGCGTTGTATTCGGCTGCCGCATAATATCGCAGTGAATCTTCATGGTTAGTATCAGCACGGTTCATGCTGAATCAGAGATAAAATGACCAATAATAACTTAGTATTTGTCTGCTATTTGTTCTGGTATTTGCAGTAAATACCTGATTGCCGGCAGATGAAAGTGTTAATAAATTCCGGTATAGTGTGTATGACACAATTATCTAATACCTTTAAATCAGGAACTTTATATATGCAAAACGCCATACGTAATTTTTTATTTGGTTCTGTGGTTGCGGTGGCGTTAGCTGCCTGTGGTGGTGAATCTGCCTCAGGTACTGCTTCCAGCTCCGGTGAGAGTACAGGTCAAAAGGTAGTAATGGGGCTAGATGACAGCTTTCCGCCTATGGGCTTTCGTAATGAAAAAAATGAGTTGGTTGGTTTCGATATTGATATGGCTCGTGAAGCAGCCAAGCGTGCTGGTCTGAATGTTGAGCTTAAGCCAATTGACTGGAGTGCTAAAGAATCGGAACTTAACAGTAAACGTGTTGATATGCTGTGGAACGGATTAACCATTACTCCACAGCGGCAGCAGCAATTATTATTATCCAAACCGTATATGGACAATCATCAGATTATTGTTGTCCGTCCCGATAGCGGAATTAATACTAAAGCTGATCTGAATGGTAAAATTGTGGCGGTTCAAGATGGCAGTAGTGCTGTTGATGCAGTAGAAGCTGATCAGAATACAGCCAAATCATTCAAAGAATTGAAGAAATATGCAGATAATGTGACAGCATTAATGGATGTGTCCGCCAAACGTGTAGATGCACTGGTTGTAGATGAAGTAGTCGGTCGCTATTATGTTTCAAAAAAACCTAATGAATATAAAGTATTAGGTGATAATTTTGGTACGGAACAATATGCTGTTGCTTTCCGTAAAGATGATCAGGCTCTGGAGCAAAAAATTCAAGGGGCTCTGGATAGTATGAAAGCAGACGGTACATCTGCTAAAATTGCTACAAAATGGTTCGGTAAAGACATCATTAAATAAATGTTGTTTTACTTTGGAATCAACGCTGCCTGAATAGAATTTATTCAGGCAGCGTTATTGTTGTTTTAAGGAATACACATGAATTATGTGTTAAATATGCTGCCTGAACTCTGGACAGGAGCAAAAATTACTCTGAGCCTGTTTGCCATTACTCTATTACTGTCTATTCCGTTAGGGTTGGTATTGGCATTATTGCGCCTTTCCGGAATCAGGGCGCTGGATTATATTGTTAATTTTTATATCTGGGTGATGCGCGGCACACCTTTGATGCTACAGATTTTCTTTATTTACTTTGCTTTACCGGCAGTTAATATTTTACTGCCGGCATATACTACAGCGGTAGTAGCGTTTGTGCTTAACTATGCTGCTTATTTTGCAGAGATTTTCCGTGCCGGTATTCAGGGGGTAGGTAAGGGACAGTATGAAGCAGCAAAGACATTAGGGATGAGCTACGGCCAAACTATGCGTCGTATTGTTTTACCACAAATGTGGAAAAAAATTCTGCCGCCGTTAAGCAATGAAACGATTACGCTGGTTAAAGATACATCGTTGGTATATGTGCTGGCATTACAGGATGTGATGCGGGTAACTTATCAGCTGGTACAGCGTGAATTTAATCTGATGCCGTTTTTTGTGGCGGCTGCATTCTACCTGATTATGACCCTGATTCTGACCTGGGGCTTCCAGAAAATGGAGAAACGCTATGCACGCTACGACGACTGATTTAATGATAGATGCCCGCGGTATTTATAAGGCTTTTGGTAATACTGAAGTACTCAAAGGCGTCGATATTCAGGTAGCACGCTCAGAAGTAGTTGCCATTATCGGTTCTTCCGGTTCAGGCAAATCTACATTATTGCGTTGTCTGAATTATCTGGAAAAGATAGATGCGGGGAGTATCGCCATTGAAAATGATTTTCTGGTACAGAACAATATCCACAATCGTGCCCATTATGTATCTGAAGGCCTGATAAAAAAAATCTGTACTCGGATGGGTATGGTTTTTCAGCAGTTCAACCTGTTTCCGCACATGACCGTATTACAAAATATCATTGAAGCACCAATAACTGTGAAAAAAATGAAGCGTGATGAGATTGTTCCGCTGGCACAGGAGTTGTTGCGCAAGGTTGGTCTGGCTAATAAACAGGATTATTTTCCGTCTCAATTATCCGGCGGACAAAAACAGCGGGTTGCTATTGCCCGTGCACTGGCTATGCAGCCGCAAATTATGCTGTTTGATGAACCTACTTCAGCGCTTGATCCTGAATTAACCGGCGAAGTATTGAAAACGATGCAGCAGCTGGCTGAAGACAGAATGACTATGGTTGTGGTCACTCATGAAATGGGCTTTGCGCGTGAGGTGGCTGATAAGGTGCTGTTTATGGATAAAGGTGTGATTGTTGAGGCTGGTGAAGCCAGCAGCTTTTTTGCTAATCCTCAGCATACACGAACACAGGCGTTTTTGAGCTCAATGCTGAAGTAAAAATATTTTATAGATGTTAATTTATTGAATAAATATAAAATCGTTATATATACAAAGCCGTCAGAACAACAGTATGTCTAACGGCTTTTAGAAAATACAGTTTATTCTGTATCAGCAGCTTTAGCTACGGTTACCATAGCAGGGCGTAATACACGGTCGGACAGGGTATAACCTTTTTTCATTACCGAAACTACTGTATTGGGTTCTTGCTCACTTTCTACACTTTGCAAGGCCTGATGACGGTGCGGATCAAGTTTGTCGCCGGCTTTAGGATCGATCTCTTTAATATGAGACTGATCGAAAGCTTTTTGTAATTCGGTCAGCGTCATTTGTACGCCCATTTTCAGTGCATCAAAGTTACCGCTTTGATCTTGCAGAGCCATTTCCAGATAATCTTTAACTGGTAGCATAGCACTGGCAAATTTCTGTCCGGCAAATTTGTGTGCGCTTTCCAGTTCATCCTGATGACGTCTGCGCAGATTTTGTTCATTGGCGAGTGAACGTAACTGTTCGTCTTTGAGTTGTCCTTCAAGTTCGCTAATACGTTCCTGTAACTCTTCTATGGTAGCTTCAGGAGCAACGATTGGTTCTGTGGTTTCGGTATTATCGTTAACCTGTGTTTCGTTTTCGGTATTGTTTTCCGGTTGCATATTTTTTCCTCTGCAAAAGGGTAAGTTATATGATTAAATTGGGTCGTTGTATATCGATTTCAAGCGACTGTAACAGATTTGTAATTACTTTTATTTATTAATTTTAATACATTGATTTTTCTAAAAATTAAATATATTTATATATCAATATCCAAGTGTTTTATTTTGGATATAAAAGTAAATATTTCATTGGAAAATTCAAGTTATATGTACTGGTGATGAGCGGACAGAATGGAAATACTGTCCGCAAAACAGGATGATATCTAGCCGGTATTACGCAACCCTTGTGCAATACCATTAATTGTCAGATGGATGAGCTGGAGTATCTCACTATTATCCGGCTGCTGACGCAGTTGTTGTAGCAGATGTATCTGCAACCAGTTCAGTGCATTCAAATAGGGAATACGCAAGGCCAGAGAACGTGCCAGAGTGCGGTTATCACTCAGGTAATGCTGACGTTGTAAAATATTAAGCAAAGCCTGCCGGCTGCGCTCAAACTCTTCAGAAAGCATGGTGTAAATGGTTCTGGCAGCTTGCTGATCACTGGCAAGATCTACATAAGCCTCAGCAATAGTAAGATCGGCTTTGGCCATGACCTGATCCATGTTGGAAAGCATGGTTTGAAAAAACGGACTGTTATTAACCTGCTGCTGTAAGAGTTGCAGATTGGTACTGTCCTGTTCAATCAGTTCTGCTACTGCACTACCGAAGCCATACCAGGCCGGCAGCATCAGGCGGTTCTGGGTCCATGAGAATACCCATGGTATGGCGCGTAAGTCCTGAATTTTAGCCAGTGTTTTCCGGCTGGCAGGGCGGCTGCCAATATTCAGGCTCGCAATTTCCTGAATCGGGCTGGTTTGCAGAAAATAATCAATAAAGCCCGGAAAGGTAATTAATTGCCGGTAATGTGTGAATGCGCTGGCAGACAATGCATTCATCAGTTCGCTGTCAGGCTCACTGTTATGCATGGGTAAAACGGTAGCTTCAAGCGTAGCAGCAATGAGTGCTTCAAGATTACGTTCTGCATTGGTCGGATCAGCATATTTGGCGGTAATAACTTCTCCTTGTTCAGTAATGCGTATTTGTCCGGCTACGCTGCCAGCCGGCTGTGCCATGATTGCATCGAATGAAGGTCCGCCACCGCGACCGACACTGCCACCACGGCCATGAAACAGTCGCAGACGGATATGGTGCTGACCAAACAGTTGTACCAGTCTCGACTCAGCCTGATAAAGTGACCACTGGCTGGTTACATAACCACCATCTTTATTACTGTCGGAGTAGCCCAGCATAATTTCCTGCAGGTTATCACGACTACGCAAAAAAGCACGATACCAGGGCAGATTAAATAATTTATCCATAATACTGATGCAATTATGCAAGGCATCAATGGTCTCAAACAGAGGAACAATATTAATCCGGCTGGTCGGTTTCTCATTACTGATGCTCAGTAAACCAGTTTCTTTCAGCAATAACGCTACCACCAATATATCGCTAACGGTTTCAGCGTTAGAAATAATGCATTGATTGATAGCGGTTTCACCATAGTTATTTTTAATATTCGCCGCAGTCTGGAATATAGCCAGCTCACGCATGGTGTGCGGACTATACTGAATATAAGGGCTGTATAGCGGACGCTGGGTGCTTAATTCACGTAACAGCACGCGCTGTTTGGCTGCTTCACTTAATGTCTCAAACGTTTCAAGTCCGGCATGTGTAAACAGTTCGGTTACAACTTCGGCATGTTTGGCTGCATGCTGACGCAAGTCGATGGACATCAGATGAAAACCGAACAGGGAAACAGAACGAATCAGGTCAGCCAGTTTGCCCTGTGTGAGCAGGGCACTGCCATTTTGTTGTAAAGAACTGGCTATATTATTAAGCTCCTGCAAAAGTTCCTCTGGTTGTTTATATGGAGGCAGACCATGATGCTGGTTGTGTGGAGCAATATTCAGTTGCCGGGAGGTAGCATTCAGGCGTGCCTGTATATAGGTAAGAGCACGGCGGTATGGTTCTTCGCTATGAGCCGTTGCGGTATCCGGTGACTGCTCGGCCATATGATACACGCTGCTGTCAATCTGAACACGGCGAGAAGAAAGCGGCAGCAGCTGGTGCAGCTCATCCAGACATTGATGATAATGCTTTAACAAAGTATCACCCTGAAAGATGAAAGCTTCCTGTAAAGTATCTGCATTAACATACGGATTACCGTCACGATCTCCGCCAACCCAGCCACCGATACTGAGTACATCAGGAAGAGTTATTTGCGGATACGCGCTGGTGAGCTGCTGTTGCAGTTTGCGGTAAAGGGCTGGTACCGCTTTAAAAAAACTCAATGGAAAATAAGTAACGCTATTATAAATTTCATCACTTACGCTGATTTTGAAATGGCGCGTTTCATCAGTCTGCCATAAAGCCAGCAGAATAGCTTCAGCCTGTTGCTTTAGCTGTTCATTATAGTGATGATCAGAATGGTCATATTCACTGAGAATAGTGCGGATATGACGCTGAAAGCACAGAATGCACTGGCGCTGTACTTCAGTCGGATGAGCGGTTAGCACTGCACTGATACTGGTTTGCTGCAAAATCTGTTCCAGTTGCGCAGCACTAATCTGCTGTTGCTGAATTTGGTTGATAACATGAGTAAAACTGGTGCGTCCGGGATGCTGTCTGTCATTTTCATATGCCTGTCGCCGCCGTTCATGGTGGGCATCTTCGGCAATATTCAGTACTTGTGCAAACAGGCTGCATGCACGAATCAAATCTTGCTGTTGTTGTAAATCCAGGGTAGGCACCACCTGTTGAATGATGGTTTGTGGCTGATTACCACTGAGGAGCTGGCGCAATACAGTTTGTACAGTAGCTGTGGTTTCATTTTGCAGGACGTTAAATAGTGCTTCAGTCAGGAATTTGATATCTGCCGACAGGGGCGCATCTTTACGCTCGTCCAGAAGTGATGTTGGCATTGTGTTCTCGCTTTTGCAGACTTGTGTTTATGTTGAATAACCTGCGTCCATGATATTACGTGGTGATGGTACGGGCAATACTACTGATTTGATAAGAGTTATAACCTCAGCTTCTTAGGTTACAAAAATATATTCTTTCTCAATCACCCAAACAGCCTTTTATATTGTTGGCTGATTCTGATTTAACGGAATGATTGAATTTATTTTTACATTCTGTTTTTTTTGACTTGTTAATTCATTTTCTTGTTGTGGTTGGTATTTTGCGCTTGGAACATAGCCCGAACAGGATGCTTCCAATGTGTGCCGGTGTGTCTGATACAGCTACCGGTATTGTTTGTGCCTGCCAGGTCTGTGGGAGAGAAGGTTATGCTGTTTTTAAAACAGCCATCTGTACTGCCCGGTTTTTCGCTTAGTCTCGGCATAAGTGTGTTATCGCTGTCAGTACTGGTGCTGTTGCCATTTACGATGCTGGTATGGACTGTTACTGATCTGGGCTGGCATGGTTTTATACAAGTCATTTCTGAACCAAGGACACTTGCTGCGGTATGGCTGACTTTGAAAATGTCTTTACTGGCAATGCTGGCCAGTGTGCTGCTGGGAACTTTGGTGGCATGGGTATTGGTACGTTACCACTTCTGGGGTAAGGATCTGGTTAATGCATTGGTGGATTTGCCGTTTGCTTTACCTACTGCAGTAACAGGGGTGGCTTTGGCTACCTTATATGCACCTACAGGGTGGATAGGTGCGTTATTAACCCGATTTGGCTTGCAGATAGCATTTACACCGGCAGGTATCTGGCTGGCATTGTTGCTGGTAAGCCTGCCATTCGTCGTACGCGCAGTACAGCCGGTGCTGGCAGAATTATCAGGAGAATATGAAGAAGCTGCGGCTATTCTGGGTGCTTCCAGATTAACCATTGTATTCAGGGTGCTGCTGCCGGAAGTTTTACCGGCACTGGTAATGGGGGCAGGTATGGCTTTTGCACGCGCTACCGGAGAATACGGTTCCGTAATTTTTATTGCCGGTAATGTGCCATTTAAATCAGAAATTCTGCCGCTGATTATTGTCAGTAAATTTGAATTGTTTGATTTGCCTGCAGCGGCAGCAGTCGCATTATTTATGCTAATAATTTCCTTTACCATTTTGTTTATGCTGAATTTATGGCAATGGCGTCTGAGCCGGCGTATGCAGGGACGATACTGATGAGCACAGTTAAAACCAATGAGTTGCTTACCGAACCGCGCTGGCTGCGCTACTTGCTGATAAGCATAACGCTGCTGTGTCTGGGTTTGCTGTTACTTTTGCCGCTGTTATCGGTATTCAGTTTTGCGCTGGCAAAGGGTTGGCAATTGTATCTGGCTGCTTTGACTGATGAAGAGGCACTCTCAGCTATTCGTTTGTCCTTGCTGATTACTGTTATTGTTGTGCCGGTGAATGTGATACTGGGTGTGGCAATGGCCTGGTTGTTAACCCATTTTTCATTTCGTGGTAAACAGTTATGGACAACCTTGCTGGATCTGCCATTTGCAGTCTCACCGGTCGTGGCGGGTCTGATGTTTGTTTTACTCTTCGGTAGTAACAGCTGGTTCGGTGGCTGGATGGAAACACATGGAATACAGATTATTTTTGCAGTACCGGGTATGGTGCTGGCGACTCTGTTTGTTACCTTCCCTTTTGTGGCGCGTGAGCTCATCCCTTTAATGCAGGCTCAGGGAAGTAGTGAAGAACAGGCTGCACTGATACTGGGTGCCAGTGGCTGGCAAATGTTCTGGCGTGTCACATTACCCAATCTGAAATGGGCTCTGGTTTACGGCATTATTCTGACTAATGCCCGTGCAATGGGTGAATTCGGGGCTGTCAGCATGGTTTCAGGCCATATCCGCGGTGAAACCAATACAATGCCTTTACTGGTAGAGATGATGTATAACGAATACAACATGGTAGGGGCATTTGCTGTTTCCAGTTTACTGGCCTTGCTGGCTTTATGCACGCTGGTATTACAGAAATATCTCGACTGGCGGCAGACACGTTTGTTCAAAGATGCACGGCGCGAGCAGATTGCAGTAAGCGACTGAATAAGTAAAGTACCGTGCTGGGTAGCGATTATGAGTATTCGTATTAAACAATTAAATAAATATTATGGTGATTATCATGCCTTGCAGAATATTAATCTGCAGGTACCAACCGGTTCACTGACGGCATTGCTTGGTCCGTCCGGTTGTGGAAAAACCACCTTGTTACGCATCATTGCCGGGCTGGAACGCGCAGATTCAGGTGAGCTGTTTTTTGCTGATGATGAGGTCAGTAATCTGCATGTGCGTGAGCGCCGGGTCGGATTTATGTTTCAGCACTATGCCTTATTCAGGCATATGACCGTATTTGATAATGTGGCTTTTGGTTTACAGGTACTGCCTAAACGCATTCGCCCGAATAAAGCAGAAATAGCTGCCCGGGTGCATGAATTATTACAACTGGTGCAGCTTGACTGGCTGGCTAAAGTATATCCGCAGCAACTATCCGGAGGTCAGCGCCAGCGTATTGCTCTGGCACGTGCTCTGGCTACCAGACCAAAGCTGCTGCTGCTGGATGAGCCGTTTGGTGCACTGGATGCTAAGGTGCGCAAGGAATTACGCCAGTGGCTGCTGGAAATTCATCATCAGCTTGGGATTACCAGTGTACTGGTTACACATGATCAGGAAGAGGCGCTGGAAATGGCCGACCAGATAGTGGTGATGAATCAGGGAAAAGTTGAGCAAAGCGGAGCTGCCTCATCTTTGTATGATAATCCTGAAAATGTATTTGTTACTGAGTTTCTGGGTGAGGTTAATGTATTTGAAGATGCCTGTATTGAACACGGGCAATTGTGTCTGGGGCATTATCATGAACCTATTACCACAGGAGAAAAAGCCCGTCAGAATGTAGCTGTTTATATCCGGCCTCAGGAAATACAGGTATTAACTCATATTCAGGATAATGTAATTGCCAGTGCATGCGTAGAGGAAATACATGCTATCGGTGCACAAATAAGGTTATGGTTGCGCCGGGTGGATAATAATCAGCGTATACAGGTATGGCTGTCGCCGGCCGAGTTTCGTACGCTGTCATTACAGCCGGCTCAGACAGTATGGTTCAGACCTCAGCGGTTAACTATGTTCAGATTGCCGGAGATGGTGGATTACGTGATTTGATCGTACGAGTAAATATGCAATTCATTTAAATGAATAATTAATTTTGAAAAATAATATTTTACGAGTTAGTTTTATGATTTTATCGGCATATTTTTAATTCTCTTAAAAAATATTAATTTAGATATTTTCAATCACAGTAAATAAAATTTAAGATTTTGATTTATTTAATAAATTATTTTAGAGTAAGAGTAATTTACCCAAAAAAAGATATTCAAAAAAGTGCATAAACAAATCCGTTGATAATTATTTCTTATCAATTTTGATATATTTGGATATTTTATAAATAATCATATGCTGATTATTTATTTTATCATGTTGATGATATATAAAGGGCTATCTAAATAAATATACAGACAGCCCTTGTAATTTATTGATGTTAGTGGTCACTGATGCGTTCAATGATAGCGCCCACTCCGCCTAGCTTCTGTTCTATATTTTCATAGCCGCGATCAAGATGATAAATACGTTCAACAGTAGTTTCACCACTGGCCACCAGACCGGCAAGTACCAGACTGGCAGAAGCACGTAAATCGGTAGCCATAACAGTTGTACCGGATAATTGTTCCACACCTTCCACAATTGCAGTATTACCTTCAGCTGATATCCGGGCACCCATACGATTGAGTTCGGGGACATGCATAAAACGGTTTTCAAAAATAGTTTCCACTACTTTACTGTTACCGCTGGCAATACTATTCATTACCATAAACTGTGCCTGCATATCGGTAGGAAATGCCGGATAGGGCAGGGTGCGGATATCGATAGCTTTAGGACGCTGTTGCATGTCGATGCTGATCCAGTCGTCACCGGCTTCAATAATTGCGCCGGCTTCACTCAGTTTTTCCAGAACAGCTTGCATGGTTTTAGGTGCAGCATGTTTAAGAATGACTTTGCCGCCGGTCATAGCCACTGCACACAAAAAAGTTCCGGCTTCTATGCGGTCGGGAACGACACGGTGACTGCATCCATGCAATTTTTCTACACCGGTAATAGTAAGAGTCGGTGTACCTATTCCCTGAATATTGGCACCCATTTTAACCAGGCAATCGGCAAGATCGGTAACTTCCGGTTCCATGGCAGCATTTTCCAGAATAGTCGTTCCGTTTGCCAGTGTTGCAGCCATTAACAGATTTTCTGTGCCGGTTACGGTAACCATATCCATAACAATATGTGCACCTTGCAGACGTTTTGCCCGGGCTTTGACATAACCATGCTCAATACTGATTTCTGCCCCCATGGCTTCAAGCCCTTTGAGGTGCTGGTCTACCGGTCTCGATCCGATGGCACAGCCTCCGGGTAGGCTGACCTGAGCCTCACCAAAGTGTGCCAGTGTGGGACCCAGTACCAGAATAGATGCACGCATGGTTTTAACCAGATCGTATGGTGCACAGGTATTATTGATACTGTTACAGTTTATTTCAAATTCCTGAATATTATCGGTAAGTACACGTGCTCCCATGCCCTGTAACAGTTTTTGGGTGGTTTTAACATCACGCAGCATGGGCACATTGGTCAGATGCAGGGTATCACGAGTCAGTAAGGAGGCACATAACAAAGGTAAAGCGGCATTTTTAGCGCCGGAAATAACAATTTCACCGTGTAATGCGCCGTTAGCACGGATTTTTAATTTTTCCATATGGATTCTCAATTATGGCAATAGTGTCTGTTTGCCGGATTAATGCTGTTTGACAGCCCATTCGTCAGGAGTGGCGGCAGTGGTAATGGATAATGCATGTAATTCATTACTGGCAATCTGCTGCGCCAGCCCGTCTTTAATCATACGATGGCGTGCCAGACGATTTTTTCCGTTAAAGGCACTGGATACAATCCGGGCAAAGAAATGGTGACCATCGCCTTCAACCTCAAGATATTCACAAGGCAGAAGGTTTGCAATCATGGTTTTAACTTCTTCTGGTGTTAACATAACGTGCTCCGGAATAGTTATTAATAAGGCGGCTATTATAGCGTTTTGCTGTGTCTAATTGCGTAATTTCCAGCCTGATTTCAGGATGCCGCAGACAAGAATACACAGGACGACGGCAAAGCTGCCGACTACCGTTAGTGCAAGCCAGGGAGAGGCATCACTCTGACCGAAAAAACCAAAACGGAAGCCGTCAATCATATAAAAAACCGGATTGAAATGGCTGAGTGAGCGCCAGAATTCAGGCAGACTGTTGATAGAATAGAATACACCGGACAGAAATGTTAAAGGCATGATAAGAAAGTTCTGAAAAGCGGCCAGCTGATCAAATTTTTCTGCAACAATGCCGGCAAGTAAGCCAAACATACCCATAATGGCACATCCGAGCAGTGCGAATGTTATGATCCAGCCGATATGATGTGGTATGGTTAATCCGAAAAAAGCCGTTACTGCTATGACTCCAATACCTACCATCAGTCCGCGCAGGATGGAAGCACCGACATAAGCGCAAAAAAAAGCAATGGTACCCAATGGCGGTAACAGAATAAATATCAGATTACCGGTAATCCGTGATTGAATCAGACTTGAAGATGAGTTGGCAAAAGCATTTTGCAGCATAGACATCATAGCCAGGCCCGGTATCAGAAATACATTGTAACTGACTCCCGGTAATATATCAGGACGCCCCTGCATTACATGAGCAAATATCAGCTGATACAATAGTGCGGTGAGGATAGGAGCAGATAAAGTTTGAAAACCTACTTTCCAGAATCGCAATACTTCTTTTTTAAAAAGGGTGTAGCAACCAATTGTATTCATTTTGTGCCTTTCTCATGGTCACTGGTCAGGCGCAGAAAGACGTTTTCCAGATCGTTTTCCAGAATATTCAGATTGATAACGTTAATTCTCTGAGTCTGCAGAATTTGTAATAAGGCTGTTAGCTGGTTGTAGTCAGCGAGTTTAAGCAGATAATGGTTATTATCATCTTCTTTAATCAGATAATGACGTAAATTATCCGGTAATGTTTGGTCTGTAGTTAATGCCAGCCGTAATTCTGTTTCGGTATCCAGCAAGTTGCGTGTGCTGTCCAGTGCGACAATTTCGCCATGTTTCAGCATGGCGATGCGATTGCATAATGATTGTGCTTCTTCCAGATAGTGCGTGGTAAGAATAATGGTATGGCCGTCTGTATTCAGCCGAGTAATAAACTGCCACAGATTCTGACGTAATTCTACGTCTACTCCGGCTGTGGGTTCGTCCAGTACGATAACAGGCGGCCGGTGTACTAAAGCCAGAGCAACCATAACGCGGCGTTTCATCCCGCCAGACAGATTACGTGTGTTCGTGTCGGCTTTATCTGTCAGTCCGAGACCGGCGATAATTTCATCTATCCAGTCATCGTTATTGCGCAGACCAAAATAGCCGGACTGAAACTTCAGTGCTTCACGTACGTTAAAAAAAGGATCGAAAACCAGTTCCTGCGGAACGACACCCAGAAGTTTACGGGTAGTGTTTGCTTCCAGTTGTACATCATGACCACAAATGCTGATTTGTCCGGAAGTCAGGCGGCTTAGTCCGGCCATTGCGGAAATGAGAGTAGTTTTGCCGGCACCGTTAGGACCGAGTAAACCAAAAAATTCACCGGGCTGGACACTAAAGCTGACACCTTTTAAAGCAGTAAAACCATTAGCATAGGTTTTTACTGCTTGTTTAATACAAAGAGCAGGGGAAGTCATAAAATTGAATATTTGTGAGGTTATAAGTGATATTTGCCGCTGTTTATCAATGCTTTGATGGTGTTATTTCTTCACTTAGCGGCTGATCTTCATCGGCTGGCAGATTATAATTTTCACTAGCCCATGCTCCCAGATCAATCATTTTGCAACGCTTTGAACAGAACGGACGAAAGCGACTGGACGGAGTCCAGTCAACATTTTTCCCGCATATCGGGCAAATTACAGTGGTGATTTTTTCAGTCATTATTTGATTACCGGATCAAAGCTGCACATTACCAGAGTAAATGGTATATCAGTGTTTAAAACCTGGCCACGTGCCTGTTGTTGTGAAGCCTGTAAAAAGCGAATATGGGTAAAATATTTATTAGCAGATACTTCTGGCAGTGCAGTGGCATTTTGGGAAACATTAATACCCAGTAGATGAATGTTCTGTCCAAGGCTGTTGTGCTGATAACTTCCGCTTGTTGCCAGACAGTCTACAGACAGACTGTTTTGACGCAGAATTTCCAGTAGCAGTTTGATGGCTTCATAAGTAGGTAACAGACTTTGGATCCACTGACGTAACTGTAATTCACGTTCTGCCGGTTTTTTTTGTTGCCAGTAATAATAGGAAGGCAAATCATACGGGCTGGTACCGCCGGGTACGAACATTCGCTGTTTAATTGCCATCAGCCATTCATTTTCGCGCAAATGCTGTCCGAATTTTTGCTGAACGCTTTGCAGATTTGTAATTGCAGTTTGTATATCTACCAAGACATGTTTACCTTCTTCACCACGTTGTCTGGCCAGACTTTTTTGTCGTTCCAGTTCTTGCAGAATATCCAGTTTCAATTCGGCACGTGCTGCTGCTTCCATGATTTCGAATAGTGAGAATAATGCACAATGATGTGCCCAGATTTCACTGCGTATCACTACTTCATGGAAGTGTTTGAACAGATGTGCTATGCGCAGGAAATTACGGACGCGCTCAGACAAAGGATGTTCGAAATGGATAATATCTGTCATAACTTGGCTGGTGTTAGAGCTTGATAGAAATGATGCAGCTGGATAACTTTCCGGTTAAGTTCCTGCCAGTTGCCATCGTTGATAATAATGTCATCGGCAATGGCTTTCCGGCTATTACTGTCAGCTTGCTGCGCCATGATAGCACGGATTGTTGATTCGTCCAGATTACTGCGTTGCCGAACTCTTTGAATACATATGTTAACCGGTGCTTCGATAATGAGTATACGTTGTACCAGTTGTTGAAATTCTGGTTTTTCTGCCAGTAAAGGAATTTCAATAATTCCATAATGCTGATTCAAAACGATTTGCTGTTTTGCTTGCTGAAGACTTTGCAGAATTAACGGATGGAGAATATTTTCCAGCAGAATACGATTCTGTGAATCGGTAAACACCCAATTACGCAGTTTTGGCCGATCCAGACTGCCGTCAGTAAGAAATAGATTATTCCCGCACTGTCTGCGGATTTCAGGTAACGCCAGACCGCCAGGAGCAGTAAGCTGGTGTGCGATTTCATCTGCATTCAGTACTGGTATGCCCAGAGCAGTAAAACAGCTTGCTACGGCAGATTTTCCACTACCTATGCCACCGGACAGACCTATCCAGAACGTCATGTACTAAACCCGGAAAGACGCAGCCACCAGTGAATCAACTGATTAATCTGACTGTTTATCATCCACACAATCCAGCCTGCAATGGCCAGTGCCGGACCAAAAGCCATAGGCTGGCTGCGGGCAACTCTGAGAATAAGTGAAGCAATAATACCGACAATTGCTGCCATAAATACAATTAAAGGCAATGCAGAAGCACCCATCCACGCACCAAGGGCAGCCAGTAGTTTAAAATCACCATAACCCATACCATCTTTACCGGTTAGTAGTTTGAATAACCAGAAAAGTGACCACAAGCTCAGATAGCCTAATGCAGCACCCCAGACAGCAGAAGCTAAGGGAACAAATTCACAATACCAGTTAAACAGTAAACCCAGCCAGAGTAGAGGTAGGGTGATTTGGTCAGGTAACAGCTGGGTTTCGGCATCTATAAAGGTCAGTGCAATCAATGCTGCAGTCAGTATCAGACCGCCCGCAGCAACAGGTGTGACATCATAACGCCAGACTACTGCAGCAAATGCAATACCGGTTAATAATTCTACACAAAAATAGCGCGGGCTGATGGATGCTGAACATGAAGCACAGCGTCCGCGGAGCAGTATATAACTGACAAGAGGTATATTCTGCCACCAGCGGATTTTATGTTGACAGTGCGGGCAGGCTGAATGCGGAACACAGAGATTAAAGCGACTGGTGTGTTCTGCAGGCAGTTGCAATGCCATTCGTGCTTCTGCCTGCCAGCTTCGTTCCATCATAATGGGTAAACGATAGATCACTACATTCAGAAAACTGCCAACAGCACATCCCGATATTAATGCAATGACGCTAAAAAACAGAGTATCAGTTAACATCAGGTATTAACCTACGGCATTACCGATATTAAATAGCGGTAAATACATGGCAACCAGAATTATCCCGACAATACCACCGAGTACAACCATAATAATCGGTTCCATCAATGAAGACAGCTGTGCAACGGCAGTATCTACATCTTCTTCATAGAATTCTGCGGCCTTATTGAGCATGTCATCCAAAGAACCTGATTCTTCACCGATTGAAGCCATTTGCATCACCATGTTCGGAAATAACTCAGTTGCCTGCATAGCTGAGGTAAGAGAAATACCCTGATTAACTTTAGCACGGATTTCCTGAGTAGCTTCTTCATAGCGAATATTACCGGAGGCTCCGGCAACTGAATCAAGAACTTCTACCAATGGTACGCCTGCTGCAAATAGAGTTGCTGTTGTACGAGACCAGCGTGCAATGGTGGCTTTACGAACGATTTGGCCGAAAATAGGCATTTTTAACAGCATATAATCAAAACGTTTTTTCAGATCATCTGAGTTCTGATACCATTTAAATAAGCCAATTACACCACCTATCAGTGCAATGATGACAAATATGCCGTAATGTACAAAGAAATCAGAAATATTCATCATGAACTGAGTCAAACCAGGTAGTGGTACGCCCATACTTTCGTAAACTTTACCAAATGAAGGTAATACGAACATCATCATGACGATTACCAGTGCGATTGCTACGACTACTACCACAGCTGGGTAAGTCAAGGCACTTTTAACTTTTTTCTTGATACCCTGAGTTTTTTCTTTATATACCGACAGCTTGTCAAGAATAGCCTCTAGTACACCACCGGCTTCACCCGCATGCACCAGATTACAGTAAAAATGATCGAAATATTTCGGATGTTTAGAAAAAGACTCTGCCAGAGATGTACCTTGCTCAACATCAGAGCGGATTTGCAACAGTAGCTGGGTCATTGCCGGGTTAGAATGCCCTTTGGCTGCAATATCGAAAGCCTGCATCATAGGCAGACCAGATTTCATCATGGTGGATAATTGTCGGGTAAAGACGGTAATATCTGCCTGACTGATTTTCTTTTGGCGCTGTTTTTTGACCTTGGCAATCTGTATTACACGAATTTGACGCCGGGTTAGCTTGGCGCGTGCATCAGCCTCGTCTTTTGCGACAACTTCTCCGCGTACAATCTGTTCAGTTTTAAGGTTTTTGCCTTCAAAACTGAAACTGGTACCGGAAGATTTGGTTTTGGATACTGCTACGGGTTTATTCATAGTGTTCTCTCACAGTATTGACTTAATTGTATAGGCGAACAATCAGTTTTAATCATTAGTGCTTGCAAGAATCTCGTCCAGAGACGTAATGCCTTCCATCACTTTCAGTAAACCGGCATGGCGTAAATCGACCAGACCTTCCTTGAGCGCCTGAGTGCTGATATCTACTTCATTACCATTATTCATGATAATACGTTGCATTTCATCACTGACCGGCATAACTTCATATACGCCGGCACGTCCTTTATAGCCTTTGCCCTTACACCTTTCACAGCCGACCGGCCGGTAAAATGTCCATTCTTTGGCGAGATCTTCATCTGAAAAACCTGCTTTTTTCAGTGCAAATTCAGGCGGACGCTCTGCCGGTGCCTTGCAGGTACATAAACGCCGCACCAGACGCTGTGCCATAATCAGATTTACTGAGCTGGCAATATTAAACGGAGCAACGCCCATATTCAGCATACGGGATAATGTAGCCGGGGCATTATTGGTATGCAAAGTTGAAAATACCATATGGCCGGTTTGTGCAGCTTTAATGGCAATATCTGCGGTTTCCAAATCACGGATTTCCCCCACCATAATGATATCCGGATCCTGGCGCAGAAATGATTTTAACGCAGCAGCAAATGTCAGTCCTTGTTTATCATTAACATTTACCTGATTAATACCAGGCAGGTTAATTTCCGCAGGGTCTTCAGCAGTGGAAATGTTAACACTGTCGGTATTAAGAATATTAAGGCAGGTATACAGTGATACGGTTTTACCGGAACCAGTAGGGCCGGTAACCAGCACCATACCGTATGGCCGGTGGATGGCCTCAAGCAGTAATTCTTTCTGAAATGGCTCAAAACCAAGTTGTTCAATATTCAGAGTAGCCGCATCCGAATTCAGGATACGCATTACAATTTTTTCCCCGAACAGAGTGGGCAGTGTGCTGACACGGAAATCAATCGGCTTGGCACCTTTACGGAACTGAACCTGAATACGTCCGTCCTGAGGAATACGTTTTTCTGAAATGTCCAGTTTGGCCATTACTTTAATACGTGAAGCGATCTGGCCGCGAATATTCAGTGGCATACGTACCACTTCACGCAACTGTCCGTCAACGCGAAAGCGTACTCGTGCCATTTCTTCATAAAATTCAAAATGGATATCTGATGCGCCGCTGTTTAATGCATCACCTAGTATTTTAAAAACAAATTTTGCAATTGGTCCATTTTCGCCATCTTCGTCATCTGCAGACATGGCGTTATTTTCTACAGCACTGGAGTCACCAATTGAATCCATATCTTCCAGAAGGTTGGTGGATTCCTGACCAAGATTTTCCAGTAATTGGCGTAACTGACTATCGCGGACTATAACCAGATTCAGTACGCAGCCGGCATCTGTGGCAATTTTCTGGTAATGCTGAATTGATGTAGGATCAGATACAGCCAAAAACAGTCGATTACCGCGCTTGAATAGCGGCACGCAAATGTATTGCTGCATAATTTTCAGATTAATTAAATCCAGCGGTACCAGACTTTGATTATATGGCTCCAGATTCAGGTAAGGAATACCGAATACACCGGACAGAAAGCTGGCCAGTTTATCAGCACTGATGGCTCCAGATTGTAGTAGTGCCGGTATAACCGGACGTTTCTGTTCCAGTTCCTGACGCAGTTTTTCTGCTTTTTCTGCGTCAATAATCTGGTGCTTATATAAAACCCTGATCAGTCCAAGACTCATACAAATTAATTCCCGTCTCCATAACTTCTGAGTTTACATTCTAGTAAATACTGTACCTGTTCAGGTTTGGCTGAAATATTACTGCATACAGCGCACTTTTTTCTAACCTGTATCAGATAAAAGACCAGAGTAAATTCATGTTAATGTTTAATTGTGCTAATTATAAGTGAATTTGTGTATTTAAACAGCCTATATATCGGTTTAATTACAAATTTCCCAGTAATCTGCATATAACTGTAATTCCATTTGCTGGTGCCACTGGTTGGCAATTAGCCGGTAAACCACGCGAATATGTTCCGGTAAGATGGCTGTACAGCGGAAAAACATAACTTCATATTCACAGTTGTTCTTGTGTAACACTGCTTTAATATGGCCGGTACCCACTATTTGTTGTCTGATTACTTTAAATTCATCGCAAAAACGGGGTTCAGGAAAATTCTGGCCCCATACCAGAGCCGCCAATTGCTGCGCTGTGGCTAAGTTCAGATATTGATTGTCTAATGAACCATCAGTCTGGTACGTATAGTTTAAATCTGCCGGCCGGATGAGTTGCCTGCAGACTGCCTCAAATTCATTTTGGAAAGCTGCCAGATGTATTTCGGAAATACTTAAGCCTGCAGCCATAGCATGTCCGCCAAACTTCTGGATAATATCCGGCCGGCGTTTACTGACCATATCCAGTGCATCACGCAGATGTAAACCGATAATAGACCGGCCGGAGCCGCGTAATGTACCATCTTCTGCCTGAGCAAAAACAATACTAGGTCGATGAAAGGTTTCGCGTAACCGGCCTGCTAAAATTCCGGTTACTCCCTGATGCCAGTTATCATGATAAGCAACGATGCTATAGCTGTTTTCTGTATTGAAGCCGGCCAGTTGCAGATTAGCTTCATCCTGCATGCTGCGCTGAATCTGACGACGTTCATGGTTCAGATCATTCAGTTGTTCAGCCAGATCGGTTGCACTTTCCATATCATCGCTCAACAGACAGGCTATACCCAGACTCATATCATCCAGTCTGCCGGCAGCATTCAGACGGGGTCCGATAGCAAAACCCAGATCAAATGCATGTGCCTGTTGCGGGTTGCGTTTGGCCACTGCAAACAAGGCGCGTATTCCTGCTTGCATTTTATCAGCTTTAATTCGTCTGAGCCCCTGAGTTACCAGCAGGCGATTATTCTGATCAAGAGGTACCACATCGGCGATGGTGCCCAGTGCCACCAGATCAAGCCATTGAGCAAGATTGGGTTCCGGATGTTTACTAAACCGGTTTTGCTGGCGCAGATGGTAACGCAAAGCCATTAGTACATAGAACATCACACCCACACCAGCCAATGCTTTACTGGGAAATTGATCACCTGGTTGATTAGGATTAACAATAATACATTCAGGCAGTTGTTCACCCGGCAGATGGTGGTCAGTAATCAGGACGTCCATGCCTAGCTGTTGTGCGCGTTGTACGCCGGCTACACTGGCAATACCATTATCCACGGTAAGCAGCAGGTTCGTACCTGCCTGAGCTGCAAGCTCAGCAATCTGTTCAGTTAAGCCATAACCATGTTCAAAGCGGTTGGGGACGAAAAAATCGGTTTGCGCTCCCATTGCCTGTAATCCGCGTATCCCTAAGGCACATGCTGTGGCTCCGTCTGCATCATAATCGGCAACAATCAGAATTTTTTCCTGCCGTTCGATTGCCTGAGCCAGTCGCTCACTGGCGGCCTGAATATTTTTCAAATTCTGAAACGGTAACAGCGCAGACAAATTGTATTCAGTTTCACTTTTGTTTTTAACTGCTCGTGTTGCATACAGTTTGGCCAGCAGAGGATCAACACCCTGAGCAAGCAGAGTTTGCAGAGCATCAGTATCTACCGAACGGGTAATAATATGTGCCGGCTTCATAAATTCAATCCGGTAAAAGGTTGGGTTTTAGGCCGGAACAAACGAAATCTGGGCTTGCGAATCTGAAGCAATCCGGTTTCACATCGGATATTCAGCTGGCGGATATGTCGGTTTTTTAATCCTGACAGCAAAGGTTGCCACCAGTCTTGTTCCCATTGATGCATTATTTGTGCATAGGTATAAACATCACCCTGATTTACTGGTAAGCATAAACTATCATTAAACAATACAATTTCCTGCTGGCCTGAATCTGATAGAGTATCCATTAATGCTGCGTAATTTAGCGGTAATTCATGCGCATGCAATGCCCACGAACTATTGGTATAAAGTAGTGTGTCGTGCTTTGCTGTGCCAATAAGGTCTTTTTCAAACCATAAACCGTTAATCGTGGGCAGACCGCGTGTGCTGCGTTCCTGATTAAGTGGATGCTGATGCAGCAACATTTGCAGCTCAGTTTGCTGTTGCAGAATCAGAGTTGCATCTTTACCCGAAGGTTTGGCGGTGCCGTCTATGCAGCCTGACAAATCAAGTAAAGATGACAGGGTAAAATCAAGTACCTGTGGCGTGGTAACTAGCCATAAATCCGGTCTGACCGGAAAAAACCGCCAGCCATCTGGCTGTAACCATGTACTCAATACTTCACAGAAAGATTTTGCCTCTTCTGGATTCAGACCAAGAGCATTTCCGTCAAGATACTGAAGCTGATGCATGCCGGCTGTCTGGTTTATAGGTGTGACAATAAAGCCGCAATATTCCGGGTTTAGGTTTAATTGCTGCTGAGCCTGTTGAACCCATGAACCTTCCCACAGATATTGCCGGTATAACTGACTTCTGTTTATGGTTTGTAATGTATATTTGCTCCATTGCCGCAGGGTATTCAGTGCCGGTAGCTGTAAGTCAGGTACCGCAGCTTCCTGATGAGGCCATAATAAACCCGGCAGAACGAGAGTTATACTTAAATCGGCAGACATGAATACACAATATTCCCAGTATAAAAATCAATATCACTTTGAGTTTTTATCAAATCAGATTGTTAATTTGATACTATATTTTTCATTCATTACATCACGGAGTTATTCGAATACAGCCTGACGAATTTTTTCAACATCAACATCTTGGATATATCTTTGTATGTTTGGATAAATCTTGTAATGATGATTCAATTCCGGCTTCATCAATTCTTTGATAGCCTGTTTTTTAGTCCAATTCTGAAAAATTAACCGATACATCGCAATAACTACTCCTGTGCGATCACTGCCATGCCAGCAATGAATTAATACTGGTTTAGGCGAGTTTTTAATAGCTTTAAGAATTTGAATGATTTTTTCATCGGTTATATTCTCAGCCCGCATATCAATCCGGATTTCAGACATGTCCGTATTAGCAATTTTGTCCTGATCACTATGCCATGAACGCAAGTTAATTATTGTTTTAATCCCTATTTTATTAAGCTGTTCAGCCTCTTTTAAAGAGGGTTGTTCAGATCGGTATACATCATCAGATACTTTATAAAAATTGCCGGGTAACTGATTAGAATTAGCATAAGACTGACAACTGCTGATAATGAAACACACGCAGCACCATAAAAAAATGTTTGCTATTCTTGTCATTCTAAAACCAGAGAAAGATAACGGTAAAAGTATGCGGATGAATTTAAGGCTGTGGCTGTAACCAACGCTGTAATAGCAATGCATTATCAATACTCAGCAACGCAGTATCAGCTAATGCTGCCTGTGCCAGTAAAGTAGTCTGTCGCAGTAAACCGTCACGGATGAAATGTATCCGTACTGTTTCACCAACATGAATACGTGTCCATTGCTTATTAAAATCGGTAATAATTTCATCATTAATAGCAATCAGCTGGTCACCGGCACTCATACCTGCATTCTCGGCACTACCTTGATTAAATACTTGTTGCAGGCTGACACCGAATGAGGCTGGCTGAACACGGGCACCCAGATCTGCATCGGGCTGTTCGGCAACAGAATAATGCTCAATATATGCACCACCATGCTGGCGAGGCAAGGCAGCCCAGTAGAGCTGTACACCAGCCTGCTGTAATTGTTCTGTCAAAGGCAAGTCTGCTGTGGTCATAATGTATTGCTGATAAACCTGAGTTAAGTCTATTCCGGTAGCTTGCTGGGCTATTTTCAGCCATTCATTTTCCGCTAGCCCCATACCCCGCTGACGCCAGTCCTGATACAGAGCACGCATAATATCATCCAGATTTTTTTGCTGGCCGGTATACCGGCGGATATAGTGATCCAGACACAGAGCTGCCAGTGCGCCTTTCTGGTAATAGCTGACAATACTGTTGGCACTGTTTTCATTCTGTTTGTAATATTTTGTCCATGCAGTAAAGCTGGAATCTGCCAGACTTTGCTTTAAACGGCCGGCACCCTGTTGTACACGGGTAATGGTTTTGGCCAGTAATTGCAGATACTGTTCTGGTGTAATCACACCGCTGCGTACCAGAAACCAGTCATCATAATAGGAAGTGATACCTTCAAAAGCCCACAACAGCTTTGTATAAACTTCATCATCCAGTTTGCTGTTTAAAAATGCAGAAGGAATAATAGATTTTACGTTCCATGCATGAAAATATTCATGGCTGAACAAACCGAGTAATGTAATATAAGCCTCGGTATTTTTTCCATCTTTTTGCGGCAGATCATGCCGGTCGGCCATGAGGGCAGAGGAGGATTTATGTTCCAGTCCGCCATAAATGCCATTTCCGACAAAAAGTAAAAAGCTGTAGCGTTCAAACGGTGCCGGTGCGGCAAACATAGCAATTTCACTGGCACATATTTTGCTTACATCATCTACCAGACGCTGCTGATCAAAAGATGAGAAATGGCCGCTGATAACAATTTCATGTTCAATGCCGCCTGCACTAAATGGCAGACGCAGCAAATAGCCCATTTCCACCGGATAATCAATTAAAGAGCGGTAATTATTTACCTGATAAACATGGGACTGTGATGTTTGCGGCATGGTAGTGGCAATATCCCAGTTTTCAGGCAGGCCGGTAATGATTAACTGGCAGTTCTCCTGTTCACGCTGATTATGCCGTAAAAAAAGACAGGCACCGTCAAAGAAACCTCGTTCAGTATTTAAAAAAGAGCCGCGCACAGAAGTATCGAAAGCATATACCAGATAAGTGATCTCCCAGTTACCTGCCTGTCCGTTGCAAGCCCAGGTATTTTTATTTATCTGTTCAGCTGATGCCGGTGTATTGTTGCAACTGGCTGATAAGGTGACAATATGACGGGCAAAATCACGAATCATATAACTACCGGGTACCCAGCTGGGTAAACTCAGACTGAAATTCTGATTATCCAGTTGTGTAAAACTAAGGCGTACTTGCCACAGATGCTGAGTCAGAGAATGGGGTTGCAAATGATAGTTAAGCATAATTTGTGCCTCAATGAAGCGGAAAAGAAATATCAGCGTTGTCTGTCAGAGAAAAATTGCCAAGATTAATATTAACTTGGTTGAATTTGTTCTGGTGTTTGTATGGCAAACAGGTACTGATTCTGTTTGCCACAATAGGTTCAGGCTGTCTGAAGCCTGTATAAGCGGATTCAGACAGCCTGTACTTCTGCTGGTAAAACGGGTTAAGCGAGTGGAGTAACTTCCATGCCAAACATAGCACGTGCAGTATTCAGCATCTGGCAGCTAAAGCCCCATTCATTGTCGTACCACGCCAGTACTTTTACCATATTACCATTGGTAACTTTAGTTAATGTACTGTCAAATATGGAAGCCTGAGTTGTATGATTAAAATCGGTGGAAACCAATGGCAGAGTATTGTAGCCCAGAATATGTTTCATACTACCTTCACTGGCTGCTTTAACTATGGCATTAACTTCTTCGACACTGGTGTTACGGGCGGCTTCAAACGTTAAATCAACCAGTGAAACATTAATTGTGGGAACACGTACTGCAAAGCCATCAAACTTACCCTGTAATTCCGGTAATACCAGTCCTACAGCCTTGGCTGCTCCGGTTTTGGTCGGAATCAGATTTTCAACAGCACTGCGGGCACGGCGTAAATCTTTATGGCGAACATCAGTCAGTACCTGATCATTGGTAAATGAATGAATGGTTGTCATTAAGCCTTTTACCATTCCCAGTTCGTCGTTAATGGCTTTTGCCACCGGTGCCAGACAGTTGGTTGTGCAAGAACCATTGGATATTACTGTCATTTCCGGTGTTAATACCTGATGATTAACTCCGTATACCACGGTAGCATCCACATCGGCACCGCCAGGTGCGGAAATCAGAACTTTTTTAGCACCACTTTGTAAATGAATGCTGGCTTTTTCTTTGGTAGTAAAAGCACCGGTACATTCCAGCACCAGATCGATACCCAGTTCACCCCAGGGTAATTCTGCCGGGTTACGGGTAGAAAAAAAACGGATGCGGTCGCCATTAATAATTAAAGCATCATTATCAGATGAAACATCTGCGGCAAAACGGCCATGAACTGTATCAAATTTTGTCAGGTGTGCACTGGTTTCCAGTGAACCGCTGGCATTTACCGCAACAATTTCCAACTGGTTGCTCAAGTTATAGTCATAGATTGCACGCAATACCTGGCGGCCAATACGGCCATAACCATTAATGGCAACTTTTAACGTCATGCTTATTCCTTTTTAAATCAACAAAACCAATCAGGCAAATTTGGGATGTACAGAGCGAAATGGTTTAAACCGTACCAAAAACATTATGTATTATAGCTGAACCAGTCTGTTTCCACATCTGTATCAGCGCATACCTGTTCCAGCTGACTGTGCTTTCAGCATTTGCTGAAATGCATCTGACATGCTGTTAATATCCACCCAGCCCATGGCGCTGAATAACAACAGCAGTATGCCTCCGGCCAGACAGGTAATTAAGAAATAGATAATATATCCCAAAAATACTTTAAATATATTTTGTTGACTGATGCGGACAAATCCAAAGATCTGTACTACCAATGTCCATAGCAGCCATAAAGACCCCGGAGCGGCTAATACCTGTGGCCAGTATAGTGTGGCCAGTGTAGGCAGGATTAGCACCTCAGTGGCCAGTACATAACCATACCAGCGTCCTGGCTGCTTATTGTAATAGCCCAGAATGATCTCCATTGCCATGCTCAGAACACTCCAGCGCACCACTGTTAACACAATGACAAAGATAGTTATACCGGTTTGCCGTCCCAGAATCTGTGACATATTGGCCATATTCATCAGACCAAGCGCAAGTAAAACGGTAACGAAGATTAATGGATTGTAACGATAATGTGTTTTGGGATAAAAGCGCAGGCGCAGAGCAGCACAGGCGTCCAGAAAAAATTGATACATCAGGTTAATACCACAATTAGGGTTGTAAATAAGGATAGCTGTTTTAACCGGCAGCCATTCTATCGCATCATAATCAAGTACAGACCAGAAGACTGATATGTCTATTTTACCAAGCAAACATGTTTGTTGTTTTGTATGATGGCTGATATTATTGTGTAATCAATACACAATATAGCTTTGCCGATAACGTCACGATTGTTTTGTATCGTGAATTTCTGCTGCTTTCAATGTGTTTTCCATTAAGGTAGCTATGGTCATAGGGCCTACTCCGCCCGGTACCGGTGTAATCATAGATGCACGTTCTCTGGCTGCATCAAACTCTACATCCCCGCATAACTGTCCGTTTTCCAGACGGTTAATTCCCACATCTATTACTACAGCCCCGGGTTTAATCCATTCACCTTTAACAAAGTTCGGAATGCCGACGCCTACAACCACAATATCAGCAGCAGCAACTTCCTGTGCCAGATTTCGGGTGGCGCTATGACAGATTGTGACTGTCGCACGTGCCAGAAGTAATTCTAACGCCTGCGGTCGGCCGACAATATTTGAAGCACCTACTACAACAGCTTTTTTACCGGTGATTGGTACCTGATAGGCATCCAGTAATGTCATTACCCCTTTAGGTGTACACGGACGCATTAATGGCATTTTTACCGCCAACCGGCCAACATTATACGGATGAAAACCATCTACATCTTTATGAGGCACAATCCGTTCCAGTACCTGCTGACTGTCAATATGTGCAGGCAGTGGTAATTGCACCAGAATCCCGTCTATACCATTATCTGCATTCATTTCGTCAATCAAGGCCAGTAATTCGGCTTCTGTGGTATGTACAGGCAGCTCGTAACTGCGGGATTCAAAACCAATGGTTTCACAGGCACGCTTTTTATTGCGTACATATACTGTACTGGCCGGATCTTCACCAACCAGAACCACAGCCAGACAGGGGCGGCGTAGCTGATTATCCAGACGCTGCTGTACACGAATGGTTAATTCTTGCAGGATTTGTTGAGAAATTTTTTTACCTTCAATGAGTTGAGCGGTCATGAGAAAATTCCAGAGAAAAAGATTATGCTGATGCCAGGTAACTATCAGCTAATATTTACAAGAATAGCATTGTCGCATTTTTTTTAAGCGGTTTCATCTGCTTTTGTATATAGCCATTCATATAAATCAGCCATATTTCAAAAATATGGCAAAAAAATTTACTTTACCTCTTGACGATAGTTTTTCATGGCTGTATAGTTCGCCTCTCTCGTCGGGGTGTAGCGCAGTCTGGTTAGCGCATCTGCTTTGGGAGCAGAGGGTCGTGAGTTCGAATCCCACCACCCCGACCATATCGACCGAATCCTTGTCCGGATAGATTTGAGAGTACGCGCCCGTAGCTCAACCGGATAGAGCACCGGCCTTCTAAGCCGGGGGTTACAGGTTCGATTCCTGTCGGGCGCACCAAAGTTTGAAAAGTTTTATGGTGGCTGTAGCTCAGTTGGTAGAGCCCTGGATTGTGATTCCAGTTGTCGTGGGTTCGAGCCCCATCAGCCACCCCAATATAAAAGCCCAAGCCGTTTGCTTGGGCTTTTAATTTTTATGGTACCCTTCGGGAATACACTATCGCCTGCTAAACTTGCTATCTATTACGTCTTACTATAATAGTTGCTTATAAAACTGCTATCCTGCTATGAATAAAGCTGCAACTGAACTTCCCATTTTAACCATAGCCTTGTGTGCCGGCGAAGCATCTGGTGATTTACTGGGTGCCCATTTGATGAATGCGATTCGTACACGATATCCGTGGGTACAGTTCGTTGGTATTGGCGGACCGCGGATGCTGGCAGCCGGAATACAAAGTCTCTATGATCAGGAAAAACTGGCAGTACGCGGTTTTGTTGAAGTTGTCAAAAAATTACCGGAAATTTTGGCCATTCGTCGCGGCCTGATTCGTTCACTGAAACAAATCAGACCACAGGTATTTGTCGGTATTGATGCACCGGATTTCAATCTGGGTGTTGCCGAAAGTTTAAAACAGGCCGGTATTGCTACCGTACATTATGTCAGTCCGTCTGTCTGGGCATGGCGGCGTAAACGGGTAAAAAAGATTGTTAAACAGGTGGACGAGGTATTATGCCTGTTTCCGATGGAACCGGAACTATACCGGCAGGCAGGCGGACGGGCACGTTTTGTCGGGCATCCTCTTGCTCAGACTTTGCCACTGGTTATTGACAGAAAGGCGAAAAGACAGCAGCTGAAACTGTCTGAACAGGCTCCAGTGTTTGTTTTAATGCCGGGCAGCCGGGTCAGTGAAATTGATTTCATGGCACCGATTTTTTTACAGGCTGCTGAAATTATTCACCAGCGTTATCCTCAGGCTCAGTTTTTACTACCACTGGCTACGGCGGCAACACGGCAGCGTATGCAGGATATTCTGGCTCAGCCGGTGTGGCAAAAACTGCCGATACGTTTAATGTCTGCACATGCAGAAATGGCCTGTCAGGCAGCCGATGTTGCACTGGTTACCAGCGGTACGGCCACGCTCGAAGTGGCTTTATGCCAATGCCCGATGGTAATCAGCTATAAAATCTCACCTTTAACCTATGCATATGTCAAACATAAAATTAAAGTGCCGTATGTTGGTTTGCCTAATATTCTGTTAGACAGAGGTGTGGTACCTGAATTACTGCAAAGTAATGCAACGCCACAAAAACTGGCAGAGGCTGTGATTCACTGGTACGAATCGCCACAGGAAGTACAGGATTTGCAGGCAGACTTTTCAGCACTACATCAGCAGCTGCGTTTGAATACTGATGAACTGTCTGCAAAGGCGGTATTGCAGCATGCAACGGGGCAAATATGAATACAGAGCTGATGGTTTTACCCAGCCATGCCGGTGTAGACGAAGCCGGTCGTGGTCCGTTAGTTGGCAGTGTATATGCAGCAGCTGTTATTTTACCGGCAGATTATGATTTACCCGGTCTTACTGATTCAAAAAAATTGTCCGAGAAAAAGCGTGATGAGCTGGCAATATTAATTAAGCAGCAGGCAACTGCATGGTCTGTAGCTGCAGCAGACGTGGCAGAAATACACCAGTTTAATATTCTGTTTGCAACTATGCGTGCCATGGCTCGTGCTGTAGCCGGTTTACATATTCAGCCGGCTAAAGTGTGGATAGATGGCAATCGCATACCTGCTGATATGACGTTGCCGGCAGAAGCAGTAGTTAAAGGCGATCTCAAAATAGCCGCTATTTCTGCCGCCTCTATTCTGGCCAAAACGGCACGTGATGCAGAGATGTATGAGCTGGATAAATGTTATCCGCAGTATGGTTTTGCCCGTCATAAAGGCTATGGTACAGCCGCACATCTTGCTGCATTGCAGCAGTTTGGTGTACTGCCACAGCATCGGCAGGATTTTGCACCTGTGAAAGCTTTGCTGGCGCAGGGAAAATACTGTCTCTGAGGCTATTCAACCGCGGGATTGTACTTTTTATGCTTAACCTGTACATCGCTGTTATATCAACATTTTATGATTTCTATTGAATTAATTTCAAATAATTAACAGCAGTTAATATTTAAGCAAATCAGCGGTGAGACATGCATTATCGCAATGATGATATGTAGCAATAATGCAAAAACGCTTTCCGGCAGGAAAGCGTTTTTAATCCATAACAGATAAATTAATCAACAAACTGTTTTTTAATTCGTTCACGCCGTTCCTGCGCTTCTACCGACAAAGTTGCAGTAGGGCGAGCGAGTAGCCGTTTCAGACCGATAGGTTCGCCGGTATCCTGACAAAAGCCATAATCGCCTTCGTCTAGTTGACGCAATGAAGCCTGAATTTTACTTAATAACTTACGTTCACGGTCACGGGTGCGCAGTTCTAATGCATATTCTTCTTCCAGTGTTGCGCGATCTGCAGGATCAGGCGTAGTAGCCTGCTCCTGTAAATGTCCGGCCGTATTGTTGGCATTATGAATCAGCTCATCCTGGAGTTTTAACAGCAAATCACGGAAGAAAGCTTGGTGTTCTTCATTCATGTATTCTTCTTCAGGGCCATTCCAGGCCTGGATGTCTTGTTCTGTGAGTTTGGCCATTGTACAGTCTTTCTTTTGCATAGCTCGATTAAGCAATTAGCTCAGGAACTGACAGCTTAATCTGGATTTGAAAATAACAGATACTGGATTTCAGGCTGTTAAAAAAGTTCGGGCATAATAGCATGTTTTTATAATTTATTAATAATTTTGCATTCGACAACATTATCCGAATATCAGCCAGTATGAAATCTTACTGCTTGCCTGCGGCAGCCACCATTCGAGACAAAGCCAGAGCACAAGCAGAATAATTGTCGCAGAAAAATCATATTTACCAATACGCATAAAGGTAAACGGACGGGTTAACGGCGCATAGATACGTTGCAAGGTAAATAGCAATATTGAATAAGGTTTGCTCAGACTTAAAAACATTCTTATTACCAGCCCGATGAATAATACATAGCACAGTGCTTTCAGGGAAAACAGAATGCAAAGAGCCAGACTGGCTGCAATAGTGCGAATATCCGGTAATACCCATCTAAGGCTGATAAACAGATTTAGCGTACATGCCAGGTAATAAATAATGACAGTAGCCAGAATGCAGGCAATATCCCATTGGTACAATGGCGGTATAATTTTACGCAGAGGGCGTACCAGCCAATTGGTACTGCGTACACAAAACTGAGCCAGAGGATGCAGAAAAGGTAATTTAGCCCACTGTAACAGAAGCCGGGCCCAGCATATAATACTCAGTGCACTGGCTAATAAAAATAATGTTTTACTAATCACATATTGCCTTTAATGTCCGACGGATATTGAACTCTCTTTTTATAGAAAAAGATTCGGGCGGATTATATTATGGAAAAATTTGAACAAACAAATTCTGACTTAAGATTATATTGTATACAATATAAGAGATAAATAATGATATTTGATAAATATGATTTTTTTATTTAAAGTCGGGTTTACCGCTGTAATAATACAATCCATTGATTGTGGGCAGAATTCATAGTCTAAAAATCTAATCTGAATTGCAGTGCTATGATATGAGCAGCTTTTCTTGGTTTTGAATTTTGCTTTGACTGTTAAAGTATATCTGTAGCAGCTATTAAAATTTTTCCTCTGCACACCGAGTAAATATTGGTTTACTTTAACTATATTTAATAATCAAATCATGTATTGTTATTTTATTCATTTTGTACCCTTCACAAGAGTACATTTGTTTTGCTAATTAATATATTTGATGTATTTTTATCGATGATTAATACAGTGCCAATAATTGCGTAGAGAGAAAGTATTTTAATTTTACTAATTAATCAAAACCAATAAATTAAATATGTAAAACAGATCATTGTTAAGTAAAAGCCAGAAATATAGATTTGGATTAGTCGATTAACATTGAAGTATTTTTAAATACTTAATATAAACAAGATAAAATATCAATAAATGAAGTACATTATAAGTGAATATGTTAAAAATATACTCTTTAATGTACTTCATAAAAACGCCTGAAGTTTTTTATAATTAGGTCAAAATAATCTAATTAATGTGACTCTATATCAAAATAATAACTTTTAAAAAGGTGCAAGTTGTTGCTGCATTTCTTCTGCTCGCGCAACACTGGCAGCAACACCGTCAATTACAACCTGTGTCAGCTGATGCTGGTCAAAAACTGAAGTCGCAGCAAATGTGGTGCCACCTTTAGATGTTACATTTTTTTGTAGTTGAGCAAATTCGGTGCCAGACTGTTCTGCCAGATTTACAGCACCTTTGAATGTATCAAGTGTTAAACGGTGAGCCTCTTCAGGGCTGAAACCCTGTTGTATGGCAGCCTGTTGCAGGGCATTAAGAAAATAGAAGACATAGGCCGGACCACTGCCACTAATACCAGCGATACGATTAATGCCACTTTCTTCTTCCAGCCATACTACTTCGCCTGTTGTGCGCATGATATTTTCTGCTATGGTTTTGTCTGCTTTACTTATGCCTGTCGGTGCATACATACCGGAGATTCCTTGACCAATCTGGCAGGGGGTATTGGGCATAATACGGATAATACGCTGGTGATTACCCAGAAATTGACTTAAAGTACTTATTGTTAAGCCTGCTGCTATGCTTAATACAAGCGCACCGTTAAGCCGGATACCGGTAGTAGCCTGCTGCATATCTTGCGGTTTAACTGCCAGTACCAGGATATCTGTGGCTGCCAGTTCAGTTAATTTAGCACTAGTACGTACCTGATATCGTTCGCTTAGATATTGTCGTTTATTCTGATTACGGTCAATTACTTCAATCTCATAACCGCCTTGCTGAGTCATACCGGCTACGATAGCTGTTGCCATATTGCCACCGCCAAGAAAATATACGTTCATAAGATTTTCCTCAGTTTTTATTAAAAATAATTAACTTAATCGATAATATTGTCTTAATTGAATAAATTTAAACAATATTGGTTTGTAAAGACTTTTATATTCAATATTAGCTTAATTATAGGTTCAATGTGTAATGGATAAAGTCAATATGGATTGCATCTTCAGATTCAGCAGCTAAATATTAATTAATTAATATCTTATTCTACTGATTTTATTGATTTTAAAGCTGAAAAGAAACAAATAAAATTACTGGTGTTAATTTGACTGTTATGTTAATAATGTATTTTTATCTGATAAATAAAGAATATTTATGTTAAAAATAAAAGCAATAGGTCGTAAGGCTTCTTATGGTTTAGTCTTGGTGTTATTAACCAGCCTATTGAGTGCTTGTAATACGGCTAGCACCAGTAGTACGGATAGCACCAGCAATCAATCAGATGGTCACTATGAAAAAATGTCAGCGGGATATGAGACTTCGTATTCTGGTGCCGACCTGGCACTTAAGAGTAAACCATCTTCGTCCAACGTGGAATATAATTCCAGAATAGGATTCAGGGGGGCAGACTATCAGAGTCCAGGCTCAAGGGCTGTATTTGAAACTCAGCAGCCGGATACTGCGCAATATAAAAATTATTCTGATAACCCGGTAAAACAGGTAGTTACTGAACCTGTTAGTACATTCAGTCTGGATATGGATACAGCCAGTTATGCAAATAGCCGACGGTTTATTGCACATGGCCGGATGCCGCATCCTGATGCAGTGAGAGTAGAAGAATTTATTAATTATTTTCCAAGTACTTCGAATGAGAAATTAACGTCAATAACAGGTTCTCCTTTTTCTGCCGGTTATGAGCTTGCACCCAGTCCATGGAACACAGATAAGGTTCTGTTAAGAGTTAATATTAAGGCAAATGATGTCAATTTTAATCAATTACCCCCGTCGAATCTTGTTTTTCTGGTAGATACATCCGGTTCGATGTATGGTGAAGACAGACTGGATTTGCTTAAAGAGTCATTAAAATTACTGGTAAATAAACTGCGTCCGCAAGATAAGGTTTCTATTGTTGCTTATGCCGGAAGTGCCGGAGTGGCACTGGAACCCACCTCTGGTAGTAATAAAGCCAAAATTCTGGCTGCTATTGATAAATTTGAAGCCGGAGGCAGTACTGCTGGCGGAGAAGGGCTGCAACTGGCTTACAAGATGGCAGAGCGGGGCAAAGTAAACGGTGGAATCAACAGGATATTGCTGGCTACTGACGGTGATTTTAATGTTGGTATTAATAGCACAGAAGAGCTGAAAGCATTTGTCAGCAGAGAAAAAGAAAAGGGTATAACGTTATCTACACTTGGTTTTGGTACTAATAATTTCAATGATGCAATGATGGTTCAGATTGCCGATGCAGGTAATGGTAATTACAGCTATATTGATAGTCTCGAAGAAGCACAAAAGGTATTGCAGGAGGAGATGAGTGCCACTTTGGTTACGGTAGCTAAAGATGTCAAAGCCCAGATCGAATTTAACCCGGCTCAGGTACTCGAGTATCGCCAGATTGGTTATGAAAAACGGCAGTTAAAGCAGGAAGATTTTAATAATGATAAAGTTGATGCGGGTGATATTGGTGCGGGGAAAAAGCTGACGGTTTTATATGAACTGACGCTGGCCGGTGGTAAACCAAGTATTGATCCTTTACGTTATCAGAACAAAAAATCAGCACCAGCTATAAATGCAAACAATAATGAAATTGCTTTTCTTAAATTACGCTGGAAAGCACCACGTGGTCAAAAAAGTGAATTAGTTTCGCTGCCTATAGAAAAGAAAGCTCTGGCCAGTTCTTTTGCTAGCGCCGGAGTAGAAACACGGTTTATGGCCGCTGTGGCTGCATACGGACAAAAATTGCGTAATAATCCTGAACTGTCTAAAACATCTTATCAGCAGATAGCAAGCTGGGCAAATAATGCCAAAGGTGAGGACAAGCAGGGCTACCGCGCTGAATTTGTAAAATTAGTCAGAAAGGCAGCTGCTTTGGAAGATAAAAACAACTAAGGTATGATTCAGTAGCATATTAAATTCTATTTCTAATAGAAAATAAACAGAGTTATTGAACCGGATAGTTTAATAACCAAAAAAGCCAGTTTTTTAAAGCTGGCTTTTTCGTTTTTTATTGCTTATGAATTAGTCTTATTTACTCACTACAATTATCAGATTTGGTAGATACAAACATTTATGCCCTTGAAGTAATTTAAAGGTTGTAATTTATTTCAGTAATAAAAATAATGGTTTTTAGTTTAATTCAATTCAACTCTTGTCTGGTTTATATTCTGCAATCAGAATCTGTATTATTCAGGTCATGATATGCAGTATGTATTCTGAATGTATAAAACCAATAAATATTAAGAAAAATAAAATACAAGGTTTGGCTGTTAGATGAATATCTGAGTATTATGTAAATAAATTTTATATCGTATTGTTTTTGCAATACTTGAGATAAATCCGGACAAATTATGTCGTAATTAGTGTGTATACAGGTATGAAAAGCAAGATTCCGGGCTGGGATGTAGATATAAGTAATGATTTATCCGAACCAATATAATCTAAGTATAATCACTTTCGTTTAGCATGTTTAGCTGATTATCAGGTTTTTATGAAATCCGCTGGGTAAACACTCACCGGATTGTAAATGGCATTATTATGAAAAATATACTTTCAATTCAGTCTCACGTGGTATTTGGTCATGCAGGTAACAGTGCTACTGTTTTTCCTATCCGTCGGTTAGGTGTCAATGTCTGGCCATTAAATACAGTACAGTTTTCTAACCATACTCAGTACAAGCAATGGAAAGGTATGGTAATGCCGGCTGCACATTTACTGGATATTGCAGACGGTATTGCTGCAATTGATGAATTAAAAAATTGTGATGCTGTACTAAGTGGTTATATGGGTTCAGCTGAACAAGGCAATGCGATTACTGATATTGTCAGAAAAGTGAAACAGGCTAATCCGCAAGCCATTTATTTCTGTGATCCGGTAATGGGACATCCGGAAAAAGGCTGTATTGTGGCAGGTGGCGTAGCTGAATTTTTGTGTGATGTGGCTTTGCCGCTGAGTAATATGATTGCGCCGAATCTGTTTGAGCTGGAAGAATTGAACAACAAACAACGTATTCATAACGTTGAGGAAGCAGTTGCAGCCTGCCGTGCTTTATGCAATAAAGGTCCGCGAGTGGTTCTGGTGAAACATTTGAGCCGTGCCGGCTATCAGACAGACCGTTTTGAAATGCTGCTGGTCACTGCTGAGGAAGCATGGCATATTCACCGGCCATTGGTAGATTTTGGTGAACGGCAGCCGGTAGGTGTGGGAGATATGACCAGTGGTATTTTTCTGGCTGACTATCTGTCCGGTAAGACCTTGCTGGAGTCATTTGAGCATACTACTGCTGCAGTATACGGCGTTATGCTGGAAACTCTGAAACGCCGGCAGTATGAGTTGCAGGTGGTTGCTGCTCAGGAAGAAATTGCTCATCCTGCACATCGCTTTCAGGCTGAGAAAATAGCCTGATTGATTTATATATTTATCATAATGATGATAGCTTTTGTGCTGCCGGTAAGAAATCCTTACCGGCATAATTTTATTTCTAAGGATTATTTTCTGTCTGAGTGTAGTTGCGCTGCCCGAAAATTGCACTGCCTACCCGTACATGAGTAGCTCCGCAAGCTATAGCAATACTTAAATCCGCGCTCATACCCATTGATAATACATCAACAGCAAAACCGGCCTGGTGCAAGTACTGTAACAGGTTTTGCATCTGATGGAACTGTTGTTGTAATTCAGTGTCTGTGCTACCGGCCTTGGCTACACACATAAGTCCGCGCAGTTTAAGACGCGGTAATTCGCTGATCATATTAGCCAGTGTCAGTAATTCGCTTTTATTTGGGCTAATACCATGTTTATTGCTTTCTGCTGAAATATTCACCTCAATACAGACATTGAGGGGCGGTAAATATTCAGGACGCTGCTCATGCAGCCGCCGGGCAATTTTTTCACGATCAATAGTGTGTACCCAGTGTGCCCGTTCTGCCACAATTCGGCTTTTATTTGACTGAATATGCCCTATCATGTGCCAGACAACATCCAGCTCAGCGAGCTGACTGGTTTTTTCGCTGAATTCCTGAATATAGTTTTCACCAAAATCACGCTGACCAGCCTCATATAAAGTAATGATATCATTGGCAGGAAAGGTTTTACTGACAGCAATCAGCTGTACCGGCTGTGGTGCCGCAGTTTGCCGACAGACATCATTTATGTTTGCCAGTACCTGTTGCCAGTGTTGAATTAAGATGTCTGTATTTTTCATAATTAATGGTGTTTTTCAATTTTTCTGATTAAATCTAAGTATATTTGTAAAAATTTTGACATAGTGACAAATATTTTCATTTTAAAGATACGACAACTTGATTAAAATAAGAACCATATTTTGTGCCTGTATCATGCAGGCAAGCATAATGGAGTAAATATGCAGATAACCGATTTATTGGCCTTCGGCGTTAAAAATAAAGCTTCCGACTTGCATCTGAGTGCTGGTCTGCCTCCCATGATACGCGTTAATGGTGATATCCGCCGTATCAATCTGCCTGAACTGAGTGCAGAAGAAGTAGGCAAAATGATTGCTTCTATCATGAACGATTATCAGCGCAAGGAATATCAGCAAAACCTAGAAACTGACTTTTCGTTCGAATTGCCCAATGTATCGCGGTTCCGTGTGAATGCCTTTAATACTGAACGCGGTCCTGCAGCCGTTATGCGTACTATTCCGAGTAAAGTTCTTACACTTGAAGAACTGAGGGCTCCGGCAATTTTTCAGAAAATTGCAGAACTGCCGCGCGGGCTGGTACTGGTAACCGGTCCTACTGGTTCCGGTAAGTCAACTACACTGGCAGCAATGATCGACTACATCAATAATAATGATGCCGGTCATATTCTAACAATTGAAGACCCGATTGAGTTTGTACATCAAAGTAAAAAATCGTTGGTAAACCAGCGTGAACTGCATCAGCATACTCATAGTTTCGCCAATGCCCTGCGTTCGGCACTGCGTGAAGATCCGGATGTGATTCTGGTAGGCGAAATGCGTGACCCTGAAACGATTGGTTTGGCCTTAACTGCTGCCGAAACAGGTCACTTGGTGTTTGGTACTTTGCATACCACAGGTGCTGCTAAAACCGTTGACCGTATTGTGGATGTATTCCCTGCAGGCGAAAAAGAAATGGTTCGTTCTATGCTGTCAGAAAGTTTGCAGGCAGTGATTTCTCAGACTCTGCTTAAAACCAAAGATGGTAACGGCCGTGTGGCAGCACATGAAATTATGATCAGTAATCCGGCAGTACGTAACCTGATTCGAGAAAACAAAATTGCTCAGATCAACTCTACTTTACAAACTGGTCAGAAATTCGGAATGCAGACACTCGATCAGTGTTTACAGCAATTAGTGCGTGAAAACCGTATTAGTATAGATGTTGCACGTGCCAAAGCAGTAAGTCCGGATCAGATGGTAGGCTAATTGTTTGTTGTTTTTATATAGGAAAGTGTATTGATATGGGTACGTTGAAAGGTTCTGCTGAGGAGTCGTCCGCTTTATCTGATTTGCTTGCAGATATGGTTAATCATTATCAACATCCTGCAGCAACCGGGGCTGCCGATACTTCTGCTTCCGGTACAGCTGCCAATACATCCACAGTGACAACAGAACAACCGGTTTTGCAGTCTAATGCTGTTGCAAAAGAGGTTACGGTAACGACAGCAAACCAAATATCAGCGCCGAATACAAAAGCTATAACAGCAACTGCCGGAAATATGACAAAATCTGCTATTACAGCGGTATCACAAACTGAAAAAGCTGTATCTGTACCGGTTGCAGAACGTATTCCTGCAAAGACTTCCGTTACTTCTGAAATCAATACAATGACAAAACCTACAAGTACAATGACAGATTCACATACACCAGATATTAGTGCAGCAGCTTCTGCCAGTTCTCATGCTTCCCTTACTCTGGAACGGGAAACTATCCACCTTCATCCGGTACTGGAAAAAATGGCTGTGGAAGCTGTGCGTTTAAATGCTGCTGATATCTTTATCAGTCCAGGATTCCCGCCATCATGGAAAATTGATGGTAAGATCACACCGGCGCCTACTAAGCCTTTAACTGCTGATGAAACTGCCAAAATTGCTATGTCAACCATGACCATGGCGCAACGTCAGCGGTTTATCCAAGAACTGGATCTGAACTATTCCATTATTGCTAAAAATGGCGTGCGCTTCAGGGTAAATGCCTATCATGAACAAGGTCGGGTAGGCATGGTACTGCGCCGGATTACCACCGATATTCCAACTACTGAAAGCCTTTTTCTCCCACCGGTGCTAGACGAGCTGGTAATGAAAAAACGCGGGCTGATTATTCTTGCCGGTCCTACCGGTAGCGGTAAATCCACTACTATGGCTGCTATGCTGGATTATCGCAATGCTAATTCTGCCGGCCATATTCTGACTATTGAAGATCCGATTGAATATGTTCATAAACCTAAGAAAAGCATTATTACTCATCGCGAGGTAGGCGTAGATACGCTGAGCTGGGATAATGCTATGCAAAGTGCACTGCGTGAGGCTCCTGATGTAGTCTGTGTGGGGGAGGTGCGCAGTGATGAAAGCATGGAGTATGCATTAAAGCTGGCTCAAACCGGCCACTTATGCTTTTTTACTCTGCATGCCAGCAGTGCAAATCAGGCTATTGAACGTATTCTGAACTTTTACCCGGAAGAGCAGCATAAACAAGTATTGATGGATTTGGCACTGAATCTGGTATGTATTATTGGCCAGCGCCTGGCTTCGAAAAAAGATGGAAAAGGCCGTCGTGCTGTGATTGACTTGCTTATTAATACCGCTACTGTTCAGGACTATATCTACAAAGGCGAATTAATGCAGATAAAAGAACTGATGGCTAAAGCGGGTAATGATGGCATGCAAACTTTTGATCAGTGTCTGTTTCAGTTGTATGCTGATGGTATTATTGATTTTGACGAAGCCTTGCGTCAGTCTGATTCACCCAATGACTTACGTTTACGTATTAATCTGTATGAACAGGGTGAAAAGGGTGCGGCAATCTTTGATACCGGGGCAGAATTGAATCTGATTTAAACTGATTAAATTTATTAATCAGCTATGATTTCGAATAATCAGGCAAAGCTATATGCTTTGCCTGTTATATTATCGGCTTGATCTATCAGCCTGTAATTTTAACTGTATTTACTACGGAATAATCAATCACCATGAAAGCCATGATTCTTGCTGCCGGACGCGGTGAGCGTATGCGTCCACTGACAGATACTTGTCCAAAACCATTGCTGAATGTTGGTAGTATACCTTTAATTGTCCATCATTTACGGCGGTTAAAGGCAGCCGGATTTACTGATATTGTTATTAATCATGCCTGGCTTGGACAGCAAATCGAAGATACTCTAGGTTCAGGGCGTACTTATGGCGTGAATATCCGTTATTCTGCGGAAGCTGAGGGTGGGTTGGAAACAGCCGGAGGGATTGCCACGGCCTTACCTTTATTGGGGCATGCCCCTTTTCTGGTCATAAACGGAGATGTTTTAACTGATATTGATTTTGCACAGGCGTTAAAGATTAGTAAAAAGTTACAGCAAACAGGTAAGCTGGCACATCTATGGCTGGTTAATAATCCGGTACATCATCCGGAGGGTGATTTTAGTCTGACGGACCAAGGAGATGTTGTTGAACGGCAGCCAGAAAACCCGGCATTTACTTTCAGTGGTGTAGGTGTCTATCATCCTGCTCTTTTTAATGAGATACCAAGATATACCCGGGCTAAACTGGCACCTTTGTTGCGTACAGCTATGCAAACCGGGCTGGTGAGCGGAGAGTATTATGACGGCTATTGGCTGGATGTAGGTACAGTAGAGCGATTGAAACAAGCAAATCAATGGCTTGTTGAAAAAATATCATGAATCACTAACAGGTATGATTAATATACGGTAACATATTTTACTCAACTGGCAGAGCGAATATCCGTTTTATAAGATAGTGTCACAACCTTTCAGCATAAATAATTGTTTTTCAGTGATTAAGTAGTAAAGCATGCAAAAACAGCCGACAGAGCAAACTCATATTCGAATTCTGGGCGTTGATCCTGGCAGCCGAGTTACCGGCTTTGGAGTGATTGATGTCATCGGTAGCCAGCATATTTATGTGGCTTCCGGTTGTATTAAAACGACTTCAGGTGCCACATTAGCTGAGCGTATCCGCATAATCGTTCAAAATTTACGTGAGGTGATTACAACCTATCAGCCAACGCAAACTGCTGTAGAACAGGTTTTTGTCAATGTTAATCCTGCTGCAACACTGGTGCTGGGACAGGCTCGCGGAGCCGTATTGGCAGCATTAACCCTGGGAGAACTGCCTGTATTCGAATATACTGCATTACAGGTCAAACAGGCTGTGGTAGGTAAGGGGAAAGCTGCTAAAGAGCAGGTGCAGCATATGGTGGTGCAAATGCTGTCGTTGTCGGGTACGCCTCAGGCTGATGCTGCGGATGCTTTAGCGGTAGCACTAACTCATGCTTTACGAAATTATAGTCTGGCTTCAAGAATTCAACAGGGGCTAACCATCAAATCTGGTCGTTTTCGTTGAATTCTGTCTGCCAGACGATATTCTGCTATTTGTCAAAGTACTTATTTCTATTTTCTATGTGCAGAACAATACAATTAGTAAATTATAATTTTTGTTGATAAAACCTATAACGCTGTCGGTGGTAAATAGATGGTAAATTCGTTGATAGGCTGAAGTAAAACGCTGTAGGGATGCTGCTGTTCATCCTGATTAACTAAATTCATTCTACTTAACAGGCCAAATTGTGCTGACTCAAGTTTTGCCGGCTTTACGTCCAGTCGATCATGCCAAACACGGTAAGTTCCCAATTTGCCATTACGCCGGTAGTAGAAGCCGGCCAGTGGATGAGTCAGATATACCAATGCAGTTTCATTATCAGGAAACCCCTGAAAATGAAATTGTTGGTCTGGCTGCTGGCTTAATTGTACCTGTGCAGGTGCCCAGTCAGACTCTGTATGCATTTCATAGTGCTGGTAACATTTGGAAAGTGGGTCAAAGTGACAATTGAAACTTATTTTGCCCCGATGCCAGGGTAATTTCCATACATTCCGGGGTACCATAATCGTCCAGGAATCCAGAGTTGTGCCCAAAAACCAGACACAGCGTTCACCAGTAGTGGTATCTATAATATAAATTCTATAGTTGGTTTGCCCCATGGTAAAAACAGGGAACGGATAAACGGCTGAAGTGAAATCAACATCCATAAAAGGTACTACTGATAACAAGCCTTTTTGCTCACCATTAATTATGACACTATCCAGCTGAAAACGTGATGGAAATAATCCTGCAAATCTCTCTGCATCAATCGCGTAAGTAATAATAGCAAAATGTTTTAATTTACAGTCTACATCTATGCCTGATGGAGTCGGACGCGGATGCAGAAAATCTTTAAATTTAAGAGGCGTTAGCATATCAATACCTTTAATTCTTATCTGGAAATCTAACCAGTATTAGGAGTCATAAATTTTCCTAAATTAAGTATATATATTAAATTTACAAAAGTAAACATAAATTAATATAAATTATTAAATTTATTTTAAATATTTACATTATAAAAAAATAATAATTTCATATCATAAATTAATTTTTTATATATAAAGAATATTAGATAAAATTATATTTTTAAAAGTTAATTAATTAGCTTATGGTAAACGGGGAATTATCTATTTAATATGTTTGTCATAATTGTAAAATTATTTAATTTAAATATTATGTGAATAAATTAATAATAAAAAACAAAAATTGTTTATTTTTAATAATAATGTCATAATCAAATGTAATAAATATTAAAAATATAATATGGATACGCAAGAACGCCTAGCTTGGATTGAATTGGCATTAACTCCGTTTGTGGGGGCTGAAACTTTTCTTCGCATAATTAAATATTTTGGTTCCGCACAAAATGCTCTTAGTGCATCGGCTGCTGAAATATCGCCTTTTTGTCAACGGCAAGTCAGTAAGTATTGGCATAGTGATGTAGCAAAACAGGCAACTGAAGCAGCTATAGAATGGGAGCGAGCGCATACTGATGCACGTTTATTACTACTGGCAGATAATGATTTTCCGGCAATGCTAACCAAGGGTTTAACACCGCCTCCATTATTGTTTGTTCGTGGTGATAGCAAGTGTTTGCATCAACCCGCTTTATCAATTGTTGGCAGTCGGCATGCCACACCACAAGCTATGCGCATTACTCATGATTTTGCAGCCGCACTAGCACGGAAAGGTGTAACAATTATTTCAGGCATGGCTAGCGGCGCAGATACAGCAGCACATCAGGGTGCTTTGCAGGCAATGGGTACAACAGTGGCAGTTTGGGGTACAGGTATTGACAGAGTATATCCGGCACGCAACAAAAATTTAGCCACACAAATTGCTGCTCATGGCTGTATTATTTCTGAATTTCCCTTGGGTACTCGTCCTTCGCCCGGAAATTTTCCGCGACGTAACCGCTTGATTGCTGCACTTAGTCAGGGTACGCTGGTAGTTGAAGCCGCAACTGAATCGGGCTCATTGATTACTGCAAGATTGGCTGGCGAAATGGGGCGGGAAGTTATGGCGATACCGGGTTCTATTGATAACCCTTTAAGTAAAGGCTGTCACGCATTAATCAAACAGGGTGCCAAATTAGTAGAAAATCTGGAAGATATTTTGCAGGAATGTCCACGCCTCTTGCAAAAAAAAGATTTGCAATCATATAGCAATCGTCCTCATCTGCAAACTGATGATATAAGTAAATCATCTACAAATACTGATAGTTCAGAAGATTTATTATCAGTTCATTCATCAGATTGTATACTTAACCGGATGGAGCAGCAGGTGCTGGATGGACTGGGTTACGGCATAATGCATCCGGATATGTTAGTTACAGCACTTGGCATGGCTGCTACAGATGTGTATGCTCATCTCGTGACATTGGAGCTTGGTGGCTGGATTACCACGCTGCCAGGCGGTTGTTATCAACGCATTAAATCTTGAGAGGAAAGCAAATGATTGATGTAATAGCGTTTTTGATTGAGCACTTTCAAGACGTTGATGCATTTCCACCACGTAAAGACTTAGGCGTATTGTTGGAAGAAGTCGGTTTTAATGATGAAGAAATCGGCGACGCTTTATCCTGTCTGGATGATTTGCGTTTTGAACCATTAATTCCGGCAGAAAAGTTACGCAATAGCACAGGATCACGCATTTATAATAATGAAGAGCTCGATGCGCTTCCGCTTGAAGTGCGTGGATTAGTACATTTTCTGGAGCAAAATGGTGCTCTTAATCCGGAGCAGCGTGAATTTGTACTCAATGCCCTGATGAACTTACCTTACGAAGATATTACGGTGGATCATGCTAAAGTATTAGCTTTACTGGTGTTATGGGCACACCGCTCAGAATTACCGGTTCTGATAGGTGATGAATTAATGGCTGCGCTCAATGGTGAAGCCGTAATGCAGTAAGTTACTGAAGCGATACAGTTGCATGAAAGCTTTCAGTCAGCGTGTCTGAAAGCTTTTTGCATTGTTCAAATGTATTTATTAGAATAATCCAGACTAACAACATATCACAAATATTTAAATTACGAATGTGAGCCTGAACTAATGGCAAAAAACCTGTTGATTGTTGAATCTCCATCTAAAGCGAAAACGCTGAAGAAATATTTAGGTAGCGATTTTGAAATTCTCGCTTCCTACGGTCACGTGCGTGATCTGGTTCCCAAAAGCGGTGCAGTGGATCCAGAAAATGACTTTGCTATGAAATACCAGTTAGTAAGTCGTAATGCCAAACATCTCGATGCAATTGTGGCTGCAGCTAAAGAGGCTGATGCATTGTATCTGGCTACCGACCCGGATAGGGAAGGTGAAGCCATCTCATGGCATTTGCAGGAAATACTGAAATCCAAACGTGGTCTGAAAAACTTGCAGCCAAAGCGGGTAGTGTTTCATGAAGTGACCAAAAAAGCTGTACTGGATGCAGTAGCCCATCCGCGTGAACTGTCACAAACGCTGGTAGATGCGCAGCAGACAAGACGGGCACTGGACTATCTGGTAGGTTTTAATCTGTCACCTTTATTGTGGAAAAAAATTCGTCGTGGTTTATCTGCTGGCAGAGTACAAAGCCCGGCATTACGCATGATTTGTGAACGAGAAGAGGAAATCCGCGAGTTTACTGCACAGGAATACTGGACTGTACACCTTGACAGCCATAAAGCACGTACTAAATTTACCGCTAAACTAACCCATTGGCAGGGGCAGAAGCTGGAACAATTTGACATTTCTGATGAAGAACGTCAGCAAGATATCGTTTCAGCTTTGGCCGGTCAACCAGCACATGTATCTAACGTAGAAAAGAAAAAGCGCAGCCGTAATCCTGCAGCTCCATTTACCACCTCGACTATGCAGCAGGAAGCAGTACGTAAGCTGAGTATGACAACTGATCGTACCATGCGCACCGCACAGCAGTTATATGAAGGTGTGGATGTCGGACAAGGAGCTGTGGGTCTGATTACGTATATGCGTACCGATTCGGTTAGTCTCTCAGATGAAGCTGTAACAGAAATACGTCATTATATTGACAACAAAATCGGTAATGAATTTTTACCTTCATCGCCCAAAATATACAAAACCAAATCTAAAAATGCACAGGAAGCGCATGAGGCTATTCGTCCTACCTCAGTGTATCGTACGCCGGAAGCAGTAAAACCATTTCTGACTGCCGACCAGTTTCGCCTGTATCAGATGATATGGCAGCGGGCAGTGGCCTGTCAGATGGCACCTGCACGCTTTGATACTACCAGTGTTGATATTGTTGTGGGTAAAGGTATCTTCAGAGTAACCGGTCAGGTACAAACTTTTGCCGGTTTCCTCAGTGTCTATGAAGAGGGTGTGGACGACAGCGAAGAAGATGAGAATGCCAAAAAATTGCCGGAACTTCATGAGGGTGACATTTTGCCGGTTGACAGGATTTTTGGCGAGCAACATTTTACCCAGCCGCCACCGCGTTATTCTGAAGCCAGTCTGGTTAAAGCACTGGAAGAGTATGGTATTGGTCGCCCATCAACCTATGCCAGTATTATTTCCACACTAAAAGAGCGGGAATATGTTACTCTGGAACAGAAACGTTTTATGCCCACTGATACCGGTGAAGTGGTTAATAAATTTCTGACTGAACATTTCGGTCAGTATGTGGATTATAACTTTACTGCCAGACTGGAAAATCAGCTGGATGACATTGCCGGCGGTAAGCGGGAATGGAAACCCGTAATGCAGCAGTTCTGGAAAGGCTTTGATAAAGAAATCAAAGCTAAGGAAGATATACCCCGCGCAGAATTAACTGCCGAAAATCTGGATGAAATCTGTCCTAAATGCGGTACTCATCAATTACAAATTAAATTTGGTAAGCGCGGGCGTTTTATTGCATGCAGCGGTTATCCAGAATGTGACTACACCCGCAATGTTAATGAAACAGCCGAGGAAGCAGCAAAGGCAGCAGAAGAACCGACAGTTGTAGAAGGACGAGTTTGCCCGAAGTGTGAAGGACAACTAGTATATAAACGCGGACGTTACGGTAAATTTATTGGTTGTGCCAATTATCCTAAATGTAAATATATTGAACCGCTTGAAAAGCCAAAAGACACGGGTATTGAGTGCCCTAAATGTCATAAAGGCAGTCTGATTGAGCGTAAAAGCCGTTATGGTAAATTATTTTACAGTTGTAATACTTATCCGGACTGTGATTATGCTGTCTGGAATCCGCCGGTTAAAGAAAGCTGTCCGCAGTGTGGCTGGCCAATAATGACCATCAAAACAACTAAGCGGCGCGGAACTGAAAAAGTGTGTCCGCAAAAAGAGTGCAGTTATACGGAGCAGATTGAGCCGCCTGCACCAAAAGAATAAATCAGGCTGCTTTAAGAAATTAAATGTATCAAGACTTTCAGAATGCCTGAAAGTCTTTTTTTATCGGAGTGAGTATACGTGGCAAAAGTACAGCATCGGCATCGCAATCAGGTACGCATTATTGGCGGTACTCATCGCGGACGTAAATTAACATTTCCGGCAGCCGAAGGACTGCGTCCGACTGCAGATAGCGTGCGTGAACGATTGTTTAACTGGCTGGGACAGGATTTAACCGGAATGGCAGTTCTGGATCTTTTTGCCGGTAGCGGGGTAATGGGGCTGGAGGCTGCATCACGAAATGCTGCCAAAGTTACTATGATAGAAAAAAATCGTCAGGTTGCTGCGGCAATAAAAAGTAATGTGCAACAATTGAATTTTGGGCAGATAGAGCTTATCTGTACAGAAGCACACAGTTTTCTCATAAATAATCACCAGCAATTTAACATAGTATTTCTCGATCCGCCGTATGTCTGGCAGCAATGGCATGAATTGCTGGATGCTCTTTCATTACATTTGCTTCCGAATGCGCGCGTATACATGGAAAGTAACACATTACCTGCACTTCCAGCTGGCTGGGAGGTACTTAAACAAGGAAAGTCAGGTATAAGTCGTTTTGAATTATTAACTTATCATAAAATTAATACTGAGTAGAGAGAAAGACCGGATTGCAGGAGAGAAAACAAAATAGTGCTATAATCCGCGCCCAACGGTTTAGAGTTAAATTTAACGATAAAGGAAAAACATGTCACTCTTGATAACAGATGAGTGCATTAACTGCGATGTATGTGAGCCTGAGTGCCCGAACAACGCTATTTATCAGGGTGATGAAATTTATGAAATTACCCCTGAGCACTGTACACAGTGTGTCGGCCATTATGATGAGCCGCAATGTCAGCAGGTTTGCCCGGTAGACTGTATCATTATTGATGAAGAACATCCGGAAAGCGAAGAAGAGCTGGAAGCAAAATATCAGCAGCTAATGGCGGAAAAAGAGTAAATTTTTCCAAGCATGAAATGTATTTGAAACAGTTGATTACTATTTTAAGCAAAAAAAAATGCTGAATAGACTTGACGAAGTGGCAAATGAACATTATCATGCCGTTCTCTTTTGGAGGGATTCCCGAGCGGCCAAAGGGGGCAGACTGTAAATCTGTTGCGAAAGCTTCGAAGGTTCGAATCCTTCTCCCTCCACCAAAATTCCAGTCTTACTTGTAATTTTTTTAAGTGAGTATGCGGGTGTAGCTCAATGGTAGAGCAGAAGCCTTCCAAGCTTACGGTGAGGGTTCGATTCCCTTCACCCGCTCCAGATAAGTAAATACCTACCGTACGCCCATGTAGCTCAGGGGTAGAGCACTCCCTTGGTAAGGGAGAGGCCGACAGTTCAATTCTGTCCATGGGCACCATAGAATTGATAAACCTAATCATCTTTAGATAGGAAGTAGCCATGGCTAAAGAAAAATTCGAGCGGAGCAAACCGCACGTAAACGTTGGCACCATTGGTCACGTTGACCATGGTAAAACCACTTTGACTGCTGCAATGTGTACCATTCTGTCCCAGAAATTTGGTGGTGCAGCCAAAGCTTATGATCAGATTGACAATGCCCCGGAAGAAAAAGCCCGTGGTATTACTATTAATACATCACACGTAGAATACGAAACCGCAGAACGTCACTATGCACACGTTGACTGCCCGGGACACGCTGACTACGTGAAAAACATGATTACCGGTGCTGCCCAGATGGACGGCGCGATTCTGGTGGTTTCTGCAGCTGACGGTCCGATGCCACAAACCCGTGAGCACATCCTGTTAGCCCGTCAGGTAGGTGTACCTTACATTATCGTTTACATGAACAAATGTGACATGGTAGACGACGAAGAGTTGCTGGAACTGGTAGAAATGGAAATTCGTGACCTGTTGTCAAGCTACGAATTCCCGGGTGATGATGTTCCTTTGATTAAAGGTTCAGCTCTGAAAGCGCTGGAAGGTGACCAGTCAGACATCGGTGAAGCTTCAATTATGGCTTTGGCAGATGCGCTGGATAGCTACATTCCTACACCGGAACGTGCAGTAGACAAACCATTCCTGTTGCCGATTGAAGACGTATTCTCAATTTCAGGTCGTGGTACTGTGGTTACCGGTCGTGTAGAACGCGGTGTAATCAATGTAGGTGACGAAATTGAAATCGTTGGTTTGAAAGACACCCAGAAAACCACATGTACTGGCGTTGAAATGTTCCGCAAATTGCTGGATCAGGGTCAGGCAGGTGATAACGTAGGTGTATTGCTGCGTGGTACCAAACGTGAAGAAGTAGAACGTGGTCAGGTACTGGCAAAACCGGGCAGCATCACTCCGCACACCAAATTCAAAGCAGAAGTATACGTACTGAGCAAAGAAGAAGGTGGTCGTCATACACCGTTCTTTGCGAACTACCGTCCGCAGTTCTATTTCCGTACAACAGACGTAACTGGCGCAGTAAGCCTGGCAGAAGGTGTGGAAATGGTAATGCCGGGAGAGAATGTAACGATAGACGTAGAACTGATTCATCCGATTGCGATGGAAGAAGGCTTACGCTTTGCGATTCGTGAAGGTGGCCGAACAGTTGGTGCCGGTGTGGTTGCTAAAGTTATCGCTTAATCAGGAAGAATATAGATATGAAAAACCAGAAAATCCGTATTCGTCTGAAAGCTTATGACTACGCTCTAATTGATCGTTCTGCACAGGAAATCGTAGACACTGCCAAACGTACTGGCGCTGTGGTAAAAGGTCCGATTCCTTTGCCAACCAAAATCGAACGTTTTAATCTGCTGCGTTCTCCTCACGTGAATAAAACTTCACGTGAACAGTTGGAAATTCGTACTCATCTGCGTCTGATGGACATTATCGACTGGACTGACAAAACCACTGATGCATTGATGAAACTGGACTTGCCAGCTGGTGTTGATGTTGAAATTAAAGTTCAATAATTAATTGAATTACTAAAACGGACTGGATATTATCCAGTCCGTTTTTTATTTATTCTTAATTCGGCTAATTGAACAGGTTAGAATAACCAATCCAGAACTTTAGGCAAAATCTGTGCTGTGACAGGTGAGGTAAATATTTTGCGGTTAATGATTTTTCCATTAATGCGGAATTTATTAGCCAGCTTGAATTGGTGTGAAGAGTATTTAGTTAATAGTTTAAGCCCTAAAAAAACAATACCATACTGGGTATTGGCTGTGATGGGAAAAACAGATTAATGCAGTTTGCTAATATTTCACAGCAATTGTTACTGTTGAATGTGATGTTTAATTATATCTGCCATTTTTTTTATCCCTGTATCGATTTTTTCTTCTGAAACAGTTACAAAAGCCAGCCTTAAACAATTATTTTTTTCACCGTGTACATAGAAAGTTTCACCGGGAGCAAAAACTATTTTTTGAGCAATGGTTTCTTTGAGTAATTCAGTAGCATTAATATATTCAGGTAATTCAACCCAGATAAACATACCTCCTTCAGGTTGATTCCAGCTAACTTCTTTAGGCATATACTGTGCTAATGATTGCAACATATACTGGCAGCGGGCATTATAGAGCTGGCGGATTTTCGGAATATGATGATTGAGAAAATTATTTTTACTAAGAACCTGATAAGCAATGTACTGAGTCAGGCTAGGGGTATGTAAATCCGAAGCCTGTTTTAGCGGAAGCAGTTTACTGATGAATTGCTTATTCGCAACCAAATATCCTAAGCGGAGTCCCGGCGCTAAAATTTTGGAAAAAGAACCTAAATAAACAGTGTTTTCTGGTGCCAGTGTATATAAAGCAGGCAAACGCTGACCCTGATAATCCAAATCGCCATAAGGATCATCTTCAATCAGCAATAAATTATTCTGTTTTGCTTTTGCGGCTAAAGCCTGTCGCCGGTGTAATGGTAACCGACGTCCGGTAGGGTTTTGAAAGTTTGGAATGCTATATAGAAATTTTGCAGAGCTTGCTAGTTCATTATCAATAGTTTCAGGAATTAAGCCTTCATTATCACTGGCAATAGCTACATATTCGGGATTGTATTGATTAAAGGATTGTAATGCCCCAAGATAAGTCGGAGTTTCTACCAATACTGTATCGTTAGTATCAATTAGTGTTTTCCCGATTAAATCCAATGCCTGCTGTGAACCAGTTACTATCAGAACTTCATCACTACTGACAGATACATGATCACGTTCTGATAAATAATTAGCTATCCATTGCCGTAAAAGTGTATAGCCTTCACTTGGTCCATATTGTAGTGCACCATAAATATCCTGGTTCTCCAGTAGGGCATTTGCTGCATCTTTGATTTCTGATAATGGAAATGTATCTGGTGCCGGTAAGCCGCCAGCAAATGAAATAACATCTGCCTGTTCGGTGACTTTAAGGATTTCTCTGATGGTTGAGCTTTTTAAATTTTGCGCACGTCGGGAAAATTTCCAGGACATAAATCTGACCTTTTTAGATGATATCTGCTTAATTGTTAAAATATATTTATCTTATTTGATTTTAAAATTATTTTTTAATTTAAGTTTGGATAATGCAACGAATTTTTTTATCGTACTTATAAAGTAGTAATATCAGCCGGAGAATATTCAATATCTGAAAAGCTTTTTCAGCGAGTAACATAAAATTAGCATAGCGTCTGTGCAAAAATACTGGCAGATGACGCTATACTTGTACTTCATTATTATAATAAGTATGGATTATTCATAAGCATGCTGTTTCGGTGGCCAACAGACTGTCAATTGTTTCTCGCTCTCGAATCAGATGATGTTCTGTACCATTAACCAATACCTCAGCGGCACGACAGCGAGTGTTATAGTTGCTTGCCATACTGGAAGCATATGCTCCCGCACTTTGTATTAACAGTAAATCACCTGCTTTAGCTGCAATGGTTCGATCTTTAGCCAGAAAATCTCCGGTTTCGCAAATTGGTCCGACGACATCAGCAACAAATTTATCTGCTGTTGTCGGACTAGCGTTAATAATATTGTGATAGGCGTGATATAGTGAAGGCCGCATCAGATCATTCATGGCCGCATCTACAATCACAAAGTTCTTTTCTTCACCTTGTTTAATGTATTCAACTGTAGTGAGCAAACCGCCGGTATTACCAATCAGACTGCGCCCGGGTTCCAGTATTAATGGCAGGTTACGCCCGGATAACAATTTGCTGACTGCTGCTGCATAAGCATTCAGATCAGGCACATTTTCGTTTTGATAAACAATACCTATGCCACCACCCAAATCAATATGCTCTATCCGGATTCCCAGTTCGTCTAGTTTGTCTACTAGTACCAATAATCGTTGTAATGCTTCGATTAAAGGTGATAAATCAGTTAGTTGTGAGCCGATATGGCAGTCAATTCCTGTAATTTTTAAGTGAGGTAACGTAGCAGCAAGCTGATATGCTGCTAATGCATCCTGACTGGCAATTCCGAATTTATTGGCTTTTAACCCAGTAGAAATATACGGATGGGTATGAGCATCAACATCAGGATTAATACGCAATGATACCGGAGCAATTTTATTCAGACGCTGGGCAATACTATTAATACGTTCCAGCTCAGCCAGTGATTCAACATTAAAACAGCGAATATTGTTTTTCAGGGCAAATTCAATTTCAGTACTGCTTTTGCCCACGCCGGAAAAGATGACCTTATCGGCAGCTCCGCCAGCCAGTAACACCCGTTCTAATTCCCCGCCTGAAACGATATCAAAACCGCAGCCCAGACTGGCAAAATAGCGCAGAATAGATAAATTTCCATTGGCTTTGACTGCGTAACATATTAAAGGTTTTAAATCGGCAAAAGCCTGCTGATAAAGATTAAAAGCATCTGTCATTGCTTTCTGGCTATAAACATATAATGGTGTACCATACTGTGCAGCCAGTACAGAGTAGGGTACTTGTTCACATTTCAGGGAATTAGTCATGTTTAGGTAAATTTTTCTGATCAATCGGATCAATAGTCAGTCCGGTTTGTACAGGTCCGTATTTAGCTTTATCTCCCTCTTTTGGCAAATAAAGATCACCCTTATAACCACAGGCCGCTAAACAACTGGTTGCAATTACAGTTAAAAAGAAGAAACGAAACATTAATCTGACCTATTGTAGTTAAGCTGGCAGTGAACAGCTGTACTGCCAGAACGGATAAAACTAGGATTTAAACATATTATATGGCAAGATAACAGTGTGAATGTAATAAAATGCAGGGGTATGGTAAGTAAGATGACCGAAAGTGAATTTTTGCAATATAGTGATGATTTGTTTGGCTATATTGAGGAAAAAATAGATGAGGGCGGTTGGGATCTCGATTGTGAAGCTGGCGGAAATGTACTCACAATTGAAGCAGAAAGCGGTGAGCAGATTATTGTAAACCGGCATGCTGCCACTCAGGAATTATGGATAGCGGCAAAAAGTGGCGGTTATCATTTTGCCTGCAAGAACGGTCAATGGCTTTCAGCACGGGATGGCAGTGAATTTTTTGCGGTTTTAAATCAGGTGCTGTCTGCCGCCTGTGATGATGACGTATCTATTCCGGTTTTGAGCTGATTTCTGATATGGGGAAATAGTGATGTTGCATACCTTGATTAAACATGATTTGAAGGCTTTACAGGCATTTGTGGCCATTGTTGAATGTCAGGGTGTGACTGCTGCACAGAAACGGCTGAATATGTCACAATCGGCAATCAGTATGCATTTGGCGCATCTGGAAGAAAGTCTGGGCGTGATATTATGCCGGCGCGGTCGTTCCGGTTTCGGGCTGACTAAAGCCGGACATCAATTATATGAAGCTTGTACATTACTTTTACAGGCAACATCTGAGTTTCATCGGGAAGTACAGAATATTAAATGGCATCGTTCTGTGCTTTCCGGTAAGTTGCGAATTGGCTTAGTTGAGTATTTACCACCTGATTTTCAGCGTATTTTTAATCAGGTCATTGCCAGTGCCTATCAGCATTATCCGGAGCTGCGTCTGACTATTGATATTTGTGCGCCACATGATATCGAAACCGCTATTGCCAATAATCAGATGGATTTTGGTATCGGCTATTACTATAGCCTGCTGAAAAATTTGCAATATCAGATAGTTTTCGAGCAGCGTGAGCATGTTTATTGTCATGCAGAACATCCGGCTGCAAAAGTTAAGGATTTAACGTTAAATCAGCTTGCTGAAGAATATCACTGGGTAAAACGTACCTATGCTGATTTTCCGGCTAATGCCGGCTTTTCTGCCGGAGTAACTACGGCTACTGCAGATAAAGAGCGGGCAACATTGTTGTTTATTCTCGCAGGCAGCCATCTTGGTTTTTTGTCACAAGACATGGCTGAGCCTTATGTTCGTTCAGGTGAACTGGTGCCATTACTGGCACAGCAGGCGACTAATATAGTAAATCATTTTGCTGTTACCCGCCCTACGCCTGATCCACGGGTAAACTGGTTTCTGGGAGAGTTAAGCGGTCTGTTGCCTTAAAGCAGTTAAGAACGAAGTATCCCTTTAAATTAGATAGCTAGCCGAAAAAATTACAAAGCAATAAATAATAAGTGAATTTTTATTCAAAATAAGTATTTAAACAAAAATAGAAGACTGATAAACGCTTAACCAATAATATGTATAACTTCTAAAAGAGATAAACATTTTTATAGGTTAAATGGGATTAAAAACGAATTATGTATGGTTTTTGTCCTAGGAAAAAATATTTATCTCTGTATAGATTATTTACTATTGATAATGTTTTCAATTAATGAACATACTAACTTAATATCTTCACTGGTAGTACGCCAGTTTACAAATGCTGCACGTATACCTTTTTCATGATTAAAAGTGGTTGGTGTCATAAATACAAGGCCGGTTTTATTTAATCTTTGCAGAAATTCAGCGGTATCGCATGCAGCAGTAACTTTAAAGCAGACAATATTTAAACGTACTTCAGCCAATAATTCAAAATGGCTGCTTTTACGTATATAGTTACCAAATTCTTGAGCCAGCTCAATAGAATTATCCACAATATACCGATACCCTTCTCTGCCATAGGCTAACAGGCTGAACAATACTGGTAATGCTTTTAGTCTTCTGGAATTTTCCGGCAAAATATTCATAAAGTTAAAATTTTCCAGATAAGGAGCACTGCTGTTTTTAAACTGGTTAAACTGTAAGCTGAAATACTCTTTTCCGTATAAAAAAGCAGGCATTTTCATAAGGTACGTTTAACCATTTATGGCAATCTATGGCAATGCTGTCAGCCATTTCCCAACCATTGAGTAAATGCGGATAGTGTGAAGAGCAGGCGGCAAATGCTCCAAAGGCGGCATCAATATGTATCCAACAGTTATAGCTATGCTTCAACTCCATAATTTCCGCAATAGCATCAAAATCAGCTGTATTGGCTGTACCCGCATTTAAAACCAGAATAAATGGCTGATGTTTGAAACGATCTTCAATAAACAGTTTTAATTCGGCTACGTTAATGGCTTCACGCTGATTTGAAAGAGTAGGAATGGTAATTAAGTTATTTCTGCCTAAACCAAGCATAGCCAATGATTTTAATACTGATGAATGAGGGGTAGCCGATATAACTGGCAGTGACAGATTTATTAAACCATCAGCAGCAATATCCTGTTTAAACTGAGTGCCATACCATTGTCTGGCCACAGCCAGCGCAGAAAAATTTGCCATGGTCGTGCCGGTGACAAATCCGCCGGTAAATTCCCTTGGCAGATTGAATAAATCCAGTAATAAATCAGTTGTGTGAATTTCAATACGTGCAGACACATTCCCCTCGCCGCTGATAGCCTGAGTATTCTGATCGTAAATAGTGGCCCAGAATATCGCCTATTATTGCAGCCGGTGTACTGCCTCCGGTTACATACCCCCAATATCTGGGACCTCCTGAAGCAACAATAAACTCTTTAAACTGAGTATTAAATTGATTTAAGGCCGCTAATCCGCCATTACCTTGTTCGGGTAGATTTAGTTGCGGCAAACTATTTTGCTGTTGCTGAGTTAATTGGCAACATGTTGGCATACTGTCGAGGTTGTTTAGAAAGTCGATAGATTGATGAAAAGTATTTTCTAATAATTCATGGATGGCAGTTAAATCGTTGTTTAATATTTTATTCATATATATTTATTGTATGGATTTATCTTGAATTGATTGTATAACTTTTTAATTATTGGAGAAATTTATTTTAAATCTAAGCAATGATATCTTTAGATAAGGCAATATAAATCTGCCTGGTTATGGTAATAGACTTTTCTGGAAAGATTCAGGCAGACATCTTAAAATCTGAATCTGATTTGTATTCTAAAGTCTGTCTATCGTGAATGAATTTGATTTTATTCGTCAATATTTATATCGTCAGCAGCAGGATGAGCAACTTATTCTGGGTATTGGGGATGATGCCGCTATTATAAGACCTCGTAGTGGCTATGATCTGCATTTCAGTACTGATATGCTGATAGGCGGAACACATTTTTTTCCGGATGTTGCCCCGGGAGATCTGGCGCATAAAATACTGGCTGTTAATTTGTCGGATATGGCTGCTATGGGAGCCAGTCCGCGCTGGGCATTGCTTAGTGTGGCACTGCCTGAGCTAAATAAGGAATGGTTAACAGCGTTTTGTGATGCTTTGTTTGCTCTTGCTGCGCGTTTTGGGGTAACACTGATTGGTGGTGATACCACTAAAGGTAACTGGATATTTAATGTTAATATTATTGGTGAAACACCTAGAGGACAGGCTTTGCGGCGTGATGCCGCAAAAATCGGTGATGATATCTGGGTATCCGGTCAGTTGGGGCTGGCTGCCGCTGCATTGGATATGCACTGGGGAAAAGTAAAATTACCCGCAGATGTATATAAGACGTGTGAACAGAAACGTCTGCGTCCGGAACCGCGGGTTGCACTAGGAAGACAGCTGCTCTCCCTTGCGCATGCTGCGCAGGATATTTCTGATGGTCTGGCTCAGGATATCGGACATATTCTGGCTGCGAGTAAGGTGGGTGCACAGTTGAATGTCGATGCTATTCCCGGCTTACAGATTTTACGGCAGATATCTGATGATGAGCAGCAATTAAGGCAATGGATGCTGGCCGGAGGTGATGATTATGAACTGGTATTTACTGCATCTCCTGTACAACGTGAAGCAATTTTAACCGCAGCTCAGATTACTGTTACACCGGTAACACGGATTGGTGCTATTACTGCATCAGGACTATTGCAGTTAAAAGATAATGCGGGCAATATTATCAGCTTATCTAAACAAGGATTTGACCATTTTGGCTGAACAAGATTTGACTACAGCACCGGTAACACCTACCTGGGGCTGGTTGTGCCGGCATCCGGTATGCTGGCTGGGTTTTGGTTTTGGTACAGGATTAGCGCCGAAAGCACCCGGTACATTCGGGACGCTACCAGCCATTCCATTGGCCGCATTATGGCTTATGCTGGGATTACCTCTATGGCTGAATATCATTTTTGCTTTGTTGCTGTTTCTGGTTGGTATATTTATTTGTGATTATACTGAACAAGCATTGCGACGGCAGGATTATGGGGGCATAGTCTGGGATGAAATTGCTGCTATGATGCTGATTTTATTTTGTATTCCGGCAGGATGGATATGGTGGCTGGCTGCTTTTGTTATTTTCCGTTTCTTCGATGCTGTAAAACCATGGCCTATTCGTTGGTTTGACGCCCGGGTACACGGCGGTTTCGGTATTATGCTGGATGATTTGATTGCAGCAATTTTTAGTTTACTGGTGTTATTACTGGCCGGATACTGTATATCATCTTATGATTCAATCTTGAATATATTCAGATAAAATTGCATAAAACAGTTAAATCTTTAATCAATAATAATCTGGAATGCGTTATGCTATGCTAACCATAATGATAAAGTAATCTGCATGGGGCTGATGTCAGATATGATATTCAACAGGAAAAGGAAAACAGCATGAGTGGTCAGATTTGGTTGTATGTATTAATTGCTGCCATAATCGGTTTGGTGCTTGGTATGGGGCTGATGTGGCTGTTATTGCGGCGCAGTAGTCAGAATCAGCAATATCAGTCAGTTAAAGCCAGCTTTGACAGTTATCGTCAGCAGGTAGACCAGCATTTTATTCATACTGCCAGTGCTGTAGATGAGTTAAATCGCTGCTATGAAAAAGTATTGCAACAACTCAATATTGATGCAAAGCAATTGATGGAAAAAAATACTTTGCAGGAACTACTACAGAAACGTGCTAATAAAAGTGTCACTTTGGCATTTATGACCAGTTCAGAAAATAAAAATCCGCACACAGATGCGGATTCGACCTTGCCTTATACTGATGTGATGCAAGCGGCCGTTATCCCAATTAACGGCATGCCGGATCAGGTACCTGATCGTATCGGTCCTAACGTGATACATAGCCACGAGCAGCTGACACATCCTAAAAGCAAAAATACTACACGTGACGGTGGGTCAACAGAAAAATCAGTTGATCTACAACAGAGTAAATCCTGATTAGGGTTTAATGCATTAAAAAATCAGGCTGTAGCAAAATTTTTGCTACAGCCTGATTTTTATTTTAATTAGCGTATAAATTCGATATTTTCCGGTTTTTTCAATCTCTGTTTAAGTAGTTTAGGTAAAAGAGGATGAAAATACCAGTGCTGATCATCCAGCCGGATACAGCCTGCCTGAGCCTCAATCGTCACATTCGTATCAGTTACGGCATCTGTTTCAGTAACACGTATCTGATGCCATTTTCCCCAGTCACAAACCGGTAACAATGGCGCATATTGCATAACTTTGTCATTTTGGTCAGCCATAGCTGTTTCTTTACGGCAGTGACCATCACATAAATGAGCAGCCTGTTTCGGACAAGGCTCATGAGTGCTGATGCTTTGCGGCAGAATATCCAGTACCGCTGGGCACAGATCATAGCGGTGTGCCCAGTCAGATAATGCACGTTTTGCTGCACGCGGATGAGCAAATAATCCGTAAGGCGGATGTCGCAATATTTCTTCCTGTAGTCGAATAATTCTTGCCTGTAATTGTCCGCGCTGATTGGCTACAAAAGAAACCGTATACCAGTTAGCAGGTGAGGAAGATTTGGATAAATGTGTCTGTGTTTGTGGGTGTAACTGATAGTAACCATATAGCCATAATGCATGCAAAGAGCTGACTGCGGGAATAAAATTAATTTCTGTAGTATTTTTCCAGTAGCTTTGTGTATTTTGGCGCTGAAATTGTATACATATATCGGTAAAAGCCCGTTCCACTATCATTAAAGATTCAGGCTGATTCGGAGAATGTTGTAACAGAAGCCCGGAGCTGTCTGGCAGGGCATATAATTGCTGACGTAATTCAGGTTTAAGCCATGCAGGGAAATAACCCGGTTTAATCATTGCCCGCCACTGAGACTGCCAAAGGGCATTATCATGCTCACGCAAGCTGCGCTGTAAAAACTCAGTTAAAGCAAGAACGTCACCCATGGCACGATGGCGGTCGGCTGCGTTCAGATCAATTTCGAAACGCGCAATAATGGCATCCAGATTATGTTTGAAATGCTGCGGGTATAATTTGCGTGAAAAGGGGACTGTATCAAGTGTTGGTGCTGCAAAATTAATATTATTGCGTGCAAAAGCATGACGCAAAAAAGTGTAATCAAAGCGACTATTATGTGCGACCAGAAGGTGCCCGCGCAGTAAAGGTAGAAGCTCACCTGCAATGTCGGTAAAGCTCGGTGCATTCTGCACCATTTCGTTACTGATACCTGTTAACTTAGTAATAAAATCGCTGATGGGTTGCTGCGGATTAACCAGCCATTGATGTCGGCTGATACAACCCTGATGAAAACGTAAAATAGCGATTTCAGTAATCCGATCCTTAGCGAAATGGCCACCGGTGGTTTCAAGATCGACTATGGCAACAGGCAGAGGCAGCGTACAAAAAACCGCTGCCAGCTCGGCAAATGCAGCGGCGTCATCGTTGGTAACAATACTCATGACGCAAATAATTAACGCTTAAAAAATAGTCATTTTATACTAAAATGCAGGTTATGGAATAATGCCTTTATACTAAGAAGTTTAATGAATTTATATAAACACTATCTATACAGGTCTCCAGAATTTAAATATGAATTTATCTGTCGATAAAACAGTATATTGCTTAATATTGCTATTTTTTAATTATGACTGGTCTTGACAGTAATGCCGATGTTACCTATACTGCACATCTTTCTCGCACCCGTAGCTCAGTTGGATAGAGTATCTGGCTACGAACCAGAGGGTCGGGCGTTCGAATCGCTCCGGGTGCACCAAGTTTCCGCGCCCATCGTCTAGCGGTTAGGACATCGCCCTTTCACGGCGGTAACCGGGGTTCGATTCCCCGTGGGCGTGCCAGTTAATAATAAAAGCCAGCTTTTTAAGCTGGCTTTTATTTTATCCAGATTTCTGTTCAGAATTCATAAATTTATTAAACTAATTTAAGTAAGAGTGACTGGTTTTTTATTCAGGTAGTCCGGTTATCTGAATTTTTCCATTAATGTTTAATGTGAGGCAAGTTTCACCGGCTGCAATATCCTGAACCGGAGCAGAGCCGGCTGTACGGCTTAGCATCATAGGTTGAGCATAGGCTGCATAATTCTGGGTAGGCTGGCTATTGCCTAAATTTATATTCACTATTTTGTATCCATGACCGCCTAGTTCATGAGTAATTTGTGTTGCACGCTCCTGAAAACGGGCAATGGCCAGTCGGATTAATTTTGTTTCATAGTTTTTCAGTGTTGTATCCGCAACCTGATAATTTATAGCTTCAATGATTGCCAGACGCTGTACTGTAGCAGCGAACTGATTTAAAGCCGCTAAATTTGTACTTGTAATCTGTATCAGAGCACTGTCCTGCCAGCCATTATCGATGCGTTTATCTTTTTGATAATCAAATCTTGGCTCAACCGCACGCGTTAATTGTGTGGTATTAAAATCAGCATGCCGGTGTGCATTAGCCAGAATCTGATTCAGTTGACTGGTAACTTTATTGCTGATCTGTTGTCTGTCCGCTCCCTGTTGCTGAATCTTCAATACCAGCACCATTTCATCCCGGGTAACGGTTTGCGACGCCTGTGCACTCAGCTCCACTACACCATAATTTAATTTTATTTCTTCTGCCAGACTGCTACTTGTTGAATATACAGATAGTAATACTATGATGATATATGAAATAAAGCGGCGGTTCATTGTACAAACCTTTGTCACAATATAATTAAAGCAGATTAGCAAGGTGACAGATTAAATACAATAATTATTTGATAATAATGGGAAAAGATGAGGAATATACAGAGAATTTAGAAATAAGGGTGGCGAGCCAAACCCCCGGCACTGGTCGCTTTAAGATGGGCTGCTTGCTTCCGCACCTGACCCGTTGTCCTAAATAACCATGCGGGGAGACCCGCCACAGCGCGGTATTATACCGGTAGTTGGACTAATTCCCAACTATTTTCTTAATTTTAATACAAACAAAAATAGCTATTATTAAAACAATAGCTATTTCAAATAATTAATCGCAAAAATTAAAGGCTGATTTTGGTTTTACGTACACCATAATCCGGTTGAAGCAGAGCGCATTGCGGATGATTATGACGGCTGAAACGGCGCGCACGTCCCGGAATTTGCTGACAGCTGACACTTACGTCATTACTATCCTGAGTTCTGCCTGTCTGATTATTTGCATTAGCCTGATTGGCTTTAGCTGCTCGTTCGCGCTGACGCGCTTTATCACTCTCAACTTTAACCGAAGAAGTCTGTGACGCTTTATTTTCAGCGGGTGCCTGTTCCCACCAGCGCGGTTCAAAGCCTTCAATGCGTTCAATTTGCAGGTTATTCTGAGTTAATTCTTTTATTGCATTAAATACCTTTTGTTCCTGCTCATCCATCAGGGAAATAGCTACCCCTTCAGCGCCGGCACGACCGGTACGCCCGATACGATGTACATAATCTTCGGCATTCAAAGGTAGCTCATAATTGATGACAAACGGAAGTTCAGCAATATCCAGACCGCGTGCCGCTACATCCGTAGCCACCAGAACACGCAAACCGCCTTCCTTGAATTGTGCCAGTGTTTCCAGACGTGTTTGCTGGGATTTATCGCCATGAATGGCTTGTGCACTTATTCCGCGGCGGTTCAATTCGCGATTAACCTGATCAACACTTTGCTTAGTATTACAGAATACAATTACCTGATTCATGTTCAGATCACAGATCAGCCGCTGCAGAAGTGAACGCTTGCGTCCGTTATCCAGTGCAATAATATGCTGTTCCACATTGGCAGAAGTGGTATTTTGTGCCGCTACCTGAATTTTTTCCGGATTATGCATAAAATCCTGAGCGAGCCGCTGAATGGCAGGTGCAAAAGTTGCTGAAAACAGTAAAGTCTGACGCTGTGATGGCAGCATTTGCATGATTTTGCGGATATCGTCAATAAAGCCCATATCGAGCATTCGGTCTGCTTCATCCAGAACCACAATTTCCACTTTGTTTAGCTGGATATTTTTTTGTTGTACGTGGTCAAGCAAACGTCCTACTGTGGCAATAACAATCTCGCAGCCCTGACGTAAATCCTGTTTCTGAATCTCCATATTCATCCCGCCAAACAGCACAGTCTGGCGTAAAGAAAGATTTTTCAGATAACCCTGTACATTCTGATCAATCTGGTCAGCCAGCTCACGAGTTGGTGTCAGTACCAGCATACGCACAGGATGCATTGCCGGAGATGTACTGGTATTAGCATAGCGTTTCAGTCTTTCCAGACTTGGCAGCATAAAGGCTGCAGTTTTTCCTGTGCCTGTTTGTGCGGCAGCAAGTAGATCCATACCTGCCAGTGCTTTCGGAATAGCCGCATACTGTATAGGTGTAGGTTCGTGATAACCCTGTTCTGTTAGCGCAGAAACAATTTCCTGAGATAAACCCAGGCTGGCAAAAGCATTCATTTTGACAACCTCCAGTTGTTGTCTGCAAATACATACAACTGTTACGAATTGGATAGAATAGATGACTGTTCAAATATCATTATTTTTAGAAAAGCACCATAACGGCAGATGGTAATCATTGATGTTATGGTTATTGTGACAAAATAGTCACTAATGTAAACCAATAGTGTATCATCTTTATCAACCCGTTATAAACCTGACTGCTATCTGGCTAAAATTAAATAAAAATTCGTAAATTAGCATTTGAATGAAGTCATTACAGCTTTGTATAACCTTTTGCAGACGGGCATTCCACTACTCAGTAACAAATAACAAAATCGTATAATTCAAATAGATAGCATAAATAAGCTTTTGCTAAACATCTAATCATAGGCTTATGAGATAATTAACTTTATTAAGTTAATCATACAGTACAAGCGAGCATATCAATATGTCAGATGAAAAAAGCAAGGCTTTGGCTGCGGCACTGGCGCAGATAGAAAAGAATTTTGGTAAAGGTTCCATCATGAAAATGGATGGCAGCCATACCGATGAAAATCTCGAAGTAATCTCTACCGGTTCACTCGGACTGGATCTGGCTCTGGGTGTAGGTGGTTTACCACGTGGTCGTATCGTAGAAATCTACGGACCGGAATCTTCCGGTAAAACAACGCTGTGTCTGGAAGCCATAGCACAGTGTCAGAAAGATGGTGGTGTATGTGCATTTATCGATGCCGAGAATGCCTTTGATCCGATTTACGCCCGTAAACTTGGGGTAAAAGTTGAAGAATTACTGGTATCACAACCTGACACCGGTGAACAGGCTCTGGAAATTTGTGACATGCTGGTTCGCAGTGGCGGGGTGGACATGGTTGTTGTTGACTCGGTTGCAGCTCTGGTACCCAAGGCTGAAATTGAGGGCGAAATGGGTGACAGTCATGTCGGCTTGCAGGCCCGTCTGATGAGTCAGGCTTTGCGTAAACTCACTGGTAACATCAAAAAAACCAATACTCTGGTTATTTTCATTAATCAGATTCGTATGAAAATCGGTGTCATGTTTGGTAATCCTGAAACCACTACTGGTGGTAATGCACTGAAATTCTACTCATCTGTACGTCTGGATATCCGTAAAATCGGCCAGATTAAAAAAGGTGATGATGTCATTGGTAATGAAACACGCGTTAAAGTAATCAAAAACAAAGTAGCTCCGCCATTTAAACAGGCTGAGTTCGATATTTTGTATGGCGAAGGTATCAGCTGGGAAGGTGAGTTGATTGATATCGGCGTTAAGCTAGGCATTGTTGAAAAATCAGGTGCATGGTACAGCTACAATGGCAGCAAAATAGGTCAGGGTAAAGACAATGTACGTCAATGGTTGAAAGATAATCAGGAAATAGCCGACGAAATTAATCTTAAAATTCGCAATAAAGTAGGTATCACTGCTCAGAATACCGAAGGGCAGTTGGATGATACTGATGGTGAAATGCCTGCCGAAGACTAAACGGGTCTGTTTTAAAAAGCTGCTTAGCTACACTAAGCAGCTTTTTTATTAGCTTATATGAGTTAAAAATCGACTGGAAAATTCTGGATAGTATATAGTTAAAAAGAAGGTAATTGCTTATGGAATAAGCAATACCATTGATAATACGGAAATGAGTTGCAGAGTCAGAGACCATTCCATTACTTCAGATATGCATCTGATAAATGCTTTTAAAGCGGATTTAAGTTATGATGTTGAAAGGGAAAATAGTACTATTTGTAAAAATTTCCAATCAGAAACCACACCTTTTAAACAACACCAAGCATAAATCATGATCACTTTAGCTGAATATCAGCAACAAATGACTGCCGGCTATACTCATATTCCATTAGTACAGGAAGTGCTGGCAGATATGGATACACCATTGTCACTTTATCTGAAACTGGCAAATAAACCATTCAGCTATTTGCTGGAGTCGGTAGTAAATGGTGAGCGTTTTGGTCGATATTCTTTTATCGGTTTGCCCTGTGATACCTATATTAAAATATCCGGACAAAACACAAGGGTATACCAGAAAAATCAGCTAATAGAAACGCATCAGGGTAACCCGCTGGAATTCATTAAAACATTTCAGAACAGATATAAAACTCCTGATATTCCTGACCTGCCAAGATTTACAGGCGGATTGGTAGGTTATTTCGGATATGAAACCATTTATCACTTTGAACAGATAGCCCACCGGCTGAAGCAGGCAGACAAACCTAATCCGATTGGCGTGCCCGATATTTTTCTGCTGCTTTCCTTAGAGCTGGCGGTTGTGGATAATTTATCAGGCAAAATTTATCTGATTGTTTATGCCGATACCAGTAAAAAAGATGGTTATCAGCAGGCCAGAGCACGTTTAGAAGAGTTACGCACCGCGCTGCGTCAGAGTGTGCAGTTGCCATTGTCACTTGGCAGTGAATTAACTGAGCCAGTGGAAGAAACTGGCGAAGAGCAATATAAAAATTATGTTAAACGGGTGAAAGAGTACATTCTCAATGGCGATTGTATGCAGGTTGTCCCCAGTCAGCGTCTGAGCATGCCTTTTTACGATAATCCATTGAGTCTGTACCGTGCTCTGCGTACTTTAAATCCTTCCCCTTATTTATTTTATTATCATTTTGACGACTTCTATGTGGTGGGGTCTTCTCCGGAAATTCTGGTAAGACGTGAACAAAGCAGCGTTACCGTACGTCCTATTGCCGGAACGCGTCCTCGGGGCAGAACACCAGACGAAGATCAGGCACTGGCACAGGATCTGATAAATGATCCCAAAGAAGTGGCCGAGCATGTCATGTTAATTGATCTTGGACGCAATGATGTCGGACGCATTAGTAAAATCGGTCAGGTAAAAGTTACCGATAAAATGATTATCGAACGCTATTCTCATGTAATGCATCTGGTATCCAATGTTGAAGGTGAATTACAGGATGGAACATCGAATCTGGATGTACTGGCTTCCACCTTTCCGGCTGGTACGCTTTCAGGCGCACCAAAAGTGCGTGCTCTGGAAATCATCGAAGAACTGGAGCCAAACAAACGCGGTGTTTATGGCGGAGCAGCCGGTTATTTGAGTTTTTCCGGAGATATGGATTTATGTATCGCTATTCGTACTGGTGTTGTCAGAAACAATACACTATATGTACAAAGTGGTGGCGGTATCGTCTTTGATTCAGATGAAGAGCTGGAATGGCAGGAAACTCAAAATAAAGCCAGAGCAGTAATCAGAGCGGCGCATATGGTGCAGCAGGGTCTGGATAAGTAAAGCAGATAATTAGTTACTTACAATTAACTATGGTTGATGCACTATTGTTTATAACTATTCCATCAACCATAGTTAATGTCGTCGCCAATACTATGCAGTAAACCATCAGCTAATCATTTAAAACACAAATCAGCATTAAACAGGTTTCAATTTCACTTTAATATCTGCCGGCGGGGCATAATAGGGCGCAGAGGTAACCAGTAATTGCGCTCCCGCACGAACATATTCCGCTATATTTAATAAAGTAACGCCACCGGCAGCAGACAATAAACTCATTGGCGCTAATATTTGCTGTTTTGCTAACACCATTGCAAATTCTTCCGGCGTAAATTTATCCAGCTGTACAATATCTGCCTGTGCTGCCAGTGCTGCGAAAGCCTCTTCGATATTATCTGCTTCGACAATAATTTTCTTTTCCGGCGCAGCATACTTTAAACGCGTTACCATAGCAGCCCAATCATCCGGCTGTGCATAAAAATGGCGGTGATTGGCAAACAGCAAAACAGACTCAGCTGTGCCGGCACGATGTAATATTCCTCCGCCATCTATTACAGCCGCAATAGCCAGAGATTTCGTACCGGGAATACTCTTACGCGTGCAGGAAATTTGTACCAGCGGATTAATCTCATGTGCGCTTGCCAGCATTTGCGCCATATATTGTGCTACACCACTGCACCATTCCAGTACATTCTGTGCCACCTTCCAGCCCTGATGCAGATTTTCAGCTTGACCAAAAGCGGTTAACAGCACGGTTTCAGTATTAACATCAGTACCATCTTGTTCTTGTATCACTACTTCCAGCCCAAGCTTCTGCAACAGCCTGGCTGCAATGGCCACACCACTAACCCTGCCAGCTTTCTGGCGACAGAATGTCATTTTTCCAGCCTGCCGGCCAAAACCTAAAGCACGGGTGGTTAAATCACCATAAGCGATATCATCGAGTAATAGTTTATCCAGCTCAGCATCAGATAAATAAAACATGGTATTTCCCCGTTAAATGAATGACTGCAACCTGCGCCTGTTTCTTATCAGTTATGTCGCTATAACATATACCGATAATTATGAGAAAAATAATTAATCAATAATTAACAGATAATGCTTGTTTTTGAAAACTATAAAGCTTAGTAAATAAACCATTATTGTTCATCAAGTCTTGGTAATTACCTTGTTCCGCAATTGAGCCTTTATCCAGAACAATAATATTATCCGCACCAATAATCGTTTTTAAACGATGAGCAATAACGATTACAGTCCTGTCTTTGACCAGACTGGCGATTGCCTCCTGAATATAAATCTCATTTTCAGGATCCAATGAGGCGGTAGCCTCATCAAGCAAAATAATAGGAGCATTTTTTAATAATGCTCTGGCAATTGAGATTCGTTGCCTTTCACCGCCCGATAATTTACTGCCGTTTTCACCTATTAAGGTATTCCAGCCATCAGGTAATCGGGCAATTAGTTCATCACATCTGGCTATTTTAGCGGCAAGTTTGACTTCTTCATCAGATGCATTATGCCTTCCGATGCGAATATTGTTCATAATCGTATCATCAAACAATACCACCTGTTGGAAAACAAAAGCCATTGAATGCATCAAGGTTTCAGGGTCAATTTGCTTAATATCGAGATTACCAATGGTAATCCTCCCCGAATTTACATCCCAAAAGCGTGCAATCAATTGCAATAAAGTACTTTTACCACTACCTGATGGTCCAACTAATGCTGTCATTTTTCCTTCTGGAATAGTGCAGCTTAAATTATTAATAACGTTTATTTGATTGTAGGAAAAATTAACATGATCAATATTGATAGTATGATTAGCAAAAGTCACATCTTCTTTTCCTTCCATAATAGACTCAGATTGTAAACTTCTCATTCTATCGATGGAAACAAGCATATAAAACAGCTCGGGTAATAATGTCAAAATAGAAATCAGAGGGCTATAAATTCGTGAACTGATAATAACAAAGGCAATAAAAGTAATTGGATTTAAGCTGCCAGAAACCATCAGTGAAACACCGAGTAAAACCACTATGCCTAAACCGACTTGTAGTGTCATGGTAGACAAAGTGACAATAATTCCTCCTATTCCTTCAAACTTAATTGATGCCCACATCATTTTTTTAAGGGCTTTATCCAGGCGTTGGAATTTTTTACCACTTATTCCGTAACCTTTGATAATTTTAATACCATCCAGATATTCCTGAATTTCGTCGGAAACAATTAATTTAGCCTGAACATGTTTTTCACCAAATTTTTGTTCAAGTCTTTTACCAATAACAACAATAATAATAGAAATCGGCAGAGTACAAAAAATAGCACCAGCCATCCGCCAATCATAAAATGCCAATAAACAACAAGTTATCAGGCTGCTGATTGAATAACCGATTAATTGGGGTATCACATGGCTAAGCATGTTCTCAATAACGGCACAATCACCCATAATATTAGCCGTAAGTTCAGAAAGATCTTTTCGGTTGAAAAAACTAAGCGGTAGTTTGCGGATTTTTTCAGCAACTTCAATTCGGGTATTGGCTGCCTGACTAACAGCATTAGCATAAGTTTTTTCATATTCTCTTTTATAACAAAATAAGAATAATAAGGCTGAAACTACGCCTGCTCCCGCCATAATCCATAAGTAATTTATATTTACAGGAATTTGGTCAGTTAATGGCTTAATTAGCAGGATAATTATCTGTAATAAAATGACAAACGGTAACATTAATGTCAAATTAGAGATGATACAGGCGATAATAGCTTGATTAAGATTTTTATTCTCTGCATCAGACAACATCAATAATTTTTTAAACATATGCCACCTCATCATCTTGACCAGACTGATACATTTGCCAATTTAATGTTTGCTTATAGTATTGCCACATTTTGTAATAGGTATGATGCTTATCAATTAGCTGCTCATGCGTTCCTTTTTCAACAATTCGACCTTTATCTAATACCACAATTTGATTTGCATCTTTTATTGTTGATAAACGATGAGCAATCATAATAACGGTTTTACCCTGCATCAAAACTTTCAAGGCAAGCTGAATTTTGTATTCATTTTCAGGATCAGCAAAAGAAGTGGCTTCATCAAGAATTAAAATAGGTGAGTTTTTTAATAATGCGCGGGCGATTGCTAAACGTTGCATTTCACCGCCTGAAAGATGCAGTCCTTTAGTACCTATTACCGACTGATAGCTGTCTGGCAGCTTTTCAATAAATTCGTGACATTGTGCAGCTTTAGAGGCGGCAATAACTTCATCTAACCGGGCATCGGGTTTGCCGATTTTAATATTATCTAAAATAGTTTGTTTAAAGAGAAAAACATCCTGAAACACAAAACTCACTAACGACAATAAATACTCACTTTTCATTTGCTTAATATCTACACCACCAATCGTTATCGAACCTTCATCAGGATCAAAGAAGCGGGGAATAAGCAATGAGACTGTACTTTTACCACTGCCGGAAAGCCCAACCAGAGCAGTAGTTGTTCCTTGTTTTGCCGTAAACGAAATGTGACTTAGCGCATTATTCTCTGACGCCTCACTACCCTGAATCTTATTGTAGGCAAAAGTGACATCATTAAAACCAATATCATAACGATTTACTTCTAAACCAGATTCGGGTTCAGCTAAAGGTTTTACGTTTAAAACACTATCCATATTTTCAACGCTTTTAACTGCTTTTTGAAGGCCTTGAGAAACATACATCAGTTTTAAAAAAGGCGCTGGTAATGCCAGTGAGAAAATTAAATAAAAAATAGAAGCTAAGATAAAATTTGCATAATTATCTACAGAACCGAGTAAGAAAATTATTACCGGGAGAATAAAAAGATAGATGTTATTTAATATCAGTAGAAAAAATGCCATATGATATTTAAAACAATCAGTAAACTTAAGGCAAAATACTTGATACGCTTTGATTGACTCATAAAAGCGTTTAAATGAGAAAAAAGTTTGATTGAAAGCTTTTACAACAGCAATACCACGAATATATTCAACTGAAGCATTACTCATATCAATGAGTCGATTTTGAAACTCCTGCATATGGTTTTTAATATCTTTACGACGGTAGCCGCTTATCAAAACAATATAAGCCAAAATAATGGGTACCAGCGTTGCCAACCCTAAACGCCAGTCAAAAACAGCTAAAATAATTAAAATGATAATCGGAGTCGCAAACGAACCAACCATATCAGGGAGTTGATGAGCAATAAAAATTTCTATCTTTTCAATATCATCATCAACGATTTTTCGTAACTCTCCACTCGAATGTTCAGTATAAAATCCTAATGGTAAATATGATAAATACCGAACGAAATTATATTTCAAATAGTAAAGCGTTTTAAACGCAGCAATATGCGAGAAGCAGAGTGCAAGGAAATTAAAAAATAGCGACAATGCAGCCGCAATAAAAGCCAGCCAACCATAATGAATAATAAGGCCGTTATTTAATACGTGCTTATCGGCTAAACTCATTATTATTTCGTAAACAATATAATAAACCGAAATAAAAGGGATAAAAGCAGTAGCAACACTTAAAACTGAAAATAAACAAGATAAAATAATTAAAATTTTATTTTTAAAGGTGAGTTGCCAAAGTCGAGAAGCAGGACTGTTATTACACGGTTTCATTAAATGAGTACCTTATTAAAGTAATAATAATCATTATCATTTATAATGTATAAAATAACAATTCTTTTTATAAAAAAAACAATATTATGGAGTGTGTTAATAAAATAGTAGGCCTTTAGTGCAACAAATTTTGCACTGGGCCATGATTTTGAGCTGATGCGTGACCACAATGGAAAAGATTGCTCTACTTCTTAAAACTATCTTAATGACGAACAGTTGATTAAATAATTAACTCAGTTAAATTATCGAGCAGAGTTTTTTATTGCATTATGAGAATTTATTTTGATCTCGTTAGAAAATAGATTTCTAACTGGAACGAGAGGATATATTAAAAGTTGTACTACGATATTCAATGAACTCTATTTGATTAATTCATGACAATTTATTTTGTTTTTAGTTGTCAATAATTCCTAATAAAGATAACAGATTGCCAGTGATGTTCTTATTTTATAAGCTATATCTATCTGGTATATAACCATTGATAATTTTGTCGTATATAACCTTTACCTGAAAAGGATATCTATCTAAATGAAATTCAGGTACAAAAAATGTAAGCTAAAACAGTTAATACTCAAAGTATTATTTTAATAGCTGTAGAAAAATTAAGAGGGTATAGAAAAAGCATACCCTCTTAGCTTTAAATTGACAGAGATAAATACTTATCAGCTAATATCCAGCACCGCATGGAATGCAGCTTGAGGAATATCTACACCGCCAAACTTACGTTGTCTGACTTTATTATCTTTTATATTTTTAGCAATTTTTCTCTTTTTGGATAGAGAGCCGGAATATCCTTTTCCGGTTACGCTTTTGCGTAAGGGCGGAATATCCTCACGCGCAATAACTCTGTTTTCAACCACAGACTGAACTGGCATGGGATATAACTTGCGCGGAATCACGTGCTTCATTTTCAGAGCTATTTGCTTACCGCGTTCAAAACTACTGCTGCGCGGTAAAATAAATGAAAATGCATCTACTATTTCATCATTCAGCCAGATATCCATTTTCACTAGATCAGATGCAATATAACATCTGTCGCGGTAATCAACTGAAGCATAACCATGCGTGATGGATTTTAATGAATTGAAAAAAGTATAGGCAATTTCAGAAATCGGCAGTTTAAAAAATAGTTCCGCCATTTTGTTATTGAGGTAGGTCATATCAACGAATATACCTCGCTTTTCCTGGCACAGATTCATAATTTCGCCAATATTTTCCACAGGAATAATAATGGCTGACTCGATAAAAGGTTCTTCAATGGAAGCTATTTTTTCAAAACTCGGTAACAATGTCGGATTATTTACCGTTATTACCTGGCCATTCGTAAGCGTTACCCGGTACTCAACACTAGGAAACGTAGAAATAATTTCAATACCATGCTCCCGTTCTAGTCTTTCCTGAATAATTTCCATGTGCAAAATGCCTAAAAAGCCACATCGAAAGCCACTGCCAAGTGCCAGAGAATTTTCCTGTTGATAAACAAAGGCCGAATCATTCAGAGCCAGTTTTTCTATCGCATCGCGCAGCTTTTCCTGTTCCTCATTTTTAATAGGAAACAAGCCTGCATATACCATGGGTTTAACATCTTTATATCCGGGTACAGGCGGAGTGTCTGGTGCATTAATATCAATTAATGTATCACCAACTTTCACATTGGACACCACCTTTATATTAGTAGAAATATAGCCTACCTCGCCCGCAACAAGCGTTTCAACAGACCTCATTTCAGGCAAAAATACACCAATCTGTAATGCTTCAAACTCCAGTTCACTTTTGATCATTTTAATTTTCTGACCAGTAGTCACCGAACCATTGAAGATACGGACATGCAGAACTACACCACGATACATATCGTAATGCGAATCAAAAATTAAAGCCTGAAGAGGACGATCCTGCTCACCACTAGGTGCCGGTATTTCTTTAACAATAGCATTCAGAATATTATCGACTCCGGCCCCTGTTCTTGCCGAAGCCAATATAATATTGTCCAGATTAATCCCATCCAGCTCTTCGAGCTCTTTGGTAACACGTTCTACATCAGCATTTGGCATATCAATTTTATTGATAACCGGAATAATCGTTAAATTCTGTTCCTGCGCTAATTTTAAATTAGCAATAGTCTGAGCCTGCACTCCCTGTGTGGCATCAACCACCAATAATGCCCCTTCACAAGCGGCTAAACTGCGGGAAACTTCATAGGCAAAGTCAGTATGACCGGGCGTATCAATCAAATTAAGTTCATACTCAGCTTGATCTTCGGCTTGATAGTACATACGCACAGTCTGGAGCTTAATAGTAATACCGCGCTCTCTTTCAAGCTCCATATTATCTAATAATTGCTCTTTCATTTCTCTTTCGCTGACCGTTTTTGTCATTTCAATTAACCTGTCAGCCAGCGTAGATTTACCATGATCAATATGAGCAATAATACAAAAATTTCTAATATTATTTAGGTTCATATTCCCATTCTTTCAGATTTTATTCATTTAATAGACATTAAATGTAATAATTAGAGTAACTCGAAGTCAAGCTTAATATCCCGTCTTTACTAACTGTTATATTTTGTTGATTTATAAAACTAAAGAGGTGAAAAATGGTGGATTTACAGGATTGTATTTTATCAATAGCCAATAATGGACAGTTAAGCCTCAAACCTAAATATTCTGTAACCGAAGCGGCCCAAATTCTTGGATTATCAGCACATACTCTGCGCTATTACGATTCCCTTAATCTATTCCCATTCTTACAGAGAGATCAGCATGACAAAAGATTTTTTTCAGATGCAGATTTACAATGGGCAAAATTAATCGAGTGTTTACGCAATGCCAATATGTCTATAAAAGATGTTCAACACTATGTAGAGCTCTGTTTGCAAGGAGACAAAACGCTGGATCAGCGGCTGAATATAATTAGCCAGCAAGAGCAAAAACTGCTCGAAACCATGGAAACATTAAAAAAGCAAATAGCATTGTTGAGATTTAAAAAAGAATACTATGAAAATGCTAAACTCAAAAAAGACCCGGATAAATAGTACAGTCATCTAGTCACAAGTAGAAGGAATAGAGGGTATAAACAAGTCAACATCCCAATCGGCAGATAGTGGAGTCAAATAAAACCGCAAAGACTGAGTCAAAGGCACCAAAAATAAACACAGATAAAACAGTTGAATGAGAAGAAAGTTAAAAATAAATGCAGGCAGGAGTTGACAGGGGATTTGTGGAGGCGTATAGTTCGCCTTCTT
>NZ_JACFSG010000022.1:0-287 GCF_016100575.1 Snodgrassella sp. M0351 | reverse complement strand
ATCTGACCAATATCAATGGTAATATCAGTACAGCAAACAGCAATATCGCTGCTTTACAGTCTGATGCGCTGCAATGGAAAAAGAATGTCAATGGTAACGGCGGCTTTTACGATGCCAGCCATGGCACCAGTCAGGCGCAGAAAATTACCAATGTGGCTGCCGGTCAGCTGGAAAACGGTTCTACTGATGCAGTCAATGCCGATCAGCTCTATCAGTTATCCACCTCTTCTGCTACCAGCTTCAGCTCACTGTCTACTGTTGTAAGCCGTGCCGGTGATCTGACCAAT
>NZ_JACFSG010000021.1:0-291 GCF_016100575.1 Snodgrassella sp. M0351 | reverse complement strand
GCAGATGTACAGTTTGTCAACCGGTACTGCTAACAGTGTCAACAAACTGACCGAAAACCTGAATAAAACCAATTTAGATTTAGGTTCACTGTCCACAGCAACAAAAACAGACCTGAACAATCTGACAACCAGCCTGAACAGCACCAGCGATGAACTGACCAAGCTGTCATCCAGTACTTCAGGCAGTATACAGAGCATTAGCGGCCGTCTGGACACACTGACTACTTCTACAGCTAACAGCCTGCAGGCTCTGGACAAAGGTCTGCAAGATACCAGCAGCAGCGTATCCAC
>NZ_JACFSG010000002.1:267616-383412 GCF_016100575.1 Snodgrassella sp. M0351 | reverse complement strand
ACCATGAATGGTCATTGATTGGAGGAGCTCAGATTTTATGCTGGTATGCTCATAACCATAACAATAAAGTAGGGTAAATTATTTATTCAACTTGTTATATAAGTCTAAAAGATAATAATTAGAATCTCTAATAGTTAGGTAGGAATCATTCTTATGTAGTTTTGCCAAGAATTCCATTCCAGAGAATTACCATTCATTCCCTTTCCTGCTTTACCACCAGTCAGCCAGTCATCATTGATGTACAGCCGAGGCTGTTGATTATCAGGATTGAGGGGCTGAGCTAAGAGGTAAAACAAAATCCCCACGGGTTAGGTGGGGATTGCTTTAGCTTACCTTGGATAATTTATCTGGTGATAAGGCTAGTATCTCTATTGTTCTACCGTTCTCATCACAGAACTCGACTTCATATGATTCATCGGGTTTAGTATAAACATCTATAATTGCACCTATCATTCCTGATTTCAGATTATACTCAGGAATATCTTCAGTTAAACTTACTGTATCAAAAAGGGAATATTTCATAATATCTTCACTTTACATAGAGTGTTGTTAATCTAGGTATTGATGATCCAGGATCATATATCCAACCAGTTCGAACAGTTGCTGTTTTCCCATTCGGTCCAGTAATTGGCATATCAATAGTAATTCTTTGACCATGATTATCTGCTTTACCTAGAATGGCTGTATTTGTTTTTGCTCCCGATTGTATTTTTGATATTAGATCATTTGCGTTTGATTGGTTATATCCTAAAGCTGACTCAAAAACTTTTGCTTTGTTTCCCCCTACGGGATGCTCGGTATTTAATGCATAAGAAGTAACTTTATTCGGATCAATTACTGCTTTATCTGCATTTGCTAGCTTCCCAGAGTTTCCTGTTTTAATTACAGCCTCTGCATGGGTGTAATTGTTCCAATTCGCTGTTGGTCCTGAAAGTTTATCTTTAGAGGTTATTGTAGCAACATCATCTACAGCACTCGTCCCCTTTCCGGCTTTTGCTTTAGAACCCTGCTTTTGCATCATTACAGAATATCTATTTTTTATCAAACCTATTTCGTCATTGGTTAGTCTCCTTCCTTTTTTCATACTCAGTGCACGTATAACTGTTTCAACACTAACTCCTGAGTTGAGTAATGTATCAACTTGCTGTTGCATTATACTAACTGACCCTATGTAGCTCCCAGCAATTTGATATTGGAATACTCTTATGGCTATCTGTTCGTCAGAAGCTCCAGAGCGTTTCATTTTTTTGACTAGATTTAACATTGTAATTTGGTTGAAATCTGCATTGCCAATTACGCTCGCTGGTATCCATTCATTTGCATTTAAATCAAATATGCGTGAACCAAACCTACGCTGACTTTCTCCAGCCCCCCTCATCATTTTATTAGCATAGCTTGTCAATAATATTTTGGATTCTTCTTCTGTTATTTGTCCTGTCATATACAAATTCAATATGATTTTATTTGCTTCATCAGAGGCCTTTAAATATTCTTTTTCAACCTGAATCCTGCACTGATCTGTTTTGCATGCATCATATTTTCTTTGATAATCATCCGCACTTTGTACACCTGCTTTTTTCAGTTTTTCATTTAATATTTTTTCCTGAGTGTTAAGTTTACTTTCCCCCTTACTGTTACGAAGTGCATTATTATCAACCGCCGTATGCCCAGCCTGATTCCCCTGTGCCACATCAGCCATACTGCTGCCTACTGCCGCTCCTGTTGCTGCTCCGGCCAGCCCTATGATTGATGAAACCGTGGCTTTTTCATCTGCAGTTAAATCTTTTGATTCCTTGCCATACAGCCATTTCGATACTACCGGCGCCAGAGCTTCTGTTCCTGCCGCAGCCAGTCCGCCAGCCAGTGCATTATTTCCTCCTGCTGCCGCTACTGCTGCTCCTACTACTGCGTGCGCCACCAGATGCGCAGTGCTGCCTTCTGCATCTTTTCCTTTAAAGTACTGCCCTATCTGATATGAAACTATCGGGCTGGCTGTGGCCGCCACTATCCCTCCTATGCTGTTAGTCGGGGCGGACAGGCCTGCTCCTATCGCATTTAACAGTAATCCGCCTGCATTCCACTGCGACAGTTCTTTTTCATATTTTTCACGTTCTTCCGGACTCAGTGCTGTATTTTTTAGTTTTTCTTTAAGGGCATCTTTTTTACTGTTTATTATGGCAGAGGCTGTCTGCATGTTATCGCTGAATTCCTGACTGATTTCACGCTGTAAATCCAGCTCTTTCTGTACCTTGTCTTTATCAAAGTTATTATGCAGATATCCGGCCTTATCAGCATAATCTTCGCTGCTGATATCAGTATGGATGGCTGCTATGGTTTCTGCTACGGTTTTGCCGGTTTTCTGCTGCTGCACTACTTCATCAGTGATGATGATATTGCCGGTATTAATACCACTGTGGGTAATACTACTGGTATGACCACTGTCACTACCATAGCCAACCGTTCCTTTGACGTTGCTGACACTCTCGCCTGTTTGGTTGTTTATGCTGGAATTATCCCAGCCTCCGTGATAGTTACCACTGGCACCTATTCCAATACTGCTACCACTGTAATCGCTGTGATTTTTGATGTCACTGCTGGTAAGACTGCCGGTAACCAGGCTGTTTTTACCTGCTGCTTCTGCGGCACTGGCAGAGGTGATGATGGCTCCTTTCAGATCTGTATTGCCTTTGATTTTAATCTGATAGCCGTCATCTCCGGCTATGATGCCGCTTTGTTCGGTTACTCCGGCATAATCGGCTTTGATTTTGCTCTTGCTGTAGCTGGCGGATCCCGATGCACCGTAGCCTACAGTGACCTGTCCGCTGATATTCTCCTGTTTACTGTCATATTTTGCTTTGTCCTGCAGGCTGGCTATGTTCAGCTCGGCTGCATCTATACTCACGCCTTTACCGATTACCTGTGCACCTATGATGTTGGTAGCACCGCCACTGCTGAGGCTGGTACTGCCGCTACTACTGCCAACATGGCTGTTCCGGTAGCTGGTTTCGTCTCCGTTACCATGGCCTTTACCCAGATTGCCCCCGGCTGTAACACCCAGAGATGTGCCACCAGAGCCATAGCTGATAGCCACTCCGGCATTCCAACCGCTGGATTTATTACTGCTGCGCTCGCTGTGGCTTTGTTCGGCTGCAAGCAGGTTAATTTCGTTATCTGCCTGTAAATGGGTGCCTTTGCTGCCTGCCACATCTGATCCGATGATGTTGATATTAGAGTCTTTGCCTGCGCCCGTTGCCAGTAAATTGACTGTTCCGCCGGCATTAATCTGACTGGCAGAGGCCACGGTATCTTTTGTGTGATTTTCACTTCGACTCTTCTGCTGACCGATGGTTATGCTGACACTGACATTTTGGTCTGCTGATTGATCGCTGCCAAGTTTATTCAAAGCTTCGCCTGCTTTGTAGGTATCCATACCGGCATTGAAGGCAGCCATGGCATTGACGCGGTCATTTTTACTTTTACCTACGCGGTTAATGGCAGTATTCGCAGTCTGGATGGCATTCACCACAGGTACGTTGACAGCAACGGTGAGTCCGCTCTTTTCAAAAGTATGAATATTGTCTCGGTTATGTTTATCTTGCGCAGCTGCAATATTTATATCTTTAGCCGCTATGGTTACATTGCCTGCAGGTGTGCTCACGCTGCTGCCGGTCTGGTTGTAGTGATTATCTGCAATGATAACGGTATCTCCGTACAGGCTGCCGATGCTGCTGCCGCTGTGAACAAGAGATTTACTGGTGGTATCGTCAGTTTCTTTCTGTTTACCGATAGTGAAGCCGATACCGCCGCTGCCCATCAGACCGGATTTAGTATCTTTGTGATACTGACGATCAGCATAATGATTTTCTGCGGCGCTGATGCTGATATCGTTACCTGCCTGCATAATGGTACCGAAATCAGAGATGACGTTGCTACCACGGATATTAATGTCTTTATCGCTGCTGATGTTGATTAAAGCTCCGGTAATATTACTGGATACAGCTTCATCATGGTCGGCCTGATACTGATCAAGACTGGTTTTTTTCGACAACAGACCGCTGGATTTAATATATGTAGAATGATCCATCTCGGTTTGCTGGCGTCCTTCGCTGATATTAACGCCGTTTTTACCATAAAGGTTGATATTACCCTGAAGGCTGTTGATATCACCCTGCCTGATATTGAGTTGCTCTCCGGAAAGTATGTTAATGTCGCCGATGGCATTGATGCTGGTACCGGTTTCATTCTGATAACGGTTTATCCAGTGATTTTTATCGCTGCGGCTGCCTGAGGCCATATTGGTTGCAGTGGTCACTGTATTAAGATCGATAGTGCCCTCTCCGGAGCTAAGCTGAGTAATGCCATTCTCAGCTGTATTGGTAATGCCGGCACCGTGACTGGTAATACCGTGTATACCGGCCACACTAAGAATACTGTCTTTTTCACCAGTGACATATAATCCTGCGGTGCGGTCAATAATGGTGCCGCCATTATGTTCATCTCCATAGCTGACGGTAGTGCTGCTGAGGTTGATTTTATCGGCTTTCAGACTAAGCAGATCTTTACCTGTGGCCACTCCGCCATTAAAGTCGATGTTCTCTTTGGCAGTGAGACCAACTTTACTGCCACTGATAGTACCGCTGTTGCTGATATTCTGTGCACCGATACTGGTAATATTCTGACCGGCTATGGTGCCCTGATTATTTATATTACCGCTATTTTGCAGGTTAATATTGCGGGCACTGATGAGACTGCCGTTGTCATTGACATCTCCGCTGTGAACCATCAGGTACACTTTGGGTACAAGTACTGTCTGCTGGCTGCCATCTGCCAGAGTGACGGTCTGGCTGACCATCCACACGATGTTACTAGTCAGTTGTGCCATTTGCTCAGGGCTCAGGTCTATTCCCGGTGTCAGGTTAAATTTCTGTGCATATGCGATACCGGCATTCATCAGTGCTTTATATTGCTCTTCATTATTGCTGTAACCTTCGAGATAACGGTAACCGGTCAGTTTAGCTATCTGCTCGTTAATCAGCCGCTGTTCATAGTAGCCGTCACCAAGCCGTTTTTGCATATTCTCGGGATTCTGCCCCAGAGCGCTGAGCATATAATCACTGCCCATCCATTTTCTCATGTTGGTAAAGGCCGGATCGGTTTCTACCAGATAGCCGCTATTGTCCGGACTGATATGATAAAGGCTGTTGTTAGGCAGTTTGGTAGTGTAATCACTGAGGGTCTGTATGTTCTGGTTATGACTGTTTAACTGTGTCTGTGCTTTATCTTGCTGCTGTAGCTGGTTATTGTTTTGAACCTGCTCTGCATGTGCCTGATTGGTTCCTGTGCTGGTGTGTTGCTGCACTACACTAACCGGAGTCTCAAATTCGTGGCTGCTGATGATAGTTTTGTTATACGAGGTTTCTCCATTCGTTTTAATTTTTCCCTTTGACAGTTTTTTATTCACATATTTATAGCCACCCTCTTTTCCATGCTCTTCTACTCGCTGCCGGCCTTTGGTTTCTTTGTTCTCCAGATTCAGATTATCTGTACTCTGCAAGGTGCCACCAACGATAATATGGCTGTTGTCATTAAGCCAGTGTTCACCACTGACGGTTAAATCTCCGCCTATAATAATTTCTCCGGGCTGAGTTTCAGTTACTTTTTGCTTATAAATATCACGCTTGAAATCCCACCAGTGCAGTTTTGATACTGAATATTTTTTCCATACTTTCTTGCTTTTATCATTAAAGGTAAAACTGATTTTTTTTCTTTCTTTTTTATATTTACCGTCTACACCATCTATCCAGATTTCAGGGTTACCTTTCTCCTGATACTGATGAATTTGGTTACTGCTCTCCAGATATTCTTCTACGCTAAAATGGTTATTTTGATTTTTTAATTGTTTAACTGCAATATTGCCATTACCCTGCGCTTCTATCCGTGCACTGCTGTTAGTGAGGCTTTCTGCCATACCGCTGGCCTGATGCTGCTCATTCAGAATGCCTCCGATAGCAATATCACCTTCGCTGGATAACAGAGCATGCTCTTGATTTATGATATTGGAAGCACCAATATCCAGACGGTTTCTGGCTGCTACCACTGCCGCTTTGGTTTCGGTACCGGTGTTTTCTTCCTGATTAAACAAGTTATGAGTACCGATAGCCACATGATTACCATAAATACGGCCGGTACCGATGTTGTTGATGCTGCTGCCCGACTGTATCAGTGTAGTACCGTTACTATTGAGCAGGCCGCGATTAGTAATGCTGTCAGCTGCGTTCAGTTCGGTATGGCTGTTGCTCTGAATAATCCCATTGGTCTGGTTACTGATGTTCGCCGCTTTGATAATTACGCTATTGCCGCCGGTTACGGTATGGCTATTACTGATATTTCCCTGACTGCTGATACTCAGGTTATGACCGGCACTCAGATCTGTATCAATGCTGAAATCATCAATCAGTGCAATATCTGCATCATTCCCGGCAGCAATAGTACTTTGGTTGTTGAGATTTTTTGCATGCAAACTGAGATTCTGTCCGGCAATAATCCGGCCATTATCGCTATTATCTACATGGAGATTATTGCTACTGTTATCAGTACCGTTACCGCTAATTGATATGTCTTTAAGAGCGCTTATCTGCCCTTGCTGATTAACGAGAGACTGGTTAATTACGGCATCGATTTTTTCATTGGCACGTATAGCGCCTTGTCTGTTATTCAGATTATTACTGCTAATCCGGATGGCTTCTGCATCTATTGAACCCTGCTGATTGTTTAATTCGCTACTGTATATATCTGCCTGTTTACCGGCACTGATTTTACCATTGCTGTTTTCTATGCTTTTAGCATAAATAGTCAGCTGACCATTACTGCCAATTTGTCCGTCACGATTATCTGCCTGATTTTGTATCTTCAGTTGCTGATCAGCTATGCTGCGGACAGCACCCTGCCGGTTATTCAGATTTGCTGCATCTATCCTCAGGCTGTTACTGTCTATCGCTCCGCTGCTGTTGTTCAGACTGTCTGTTTCCAGCTCTGTCTGACCGCCGCTCCACAACTGCCCGGCATTGCTGTTATCAATGTAGCTGCTGCTATTAAGCTGCAATTTGTTCTGGGCTGCTATTACGCCGCTATTGCTGTTATTTGTTTCTGCGCTGTTAATTTCTATCTGTCCGGCTGACTGGATACGACCATGGCGGTTATCCAGTGCTTTTCCTGCGTACTGTAACTGCTCGCTGCCGCTGATTTCACCCTGCCGGTTATCCAGCCGGTCAGTTTTGATTTGTGCCTGTCTGACAATCAGTTTGCCCTGAGTATTATCCAGCAAATCTCCGCTTACCTGAAGGTGATTCAGATGCAGATTAGCATGGTTACTCAATCCGTTATGAGCATTAAGATCGATGCCGCCGTTACCTGTAATCTGCCCGTTATCATTGATAATTTCCTGCCGGCTGATGATTTGTCCGGCTGCAAACTGTTTAGGCTGGCTGAGCGCAGGTTTGGTCTGACCTGTTGCTGTTGCACTGCTTGGCGGATTGGTATTGCCGGTATTGCTGTCTGACGGCTCTCCGGTGTCAACCGGTTTGTCATGGGCTGGTTCCGTGCTGCTTTCTGCTGGTGCATAGCCAATCAGACCGTTGTTTTCATTGCTTAGTTTATCTGTTTCCAGACTCAACGCCTGCAAACCGCTCTGGATAATTTTGCCGTTACGGTTATGAAGGCTGTCACTGATGATGTCCAGACGGCCACCGTTGATTTCTCCCTGATTATCCAGTTGTTGCCGGTTACGGATATTCAGTTCGTCAGCACTGGTAATTAAACCACTGTTGTCCAGCTGCCGGCTCTGTAATTGCAGTTTACCCAGGCTGGAGACAGTACCGCTGTTGCTGATACTGTCAGCTTTGATGGCGGCTGCAGCACTGTCTGAGCCGACACTGCTCTTATCAGCAGCAACGATGCTGCCGCTGTTACTCAGTTTGCCATCGGCACTAATCTGTACGCCACCTGCCCCGGCAAATATCTGACCGGCATTATTAATGCCGACACCTTTGTCGTTGCTGACGAGTGTGATTTTACCTGCGTACATACCGGCCAGTTTGCTACTGTCTATGGCTACCCGGTTCTGGGCTGAGTTCTCAGCCGGATAGCTGGGCGTAATTGCTCCCTGCGAAGTAATATCGTTGCTGCCGGCAATAATATTGAGATTATTTGCCCAGATGCCGGCATTGATTTGAGCAGCTTTGGTCAGGATATTGGTGTAATCACTACCCCGGCTATCCAGCCCCTGTCCGTTGATGCTGATATTGCCTTCACGTACCTGAAAACCATCCAGACTACCATTATTGAGTATGGGTTTGCCGGTAGTCAGTGTTACACCGGCAGCATTAATAAAGCCGCCTCCGTTAACATTGATTCCGGCGGGGTTTGCCATGATAACTTCGGCACGTTTACCGGCTACTTCGATGTAGCCGTTAATCCGGCTGGGGTTGCTGCTATTAATCTGGTTAACGATGACTCTGGCTTCGCCTCTGGCCAGCCAGGGATTGCCCTGTACCCAGCCGGCCTGCTGTGTCTGAATGCTTTTTCGGCTATTGTTGAGAATAGCACCTTTTTGATTTACATCCAGCTGCCGGTACTGATTGACGGACACGCCGCCTTTACTTGGAGTCTGAATATTTATCTGTGGTACACCATTGGCAGTTTGTAATATGGTGGGCTGCTGATTCTTAGGTGCAGATGTATCTGCGTGAATGTCGGCCGCTATGGCTCCGTTACCGGTCAGTACGCATAAGCCCAGTCCTAACAGGATAGAGCCGGTGATTAATGGCAGTTTAGCCAGCAGGCTGCCGGTAATGCTGTTACTGCTGCTGCGGTCGGCTGTGCTTTTACCTTCGCGAGTGGTGTTTTCTGCTACGGCTACCAGCATGCCTCTTTTTTTATTGAATATGATTTTATAACGGTTTTTATTCATGATTGATCCTCTTAAATCTGGCTTTATATCTTTAATTCATAGCCATTTTTTGTTTCTTTAACAATTTACATTGAATAATTAAGACTGAAGCCTACATTGGTTCTGTCCGTACGGAAGTATTGCGGTTTGTATATTGGTTTACCGGCAAAGATGTCGTAATACCATTGTCCGCCGGCTTTGATTTGTCCTTTAAAGCCGATAACTGCTCCAGCCAGTGTTTTTCCCAGCTGCATTTCAGTTGACGGTCCGGAAACGTGGCCGACATCAAGTCCGAGATATACCTGATGGCGGCCTTTGTATTGCCAGTTCAGGTTATTATTCCAATACCAGCCGCGCTCACCCATCAAGGTAACTTCGCCATCAAAACCACGCACGGTGTAACGGCCGCCAATGGAAAGCTGATCCTGTGTGATTAATGGTGTTTTGTTCCACTGTCCGTGAAAGGAGCTGTCATAGCTTAACTGCTGATTACCCAGCGTGAACGGCCACAATAAACCGGCATCTACGGTAATGATTTTCATGCGTGAAGTACCTTCACCAAATTCTTCTTCAGGTGCACGCAAACTGTTATCCGCGCCAGTACCACGCTTGTAGCCCAGCCCCAGATTGACGACGGCATTACCGATATATTCCTGATGATTCAGATTGACAGCCCAGCCTGCAGTATGACGCTGCTGAACTTCAATTTCGGCATCGTTAATAAAATTATGCGATTCGCGTTTCCATACCTTAGCGGTAACATCGATTTTGCGATGGCTGTTGCGGTAAAGCATACGGGTTAAACCCAGATCGGTATTGTCACTGTTACCACTGTAATCATAGTTTTCGTTATAACCTGCTATTGCCTGATGATAGCGGTAATGATTGCGGTTGAAGGCAATCTGCCAGTTACCGAAAGGAACTGAGTAATGCAGGGCATAGCCGTGTGTACCACTGCCGGTACGATTGCCATCACTGTCAAAATAGCTGTCTTTGCTGCCCAGATCATGATTGTAGTTGATGTAGAATAAATCACTTAATCCAAGAGGATTATCTACCGACAGGGTGACACCCCCCTGATAACGTCCGGTTGAATGACTGCCGGAATCGTCTATATTGAAACTTAAACGCATTGGCACGGTACGCTGTGACCAGCTTATTACTATATCACTCTGATTGGGCTCGTCTGCCGGCACAATCTGAATATCGGCTTCAGCAGTCGGAACCCGGCGAAGGTTTTCAAGCCCTTGCTCCAATGCACGTAAATTCAGAATATCACCAGCCCTGACCGGAAATTCATTCTGAATATGGCGAATACGACCAACATGTTTGGAAGCAGAATCATCCAGATTATAACGAATAGCATGAACCCGTCCGGCAATAACACTCAGCTGTAATTGCCCGCTATTAATATCTTGCGGACTGGCCAGAATACGGGTAGTGGTATAGCCACGTTCTATAACGGCATTTTGCGCCAGAGTCATAATCTGATTTATCGCTTTTCCGCCCAGACACATACCGGGCGTAAACTGACTCTGACGAAGAGCTTTTTTCAGGGCAAACTGAAAATGACCTGCATCTTCTCCGACCAGACTGATGTCCTGGATAGCAAAACAAGGAGTTTCATCTGTTATCAGTTTACCTGTTCCGGAAAGATTTTCTTCCGCAGGCTGCAAATGTACGTTTACATCAGGCTGCATTTGCTGCTGGAATTGCTGCTGACGCTGCTGCTCGCGTATAATCTGCTGCTGTTGTTTCTTATCTATCTGTTCAGCCGCTTCGTTCATTGATGCAGCATTGGCTTGTAACAGACTTATCCCTAATAGATTTAACAATAAAACTGGTTTTTTTATACGCATTTATGCTTAATGAATGTTAATACTAGTTAATTTTAACGTTATTAAAAGTTAATTACAACTTTAAATATTCCATTATCATTTACATAAGTATACTGAATAACTTTAGTATTAACAGTATTTTTTATAGAAGCTTGCATTAAATCAATATTAAATATTATATAAATATATGTTTTAAAATAACTTTTTTTTAATTTAATTAAAATTAATGAACTATATAAAAGTTTTCAGATATAAAATTTATATCAAAATACAGTATTAGCTTTTTTATGTTTAAATTTATATTTAATTATCAATATTAAATTAATTTATTTAAAATCTTAAAATTTTATTTTTTAATTATAATAAAAAAGCAATATTAGTTCTAATTGTTCAAAAAGGGCTAAAATTATCATTTCAAAGCGGAAAACCGATAAAATCTGACCGGATCAGAGATATTCTGATCCGGCCGGCAGCATTTCAGAATTCATTTTATGCAGATATCTGATTATCTGATTCAGTAAAATACTTTAAATCGTTCCGTATCATCAATAAAGTTTTTTTCAGGGAAAGGTGCTTCATTGGAACCAAAAGGCATCATGGCACGCAGTTTCCAGCTTTCCGGTATTTTCCATTCTTTAGCAACTGCCGCATCGGGCAAAGGGTTATAGTGTTGCAGGCTGGCACCGATGCCGGCATTTGCCAGAGCAGACCAGACTGCAAACTGGGCAATACCGCTTCCCTGTTCCGACCAGACAGGAAACTGCTCAGCATAGCTGGGATATTGCTGTTGCAGGCTGGTAATGATTTGCTGATCTTCATAAAATAATATGGTACCGACACCAGCCGCAAAACTATTAATTTTGGCTTCTGTGGGGGCAAATTTGTCTGCAGGTACTATGATACGCAATTCATTCATGACAATATGCCAGAATTTTTCACTTTGCTGACCAAACAGGATTACAGCACGTGAACTTTGCGAATTAAAAGCTGACGGAGACAGTTTAATGGCTTCTTCTATTAAAGCAGTTATTTCTTCCTGTGCCTGAGTAATATTCCTGCCGAGTGCATACTGGGTACGACGTTTTTCAATGGCTTCTATTAATGTATTATTCATGCTCTTTCCTTTATCATTATGCAATTAAATTAATAAATTAGCTCCAACATACATTGATATACTAGCGGAAAAATTTAAGTCTACCCAGCCCTGTTTATCAGTACAAAAATTATTTATTTCAGATATTAATAAATTTTATTTTCTTAAAAAACAGAACATAACAAACAAAATAAATCAGAATTGATAATAATTGCGCCGGTTTGAAGTCGTTGTTACACAGCATTTCCTTACAGGAATTGATTTTTTATTTCTATGAAATGCCAGATTTTCGCTATTAAACAGAGTGTTTTTAATATATTTTTAGAAATTATTACTATTTTTGGGTCAGGAATACGCAGTATTTAGCTGAGCAGATAGTGACGCAGAAAAGCCGTAATAGCGATACTGAACATCACTGTTGGTAACAGTGAAAATCGCCACGCCAGTAATATCGTGATGATAACGGCTAAAAGATTAGCCGGATTGGTTGTGGCAAAAGCAGGAGCAATTACAGCAATCAGGACACAGCCGGGGACGGATTCAAGGACTTTGGTCAGGCGCGGACTAAGCTTACGTTTACGTAATAACAGATAACCACTGATTCGGGTGATGTAAGTAACTACCGCCATGGCCAGAATAGTGAATAAAGCTGATAAATCAATCATACGCAGCCATGATAAAAGCTACAGTTAAGCCTGCTATTGTACCCAGTAATACATACCATGCACCAGGCAGGAAAAGATAGCCGGCAATCGCTGCCAGCAGGCTTACCAGCCATGGAATAGCTGCAGTAAAACCTTTCCACATTCCTTTGAGTAAAACCAGAAATACTGCCACAAAGGCCATATCAAAGCCGTAATGAGTGACATCGCCAATAACCGGTCCGATAAGTGCGCCCACAGTTGTGAATCCGACCCAGACGACATACAGACCTATGCCGGCACCAAGATAAAAATAATAGCTGAATTTCTGCTTTGGTGAGTTTTTCGCATCAGTAAATGCCAGTGCCCAGCTTTCGTCACACATTAAAAACAACGCAGATAATACTTTTCGTCTGGGCAGATCTTTTAGATAAGGTGTCAGTGCCGCACTCATCAGAATATGGCGACTGTTTACCAGTAGTGTCATTAAAGCAATCAAGATTAAATGCGGGGGTGAAGTCCACAGATTAACCGCTACAAATTCGGAACCGCCGGCAAAGTTTACCGCAGTAAGCAGTGAAATTTCACCGGTACTCATTCCTTTTTGAATTGCCTGCGCACCTAAAACCAGTGAAAACGGAATAAAACTCAGCATAACCGGCAAAGCGGTAATCAACCCTCTCTTAAATTCCTGTTTTGGTTGTAATACGGCAGACGATGACACTGTTTAGTGCTTTCCGGTGTAATTTTAGTGTTGTGTATTATAAAAAGGATATTTGCACAACGTAAACATAAAATACCAATATTGATAATGAAATACAGCTTAAGCGGACGGACTCGATACAAATAAATAATTTTATGCGCTAATAATAATCTACTTCTGAATTTTTTATGCAAGTTAATTACAATTGGATTATTTTATCTATTCGCTTTTCTATTCTATTAATAGTATGATGCTGAATTGATATATAAATTTCTTTCTTTAAAAATACATTTGTCATTTTGCTAATCATAAATATAAGACAGCTAACTCGGTATAAAATTTTTTGATGCTATTAGTTTTCATTATTCAGGAATAGTACGGATATCTGTATTAATCCGTTTATCTGACTCATGATTAGTGATTGGTTAATTTGGTATGTGCCGGATAAAGTTTAGTTTCTATAATGAAACAGACCAGCATAATTAATGCCGGTCTGTTGGTTAATAACTAATAGTAATAAACAATATCAATTAAATCAGAGCGGGACATATCGCCCGGATTATTTCCGGGCTGACCCTCAGGTATCGGAATACCCATTTTCTGGAAATGCTTTACCCAGTAATCAGGAAATTCACCAGTATCTTTAGACTTAAAGGTCATTGCGCGTAATGGGAATACTTCCTGCCCGTTGTTGGCTTCTTTGAATATCTGATAAATCAGCTCAGAACAGTAATACTGATCGTTGGTGATATCAAAGGCATCATCGTATTTTTTACCTACTTTTTGCTGTGCATAAATCAGAGCAGAAGGAATCAGTGCCTGATAAGGTGCTTTCAATCTGCCCACTACTGCTCGCGGCTGACATTTTTTTTTGGGATGCAGATATGTTTTCAGTGATGTGATACGAACTTCAGGAGTGGTGGCTTCAATAACAAAATACTGATTTGGATTTTTCTGCCAGACAATTCCGACATGAGTAAAATTGTATCCGGCCAGACCACTGGTAGCAGCTTTAATAGCACTATTCATACCGCCGTCACAATTTTCCAGAAAAATAAGATCACCATTTTGTGGTTTAAAGGATTTCTGAGCATAGACATTCAGGCTGAAAAATAAACTGCACACCAGAGCCAGCAATAAACGGATAGTTTTTTTATTCATGTACAAACCATATCTTATTAGTAAATAATGATTAATTATACTGCATATACATTGATTAACAAGTTTTTATAGAATTTAGACTGTAAAGTACGCTTTTAAATCAATCGGTATCTTTACCAAGCTTGCGCTGGAAAATACGGTAGCTGGCTGCAAATGCAGCAATAGCCGCACCAATCAGCGCACCACCGATAAACATGGAAACTAAATCAACAGTTTTGCCCACATCCAGACTGTCCAGTATCTGTTTAGAACTCAGTTTCTGGCTGCCCGGGCTGCTCATGCCTTCAATCATATGGCGATTATTACATTTGGGCAGCAAGATATTCTGATCAGCAGCCTGTGGAAATGTTTGTCTGACTGCTGTTTCACACTGCTGAATCTGTGCCGGCGTAACCAGATTAAACCAGCCGCCGATATACAGCCCCCCGGCAAGCAGACAAATAGCAATAATACCTACCAAAATGGCAGAACCTCTTTTCTGCTGCGCAGCCACTCCTGAAGTTTTAACATTTTTCTGCTGTTCGGTCTGACGTTTAATTTGACGGGTTTTGTTACTCACTAGCGCTCATTTCGTTGTAATAATTTAAGATAAATACCGTGCCTGAAGGGGCAATGCAAACCCGCTGACAACCGGCAGAAACTTTATCTAGGTAATCATATTGGCTGATAATAAATCATACCAAAAGCTGTTTTTCTGCTGAAATTAATGTTGTAAAAATTTCAGCTTAACCCCTGCCTTGGTTTTTGCCAGCATTTCGCTTACATTTTCGCCCAGATGCAAGGCCAGGCCGATAGTCAGCATATCAACCACCATCAGCTGTAGCAGACGGGAAATCATCGGGGTATATTTTTCGCTGTCTTCAGGGGTAACAACACTAATGACACAGTCACAGGCTTGTGCGACGGGTGATCCGGCACGGGTAAGAGCGATTACTTTGGCGCCGTTACCCTTGGCAATTTTAATTGCATCAAGTAAATCTCGTGAAGAACCTGAATGCGAAATAACAACCAGCACATCTTGTGGTGACAATACGGCAGCAGCCATCAGTTGTACATGACTATCGGTATAGGCAACGGTAGACAAACCAAAACGAAAAAGTTTGTGCTGAGCATCCATTGCGACAATACCTGAATTGCCTGCCCCATAGAATTCTATACGGCGCGCTTTGGCCATCAGCCTGACTGCGGTTTCCAGGTCGGCCGCATTAAGGGATTTACGGCTGCCAAGCACCGTGGCTGCGGTACTGGCTATAACTTTATTCAGCACATCCTGCATAGAATCGGTGCTATTGAGTTCTTCATGGACATACGGCATACCGTCATGACCGATACTGGCGGAAAGATTGAGTTTAAATTCAGGTAACCCGCTATAGCCCATGGTACGGCAAAAACGAATAACCGTAGGCTGGCTCACGCGTGCCTCTTTGGCAATATTGGCTACAGCTGCGTGTACAAACCACTTGGTCTGCGCCAGTACACATTCAGCCACCCGGCGTTCTGCTGAAGATAACTCAGGTAATTTCTGACTGATTTTGGCTAACATTATGCTCTCCTGTTTTGTTGTCGCCACAAAACAGGAAGAGAAATATTGATAATTAATTTATACATGGTAAACCTGCTGATTTCTCTTGTATTGCGTGCCTATCCTAACACTGAAATAAACAAATGCAATATTCTGATGCGGATTATCGTTATCATGATGGTTATTAAAACCATAAATATTTATTATAGCGGTATTAGAACAGATTTTTGTTATTACTGTAAGATATTCTGATATTTTCTAGCAGCGATACTGACTTAATGCATTAAATATAATTTCAAGTAAACGCCGGTTATCTACCTGCTCCATTACATTAACAGGCTGATGACTGACCGGCGGCATACCAACAGTCAGTCTGAGCGCACCCTCTTTCCAGCGACGGCTGCTGGCACGGGTACAGTCACGCGCAGTAGATACATCAACAATATAAGGCGAGCTGGTAACAATGCTTTCATCAATCAGCTTGGCGACACACAATACATCATGAATCCAGCAACCGGCCAGCTGGCGTGTCTGAATAGAATAGTCCATCCACGGACGTGATGTACGGACAATAAAATCTGCAAGCGGATTGGCAAAGCTCTGAAGTTTATCCAGATCCTGATGGGTGAGCAGTGTCTGTGTAGTTACGTCCAGCGGTGCAAGGGTAATATTGGCTCCACTTTCGATAACAATTTTGGCTGCTTCAGGGTCAACAGCGAAGTTGGTGTCCTTAAGATAGCTGTCCAGCTGAAATACACCGCCCATGATGACAATTTCGGCAACAGACCGGGCAAAATCAGGATAAAGCTGAATGGTATGGGCAATATTGGTTAACGGACCAATAGCCACCACGGTAATTTCACCGGGGTTCTTACACACCAGTTCACCAATTGCCTGAGCCGCATGTGGCGCACTGTGATCATTTAATGGCGGCAGCGGTGGCAGATTGTCCCATAAAGACAATAATCCCTGTTTGCGTACATTATTATCCAGTTGTTCACGCCATGGGGCAGCCGGTTCAAGCAATGCCTGAGCAGCTCCTTTTACTACCGGGATGCTTTGATTCAATTCCTGCATTAATTGGTGCGCTACCTGAAAACCGGTATCCCGTGGTGTATTACCAGCCACAATGGTAATCAATTCCAGTTTAATTGAATCTGCAGCCAGTGCCAGCGCCAGCGCCAGCCCGTCATCTACATTCGCGCCTGCAACACCATTACCGGGATCACAGTCAATTACGATACGCTTCATAAATATTTACCTGTGCTTCAATTACAACGGAGTCAGTAGCTGACTCCGTTAGTGGTGATTCTATCAATTTGTTAAAGCAGTTAAATAGCGTCTTCTACTGCATTCAGGTCGCGTCCGCGAGTTTCCGGAGCATAGAATGTAGTTATAAAGCCAATGCCTGCCATTGCTGCAAAATAAATTGCAATCGGCCACCATGTACCATACTGAGCCAGCAATGCTGAGGCAACTAATGGCGCAATACCACCAGACATAATGCCTCCGAGCTCTTTAGCCAGAGCCATTTTGGAATAACGGTTACGCACCCCGAACAGCTCTACTCCATAGGCTGCCTGTACACCGAAAATACCCAGTGATGCCAGACACATACCAATAACAATAATACTGGCTACAATAAAAGGATCCCGTGTTTCCAGAAACATATAAGCCGGAACAGCATACAGCATCAGCAGAAAACAGAACCAGCGGTAAACAATACGGCGGCCAAACCGGTCAGATAACCAGCCGGCAAACGGAATCACAAAAAAGCCTAACAAAGACGCAACAAATACTGCAGAAGTAGCGACAGTTTGATTCACTTTCAGAAATTTGACCACATAGCCGATAACAAATCCCTGTGCCAGGTAAGATGGGCCGTTTTCACCGATACGCAAGCCCAGCATGACGAAAAATGCTTTATTACGTGCCAGAAAGGAAGTTTTTTCAGCTGTCACCGTAGTTTGTGAAGCTGATATTTCAGTTTTTTGCACCTGAGATTGTTTAACTTCATTTTGTTCCTGCTCGAATACCGGAGTTTCCCGTACATGGCGGCGAATAAGAGTAGCGGCAATAGCTATCAGTGCACTGAGAATAAATGGTATCCGCCATCCCCAGCTGGCTACATCTTCTTTATCCAGCATTAACACCAGCAGCCAGACAGATGAAGCGACCAGTGTACCACTGTTAGAACCGATGCCAATAATAGAAGCAATCAGACCGCGGTGTTTAGGTGGTGCATATTCTCCCAGCATTACTGTAGCGCCGGAAAGTTCGGCTCCGGCCCCGAAGCCCTGCATAAAACGCAGTACAGCTAAAAGAAGTGGTGCCCATATCCCGATAGTGGCATAACTAGGGATAAGACCAATCAAAGTAGTGGAAATACCCATCAGGGCAATAGTAGTTACCAGTACAAATTTACGTCCTTTAAGGTCGCCAAGACGGCCAAAAAATATGGCACCGATCGGGCGGGCAACAAAGCCGACTGAATAAGTGGCAAAACTAGACAGAAGAGCAATTGCAGGCGTTAATTCGGGAAAAAACACATCTCCGAATACCAGCCCTGCGGCCAGGCCGTATAAAGCAAAATCCACATACTCCATGGTGGTTCCGAGCCAGCAGGAAAGTGTTGCCTTAATAAATTCCCGTCGTCCTTCAGGTGTGGCTAAACGCTGTTCAGCTGCGCTCTGTTTCGGGCTGTCAACTGACGATTGTAAGTCACTCATTCAAATATCCTATGGTTACAAATCAGGGTGAAACTAGTTACAAAAAAGATTAAAACAAAATTTCCAGCACAAACTTGCTGCCAAAATAAGCCAGCATCAGGCTGACAAATGACACAATAACCCACCATGCCACTTTTTTCCCGCGCCATGCCTGCATATGATGTCTGAGCAGGATAACCAGATAGATTATCCATGACAGCACGCCGAATACCGTTTTGTGGTTAAAACGTGCCGGCTCACCAAATACAGCTTCGGAAAATACTGTGCCGCTGACAGCCGCTATAGTCAGCAGCACAAAACCCGCCTGCAGGCCCTGAAACATTAATTTTTCAATAGCCAGCAAAGGCGGCAGGAATGATTGCTGCGGAACAGTTTTACGCCGGTGCAGATAATGATTGCGTACCAGCATGAGCACAGCCAGCAGGGTTGTAATGCCAAAGAGTGCATAAGCCAGCAATGCCGACAAAACATGTATCATGAATGCTGTGTTGTGCATCGGGTAAGCAATAGCCTGCCCGGGCAGCAGTAAGGCAATCAACAGTACGAGTGCCGAACAGGGAAACAGCGCCAGCTGTAATCCCTGCAGGCGATAGCGAAAACTGCCCACCCAATACAGCATTACCATTAACCAGGTAATCAGATTGAGTGCCTGACCGAACCCTACCAGCAGTACATGCTGCTGCAGCATTGGCTGCCATACAACAAAGGTATGCAGCAGCAATATCAGCAGTAACAGTGACTGCTCACCCCGCAACGGATAAGGCACATCTGTATGACGTTGCCAGAACCGCCATGCCAGTACAGAAAGCACGACATAAGCAAGAATAAGCACCAGCAGCAATAAGCTCATGATTTTTCCGCAGCAATAGCGCGCCAAAAATTGGCGCGCGTAGTGTAAAATAGGTATTTATTATTGCTATGCCTGCTAAAAAATACAGGCAGGTATAGCAACGGGGTGCCATTTTATAACCAAATTGCTACTTATCATACCTATTTATTGTGCGAATTGACTGGCAACAGGCAATTTTCACCGAACATATACAGGCTGCTTACAATTAGCCGGAGATGGTTTCGATGTTAGACAATCTATCAGATCGCTTTAGTAAAATCGCGAAAACTCTGCGCGGACAGGCGCGTTTGAGTGAAGACAATATCAAAGATGCCCTGCGTGAAGTACGTATGGCATTACTCGAAGCAGACGTTGCCCTGCCAGTTGTAAAAACGTTTATGGCTTCGGTAAAAGAACGTGCAGTCGGGCAGGAAGTCATTGGCAGCCTCACACCCGGGCAAGCTTTTGTTGGTGTGGTAAACGATGCCCTTACCGAACTGATGGGCACACAAAACAGCAGTCTGAATCTGGCTGCAGTTCCACCGGCCGTGATTCTGATGGCAGGTTTGCAGGGTGCGGGTAAAACCACCACGGTGGGCAAACTGGCTCGGCTGCTGAAAAATGAGCAGAAGAAAAAGGTACTGGTGGTTTCTGCGGATGTATACCGTCCGGCGGCAATAGAGCAGCTAAAATTGCTGGCACAACAGGTTGAAGTGGATTTTTTCCCGTCACACGAAGGTGAACAGCCGGTGACCATTGCATTAAATGCTCTGGATCATGCCAAAAAACATTTTTATGATGTACTGATGGTGGATACCGCCGGCCGGCTGGCTATTGACCAGAAAATGATGGATGAAATCCGGCAGATACATGCAGCGATTAATCCGGTAGAAACTCTGTTTGTAGTAGATGCCATGCAGGGTCAGGATGCCGTAAATACAGCACAGGCTTTTAATGATACGCTGCCTCTGACAGGTGTGGTATTAACCAAAATGGACGGCGATGCCCGTGGGGGTGCCGCTTTGTCTGTACGCCATGTAACCGGCAAACCGATTAAGTTTATTGGTGTAGGTGAAAAAATCAACGGGCTGGAACCGTTTTATCCGGATCGTCTGGCTTCGCGCATTCTCGGCATGGGAGATGTACTCTCACTGATTGAAGATGTACAAAAAGGCATTGATGAAAAAACCGCGCAGCAGATGGCAAAAAAACTGCATAAAGGCAAAGGTTTTGACCTGAATGACTTTAAAGCACAAATTCAGCAGATGCGTAAAATGGGTGGAATTGAATCCATTATGTCTAAGCTGCCGGGCGATATGGGACAAATGGCCAAACAGGTACCGGAAGGCACGGCAGAAAAAGCTATGAGTCGTGTGGAAGCCATTATCAACTCAATGACTGCCAAAGAACGCGCCAATCCACTGCTGATTAAAGCCAGCCGTAAACGCCGCATTGCCAATGGTTCCGGCGTTACCGTGCAGGAAGTGAATAAAATGCTCAAACAATTTGAGCAGTCACAAAAAATGATGAAATCATTTACCAAGGGTGGTATGGGTAAACTGATGCGTCTGGCCAAAGGCATGAAAGGTATCATGCCGCAATAACCTGTATTTTTAATACACTGCCTGAATTCAGATTCAGGCAGTTTTTTTATTTTCTACTATCGCCTGAAGATAGCTTATGACAAGCATCCGGCATGGATAATCTTATATTTTTTACTGTAAAATATTCCGATCGGGTTGTGATTGCTGTTTAATTACATTATGTTTAAAAAGGAGTACGATAATGCGCAAATTTAATGATAAAGGCTTTTTTTGAGCCAACCAGCAAACGCTGCAGAGGCTTTCCGTCAGAAACCAACGTTAAACGCGGAATGATAAGAACTGTTCATGGTGACAAAGTTCTGCATGAAAAGCTGGGACGCAATGATCCCTGTCCATGCAACTCCGGCCGCAGCTTTTAAGAAGTGTTGTCTGAAAACCTGCTGCTTTCGATGGCAGCAACAGGCATGACTACTTCCGCTAATGTCTGCCAGTAATCACTGCTACTGAATTAATCCACTTTTAATTACTTCCCCCTGTATTCTACGCATACCGGGGGATAATTGATTGGGCTTCTGCACAGTTTTATCCCGCCTACACAGATAATAAACAGGTAAAGCAGCAGAAATATATATTTATTAGTTAATTATCCGCCTGTACTCATAATTTTCATTCATGACATTTGCTTAATAATTAATCGTTTATTCGACTCAACCTCTATTTTGAAAATAAGACTGTTTACTTTGATATCCGGATTCTGACAAAAGCGCATCGTCTTAAACCATGCCTCAGCGCATGGGTTATAATCAGAATCTTATTTTTTGATTTTTTTCCAATTCGTAACCATGTTAAACACCCAATATTCTCCGAGTGAAATCGAAACCCGTTTATATCAGCAATGGGAACAACGCGGCTATTTTGCACCGTCACTGGATTTAAGCAAACCTTCTTTCGCTATTCAGCTGCCACCGCCTAATGTAACTGGCACCCTGCATATGGGGCATGCATTTAACCAGACCATTATGGATGGCCTTACCCGTTATCACCGCATGAAAGGTGAAAATGTGTGCTGGATTCCCGGCTCTGACCATGCCGGTATTGCTACGCAGATTGTGGTGGAACGCCAGCTGGCGGTAGAAAACATTACCCGCCATGATTTAGGCCGGGAAGCATTTATTGCCAAAATCTGGGACTGGAAAAAATTCTCCGGCGGCACCATTACCGAACAGATGCGCCGTGTCGGCTGCTCTGTAGACTGGAGCCGTGAATATTTCACAATGGACGATGTGCGTGCCGAAGTGGTTACCGAAGTATTTGTACGCCTGTTTGAGCAGGGTCTGATTTATCGCGGTAAACGGCTGGTAAACTGGGATCCGGTACTGGGTACAGCTGTATCAGATCTGGAAGTGGAAAATATCGAAGAAAACGGCCATATGTGGCATATCCGTTACCCACTAGCCGATGACCCGGACAACGCTCTGATTGTTGCCACTACTCGTCCGGAAACTTTACTGGGCGACGTAGCCGTAGCCGTACATCCTGATGATGAACGTTATGCCGGTTTCATCGGAAAACAGCTGGTACTGCCATTATCCGGCCGCACTATTCCAGTGATTGCTGATGAATATGTAGATAAAGATTTTGGTACCGGCTGCGTTAAAATCACACCGGCTCACGATTTTAATGACTATGAAGTGGGTAAACGTCATCAGACTGCACTGATTAATGTACTCAGTCTGGATGCCAGAATACTACCGCAGGCAGAAGTATTTGATTTTCAAGGTCAGGCTCAGGCTGGTATTACGTTACCGGCACAATATGCCGGACTGGATCGTTTTGCTGCACGCAAACAGATGATCGCAGACCTTGAAGCTCAGGGTTTACTGGTAAAAGTGGAAGAACACAAACTGATGACACCTAAAGGTGACCGTACCGGCAGTGTAATCGAACCAATGCTGACCAGTCAGTGGTTTGTGGCTATGACCCGTAGTGCTGATAATAATGTTGCCAACCCTGAACCGGAATCAGAGTTTAAAGGTAAAACTCTGACTGAAAAATGTATTCATGCAGTGGAAAGCGGACAAGTACGCTTTATTCCGGAAAACTGGGTTAATACTTATAACCAGTGGATGAACAATATTCAGGACTGGTGTATCTCCCGCCAGTTGTGGTGGGGTCACCAGATTCCGGCATGGTACGATCAAAACGGCCGCGTTTATGTAGCGCGTAATGAAGCCGAAGCACAGGCACAGGCGGGTGAAGATGCGGTTCTGACCCGTGACGAAGATGTACTGGACACTTGGTTTTCTTCAGCTCTGGTGCCGTTTTCTACTCTTGGCTGGCCGGAAAAAACACCGGAATTGCAGGCATTTCTGCCCTCTCAGGTATTGGTAACCGGTTATGAAATTATTTTCTTCTGGGTTGCACGCATGATTATGATGACTACCCACTTCACCGGTAAAGTACCTTTTCATGATGTATATATTCATGGCATGGTGCGTGACCATGAAGGTAAGAAGATGTCCAAATCTGAAGGCAATGTCATTGACCCGGTGGATTTGATTGACGGTATCGATCTGGAAAACCTGCTGGTTAAACGTACTACCGGTTTGCGCCGCCCGGAAAAAGCGCCGCAGGTAATTAAAGCGACACAAAAACTGTTTCCTGACGGCATTCCGGTATTCGGTGCTGATGCTCTGCGTTTCACTATGGCCAGCTATGCCAGCCTGGGCCGCAGTATCAATTTCGATTTCAAACGTGCCGAAGGCTATCGTAATTTCTGCAATAAATTGTGGAATGCCAGCCGTTTTGTGCTGATGAATATTGAAAATCACGATTGCGGGCAGGATGAAAGTCTGCCGCTAAGTTACAGCTTTGTTGATAAATGGCTGCTGACCCGTTTGCAGCAAACCATTTCAGCAGTGAGTGAAGCACTGGACACCTACCGCTTTGATATGGCTGCTCAGACCTTATATGAATTCATCTGGAATGAATACTGTGACTGGTATGTAGAACTGGCCAAAACTCAGTTGCAACGTGGTGATGAAGCACAGCAACGCGCAACACGGCGCACACTGGTACGCGTTCTGGAAGTAGTGTTGCGTCTGTTGCATCCGATTATGCCGTTTATCACTGAAGAACTGTGGCAGACCATTGCACCACTGGCTAACGCAAAACATACTGACAGCATCATGCTGGCCGCATGGCCACAGGCTGACAGCAGTCTGAATAATGCTGATGCGGTAAATCAGATGCATTATTTGCAGGAGCTGGTTAATTCAGTTCGCAATTTGCGTGGTGAAATGGGGCTGGCGATGAGTGTAAAAGTGCCTTTACTGGTTGAAAGCAATACAGATCTGGGTGAAATTCTTCCATATCTGCCACTGGTGGCACGTCTGAGTGAAGCCAGACAGGTAACCCATTTGCCAGAAAGTGATGATGCACCGGTAGCAGTATGTCAGGGGGCGCGCCTGATGCTGAAAGTCGAAGTGGATAAAGCTGCTGAAACGGCACGACTGCAAAAAGAAGCAGAAAAACTACAGAAAAATATCGATAAAATCGAAGCAAAGCTGGCCAAACCGGGCTATACCGATAAGGCACCTGCGCATCTGGTAGAAAAAGACCGTACCGAACTGGCTCAACTACAGGACAGAATGTCTAAAATTGTTTTACAGTTACAAAAATATAATTAATTACAAATTATTTCTTCTCAACCACCAAACTACAAATACGGGTAGCAGCCGGAGAAATCCGGCAATCATTTTCATGTATTAGGGTTGGTGGTTTCTTTTTTTTACTTCAAGAATATTGCAATAATCAACTAAAAAATAATTTTTTATTCTAAAACAAGCTATTAATTAAACACAATGTACTTGTTTTGTAATTTATTTACACATAATTATTCAAATTTATAATAATATTATGTAAAATTCGTAAAAAATAACTTTTTCGCTTTATATTGAAAAGTTATATGAACCGGATATACTGAAAGATTGGAGCAAACAGGTGATTAATACATCTAAATACTCGTCCCTCAACATTGTCTTGATTCAGGCTCGTGAAGCATTATTATCTCATTTTCGCCCGATGCTGAATGATATCGGTATCACTGATCAGCAATGGCGTATTACCCGTTTACTAGCAGAAAATGGTATCATGGATTTTCAGGAATTAGCTAAACAGGCATGCATTCTTCGCCCAAGCCTGACTGGTATCCTGACAAGACTGGAAAAACTGGATTATGTAGTCCGTCTTAAACCGTCCAATGATCAGCGTCGAGTTTTTCTCAAGCTGACCCCGGCCGGAGAAAAATTGTATGAAGATTTGTGTCGTTCAGTAGATGCACGGTACAAAGTACTGGAACAGCGTTATACTCAGGAAAAATTACATCAACTGGGCAATATGCTGAAAGAATTTACCAATATTGCTGTCGATAAAGAAGAACCAGAAACTTAATAAAATGAATCAACCACCGTCAGCCGTAGCTTTACAATACCGTGAAGCGATGTCAAAAGTTGCCGCAGCAGTACATGTTATTACCACCGAAGGTTCAGCCGGCCGTTATGGCATCACCCTTACCGCAGTTACATCGGTAACAGATACACCTCCTACCTTATTATTATGCATTAACCGCAATGCCCGTATTCAACCGGTTCTCCGCGCCAACGGGCGTTTATGCGTTAACGTTCTGGCTTCATCTCAGCAGGATGTAGCGGAACATTTTGCCGGAATAACATCTGTTCCGGTAACCGAGCGTTTTCTGCAAAACGACTGGCAAAATCATCATCACTCCGCTCAGCCTCAGTTAGTAGGAGCACTGGCGCATTTGCACGGACACATTGTCGACAGCCATGATATGGGCAGCCACAGCGTATTTTATGTAGCAGTTGAGCACATAAATATTAATTCACAGGAAAATCAGGGATTACTGTATTTTCAGCGCCGGTTTACTCAGACTGCCATACCATTTTGTGAAGCAGACTGTGTCTGAATCAATTTTCTTGCCACACCGGCAGATAAACTAAAAAGCAGTATACAAACAATAATGGACTGTCCTTTCTCGAACAGTCCATTATTACATGTGAAAATACTTATTTTACAATCTGTACCAGCTCGCCGGCTGCGTAACGATTTGCCATTTTTTCCAAAGAAATTGGCTTAATCTGGCTCGCATGACCGGCAGCACCAAAGGCTACATAACGATCAATACAAACTTGCTTCATGGCTTTAATGGTTTCAGTAAAGTATTTACGCGGATCAAATTCTGCCGGATGCGTAGCGAGAAAACGGCGGATCGCACCTGTGCTGGCCAGACGCAAATCTGTATCAATATTAACTTTGCGTACACCGTATTTAATACCTTCGACAATTTCTTCTACCGGCACTCCATAAGTTTCCGGAATATTGCCGCCAAATTCGTTAATCACCTGTAACCATTCCTGCGGTACTGAGCTGGAACCATGCATAACCAGATGGGTATTAGGTAAACGTTCATGAATTTCACGGATGCGGTCGATACGCAGTACTTCACCTGTCGGCTTACGGGTAAATTTATAGGCGCCATGGCTGGTACCAATAGCAATGGCCAGAGCATCAACCCCCGTATCCTGTACAAAACGCGCTGCCTCATCCACACTGGTAAGCATCTGTTCATGGCTGAGTTTACCTGCCGCACCTACACCATCTTCCTCACCTGCATCTCCGGTTTCCAGATTACCCAGACAGCCGATTTCACCCTCTACTGATACACCACAGGCATGTGCCATATAGACAGTTTTGCGAGTGACATCTGCATTGTATTCATAAGTGGAAGGTGTTTTGGCATCACTCAGCAGCGAACCATCCATCATTACTGATGAAAAGCCCAGCTGAATTGAACGCTGACATACTTCCGGTGATGCACCATGATCCTGATGCATTACAACCGGAATATGCGGAAATTCTTCAATGGCAGCCAGAATAAGGTGCCGTAAAAACGGGGCACCGGCATATTTGCGTGCACCGGCACTGGCCTGCACAATCACCGGAGCGTTAACTTCATCGGCCGCTTCCATAATCGCACGCATTTGTTCAAGATTATTGACATTAAACGCCGGCAGGCCATAGCTGTTTTCCGCAGCATGGTCGAGCAGTTGGCGCATAGAAACTAAAGCCATGAGGTTCTCCGTGTGTACTTGCAATAATTGGTAAAAAAATCGGCGCAATTATACCACTATGCACCGTTTTTGTAGGCATGAGCATGCATTCTTTCACTAATTCAGTTTACTGCCAAACAGACACCGTATTATTGAAAGAAAACAATTTGTTGATGCTGTACCGTTAATGGCAGCCAGTCTCCTGCCTGCACAGCATAATGCAGCGGCAGCCACCAGCGTAATATTCCGTATTGCGGATGCAGCAACTGTACATCATATGATCTGGCTGTTAAACATACTTCTGTTACCTGCACCTGTGTTCCGTTTTCAGGATCATATTGCAGAGCGTTTTGCGGAATGTAACAAACATCGCTGACATTATCACAACCCAGTAAACGTGCAGCCCATGCATCAGCCGGTCGTGCCAGCAATTGTGCAGCGGTACCCTGCTGTATCCAGCGGCCATGCCTGAGCAGACAAATACGATCAGCCAGCGCAAAAGCCTCCAGCGGGCTGTGAGTAACCAGTACAGCCGGACATTTTTGCTGACGCAATAAACGCACAGTTAATTGCTGCAAACTAGCACGCAACGTTGTATCCAGTGCTGAAAATGGTTCGTCCAGCAACAATGCCTGCGGTTGCAGAACAAGTGCTCTGGCCAGTGCCACCCGTTGCTGCTCTCCGCCGGATAATACATCTACCTGCCGGGCAGCTGCTTCAGACAGCCCCACCTCGGCAAGCATTTGCATGGCCTGCTGTTGTGCTTGCGGTTTGCTTACCCCGTGCATACGCAGTCCGAAAGCCACGTTTTGCCACACATTCAGATGCGGCAATAAAGCATAATCCTGAAACATCAGCCCGATACGGCGCTGTTCCGGCAATAAAAAAGTTATATTTTCTTCGTTAATAAAAATATTGCCGCTATCAGGTTGTACCAGACCGGCAGCCATATTCAGCAAAGTTGATTTACCGCTGCCGCTTTCTCCCAGTACCGCCACCAGCTGACCGTCGGCCACCTCCAGGCTTAAATCCGCGGCAACAACTTTATCGGAAAATTTTTTATTAATGTGTTGCCAGCTCAGCATAGATGCGTTTCCTTTTTGTCCTTACTCCATTCCACTAATGCAAAAATCAGTATAGTCAGCATCATCAGCAGTAAGGTCAGCACCATCGCACGGTCATAATTATCCCGTCCGGCGGTACTCAGATAATGATAGATCAGTGTAGTCAGCGTCTGCCATTCCGGCCGCGACAGAAACAGCGTAGCCGCAAACTCACCGATACAGGTAGCCGCAGCCAGCGCCAGCCCGCGCTGCAAAGCCGGTCGTAACAGGGGCACAATAACATACAGCAATACTTGCATGCGGCCGGCACCGAGTGTACGCGCAGCCTGTGTATAACTGTCAGGCAAACTGTCCCATGCGGCCAGTACATCCTTAGTAATAAACGGATAAGCCAGCAGCGCATACGTACATATCAGCATACTTAATGATGCTGTCCAGCCGGGATAACACAACAACAGCCCGAATGACACACACACCGGTGATACCATAAATGGTAAAAATGTCAGACTGCGCACCCACATCAGCCGCTTTGCCAGCGCAGCATGCAAAAAACCCAGCAGTAATGCCAGCATGATTGCCATTAAAGTAAAGCTTAAAGTATTCAGTACTGCCTGCCACGTTGTACTTTCCAGTAATACCAGCCATGAACTGCCAGCCAGCAAAGCACGCCAGCACACAGCCAGCAGCGGCAGCGCACAACACCCCAGCAACAGCAGCAAAGCCAGTACCAGTCCTGCTTTCTGACTGGTTGTCGGCAATTGCGGCGGCAACATCTGTATCACTGCCTTCTGAGCCGAATATCTGCTCAGAACCGCATATATAATACCGGACAGAAAAGTTGTGGCCAGTACCCACAACACCAGCACACCGGCCTGTGCCATATCCAGCTCATAAGCTATCAGCTGATAAATCTGCACTTCCAGCGTAATGTAATGCTCACCGCCAAGCAATAAAGCCAGACCAAATCCGGAAAAACAATACAAAAACACCAGACACATACCACCGGCCAGCCATGGCAGCATCTGCGGAATTTCAATCCTGACAAAACGCTGCCACGTTCCGGCACCCAGTGTCTGTGCCGCATACATACGTGTTGCCGGTACCTGACACAAACCCTGATAGCCGGCACGTACCATTACCGGCAGATTAAAAAATACATTACCGTATAACAATAACCATGGCGTACCTTCCCAGCCGCGCCACAACAAACCCTGTGCCCCGAACAATGCCAGAATACCCACACCGGCTACTAAAGTGGGGATTACAAACGGCAGCATCAGCAAACGCAGTACCCAGTTTCGGCCGCTAAACTGCAAACGGGTAACCGTCCATGCTACCGGTACACCCAGCAACAACGTCAGCACGCTGCTGATAGCAGCCTGTGAAGCTGTCCAGCCCAGTAAGCGACGCATATATTCGTCCTGCCACACCATACGGAAACTGTCTGCATCCGTTTGTTGCAGCATTGCCTGCAATGGTAACAGCACCACAGCCAGCAAAAAAAACAGCGGCAGTAATGAAAACAGCCCCAGCAGCAATTTTTGCCCGAAACTGAGAACTTTCATCCCAATACCGTTTACATCTTTATTTACCAGACGATTACCTCAGATTCAGTATTTGTATAACCAAACAGGGCATACCCATGCCCTGTTTTTATTTCTTACTCCGGCCGCAATAAACAGCCGCATGGCGACAGTACAGGTTATTTGTTCAGCGCTGCACTACCTTTACCCATTGTTTAACCCAGCTTTGCTGCTTAGCTGCCATATCAGCCATACTTGGCTGCGTTACTGTAGTCGGAATTTTTACATGAGCATATACCGGTGGCAAAGACACACCTTTTACAGCCGGATAAACCCACATGGATGTCGGAATGGCATTCTGTACCTGATTGCTTTGCAGATATTGCACCAGTTTAGCGGCCAGTGCAGGCTGACTGGCATGATTCAGTACCGCAGCACCTTCTATATGACGGAACACTGCCCCTTTAAAGCGTAAATCGGCAGTTGGCGGTGTTTTGTATTTACCCTTACCATAATAAACTTCTGCTATCGGACTGGAAGCATAGCTTACCACCATCGGCCGGCTGCCTCCGTTCAAGGTAAATTCAGTGTAATAGGCCTCACTCCAGCCTTTAGTCACTTTTACACCATTCTGGCGCATTTTAGCCCACCATTGCCAGGCGCCCTGCTCTCCTAAGCCGCCAATATTCGCCAGCAGAAAACCCAGCCCCACACTGGAAGTGGCCGGGCTGGGCACAACGAGTAAATCGCGGTAAGCCGGGCTGGCCAGTTCTTCCAGCGAGCGCGGCACAGCTTTGCCATGTTTCTGAAACCATGCCTTATCATAATTAATCGTAATATAGCCGTAATCCACTGCCAGAGCCTGTGGCAGAGAAACATTAACCGGACGACCGGACGGCTGTGCCTGAGCAAACAGTTTAAACTGCTGAGCCTTAGCAATATTACTGTTATCCAGACCATATACTGCATCAGCAATCGGTTTAGCACGAGTTAAAATCAGCTTGTTGAGCATTTCATTTCCGCTACCGACTTTAATCACAGTCAGTTTCACATTATTATCATGCTCAAACTGAGCCAGAACATTTTTAGGTAAAGCAAATGAATCATGTACAGCCAGACGTACTTCTGTCTGTGCCTGTACAGCCATACTGAGTAACAGACACAGCACTCCGATTAACCACTTACCTGCTTTCATTCCGGTCTCCTGCCATTAAAATCATTAGGTATTCTTCATATACAATCATACCCGTTTTAGACGTTTATAGTAAAAATCTGACGCCATCTTACAAATCATGACAACTCATTACTGGCTATTCGATCTCGACAATACCCTGCATCAGGCTGATGCGGGCATATTCGGTATTATCAATCAGCACATGACAGCCTATATAGCCACCACCCTGAATATCGACGATATTGCCGCTTCCCGGCTGCGTCAGCAGTACTGGCAGGATTATGGCGCTACACTAGCCGGACTGCAAAAACACCATCCGGAAATCAATCTTCAGGAATTCCTGCTGGCGTGTCACCCGCTGGAACAAATTATGCCTCTGTTGCAGCCTATGCCGCAAATACAGCATACTCTGGCTCATTTGCCCGGCTATAAAGTCGTTTTTTCCAATGGTCCCAGCCATTATGTACAGGCACTGATCAGTACCATGCAAATTGAATCACATTTCCATGCCCTGTTTGGTACTGACAATGTACAAATGCTTTACAAACCTCATCCGCATGCTTACCACAGCCTGTGCCGGCAGCTGCATATCCGCACTGAGCAATGCATTATGGTCGACGATAGCCTGTCCAATCTGAAAACAGCACATACACTGGGCATGCGAACAGTATGGTTCGGAACACACAGCCATCCGGCTGCCGGAATCGATGCTGCTGTACCTGATATGCACAGTCTGCTACAGATTGCCCCGTCTCTGTTATAAAGCAACTATACGCAGGCACACAAATTCTCTACAATATCCCTGTACAAACGACTAACCTCAAAGGACAACACCATGCGTGCCGGAATCTGTTTAATTTGCGGTCTACTGGCCATCAGTGGCTGCACATGGGAAACCTATCAGGATGCCAGCGGACAGACAAAACTGCGCCAGAAATATGAACCGGGTACACGTGTGGTTTATCAGGATGGCACCTACTCACATAATATGCGCTATAACAGCATGCGCCCCGAACCGCACGTGATGAAACCCACTGTAGGGGATGCAGACGAAAAATTACCGGCACACACACACTGGTCGGATTCAAACAGTAGTGCCGAATAATTCAGATACATCAGTACAGGGCTGCCGGAATCATGCCAGATTACCGACAGCCCGTTTTCACATCTTAATATATACAAATTTATGGCTAATTCACCCTTAAATATCGTCATCCTTGCAGCCGGCAAAGGTACCCGGATGTATTCACGTCTGCCCAAAGTTCTGCATGAAATCGGTGGTATCAGCATGCTGGAACGCGTTATTAACACCGCACAGAGTCTGCATCCGGACAATATCACCGTCGTTATTGGTCACGGCAAAGAGCTGGTACGGGAACGAATTCAGGCAGACGTGTGCTGGGTGGAACAAGATCAGCAACTGGGTACCGGCCATGCAGTCAAAATGGCTCTGCCACATTTATCCGACAGCGGACGCACTCTGATTCTGTATGGCGATGTACCCCTTATCGATCAGCAAACACTGGAAGAATTACTCAGCACTGCCGGTAAAGACGTAGGATTACTGACCGACGTTCTCGACAATCCGGCCGGCTATGGCCGCATCATCCGTCAACATGGCAATGTTGTCGCCATTGTCGAAGAAAAAGATGCCAACGCAGAGGAAAAAGCCATTTGCGAAACCAATACCGGTATCTTTGTACTGCCCAATTGTCAGCTGACCCAATGGCTCAATGCGTTGCAAAATAACAATAGTCAGCAAGAATACTACCTGACTGATGTCATTGCACTGGCCCAACAGGACAATATTCCCGTTCATCCGCTGCAAGTGCGTGCATCATGGCTGGCAGCCGGCGTTAATAACAAACTGCAACTGGCACAGCTGGAGCGCATCCTGCAACAGCAGCAGGCTACAGCACTGCTTCAGGCTGGCGTAACCCTGCGTGACCCTGCCCGTTTCGACTTACGCGGACAGCTAACCCACGGACAAGACGTAATAATCGACATTAATGTCATTCTGGAAGGGAATGTAGATCTCGGTGACAACGTTTCCATTGGTGCCAATTGTGTGATTAAAAACGCCACCATCGGCTCCGGTACCATCATTCACCCCAATTCCCATCTGGAAAACTGCAATATTGGCAGCGATGCCCGGATTGGTCCGTTTGCACGTCTGCGACCGCAGGCACAGATTGGTGATGCAGTGCATATCGGTAATTTTGTCGAAGTTAAAAACAGCACCATTGGCTATGGCAGCAAAGCCAATCATCTTACCTATCTGGGCGATGCCACTATTGGTGAAAACAGCAACATTGGCGCCGGTACCATCACCTGTAATTATGACGGAGTTAACAAATACCGTACTACCATTGGCAATCATGTCCGCATCGGCTCCGGCAATATGCTTATTGCGCCCATCACCATAGGTGACCGTGCCACCACCGGTGCCGGCAGTACTCTGAGCAGAAACTGCCCGCCAGACAAACTGACACTGTCACGCAGTCGCCAGACGACTTTGTCAGAATGGCAGCGACCAGAAAAAAACAACGAAAAATAATCTCTTTATCAGCCCGCCAGTGTTATTCTGCCTGCCGGGCTGATTATCTGTATTCACTAATCTTTCCCGCCTTTACATCTGTTTCACCAAACCCGCCATACTTTAATCAAAAGCATTACATATCTGCGTTTAAAAAATACACAAACTAATTATAATTCGCAAAATAATCACTTTATTCACTATATTCTTCACAAAAGAACTAAACAAAGCATTTTCTCTTAGCCATTCATACAAGCAAATTAACAAGCAAAAGTAATATCATGTACAATAAAAATGATTCCCAATAATAACAAAGACACCTTACCTACTACTGAAGGTCAATCGCAGTGCCAATACTTACTCTCGATCAACTACCGTTTGGTCAGCCGGCAGTTATAACCCGACTGTTGCCCGAATCTCTGCCTTTCCGCCGGCGTCTGTTAGCCATGGGCATTACCCCCGGCAGCCACGTTACCGTAATCCGTACAGCACCATTAGGCGATCCGCTGGAAATCAAAACCCGCGGATTTTACCTATGCCTGCGGCGCAGTGAAGCACAAGCCATCAGCGTAGTTGAGGCTACACAATGAAAATAGCATTAATCGGCAATCCCAATAGCGGCAAAAGTACGCTTTTCAATGCGCTTACCGGTTCACGCCAACAGGTAGGAAACTGGCCCGGGGTAACTGTAGAACGCAAAACCGGTAGTATCCAGATAAACCAGCAACAGGTAGAAATAATCGACCTGCCCGGCACCTATGCCATAGAAAATCTCGACATAGCTGCTTCTCAGGATGAAATGATTGCGCGTGAGTTTGTTCTCAATGAACCAGACAGCCTGATAATCAACATTATCGACGCCACTAATCTGCAACGCAGTCTGTACCTGACTTTCCAGCTGCTTGACCTCAAACGGCCGATGCTGGTGGTTCTCAACATGATTGATGCCCTGCATAACATAGGGGAAAATATCAGCATCAGCACACTGAGCAAACAGCTTGGCTGTCCGGTTATCGCTATTTCCGCTGCACGAAAAACCGGAATACCGCAACTTAAACAGGCAATTGCACAGGCCATCACCAACCCTGTAGCTGCCCATCCCGAGCTGGATACTCTTGGTAGTAAACAAAGCACCATTATCCGCAACTATCTGGCTCAGCTTCCGGCCGATAGTGCCGTACACCAGCTCGACCAGTGGTCGCTGATCGAATTATTACTTAAACAGAACCCCGTTTCTCTTACTGAAACCGAAAAATATATCCTGCAACAATGCCGTGATGCCCTGTCTGACTGGTGTAACCATGAAATCGACGTTGCCCTTGCCAGTGCCCGTTATGATGCCATCGATAAGCTAAGCCGCTCTGTAATTGAAAAGCCGCGTGAAGCAAATCTGTCCTTATCCGATAAAATTGATCGTATTACCTTGGGCCGCTATACCGGCATCCCGTTTTTTCTGTTCGTCATGTACCTGATGTTTATGGTAGCGGTTAAATTCGGCTCTGTATTTATCGATTTCTTCGATATTCTCTTTGGCACCATATTTGTCGATGGCTTCTCCGCCCTGCTCACCAGACTCGGCTCTCCCGAGTGGCTGATTGCTATTCTGGCCAACGGAATCGGCAGTGGTATTCAAACAGTGGCCACATTCATTCCGGTTATTGCAGCCATGTTTCTGTGCCTGTCATTTCTCGAAGATTCCGGTTATCTGGCGCGTGCCGCAATGGTAGTCGACCGCGGCATGCGTGCCATTGGACTGCCGGGCAAAGCCTTTGTTCCTATGCTGGTCGGCTTCGGCTGTGGTGTACCCGCCATTATGGGTACCCGCACACTGGACTGTGCCCGTGACCGTCTCATGTCTATCAGCATGATACCTTTTATGTCCTGTGGTGCCAGACTGCCGGTTTATACCCTGTTTGCTGTTTTGTTTTTTCCTGAAAACGCCTCAACCGTGGTTTTTATCCTTTATCTGCTCGGTATCGGTGTTGCCATTCTTACCGGTATTATTCTCAAGCACACCCTGCTGCCCGGTGACATTACCCCTTTTATTATGGAAATGCCCGCTTATCGTTTGCCCACATTGCGCGGCATGCTTTACCTGACATGGTCACGTCTAAAAGGATTTATTTTCCGTGCCGGACAGGCCATCGTACTCATGGTAACCATTCTCAGCCTGCTTAACTCACTGGGTAGCGACGGCTCATTCGGCCACAATGACAGCAGCCAGTCTGTACTGTCGGTTGCCAGTCAGAAAATTACCCCGGTATTCACACCTATGGGTATCAATGAACAAAACTGGCCAGCTACGGTAGGTATATTTACCGGTATCTTTGCCAAAGAAGCCGTCATTGCCACCCTCAACTCCCTGTACTCTATGAAAGCAGAAGAGGATGGCGGCGAAGAAACCTTTAACTTTCAGGCCGGTGTCATCAAAGCCCTGAACACCATACCAGCCAACTTAAACGAACTGGCCGGTTCCTTTCTCGATCCTCTGGGCTTTAGTGCGCTGAATCAGAGTGCTGACAGCGTAAAGCAGGATATGGACATGACCGGACGCACAGTAACCAAACTGGAAACCTCTTTCGGCAGTAGTGCCGCCGCAATGGCCTATCTCATATTCATCCTGCTATATACACCGTGTGCGGCTGCGCTAGGCACCATTTACCGCGAAGCCGGCGGACGCTGGATGCTGTTTGTAGCCGGCTGGACATTCTTTACCGGCTGGAGCTGTGCCACCATTTACTACCAGTACCACCAGCTTAGTCACAGTACCAGCGCCGCATACTGGATTGGCGGAGTAGCCTGTCTGTTTATTCTTGTTGTTTGCAGCATGAAATTTATCGGCAGCCGGCGTCAGACTTGCCAGATAACCATGAAAAACTGCCCGCACAGCAAAAGTAGCTGCTGTCACTGAGTAATCAGGCATTTTTACTAATTACCAAAACTTATTTACCTGAACAGATAGTGATATTTGCAAAATCATCACTATCTGTTTGTATTCAGTTATTCAGACAGCAGGAACAAACCATCAGCCAACCCAGATAAAGGACTACCGGATATGCTTATCACTGCCATTCGTGACTACCTTATCACTATCGGACAAGCCAGCCTGCAGGATTTGTCCCGCCATTTTCAGGTACAGGAAAGTGCCATGGAGCAGATGCTTAACTTTTGGCTCAGAAAAGGGATCATCCGCCAGATAGATTCTTACCAGCCTTCCTGTCAGCAAAGTAAATGCAGCGACTGCTTTATTTGTCCTGAAAGTGCCAGAAAAATTTATCAGGCCGTCACCGGCACAGACAGAACCATTCCGATTACCCGCTTAGCCTGAACCAACAAAAATTTCAAATCTGACTTACCTGGATGCAGAACTGTCTTTTCAGGTGAAAACACATTAACAATTTGCCGGCATAAATCAATACCACTAACATATCCCTAAACCAGATACTTAATGACACCCACAGAACAAATGAATAAAATATCTGATATATATTAAAGATAATTTATCTACCAAACATCATCCTGAAAACCAATAGCATAAACATATCTGTCTGTTTATACAGCCGGCTGTAAACAAAGTTTACTGTACAAATTCGCCTTTTCCATTACAATCTTCATTTCAAATAAAACTGAAACAGCATCATCAGGCAGACGATACACAAAAACTGGAATCAGCAAGGCATAACCCGCAAACCGTAACAGCCGCATTCCAGCCAGGTAAAAACCGTAATTGCACTGCAACCCATGCCTGTTGAAAAAGGATAAACCATGTGTGGCATAGTTGGCGCCATTCGCGCACAGAATAACGTAGTAGAATTTCTTACCAGCGGTCTGGAACGGCTGGAATACCGCGGATATGACTCTTCCGGCATTGCCGTATGGACACCGGACGGTATTGAGCGCGTACGCCGTGTCGGCCGCGTTAAATTTATGGAAGAAGCCGCTCAGGCTGCCGGACTCAAAGGCAGACTGGGTATTGGTCACACCCGCTGGGCAACACACGGTGGTGTTACCGAACCCAACGCCCATCCGCATATTTCTAACAATATGATTGCCATTGTTCATAATGGCATTATCGAAAACTTTGAAAGTGAGCGTAGCCGGCTACAGGCACTGGGTTACGAATTCACATCCCAAACCGATACGGAAGTCATCGCTCACAGCATCCATTACGAATACACTCACACCAGCACCGGCAACCTGTTTCAGGCGGTACAAACTGCCTGCAAACGTTTTCAGGGTGCCTATGCCATCGGCGTGATTGCCAGAGACAATCCCGATAAACTTGTGGCTGCGCGTATGGGCTGTCCGCTGTTAGTGGCGTTGAGTGAAAATGAAAGCTTTATCGCTTCCGATGTTTCCGCCGTTATTGCTTATACCCGTCGTGTTGTCTTTCTCGAAGATGGCGACCTTGTTCAGCTATCCACACAAGGCATTGATATTCTGCTCGACAAACACAATCAGCCGGCAGAACGTGAAATCAAAATGTCCGAACTGTCCTTAGCTTCGCTCGAACTGGGGTTGTACAGCCATTTCATGCAAAAAGAAATTCATGAACAGCCCAAAGCCATCACCGACACCGCCGAAGTATTTCTGGTAGGCGGCTTTGAGCCGGAAAACTTTGGCGCCAGTGCTGCCGGCATCTTTGAGCGAATCCGTAACATTAAAATTCTTGCGTGCGGTACCTCCTACTACTCCGCACTCACTGCACGTTACTGGCTGGAAGCCATTGCGCAAATACCGACAGACGTCGAAATTGCCAGTGAATACCGCTACCGCAAAGTTATTGCCGACCCGGAACAGCTAGTCATCACGATTTCTCAGTCCGGCGAAACACTTGATACCATGGAAGCGCTTAAATATGCCCAGTCACTGGGTATGCAGCACAGCCTTTCTATTTGCAATGTAATGGAATCGGCTCTGCCGCGCGAAAGTGAACTGGTACTGTATACCCGCGCCGGTGCCGAAATCGGTGTAGCCTCTACCAAAGCCTTTACGACTCAGCTGGTGGCATTGTTCGGACTGGCGGTAACACTGGGCAAAATGCGCGGACTGGTTACCCCTGAAGAAGAAGAGCAATATACCAATGAGCTGCGCCTGCTTCCCGGCAGCGTGCAGCATGTACTTAATCTCGAACCGCAAATTGCCGGCTGGGCAAATCAGTTTGCCGCTAAAAATAACGCACTGTTTCTAGGTCGCGGTATTCATTACCCCATTGCCCTTGAAGGTGCTCTGAAACTTAAAGAGATTACCTATATTCATGCCGAAGCTTATCCGGCCGGTGAGCTTAAGCACGGCCCGCTGGCACTGGTAGACCAGAATATGCCTGTAGTGGTAATTGCGCCTAATGACAGCCTGCTCGAGAAAGTCAAAGCCAATATGCAGGAAGTAGCCGCACGCGGTGGTGAGCTCTTTGTATTCACCGATCTGGACAGCGAATTCAGCGCCGGTGAAGGTGTACACGTTATCCGTACTCCGCGCCATATGGGCGTACTTTCCCCGATTGTACACACCATACCGGTACAGCTACTGGCCTACCACACCGCACTGGCCCGCGGCACTGATGTAGATAAACCAAGAAATCTGGCGAAATCGGTGACTGTAGAATAAATAGCTTGTGAACGCTTTTTAATTCTTAAACGCCCTGTTGAAGAACAACAGGGCGTTTAATTTTCCTTAAATTAAAATATATTAAAATAAAACCTGAGCCACTTAATATCCTAATTAATCTGCATTTTCATTGAATAATCAGCGTTTTTATTACATATAATTATTTAAAAACTAATACCAGCTTTATTTATTATATTTTTAGCATAAAACCTCAAATCAACTTTATATTTTGTTTTTTACTTTAAAAATAGTTTTTATTAGCTTTAATCTTCTTATATAGAGTAACTGATTAAATCAAATTGAATTATAATTTCTCCATAGAAAAGAAAGCTCCGGTTTATTCAAGATTCTATGTCAGCGACAAATATTCCGGAGAAATATAGATTATTAAACAACAAGCTTTACCTTAATAAGGGTGACATTGAATGCAAATTTTTCAGCCAGACCAGAATAATAAAAACCAGATTGCCGTATTTTCTTTTCTGTCCGCATTAATCATCTATATTTTTGTTTTCGGCTTTGAGCTTACTCATTTTTCTTTGTCTATAGATGAAGAATTCAATAACAACATTCTGCATACTGTCGCAATTGGCAGATGGGGACATGCCTTATTGAAAGCCAGTATTTATCCAGAACCTTTTATCCCTTTTTTCACTGAAATTCTGACGTTTATTTTATTGGCCGCTTCATGTACAGTTATTGTAAAAATATTTTGTTTAAATCTGAATCAATCGCTTTTCTTTACTGTTTTATATGCCTCATCTGTACAGTTTGCCTATCAGTTACAGTTTCTGAACCAGTGTGACACACTGGCCACAGCAATATTACTGTCATCTGTTGCCGTATACTTGATTGTCAGAAAAAATTCCTTTCTGCATACTGTAATTTTTCCAGCCTTTCTGATCTGTTATTCAATAGCTATTTATCAATCATTAATCTTTTTCCCGTATTCATTGCTGATTGCATATTTATTAATCGATGAGGTCAGAGGTACAGAAAATACCCGGCATTTAAAACTGATAGCTGCATTATGTATTTCCTCAGTTATCGGATTAATATTGTATTTTGTACTGGGAAAATTAATTCTCATTTATTATCATCTGCAGTCTGAATCTTATTTAAGCGATATTGTTACCTGGTTTAATGAATCACCCGTACAAAACTTAAAAAATATCAGACGTTCTATAGAGCACTATTTCACTCTAAAAGCCCCCTACGGATTAAATACCTTTTTAATTGCGTTTGTATTTTTAATTTTGCCACTCCTGTATCCATTAAAAAGAAAAGCCAGATATGGGTTTTATGTACTTTTAAGCATTCTGACTTTGTTCTGTATGAATATTGTTGTCGGCAAAGGCTTGCCAGCCAGAACAATGACCAGTTTTACCGTATTCTTTGCCTCTGCAGGATTGATTGGTTTTATTATTATCCGAAAAAATAAATATTTATGGGCGGTGGCCGCTTTCTCATTTTTATATGGTATGGCCTGTTCCAGTAACCTATTTTATACAGACTATATTGCCTACAATAAAGATTATCGGCTGGCTTCATTTATTGCCAGTGATATCGTCAAAGAAATAAAAGTATCTCCGGATACCCCTGTCAAAGTATATTTCTTTGGTGCGGTGGATATTAAACGCGTAAACAGACCAAATAATTCAGATATGTTTGGTGCTTCATTTCTTAACTGGGATAGCGGTAATTCCGGAAGAATATCTGCATTTATGAATAAAGCCGAAATTGCCACTATCATTCCCGCATCCTATGATGATATTAAATCTGATTTAAATACCGTTCATGCCGCACCTGTGTGGCCGCAGAAAGGCAGTATTTTCCGGATAAAGGATGTGGTAGTAGTAAAACTCGGACAAAGCGTAGGTTTTTGCCCGAACGGCGTTAAGGAAAATACGATACCAAAACAATGTTTATAAAATCATCGGCCTGTTTTTATCTGTTTAATGGTTCAGCAATAAAGTATTTATTGCCTAATACGGCGGTAACAGCCGTCTGAAACCATGCAACATGATTATGCAGAAAAAAAGTATATTTCTGCATAATAAGAAAACATATGGTGGCTGTTTCAGACTGATAATCTGTTTCGGATGATGTTTTCTGTCAGCCAGTGCCACCGAGAGTTTGCGCAGATAATCCATACTCATCGGCCATTCTTTCACACCTTGCAGCCATTGTTCCGGAATACCTGCTTCGCCCGCATAAATACCAGCAAGAGCGCCGGCAATGGCTGCCGTGGTATCAGTATCGCCGCCCGCTTGTATTAATGCACTGACGGTTTGTTCGTAATTACCATAATAGCGCAGCCATGCATAGATAACAGCAGGCACAGTATTGTTAATATAGCCAGTAATTCCTTTTTTTTCCAGTTTCAGCGCCAGCAGATATTCATGCAATTGAGCCTGCTGCTTAAGTTTCTGCTGAGCCAGTTGCAAGTGACTGATAAGCTGCTCTCCGCTTAGCGCAGGCATAATCTCAGCAAAGAAACTGTCAGCAGACACCTCAGACTGCTGCCGGCTGGCATAGCCGGCAGCCATGGCAATCACCCATGCGCCTTCTTCTGCACGCGGATCAGTATGAGTTATGATGGTAGCTGCATGAATGCATTCACGCATGATGTCCGGATTACCGGTAAAAAACCAGCCTATCACCGGTGCACGCATTGCCGCTCCGTTACCGGCAGAATTATTACCGCTTTTAGCCGGATTTATACCCAGACACAATTTCAGGCAGGCTTTTAAAGTAGCCATACCCAAACCGGCCGGCATGGTCAGAAACCATCGCCTCATGCCTCTGCCCAGCCGGCTACTAAAATCCTTCGGATTCAGCTTACAGCTCAGCAGACATTGTGCCACCATCGCTGCATGCTCAGTATCATCACTGCATAACCCTATTCTCCCCCATGGAGTGACAATCAGGTTGTGCTGAATTTTATCGCCAAACATACGTCTGGCTCGCTTAGGAGCAATACCTTCACGGGCCAGCCCTATTGCATCACCAACTGCGGTACCAATAAGCAATCCGGTAATCTGCCGGACAGACTGGGTTTGTTGCATAATTTATTTCCGGTGGATGAATAATAAATTTACAAATGTTAACTATACAGTATTTTCTTTATTAATTCCTGTTTTAACTGTTGAGATTATCAAATTTTTATTTATTTTCAGCATATTCAATAATAATGCTTAGCCATAAAGATAACCTGCTGCCAATTAAATATATAGTCAGAATACAGAGTTTATATAATTACCATTTAATAAATACAATTAGTTCAAAAATCAGAACTTTAATCAATATTGATTTTTATAAATTCAGTTTTAAGCTTATAAAGCTTTAATTCAGAAAGATAAATTTATTCACACTCCCATCTGATTCAGCTGCATTCTTTTTACCCATAGATAACTGTTTGATGATAATAAATAATTTTTAGCAACAACTAAATTAGGATTTGCAAGAGAAACATTTATTTTAAATGTTTCTCTTGCCGTTTAAGATTTATTTTATTAATCAGAAATACAAGCATCAATAGCAGAACAGTGAAGCCATTTTTTAATTTTCCTATTTTTTTCTGTTGTATATTCAATTTCATAAAAATCATTTTTATAATTTAATAATTCTACCTTATCCTCTCTAATTAAATATATTTTTGTTTTATTTTTTAAATTTGGAGAATCATATAGATAACTCTTATCCACTGTAAGCTTAAATCCATATTCTTCGGGCTGATATTGAGTTAAAAGGAAACGATTCATACAATCATTAATATCTGTTGAAGTATAAAATGTGTTGCAAAATTTTGAAGCATATTTCTCTGTTAATAGATTGAAATAAATATTATATTGTTTTTGCTCTGGAATTTTAGTGATGTATTTTTGTAATTTAATATTTACTGGTATTTTATTATGATATATCAATAAAATTAATTCATTAATAAAAGAATTTTGTTCGCTAAGTAAACATAATGAATAACTGAGTCTATCCTCCTGACCGCAGAGGTAAACATCAATATTATCACGTACCCAGTTACATTTTTTATTCAACTCACTTTCCCATTCCTCCTGAAAAATATCAATATTTTTTTTTAAAAGAATTTTAGATAATTTATCTATTATAGTTGAATTATGTTTTATTTCTTTATTCATACCATTATTCACTTTATCTATTAAACTATCACTAAAAACATTGTTACTCATAAATATTAATATAATTAGTAGAATTTTCTTCATTACTATAATCCTTTTTCTCAAAATTTAGCTTCATCTTCTCTTCTTTTTACTAATCCATCTAATTTTTACCTTTAATCATTGATAGATGAATTCCAGCACGCATAAAATAGTTTTTGCACAACTATTCTACAGAATAAACATTTCTATTGGCATATTCATGTCTGTTGATATGTATCAATAAACAGGATATTGTTAAGTATACATGGTCATAAAACCATTGCCATATGATAATAATTATTATTTAATTCTTGCAGCTTTCAATTTATGTCTGTGTTATGAAATCATTGGATTTAAGCCGTTATTATGCTGCATATTCTGGTTTACCGTTTCAGGATCGCTGGGCTGTCATGCCATTACGCGCAAGTATGCCACTGGCTGCGGAAGATATCGAAAAGCAATGGCAACAATTACAGCAAACCAAACTTACCGGCAATAAAAATCTGATTTATATTCATATCCCCTTTTGTGATACTCACTGCCAGTTTTGTGGGTTTTACCAGAATCTGCTGCGCAAATTTGATACTGAAGCATATATTGATGCTTTACTAACCGAAATCACTCTGGAAATCAACAATCCGGCACTACAGTCTGCACCCATTCATGCGGTTTATTTCGGAGGTGGTACACCATCCGCTCTGCCCGCCGGTCAGCTAGCCCGGGTAATCAGTTTACTGAAACAGTCTTTACCTCTTGCACCTGATTGTGAAATTACTATTGAAGGACGAATTTCTGATTTCGATGAGGCACGTACAGATAGTTATATAGAAGCAGGTGCAAACCGGTTTTCAATCGGTATTCAGACTTTCGATACCAATATTCGTCAGAAGCTCGGACGCCTATCCAAACGTGAACAGATTATAGAAACATTTGAACGGATTGCCGCTAAAGACAGTGTAGCACTGGTGTGCGATCTGATGTTCGGATTACCCGGGCAGACGCCTCAGAGCTGGCAGACAGATTTAGAACTTGCTGCCGGCCTGCCGCTGGATGGTGTGGATTTGTATGCTCTAAATCTGCTTTCTTCCACACCGCTGGCTAAGCGGGTGGAAAACAGCCAACTTGAATTACCTTCAGTAGCGGACAAATGTCATTTTTATTTACAGGGTGAAGCTTTTTTACGCCGGCAGGGCTGGATGCAGCTAAGTAACAGCCATTGGGCTAAAACCACACGTGAACGAAATTTATATAATCTGCTAATTAAGCAGGGTGCTGATTTCTTTGCATTTGGCTCCGGTGCCGGTGGCCGGCTGGGCGGTCAGTCATTTATGCTGCAACGCGATCTGGCTGAGTACTACACACGGCTGAAACAAGGCAAAAAACCATTGATGATGCTTACCGGCCAATCTTTACTAGGAGAATGGTTATATCAGCTTCAGGCCGGTATAGAACAGGGTCGGGTTGATTTAGCTGCACTGACAACACAGGCTCACTTATTGGATCCGTTACTGGAACAATGGCAGCAGGCGGGTTTACTCGTCAATGATGCACGCTGTCTGTTGCTAACCCCATCAGGCCGTTTCTGGTCGAGCAATCTGTTACAGGCTTTGCAGCAATTACTATTGTCTTTGAATAATCCGGAACATCTTGAGCGACAGGAAAAAATGATGCAGATGCGCCAAAGCGGAAAACCCGCGCCAGGGCATACCGCTGCTCCGTAATATCTCAGCGTCAAAACAGTTTTAACTTAAGGAAATAAGAATGACTGAACAGTCTGCAAGTAATAATCTTAAACTTTTCATGCAAAGTAACCCGGAAGGTACACTGGAACAGATTGCCCGGCAATATCAGACTAGTTTAACAGCAGTAATTGAAGCCATGCCTGATGCAGTAATGACAGACGGAAGTCAATTTGATACTGTATGGCAGGAAGTGCTTACATGGGGTGAAATTACTTTTCTGGTTCACACTCCGGACATTATTGCTGAATTTTCCGGTGAACTGCCAGCTGGAAAATATGGTGCCGGTTATTTTAATTTGCAGCATAAGCAAGCATTCGGCGGGCATATCCGGGCAGAAAACTGTGCACATATCGCTTTTGTTGAGCGCAGTTTTATGCATATGGCTACCGCGGGAATTATTTTTCTGAACCGTCAGGGTGAAGCTATGTTTAAAATTTTTGTCGGACGTGATGAACAAAGACAATTAAAAGCACAGCAATTAGATAAATTCAGAATTCTGGCTCAACGTTTCCGTCCGGACTAAGGAAAAACTGATGAAAACGCTATTATTGTTCGGGGTGAGCCCCAAAAAAGGTACCGGCTATCAGGTATTACAGCTGGCATTACAGCAATCATCTGAATGGCGCTGCGCGGCACTGGTACGCGATGCCGCTTTTGCCGCTGAATTAAACCGGCAGGGTGTACAGACTGTGGTTGGTGATGCTACCGATGAATCCAGTGTCAAAGAAATATGCCGGCTTGCCGGCACCAATACCATAATTGTCTCTACTCTGGGCGGATCAGCTGGCGCACATTATCTGGCTCAGCGCCTGATTATTGATACAGCTGAACAAGCTGGTATCTCCCGAATGCTGCTGGTTACCTCTCTGGGCTGCGGCGACTCATGGCATACTATGTCTGAACGCGCAAAAACTGCTTTCGGGCATGCTGTACGGGAAAAATCTCTGGCAGAGGTATGGCTGCAAACCAGTAAGCTGAATTATGAAATTCTGCGTCCGGGCGGTTTGTCTAATGGTGACGTTACTGGCACAGGTAAATGTTTTTATCAGCAGGAGGTACATGGTTTTATTCATCGTACTGAACTGGCTAATGTCATTATGCAAAGAATCAGTGCCAGTGTTCTGGACAACCGCATCTATGCAGTCGTTGATCCGGGGTTAACTTCTGACAATAATTAGAGTATATTGGCGCCTGTATGTGGATAACTTAGTTATCCACAGATCAAAACCCACCCTGTCTGCAATTAAAAATTGGCAGACATGGTGGGTTTTGTGTACGTACCTTTTTAAAAAATATCAGGCCTTTTTCACAAAGCACGCTTTAAGCATGATTTTCATGCCGTCAATTTTGCAATCAATTTCATGATCGCCTTCAACCAGACGAATACCTTTAGCTTTGGCACCTTTTTTCAGAACAGTGCTGCTACCTTTAAGCTTAAGGTCTTTAATCAGAATAACGTCGTCACCATTAGACAACGGATTACCGTTACTGTCTTTAACATCAAGTTCTTGTGATGAGCCGGTATTGCTGGCAGCATCCCATTCGTGTCCGCATTCCAGGCAGACAGTAAAGCTACCATCAAAATAATTCTGTTCGCTGGCACATTGCGGGCAGATTGGGGTTGATTCAGACATGGTTACACCTTTGCGATGGTAAAAGCGGCGATTGTACCTAATTTTGCTACAACTACCACATTTTTATGTACTTGCTCTGCTTTTTTGCAGCTTTTGCACAGCTATACTGAATAATATGCCTAATTACGGTATTGCTGAGCTGTTTTTTCTGAACGTTTGAACACCAGTTCATCCTCACTTGATTCATGTGCAGCAAACTGGTAACCATGCTCATTGAATTCATGCAGCATTTTAGGTGAGTGCAGTTTATTGCGTACAATAAAGCGAGTCATCAATCCCATGGCCTCTTTCGCATAAGCATTAACATTCATGTATTTACCCGCTTTTTCATCCAGAAAAACCGGTTTAATTACCTGTGCTTTAAGTTTATCCTTATCTATTGCTTTGAAATAATTATCAAAAGCTAAATCAATGATGGTTTCAGTTTCGATTTGATTCAAATGGCTGGTCAGGGTTTCATGCCAGAAATGATACAAATTAATGCCTTTAGGATTCTCCAGACGTACATTCATGCTCAGACGGTAGGGCTGGATTAAATCCAGCGGACGCAATATGCCGTACAAACCGGAAAGAATACATACAGCGGTTTGCATATAATCCAGTTCATGCAGGGATAAATCACTGACTTTCAGGCTGGTGTAGATATCACCACTATAGGCAAAAATCGCCTGTAAAGCATTATCAGGGGTAAATGGCGTATGCCAGTCACGAAAACGCTGCTGATTAAGCTCAGCCAGATGCGGGCTGATGTGCATCAATTCTTCCAGCTGTTTCGGACTTAGCTGACGGCAATAATGTATTAACTGTTCGCTCTGTTTGAGAAACTGTGGCTGAGTATACTTTTCACTCAGGCGCGGATTAGCAAAGTCCTGACTGGTGGGTGCAGCGATAATGGTTAACATACGGCCTCCTGTTCAATCACTGGTACACATTTATGCTCATCATGGTGAAATAAAATATTATTATCAATCAGATAATGCATAAAAACTCGATATCACCACTTTACCTGAGAAAATATTGTCAGCAGAACACAATAGCCGGAATTTAGCATAATGCTACATATATATTACATTTCAGTAACGTATATGTCTCTCCAGGTAAACACTTTACTGAACCGAAAAACAGATTGCTAACCACAATGGAGAAAATAAAGAAAAAATTAATTTACTGACGGTCGGAGATAAAAAACAGGGCTGCACACTGTCAGCCCTGTTTTGCTTTATTTGCTCTGCTTAGAATTCACCGTCAATATCGGCAATACTTACCAGCTTAGCATTAACAAATTCTTTTAAGCCCAGATCCAGTAATTCACGTCCGAATCCGGAACGTTTCACACCACCGAAAGGTAAGTCAGCTTTTACCATGGTTGGATGATTAATAAATACCATACCGGTATCAATCTGCTGAGCCAGCTGTGCACCGCGTTCTTCGTCAGCAGTAAAGATAGATCCGCCCAATCCGTACGGGCTATCGTTAGCAATCTCGATAGCGTGTGCTGCATCTTTAGCACGGTAAATTGAAGAAACCGGACCAAAGAATTCCCAGTGACGTGCCGGATTATCCGGCTGAATATTGGTCAGAATAACCGGCCGGAAGAAACAGCCCTGAGCAGGCATGTCCAGCGGAATTTCCTCAGCGTGCGCACCGAGCTTAACTGCTTCATCCAGCTGCTGCTGTAAACCAGTAACAGCTGAGCGTGAAGACAGCGGAGCCAGTGTTGTGGCTGCATCCATCGGATCACCCATGCGCAATTGCTGCACACCCTGACGATACAAGCTCAGGAAACGGTCGTATACACCGTCTTCTACAATAATACGCTTGGCACTGACACATACCTGACCGGCATTCCAGTGACGTCCGAAAACAGCCCATTTAGCTGCTTTTTCGATATCTGCGTCATTGAGTACGATGAAAGCATCTGCACCACCCAGTTCGAGGGTACATTTTTTCACTGCGGCTCCGGCCTGAGCGGCAACAATGGCACCGGCACTTTCAGAGCCAGTCAGCGCTACACCGCGTACACGCGGATCAGCAATGATTTTGGCCAGCTGAGCATGAGTTGGATAGAGATTCTGGAAAGCACCGGCCATTAAACCGGCCTGAAGGAACATCGCCTCCATTTTCGCTGCACACTGAGGTACATTAGAAGCATGTTTCAGCACAATCACATTACCGGCAGCCAGTTGCGGGGCTGCAATACGTGCTATCTGGTAATAAGGGAAATTCCATGGCTCAACAGCCAGAATAATACCCTGCGGAGCAAATTCAATACGGGCACGATTACCTTTATTGGATGTAACCGGTAACACTTCCGGCTGAAGCTGCCGTTCAGCATTAACTGCATAATATTCAAGAATCTGTGCTGACAGTTCCGTTTCTGCTTTAGCTTCACTAAACAGTTTACCCATTTCCAGCGTGAGTAAACTGGCATATTCTTCAATATTAGCCCGCAGAATATCCGCAGCGTTTTGCAGAATACGCGCACGCTGGGCAAATGTAGTAGTTTTCCACTGATGGAAAGCGGCATCAGCATGATTTAATGCTGCTTCCAGCTCAATATCGGTAGTATCAGAAAATGCCTTTACCTGTTGCTCGGTATAAGGATTGGTACTAGCGTACGCCATATAATTACCTCTCATGAGTAAAAGTTACACCACGGTTACTGCCCTGTTGGCTATTTTTGGTGTGCCGCCGGTACGGGCAGGTTCTGAAACAATTACAGTGTTTACTATGAAGAAATGGTTGTGTGCCTGATGTGTGCTGCCGCTGTTAATTATCTTTTGTAAGCCTGATACAGGCTACCGGCAACATTAATTTTCCTGTCTGTTATCACTCTAGCATGATTATGTATTAATTGAGTTTAACAATAATTTACCACAACAGCAAGCGTACCGTAAACTAACAAATCCCGGCATGCTGTCTTAGTGCATTAGTGTATTGGCTAAATACCATAGCAACTGGTATGTGTAAGGATAATAATGCATCACTCAATAATTTCTTCGCAGGCAATAATCGAAATTTTTGTTTCCTGAAACTCTCTTGCAGTAGCAGCACAGCACGCATAAACTGTTTTAACATTTAATCATTCATAAGGATGTACAAATGAGTAAACTGGCGATAGTGGTTTTTTCCGGTTACGGCCATACTCGTAAAATAGCTGAAGCAGCTGCTGCAGATACCGATGCAGTACTGGTTGAAATTGATGCTAATGGTGATCTGGACAATGATCAGTGGCAACAGCTTCACGACGCCAAAGGGATTATTTTTGCCGCACCTACTTATATGGGCAATGTACCCTGGCAATTCAAAAAATTTGCTGATGCCACTTCAGGACTGTGGGCAGAGCGCGCATGGCAAAATAAAGTATTTGGCGGATTTACCAATAGTGCCAGTTTTAACGGTGACAAACAGGTTACGCTTCTCTGGATGCAGACACTGGCCGCACAGCACGGCGGTATCTGGGTAAGTCTGGGACTGTTACCGGCCAATAACAAAGAAGCAGACCGTAATGATATTAATGTACTCGGAGGCTCTGGAGGAGCGCTGATACAAACACCGGCAGATGCCAGCGTAGATGAAATTCCGCGCGGCGATATTGAAACCGTTAAAATCTACGTAGCACGGGTAAGCGAAATCATCAATAAATTAGCTTAATCGTTTTTAAGCTAATTTCGAATTTCAGCCCGTTATCTGTTTTTGCCGGTTAATGGCAGTAACAGATAACAGGCTGTTTAAATAAATATCACCTATTATTAATTAAGCTGATGGTTGTTGTCTGGTTTTCCACCATGAAGCAAGTATAGCAATCATTAAAGCACTAAACACGACAGTCAGTGAAGCAAAAGAAGGAATATGCCACCATTTGGCCACCAGCATTTTGCCGCCAATAAAAGTTAAAACCACAGCCAGCCCGTATTTGAGATAGATAAATTTTTCTACTACATTGGCGAGTAAAAAATACATCGCACGCAGCCCCAGTACCGCAAAGATATTGGAAGTAAAAACAATAAATGGGTCAGTGGTGACGGCAAATACTGCCGGAATACTGTCAACAGCAAAAACAACATCACTTAATTCAATCACAATCAACGTAAGCAGCAAAGGGGTGGCCATACGCTGACCATTTTCAACGGTAAAGAATTTTTCCCGGTTTAACTGCGCGCTAACACGCATATGCCGGTGCAGCCAGCCTATCAGCGGATTATCGGCCAGACCTTTATCTTCTGCCTTTTCAGGCAGCATCAGCTTAATCCCGCTATAAAGCAGGAATACACCAAACAGATACAATACCCATTCAAAACGGCTGACCAGTACTGCACCCAGAGCCACCATAATGGCGCGTAGTACAATAGCACCCAGTACACCGTACAGCAAAACACGATGCTGATACTCAGCCGGCACTTTGAAATAACCGAATATCAGAATAAATACAAAGATATTATCAACTGAGAGTGATTTTTCCAAAACATAACCTGTCAGAAAATCCATCACCGAATCTGCTGCTATAGCCGAACCGGCGGCGGGATTATGTGCCAGCTCAAAATACAGCCAGGCAGCAAATCCGAGAGAGACAGTAATCCAGACTGTTGTCCATAGCAAAGCTTCTTTGGTACTAACCCGATGCACTCCCTCTTTTTTCAATGTAAGCATATCAATTGCAATCATCACAATGACAATCACGATAAATACGCCATAGAATAAAGGTGTACCGACAGAATTCAGCTGTAGCTGCATAAGTTTTTCCTGCTAAATATTTTTATCATAAAAAATCTGGTAACCATACCAGTTATCAGAATCAGCAGTCGGGCAAATGGCTTTACACCGGCTGCTATTCGAACAATAGCATACTCGGCAGAAAAGATAATCCCCTTGTTGATAATTGTTTTAAGCAGATTCTGCATTCCGCCTCTGCCAGGAATTAAGAGAAGATATTCAGAATTATTTTTAGCGGAACAGATAACCTATGCCGTACGTGATTTTCTAATAGCTAAATATAATAATTCAGTCTGGTTATAAGATTACAAAGCCAGCTTTACTATTTTTCATATCCGGATATAAATTAGTCTGCTGGCAATTTATGTTTTTTGATTTTCGCATCCGGCCTGTTTTCCGGTACTGAACCTTTTAAAACTATAAAACCGGCAAAGTTTAAATAATTAATGATGAATAATAAAAGAAAAACAGGGCTGAACACCCTGTTATGATGATTACTTTCACATTATCTGTTTCAATTTATTTAGCATCACAATCAGATGGTACTAAATGTACACTAAATAATTCTTTATCTTCATCTTTAAAATAATAATGATGATTAATGCCATCCGGAAATGAATTTCTTAATTTCACGAGATCAGGATCTCTATTTTCACAATATTTATTTTTTAAGTTATCACTAGTCATTTTCTGAACATTAGATGATGAGAAATTTTTTTTATTTCCTGTTACTACATATTTATAATCTACTACATTATTTCCAATAGTGAGATCGACCAGCTGGGTAGTTGAGGAAACTCTCATAGGCAGTTGCCGTTTAAGCTCGCTAAAGTAGCTCTGAATAGTATCATCATCTAATTTATTGTTATCAGACTTACTAGCATCTGACTGTACTGCCTCACTACCTGCTTTATTTGGCTCTGCCTGCTTCGAGTTACCACACCCAAAAAGTATCATGCTCAGGGATAATAACAACACTGTTTTCAAAATTTTCATATTTATTTCCATATCTAATACTGGGAATTATTATTATTACAAAAAAATAAATTAACTTACAATATTTAGTATTTTTTATTACTTAATATTCAGGTTTATTCTTTATTCATTAGATATAAATCAAACTTATCTGATTCGCTTAGTTTTATAAATTTCATATAAAATTCGTTTTAATTAATCTGGATTATATTTGAAATATTATTCAGTAGATTGTTCAATAGCAGCCTTACATCCGCGTATTTTTTGTTACAGACAAATAACGCCCTGATATAAATATCTATTACATTCTGCCAGATACTATTTCGCCTGAATAGATACGGGATAATTACATTTTTATACTTCTGCAACCCAACTATCGCTTATTCTCTTTTATAATCATTCTAATATTCATAGTTACCGCTGCTGATAGTAATTTATCTGTTCAGCTAAAGTAAAAATAAAAAGGAGAAATCAGATGAACACAGCCTCAGTACGTCAGTACTGGCATCAGTTAACCAGTACCAATCATCTTTGTCAGTTTATTGATGTTATCCTGCGCAGCTACGGACAGGTTATGTTGCAAAACAATCCTGTTTCCGGGCTAATCTTTTCAATAGGCATACTATTTGGCAGTTACAGTGCCGGTAAGCCACAAACTGCTCTGGCCTGCTTACTTGCTGTAGTCTGTGCCAATGCAATAGCTTACATGTACCAGCTTAACCGCAAAGCCTGGCTGCAAGGAATTTATGGTTTCAATGCCTGTCTGATTGGTATCGCCTTATCTGTTTTCTGCGAAAATTCACTGTATTTATGGCTAAGTATCATACTTGCTGCCATATTATCAGTATTTATTACACAAGCATTCAGCTCAATATTACAGCAATGGTACTTACCCTGTCTGACAATACCATTTGTGTTGATTACATGGCTGTATCTGTTGGCTACACCATCATTCTCAGTACTGATACGCGAACCGTCTACGGAATTATCTGCACAGATTTCAAGTTTTAATCTGCTGCATCTGATACCGGATAGTATACTGGGCATTGCCGAAGTATTTTTATTTAACAGCACGCTGGCAGGTGTCATTTTTCTGGCGGGACTGGCAGTCAATTCAATCAGAATGGCTATCTATGCTCTGGCCGGCTCTGTACTGGCCATCGGTATTGCGCTGTTCTATGGCAGTCAGATAGAAATGATCTCTCTCGGACTCTATTCTTTTAATGCAATCCTGACAGCTATCACACTGGCTACTTTCAGTAATAATCAGGATTTTAAAACCAATATTTATATCGTCTTCGGTATTATCTTTACTGTTCTTACTCAGGCCGCATTAGCCACAATACTGAAGCCATTTACCATACCTGTATTAACCTTACCTTTTGTACTAGTAAGCTGGTTATGGTTATTAACCAATCAAACTTTAAGCCAGCGTTAGCGTTTATCGATTTTATATATTGAATAAAAGAAAAATAAGAAAAATTTGTATTTTTCAGATTTTAAAATTGGATAGGTAACAGAAAACAGCGATCCCGGTAAAACAAGATTAAATCAATGCTTTTTACTAACTATGAATCAGAAAATGCAAATTCACAATTTTGCGCGGAACTATCAAGAAAGAGTTTCGTAATATGAAAGGTAAATGTATACCCGTTTGAAATAATCAAACCAGTAAAATATTCGAATTTTTTGGCTATTTTTGCTGCTATATTGAACACAACATCAGATTATCTGATAAAAAAGACTGCCCTGGTGGCAGTCTTTTTCAGTGCAACATGTTGCAAATAAGAATTAACGTTTGAACATATTGCCGTATTTCTGATTGAACTTATCCACACGACCGGTAGAGTCAACGATTTTCTGTTTACCTGTGTAGAAAGGGTGACATGCAGAACATACTTCGATATTGAAAGTATCTTTTTCCATTGCGGATTTAGTTACAAAAGTGTTACCGCAAGAGCAAGTCACGGTTATATCATGGTAGTTCGGTTGAATGCTGTTATTCATAATATCGTCCTTGGTTGGCGGGCACAGGGGTTGTGCCTGTACCTCTTGAAACGGATGTCCAGAATCGGGTAATTATACTCGCATGAGTAAGATTTTCAAGTGAATCAGTATATAGCAGCTACTCTTCTTCACAGCTAAAACGATATGAAACGACCGGATTCCTCACATCCCACTATTTAAGTCTGACATTGCTGTCAAGACCATAATGCATTACAAAAATACACCCGGTCTGAGACTTAAGGCTGTGCTGTATACAAATTTAAGCACGACGCCAGCTAGTCCCGCCGGCACCATCTTCCAATACAATACCGGCTGCCGTAAGCTCATCACGAATCCGGTCGGATTCAGCCCAGTTACGTTCTGCACGAGCCTGCTGCCGTGCAGCTATCAGCGCTTCTATAGCTGCGCTATCCAGACCCTGAACCGTTTCCCCCACTTCTCCCTGAAGAAAAGCAGCCGGATCACGTTGTAACAAGCCCAGTAAACCTGCCAGCCCTTTCAGACATCCTGCCAGTTCGGCGTCATGTGTTTTATTAATTTCATTAGCCAGCTCAAACAATACTGCTACAGCTTCAACGGTAGCAAAGTCATCATTCATGGCTGCATAAAAACGGCGCGTGTAATCATTTAAGTCAGCATGTACTGCCACTTCTGCCGCAGCTGTATTTTTAAGTGCCGTATATAAGCGGGTTAATGCGCCTTTTGCATCATTCAGATGAGCATCCGAATAGTTCAAAGGGCTGCGATAATGTGCACGCAAAATAAAAAACCGCACAACTTCAGCATCGTATTTCTGCAACACTTCGCGGATAGTGAAGAAATTTCCAAGTGATTTAGACATTTTTTCATTATCAACACGAATAAATCCATTATGTAACCAATATTTAACATGGCTGGCAAAATGATTATGCTCTTCACAGCATCCGTTTTTTTCCGCTCCGCAACTCTGAGCAATTTCATTTTCATGATGAGGAAACTGTAAATCAGCACCACCTCCATGAATATCAAAATTTTTACCCAGTAGTGCTTTACTCATGGCAGAACATTCAATATGCCATCCCGGGCGTCCTCTGCCCCACGGGCTGCCCCATGCGGGCTCATGCGGCTTGGCTGATTTCCACAACACAAAATCCAACGGATCCCGTTTATGTCCGTCAACATCAACCCGTTCTCCGGCACGTAAATCATCCAGACTTTTCCCGCTTAACTGACCGTATTGCGGATACTCGCGTACCGCATAAAAAACATCGCCATTATCCGCCATATAAGCCTTATTATTAGCAATGATATCTTCAATCATAGCAATCATTTGCGGGATATATTGCGTGGCTCTCGGTTCGTGGTCTGGCGGCAGTACACCCAAAGCGGCTGCATCTTCGTGCATGGCCTGAATATAGTAATCGGTAAGCTCAGTAATACTAATCCCGCGTTCATTGGCACGGGCAATGATTTTATCGTCTATATCAGTAATATTGCGTACATAATCAAGCTGATAACCCAATTCCCGCAACCAGCGCGCCACCAGATCAAATACAATCATTACTCTGGCATGACCAAGATGGCAATAATCATAAACAGTCATACCACACACATACATACGCACCTGGTGCGGATTAATCGGTGTAAATTCTTGTTTGCTTCTGGTTAAAGTGTTATACAAGCTGAGCATGTCGTTTCCAAATGGCTAAAATGGTAGCACTGTACTAAGGTAATTAGTTTGTATGAGGTTAAACTGGTTGTTTTCAAGATATAACCAGCTTAAAAAGTTAATTATAGTAGTCTGAACGGTACTATAGCCAATAATTATTATGGTCTAAAGCAGTTTTCAACCAAAAACTTATCTTTTTATCATATAGATATAACCATTTTTCTTTTCAGTACATCATATTGCCAAAAAAGCATGACTCTTGCTTTTCTACTATAGAAAGCATAAAACAGAAACTGTGAAAAGCATAATCAAGCTTATATTCAAGAGAAGGAGTAAGTATGACTATTATGAAACCACTGGCTGCACTTGCAGCCGCTACCACCCTTACTTTAACCGGTTGTGTTACCGATCCGTCTACCGGTCAGTCTCATGCCAGTAAAACAGCAGTATATGGTTTAAGTGGCGCTGCCGTATGCGGCATTGTCGGCGCGATTACTCATAACAGCCGCGGTGCACGTAATGCAGCACTTGGTTGCGGTGCTATCGGAGCCGGTATTGGCGCTTATATGGATTATCAGGAAAAACTGTTACGCCAGAAACTGGCTAATACCAATGTCGAAGTTCAGCGTGAGGGTAATCAGATTAAACTGACTATGCCTGAAAACGTGACATTTGCGACCAATAGTTCAGATTTAAGTGGCGCGGCTACCTCTTCTCTGTCATCGGTGGCTGAAGTACTGGCTAAATATGTAGATACTACCATCACTATTGCCGGATACACTGATAGCACAGGTAATGACAGTATTAACATCCCGTTATCACAGCGCCGTGCACAATCAGTTTCAAATTTCCTGACTTCCCGTGGTGTTGCTTATAACCGTATCAGCGCTAACGGATACGGATCTGCCAATCCTATTGCCAGCAATGCAACTGTTGAAGGACGCGCACAAAACCGCCGTGTGGAAATCCGGTTAAATCCGGTACAGCAGGCTCAGACTACAACCACTCAGCAAACTACAACCTACGTTCAGTAATTACTGAATATGCCTGATTGATTACTACAGCAGCTTCTGCGGTCAGACAATTAAAATTTGGTATATATATTCAATCAAGCTGCAAATAAAAAAAGCACTTCAACATGAAGTGCTTTTTTTCAGACTGTATTTTATATATCCAGTGAGCGATGCAATTTGGCCTGTCGCTCAATACGTTTATTGATAAACCATTGCTGAGCCAGAGTCAGAATATTATTCGTCAACCAGTAGAGAACCAGCCCTGCCGGGAAGAAGAAAAACATTACAGAGAAAGCTACTGGCATGATTTTCATCATTTTCGCCTGAACCGGATCAGTTGGCGGCGGATTCATAAATGTTTGCAAATACATAGTCAGTGCCATGAGCACAGGCAGAATAAAGTAAGGATCCTGACGGCCTAAATCGGTAATCCAGCCAATCCATGGAGCTCCGCGCAATTCTACCGAAGCAAACAATGCCCAGTACAGACCAATAAATACCGGAATTTGCAACAGCATAGGCAAACAACCGCCAACAGGATTAATTTTTTCCTTTTTATACAGCGACATCATTTCCTGCTGCATACGCATACGGTCATCACCGTACTGATCTTTCAATGCCTGCAAACGCGGAGCCACAGCACGCATCTTAGCCATCGATTTATATGAGGCATGTGTCAGCGGAAACAGAATTGCTTTGACAGTAAGAGTAAGCAGGATAATCGCCCAGCCCCAGTTCTGTACCAGACTGTGCCACCAGTTCAGCAACCAGAATAAAGGAGAAGAAAACAGCGATACTTTGCCGTAGTCTTTAATCATCTGCAAATGATCAGCTACTTTAGTAATGACAGAATAAATCTGCGGACCGGCATACAGGGAAATACCGAAACTGCCAGTGGAGTTAGCACCAATATCCTTCAGCGGTACTCGTACACCGGCAGAATAAAGACCATCACTGCGTTTTCTGATATCTATCTGGCAGTCGCTGGTACTACAAACACTGTTACCTTCTTTCGGCTGCAGAATCCAGGTAGTCATAAAATAATGCTGGGTCATGCCAATCCAGCCGGTATTGGTTTTACGCTGATAATCTGCCTGATCACGACCAGAGGTGTAATCACTATCAAGATCTTTAAAGGCTACTTTTTCAAATTTGCCATTCGGGGTATACAGTACTGGACCAGTATAAGTGTGATCGAAATAGCCTGTACCTTCAGGTTCCTTATCATCCCGCAGTACCCGGTAAGCTACATCCATTTGTAATGGCTGAGCATTGTGATTGGCAATTTCATAGCGCAGCCCGATCAGGTAACTGCCTTTAGTAAATGTATAAATTTTACTAACCTGTACACCGTTTTGTTCGGCAGCAGTCAGACGCACATCCAGTTTGTCACCATTAAGCGTGTACTGTTTTTGCGCAGCTGTAAATGTTAGGTCTTTAAACTGATAGTCACCCTGACGGTTTAATAATACCGACTGGGCAACATACTGATGACCATTTGCACCATTATCCAGCAATACAAAAGGCTTGCTGGCATCACTGGTGGCCTTGTATTTATTGAGAGTTAGCTGGCGTAAATCGCCGCTTTTTTCATCAATAACAGCCTTAACAGTATCAGTAGTCACTGTTACCGGCTCTGTTTTACTCAGGGCACTCTCGGCAACAACACCAGTAGAAGAATTGCTGTTACTGGTGGATGATGTTTGTTGTGCAGCTGGCTGTTTTTCGGGTTGCGGGTATAATTTTTCCCAACCCAGCAAAATCGCCATGGTCAGCACAAAAAATATCAATAATCGTTTGAAATCCATAGTGTATTCCGTCTACTCGCTAAGGAAGAGGGTCATGACCGCAACCACCCCACGGATGACAGCGGCAAATACGCTTTATCGCCAGCCAGCTACCTTTCATTACCCCGTATTTTTGCAGCGCCAGTACGGCATATTGCGAACAGGTCGGGTTGTAGCGGCAGCGCGGTGGTAACAGCGGGCTGATGGCATACTGATAGAACCGGATCAGACCCAGCAATAAATATCTCATTGCGAAGATGCTTTACACCTGTCAGCTGTAATAAGCAGCTGCTGTAAAGTCCTGACTACGCCAGCGTACTCAGCATGCCGGAACGGCTGGCGTACACGAATGATTATATCTACCGGCGGCAATTCATGCTTATGCAGGCGAAACCATTCGCGTATTAAGCGCTTCATATAATTGCGCCGGTTAGCACGTTTGGCAACTTTTTTGGCTACTATCAGCCCCAAACGCGGGAAACCTAAACTATTGCGTGCCTGAAAAACCTGAATCCAGGCACGGCTTTTTTGGCAACGTAATGCAAAAACGGATGAAAAATCATCCGTTTTTAATAGGCGATATTTTTTGCCAAAATGATAATCCATTCTTATTCTTACACAGCCAAACGTTTACGGCCTTTGGCACGGCGGGCAGCCAGTACAGCACGTCCGCCACGGGTTTTACTGCGAACCAGAAAGCCATGAGTGCGTTTGCGGCGGGTAACGGATGGTTGATAAGTGCGTTTCATAATTTATTCCCGAATTAACTTTAAATAAAACGTAGCATTACACAACAAGAACAGCACTTTGTCAATCAATATAATCTGTAGCAAAGCTTTACGGGAGCTGTGCTGGTGTAAAGTGCAAATCATGGTCAGAAATTTGTTTATTGCGTATAATTAGCATAATAGGCACTTATTGTTTCCAGCCTTCAGCCAGCTCCGATTGACAGATAAATTTAAGCTTCACGAATGACCCTGACAGAATTTTGGCCTCAGTGCCTATTGCAATTAAAACAAAGCTTACCTTCCCAGCAATACCAGATGTGGATTGCACCTTTAACTGTGGGCGAAGAAAATGGCAATTGGGTTATTTTTGCGCGTAATACTTTTACCTTCAATCATATCCGCGAGCGTTTCTGGCCAGCTATCGAAAATGCCAGACAATCTGTTCTGCCAGACGGCAGCACACCATTAATTCTGAAAATCGGACAGGGACTATCTCTGCAGGCTGCCACTGAGGCAATACCGGCAGGAAACAATTCACCGGCCAAGACTGCAGAACCAGTCATAAATGTCGCTGAACAGCCGGCTGATACTAAACCGGATTCAGTTGATAGCAATAAAATTCCTTCTGAAGTTTCAGCCAAACCACAGACAACGGCAAAACGTACCGAATCTGCTCAGGACATTATTGCCAAACGCCTGCGAAACACCCAGACCAAAAGCGCAAGTGCTACTGCCGAAACAAAAGAAAACAGCAAACAGACCGCCACAGAAAAACCTGAGGCTGATGAATCAGTGGCCACCTCTGATTCAGCACATGAAAACGGTAAAAAATCCCGCTATACTGATACCAACCTTAATCCTGAACATACTTTTGCTGCTCTGGTACAAGGTAAAGGAAACCGTCTTGCTCACGCTGCTGCGCTGTCGATTGCAGAAAATCCCGGCAATAGCATGTACAACCCGTTTTTTATTTATGGTAGTACCGGTCTGGGTAAAACCCACCTGGTACAGGCTATTGGCAACCAGCTGTTTGCCACCGACAACAAAGTAAAAATACGCTATATTCATGCTGATGAATTCATTCGCGGCATCATGAATGCATTCCACGCCAAATCTTTTGATGCCATGCGCCAGCAATATCAGCAGGTAGACTTACTGATTATGGATGACGTACAGTTTATTGCCGGTAAAGACCGTACCATGGAAGAGTTTTTTTACGTCTATAACCATTTAATTGACGAAAAAAAACAAGTTATCCTTACCTGTGATACGCTGCCTACACATATAGACGGCATGGACGATCGCCTGAAATCCCGTTTCTCATGGGGGCTGAGTCTGGAACTGGAACCGCCGGAGCTGGAAATGCGCGTAGCCATTTTGCAGAAAAAAGCTGAGCTGGCTCAGGTGAAGCTTGAGGACGAAGCTGCATTTTTTATTGCCAAACATATCCGCAGCAACGTGCGTGAGCTGGAAGGTGCATTCAAGCGGGTAGTAGCACAAAGCCGTTTTGCCAGCCGCCCGATTGATGTAGGGCTGGCTACTGAAGCATTACAGGATATTCTGGCTGTTAACCACAAACCTATGACCCTGGAACACATTCAGAATACAGTAGCAAAATTTTATGGGATTACCATTAGTGATATGGTAGGGAAAAAACGTACCCGGAATCTGGCTCGCCCGCGCCAGATGGCCATGACCCTGGCAAAAGAACTTACTCCGCTTAGTTTACCCGCTATTGGCAGCGGATTTGGTGGCCGCGACCATACCACGGTCATGCATGCGGTAAAAAGTATCTCCAAACTCCGCAAGGATGATGCTGAAACAACCAAAGCGTATGAAACCTTAATGATGATTTTGCGAGATTAAACCAAGGAACAAAATATGCTGATATTACAAGCAGAACGTGACAGTTTACTCAAACCGCTGCAGGCAGTAACCGGTATTGTAGAGCGTCGTCATACATTACCGATATTATCTAATGTATTACTGGAAAACCATCAGGGGCAAATCAAGATTCTGGCAACCGATCTGGAAATTCAGATTGATACCATCGGCCCCAAAAGCGAAGCAGAAGATTTTCGCATTACCACCAATGCCAAAAAACTGCAGGATATCCTGCGGGCTTTACCGGCCGGCGCAATCGTTTCTCTGGACTGGAATAACAACCGTCTGGTGCTGAAAGCAGGCAAAAGCCGTTTTAATCTGCAAACCCTGCCGGCCGAAGATTTTCCATTAATGAGTGTGGGCGAAAATATTGATGCCAGCTTCAGCCTGCCACAGGAAACATTTCGTGAAATGCTGTCTCAGGTACAATACAGCATGGCCATTCAGGATATCCGCTATTATCTGAATGGTCTGCTGATGCAGACAGAAGGCAATCAGCTGCGTCTGGTCGCTACAGACGGACATCGTCTGGCCTATGCAGCCTGCAATATTGAAGCCGATTTACCCAAAGCAGAAGTTATTCTGCCGCGTAAAACCGTACTGGAACTCTTTAAGCTGCTTACCTTCCCCGAACAGCCAATCACCATTGAACTACTGAACAATCAGGTACGTTTCCGTTGTAATGACACAATCATTGTTTCTAAAGTCGTGGATGGTAAATTTCCGGATTACAACCGAGTTATTCCACTGGATAACGATAAAATCTTTCTGGCCAACCGAACCGAGCTGCTGGGTGCACTGGAACGCGCAGCCATTCTTGCCAATGAAAAATTTCGCGGTGCCCGCCTGCAAATCCAGCCCGGATTACTGAGCGTGACCTGTAACAATAACGAACAGGAAGAAGCTCGTGAAGAGCTGGAAATTGCCTATCAGGGAGATACACTGGAAGTCGGTTTTAATATCAACTATCTGATGGATGTATTGCGTAATTTACATGCAGAAGATTTACAACTTGCTTTTGGTGATGCAAACCGTTCAACACTGTTTACCATCCCGAACAATCCCAACTTTAAGTATATAGTTATGCCTATGCGGATTTAAACATCCATGCACTCTTAAATCCGGTTACTGCCGTACGCCAGCTTTCTGTTTTTAATAGTTCAGTCTGGTTTACGGCAGTTTATTATTTACAATCAGCATTCTTATCTTCCAATAAATATCAGATAAAACATAATCTTAAATATAGCACAGGACTGAAAAAAAACCGTTTTTATGCTATAATAAGTTTTTGGTTTATTGCCCTCAAACAGGCCTGTTATACAGTTATACCGCTAACTTTTTTATAATTAATAACAGTTATAAATGACCTTTAACAGCATAATCGCTGCCAAGTTTAGTAAAGAATTCTTATGATAGATCAACACCCTGAAGATTACAGTGCCGACAGTATCAAAGTATTAAAAGGTTTGGATGCTGTACGCAAACGTCCCGGTATGTACATTGGTGATACTCAGGATGGCACGGGTTTACATCATATGGTATTCGAAGTTCTGGATAATGCCATTGATGAAGCACTGGCCGGATACTGTGATCATATTACCGTAGCAGTTAATGCCGATAACTCCATTACTATTGAAGACAATGGCCGTGGCATTCCTACCGATATGCATCCGGAAGAACATCGTTCAGCAGCTGAAGTAATCATGACCATTCTGCATGCCGGCGGTAAATTTGATAACAACAGTTATAAAATTTCCGGTGGTCTGCATGGTGTAGGTGTCTCTGTAGTTAATGCACTTTCTGACTGGCTCCGTCTGACCATCTACCGTAATCACAAAGAACATTTTGTAGAATTTCGTCATGGGGATGCAGTTGCTCCGCTGGCTGTTGTCGGCGATACCGACAAACAGGGTACACGTGTTCAGTTTCTGGCCAGTACCGAAACCTTTGGTAATATCGATTACCATTTTGATATTCTGGCCAAACGCATCCGGGAGTTATCTTTCCTGAACAACGGCGTCAGTATTGAACTCTTTGATAAACGTGATGGCAAACACGAAAATTTCGCATTCAGCGGTGGTGTAGCCGGCTTTGTACAATACATGAACCGGAATAAAACGGCTCTGCACAATAAAGTTTTCTATGCCAATGGTGAAAAAGATGGCATGAGCGTGGAATGTGCCATGCAGTGGAACGATAGTTATCAGGAAAACGTGCAGTGTTTCACCAATAATATTCCGCAACGCGATGGCGGCTCCCATTTAACCGCCCTGCGCCAGGTTATGACCCGAACCATCAACAACTACATTGAAGCCAATGAAGTTGCCAAAAAAGCCAAAGTAGATACTAATGGCGATGATATGCGTGAAGGTTTAACCTGCGTATTGTCTGTTAAACTGCCTGACCCGAAATTTTCTTCACAAACCAAAGACAAACTGGTTTCCAGTGAAATAGGTCCCGTAGTTAATGAAGTACTCGGTAAAGCCTTGTCTGAATTTCTGGAAGAAAATCCTGCAGAGGCAAAAATCATCACAAGCAAAATTGTTGATGCCGCGCGTGCACGTGAAGCAGCGCGCAAAGCACGCGAAATTACCCGCAGAAAAGGGGTAATGGATGGTCTGGGGCTGCCGGGCAAACTGGCAGACTGTCAGGAAAAAGATCCCGCTTTATCAGAATTGTATCTGGTCGAAGGTGACTCGGCAGGCGGTTCTGCCAAGCAAGGCCGTGATCGTAAATTTCAGGCCATTTTACCCTTAAAAGGTAAAATCCTGAATGTAGAAAAAGCCCGGTTTGAAAAAATGCTTGCCAGTCAGGAAGTTGGCACTTTAATCACTGCACTGGGTGCCGGTATAGGCAAAGAAGAATTTAACCCGGAAAAATTGCGTTATCACCGCATAATTATCATGACCGATGCGGATGTAGACGGCGCGCATATCCGTACCCTGTTGCTTACCTTCTTCTACCGGCAAATGCCTGAACTGGTTGAACGCGGTTATGTATATATTGCTCAGCCACCATTGTATAAAGTGGAATATGGCAAAAAAGACAACTACCTGAAAGACGAGTTTGAAAAAGATCAGTTCATGCTCAGTCTGGCATTGAATAATGCTCAATTAATTATTGGCGAAAATACTCTGGAAGGTAATGCTCTGTCCGAAATCGCCAAACAATTGATCCTGGCACAAAGTATGATTGCGCGTGAAAGCCGTATCATTGACAACAATGTACTTAATTCCCTGCTTCTCTGGAATGAGAATCTGGATTTAAGCACTGTAAGCAGTGCAGAAAAAGCTGTGCAAACATTAACCGCTCTGGTTAATGACGACAACCTCAAACTGGAACGCATCGGTGCAGATGATGAAGTACAAATGATTAAAATTACTCGTCAGTTGCATGGGAATCATATGGTCAGCTATCTGGATCAAAAATTTGTTGAAAGCCGCGCCTATCAAATTATTCGGCAGACAGCGGCCACTTTAAGTGGTATTGCTGACGTACCAATTGAAGTCATTAAAGGTAATATGACTACCACTGTAACCGGCTTTGCCCAGGCACTGGAATTACTGATGGATTTAGCACAGGAAAAAATTAACATTCAGCGTTATAAAGGTCTGGGTGAAATGAATCCCGAACAATTATGGGAAACTACGATGGATCCTTCAGTACGCCGTTTGCTGAAAGTCAGAATCGAAGATGCGATGGCAGCAGATGATGTATTTGTTACCCTGATGGGTGACGAAGTTGAACCTCGGCGTGCATTTATCGAAAACAACGCTCTAAATGCTCAGGTTGATATTTAGTTTTTAAATACCTGAAAAAGGATGGCATTGTCTGCCATCCTTTTTTCTATACAAAAATATTCTACAGTTGATTATCCGGATAATATCAGCCCTTAACACAGACAACCTGACGTAACTGGTGCTTGATTTCCACCAATTCCTGTTGCGCCTGCATTACTGCTTCAATATCTTTATACGCCATAGGAATTTCATCAATAACTTCAGCATCTTTACGGCATTCTACATGAGCCGTAGCCTGCATCTGGTCAGCAACAGTAAATTTCCGTTTAGCTTCACCACGACTCATAACTCTGCCTGCACCGTGAGAACAGGAATGAAAACTTTCTGCATTCCCCCGCCCCTGCACAATATAACTTTTTGTTCCCATAGAACCCGGAATAATTCCCAGTTCACCTTCTCGTGCAGAAACAGCTCCTTTACGCGTAACAAAAACATTTTTACCGAAATGGTGCTCTTTCTGTACATAATTATGGTGACAGTTTACAGTTTGTGAATGCGTAGTAAACGGCACATTGATTACTTTGCGTATAGCAGCGATAGTATTGTGCATCATCACTTCACGATTTAAACGGGCAAATTCCTGTGCCCAGTGCACCGCTTTCAGATAATCATTACAGTATTCGGTTCCTTCTACTAAAAACGCCAGATCATTATTAGGCAAATAGGTATCAATAAAATATTTTTTCATTTCCTTTTTAGCCAGCTCACTGAAATATTTACCTATTGCACGACCAATACCGCGTGAACCACTATGCAGCATTATCCATACGCGATCACACTCATCCAGACAAACTTCAATAAAATGATTACCGCCGCCTAAGGTTCCCAAATGACTATAACTATTCGCTTTTAAAAAACACGGATATTTACTGGTCAGTTTTTCAAATCCGGGCAAAAGTTGCTGCCAGTACTCCTGTACAATCGGTGGCGGATTTTGCCAGCTTCCTTTATCGTACTTTTCTTTATTGAGAGTGGAACCATGCGGTACCGCCTTTTCTATAGCCAGACGTAATGGCATTAAATCTTCCGGCAGATCCTGAGCAGTAAGTGACAGCTGTACCGCCATCATTCCACAACCAATATCCACGCCGACAGCAGCCGGAATAATCGCACCAGAAGTCGGAATCACACTCCCGATAGTAGAGCCTTTTCCCAGATGCACATCTGGCATAACCGCAATATGCTTAAAAATAAAAGGTAATTGTGCAGTTTCGAGCAATTGTTTTTTAGCCACATCTTCTACCGGCACACCTTTTGTCCACATTTTTACCGGACGTGTTTTATTTTCTTTTAATACTTCAAATTCTTGCTTTTGCATTTTTAACTTCCATTATTTTTTAACCAATTAATTAGCGGATGTACGCTATTGCGCCTGAATATTAATCAAACCATGCAATAACTGATCCAAACCGCCTACAACCGAAATCTTATCGATTCGTTCAGCAATTCTTTCCAGTGTTTCCATTTCTTTTAAGCGTAAAGCAACCGGATTATTTTCCATTACCCGGGCTGTATTCAGTAAGGAACGGGTAGCAGAAGTTTCTTCCCGCCGGCGGATAACATTCGCCTGTGCAGATTTTTCTGCTTCTACTACTTGTGCCAGAATGGTTTTCATGTCTCCCGGTAAAATAATATCTTTTACGCCAACACTGACCGTTTCAATTCCATAGCCCGTCATATGTATCTGCATATGAGCGCTCACCACTTCGTCGATTAAATTTTTGTTTTCCAGCAACTCATCCAGACTGCGAGTACCAATCGCTTCCCGTAATGCAAATTGTAATTGCCGGTACAATAACTCCATTGGCTGCGCAATTCTGGCAAACGCCTTTAACACATCGGTGTAACACCAGCTGGCTACCAGATTAATACGCAGATTGACTTTATCCCGGGTTAAAATTTCCTGACCGGATATTTCCACTGTCTGCAAACGTGTATCGACAATTTCGACACTGATTTCACGATTAAAACGCCAGTAAGCAGTAATACCTGCATTAAGCAGCTGTTCTACTTTACCATTAACTTTTAATACGCCAACATGATATGCCGGTACCTGTGCAATCAATACACTACTATCGCCAGTCACTTCTTTTTTACGTAATTTTGGCTGTAACAGCTGCTGTACCATTTGCTCAGAAAGCTGAAAATCGTCAGTCAGCTCAATAAGCTGCATATGTTGCTTGCAGTTATTCTGCCAGTACAATCGTTTGGTTCCCGGAGGCAGAATTTCCACCAGTAAATCATCTTCAAAACGTAAACCGGTCTGATTAGCACCTACCTGCATCTGAATACAGAATTGTGCCATCTGCTGCGGGGCATTTTGTTCAATTGTTGCCGCCAGCAAATCATCAATACGGTTATCCTGTAGTTTGAATTTACCCAGAACCAGCTTATGTTTGAATTCACACAAACCAATTACGGATTTAGGTGGAATAATCTGTACAAACTGATTATCAACAAACAGCGTACCAATTTGCTCATCGATAAAATAATGCAGTTTGATGTGATCGATACCTTCAATTAATCTGCCGGTATTTTTTGCCTGAATAATTTCCATAGCAACTTCATCAGACAACCGGTACCCTTGCTCCAAAGTTACTTTTTTAATTGCCTGTTCTTTATAACTCTTCCAGTACAATGCTTTAGTAGAGGGTTGAATAATCTCTACCAGCATTTGTTCTTCATAACGCAGCACAATCTCATTATCAGCCACATTGACATAATGACAATATTTTTCTACCAGCTGCGGATAAAAATTGAGCAGTTTTTCGGCGATAGCCGGTTCAATCTTAGTATCAGCTAAATCCACCAGATAATGAGTAATGTTGACAAAAGGATTCCAGAAAATATGCCGGCCTGCGGTAACAATAGTATTAATTTCACCGCGTTTGGTGACAACGGCCAGCTCACCTTTTTTCACATTAATTATATTCAACATATTAAATCTCCTTTTATGGCAGCCAGCAAAGAGAAGAGACACAATCAAACGGATTAAGTAACGAAATAACAGGGGAAAAACTGATATCTTTAAACATTCAACTAACTGTTTATGGCTCATCAATTTTTTGCCTGCTATCCGGTTTTTTTACCCGGACAGAATCATTAATCCGCTTATTCTGTGCGGTTAACCGGTTTTTTTCGTGTCTTAGCTTTACTGCTTTGCTTATTTCCCTTTACTGGCTGGTATTGCTCAAACAACAAATTATTACAATATGGCTTTTGAAACAGGAGTCGAACCCGTGACAGATTGGTTTGGTACCAATTGCTCTACCTCTGAGCTATTCAAAAATTTTCCATCGGAAGGAAACGTCTTTCATACCGGGGAATACATGTTGATAATGCGAATAAATCAGTCTTTCGATTAATTTAATTCCATTCGCTATGTACCCTACTGCCGTAAAAAACAGTATGTATTTCAGACAATATCCTTATTGCAATTACCGTACCAAGTTCATAAATTTCTAAAATAAAATAATTAAAATATTGTTTTTAAAATAAAAATAAATAAATAAATTTATTTTCAATAAATTATTTTTAGTTTTATTTTCGTATTTTTTATAAAATATTATATAATTTTATTTAATTTTATATAACTAATAATAAATAATGGACAAGAAAAATATCGTATTCAGTTTTTTAGGCAATGTACTTGACCAGCGGGGCAAAGGAAAAAAACGCTGGACACGCTGGCGCCCTACTATTGATATCTGTAATCATCCGGAATGGCCGATCTATCGTCTGGAACTGATTTATCACACTCAGGACAGCAAACTACTCGAAGAAATTATTCTGGATATTAAAACCATTGCCCCGGATACACAGGTTAATCCGATTCCGGTTCAGATACAGGATCCATGGGATTTTGAAGAGGTGTATACCTGTTTACTGGATATCGCCAAAAACTATACTTTTAGTAATGAACAAGAAAATTATTATCTGAATATTACCACCGGCACCCATGTAATGCAGATCTGCTGGTTCTTACTGGCAGAATCACGTTTTTATCCTGCCAGACTGTTACAACCCTCACCGCCGGCCAGACCATCTGCATCGCCAGAAAACTTTGCCGCAGAACCTATAGCAAACCCGCCACTGTGCCCCAGCGGACAAATAAACATCATTGACCTGAATCTGAACCGTTACGACCAGATTCTGACCCGCTTTCAGCAATATGCTACTCAGGCAACAGAACTGCTCAAATCAGGTATAGCGACAAAAAACCGGCATTACAATCAGCTAATCAGCGAAATAGAACAGGTTGCCAGCCGCTCTCATGCGCCTATTTTGCTATGCGGCCCCACTGGTGCCGGAAAATCTTTTCTTGCCCGGCAAATTTACCGGCTTAAACTGAATCAGCATCAGATTACCGGACAATTCGTAGAAATTAACTGCGCTACTCTGAGTAGCGATAATGCCATGTCTACACTGTTCGGTCACATCAAAGGTGCTTATACTGGTGCCAGTTTGGGCAGAAACGGCTTACTTAGACAGGCGGATAATGGTGTTCTGTTTCTGGATGAAATCGGAGAACTGGGGCTGGATGAACAGGCTATTCTCTTAAAGGCGATTGAGGAAAAACAATTTTATCCGCTAGGTGCAGATAAACTGGTATCCAGTAACTTTCAACTGATTGCCGGAACCAACAAAGATTTAAAACAGGCAATTATCCGCGGTACTTTTAGAGAGGATTTATACGCACGTATCAATTTATGGAGTTACCAGCTACCGGGACTTGCCGAACGTAAAGAAGATATCGAACCGAATATTGATTTTGAGCTGGCACGATTTGCGCAGGAGTACGGTACCATGCCGCGTTTTAATCAGCAATCCAGAGACCGTTATATTCAGTTTGCCACATCGGCTATGGCAACATGGCCGGGTAATTTCCGTGAGCTCACAGCTTCCATTACCCGTATGGCTACTTTATCTACACAAGGAAACATCACTCTGGAACAAGTTGAAAATGAAATCCGGCGTTTACAGATACACTGGCAGCAGGTAACTCTTTCTGATGCGCTGATTCCGGCTGAAATTGATGAATTTGACCGGTATCAGCTGGAAAAAGTCATTGAAGTATGCCGGAAAAGCCGAACTTTATCCGAAGCCGGCCGGTATTTGTTTGCCGTGTCCAGAGCACAAAAACAGCGCGCCAATGATGCAGACAGACTGAAAAAATATCTGGCCAAATTTGATTTAAGCTGGGAGCAGATAAAAGACAGCACCAGTAGAAGCAATTAATGCTTTCTCCTGCCTGTGATCATTATTTCTTATTTGAGATTCAGCAGCTATTATACGAAATAAAATACACAAAAATACATTATTTACTTATCATATTAAGCAGACGGGTTCGTGTTTGTATTAATATATCTATTTGTTGTTCGATCTTTTCTAACGTCAGATTAATATTTTTCAGGTAAATTTCACAAGGCTCAAATTTACTGTTTTGCTCATGCCAGCAAGGCAGTATTTGCCGGATAATTTTTAACGAAAAACCGGCATTATTGAGCTGCTGAATCAATTTTACTCTTTCTACATCTGCCTGCTGGTATTCACGGTATCCGGATTGTGTACGGGCAGGTGTCAGCAATTTTTCCTGTTCATAATAGCGCAACATTCTGGGACTGATTGCACTTTTTCTGGCTAATTCACTAATTTTCATTTTTACTCTGTTGACTTTAACACTACTGTGAAACTTTATCATTATTCGCACAACCCACAAACTGAAAGAAAGAAAATGATTAAGTTAACTATGTTAGTAAAACGCCTGCCCGATATTACTTATGAAGAATTTGACCAATACTGGATCGAGCATCATGCTCCGCTAGTGGCTTCTGTGCAAAACGTTTTAAATATTACCCGCTATGTACAAACCATTCCGCACCGTTATCCCGAGCTGGATAAAATAATACAAAACGGGCGTCAGTCTCAAAATTTTGTTTTTGACGGCATGGCTGAAATATGGTGGCAGAATCTGGAAAGCATGCAGAAAAACCGGTCTTCACCAGAAGCCGTAAAGGCATTAAACGCATTAATGGAAGATGAAAAGCGCTTTGTTAATCACACACAATCAGTTGTCTGGTATGCAACAGAACGCCTGATTATTAGTAGCACTAATTATCAGACAATGCCATTGCGCTGAAGCAGAACCCCAGGCAAAAAACTTGCCTGCCGGCGAAACAGCAGGCAGGCAAATAATAAAACTAGAAACATTTACGTATGAATTCCGGTATTGCGTTAACACACCATGCGCTGCAATAATTTTTTAAAATCTTCTCCTACCAGAGGATGTTTCATACCATAGGCCACGGTTGCTTCCAGATAACCAAGCTTATCACCGCAATCATAACGTCTGCCGGCAAAAGCATACGCAATCATTTTCTGTTCAGTCAGCAACCGTGCAATAGCATCAGTCAGCTGAATTTCTCCACCAGCACCCAACGGTAAATTAGTCAGAAAATCAAAAATTCGTGCAGACAAAATATAGCGCCCAACCACACCCAGATGTGAGGGTGCTTCATCCGGATGAGGTTTTTCCACAATACTCTTTACATAATCAAAATCATTCTGATGATTAATCTCGACAATACCGTAAGCACCCGTCTGCAGTGGATCAACATTTTCTACACCAATGACATTACAACCCGTATGGTAATACGCATTCATCATCTGGCTCAACGCACCTGGTTGTGCATCAATCAGGTCATCTGCCAGCACCACAGCAAAGGCTTCTTTACCCACTGCTGCCCGGCTACATAAAACCGCATGTCCCAGCCCCAGTGCGGCCGGCTGGCGAATATACAGACAAGTCACATTGGGCGGCAGAATATCCTGCACAAAATCAAGCAATTTATTCTGATTGCGGTAAGCCAGCTCTGTTTCCAGTTCATAAGCCTTATCAAAATGATCTTCAATACAGCGTTTATTCCTGCCGGTAATAAATACCAGTTCAGTACAGCCGGCAGCAACAGCCTCTTCTACCGCATACTGAATCAGTGGTTTATCCACTATCGGCAACATTTCTTTCGGGCTGGCTTTAGTAGCCGGTAAAAACCGTGTCCCCATACCGGCCACCGGAAAAACACACTTACGGATTGGTTCTGCTTTCATTCAGATTTACTCTTTAATTCCCAACATAGTCATTAATGCAGCCTGATCCAGTATGGTAACACCAAGTGCCTCAGCTTTGGATAGCTTGCTGCCCGCCTCTGCTCCGGCCACCACAAAATCAGTTTTTTTCGATACACTGCCGCTCACTTTACCACCGGCTTCTTCAATATGCTGCTGTGCCACATCACGTGACCAGTCTGGTAAAGTACCGGTTAACACAAAAGTTTTACCGGCTACAGCTTCATTAACCGATGACGTCTTTTCCTCCGTCTCTCCGCTAAGCAGCTGTTCACGTAACTCAATTGTCTTTTGCAGTAATTCATGATTTTCAGGCTGGCTGCACCATTTCTGCCAGCTTTCCGGCAAGGCTTTATCAGTTAACAGTTGTGACCAGTCCTTACCCGCCAGTTGCCACAGCTTCTGTGCCCGCGCTTCCGTTAAACTAGCGCAGGGTAAACGAGCCAGTATCCGCTCAGGAGTAAAGTATTTACCCAGCGGTGTGCGACGTGTTTCTGTCTGCGGTTGCACACCGGCATCAAGTAATTCCTGCAATTGACTGGTCTGATCTTCCTGACTGAAAAAATAGGCTACCGAATGTGCTACCACCTTACCGATATCCGGCAAGCAGGCCAGTAACGGCTCAGTAGCCTGAGTAAGCGTAGCCAGATCACCGAAAGCCTGTGCCAGCTGTTTTGCTGTACGCTCACCAACATGAAAAATACCCAAAGCATAAATTAAATTAGCCAGAGGACGCTGCCGGCTGGCCTGAATACCGGCCAGAATATTTTCAGCCCATCTGGATGGCAGCTGTTTGCCTGCTTTATCAGTTGCAGATAATTCCAGTTCATTTGTCACCGACTCTGCTGAGCTTTCCCCTGCCTCCTGCTTAGCCTGCTGTTTCATTGCCAGCAAATCAGCCAATTGCAAATGATAAACATCAGCAAAATGACGGACTCTGCCCTGTGTTACTAACTGTTCAATCTGCCGGTCACCGAGATTTTCGATATCCATGGCGCGACGTGAAGCAAAGTGAATTAGCGACTGCACCCGCTGAGCATGACACAGCATTCCGCCACTGCAACGAGCTACTGCTTCACCCTCTTCACGGACAATTTCATGACCGCAAACCGGACAGTTTTCTGGCATACGGAACGGCGGATATTTGGGCACAGCTTCAGGCGGAGTAAGCAAATCTGCCGCCGGTTTTTCCACCATCGGACGCTGTGCCAGCACCACAGATACAATTTCAGGAATAACATCTCCGGCACGGCGCACAATAACCGTGTCACCCTCACGTACATCCTTGCGCTGTGCTTCACCTTCATTATGCAAAGTTGCATTAGTAACTGTAACACCACCTACAAATACCGGTGTCAGCCGCGCCACTGGTGTTACTGCACCGGTACGTCCCACCTGTACATCAATAGCCTCTACCGTAGTCAGCATTTCCTCTGCCGGAAATTTTTGGGCAATAGCAAAACGCGGAGCACGGGCTACATAGCCAAGCTGCTCCTGCTGAGCCAGATTATCCACCTTAATGACTACACCATCGATGCCAAACGGCAAATCTGCACGTATCTGAAAAATATGCTCATAAAAAGCCAGCACCTTCCCAATATCAGCCTGATAGCACAAATTATCCTGTGGCGGTACAGTCAGCCCCAAACGAGCCAGAAATGCCAGTTCTTCGCTGTGGCTGTTTACCGCAAAACGCTCATCCAGTCTGGCAATTCCGTAGGCATAGAAATGCAAGCGCCGGCGTGCCGTTATTTTCGGATCCAGCTGGCGTAAACTGCCAGCCGCTGCATTACGCGGATTGGCAAAAGTTTTCTGATTTTCTGCCTGCTGATGTGCATTAAGCCGGTCAAAATCGGCTTTAAGCATCAGCACTTCACCGCGTACCTCCAGCACATCCGGTACCTGATCACCCAGCAAACGCAATGGAATATTAACAATAGTGCGCGCATTCTGAGTAACATCCTCGCCGGTATATCCATCTCCGCGCGTAGATGCCTGTACCAGCAGACCGTCACGATACAACAAACTGATTGCCAGACCGTCAAACTTTGGTTCAACAATATATTCAGGCTCAGCACCAAGACCATCACGTACCCGTTTATCAAAAGCATACATCTCACTGTGGTCGAACTGATTATTATCATTCAGCGGTGAAAATGCATTGTTCAGTGACAGCATCGGAATCTGGTGCACCACAGCAGCAAATTTTTGCTGTGCCTGCCCGCCTACACGTATACTCGGGCTGTCCGGCTGCCGCCATTGCGGATATTGCTCTTCCAGAGCCTGCAACTGGCGGAACAACCGGTCATATTCCGCATCCGGCACAGTAGGTGCATCCAGATCATAATACTCATGCGCATAACGATTGAGTAGTGCGGTTAAATCAATAATTTGCTGTTCGCTTACTGAATCCATTACAGCTATCCTTCAGGAAAAGGAAAAAGAAATGGCAAACCCCGTTCTGCGGCTTGCCATCTCTTTATAAAATTAAAATATTCAGGCAATATCAGGAAAACAGTCTTTTGGCCAGTTCACTTCCCGGCTCCAGATCAACCTGCTTCATTTCCTTTTGCCGGTCAACTACATAGCGGCGTACCTCACGCAACCACTCTGTGGATAACTCTTCCACTTTATCATTAACCAGATCCAGACCCAGCTGACTGGATAATTTCACAGCCATATCCATAAACTGATCAAAACATTTCTCGCCGTTTGGTATATGTACTATATCAAACAACATACTGAATCCGCGATAATTTTGATTTGCTAACAAAGTAGAGGTAAAAGGTGTGTTATCCAGCGTAACAATATTAAACAAAGGCTCGCCATTAGTATCTGCATAAAAAAATGCACCATCATGCCCCAGCTCAAAGCCCTGTTTCTCAACCGCAGAACGCAGCTCCGTTCCGCTGACGTTCGTACGTGATACCAGATGAATCGCAATTGTCTGGTCAACCCTTGCGCATAAATCATCCAGTGGACGCGCCACATCCAGAAAAGTATTAATATCCGTTAACAGCAGCTGACCATCCATCTGCTCGGCGAAACGATTGGCCTGTTCGCCAAAATGCGCCAGCTCTTCATGAGTAAGCAGACCACTGCGGCTGATTGCCTGCAGACCAACCACAAAACCCTGATAATAAACGCTGGGAATCGGTTCAGCTATCTGGTAACGGTCATCCATCGTACAGCCCACCAGCCGGAAACGGGAACGGCTGCTCAATCGCGGCATTGCATGTAATTCTTTCGGCTGATACAACGCAATATAGGCCAGATAATCAAAACGTACATCAAACCACGGTAGCGGCTGTTTAGACATGTCCCGCACATCCAGCAAAGCTTTACGTCCCTTTACCGGAACCGTGCGTGATAATGGCGCCATATCAATATGTGCTGCTGAATTTTCCGGTGCTGCAACGTTATCAGGAGCAGAAGATGCCGCTTGCGCAGCAGACACATTCTCTTCTTCCGAAACTGTACCATCAATAACTTTTTCATCAGTGGCCGAAGTCTCAGATTGTTCGGCGGATGAATCATCAGTTTTATTTACTTCCTCAGCCGGCGGCACAGTTTTAGTGTTCATTACAGACTGAGCCTCCGCACCATCTCGTACTGAATTTACCTGACTGTCCAGTAAAGCATCTTTATTGGCATGCCCGAACTGTTCGCGCAATTGTTTGCGGTATTGGCTTTCCTGATAAATATTATAGGCCAGTACCAACAAAATAATCGCAGCACCTATCACCAGTACAATTATTACAGAATCACTCATTACATTCCTACCAGACAATTTGCGAAAACCGCAACTTAATTAACAGTTGAATGGAATTATAACTAAAAATACCCCTGCCGGCAGCCATAAACTACAAAAGCCACTGATATTCTGTCACTATCGGTAAACCATTACTGCGCAGCATATCCCATTCAAAAAAATGCCCCGGATCCGACTTTCGCCCCGGTGCCACATGCTGATGGCCGGTAATCGCCTGAATCGGATAATGCGCACACAGCATCTGCAATAACGCATACAACTGCGTATACTGAGATGGTGTAAACGGTTCGAAATCACAGCCTTCAAGCTCAATTCCGATCGAAAACGCATTACAGCCATCCCTGCTGTTAAAACGTGATATCCCGGCATGAAAAGCCGCGTCATCACAGGAAACAAACTGAATTATCGTTCCGTCCCGTTCCAGCAGAAAATGGCTGGATACCCGCAATCCGGTTAATGAACGCATAAAATCATCCGGTTCAGCAGCATCAATCTGATTAGTGAACAAACGCTGTACTGCCTGCTGCCCGTATTCAAACGGTGGTAAAGAAATATTATGCAATACCACCAGCGATACCTCAGTCTGTGCCGGACGCCGGCTAAAATTCGGTGACGATACATGAATACATTGCTGTAACCAGCCATCTTTCCATACCGGCTTTTGTTCGCCCTGCATCCTCTTCACCCTTGTAATAAAAGTGTTTACCTTAATACAGCTCTTATCCGGCGTCTACTTTTTGTGAAGAATCATACAGAAATCTAAGCTACGCAATCGTTTCCTGTATGTATTCTGAAAAAAGAAAAAACGACCTGATTAAACACACAGAATTTCAAAACCATACTCGTGCAACTAGAAAATAACTAATTTTTCTAACAAATAAACAGCGACATAGGTAAGTGAGTACATAAAACACTTGCCAAGCCGGCATATATCTGGTTTAATGCGCACTCTTCCCCGATGGCCAGATAGCTCAGTCGGTAGAGCAACGGACTGAAAATCCGTGTGTCGGCAGTTCGATCCTGCCTCTGGCCACCATTAATAACCGCTGAATGCGGTTATTTTTTTGCCCGTTGAAAATATAAAAATAAATTAAATAATTGTATGAAATTTAAAATTTAAAATTTTTCTTATTTAATGAAATTAAATTTATATTAGTTGCTAATATAATCAATAACGGTCAAATAATTCAAAAAATCAAACTACAACACCCTGACTCATAGTTATCCTAAATTCTATTGAGCAAATACCGTACAGTTTAAATTTAGAATAAAATATTTTTTAATTATCTAAAAACTCGAAGCAATTAAGGAATAGAAATGAATAACCAAGAACAATTAGAACCCATTGATTTCCTATCTGAAGATGGTCATTCATATTCAATTTTTACGCTTGAAGATCATCTAAATGAGGCTAAAACCCAAAATAATGAAATTATTTATACCTGTGAGGCCACAAGTAAAAAAATAAAATCAGAACCAAAATTTATCTCATTAGAAGAATTACGCAAAAAATATAATTCATTATGTGGAAATAGTCATAAAATTAATAAAAAAATAAAAAAACTAGAAAATTTGCTGAAAACTACTATAAATAAGAATACATTTCTAACAGAAAAACTATATAAAGCAAAAATTAAAATTCAAGAGTTAGAAAAGCAAAAAGATAATCCAGCACAGACTACAATTATTCATAATTTAACAATTTATAATAATAAATTAACATCACAAATTCAAAATTTACAACATGAGCTCATAGCATTAAAACGAACTAAACCTATTATTGTAGAAAAAAATATCAGGGCTGAAAAAAAATTAAAGCGACTGAATAATGCTTCTATTGAACTAGAAAATAAGAAAAAAGAAATAGCAAATACACTTACAATAAGAGCCCGTAATGCTGGAAAAGCGAAAAAAAGCCCTTACGAAAAAACCGGAACAAAAGAAGCAATGAAAGAATATTGGTTACGGGCAAAAGATAATTTTACAGAACGAGGAGCAAAGCAACAATTTATAGATGATATGCGTGAAAAAGCACTAACAAATATTTTACCTATGCCTAAAAATAGCAATTTAACTGAAAAAACAATTAGAAACTGGATGAAAGACTTTGAACAGGAAATGAGTAAATCATCAAGCTGATTCCGGAAATCAACACGCTATTTCAGGAAATCAGCATGCTAATTCATTTAACTGATTCTTGGCATTAATTAATCTTTTGCCTGTACTGACCAATTACAAAAAAGGCAAAAGCATGACAAATAAGCTGATCAAAGCTATTAAAATTTTCACACTCAAAACTTCAGATATAGATATTACATGGGTAAGAACTATCTTAAACCATAAGTTTGATAAAACACATTTTCTCAAACTTAGCCAGTTAGTTATATTCTATAAAGCATGGTTAGCAAATCAATATTATATACCGTATTACTTTGTGATATTACCTGATAAGCTAACAATAAATGCGGGAGTTAAATAATGAATAATATTACTACTGCTATTTTAGCTAAAAAACAAAGTGATGTGACTACTCAGTCACTACCAAATACCAGTTACGCTACTCAGCGTAGTTTTATTCTGCAATGCTTACGTAAATGTCCTCATAGTACTTTGGAACTGCGTGCATTAGGTATTTGTAGTCCGGCACCACGTATTAATGAATTACGCAATAAAGGGTATGTAATTAAGACAACACGCAGGCATGAATACGATTCTGCTGGTGTAATACACAGTATTGCCGTATATACTCTACTAACCAGTAGGAACAGATAATAAATTTATTAATTTTAATATCTGAATTCAGCAATAGAAAAAGTTAAACAGTGTTTTATGCTTTTTCTATTGCTGTTATTTTCAGTAAACCATTTATTTGGTAATTCCAGATACATTTACTGTTAATAAAATATTTACTTGCCTAATAATGTTATTAGCATTTTATTAAATAATTGTTGATCATTACCCAAAACAGCAAAAAACTGTTTATCAATTTGTTCTACCAGTGGCACGGTTTTATTGGCCATATCGAAACCGCTTTGTGTCAGTGTAATTGATTTGGCACGACTGTCTCTGGCTGACACCGCACGGGTTATGTATTCTTTTTTTTCCAGATTTTCCAGAATTTGTGAGATGGTCATTACATCAATATTAGTTTTACCGGCCAGTAAAACCTGAGTTATTTCTTCATTGAATTGAGACTGATAAGCCAGTGTAGCCAGTACAATAAATTGTGGATGGGTAATTTTATGTGTTTTCAGACAGTTTTTAATCTGATTATGCCAGGACGAATAAGTTTTCATAAAAGTAAAACCAATTGAATCTGAATCATTGGTAAATCGGGTGCGAAACTTATTGTCCTTACTCATTTTCAGCTTTCAACAAGATGATTTAAAGCATATGCTTTGTCGATAATATCATCTGAGATTTGCTTTAGAAAAGCATAAGAGGATTTAGCATCAAGTTTTTGCTCCGGTCTCAGGGCAATTTCAGATTTTAATGCATACTGATTTTGCGAAAGGTTTACTATCTGATGTGAAAAAGATAATACGCCGATATCCGGCATATTAAATTCTTCGGTGAATTCCTGATTGATGATTACTTTTGATAATGTTACCGGCATTTCAGGTACATTCCGGAGTTTAAATATTCCCTGTACGCCTGTTTTAAGTTCACCGAAAAAAAGGAAGTTTTCAAGATCAGTTTCCCATAGTTGTCTTAATGAAAGCTTTGTATAGTATGGCCAGATTTGTTCCGGTTTAGCTGATGTTGGTAAGGTAAATGTGATTGAAATTTTATTCATTGTTCCTCCTTATATAATAAGTAAGCTTATTATATGTTTACTTATTAAAATATACAATATAATTTTATTCAGCTGTTAAGGCTTGTTCCGGTTAAGCAGTGATTTAAGTATGCAATTAACTGGCAAAGAGCGGATATCGGGCAATTTAATGATTATTTGCCTGAAAGTTTCTATCGATAATCTGAATAAATTATTGAAATTAAAATTTTTCTTATAAATGAAAATAATTATTATTATCTTTTAAAAAAGGTTAACTCTGTATAAAATGTTTTGCGGTGCGGTAATTTATTTGAAATTCTTTTTTTGTCATTACTCATTTGAGTAGCAGCCGACAACAATAAACGGGAGAAAGTTTATATGCAATCTGACAGCTCTGAATTACAGCAACAGGATAACTTTGAATCTAATCGGGATAGTTTGCTGTATCGCGGGAAATACGATGAGATAGTGGCAGATGCATTCTGCTTTCTTGATTCTATCCGGCATAATCTGTTTGATTATCCGCCAGATAAAACTGCTTTGTTCTATGATGGTAAAGCAATCAGTTACGTTCAGCTGGGTAAAAATGTGGCTCAGGTAATGGCTGCACTGCAACAAAAAAAATTACGTGCCGGTGCGGTAGTGGCAATTTGTCTGCCTAAAAGTGCTGAGCATGTTTATGCGGTTCTGGCCTGTGCTCTGACGGGTATTATCTGGTTACCGGTTGATATGGATGCACCAGAAGCCAGACGAGATTATTTACTGTCTAATAGTCTGACGGATCTGGTCATTAGCAAAACGCCGGTAACCGGCCGGCAATATGTACTTATTGATGAGGCTCTGACTGCACAAGGTTTCAATCATCCAAAATGCTGCTATCAGCTGAATACTGAAGCAGCCTATTATTTATATACTTCCGGCAGTACGGGAACGCCGAAATGTGTGGTACTGAATAATCTGGCTACTGCCAATGTACTCGGACAAACCATCAGCCGGTGGCAGGCTGATCAGGATGATGTATTGATGGCTGTAACGCCCTTTCATCATGATATGTCGGTTTTTGATGTTTTTGGGGCAATGGCTCTTGGTGCTTCTCTGGTTATTCCTACTGCGGCACAGGCTAAGGATGCAATGTCATGGGCTGAGTTACTGACAGCTCATAATATTAGTATCTGGGTAAGTGTTCCGGCTATTGTGGATATGCTGTGCAGCGTTGCCAGTAAAGAACAATTGCAGTCTTTGCGCCTGATTGCACAAGGTGGTGATTATATTAAGCCGGGTCTGATTCAGTTTTTGCGCCGGCAACTGCCACAGGCGCGTTTGTTCTCGTTAGGCGGTCCGACAGAAACAACTATCTGGAGTATATGGCATGAAATCACTGCTGAAGATATTGATGTGATTCCTTATGGTAAAGCACTGGCACATAACCGATATTATATTCTGGATGAGCAGTTACAGCCATGTGCCATTGGTGAGGTGGGGCGAATGTATATGTCGGGCGTGAATCTGTCTAACGGTTATTTGCTCAATGGTCAGTTGCAAACCGGGGATTTTGTCTCTCTGGGATGTGATGAAGAAAAAATTGCTTTTCGCATGAGTGATTTGGGGTATATGCGAGATGATGGCAATATTATTTTTGCAGGACGTACTGAAGGTTATCTGAAAATAAAAGGTGTGAGGATTTCTGCGGCCGAGGTTGAAGCTGCGCTGGCTAAATCCGGCTATTTTCAGGACAGTCTGGTGGTGTGCTGTACTCACCCGGTAACACAAATGCATGAACTGGTGGCGGTGTATACGTTGCCGGCTAATCAGTCCGATGCGGATATTAATGCTTTGAAAACGTGCTTGATGGCTGATTTACCGAAATCACATATTCCGACCAGATGGTTGATGATTGAAGAAATTCCGCTAACCCGTAATGTTAAAGTAGACCGTAAGCTGATACAGCAGATGGCACAGGAACGCCTGTATCAGGCTACGCCGCTACAGGCCAAAGTGACAGCGACACAAGAACTGGCTGTAACTGATGATATTCTGGCTATTTTTCGTGAATGCCTGCCCCAGACAGCAGAAAATGCTGTGAATATTTCTGCACAAACTGAAATTCTGAATACTGGTATGCGTCTGAAACAGTTAATTATGCTCTCAGACAAGCTTACGCAACAGTTTGGTATCCGGCTGGATACGGCTGTTTTGCTACGCTGTAAAACAATACAGGATGTGGTGAATGAGATAAGCAGGAGGATGCCTGAATAATATCTGCCGGAAACCATTAAACAAAGTACTTAAAAAATTTAAGTACTTTGTTTATCTGAATCTTTATGCCGATGCCTGTTTAGCCAGATCATTTAACAGCTGTTGCACTTCTTTGGCTATTCTCTCGACCAGTACAGTCGGATAACGATGTGCCTGATAGGTAATAATCATGCTCAGGCTGTACTGATTGTTAATCTGATTTTCCATAATTTCGAAGTGCAACCCGAACATGGATTCATTGCGCTCCGGTAATATCTGCCGGTAAGGTATGGCACCCCGGGCTGTGTTTAGCTGACCATTTAAGGCATTGTTTGAATGAATGTGAATATAAACATCAAACATTAATCCTTCGTTATCAGGAATACCTAAAGCCTGCTGAATATAGTTAATCGGAATATCGGCATAATCCATGGATTCGTTGATTTGTTCACTGGTGTCTGCCAGCAATGCGGTAAATGATTGCTGTGGGGTAAAACGGGTACGATGGGCAACCATGGTTGTGAAGTAGCCAACGGTATCAAAATAATTGGGATCAGTACGGCCGGATGCTGAGGTGCCGATGACGATTTCGTCTAAATTACCCTCTTTTTGCAGTATGGTGGCAATAGCGGTATAAAACACGCTGAATATTGAAGCATGATGAAGTTTGGCAAATGCGGAAATATGCTGATGAAAAGCAGAATCAAATCTGATTTCCAGCCATTTCACCTGCGGAGCAGTATTTTCCGGCAAGGTGATGGTGTCTGTGTTCAGGGTTAAGCCTTTTTTTGCTCCTTGTAAGCGGCTGCGCCAGTAGTCAAGATGCTGACGATTAATACCGTTTTGCTGCTGTCTGCGTGCAAATTCATGAATAGCGGGTACGGTATTTGTCCATACCGGTGCCTGTCCTTGCAGCCGTGCGGCATATGCATGGCTCAGATCAGTCATGATGGTATTTAAAGACCATTCATCTATTACCATGTGATGTACCAGAAACGATAAAACTGTGTTGCCGTTATCTGCTGTTAACAGCCGGATTCTGAGAGGCAGTTCACGAGTCAGATCAAATTTATACGCCGCTTCACTGGACAGTGTTACTCCATGGCTGTCGCTGACCGGCCAGAACCATTTATATTGGTTAAGTTCGGCTACGGGAACTGTATATTGTCTGGTTTGCTGTTTATCGGTTTTAAACAGGGTACGCAAGCCGATATGGCGTATGATTAAATCATTAAATGCCTGATGCAGGATTTCTTCATTGACTGGCTGCTGAAATTCGATGGCAAACGGTAAATTGTAAATAGGGCTGAAATCAAAGGCACTGTATGCCTGCCATAGAAAATCCTGTGCCAGTGTTAATGGCGCACTCTGATCCGGCTGTACTTCGGCTGAAGATACTGCCGGCTGCTGCTGACGGGCAATTTTTGCCAGTGCGCCTGCTGTAGGCGATTTAAAAAAATCATTAAAATTCAATTTAATACCATGATTTTTTTGTAAATTACCTATCACCCGTGTTGCCAGTAGTGAATGTCCGCCAAAATCAAAAAAATCATCGTCGGCAGTCATATCGGGCTCTGCCAGTGTATTTCTGAATTCTGCCAGTATGATGTCTGGCAACGATTCTGTATTTGCAGGCTGAGCCGGTGTTGCCGGTATATTCAGTACAGTTAAATCTAAAGGCAATAATTCGAGCTGATGCGGTGCTCCGGTATTGCTGGTGTAAGTGGTTTGAATTTCCTGAATTAAATCATCCAGAGTAAATTGCTGAGCCAGTATCGGATGTAAACGCAAAGCCAGAAAAACTTTGTTTTCTGTGCTGATTACTGTAACCAGAAAGGGGGGTGTTGTTTCCGGCTGCCATGATTGCTGCATTAGTTGCGCCAGAAGGGTAATAAGCTGTTTTTCCTGTATTTGCTCTGTTTGGATACAAGCTGAGAAATCAGCATCGGGATATTTATATAAATCTCCGTCATCGGTAAATTGATAGCGAACATTTAAGTCTGTATGGATTTCCAGTAAATGCACAATGCTTTTATGCAGTATGGTTAAATCCGGATATGGGTTTACCTGCCACACTGCCAGTTGATATTTCACCTGCTCCGGTTCCTGCAATTGTTGCATCCAGATAAATTCTTCGTGCTCATTTGCGATAGAAGGAGCAGAATCTGTATTTAACGTTAACATATTATTAATCCTCTCTTGCCGTATCAGTTATTCATGACTGTCTGTACTTATTCTGGTCATAATTATTTAACCAGTTAACTTAAATTAACATCGGAAGAGATTTGTGCTACCTGCCTGCTCTGTTTATCAGAGTCAGAATTTTTATTTTTATTAATAATACTTTACAATACATTTAAAATGATAATACAATTGATTTTCATTTTCATCAACTTTAATTGTTTCTAATTTTATTTAATGTTTTGATTTATGCCGTAAAACAGCAGCATAAGCAGCAGATCGACATAAAGAGCACTTTCCTGAGGAGAATCAATGCTGAGTCTGTATCAGCCGATGCGGGAGCAAAATCTAGCTTGCCGGCTTGCGGTCTTGTATGGTGATGACTTTGTAACCACGGCTGTAATCAGTCATCGCTGTAGCAGGATATATCACTGATGTACCGTATTCTGATCAGTGTATTTATTGTTTTATGTATTGTGTCTTTGCTGGTAGGCACTGATCCGGTTTCATGGACAGGTCTGCTGTCCGGTTCTGATGCTGACTGGTTAACTGTCAAAGCCAGCCGCTTTCCCCGTCTGATTGCGATTGTGCTCACAGGTATGGGGCTTTCGATCGGTGGTGTGATTCTGCAACATATTGTCCGCAATAAATTTGTGGAGCCGGAAACAGCCGGCGGGCTGGATGCAGCCAAACTCGGCATTCTGGTTTCGCTGGTACTGCTTCCCTCTGCCGGTGTGCTGAGTAAGATGCTGGCAGCTCTGCTGTTCTGCTTTGTTGCCGGACTGATTTACATCTGGATTATTGCCAGAATCCGCTATCAGCAGATTGTGCTGATTCCGGTAATCGGGCTGATGTATGGCTGTGTTTTAAGTGCTGCGGCTGAGTTTTATGCCTATAAAAATAATCTTTTACAAAATGTTCAGGGCTGGCTGCTGGGTGATTTCTCCCGTGTGGTGCAGGGGCATTATGAATTGCTGTATGTGCTTGTGCCGGTAATTATTCTGAGTTATGTATTTGCCAACCGGTTTACTGTAGTGGGTATGGGGCAGCAGATGGCTGCCAGTCTGGGCGTAAGCTATAAAATGACTGTGGCTATTGGATTGATGCTGGTATCAGTTACTGTTGCGGCTACGGTGATTACGGTTGGTTCTATTCCTTTTATCGGTCTGGTGATTCCGAATCTGGTGGCGATTAAATATGGTGAACATTTAGCCAGAACTTTACCCGTTGTCGCGCTTGGCGGGGCATGCCTGCTGCTGGGATGTGATATTACCGGCCGTTTGCTGATCTACCCCTTTGAAATACCTATTGGCCTTACTGCCGGTGCGGTTGGCGGCATTGTCTTTTTGCTGCTGATTTTACGGGGGCTACGATGATGAATCGCAAATTCTGGCTGCTTTGCGCCTGTATTGCCGGACTGGCGGTATTTTTTATGCTGTTTGATTCCGGTCTTGATTTTGAATATGTGCTGCCCAAGCGATTACTGCGTCTGGCTACTATTTTGCTGGCAGGTATTTGTATTGCGGTTTCGTCTGTGGTGTTTCAGACGCTGGTAACTAACCGGATTCTGACTCCGGCAATTATGGGTTATGAGGCAGTATATCTGTTCTGGCAGGTCTTGCTGCTGTTCTTTCTGGGACAAAGCAGTCTGGGGCTGCTGGGTCTGAACGGAAATTTTTTTGCTTCAGTCGGATTAATGCTGTTTTATTCGTGGCTTATTCATCATTACCTGCTGCCGCGTGCACGCCACAGTCTGTGGTTATTGCTTTTGTTCGGTATGGTGCTGACCATGGTTATCACCACATTAACGCAGTTTATTGTGCTTAAAATCAGCCCGGGCGAATTTTCTGTTTTTCAGGGAATTAATTATGCATCTTTTAATCATTCCGAAACGCAGACGCTTTTATATGCTTTTGTCGCCATGCTGGCTGTAGGACTGGTGGGATATCCGTATCTGACTACTCTGGATGTGATGGCTCTGGGAGAGGAACAGTCTGTTTCGCTTGGTGTCGATTATGCCCGTTATGTGCGCTGGGGATTCGGTCTGATTGCTGTGCTGGTCGCTGTTTCGACCAGTCTGGTTGGTCCGACTGCCTTTATGGGGGTATTTATTGCCAATATGGCTTATGCCTTCGCCGGCCATTATCAGCATAAACGGATTCTGTTATTTGCCAGTGCGGTAGCTATTGCGGTGTTTCTGATTGCACAGATTCTGGTGGAGCATGTGTTTAATTATAAAACGACAGTCAGTATCTTAATTAATCTGATTTGCGGGGTGTATTTTCTGCTGCTTATTGTCCGTCATCGAGGAATGGCATGATTTCTATTCAGAATATTTCCAAAGTATATGGTCATCGGCCGGTGCTGAACAATATTAGTCTGAAGCTGCCGATGCAGCAGGTGATTGCATTGATTGGCCCCAATGGTGCAGGGAAATCCACTCTGCTGATGATTCTGGCACGGCTGCTTTCGCCGACTAAAGGCAATATTCTGTTTGATAACCAGGATATTGCCGGCATCCGCATTGCTGATTATGCCCGTCTGGTCGCGACACTACGGCAATCTCCTTATTTCGGTTTGCGGCTGACGGTTAAGGAGCTGGTGTCGTTCGGCCGTTTTCCCTACGGGCACGGGGTACTCTCAGCCAGAGACCATCAGGTTATGGACGAGGCAATCGATTTTCTGGGGCTCAGTGCCCTGCGTGATGTGTATATAGATGAATTAAGCGGCGGGCTGCGGCAAATGGCTTTTCTGGCGATGACTATTGCTCAGGAAACCAGGATTTTGCTGCTGGATGAACCTTTAAACAATCTGGATATGAATCATGCAGTACAAATCATGGCAGCAATCCGGCGTCTGAGTGAAGAGCAGCGGAAAACTGTCATTATGGTGGTGCATGATATTAATTTTACTGCAAATTATTCAGATTATATTGTCGCATTAAAACAGGGACAGTTAAGTTTCAGCGGTCCTGCTCAGGAAGTCATTACTGAAGAACGCCTGAGTGAACTGTATGAGCTGGATTTTGAAATTAGTCACAATAAACATGGTTATGTCTGTCAGTATTTTCAAAAGTCGAAAGGTAAAATATGAACGGGAAACTCAAAAAATGTGCTGTCAGTCTACTGGGGCTGATTGCAGTAGCAACAATGGTGACCATATCCGGCTGTGATAAAAAGCCGGTTTCTGCGTCTTCGTCTGCGGTACAGAAGCGTAGTGAGCCGCTTATTATCAAGCATCAGCTTGGTACGACTACAATTGATCACATTCCGCAGCGTGTAGCCGCAATGGATATGAATGAAGTGGACTTTCTGGATCAGTTAAATGTGCCTGTAGCCGGAATGCCCAAGGATTTTATTCCGCATTTTCTGGATAAATACAAACAGAATCATGATGATATTGCCGATTTAGGCGGCATTGTGCAGCCGAATATGGAACGTATCCATATTCTGAAACCTGATTTGATTTTAATGACTCCGATTCAGAAAGACCATTATCAGGAACTGACGCAGATTGCACCTACGCTCTATTATGAGATCAATTTCAATAACAGCGAACACGGGCATCTGGACACCATTAAAAATCATCTGCTGACTCTGGGTAAGATTTTTAACCGTGAAGATTTAGCCCGCACCAAGGTTGCTGAGCTGGATACGGAAGTCAGTAAAGTTCGTGCTGTGACTAAAGACCGGCCGGAAAAAGCGCTGGTAGTACTCTATAACAATGGCTCTTTCAGTAATTATGGGGTGGATTCACGCTATGGCTTCGTTTTCAGTGATCTGGGTGTCAAACCGGCCAGTAATGATCTCAGCACCAGCCTGCACGGACAGCCGATTTCCAGTGAATTTATTAAACGGGCTGATCCGGACATTCTGTACATTATTGACCGTACCTCAGTTATGGAGCATCAGCCGGTGATTAGCGCTGCACAGGTAACTAATCCGTTATTACGCGCTACCAAAGCATGGAAAAACAACCGGGTAGTTTTTGTGGATGCCGATGCATGGTATACCACCGGAGCCAGCCCTACTTCGATGCGACTGCTTATGCAGGATGTGATGAAAGGCTATCAATAACTTTGTTTTAATTACAGCAGAATAATAAGCTGTATAAATAAGAAAACCAGACCCTACCAATAAATCCATCCGTTAAATGTATTGCGTGAGTTTAGTTAACAAGGAGAAATCTATGGGTAAACACGCACATCACCGCAGGCAAGAGGCTTTGCCTGCGGTCAGACACCGAAGCAAAAATTTTCTGCATCCGTTCACTTCCTCACCCAAAGCGCTGATACTGAGTATTGCCAGCGCCATGCTGCTTTACACTCCGGTTATATATGCGAAACCGGCTGATGATAAAGCCAAACCTGCGGTGAAAAAAACAGCTACCGAGAATACGCCATCCACTGGTGAAGCTGTTCTGGCTGATGTGGTGGTGGAAGCAGGCGGAAAAACAACTTACTCCGGCGGTTTTGTGGCTAAAGACAGCCGTCTTGGTTTTCTTGGCAATAAAACTGCGATGGAAACGCCATTTAATACCGTTAGCTATACCAATAAATTCGTTGAGGATTCTCAGGCAAGAAATGTTACTGATGTCATTGCTGCTACTGACCCTTCGGTATTTACCAATGGCGCTATCGGCGGCTGGAGTGAAAATTACTATATCCGCGGCTTTCAGTCTGACACCAACGATATGTCGATGAACGGTTTATTTGGTATTGCCCCCTATTACCGTACACCGCCGGCCATGTTTTCACGCATTGAGGTATTGAAAGGACCGTCCGCACTGTTAAACGGTATGCCGCCTGCCGGTTCTGTTGCCGGTACAGTTAATCTGGTATCCAAGCGTGCAGGTGATGAGCCTCTGCTACGGATAACGCCTACCTATATGTCTGATTCACAATGGGGCGGAACGGTTGATGCGAGCCGCCGGTTCGGGCAGAACAAACAGTTCGGGATTCGGGTTAACGGGGTTTATCAGGATGGTTCCGGCCCTGTAAGAAAACAGGACTTGAAAACTCAGCTCGGTTCAATAGGAATGGACTGGCGCGGCTACCGTGCACGGGTTTCTGCTGATATCTATATGGCCAATGACAAAGTGGACGGAGTAGTACGCGGTATCAATCTGGGTAAAAATATGAAAGTACCCTCACCACCAAATCCGAAAACGCTGATTAACCCCGACTGGTCTTATGTCAGCAATAAAGACCGCGGAGCTATGGTGCGCGGTGAATTTGATATTACAGACAATATTACTGCTTATGCGGCTTTCGGGCGCAGTAAAACCAATTATAAATACAATGGTGCTACTTCAGCCAATCTACTGGATAACAAAGGCACCATTCAGACCATAATGGCGCAGCTGGCATTTGATCTGGACAAGAAATCAGCAGATGTGGGCTTTAAAGGTCAGTTTGATACTGGTCCGGTAAATCATCAATGGGTAGTTAATACTACTTACTACAAGCATAATCAGCATGATTTTGGTGTCAGAAGTATTCCATGGGCTACATGGATAACCAATATGTATGATCCGACATGGGGTAAGTCTGTACCCTTTGATGTTCCGCCAATTTCCAGAAGCTCACTGCAGCTCAGAAGCTATGGGATGGCCGATATTATGTCGTTCATGGATGATAAACTGCAGCTGACTTTAGGTCTGCGCTATCAGGAAGTCAAAAGTGATAATCTGAGCCTGATGGGTAAACCTGTTTTAACTGAATACAAAAAACACGCATTGACTCCGGGCGTGGCTATTCTGTTTAAAGCCACAGATCATGTATCACTTTACGGCAATTATATTGAGGGTTTGACCAAGGGTGATTCAGCCCCCATTACAGCAGCTAATTATCCCAAGGTGTTTGCTCCGTATAAAACCAAGCAGACTGAGCTGGGGATAAAATGGGATTACGGCAATCTGGTTAATTCTCTGAGTATATTTAACATCAAAAAACCCAATAGTTATACTGATCTGAGAACTAATGAGTTTACATCCGGCGGTCAGCAGCGCAACCGCGGTATTGAATGGACGTTTATAGCCTCGCCGATTGAGACAGTACGTCTGATAGGCGGTGCCAGCTACATTAAACCGGAGCTGACTAAACTGGCAAATCATGCCAATGAAGGGAATATTGCCACGGGTGTGGCTAAAGTACAGGGTAAGCTGGGTGCGGAGTGGGATATTAAAGCCGCAGCCGGCATTGTTACTCTTTCTGCCAATGCTACGGCTGTATCCAAACAATATCTGAATCAGGAAAACAGTTTATCGGTACCCGGCCATACTGTATTTGATATTGGTGCCCGCTACAATGCCAAAGTATCCGGCCATCCGTTTACGTTGCGCGCAGAAGTGAAGAACGTAACCAATAAAGCATATTGGGGCATGCCGCGCCTGTCCAATCTGTCTTTAGGTGCACCGAGAACTTTCCTTTTATCCGGTTCGTATGATTTTTAAAAAATTTCCGGCCTGTAAAAAAATCGCCCTTTCGGGCGATTTTTTATAAGTGGCAATTTATTGCGGTAATCCGTATTGCTGAAAGGCCGAGTATTCCGGTACCCGGTAATATTGCCTGCCCAGAAGCTGATTAATAATCACACCATTTCTGGTTGCGCCCATACCCAGATCAGGAGAACCAACCCCCTGCTTGGCGATTTCGGCATTCTGAATAAAAATCCGCCCTTTACCGCTATCGCAGCGTACAGCGGTAAAGTCTTCATTAACCAGATAGTCATTGTGCTCATCTGTTTGCAGAACACTGCCTTTCAGCTCTTCAAACCATTGCGGCCACTGATGATGGTAGCCGGTGGCTGCCACAATTGCATCTGTCTGAATGGTTTGTTGCTGATTAAGCTGGGTATGCAGACAGGTCATATTAATTACGCCGGAAGGCAGTATTTCTACCGACTGCACGTCACAATTAGAAAACAGTGTCAGCCCTGCCGGTGCACCGGCAATGGTTCGCTCGTACAATAAATCATAAATATCGCCAATGGTGGCAAAGCTGATCCCTTTATAAAGCTGTCCCTGACCGGCACTGACTTCACGCCGTTTCTGCGGTGTCAGTGTCTGGAAATAACGCATATATACCGGAGTAAAGCACTCCTGCCCCAGTTTGGAAAACTCCATCGGATGAAAACCGGCAGAACGGGTAATCCAGCGGATTGACGCGCCTGCCCGGATTTGTTCCGGCTGCAATGCTCGATAAAGAGCCAGCACACATTCAGCGGCACTTTGCCCAGCCCCGACCACGGTAACCTGTTTACATTCCTGCAATTGTTTCTGCATATAGGTAAATTGCGCTGAATGCTGTATCAGCGGGTGGCTGGTGTTTTTCAGCCACTCAGGATGGTAAGGTTTGGTACCCACACCAACAGCAATATCTTTACTGGAAAAAATTTGTCTGTCTCCGGATGCAGATTCACTTTCGAGAATAAATCTTTCCTGACGATAATCATAACTTACTGCCTTAACACAGGCATCGAAATGACAGGATGGCAACTGGCGTACTGCCCAGCGACAATAATCATCATATTCCTGACGCGGAATCAGAAAACGGTCATAGTAGTAAAACTGATACAGACGCCCCTGCTGACACAGGTAATTAAGATAACTTAAGGGATGACACGGATCAGCCATGGTAACCAGATCAGCCAGAAAGGGTACCTGCAATGTGGTACCGGGCAATAATAGGCCAGCATGCCAGTGAAAAGTAGGCGTTTTATCCAGAAATACTGCATTGACTTCTGAATGACCAGATAATAATGCCGCCAGCCCCAGATTAAAAGGACCAATCCCAATACCTGCCAAATCCGTTTGCTTTATATCCATGTTTCTTCCGTTCCTATGTACAAATAGTTAAATATTTAAATGTTTACAACATGTAATGCTTTTATACTGAATCCATTTCTGCCCGGATCAGTTGTTCCACTTCCTTCATATTGCGGCAGCCGATTAACTGGCGCGGATTCAGAGTCAGTCTGAAACTGTGATTTATCCGGCTGGTAATTTCTTTTACATGCGCAGGGCGTAATCCGAGCTGGCTGAATGGCCGGGTATGTTCAATAACTATTGTTTGTTCGATATTCAGCGTATCGCGGTAAATATGTTCTAATTGTTCTCTTTGGCGGATAAGCGCATCAGCACACTGCCCATTCGGATTGATTGTGATACCGGATAATGTCTGATTTAATACGGAATCAATATTTTCCAGACCCTGATCTGCCAGTTGCTGACAGACGCTGACCAGAACTGCGAGAAAATCGTGAATGATGGCTGCATCTATGGCAGCCTGTGCAAAATCAATATTAAACAGCAATGCGCCGTCATCACTGAGCATGAAGCGAATATCTATCGCTACCTGTGGTGTCTGAGTTAGCCCGTTAACATAATGAACTGCGCTACCCGCCGGTAATACCGGCCACGATAATCCATTAGTAATAACGATTGGTAAAACCGGTGCTTCGCCATGCTGCTCAAATAGTAATCTTGCCAAGTCCACACCGGAAAAGGCCAGATGCTGCAAACCGTCCAGCATACTCTTTTGTAACTTAGCCGCCTGTTCGATAAAACCGGTTGCGGATGACCAGCAGACCACAACAAAAGTGGATTGATTGGATAATTCGCCCTCATACAGCGGCAAAACCGGTACCGCTACCGACAGCAGGCCGGATGTCTGCTGCCAGCGATTTAATACCACCAGAATCAACGCCATCAATAAGGAATTTTTAAAGAGTCCCTGCCGTAAACCTGACTGACATAATTTATCGAATGTTTGTGCAGGCAATACGGCACTTTGTCGCTGATAGGGTGAAGTTTCCAGTGTCGCTAAAGGTTGTTTCCAGGGTAATTGTGGAATGCTCGTAACAGGCTGCAACTGTGTCTGCCAGTAGGCAAGTGCTGTGTTATAAGTCTGACTATCCGGTTGCTGCCTGTTTTCAGACAGCAGTGGCGCCTCTTTCAGCTCCGTATCTGTGAATAACTCACACATCAGCGCTGCAATAGACCGTCCGTCGAGAATCAGCGCATCAAAGCGCGCAAAGACAATAAACTGTTGTGCGGATAACTGAAAAAGTGTGATATCCCACGGCGATTCCTGTAAATCAAATATTTCCTGCTGATAACGCCGGCGAAAACTGTCAATTTTTTCGGTAGCTGCTGCCGGCTCTTCTCCACACAGATTGATTTCAGTTAAATTAATAATTACCTGCGGATTTACCCACTGTACACAACGTCTGACATCAATATAGGTTCTTAGGCTGGCATGATGCTGTACCATATCAGCCAGACGCTGCCTGAATGCGGGTAAATCCAGTGTTCCGGCATATTCGCGAAATTCCTGCATCGCCACACCGCCAAGTGCAAAAGCAGTACTTCGGCCGGACAAATAGGATTTTTGCAGGGAGTTTAAAGGCGTGGCTTTTTCATCAGGTTCCGTAATATTCAGGTACTGATTCAATTCAGTTAGCGGGCGTGAAAAATATTCCGGCTGCGCAATCAATGTATTCAGCAGAGTCAGAAAACGTTCAAATAGTCCGTTTACCCATGTATCGGCTAATGCATCCAGACGAATATCCCAGTTAATGAGTAAATCATTATTTAGCTGCACAAACTGTGCATCCAGTGCCACCTGCGGTCCCTGTGAAATACACCAGTCCATACTGCCAAAATGCTCATGTACTTTGGATGAGAACAGATTTTTTTCTGGTAAATCGACTGCGGCAGTAAATACTACCGGTGCGATTTGCGGCGCAGTATGATGACGTGACAAACGCCGCATTACATTGACACCACTGAATTGCCGGTGATCCAGACATTGCCGCCATTCAGTCGCCAGACGCCGGCAAAAAGTTTCCAGATCAGGCGTTTCAGTCATATCAACATTTAACAGCACCAAATCGGCAAAATCACCAATGGTTCGGTCAATATGAGGCAAAAGCGGTTCCCGCCAGAAAAACGGCACATTAAGCCGGTAAGCACGATCATGGGTGACCTTGCCCAATGTATAGGCAAACAACCCCAGTATCAGAGCAGAAAAGGTTAACCGCTGCTGACGGGCAAACCGGCGTAACAGCAATGCCTGCTCTGCACCGATAATTGCACTTAAGCGTGTGCTCTGTGCTCCGGCCGCGGTTGGTTGCTTTAAAGGTAAAGCAGGCGCAGGTGCGATAATATCCATGCGTGACAGCCACCACTGACGAGCACGCTGTTGCTGCTGGCGTTGGTACAGATCCTGCTGAATCCTGTTGCGCCAGTCATAAAAAGATGGCGGTGAAGGCAGACAGACGGTACTGTCTGCGTAAAACTGAGCCAGATCCTCCATCAGAATCCGGAAACTGGAAGGATCAATGGCAATCATATCGGCATCTATATGCAGGCGGAAAACCTGATTACCCAGAAGGCTGACAGAAAAACGTACTGTCTGTCCTTCATCCAGACTGAGTTGCTGATGTGTCCATTGCCGGCGTTTGTCTTCAAGTTTCTGTTGCTGCTGCGCCTCGGATAAATGTAAAAAATTATCTATTTCCAATACATTTTGCGGCAGCGTATCTCTGATTCTTACTTCACCTTCGGCATTCAGTTGCAAACGTAACAGTTCATGCCGCCGGTACAGACATTCAATTGCCTGTCTGAGTTTGTCTAAATCCAGCTGAGTGCCATTGAATTCGGTATACAGATGCGCAGCCACACCACCGAGCATGGCGTCATGCACACGCCCAAACCAGCATGCAGACTGCATTGGAGTAAGTCCACACATTATTTCTTTACTCTGTTGACAAATTTACGATTTTTGACGATGATACAGTTAAATGAAAATGATTACCAGTTTCATTTAACTAAAACTTATCACTACAGCAAACCGTAATTAGCAACCCTGAACAGACCATCAGAAAAATGTTGGATGATTCAATTTGTTTTGATTAATCAACATTTTTGTCTGATTCAGCTGGTTTAACAGATAGAAAAAAGGCTGATAAGATGATTAGCTATACACACTGGCCTGAAGATTTAGCCCGGAAATACCGCCAGAAAGGTTACTGGCTGGATCAGCCGTTAACCCGCGTGCTGACACAAACAGCCAGACAGTTTCCGCAGTCAACTGCCATTATCTGTGGTGAACGGCATTTCAGTTATGCGCAGTTAAATCAGCTTTCCGATAATCTGGCAGCACGGCTGAGCGCACAGGGCTTTGGCATAGGTGATACTGCACTGGTGCAGCTACCTAATATTGCCGAATTTTATATTGTCTTTTTTGCTCTGCTGAAAGCCGGTATTGTGCCTTTGAATGCACTGTTTAATCATCGTCAGCATGAATTAAAGAGTTTTTTCAGCCAGATTAAACCCCGGCTGCTGGTGGCTTCACGCCATCATGAAGTATTCAGCGGAAATGATTTTCTGACTGAACTGACTGCTTTACAGCTGGCGCCGGCTTTAACTCTAATGCTCAATGCCTTTGCTGATGATGAAAGTCTGCCGGACTGGTATACCACTGCGCAATCTGATATCAGCCATTATGCTGCTACGCCGGCAGATAAAGTGGCTTTTTTCCAGCTTTCCGGCGGCAGTACCGGTACGCCGAAACTCATTCCGCGTACGCACAATGATTATGATTACAGCGTGCGTGCCAGTGCCGAAATCTGCGCTCTGAATCAGCATACCCGATTACTCTGTGCCATGCCGGCAGCACATAATTATATGCTGAGCTCACCCGGCGCTCTGGGTGTATTTCATGCCGGCGGTTGTGTGGTAATGGCGGCAAGCCCCGAACCGCTGAGCTGTTTCAGCCTGATTGAACAGCATCAGGTAACCATGGCTTCGCTTGTACCCAGTGCCGTATCTATGTGGTTACAGCAGGCACCTGAGCAACTGGAAAAGCTGCAATCACTACAATTAATTCAGGTAGGCGGCGCCAGTTTTCCGGAATCAGTGGCACGACAGGTATTAAATGTTTTTGGCTGTCAGTTGCAGCAAGTATTCGGGATGGCGGAAGGACTGGTGAACTATACGCGGCTGGATGACAGCGAAGAGTTTATTGTCACCACTCAGGGGCGTCCTATCAGCCCGGATGATGAAGTAAAAGTGGTGGATGAAAACGGTGACGAAGTGCCTGCCGGAGAAACAGGTATGCTGAAAACACGCGGTCCCTATACCTTTCACGGTTACTACCAGAGCCCTGAACACAATGCACAGGCTTTCGATACAGAAGGTTTTTATTATTCAGGTGATTTGGTACAGCGTAACAGCAACGGATACCTGAAAGTGGTGGGACGGGTTAAAGATCAGATTAATCGCGGTGGCGAAAAAATTGCTGCTGAAGAAATTGAAAAACTGATGATTACCCATCCTGATGTTACCGAAGCCGCACTGGTTGCTATTACGGATGAACGTTTTGGTGAAAAGAGCTGTGCATTTATTGTGTCACAGAATCAGCACTTAACTGCTCTGAGCCTGAAACGCCATCTGCTCAATCTGGGTATTGCTCATTACAAACTGCCTGATCAGGTATGCATTGTTGATAGCCTGCCGCTTACTGCCGTCGGCAAAACCGATAAAAAACGCTTACGTGAAACCTTTCAGCAAAATCCTGCCTGAAATAATTATCAGAATGAGAAATGAGAAACAGCATGACTATCAAACAAATCGATGATTATCCGATGCCTGCTCAGGCACAAATCCCGCAAAATAAAACCAACTGGGAAGCTGATGCTGCGCGCTCTGTATTATTAATTCATGACATGCAGAATTATTTTCTGAATTTTTATCAGCAGGACAGCACACTCATCCGGACAATGATAAAGAATCTGCAAAGTTTGCGCAGCTGGGCTGCCCAGCAACAGATTCCCGTGGTGTATACCGCCCAGCCGCATCAGCAGAATCCTCAGCAACGGGCGCTGCTGAATGATATGTGGGGTGCGGGTATTACTACTGCACCTGTTGAAGAGCAGAAAATAGTTGACGCCCTGACACCACGTCCGGAAGATACCGTACTGACCAAATGGCGTTATAGCGCTTTTCAACGTTCAGATTTACTGACACACATGCATAACTGGCAGCGTGATCAGCTGATTATCGGTGGTGTTTATGCGCATATCGGCTGTATGCTTACCGCTGCAGAAGCATTTATGCAGGATATTCAGGTATTTTTTGTAGCTGATGCACTGGCTGATTTCTCAGCGGAGCAACACCAGCAAGCACTGAATTATGTTGCCGGCTGTTGCGGGCAGGTCACTACTACAGAAGCATTGTTACCGGCAACAAATAGTCTTACCCGTGCATGGCTGACACAAAAAGTTCAGACATTACTGGAAATACCGGAAGAAACCATTAACCCTGAAGAGAACCTGATTCTCTACGGTCTGGATTCTTTACGCATTATGCAGTTTGCCGCTGAACTGAAACAGTATGACATCAATATTGGCTATGATGTACTGGGTCAGCAGCCTTCACTAAACAACTGGTGGCAGCTCATTGAAAAACAAAATAAAACTGTTTCAGCCTAGAATTGGCTGCAAATAATTAGCCGGACGCTGCATACAGCTTTGGAAACATAAAACATGACTGACTTAAATCTATCCGGCAAGAGCATACCGTCCGGTCTGGCACATCAGTGGCGGGTAGCCCTGCCCGGGCTGATAAGCGGTACACTTGCCGCCGTAATTGCTGGTATCGCTATGCTGGCAGGGCTATGGTTTATCATTAAATTTATCGATAACATGAGCTGGCGCTGGCTGAATTATGCACTGGTCAGCTGGCTGCTGGCCGCATTGTTTACGGCCTTGTCCTCATGGCTGGCACATCAGGCAGAAAGCCGCTTTGCGGCGGCTTTACGCCGGACAGTGGCACAGCATTTAATCCGCCTGCCGTCCAATATACTGGCTAAACAGAATGAGCAGACACTTAAACAACTGCTAACCGATGATATTGCCAGTTTGCATCATATGCTGGCTCATTTACCCGGTGAGATTGCCGTATTCACGGTTATTCCGCTTTTATCCATCGGCATCCTTATTTATTTTATCGGCATATCGGCAATATGGGTATTATTACCCGGACTGATTGCTTCGGTTTATTATCTCATCATCATACCGCGCATGACCCGGCGTGACGGTACCGCACGTATGCAGGTAATGCTGGATATCATTAATAAGGCCGATGAATATGTACGCGGGATTCCGGTTTATCGTATTTACGGGCAGCATTCCAGCGCATTAACTGCTTATACAGAAGCAACTGAAAAATTTACCCGCAATATGGTGCACTGGGTAGCCAAGGCAGCCACGCCAGCAGCCATCGCCACTGCTATGCTACAGGCAGTAGCGACATTTGCCATTGGCTACTGGGTCAGTTATACACAGGACACCACTACTCTGGCTGCCACTCTGTTATTCAGTCTGGCCATTGTGACACCCGCATTACGTCTCGGGCATGGTATTGATTACATCAGAGCCGGACGCGCTGCTGCCGGACGTCTGACCGAATTTTTACATCAGCCTTTATTACCGGCCGGAACCATAAATCATCTGCCGGAGCCGGCAGTATTATCTATGCATGATGCAGTTTTTTCTCAGGAAGAACAGCCGGTTTTACGCAAACTCAGCTTCACATTTCCCGCCGGTGCCATTACCGCTATTACCGGCCCCAGCGGGGCAGGTAAAACCACTTTACTCAATGCATTAGCCGGATACATACCATTGACATCCGGAACTGTTCAACTGGGTAAGACCGATCTGTCTGCATTACATGACGACACCCGCCACCGGCTGATTCTGTTTATTCCGCAAGGATATGATGTTTTAGACAATACGATTCGTGCCAATCTGGCCTTAACTGCTCCTGATGCCAGCGATGAAGTCATGCAGCAGGCTCTGACCAGAGCCAATCTGAATCTGGATTTATCAACACCTGCCCGTACCCTGTCCGGCGGAGAAAAACAACGTATTTGCATTGCACGGGCTTTTCTCACTCAGGCAGAAATTATCTTAATGGATGAGCCTACCAGTGCGCTGGATGATCAGAATGCCCGGGAAATATTTCAGGCCTTGCAGGAACTGGCTCATACTGCGCATAAAACCATTATCATTGTTACTCACCAGCCGGCTCTGGCCGATAAAGCCGATGCAAAACTGGTACTGGAAGCATTAAGGAGCGAGGCATGAATACAGCAGCCGGCAACAAACACTCCCTTTTTGAAACCATACCGGCCGCCACCAGACCCCGCCTGATTGCTGTCAGCATCGGCTGGATACTGGTTGCCGTACTGGAAGCATGTGCTTACACCATACTGGCTCTGGCTATAGTAAATCAGCAGTCACCACTGTGGGTAGTGATTAGCGCTGCTATTGCCATAGTGATTACGGTACTGGTTACCCGTAACGGCTTTCTTACCGGCGTACGTCTGGCCGGAGATTTATTTGCCGCACTGGGGCGTTCTCTGTCCAGCGCTAAATTGTCCTGGTTTAATGACCAGCGCCGTGCGGTTATCAGTAAAACTGCCGGACAGGAAATTCCGAATTTCATGAGCATTCCGGCGCATCAGTTGCAGACGTTTTTACATGCGCCCTGTCTGCCCCTGTTTATCTGTATCGGGCTGGCCTTTGTTGCCGGTACAGGCATCATGTTAGCTGCACTGGCGATGATATTGCTGTCCTTACTATTACAAGTATGGGCACAATATGCTTTAAATAAAACTGATGCACAACGCCATCAGACCGAACTGGACAGCACCACAGCGACTATTGAGCTGGTTGAACACCTTACTCTGCTGCGTACAGCCGCAGGATCGGCTCATGCGCTGGATACTATCCAGCAGCGCTGGAGCACTCAGGAAAACCTGCTAAGCAAAATTAACTGTAGTGCAGCCAGTGCAACGCTGATAGCTACTTTAGCTAATGTGCTGCCCATGGCAGGTATGGCGGTTTATTGTATTTTGTCCGCTCAGAACGATGAATACCTGATACTGGCTGTATTATTACTGATGGGGCGCGCCGGCGCACCATTAAGCGCACTGGCTACTGCCGGTCTGAGCATCAATGACTTAATCAGCTCACTGCGCCACTTTCAGCAACTTACCCATCCGCCGGTACTGCCTGAAACAGAAGAAACGCGCACCCCGAAGCATGCACAGTTATCTCTGCATAATCTGAACTGTATCACCGGCTCGACAACCATTAATCAGGATATCCCCGAAGGTGCGCGCTTACACGTCGCCGGCGTTAGCGGCAGTGGCAAAAGTACCTTGCTGCAACTATGCCTGCGCTTTGATGATCCGGCTATGGGTGAAATCAGATTAGACGGCATTCCACTGCCTCAACTGTCTTATCAGACACTGACAGACAATATGGCTTATGTCGCTCAGAACCCGATTATTTTTACCGGCACTCTGGCAGACAATATCCGCATCGGCCGTTTTGATGCCAGTGATGCTGAAATCGAAGCTATTGCCAGACAATGTATGCTGGGAACAGTTATCGACCGGACGGATGAAGGCATTCACCAACATGTCGGCCAGCAGGGCTCTGCCCTATCCGGCGGCGAACAGCAGCGCGTAGCCATTGCCCGTGCTCTTATCAAGCATGCGCCGATACTGATTCTGGATGAAGCCACATCAGCACTGGATGAAAGCACGGAACAACAACTGATTGATACTATACTCAGCCAGTCCTGCACCCTGATTTTTGTGTCGCATCGCAGTGCGGCTCCGTGGCAGCCTACCCTGACTCTGGATTTATCGCCGGATATGACATAAACACCAGATATGATTCAGGCAAATACTACTGATTAGAGCCATATCTTAAAATACAGGCTATGCATGTCATTTATATCAGACCCGGGCAGAACAGACTGCCGGCAAAACACTTTTGCCGGCAGCAGAAAATTGCTATTGCCGGTGAATGATTCGCCTGCATTATTCAGTCATCACACAATTAGCATCGGCAATAACACCATTCACCAGATATGCATGCCATTAGCCGACACAGCGGTTTTGCATAAAATTGGTCAGATACATAACATCTTTCTGCTGGACAACATCAGACAAAGCCGGCACAAACGCCAGACAGAATTTATAGCCGGCCGGCTGGCGGCAAAATATGCATTATTACAGTATGATTACAGCAACTTTAATCTGAAAACAGGCTCACAGGGACAGCCGCTTTTTCCTGAATCCTTACAGGGAAGTCTGAGCCACACCAGCAATCAGCGCCAATGTCTGGCTATTGCCTGCGTACAGAAAAAACAGCCGACACACCGCTATCTGGGTATCGATATTGAATACCGGCAGCATCAGAGTATTATGAATGAGCATAAATCCACTCTGAGCCTGTTTCTCCGGGCGGCCGAATTACGCTATATAACCGAACACAGTACTGACCTGCCGCTGATGGCGCTGCTGCTTTTTTCAGCAAAAGAGAGCATTATCAAAGCATGGTTTCATCAATATCAGAAACTGATTAATTTTACTGATATAGCTTTCCAGTCGTATCGTCATTCATACCTGAATTTCCTGATTGATTCACCGCTTACCCATGCAAATCCGCAAATAGCAGAAGTTTGTTTCCATTGCACAAAAGAAAAAATAATAACCATTGCATATATCTGAAACAGCTTGTGGCTGAATTTTGCCCAAAACAGAAAAATTTTCTGTATTTTTATTATAATTATTGATAATGATTACTATTTGCATTAATATCAACAAACTTACATAGCCTGATTTATCTAGACTTTTCATTACATACAACCCGCATCTGTCTACAGGTAATAAAATGACGATTACAGAATCAAGCGCTGTTTCCCGCTCTCCTATTCAATCTCAGGATCAGTTTGCCTGTTTTGCAACCAGACAGCATCACATCAGTGCCAGACATCTTATCCACAAAATACACATGCCGGTTAATCAGTCCGAATCCTGCAATCAGCAGATTGCCGACTGTTTTAATCACATCAAAGCACAGGGATATGCCAATCCCATTCTTATTGCTGCTATTCCATTTGATACCAGAAAGAACGGCACCTTAAATTTTTACAGTGAATTTAATCAAACTTCACCAGCTCACTTTGAGCACAATACTGCTTCAGCAGGCAAAACAGCAAACTCCGTTATCCGCAAAAAAACATTGGTAGAGCGTCAGGCATTCGAACACAGTGTTCAAACGGCTTTAAGCGCTATGGCGGATAAACAGATGCAAAAAATTGTGCTGTCGCAGGCAACAGAATTTGAATTTGCCCGGCAGTACAGCCCGGAGGATTTACTGAATATCCTTATCCAGCAAAATCCTGATGCCTATAAATTTATGATTCCTGTAGAAGAAGACCAGTATATTTTTGGTGCCAGCCCGGAATTACTGCTATCGCGCCAGCAGCAACAGGTACGCAGTAACCCGCTGGCCGGCTCCCGACCGCGCCCGGCCATTCCGGAACACAACAACCAGACTCAGACAGAACTTTATCAGTCGGTCAAAGACAGGCATGAACATCAGCTGGTTATCGATAATATCCGGCATAAGCTCAGCAGCTATTGCTCAGCGTATCAGGCATCAGAAATACCCGAAATTTTAACTACATCAACCATGTTTCATCTGTCATCAGTCTTTCAGGGGCAACTGAAAGCCGATGCGCCCGATGCACTTAATCTGGCACTTCATCTGCATCCCACACCGGCCGTTTGCGGCACACCAACCGATATCGCCAGAGACTTTATTCTCAATCATGAAGGCTATAACCGTCATTACTACAGCGGACTGAATGGCTGGATGGATGCCAGCGGGAACGGAGAATGGGTCGTTACTATCCGCAACGGCTTACTGAATCACAATATTATCCGCCTGTATGCCGGAGCAGGCATCGTTGAAGGCTCAGACGCAGCAGCAGAATGGTTTGAAACCGAAGCCAAAATGCAAACTATGCTCAATGTATTTCAGCAACAGTAACATTATCTGGAGAAGCAACCATGCAGCAGGCCATTATCGTTACCGGTGCAGCCCAGGGTATAGGGGCTGCGATTGTCACCAAACTGCTCAAACAGCACTATCATGTTATCGGAATCGATAAACAACCCTATTCGCCGAGCTGGCCGGTACAACAGATGATTGAAGCCCAGTATCAGACTTACTGGACAAGCATTAGTCAGGATATCACTGCTTTCGAAGAAACCCGTATATTACTCAATACACTGATTAATCAATACAATATAACCGGTCTGGTTAATGTGGCCGGAGTATTAATCCTTACACCATTACTGAGTGCCACTGAAGCACAATGGCAAACCAGCCTGAATGTTAATCTGCTGGCGCCCATATTCATCAGCCAGCATTTAGCCGCACATTTCCGGCAGCAGCGACAAGGCTGTATTGTTACCGTCAGCTCTAACAGTGCCCGCATGGCGCGCACTGAAATGGGTTTATATGCCACCACCAAAGCAGCACTCAGCCATTTCTGCCGCAATCTTGCTCTGGAAGTTGCCCCGTATGTCCGGGTTAATATCGTTTCACCGGGCTCTACCCTCACAGCGATGCAACAACAATTATGGACCGACAATGAACCACCGGCCGGGATACTGGATGGTGACTTAACACAATATCGTCTTGGCATTCCTCTCAGAAAACTGGCTCAGCCGGCAGATATCGCCAATACCGTTTCTTTCCTGCTCTCTGAAGAAGCAGCACAGATCACTATGCAGGAAATTGTTGTAGATGGCGGGGCAACACTGGGCGTCTGATTCGCTTTAAAGAAAACAGATAAAATACGATTTTTATTTTAGTTTTTCTTATGGGTAAAATATGACATTGCGCTAATGAAACGACATGATAACGGTTACAATGTCGTTTCCGAGTGATTATCTTTAATATATTCCAATATATCAGCCGGCTGGCAATCCAGATACTGACAGATTGCCTCCAGCGTAGCCAGCCTGATACCTTTTACTTTTCCCTGTTTAAGCAAAGATAAGTTTTGCTCGGTAATACCAATAGCAGCAGCCAGCTCTTTTGATTTCACTTTCCGTTTAGCAAGCATAACATCTAAATTTATTCTAATCGGCACATTAAACTCCTGTTAAATAAACTGCTTATTTTCTTCTGCAATCTGGCATGCTTTTTTTAGTATCTGACCGATAATCATAATACTGATAGAAGGGAATAACAGAATTAAATCACTACTTTCAAATGATATCGAAATATACCGATCCGGAAAATGATTATTAAGCGTTAAGATAAACGATAGCAGAGGCTCTGAGAGCAGTTGTAAAACCTCCCAAATCACCAAAGCTTTACCAAATGCATAACAGTAATTTGCTGATTTCACAGAAAAATAATCTGCTTTACTGTAGCTTAGAAACAGCAATCTGAGCTGAACGAAACCATAAGCCAGAATCGCAATGATTATGGTATCAATTAAGGTAGCAGAAACTGCCTGCCATAAAGAAAGTTTGGATATATCAATATCAGCATTACCATCACCCATACTATGGGTAATAAAAAATGAATATCCCCCGGAATTCAGTCCGATATTATGAATATCAAAAAAATAAAATAATAAAGGAGATATCATTCCGATACTTATACAGAATATAGGAATCAGGGTTAACTGAGACATTAATTTGCAATAACGGTTTAATCGGGAATGTGTTTCAAGCATTACAGTGTTCATGTTTAATACCTTTTTATAAAAATATAAAAACCAGGCATACAATATCATGTAAATGTAAATTTAACAATAAAAAATTAAAATAAAACGATAATAATTTATTATATAAAATTAATTATTATAATTATTCATCAACCAGATAAGACAATAGCCGGCTTTAATGTCTAAAGTGAACTAAGCCTGTTCCCTGCTGATACAGAATTAATCTTCAAATAACCATTAAACCGTTACAGAATAAAACAATCATTTAAGTGGTCGGTTGCATTATCAAATGTTATAAAAATAATCAGCACCGGCATAATAAATATATTGATTTGACATAATCGAAATAAAAACCAGATTAAAACCAGTAAAAATATTTCTGCTCTGACTACTATTCAGTAAATACAAATTCAGAAACCGAGAGATGGGACGGGCAATCAAGAATTCTTAAAACTATAAAAACAGACTTGTTAAACAGTATAGAATACTGGCTTTAGCATATGATTATTTAATTATCGTGTCAGATAGCTACATGTTTGAATGAATGATCGGAATCTGATTCTGAGTTTAGTCAGCATATTCGAAATCTGCGATGTGGAAAGATTTATCGGAGAAAGTCCATAATGCCTAAAGCTTTAGCCGGAATTTTATTTGCACTATCAGCAGCCGCACTAAATGGTTCTATAGGTATTATCAGTAAATTACTGATGGCCAGTGGATTGAATCCTTATGAAATAGCGTTTTATAAAACGTTTCTGGCTTTGGTTTTTGTTTCACTACTCTTGATACGTACTCCATTTGCCCGGCAAATTCAGATAGTTGCTCCTGTATCAGATAATAATATAAAAATCTGGATGCATATTGGTCTGTGTGCTCTGTTTGGAATATTTACTTTGTTTTTCTTTGAAACAATCGCTTACGGGCATGGCAGTGCGGCGAATGTAGTCGTGATACTCATGGCTTCAGCTACAATAGCGGCATTAGTTTTCGGCTGCTTATTATTAAATGAAAAAATTAAAATATCAGCCGTTTCCGGTGTTGCTGTTGCAATCGCCGGCATTAGCATTATTTCATGGTCTGGGCAGGCCTCATTATTGTTATTGATATTTGCCAGTGCCGCAGGAGCCGGTTACGGGCTGTTTAGTGTATTGGTTAAGAAATTCGGTTTACATGGTGGTATTTATCTGACCAGATTTTTATTATTGTTTGGTCTGATCTATCTGGCTATACCCTATTTAGCAACCTTCCGGCAAAATCCTTTTGATTTTCACTGGCAAACCGTCGCAGGGCTAATAGCTTTGACCATTTTACCTACTATTCTGGGATTTTACTGTACTACCAAAGCGCTTGGTTATTTATCCGCTGCTCAGGTTCAGGTAACTGAATTAGCTGAGCCAATATTTGCCATGCTGATGGGCTGGCTGATTCTGTCTGAATTACCTGACTATGCTTTTTTCCTCGGTGCTCTGTTAATTATTACCGGTATTATGCTGATTAATGATGTATTGGGTTTATTAGAAACTTATTTTTTTAAAAGAACAAAGATTAGCAAAAGGTAATCACTCTTTTGTTAGTTATCATATCCTGGATAAAAAAATCTGCAATGCTGATACCTTGGCAGAAAATACACTATTCATAATTCCACCTCTAATATATTTTTTATTGATGTTTTATACCATTCACTTTTATTTATAATCCTGAAAACTAATTTTCTTTAAAGATAAAAGACAATCTATAATAGAATTAATTCAGTCAAAAAAACTAAACCAGTTGATTCATTCTAATATATATATATATTAATTTTGATTTGCAGTGTACAGATTTAATAGATTTCTCCCGCAAGAATTAAAATTCGTTCTGAAGAAATCTGAAAAGTTACACTTTTATAATATTAATCTATGCTATTACAAATAAGATATTGAACCAAACGGAGCGGTTTAATATCATAATACTAATTATCTAAATAGCATTATGATATTGATAAACGTATGGATACCTCATTTAATATACTACAAGGAACATTAAACTAACTTAATGATATATCATTACTTTTCTCTGAATATCGAGAATTTTATGGTATTAAGGATTGTCAATCTGAATTAAAAGAACTCATTAAAGAAAGATTGATAAACAATGATTCAATCATTTTTCTAGTCTACGATAATAAAACAGCATATGGTTTTATACAGTTTTATTTTTCATATTCTTTTTTAGCTATATCACCCACTATCATTTTGAATGACTTATATATTATAAAAAGCCACAGAAGATGCGGTGTTGCCACCCATTAATGGAAAAAGTAAGAAACTTCGCTAGTAATTCTGCCTATGACGGCATTCCATTATGCACATCAATCGATAATCTCAAAGCCAGAGCTCTGTATGAAAAGTCAGGTTATAAAATTGATGATCAATTTGTTTACTAATTTTTAGAACTAGATAAAAAGTGCGATATGAAAATTTATGATTTAGCCGGCTAATTTGTTCGTCTTACTTTCTCATCTCTGCTGATTTGGATTTAAATTTTCTTAAATCCAAATTATTTTTTATCTTTTTTGATTTCTCCTGTAATCGACACGCCGCAATAATATCCGTTTTAAATAATTTGCAAATATCAAATATTTCTTTTTCTATCATTCACAGCCATAAAATGGCACTGTTAACTGTTTCTCTCTCATTTTTATTGTTTATTTTAATTTTTACATTAATTTCTTACGTTTAAAGTTAATTATAAATAAGTACATTTATATTTTTTCATGTTAATTCTATATATTTAATATTAATTATTCAGTTTGCTCATACCTTTGTATTAAAAAGTTACAAGATTAAGTTAATCATTTATCTATTCTGAAAATATTAATAATTAATAATTAAGAATTTATAAGCTTTTATTTTTCAAGCGTAATCTTTTTCATTAATTGGATTTAACGCTGGGTAAACCTTTGTCATTGTTTATTCCGGAAGATTATTTCCTGAGTCGGTTATCTGCTGATACAGCCGTCAAGATAAGCAGATATTTTACAGCCGAGTAAGCAGATTCAAATTGTAGTACAGGGGGTTGGATTGTTGGTTTTGTAACTTTAATCAATCAGGAGAAAACCTATGAACAAGGTTTATCGGAATGTCTGGAATGAAAATACCCAAACATGGGTAGCCGCATCAGAGCTGGCGAATAGTAAAACCAAATCAAATACTGTTTGTGAACAATCAATAGTTAAAAAAATTATTAATAAGCTAGGACTGAAAAAAATTGTTAGCGTAACAATCACAGCGCTGATTTTAGAATGGCAGGCAATTGCTCCAGTATATGCAGCTAATGCGGCAATTGTCGGCGGCAATAACAGCGGTACAGTTTGGCCTGGTGGCGGCTATCAATATGGCGGCCATGGTAGCATGGTATTCTCGGGTGATGACGACCATTGTGGTGCAGACAGAGTTAATGGTCGCAGAACCGTTACAGACGGCATTACAGCAAAAGATGAATACTTACGTTTCATTAGAAATACTGCGTTTGGAACCAGTCATCCATACGGAAGCGTAACTTCTAACAAAGCAGAAGCATGGAGTGATGAAGGTAAGACCGATGGCGGAACCGGTTATCAGGCCGCCCCTACCGGCGGTGATAACAATGCAATGCCTGTAGCTTATGGTATTTATTCTTTTGCCTATGGCTGCGGTTCTTACGCTACCGGGAATTATTCCACTGCATTCGGAGCTAACGCAACTGCAACTGCGGGCGGAGCAATGGCTTTCGGCGTAGCATCTCTGGCTTCCGGCGCTGCATCAATTGCCTTTGGTATAAGCTCTCAGGCAACTGGTATTTCCAGTGTGGCTCTGGGCTCTATGGCTTCTTCAAATGGTACCGGCAGCGTAGCAGTTGGTTTAAGCAGTGCTGCAAATAAAGATGCAGCGGTTGCTTTGGGTGCGGGTGCAACTGCATCCGGTAACAGCAGTGTGGCAGTCGGTAATGCAGCACAGGCAGTTGGCGATCAGAGTATCAGTATTGGCGCGGGTAATCAGGTCAGCGGGCGTAAATCCGGGGCAATCGGCGGTGTACAAAGCAATGCCATTTTCAAGGATGGTGAAATAATTGCAGCCCCGAGCAACCCAACCAATATTACCGGTAACAACACTTATTCTCTTGGTAACGAAAACGGCACAATTGCTGTTGATGATTCTGGTGTTTTCGGTAATAAAAATACCATTAGCGGTACAACTGAAGGCGTAAATAATATCCGTATTGTTGGTAATAACAATACTGTTAGTTCAGCCAAAGATTTGGTTTTTGGTAATGATAATACTGTTAGTTCAGCCAAAGATTTGGTTTTTGGTAATGATAATACCGTCACGGCCACTCGTGGCCTGATTCTGGGCAATGATAACACGGTTAATGCCGATCGTGGCTTAATTATTGGTAATAACACAAGTACAGGTGCCAATGCTACTGATGCAATTGCTATTGGTAATTCTGTCAGCGTTAGCAATGCCAGTGGTATTGCAATAGGTACCAATGCTACGACTATTGTAGACACAGGTGTCGCTCTGGGCAGCGGATCAGTTGCCGATATTGAGAAAGGAAAAACCGGCTTTGACCCTACTGGTACAAATTCTGCTGCGAATAATCCGACCTGGACCAGCACCGCAGGTGCTGTTGCTATTGGTAATGCAGGCAGCGGAATAACCCGTCAGTTAACCGGTCTGGCAGCAGGTACAAACGATACCGATGCGGTGAATGTGGCACAGATGAAAAATCTGGCCAGTGTTACAACCACTGGTTTAAGCTCGTTGTCTACTGCTGTAAGCAAAGTCGGTGATATGAGCAATGTTAATAGTAATATCAGCACACTGAACAGCAATGTTTCTGCTTTGCAGTCTGATGCACTGCAATGGAAAAACAATGCCGATGGGTCTGGTGCCTATGATGCCAGCCATGGTACCAATCAGGCGCAGAAGATTACTAATGTGGCTGCCGGTCTGGTGGAAGACGGTTCTACTGATGCAGTTAATGCCAGCCAGCTTTATCAGGTATCCACCTCTTCTGCTTCCGGTATCACTTCTTTATCTACCGCTGCTCTTAGCACCACCGGTAAACTGAATACGGTAAGCAACAATGTTTCTGCTTTGCAGTCTGATGCACTGCAATGGAAAAATAATGTTAATGGTATTGGCGGCTTTTATGATGCCAGTCATGGTACTAATCAAGCACAGAAAATTACCAATGTAGCTGCCGGTCAGCTGGCAGACAATTCTACTGATGCGGTCAATGCCGGTCAGCTTTATCAGGTATCCACCTCTTCTGCTTCCGGTATCACTTCTTTATCTACCGCTGTGAGCCGTGTCAGTGATATGGCCAATGTGAATGGTAATATCAGTACACTGAGCAGCTCTGTTGCTGATTTAAAATCTGATGCACTGCAATGGAAAAAGAATACCGATGGTTCCGGTGCCTATGATGCCAGCCATGGTACTAATCAGGCACAGAAGATTACCAATGTGGCAGACGGTCAGCTGATAAATGGTTCTACTGATGCGGTTAATGCCGGTCAGCTTTATCAGGTATCTACTTCTTCTGCTTCCGGTATCACTTCTTTATCTACCGCTGCTCTTAGCACTACTGGTAAGCTGAATACGGTAAGCAGCAATGTTTCTACTTTACAGTCTGATGCGCTGCAATGGAAAAACAATGCCGATGGTTCCGGTGCCTATGATGCTAGCCATGGTACTAATCAGGCACAGAAGATTACCAATGTGGCAGACGGTCAGCTGATAAATGGTTCTACTGATGCGGTTAATGCCGGTCAGCTTTATCAGGTATCTACTTCTTCTGCTAGTGGTATCACTTCTTTATCTACCGCTGCTCTTAGCACCACCGGCAAACTGAATACGGTAAGCAGCAATGTTTCTACTTTACAGTCTGATGCGCTGCAATGGAAAAACAATGCCGATGGTTCCGGTGCCTATGATGCCAGCCATGGTACTAATCAGGCTCAGAAGATTACTAATGTGGCTGCCGGTCAGTTGGCAGACGATTCTACTGATGCAGTCAATGCCAGCCAGCTTTATCAGGTATCCACCTCTTCTGCTTCCGGTATCACTTCTTTATCTACCGCTGCTCTAAACACCACCGGTAAACTAAATACGGTAAGCAGCAATGTTTCTGCTTTGCAGTCTGATGCACTGCAATGGAAAAATAATGTCAATGGTATCGGCGGCTTTTATGATGCCAGCCATGGTACTAATCAGGCACAGAAAATTACCAATGTAGCTGCCGGTCAGCTGGCAGACAATTCTACTGATGCGGTCAATGCCGGTCAGCTTTATCAGGTATCCACCTCTTCTGCTTCCGGTATCACTTCTTTATCTACCGCTGTGAGCCGTGTCAGTGATATGGCCAATGTGAATGGTAATATCAGTACACTGAGCAGCTCTGTTGCTGATTTAAAATCTGATGCGCTGCAATGGAAAAAGAATACCGATGGTTCCGGTGCCTATGATGCCAGCCATGGTACCAATCAGGCGCAGAAAATTACCAATGTGGCAGACGGTCAGCTGATAAATGGTTCTACTGATGCGGTTAATGCCGGTCAGCTTTATCAGGTATCCACCTCTTCTGCTTCCGGTATCACTTCTTTATCTACCGCTGCTCTTAGCACTACCGGCAAACTAAATACGGTAAGCAGCAATGTTTCTGCTTTGCAGTCTGATGCGCTGCAATGGAAAAACAATGCCGATGGTTCCGGTGCCTATGATGCTAGCCATGGTACTAATCAGGCGCAGAAGATTACTAATGTGGCTGCCGGTCAGCTAGAAAACGGTTCTACTGATGCAGTCAATGCCAGCCAGCTTTATCAGGTATCTACTTCTTCTGCTTCCGGTATCACTTCTTTATCTACCGCTGCTCTAAACACCACCAGTAAACTGAATACGGTAAGCAGCAATGTTTCTGCTTTACAGTCTGATGCGCTGCAATGGAAAAAGAACATAGATGGTTCCGGTGCCTATGATGCCAGCCATGGTACCAATCAGGCGCAGAAAATTACCAATGTGGCTGCCGGTCAGCTGGAAAACGGTTCTACTGATGCGGTTAATGCCGGTCAGCTTTATCAGTTATCCACCTCTTCTTCTACCAGCTTTAACTCATTGTCTACCATTGTGAGCCGTGTCAGTGATATGACCAATGTAAATGGTAATATCAGCACACTGAGCAGCTCTGTTGCTGATTTACAGTCTGATGCGCTGCAATGGAAAAATAATGTCAATGGCTCTGGTGCCTATGATGCCAGCCATGGTACTAATCAGGCGCAGAAGATTACTAATGTGGCTGCCGGTCAGCTGGCAGACAATTCTACTGATGCAGTCAATGCCGGTCAGCTTTATCAGGTATCTACTTCTTCTGCTAGTGGTATCACTTCTTTATCCACTGTTGCTCTAAGCACTACCGGTAAACTGAATACGGTAAGCAACGATGTCTCAGCTTTAAAATCTGATGCATTGCAGTGGAAAAGTAATGTAGACGGTAGCGGAGCTTATGATGCCAGTCACGGAACTAATCGTGCGCAGAAAATCACCAATATTGCTGCCGGTCATATAGATGAATACTCTACTGAGGCAGTCAATGCTGCTCAGTTTTATCAGCTATCTACTTCTTCATCTACCGGACTGAGTACATTATCATCCACTTTAAATCGTGCTGGTGATCTGACGAATGTTAACAGTAATATCAGTACATTAACTACTAAAGTGAATGATTTGGTTATTGATGCTCTGCAATGGCATGGAAATGCAGATGGTTCCGGTTTTTACGATGCCAGTCACGGAACCAACCGTGCGCAGAGAATCACCAATATTGCCGCCGGTCAGGTTAATGAACATTCTACTGATGCGGTCAATGCTGCCCAGCTCTACAGCTTATCCACAACGACTTCAACCAGTCTGAGTAATTTGAATGAGGCAGTAGCCACTACTGGTAATATTGCCAATATCTCTCATAATGTCAATGTTTTAAATGACCAGGTAAGTACTCTGCTCGGTGGCGCGCTGCAATGGAAAAGTAATGCTGATGGCTCAGGCTTTTATGATGCCAGTCACGCAACAAGTAGTCCGCAGAAAATCAGCAATGTAGCAGCCGGTGTACTGGATGAGCATTCTACTGATGCAGTCAATGCCGCTCAGCTCTACAGCTTGTCTACAATCACTTCGACCAGCCTGAGTAATCTGAATGAAGCGGTAGCTACTACTGGTAATATTTCTACTGTTGCCAGCAATGTTTATGTTCTGAATACTCAAGTTAGCTCTCTGCTCAGTAATGCGTTGCAATGGCATGGAAATGCTGATGGTTCTGGTTTTTACGATGCCAGCCATGGAACATCCAGTCCTCAGAAAATCAGTAATTTAGCGGCCGGTGTACTGGATGAGCATTCTACTGATGCGGTTAATGCCGCTCAGCTCTACAGCTTGTCTACAACCACTTCAACCAGTCTGAGTAATCTGAACGCAGCGGTGGCCAATACAGGTAATGTTACCAACATCACTAATAATGTTACTCAGCTAATGGCTGATGCCCTGCAATGGAAAAAAAATACCGATGGCTCAGGTGTTTATGATGCCAGCCACGGTACCACTCAGGCGCAGAAGATTACTAATGTGGCTGCCGGTCAGCTGGAAGACGGCTCAACTGATGCGGTTAATGCCAGTCAGCTTTATCAGTTATCCACCTCTTCTGCTACCAACTTCAGCTCACTGTCTACTGTTGTAAGCCGTGCCGGTGATCTGACCAATATCAATGGTAGTATCAGTACAGCAAACAGCAATATCGCTGATTTACAGTCTGATGCGCTGCAATGGAAAAAGAACACCGATGGTACTGGTGCCTATGATGCCAGCCATGGTACCACTCAGGCGCAGAAGATTACTAATGTGGCTGCCGGTCTGGTGGAAGACGGTTCTACTGATGCAGTTAATGCCAGCCAGCTTTATCAGGTATCCACCTCTTCTGCTTCCGGTATCACTTCTTTATCTACCGCTGCTCTAAACACCACCGGTAAACTGAATACGGTAAGCAGCAATGTTTCTGATTTACAGTCTGATGCGCTGCAATGGAAAAACAATACCAATGGCTCTGGTGCTTATGATGCCAGCCATGGTACTAATCAGGCGCAGAAGATTACTAATGTGGCTGCCGGTCAGCTGGAAGACGGCTCTACTGATGCAGTTAATGCCGGTCAGCTCTATCAGTTATCCACCTCTTCTGCTACCAGCTTCAGCTCACTGTCTACTGTTGTAAGCCGTGCCGGTGATCTGACCAATATCAATGGTAATATCAGTACAGCAAACAGCAATATCGCTGCTTTACAGTCTGATGCGCTGCAATGGAAAAAGAACACCGATGGCTCTGGTGCCTATGATGCCAGCCATGGTACTAATCTGGCTCAGAAGATTACCAATGTAGCTAACGGTGATCTGACGTATAACTCTACCGATGCTGTAAATGGCAGCCAGTTATCTACTACTAATTCCAATCTGAGTATCGTTTCCAGCTCAGTACACAAAGTGAACGATACAGTAAACAAACTGGAAAAAGACAGCTTGCAATGGGTAGAGGAAGAGAATGGCAACAGTTATTATGATGCCAGCCATGGTGTTACCAATGCCCGGTATCGAATTACCAATGTTGCAAACGGTTCACTGGCACCTGATTCATCAGATGTAGTGAATGGCAGCCAGCTATATACTACAAATTCTAGTATTAATGCTGTATCCACTTCGGTAAATTCAGTAACTGCTGCTGTAACCAGACTGCAGGACAATACTCTGCAATGGAATGGATCTGCCTACGATGCCGGCCATGGTTCTACTATGGCGCAGAAAATCACCCGCGTAGCCGAAGCTGATTTAGCCCCGGATTCCACCGATGCAGTCAATGGCAGTCAGCTAAATCAGACTAATTCGAGGGTAGGCAGCTTAAGCTCTACAGTGGCGAATCTGAATGATAGCCTGAATAAGACCAATACGCGGATTAACAGTATTGCTGAATCCACTTCCAGAATTTCCGATAATTTGTCTTCTGCTACAGATAGAATCAATACTCTGGATCAGAATGCCCTGCAAATAAATGGTGAAAATTATGATGCAAACTACAAAAAAATCACCAATATTACAGGCGGAAAAATTGAACTGGGTTCAAATGAGGCAGTAACAGGCGGTCAGCTGTTTACCACCAATGATAAACTCAACACCGTTTCCTCCTCTGTAGGTAATCTGACTGGCAGACTGAATGGTGCTATTGACCGTCTGGATACAGTTTCCGGCGCAACAGCTACGCTGTCGACCAGCTTAGCAGAGGTTAACACCAGCATCAGTGACCTGCGACGCGATGCACTGGGTTGGAATGGTAATGCTTATGATGCCAGCCATAGTTCCGGCACTGCCCAGAAGATTACCAATGTAGCAAACGGTACAGTGAGCAATAGTTCTACCGATGCCGTTAATGGCAGCCAGCTGTATAATCTGTCCACCTCACTGAGCAGCAGTCTTTCCACTGTAACTGCCGGTAACAATACCGGACTTTCCACTACCAACAGTAATGTCTCTACTTTGTCTAGTAGTCTGAGCTCGGCAGTGAATAACATCAGTAATCTGCAACGCGATGCGCTGCAATGGAATGGTAATGCTTATGATGCCAGCCATGGTTCCGGCGCTGCCCAGAAGATTACCAATGTAGCCAACGGTACACTTAGCAGTGGCTCTACCGATGCCGTTAACGGTGACCAGCTGTATAATCTGTCAACCTCACTGAGCAGTAGTCTTTCCACTGTGACTGCCGGTAACAATACCGGTCTTTCTACTACCAACAGTAATGTCTCTACTTTGTCTAGTAGCCTGAGTTCTGCGGTGAATAACATCAGTAATCTGCAACGCGACGCACTGCAATGGAATGGTAATGCTT
>NZ_JACFSG010000002.1:0-267520 GCF_016100575.1 Snodgrassella sp. M0351 | reverse complement strand
ATATGCCAGCCATGGTTCCGGCGCTGCCCAGAAGATTACTAACGTAGCCAACGGTACACTTAGCAGTGGCTCTACCGATGCCGTTAACGGTGACCAGCTGTATAATCTGTCCACCTCACTGAGCAGTAGTCTTTCCACTGCGACTGCCGGTAACAATACCGGGCTCTCTACTACCAACAGTAATATCTCTACTTTGTCTAGTAGCCTGAGTTCTGCGGTGAATAACATCAGTAATCTGCAACGCGACGCACTGCAATGGAATGGTAATGCTTATGATGCCAGCCATGGTTCCGGCGCTGCCCAGAAGATTACCAACGTGGCTGCCGGTCAGCTGGCAGACGGTTCTACTGATGCAGTCAATGCCGGACAGTTATACAGTATTTCGTCTTCCATCATTAGCAGTGTATCAAGCTCAGTTGATCAGGTAGTTACTGAGAGCAGGACAACGATAGAAACGATGAACAAAGATATCAAAGCTGCTCAGGATGATATTAAAACTGCTCAGGATGATATTAAGACCTCAAAACGTTTGATTGACGAATTGCAGAAGAACTCAGTGCATTTTGACGATGGTACAACAGCCTTCTCAAATCAGCTGACTCGTGACGCAAGCAACGAAAGAACCATTAGTGGAGTTGCAGACGGACGAGTAGACGCAACGTCTAATCAGGCAGTAAATGGTCGTCAGCTCTATTCGCTGTCCACTTCCACCTCAACCAGTCTGTCCAGCCTGCAGGATCAGCTTCACCTTGCTTCCGGCACCATACCGGCAGGAATATCCACAACATTGAGCTCATTACAGCTTAATGCCCTGCAATGGAACGGTTCAGCTTACGATGCCAGCCATGGCTCCGGCACTGCCCAGAAAATTACCAATGTTGCTTCTGGTGATACAGGCCAGAATTCAACAGAGGCAGTGAATGGCAGCCAGCTGTGGCAAATGAAAAATGAATGGAAACAGGATTTACAAAGTCTTTCCAGCTCAGTGGATACCAAGCTGGCACAAAACAGTGGTGGCGGTAATGCTTCTGCGATCAATGAAGCAACTGAAAAAGCCAATCAGGCTATTTCGGATACCCAGAAACTGTCTGCTTCAACAGCTGATGCCCTGTCTGCAGTAGCAGCCAGCCTGGGCGGTAATGCCAGCTACAACCCGCTCACCAGAGCCGGCACAGGTGGTTTCACTGCACCAAGCTATACAACCAGCAATGCTGATGGTACTGCGGTAACAGCCAATAATGTAGGCGATGCCATTAACAATCTGTATAACGGCGGCAGCAAATATGCAAAAGTTAATTCCACTCAGGCTGTGGCTTCAGCAAGCGGAAGTGATGCTATTGCTGTAGGCGGTGCAGCAGCTGCCAGTGGTAAGGCTGCTGTAGCTATTGGTTCACAAGCAGCAGCCAGTGCAGAAAACGGCGTAGCTATTGGTAATCATGCCAGCGTTACTCAGAATGGCGGAATTGCGCTGGGTGCCAACTCTGTGGCCAATACGGCAGCAGGTATTAATGGCTACATTCCGGTTAGTGCCACAGCACAACAGGCAAGAGCCATTCAGGCAACCACCAGCACTCAGGCCGCTGTGTCTGTGGGTGACGCCGCCAATGGTGTTTACCGTCAGATTACAGGTGTCGCTGCCGGTACTGCCGACACTGATGCAGTCAATGTGGCGCAGCTGAAAGGTGTTAATGCCCGCATGGAAAATATCAACCGCTACGTCAATGATGTTAACGACCGCGTACATCGTGTAGAACGGCGTGCCTATTCCGGCACTGCTCTGGCCATGGCACTGTCTGGTGCTTATCTGCCGCAGTTAAATGCCGGTGAACAGACAGTAGGTGTAGGCATGGGTTCATATCATGGTTATGCTGCAGTTGGTATTAACTACAAAGCCACAAACAATACCGGTAAGTTCTCATGGGGTGCAGGTGTCTCCACTACCGGACGTGAAACCGGCTTTAATGCAGGTATAGGCTACAAGTGGTAATCATCAGATAAATAGCTTCAAAATCGGGCATACACTGGTATGCCCGATTTTTTTGCTGAAAATAACAAATTAAAGCACTGAGAAATTACATTATCCTGATACTGAAGACTGAATGATGAAATACCAGTTTTTTTAGTTATATCAATTCGCTTCTAATACCAATAAAACAACACTTTAAAAATAAAACTGTTAACCATTAAACAAAAAATATTGCAAATACACTAAATCGAAGAATATGCAGCCGGTTCCTGTATATTACCCATTTATATTATTCAATAGTCATCACAGCCTGTTCAGCGAATATGGCTACAGCTCAAGATATTCTGTCCTGTAAACAATAAGTAATTACATAATCGTCTGCTTAATCTCGCATTTATCATAAAAATATGCAAAATATATAATAGCCGGCAATACATGCCAAAAAAATAAAAACTGGCTTTTCAGTCATAAAACAGACTTAATAATCCGGATAAACAAACCATTTTTACCCGGAATGAAAATGCATATCAGATAACTCATACATATATATGAGTCAATAATTGACAGTTCCCTGCTTTAGCGGCAAGATAAAGACGTTACGTTCAATAGCGTAACCAGCTTTGACAGGCTGAACAAAGAGGCAGACTTTTTGCTACTTACCAAAAAAGTAGCGTTGGTCTGTAAAAACCCATTGCCACCGCTTTTTTTCATGGTGGACAGTGGCAGGGAGGCTTTACGCCTACCGGTATACTCTTTGTCGGTCTGTCAACCCTGCCATTTGTCTGCCGCCATCTGTGTTTAACAGCACACTTGCGGTCTCATGATTAAAGAGAAGGGCAATGATATGAACATCTACAAAGCAAATCTCCCCTTTCAGAAACCACAATCTAACCTGTTTGCCCAAAAACTACTGACAATCAGGTGTCGTCCTGATACACAGATATACTACATACTTCATACAATTACTCATTCAGCATAAAATACAAAGGGAGAATAAACAATGAAACTTCTTGCGCCTGACAAGAATGCGCTATCCACAGCATTGCACGACAACCTACAACTGCAATACCCCTTTGCACTTTATTATATACAACAAACTACATCACTCGGCAGCCAATGGCATAACGAACCAGAGGAAATTACCGAATATACAGCCTATATCCTGTCACCCTATATCATCAAAGCCGACTCAGACTGGCAGGATAGCGGGTTGCTGGTTTTCAAGCCCTGTAACAGCATCATCAGTGCCGAAACCCTGGTATTTTCATTCTGCAAACAGCATAACTGGGAACCCCTGCTCTGGCAAGGGATAGAACCCATAGCACAACAAATATGGCAGGCAGTACACAGAACCTAATCATTTTCTGCTTATAGTAATTTCACCATAGGCGACTATTTTCGATAACTGTTTATTCATACCACCAAACCAGCCCGAACAGTTTTCTACTTCAAACTAACACATATCAATTAAAGTACTATCCGGAATCTGTTCCGGCTGATCATTTCCATAACCAGCGCTATCACAACCACAAGCTTAATTTAACATTACTTAACTTATATATCAATAGTTTGCCTACACCACAACAGCAAATAATTTAGAAATTCCTCCATCAGTTTTCCGGTTGGTAACGACCAGATTAAGATTGATAACAGCTGAAACCATTTCCAGCCGGCGTTTTCAGCTTTTTTAATCTATATATTTATTAATAAAGGATATATTCAATTGTCAATTTAGATTTGTTATTTATAAGACACTTTTACGGACAACCTCAAAAAATTACTGTTATTTGCACCACAATAAATAACAATAAACACCAGTAAAAAACATAATTTAATTATTTTCTAACATTGGTAAAAGGAGTATATTGATAATCCTTATCAATTGATATGCAGTCATATCTGATTCAATTTGTCTCAATATGAATAAAATAGGGAAATTATAAAATGCTGTTACAAAAAATTGCTATCGCCAGTGCCGCTCTTGTATCAATGGCAGCCTTTGCTCAGGAATACCCCATGGGCAAACCTATTATTAAAAACGGAATGGAAATTTCCGGTGTATATCTGCCGCCTATTACTATGGACACTGATGGCATGGATCACAGTAATATGCATTTGCCGGCCAGCAAATCCGACGTGCACATGGAAGCCGATATTCATGCAACAGAAGGTAATCCTAACGGCTTTGCCGAAGGAGACTGGATTCCTAATCTGAATATTGAATACTCCATTACCAAACTGACTAAAGGGAAATTCGAACATTCAGGTAAATTCATGTCTATGGTTGCCAATGACGGTCCTCACTATGGTGACAACATCAAACTGAATGGTCTGGGCAAATATCGTGTTACCTACCGTATCTCCCCACCAACAGCCAACCAGATGGCTCGCCATATTGACAAAGAAACCGGCGTAGCACCATGGTTCAAACCATTTGAAGTCAGCTGGGATTTTGATTATGCCGGTGTAGGCCGCAAAGGCAGCTATTAATCGCATTTAGCTGGCTGTGATCAGGGATTATTCTAGCTTCAACTGGCTGAATAATCCCTTATTACATTATTACTGCCACAACACCTTTCACTGTAAGAATATCTGTTATGAAAAAATTTCTTCTTATCCTATTGGGTTTATGCAGTCTTATGTTTTCATTTTCAGCCATTGCTGACGATAAAGTCACTCTGGAACTGAAAATGAAAGATGGTGATCTGATTCCCCTGACCCTCAATGCACCGGCCAACAAAATTATTCGCATTAAAGTTACCAACATTGGCAAAGGTCCCGTCGAATTTGAAAGTACCCAGCTGGTCAAAGAAAAAGTACTCGCCCCGGGCGCCTCATCAGTGGTCGTCATCGCCCCGAAAAAACCCGGTACCTATATCTTTTTCGATGACTTTCATCTGAATAAGCCCAAAGGGCAGTTAATAGTAAAATAAAAGCAGGAAATACAATGGGACAAACAATTTTTGTCGTCTGGCGTGAATGTTTCGAAGCATTACTGGTTGTCGGCATTATTTATGCATGGATTAAACGTAATCCTGACAATAGCCATGGTATGCGTTATTTGTTTGGCGGTGTCGGGCTTGGTGTACTGATTTCTGTCATACTGGCATTAATCATCAACGGTGTATTCAAAGCACTTACCGATGATCATCAAACCATGTTTATGATGGGCATGTCTGCTGTTGCCTGCATACTGATTGTGCAGATGGTGTACTGGATGAACAAACACGCCCGAAATATGAAATCATCCCTGGAACAGGAAATGGCACAACAGGTAGCCCGCAATTCATGGTGGGGAGCTCTGTTTATTATAGCCATTGCCATTGCCCGTGAAGGCAGTGAAATTGTCGTATTTCTGTCTGGCCAGATTATGCAGCTGAACAGTCAAAATTACTCCAGCTTCTGTTTCGCCGTACTTATCGGCATAGCAGTATCTGCCCTGACATTTTATGCTTTTATTCTAACCAGCCGCTTCATCCAATGGAAAAAGTTTTTTACCATAACCGGTATTGTCCTGTTATTTCTGGCCATTTCATTATTGCTGAGAGCTGTTGAAGACGGTACCAATATGCTGCTGGAGCATGATGTATCAATTCCTGATTTCCTCATTAGCCCGGCATGGGATACATCACATTTTATTGACGATAGCGGTCTGATCGGCAGTTTTGCTTCCTCACTGTTTGCCTACCGCTCCCAGCCAATGTGGATTAGCGTCATTACTTTTGGTGTATTCTGGTTATTAATGGCTATATTGTTTTTAAGGAAAAAATCCAGATAAGGCAAAACCTGCTACATATCTGATTTACTTACTTTGGGCATGTGCCGGTTATTTCTTCAGCATATGATTTACCGGCACCATTCAATCATGATTTGAGTGTTTTTATACAGCCTTATCCTTCTCTAGCATTACTGATAACTAGCTCAGGCTGAAAATCATGCCCCAGCACTTAACACCCTTATCAACCATATCTGTTACTTGCTGCAATATGGTGAATACGAACAAAAGATATGTCACGTTTGTCCCCTGCTGTCACAATAAAAAGTAATCGGCGCAATGCTTCATCAGTTGCTACAATTGCACTGAAAAACCCTGTAACTATAAATTTCATCGGAACAGGTCTTTAAATCAATTAATTTTAAAATAAAACGAGATTTAGAATGGAACAAACCTTTTTTATTGTCTGGCGTGAATGCTTTGTAACACTGATTGTTGTCGGCGTTATTTACTCATGGATTAAGCATAATCCGGACAGCAAAAGCGGGATGCGCCATCTGTTTAGCGGCTTGATACTCGGTGTACTGTTTCTGGCAGCAATTATCGGTGGTGTGTTCAGATATATTCCCGAAAAAAATCAAAAAATGCTTATGATGAGCATATTGATATTGATTACTTTACTGACATTTTTAGTTGTATTTTTGATGTTTGAGTATATCCTGAGCATGGGATCAGCACAGGAACAGAAAAAAGCTCAACAGATGGCACGTTCATGGACAGCAGCCATGTTCATAGCAGCACTTACCATTGCCTGTGCAGGCAATGAAGTTATCTTATGGTTGTCCGGTCAGATCAGACAGCTGAATAATCCTGATTATACTAATTTATGCCTTACCGTAATTTCCGGCATTGCAGTATCTGCCCTGACATTTTATCCATTTGTTGTAATCAGCCGCCGCATGCAGTTGAAAAAATACCTTATCATAACCAGTATTATAATGTTAGTTCTGATTTTCCCCTCATATGTCAAAGCAGGTGTATATCTGTCGACACACAATGAACCCCTTCCTGATATTATGATGTGGCCGGCAGTGAAAATCTCACATTTTATTGACAATAGCTTTCTGTCCGACAGCTTTCCTGACTTAATTTCTGCCTATAATTCGCCGCCTGTATGGTTTAGCATCATTTCATTTGTTAGTTTCCTGCTATTAATCGCCATACAGCTCTTCTTAAGGAAAATTTTAAATGACACAGAATAAGTTCTGTACACTATTTATTATTTGCTCTTTACTGGTGCCTGCCATTGCTGTAGCACATGGTTTAAGGGCACCAATTATCAATGACTCTAATGCTGTAGTCGCAAAAGGGGATATTCCCACTCCGGAAAAATACCAGTCAGCAATTCGTAATTATCAGCAGGAAGTTGTACTGCAATTAAAAAGCACCCAGCAATATCTTAATGCAATTGAGAATGCCTGCAAAAACGGACAGCTGCAACAGGCGCAACAAAATTATATCCGTGCCCATCAGAGTTACGAACAAGTACGGGTTATCGTCAAACTGTTTGGTAATGCCGACCAGAATATTAACTCGCGCGCTGATTATTATCTGCAAGGTACCGATGATCCGAATTTCAGCGGTTTTCACCGTTTAGAATATGATTTATTTAAACTCAAAGACCTACAGCAAGCACAGGCAGAAAACAGCAATCTGCAATATGAAATTATTGATTTACAAAAACGTGTAGCAGCCGATGATCTGGATATTGCCAAAGTAGTTCAGTCAGCATCCGACTTTCTGGAAATGATTCTGCAAACCAAACTTGCCGGCAAAGAAAATCAGTATAGCCACAGTGATCTGGCCGATATCCATGCCAATGTAACCGGTTCAGCACAAATCATGCAACATCTGCAGAGCTTTATTCCGGCAGAGCAGCGTAAAGCACTGAATCATGGTTACCAGCAGATTTTTGCCATTCTGCAGCATTATCAACTGCCCCAGAACCAATTCCAAAGTTTCAGCCGGCTTAGTCAGACGGATCACGATATCCTGTACTCCTTACTAAGTACGCAGACAGCACGGCTGGCCCAGCTTAGGGCGCAACTAAATATACGTGTTTATTATAAATATCCTAATTAAGGTTTAAGTTATGTCTAAAAACACTTTCAGACATCAGCCTGTCTCAACTGCCTCGCCTGAAGACAATCCGGCCAGCACCACGCGACGCAATAGCATGAAAATGCTGCTGGCCGGAGGGCTGGGTATCGCCAGTCTTAGCGCCGTCAAAGCAGCCAATGCCGCCGGCAACTGTACTCATGATTACAATCAGGCCGTTGATTACTGGGGTAGCCATCAGGCTGGCGTAATTACCCCCGACACCAAAGAAGCTATCTTTGCTGTCTTCAACGTTACTGTAAAAAACAAAAAAGAGCTGCAACAGTTATTCCAGCGGATTTCACAACGTATTGCCTATCTCACCAGACCACAAACACTCACAGCAGGTAAAAATGACCAGCTTCCTCCGGCAGAATCCGGGCTGCTTGGCCAAAATCTGTCTCCCGACTCACTGACAATTACCCTGGCCGTGGGTGCCAGCCTGTTTGACCAGCGTTTTGGTCTGTCTCAGCTCAAACCCAAAAAACTGATTCCTATGCCCCGCTTTCCCAACGACCGGCTGGAAAAAGCATGGTGCGGCGGAGATTTATCAATCCAGTTCTGCGCCAACAGCCGCGAAAGTGTCATTTATGCCCTGCGCGATCTGATTAGTCATTGTAATCAGTATATGGTGCCGGTATGGAAAATGGACGGATTTCTACCGGCCAGAGATATTGACAATCACACTACCGCTATTAATCTGTTTGGCTTTAAAGACGGTACCGGTAATGGCTCCATTAGCGATAGCAAACTGATGGATGAACTGGTATGGGTAACCAAGAACAACCAGGAACCGGCATGGTGTCTGGGCGGCAGTTATCAGGCAATCCGCCTGATTCGCTTCAATCTCGAATTCTGGGACAGAACCCCGCTGGAAGATCAGGAAAATGATTTTGGCCGTTACAAAACCAGCGGAGCACCCATTGGTATGCAGCATGAAATGGATGACCCGAAAATGAACAGTGACCCTCATGGCGACCGTATTCTGTTTGATTCACACATGCGCCGTGCAGAACCACGTATTCCTGAACGGCATGTAGCCAAACTGCGCCGGCGCAGTTTCAGTTACTCTCTGGGTGTATTACCCAACGGTCAACTTGATATGGGTCTGATTTTTGTTGCCTATCAGAACGACCTGAAAAAAGGTTTTATTGATACCCAGAATCGCCTGAATGGCGAACCGATGGAACGTTATATCAAACCATTCGGCGGCGGATTTTTCTTTGTTTTACCGGGAATGGCCAAAGAAAATGACTATCTGGGCAGACTGCTGCTTGAAGGATAAACAGTACCAAGACAGATATTTTTAAGTTTATAAGGCTTAAAAAATAAAATACTGAAATAAAAAAGCACTACAGCATCAACTGTAGTGCTTTCATTTATCTGGCTTATCACTAAATAAATCAGCAATTCCTCAGCCACCTAATATTTTATCTACAATTTCACGGCTGTCTTTGGACAACCCGTCATGTTTTTGAATCCGCTGTAACTGCTCGGCCATCAAGGCTTTGCGGTGCGGTTCCAGCCGACCGTACAGATTAAATGCCTGTACCAGACGAGAAGCCACCTGCGGATTAAATCCGTCAATGTGCAATATATGCTCAGCAATAAAACGGTAACCACTGCCATCGGCCGCATGAAAGTGCTGAATATTCCGGCTAAAGCTACCCAGTAAAGAACGTACCTTATTCGGATTTTCTAAGCTGAAAGCGTGGTTCTGTAATGCTGCCTGCACCTGTTGCAAAGTATCCGTCCGCTGGCTGCTGCCTATCAGAGTAAAATACTTATCCATGACCAAATCATCATGAGCATGGCGCTGAGCAAACTGGTCTAATAACTCATTACGCTTTGTATCAGCCAAATGATTAATGGCCAGAAGCATTCCGAATTCATGCGTCATATTGGTAGCCCGCTGCGGATACTCAGCAGCAATGCTTTGCAATAATTCTGCTCTGGCCTGTACGCCCCATTGCAGTAAAGTATTGCGCAGGCTGCGAATACCGGCCAGATCAGGATGGTATTCCTGCGGGGCAGCATGTTTGCTGTTCTGCTCCTGCTCATCAGCCCACTGACGCCAGTGTGTCAGTGTATCCTCCATACTGCAAGCCAGATCCTGCAACAGTGCCTGACGTGCACGAACATACAGCTCGGGATTAATGCTCTGAGCATCTTCCCACAATTCAGCTTCAGCCGGTACTTGCAACAACACTGCCTTATACGCCGGATCAATATCAGCATTCAGTGCCGCCGTAATGGCCTGAGCCAGCGCAGCATGATGTGGTACAGGCTGACCGGCTTCAAGCGCAGCCAGATTTGCCGTAATGGCACGCCGGTACAGAGTTTGTGCTGCTTCCCAGCGGGCAAAAGAATCACTATCATGTGCCAGTAACAGCATTAAATCAGCATCACTATAGGGATACTCCAGTCTCACCGGAGCACTGAATCCGCGCAATAATGACGGTATTACTTCTTGTGTTACATCATTAAAGACAAAAGTCTGCTCAGCCTGATTAAATACCAGTACTGTTTCCTCAACCACAGAATCACTGTTATCCAGCCGGAACGAAACTGGTGTGCCATCTTTACCGATTAAACCGGCTTTTACCGGAATCACCATTGGCTGTTTTTCATGCATATCCGGTGTGGGCGGAATAGATTGCTGCAAATACAGACTAAATGTACGTTTTTCCGCATCATATTCACCACGTGCTTTAACCTGCGGTGTACCGGCCTGACTGTACCACAACGCAAACTGTTCCAGATTAACACCATTGGCATCAGCCATAGCCGCACGAAAATCATCACAGGTAACAGCCTGTCCGTCATGCCGCTGGAAATAAAGCTGCATTCCTTTCTGAAAACCGGCTTCACCGAGAAGAGTATGGTACATACGTACCACTTCGGCACCTTTTTCATACACAGTCAGTGTATAGAAATTATTCATTTCTTCGTATGAAGCCGGTCGTACCGGATGTGCCATCGGACCGGCATCTTCCGCAAACTGCATACTGCGCAATACTCTGACATTATGAATACGGCGAACAGCTCTGCTGGCCCGGTCGGCTGAAAATTCCTGATCACGAAAAACGGTCAGCCCCTCTTTCAGCGACAACTGAAACCAGTCCCGGCAAGTGACCCGGTTACCTGTCCAGTTGTGGAAATACTCATGCCCGATCACACCCTCTATCGCCTCAAAATCAGCATCTGTAGCTGTATCACTGCTGGCAAGCACATATTTGGTGTTGAAAATATTCAGGCCCTTATTTTCCATGGCGCCCATATTAAAATCACCAACAGCCACCACCATAAAAATATTTAAATCATATTCCAGATTAAAGCGCTCTTCATCCCACTGCATGGCATGCTTCAGCGACTCCAGAGCAAAACCTGCCTTAGCACGGTCTTCTGGACGGGTATAAAATTTCAGCGCCACTTCTTTACCGCTACAGGTAGTAAAACTGCCTTCGAGCACCGCCAGCTTGCCTGCTACCAGAGCAAACAGATAGCTTGGCTTGGCAAACGGGTCACGCCAGCATACCCAGTGACGGCCATTATCCAGCTCACCATTATCAATCAGATTACCGTTAGACAGCATAACCGGATACTGCTCTTTGTCACCAATAATGGTGGTGGTAAACTGGCTCATCACATCCGGACGGTCAAAGTAATAAGTAATTTTACGGAAGCCCTCCGGCTCATTCTGGGTATACAGATTATTACCGGATTCATATAAACCCATCAGCGTTTTATTCTGTGCCGGATATAGTCTGGTCGTGATTTCCAGCACAAACTGTCTGTCCGGTACCGTATGAATAATCAGCTTTTCATCTGCCACAGCATACTCATGCGGATATAAGGATTTACCATCTAAAACAATCTGCAATAGTTCCGCACTGCCATCAAGCACACAAGGTTTTTGCGTCTGCTTTGGTACAACAGTCATACGATTGATTACTGTGGTATAAGCTTCGTCCAGAGTAAAAGTCAGATTAATATCTGCCACCGCAAAATCCGGTGCCTGATAATCTTTAAGATAATGAACCACTTTTTCTTCACTCATCATTAACACTCTTTATTCAAATCTGTTTTGGTTATTGTACGACTGCCATCAATACAATCAACCTCATCATGCCCTGTCCGGCAACATAATTATCTTTAAATACGGCCATGTTCGCCGTTCTCAATTCCTGCCGGCTATTAATAGCAGAATTGGCAATTATTATTCATATTTAACCTGATAACGACCACCGTTATCAGAACTATCATTTTTTTTCAGCATAGATAACAATAAAGAGGCAGCTGCTGATAATGCCATCCATATAGCAACAAAACAGATAACCGGAAAATAACTACCGCAATATACCCGCAGCAAACCACCAAGCCAGGCGGTTAATAAACCGCTAATCTGATGAATCAGAAAAAATGCACCAAAAATAAAGCCTTTATACCGATAACCGAAAATAGAACCGGCCAGACGGGATATAATAATGACGGTTCCCATATAAGTTATTCCGAAAAAAATCCCGAACAGCGGTACCATCATTGGTTCCGGCCACAGAGCCAGTGCCATGAGCGTTATACAACGCACGATATACAGCAGACACAGCAATAAAGGCAGAGATACTTTTTTAGCCACCAGATAACCAATCAGTACACTGCCCACGGCTTCCGCCAGCCCCAGCAAACTCAGTGAAGTACCGGTAAAAAGATTGGCGGTTTCATTCTGGCTTAATATTTCCTGTATTGTCGGAACATAATGTACATCAATAAAAATCATTGACGTACCGCAGCCGGAAAAAGCTAAGGCAGACAGCACAAACCGACGGTCTAGATACCAGTAACGGGGTAAAGGTGCGGTAATATTCGGGCTGACCGGCTTAGGCTTAGATTTAGATGATATATTTGCAGGCTGCACTATTACTTTTTCAGGCACCCGGATACCTTCCATCCAGTTCAGCAATGCCGGAACAATAGCCAGACAGGCAAATACACCGGCCAGAATAGCACAAAGCATCGGCCATGAGATAAACCCGTCCAGATAAATCCACAGAGGAGACAATATCATCAGACCGGCAGCGATACCGTTAGTGGTCAGCACATACGCAAACTGGCGCCGCTCAGGTATTACATATCTGTCAATCAGAATACTGACCGGTACAAAAGTCAGTGCAGCAACCGCATATGCAGCCAGCAGCAGAAACCCCAGCACAAAAGTCATGAAATTGTTACTAGAGGAAAATAGTAAAAAGGCACAGGCAGCAGCCAGCATTCCCGATAACAGAACATGACCAGCACCACAACGGTCACACAGCTTACCAACTAATGCTGAGTAAATACCTTGCGCAAGGCCAAAAAAACCACCAACCAGAGCCATTGTTTCAATACTCACAGCATAATGATCTACCAGACTGGTAAAATAAACCTGATAAACCCCTTTTATGGCTGTGCTGATAAACATCACAATAAAACCATAGCCCACCACTAATCCGGTCCGGATTGCGCGCATGGACAAGCTCTCCTTCCTTATTTATCTGTTATTATGTCTTTTTATACCTGTCTAAAACCGGTAACACCACTACCTTAATACAACAGCCTCTCATTCTCAACAACTATATTCAGATATTGCCGGCAACAACAATAAACTGTGATAAAGTATTACAAACTCGAACCGGTATGTACCGGTAAAATGCTTATATCAATAAATGTATATAAGCATAGTGATGAACCAGTCTGTGGTTAGCAGTATATATATTTATCATAATTAATTTTATATCAACGTATACACTTCTAAAAATAAAACCATGTTTTCTATTTTTGTTTTGTTTTCCAGTCTGTAAAGGATACACCATGAGCCGACCACCTGAGTTAAAACGCACACTGAAAAACCGACATTTACAATTGATTGCTATTGGTGGTGCAATCGGCACCGGTCTGTTTATGGGTTCAGGCCGTACGATCAGCCTGGCCGGGCCATCTGTGTTGTTTACCTATGTCATCATCGGCGCATTTCTGTTTTTTGTGATGCGTGCCATGGGTGAATTATTGCTGCACAATCTGCATTACAAATCTTTTGTCGATTTCACTACCGATATCCTGAATCCGACTATAGGTTATTATGTCGGCTGGTCATACTGGTTTTGCTGGGTAGTGATTGGTATGGCAGATATCGTAGCGATTACCGGCTATACTCAGTTCTGGTGGCCGGAAGTGCCATTATGGCTGCCCGGCATTATCTGCATTGCCATCCTGCTGGCGCTGAATCTTTTATCGGTCAAACTCTTCGGCGAACTGGAATTCTGGTTTGCCCTGATTAAAATTCTGGCGATTCTCGCGCTTATCGGCTGTGGCGGCTATTTATTACTAACCGGCTTTACCAGCCCCAGCGGTATTCAAGCCAAAATCAGCAACTTATGGTCTTATGGCGGTTGGATGCCTCATGGCTGGTCAGGTTTTTTTGCCGCATTTCAGATTGCTATCTTTGCTTTTGTCGGCATTGAGCTGGTCGGTACCGCTTCAGCCGAAACAGATGATCCAAATACCACCCTGCCGGCTGCCATTAATAAAATACCGGTGCGTGTCATTATTTTCTACGTACTGGCACTAACCATTATTATGACGGTTACCCCGTGGAATATGGTCGCCCCCGACCGCAGCCCGTTCGTCAATATGTTTACCCTGATTGGCATCAGTGCTGCGGCCACTATTATTAATTTTGTTGTACTCACCTCTGCACTGTCTTCCGCCAACAGCGGTATGTATTCTACCGGCCGTATGCTGTACGGTCTGTCAAAAAACGGTGTTGGTCCGAAGGCTTTTGCGCAGCTGTCCGCCAACGGAGTGCCGCAAAACGGTCTGTTATATTCTTGTGCTCTGCTGCTGATTGGCGTTGTTCTGCTTTATGCGGAAGGCGACGTAATGAAAGTATTCACGATTGTCACCACCGTATCCAGTATTTGTTTTATTTTTGTATGGGCAGTCATTCTGATTGCCTATCTGCGCTACCGCCGGCTTTATCCTGAAGCGCATGCGCGCTCAGTTTACAAAATGCCTCTGGGTATACCCATGTGCTATGCCACTCTGATATTTTTCGTTTTTGTCCTGTACCTGTTCAGTCAGGATAAAGATACGCTTACCGGTCTGATCGCCACACCAGTGTGGTTTATTCTGCTGACTATGTTCCTGCCATTGTATCGTCAGCAACTGAAAAAACGCATTACCTATACCGATACAGACCATCTGAATCATTAATACCCAAAAATCTGTCCTGTTTAATTACATATGCATCAATTAAACAGGACAGAATAATCAATAAAAGACCTAAAGCTTATATACGCTTTAGGTCTTTTATTGAATACTAATCTTAATCAGTTTGCTGCTCTTCAATTCAATATGTTATTGGGGGATAACTTTCCTTATCGGGAAGCCGTTAAGCAATAACCGCTAAGCCATTTCACACATGCTCAGTATTCAGTGACAAATGAAAACATAGTTAAGCATAGTGCCAGAACGGCTGTCCTACCTGGGGTGTAGAGGCTTGTGCATTGTCCCGCGGTACTACTGGCTCCGCTTCATAAGCCATTCTTCCTGCATTAACAGCCAGTGCAAACGCTTCTGCCATCATCACCGGCAAGCCACTACGTGAAACCGCGGTATTCAGCAATACCCCGTCAAAACCCCACTCCATTACTTTTGCCGCATGCGAAGGTAAGCCTAGCCCTGCATCAACAAGCAGAGGAATATCCGGTAAGCGTTCACGCAGGACATGCAAGGCATATTCATGTACTGGTCCCAGACCGGTACCAATCGGTGCAGCCCATGGCATCAATGCCTGACAACCGGCATCCAGCAAGCGACGGCAGGCAATCAAATCTTCAGTACAATATGGCAGTACCTTGAAACCCTCTTTAATCAGGATTTCGGCTGCACGCACCAGCTGAAATACATCCGGCTGCAAGGTATCATCATCACCAATCAGTTCAAGCTTGATCCAGTCTGTTTCAAATACCTCGCGAGCCATCTGCGCAGTTGTTACCGCCTCTTCTACACTCAGACAACCGGCGGTATTAGGAAGAATCGGTACAGCCAGCTCCTGCAACAATCCCCATATACCCTGCCCATGCTCTGCCGAAGTTGCGCTCTGACGGCGTAAAGCAACCGTAATCATAGCCGGCTGCGCTTTCCTAACTGCCGTACGCAGTACTTCGAGTGTGGGATAAGCAGCAGTGCCTAACAACAAACGACTATTAAACTCTTCATCATAAAGTTGTAAAGCCATATTCACTTCCCCCGTTAACATAAAAAATAAAAATCTTCCAACTACAAGCTATAAAGGCAAACTGCACAAAGTATTTATACTTTATAACAAAAACAATAACTTTTCACTTATTTTCACTTAAAACAACATTTGTTATTATTACCCGGCGCATATACATCTAATTATCATAATTAATATTTTTATTTTAAATATCAAAGCACCGCACACATAGCTTTTATCATGATAGGAAACAAAAACCCTGTGTAATAAATGTCATGGTAAATATCAGTCCTAATAAATGAAAACGTTTGCAGCTTCTCTTTCTGCCGGCATGGTTACGACAATTCAATTTATCCTGGCCATCAAGCAAAAAATTTCAGAAATATCTAAGAAAACAAATAAATTCTTAATTACTACAACCATCCGGAAAACAGCAAACACAGCCATTCATATCAATTTACCATAACAATACAATTCTGAAATTATTGACAATAATTTTCCTCGTCTATACTATAATTAATAAATAGTAAGGTCACTAACTAATTTATAGAAATAACCATATGCAACTTGAAAACCGTTATTTATCCTTTTGTAATGTTCTGGAAAAAGAAAAAATTGCAGATCTGGATAAAATTAAGACATGCTTTACTCTATTATCCGTTGCAAACACTATTGATATTGAATGCGCCAAACGTCTGCAGCAATTTCATTTATCTGAAAGCAGGCTGATTATTTTAGTATTGTTAAAAGAATACCCGGAGCTGTCGTTACAAGAAATTGCTAAATTATTAGGCATAACCAAAGCATCAACAACAACACTAATCAGCTCATTAGTTAATGAAAAACTGATTTCAAAAAGAACTGCCAGTCAGGATAAAAGAATTTCCCTCGTCTCATTAACTGATACCGGCACTAAACTGGTTAAAGAAATTCTGCATCAGCACAGCCAGTGGATAGAAAAAATAACCCAAAATTTATCTGCTGAAGAATTAACGATATTTAAAAAAATTCTGCAACAAATTCATCAAAACGTTTCACAACAGGAAAGTCATAATGAAAATAATTGAAGAGCTAAAATCAATACAGCAAGATATGTTTACCCAGTTACCTGCAGAAGTATTGAATGTGATGGGAAATTCATTATCAGAAATGCTTACGCAGAATTTAGATTGCCATGCCATAAAAAGCGGAGATACCGCACCAGATTTTTCTCTGGTAGCGACAAATAATCAAAAAATCGAACTCTATAAATTGCTGGAAACAAAACCAGTCATTCTCAGTTTTTTCCGGGGCAGCTGGTGCCCGTTTTGTGTTAAAGAATTAGAACACTTTAACCAAAATCTGAAATTAATCCTCGATACTCAAGACGTTCACTTTATCGCTATTTCTCCGCAAAAACCTGATATCAGCGCTCAATTAATACAGGAACACAATATTAATCTGACTATTTTATCTGATACGGGTAATCAGATAGCCAAACAGTACGGTCTGGTATTTACCCTACCAGAGGATGTCAGAAATTTATACAAAAATTTAGGTGCAAATCTGCCGGATTTTAATGGCGATGACAGTTATCAGCTGCCCATACCAGCCACTTATATTATCGGCCAGGATAAAAAAGTTATCTTTTCCTATATCAATGTCAATTACATGGAAAGAGCTGACACTTCGGAACTAATCAAAGTACTGAAAAAAGATTAAGCCTGCCATCATCATGATTTCATCCATCACAAAGCGCCAAAGCCAGCAGGCTGAAGTGCTTAACATAATGCCCGTGCATGTCTGTATCATCAGGAATAGCGGCTAAATAATATTTTCCCGATTGTTACAGATATACACAGGCATCGTATCCGGCCTTAAGCATATAAGCCGGTACATCATACATAAATCAGATGAGTTTTACTGAAACTCCGGATCCGGTTTTTCGGTCAGGCGGTTACGCAGATCGCGGCGGAAGATTTCAATTGTCCACATCCACAATAGCGTACCAATAAGTTCGGAAAACAATTCATCAAATGGCAGATTCCATGGTGCCGGAGATAAATTCAGCACCGGCAGCATAATACCGTGAAACAGAATAGTTACACCAATACCAAAAGCCAGACCCTGCCATAATTTAACTTTAGGAAAAATTTCAGCAGCCATACAGTAAATAATAGCCCATACAATTGAAAACAGAATATGTATGGTACTACCACCCCAGTTCACTACCTGATCTGAATAGGTGTAAACCATGCTGTGAATATCAATACCCATATCCTGAATCATCTGAATGGGCGGTGCTATACGATCCGGGGTTCGTGGCGGCATTATTCCTTCCGTACCTGATTTCACAAAAGCAGAAACCAGACCGCCCATAATTCCGGCAAAAAAGGCTACACCGTAATTGCGACTGGATGGTTGTGTGCGAGTAAACAGATTAGACATAATTATTTCCTCTTAATGTAATAATGATTACTGTTTTTTTCTATTAATTAACCCAAAATTGGGGTCGCAAGTGTAAATGCATATTTAATGCTAAATCAAGTAAATTTACCCTCCGAATATCTCTCCAGCAGAGCATAAATAACTGTTTAAAAATCTGAATGGCTGTTTAATCAGCAATATACTGATTTTGTATACCAGAAAATCCATATACCCCTCATCGAATTTTCACTGCTCAAATCACCAATTCATTTATAGATAAACAAAGTAAATTATTCTTCCCGGCAGGTATAAACCGGCTGTTGCCAGATAAGCAAAAACCCTGTATCAAACAGGGTTTTCAAAATAAAACATAACTACCAGCGGGTATTACCCGCCCACTACCGGTCTGACAATATCCACTTTATCCTGCGGCTGCAACTGATAAACAGAATATTGTTTTTTAGATACAAAACAAGTATTTACCGAAACCGCAAATGGTGATTCCGGCATCAGCTGCTCCAATAGATCAGCCACAGTATTACCATTAAAATCAATTACATCATCATTAACACTAATATCCATTAATCTGTTTCTCCATTGTCATTTTCCGGTAAAACATCAATATGATAGCGTGCTGGAGCATCCGGAATGGATTGCTGCTGCATTAAGGCCTGTAATACCCGTACTGTCGCAATACTTACTGCCGGCGAAATCATAAAACCGTGCCGGAACAGACCATTTACAGCCACTACATGATTTTGCTTATCATAACGTATTTCCGGGCTTTCGTGATTAAGTGTCGGGCGCAGTTCAGCCATACTTTCCAGAATCCTCGCCTCACCGAATGCCGAATGAACAGTATGCAAAGCAGACATCAGTTCCAGACCGCTGCGCACACTCAGATTACTGTCATCTTCACTTTCAATCTGTGTAGCACCGATAACAAACAACTTATTCTGTTTGGGTGCAATATAAATAGGATAGCGCGGATGCAATATCCGTACCGGACGATTAAGCTCAATATCAGGCGCATAAACCCGCAGCACCTCTCCCCGTACCCCGCGCAGACGGCTATGACCATGGCTATTCCAGTTACTTTTGCCGCCATAGCCGCGGCAATCCAGCGTCCAGTGAGCCAGACCGGCACATTCAGCCAGATCACTGCTCTGCTCCCAGTGACAGCTAACCTGCTTTTGCTCGAGCACATCGGCCAGAGCCAGTAATGTCTGGCGATTATCCAGCTGCCCCTCGGTCGGTAAAAACAATCCCTGCTTAAAACGACCGGCCAGCTGTGGTTCATGCTCACTGATTGCCTGTTTATCCCACATCTGCCAGACGCTGTTATCCTGATGGGCACGCTGCAAGTGATTAGTAAATTGCTTTGCTAAGGCACGATCCTGCGGATGCCATACAATCAATGAACCATTTTGCTGCATAAATACCGGTGTCGGAAACGAATCCACCCACTGGCGCCAGATGGGCAGACTGGTATAACCCAGTTGTACCACAAGCGGCGTTGCTTCTACTGCTTCAGCTGTAGGTGCCAGCATAGCTGCCGCTGCAAAAGCAGCAGCACCTTCACCATTACGTTTACCGGCATTAAATAATATTACTTTACAACCCTGCTCTACCAATAACCAGGCAGTCAGACGTCCCAATAAACCGCCTCCCAGCACTGCAACATCATATTGTTTCATCGTGCACCCATTTTTGTTGACTAGAATCTGTATTCAATTTCAGTCTGCATCCGGTACCATCAGCACCTCATCCAGACAAAATATTACACGGTTTTCATTTAACCGTTCCTTGAATAAAACTATCTCAGCAGGTATAACTTCATATTAATCGTCACAAGTATGCATCATCATGGCCAAGGTTTTTCCGTTACATCCGAAACATCCCGAACGAATCTGCTGGGGTTGTGATAAATATTGTCGTGCTGATGATTTGCAATGTGGTAATGGCTGTATCCGTATTCCGCATCCCTGCGAAGATTTCGGCGAGCAATGGTATCTGGACGGAGACTGGTCTGGTTTGCTTTCAGAAGCACAGCGCGAACAGATTGCCGCCGCCGGTAAACCCTCTTTACCAGAAGAGAAACCACATAAACCGCATATCAAACTGGCGTTAAAAAAGTAAGCTGTCCTTAATGTAACAGCAAATACACTTACCTGTCAGAACCCATGTCGCAAAAAAAACAATTTCTTTAATCCAGCTCATAAATTTGAAACACAGCAGCATGTGGTGCACATCATGCTAAGTTAATTCAGCATGAACCGGACTGACCATTAAACTAAATTTATGATTAAAAATCATATTGATATATTTGAAAACCAGATAAAAGATTGAAAACAGACCGGAAAAATTACCACGCTATCCATATTACAGAAAATAGTGGATGTGCAATACACAATAGAAATGATTCCGAATGACGATATTACAGTATAAAAACTGTATTCTGGTAAAATTCCAAACCTGTATATATTATATTTATTTAAAATAGTAGATTCTTTCAGCTAAACCAATACCTGAAACAATATTGCAAATAGTGACCAGCAGCAGACAGCAACCAAGCCGGCATGTGCGCACAGAAATGGTTCTTAGTTCAAAATAACAGCAGATAAAAATAAAACGCCTGCAAATATCTGCAGGCGAGTATTTAATACCGTAATATTTCCTCTATCTTTAAATTATGCCTCTGTATTCTTGGCTTTTTTCAGATCATCGTCTGTGTAATAGACTGTAATTTATGAATTCAATTTTGACAATAGTTTGTAAATATATAGCACCAAAAGACAACAATATTTCTTTTTCTAACTAAATTTAGAAATAATATTTCTCAAATGAATAGATTTATTAAAAGTTATTACCAAAAATGAAAAACAGGCAGATGATATTATTATCATCTGCCTGCTGTATAACAAAATTACAATGCCTGCGGGCTTGTAATATCTTGCCTAGTTCATCTGTACTGCCTGAATTGCCGTCAGTGCAATGGTATACACAATATCTTCAATCAGGGCACCGCGTGACAAATCATTTACCGGTTTATTCAGACCCTGCAACATCGGACCGACACTCAGCACATGTGCACTGCGCTGTACTGCTTTATAAGTAGTGTTACCCGTATTCAGATCAGGGAATACAAATACAGTTGCCTGACCGGCTACTTTGCTGTCCGGTGCTTTCTGTTTGCCCACACTTGGTACGCTGGCAGCATCATATTGTAAAGGACCGTCAATATGTAAATCAGGACGTTTTTGCTGTGCCAGTTTGGTCGCTGCGGTAACAGTCTCAACATCAGGACCACTGCCGGATGAGCCAGTAGAATATGAAATCATTGCTACTTTGGGTTCAATACCGAATGCTTTAGCAGAATCGGCAGACTGAATAGCAATATCAGCCAGCTGTTCGGCTGTAGGATTCGGATTAACAGCACAGTCACCATATACCAGAACCTGATCCGGCATCAGCATAAAGAATACACTGGATACCAGACTGGCCCCCGGCGCAGTTTTAATCAGCTGCAAAGCCGGACGAATAGTATTGGCCGTTGTATGTACAGCACCGGATACCAGACCGTCTACATCACCGGTAGCCAGCATCATTGTGCCCAGAACTACCGTATCCTGTAACTGTTCAGCAGCCTGTTCCGGAGTCAGACCCTTGCTCTTTCTCAGTTCGACCATTGGAGCAATATAACGTTCACGGATACTGTCAGGATCAATAATTTCCAGAGATGCAGGCAAAGTAATGCCTTTAGACTGAGCCACTGCTTCCACTTCTGCTTTTTTGGCCAGCAGCACACAACGGGCGATACCTTTATTCTCACAAATTGCAGCCGCAGCAATAGTACGCGGTTCATTGCCTTCAGGCAGAACAATGCGTTTATTCGCCGCACGGGCACGTGCCATCATCTGATAGCGAAACGCTGCCGGTGCCAGATGTGTTGCTACAGGTTTCGCCAGTTCGCTACCCAGCACGTCTGCATTTAATTGTGCCGCTACCGCTTTAGCAGCTTCCTGTGCCTGTGCAACCTGTACATCTGCCGGTACAGTAACCAGACCGATACATTCCAGCTGCTTACCATGTTTAGCCAGTTCAGCCTGAACATCCGCCGCAAAACCGGCAGACGGTACATTCTGTGCATCCGCAGTTAAAATAAATCCACTGATTTCAGTATGTCCGTGTGCATAATCATGCAAAGTTAGTTTTAATTGCGCAGCCACCGCCGTTGCTGTCTGACCGGCCACTGCTGCTACCAGAATTACCCGGGCATTCAATGCAGCCGCAATTTTCACATTCTGTGCCGGCAGATATGTACGGCCTGCTTCAGGTATTGCACCTTCAATAACAACCACATCGTGTTTAATTTCGTCCATCTCGTGGAAAGCAGCAACAAATTCTTCTACTACATCATCTGCCTGTCCCTGATATACACGTTCATCCAGATTGCTTAGAGATTGCGGTACCGGTAATTTCTGATTCAATACAGCCTGTACAAGTTCAGATGTATTATCCTTAGCCACATCTTCAGCAATTGGTTTAAAGTACAAAGGCACATGACCTGTTTGTACAAATACCTGCGCCACGCCCAAACCTACAGCAGTTATATTTGTCTGAGTTCCTGTCGGCACCAGCAAAAATTGTGACATAAACATCCCTTTCATTTAAATTACACTAGCAGCAAATACTGCACTTATCTTATCGCTAACGATTATAATTTACTTCGCTGCGCTATATTATAAGTTACATCAACTTTTGCATGAAAAAACATAAGCCAGCCGGATATCACAGCCTGTTACCAATTTTTAAGCAATGAGCAGCATAATCATTACCAGCATAGTACCGTTAATCTCTATTATTAAAATGTCATATTAAACATTAGCTTAAACTAAAGAGAATCATCCATATCTGTAAAATGGATTTTCAGCTAATAAAAATTTATCAATAACACTGCATAAATGCCTTTTGTTGCTATCGCTGAGTTCCTTCGCTGATATTTATTTTATATCGCTGATTTCGTATTTCTGTACTTTCTGTTTTTTGTGTACGCTTTTGATAGGTTCTATCCATGCATCATTTATGTACATCACTTTCAGAGCATGATTATGACAAACTATTAATCATTTATTTCTGATTTAACTTTTAGCAGGATACTCATGATGAAAAAACTCTCCTTATATACCATTGTTTTTGCTTGTCTTGCTTTATGTACTTTATATTTATACGGAAGGAGTAATATGGTCAGCTCAACAACCGGAGCAACTGCATCTAAAACATCAGCAGATAATACTGCCGGATTAACCACCGTAGCAGCTTCTTTTGATGCGCCCACAGGCATTGCTTTTGATAGCTCAGATGCCATGTATGTTACCAACTGGTCTGGCAATTCAATCACTAAAATAACCGCCAACGGTGAGCGTAAAACTATTTATTCCAATATTTCCTCTCCTGCCGGTATTGTAATTGATGCAAAAGATAATATTTACGTATCATCATACAGCGATGATTATATTCTCAAAATAACTGCTGACGGCAAAGCTGAAAAAATTTCTGATGGCTACCATACCCCGACAGGTATTGCTTTTTCCAATTCGGGAAAATTACTGATTACCAACCGTTCCACCGGAGAAATTGTGGCTCTTGATTTAAATAACGGTCGCAAAGAAATTATTGCACGCGGCCTATCCACACCCGTTGGTGTAACACAGTTACCGGATAACAGTCTGGTAGTTTCCCAGTATAGCGGCCGCCTGACCTTAATCAGCCCGGATGGTCAGCAAACAGAGCTGGGTAAAGACTTCAACCGGCCGGGAGTAGGTATTGTCACCGTTTCGCCGAATATGATTGCCGTGATTGATAATGGCGCTGATATGGTTCGCACAGTTGATATTAAAACCCGCACAGTACGTAAATTAGTTACCTCTTTACCTGGAGCAGTAGCATTGGCTTTACATCATAATCGCTATTACATAGGTACATGGCAGGATGGTACTGTTTATGCTTTTAATCCTAAATAGTTCAAACTAGACATTAGTTTCAATAAACTGTTCAAACCAGTTTCTAAAACAAAACCTGAATGGCTTTCATTCAGGTTTTGTTTTTACATAAGCATCTTTTAATCATCAGATACCGATCCGGAAATTTCCTGATCACAGAATTGTTACATATGTATTTCCGGCTATCTGACAAATAAAATAGTTTTTAAACAACTATAGATTTGCCAGTGCTCTGCTTATTTCAGCAATGTCTCCGCGCATATGAGACCAAAGATTAGTACGTGCCTCATCTAACTGCTCATCACGACTAAGCAATGTACCTTTTGTATATGCCGTATATTTTCTGGGAACATGTCCGTCAAACCAGTAATAGGTTTGTGATGAAGTACTTTTCCCACTGTAGCTGCGGTTTAATTCATACAATCCGCTTGTGTGCACCTCAGCATTCATCACCGCTTCATTAATTGTCTTCACACTATATTGTTTGAAATAAAAATCTTCATAAATAGACTGATCAACCATATTGCCATTTTCATCAGCAACTTTTTTCGTGCCCACTTTTAGATTTTCATATTTATCATCCGTCTCAATATTTTCCTTATACTGCTGAAAATGATTGCGGGTCATACTTACATCAATCACCAGATTAGCCGCGCTCGGGCTGGTTACAAAGCTGACATAGCTTTTTTGCAGCACTACACTTATCTGGTAAGTCAGAAATTCATTCCCGTAGATATATATCTGTACCTGTCCTTTACGTTCATATACACCAGCCTGTCTGGTAGAATCTTTATAGGTGTTACCATAAGGACTGTACACATCACTGGCTGCACGGAACAAAGCCGCTGCCTGCCGGTATTCACTCAGAAGTCTTGCTTTGCGCACAATACCCTGCGCTTCCTGATAGTGACTTTCCGCTTCAGCAGTACGCCATTTTTTTTCATAAATAGCAGCTAATTTGGCACTGTCCTTATAGTTGCCCAAAGGCTGATAAACATCATGAGCTTTGCGGAAATTATCCGCTGCCTGTTTATAATTTTTGTCTCTGACATTAGCCTGTGCTTCGGTGTAATATTCCTGAGCAGCAGTTTTATAATACATGTTCTGATTATCATCAGCGCGCTTTTTAATATCTTTGTAATTAAAATATTCATAGCCTTGCCGGTATAATTTAGCCTTGCGCAAATAATCGGCACTGTTTGCAGCCACAATTGCATTAGCCTGCTGATAAAACTGTATAGCCAGAGATTCTTTCAAACCATCCACTGTATACAGGCTTAAATATTTTTCAATATAAGTGCTGTAACTTTTATTTTCCAGCTCAGTTTTCATCGCCAGTAACAGCTGATAGCTTTTAATCCGTAAGTCATAATCAGAAACGGCAGCCTGCTGAATATTTTTCTGCGCCATTTCCACTAAACCGCTAACAGTAACCTGCAAATACAGAATATCCTTATCCTTCCATGGCTTATTCTGTTGTTCTAGCTTCTTAGCCTTAGTGTTGAAATTAGTAGCCAGAACTTTCACCCCGCCTACATAATCACCGGTTTTGAACTTGTCCTCCGGTTTAACCGGTAATGTACAGCTTGCCAGCAACAGACATAAAAAGACCAGTAAAATTTTTTTCATTTATCGATCTCCAGAGGCGCGAAAACAGGCGCATGATTAAATACAAAAGGCGCATATTAACACTCGTTAACAAAACAGACAAATGCCTTTACTTTTATCCTGATTTCATTCTGTGCATAACATCATCCCACCGTCGCAATTTCAGTATACCTACCTGAATGATTTATAATTAAGTTAAAATAGAACCTGCAAACAGCATTAAAACATTTAAACTGATAATATATTGCCGTAGCTGTATCAGCTAAAGACAACAGATAATGCTATTTAAGAAAAGAAACCCATATTACAATCCGGCCAAAAGTCACCATACACCTTACGGTTTCTGCAATCTGGAACCTACAGTCATCAAACCCCTGGAAGTCTGTCGCTGGAACTGGGAAAGGCATATCCATCATCTGCCTAAACCACCGCAAAACGGATATGAGCATTTTGCACGCGACTGGTATCAGAAACCGGACTTTACACTGAGCGGCAACCGGCTGTGGTGGATCAGCCATGCCACACTGCTCATACGTTTACAGCAATGTACCATTATTACCGATCCGGTATTTTCACAGCGGGTATCACCAGTAACATTTGCCGGCCCCAAACGCCGTACTCAGCCTGCAGCCAGTATTGCCCAACTGCCTTCAGTGGATGTTATCGCACTGTCACACAACCATTACGATCATCTGGATAAGGCAAGTATCCGCCAGTTAGCCGAACGTTTTCCGTCCATCACTGCCGTTGTTCCCCTAGGTTTGAAAAATAAACTGGAACGTATGGGCGTACGTAATATCATTGAACTGGACTGGTGGGAACAGGTGACGATTAAAGATATCCGATTTCATGCTGTACCGGCACATCACTGGAGCCAGCGCGGCATTTTCGACCGCAACCATACTCTGTGGTGTGGCTGGATAATGCAGACAGCCGCGGGAAGTACTACCTATTTCAGCGGAGATACAGGTTTCAGCGAGATGATGTTCCGGCAGATTGCCGGGCGATTTGCCCCGATAGACATGGCTGCAATCCAGACAGGAGCTTATGCACCCCGCTGGTTTATGCATAATCAGCACATAGATCCTTATCAGGCAGTAACAATTTTTCAAATACTACAATGCCGTCAGGCCGTTGGCATGCACTGGGGTGCATTTGAACTGGCAGATGAACCCATAGATGAACCACCACAGCTACTAGCTCAGGCCTGTGAACAACAGCAGCTGGACAACAGCCGTTTTGAAAGTATAAAAATGGGAGCCAGCCGTCCCATTCCTGATTTAATTAAACAATAATAAGAAATTTCATACCCGGCATATCGTTCTGAACGGAACTCACAGATTGTAAAATAAAAAATATTATCTTAATTTTATTTAAATTTCAGTCTGCTACACCTAAAATACGGACTTACCAATTGATTGCCGTAGTAATTAGTGCAACTTTATAAATATATATGCAAAATAGTATGCATTCTTAACTTGAACAAATGAATACTGATAAAAACTATCACATTAAAAATTCTGTTTAAGCTAAACCACTTTTATTTATTTTTATTTTCACACCTGATTACGCAAATCATTCATCATGCGACTGAATTCTTCCCGGTAGGCAGGGGCAACATAAGGTCGTAACAGAGTCAGAGTCTGGTGAGTACCACGAAATTTAGAAGCTTCAGTCAGTTTGCGTTCATACAAAGCACTGTCATAATCACACCAGTATTTGGTAATCAGCCAGATATTCACCGCCATTTCCTTGCGGGCAACTTCGTCTGTTTGTATAAAACCAATATCAGTCAATTGCTGCAAGAGATTTTGCAGTAACGGTGATACACGAACCCGGGTGAAATTATTGTGTTCACCCAATAATTCGGCACTGCGTGAAAGCATTGCATTTAAATCACTGAATAAAAAACGGTATTGCCACATTACATCATAAACACCAAGCATATAGTTCTTAATCGCTTCTGTGTCCTGTGGCGGACTGACCTGCTGCAGATAACACAGCAATTTCTCACTGTAGCGTTTGAATAACTGCATAATAATTTCATCTTTATTACGAAAATGATAATAAAGATTGCCCGGACTGATGCCCAGAAAAGAAGCAATATGATTAGTACTGATGTTGCGTTCACCCTCTTCATTAAACAGTTTCAGACTGGCATCAATAATGCGGTTATACGTATTGGGGCGTGATTCTTTCACCATATTAATTTCTTTCTGATTATGCAGTTTATCACCGAGCAAAGCATACAGATATTCTCTTAACCAGGCGCATGCGGCAAAACTTCCGGCAGCCAGACCGGTTCCGGTTCGAGCAATACCTGAAAATGCTGTGCTACACAGTTACGAACATATTTAGCCAGAGCAACTACATCGGCCGCGCTGGCCTGTTTTTTATTAACCAGTACCAAAGCCTGCTGCTCATGAACTGCCGCACCGCCAAGCTGATAACCTTTCAGACCGCACTGGTCTATCATCCAGCCTGCTGCCAGCTTTACCTGCCCATCAGGCTGTGGATAATGCGGCAAAGTCGGATATTGTTTTAATAGGCTTTCTGCCAGTTCAGCTGCCACAACAGGATTTTTAAAAAAACTGCCGGCACTGCCAAGCACTCGCGGATCAGGCAGCTTCTGCCGGCGGATACGGCACACTGCCTGTGCAACGATACTGGCGGTTAAAGGCTGTCCCAGTGCCAGCTCTGTGGCCACCTGAGCTAAATCACCATAATGCAGTTGTGGTGTAAAACTGCGGGATAATACAAACCGTACCGCCACAATGACATAACGCCCTTGCCGTTCATGCTTAAATACACTGTCCCGGTAAGCAAAGCTGCATTCATTCCGGCTAAGCCAGCACAGTTGATGATTTTCAAGATCAAAACATTGTACAGCCTCAATACAGGATTGTACTTCAACACCATAAGCGCCGATATTCTGTACAGGTGCCGCCCCTACTGTACCCGGAATCAGACTCAGATTTTCCAGGCCGCACCAGCCCTGTTCCAGCGTGTACTGAACAAATTCATGCCAGTTTTCACCGGCCGCAGCTTCTACGATAACCTGTTCACCATCATCAGCCACCAGCCTGATACCACGATTGGCCATACGCACCACCAGTGCTGGATAATCCGCACAAAACAGAATATTACTCCCACCACCCAGCCACAGCACACTTTGCCGTTCAAACTGAGGCAGTGCCAGAATATCCGGCAACTGTTCAGTATTCGTTAATGTGACCAGCCAGCGTGCCCGTACCGGCAGAGCAAAAGTATTTAGCGGCTGTAAATCTGCATGTTCAATCACATTTATCATGATTTGCCTTCTGCATCTGTCAGCATAAATTTTTCACTTTTCCGGTGCAGATACCACACCAGTGCCACAGCCGCACCTGTCAATGCCAGCACCAGAGCCAGCCAGAAACCATAAAGCGCCATACCGAAATACAAACCAAACAGACAGCCGAAACCCAGACCCAGCCCCCAGAAACTGAATGCATGAATCACCATCGGAATTTTAGTCAGCTTATAGCCGCGCAAGGCATAAGAAGCAATTGTCTGTGTTGCATCAGACAACTGGAAAATTGCTGCAAAAATCAACAGCGTACCGCCCAATAAAATCACTTCCTGATCAGCTGTATATAAGCCTACCCAGAAATGCCGGAACAAGAGCAGCATGATCCCGGTAAAGCAGGCACCAAGCAGACCCATACACAACCCTACTCCGGAAACAAAGCGGGCACGCTGCCAGTTACGTGCTCCGACTGCCTGACCCACACATACAGCCAGCGCAATGCCCACACTTTGCGGCAACATATAAATTAAAGAAGTAATACTGATTACCACCTGTTGCGCTGCCACCTGAGTGACCCCGAAACGGGCAATCAGCAAACTAATAAAAGTAAACAGACTCACTTCCAGAAAAAACGACATTCCGATCGGAATACCCAGACGCAACAAAGAAGCCTGTGTACGCCAGCGCGGCCACTCAAAGCGCGCAAACAGAGCAAAAGGTGCAAAATACCGCTGCCGTATAATATATATGCCTAGTGCAATGGCATTCAGCCAGAAACAGATAGCTGAGGCCAGACCACAGCCGGCTCCTCCCATCTGCGGCATCCCGAATTTTCCGTAGACAAAAATATAATTAAGCGGAATATTCAGCAATAGTGCAATCAGACTCACCACCATAATAGGTTTGGGGCGGTTTAAAGAAGAGGCAAAAGCATAAAATGCCCGGTGAATCATCGCTGCCGGCATACCCAGTGCAATATAGAACACAAACTGACCAAATACTGCATTTACATATGCACCCATATTCAGCCAGTGCTGCATTGGTATAATCATTGCCCACAGCAACAGCATACCCAGAACACCGAGAAACAGTCCGAACCATATCCCCTGCCGTCCCTGTTCTCCGATTTCCGTTGTTTTACCGGCACCGTATAACTGTGCCAGTATCGGCTGTAATGCCGTCATCACTCCCAGAAAAGTTATATACAGCGTAATAAATACATTCGAACCCAAAGCCACGCCGGCCAGGTCGTTGGCACTGGCATGACCGGCCATTACAGTATCGACTACGCCTACACCTACCTGCGCTACCTGTGCAATAAGAATCGGCAACGCCAGCCGCAGCAATCTGCGACATTCAGCCAGCAACTCGCCCCGGCCGTGCTGATTCAGTTCAAACAACATGTTTCACCTACAAAATTAAACAATACAAACAACAAAATACCGTAGATCATCACATTCATCAGGCAGTTTACTGCTGCGATGCCAACAATAAAACAGGCTGCCTGAAATCATTCAGACAGCCTGCCAGCAAGAAAATCAATTAAGCGCGTTTACGGAATTCAAAAGTACGTGAATCAATTTCCACTTTATCGCCATTTTCAATATAAGCAGCTACCTGAATCTCGGCACCACCTACCAAACGTGCATTTTTCATTACTTTGCCAGAAGTGTCACCTTTTACTGCCGGTTCAGTATATTCCACTTCACGCACGATAATAGTAGGCAGTTCTACAGAAATAGCGCGACCGTCATAGAACGTTACTTCGCATTTTTCTTCCATGCCGTCTACAATAAACTTGATGGCATCGCCGATGTTTTCTGCTTCCACTTCATACTGATTGAATTCATCATCCATGAAAACATACATCGGATCAGCAAAATAGCTGTAAGTGCACTGTTTGCGATCCAGCACTACCACATCAAATTTCTCATCGGCTTTATAAACCGTTTCTGTAGCAGCACCAGTCAGCAGGTTTTTCAATTTCATTTTTACCACGGCAGCATTACGACCGGATTTATTGTATTCGGACTTCTGCACCACCATCGGATCATTGCCCACCATAAATACATTACCCGGGCGCAATTCTTGTGCGGTTTTCATCTTTAATCTAACTTCCAAAAATGTTCAGCAAATAATAAGTATATTATTTTAGCGGAAGATGGCTGAATCTGGCTAGTTTTTCCAGCGCATTGTCCTGCCCATGCAGCATTTCTGACCACGCAGCGGCTGATTTTACCCAACTTTGCCAATGCGCGCACAAATACTGCCATGCCTGTTCACGTTTTAACGAACTCACAGCCCCTGCACCATTCAGATCATCCGACAAAACAGTAAACGCCTGTCTGAGCTCTGCCGGCCAGCCTTGCATCGCCTTAAACCAGAATGAATGCAGCTTTTGCAGATGGACATCATCATCCTGACGGTAAATATGCCAGAAAAACGGTAATCCTGCCCATAATGCCCGGACAAAACTGTCTTCACCGCGCACAATAGCCGCATCTGCCAGCCACAGCAAACGGTCAAAGGCCGCCTGTGGCACAAACGGAATACGTACCAGCGTCACATTCCCCAGCTCACAGATATCCCCTTCCTGCTGTAGCTCCTCCGGTGCAATTAATTTTGCCGCACGTAAACTTTCAATGACCTGTCCGCCGGCGAACCATAACGTTACCGGCGTATCCGCCTGCTGCCACATAGCCATCCATTGTGCCCACTGACCGGAAGTATAAGCAAATACCAGCCATAACTGCCCTGTATGCTGTAACGGCAAACCATATTCCAGCCTGAATGCATGCTGAAGCTTCGGCTGTTGCCTGAATTTTTCCCGCTCAGCCAGATAATCCGGTTCCCGTAACAAACCGCCACTGTCCGCATCAATACCCATAAACCAGAAATACTTTTCCAGACCATTAGGCTGCAACGATGACATAGCATGTAAACCAACCGCCCAGTCTTCGGCGGTCAGATACTCCCAGTTCAGCCACAATGGCCGGCACTGCCTCATTCTTTCCAATACCTGAGGCGGGAGCTCACAACCAAACGTTTCTATTACCAGTACCGGATCGGCAGCAGCAGACAGCTGTTGCTGCATCATGGCATCGCCCTGCCATGCTTCGATAGTAATCCGTGCCTGTTTTTCCGGTGCCGGCACTAACTTATTAAGTGCATCAGTATCATCAATCCACAAACGCACATGCATGTGCAGATATTCAGCCAGCAGACAGCTTAGCCGCCAGCCTACGCCCGCATCACCATAATTATCAATTACCCGTACAAATACCCATGCCTCTGCCATAGACTCATCCGACAGCATAGTTTCAGGTAAATTTAAAACATGCATTAAAATTTCCTTACAGACAGCACAACTTACTCACACATTCTCACCATTTATCCTTTTGTCAACCATAAAACAGACTTGACAAACTGATTTTATCCACATGAATTAAGCAACGCATACTGAACCCTATAAAAAGCAAAAATAGCTGCGCACATGCATCTTATTTTTATATATATTTGTTTTTAAACAATTTTATTTTAAGGCTTATTTTTTAAGCAAGCACATCCAAGTCTTGATTTATAGGCAATTATGCACGCTCATCTTTCATTTTCCACAGATTTATCCACAAATATTGTGAGCATATCTTTAACCCCTTTAACAACAAGGTTTTTTATGCCAGATCATCTGCGCCATGAAAAATAATCAGAAACTAATTACCATTATGGTAAAATAAACCATGCTCTCTAAAGTAGTAAAGCCATTATGTCTGATGCACTTTTTGCCAAAGAAACCATAGCAGTATCACTTGAAGATGAAATGCGCAGTTCCTATCTGGATTACGCCATGAGCGTGATTGTAGGACGTGCTCTTCCTGATGTACGCGATGGGCTGAAACCGGTTCATCGTCGTGTGCTGTATGCAATGAACGAAGCGAATAACGACTGGAACCGGCCTTACAAAAAATCTGCGCGCATTGTCGGCGATGTTATTGGTAAATACCATCCGCACGGCGATACAGCGGTTTACGATACTATCGTACGTCTGGCGCAGGATTTCTCCATGCGTTATCTGTTGGTCGACGGACAGGGTAATTTCGGTTCCGTTGATGGCGACAGTGCAGCTGCTATGCGGTATACCGAAATCCGCATGACAAGAATTGCGCATGAGCTAATGGCTGATATCGAACAGGAAACTGTTGATTTTGTCCCGAATTATGACGGCAAAGAACAAGAGCCGGCGGTATTGCCGACACGTATTCCGACATTACTGATTAATGGTTCTTCCGGTATTGCCGTCGGTATGGCTACCAACATTCCGCCGCACAATATTAACGAAGTAATAGGCGGTGCCAAAGCTCTGCTGGCTAATGAAAACCTCAGTATTGACGAGCTTATCGATCTGATTCCTGCCCCGGATTTTCCGACTGGCGGTATTATTTACGGACTTTCAGGCGTACGTGAGGGTTATCGTACCGGTCGCGGTCGCGTCATTATTCGTGGTAAAACCCATATCGAACCTATCGGACATCATGATGAACGCGAAGCAATCATCATCGATGAAATTCCGTATCAGGTAAACAAAGCCAGACTAGTCGAAAAAATCGGCGAACTGGTACGCAATAAAATTCTCGAAGGTATTTCAGACCTGCGCGACGAGTCGGACAGATCTGGCATGCGTGTGGTTATCGAGCTCAAACGCAATGAAAATAGCGAAGTTGTTCTTAATCAGCTGTATAAATTAACTCAGCTTCAGGACAGTTTCGGCATCAATATGGTGGCTCTGGTAGACGGTCAGCCGCGCCTGCTGAACCTGAAACAGATTCTGAATGAATTTCTGCGTCACCGTCGCGAAGTTGTTACCCGGCGTACCATGTTTAATCTGCGTAAAGCACGTGAACGCGGTCACTTGCTCGAAGGTCTGGCAGTAGCTCTGTCTAATGTCGATGAAATCATTGCCCTGATTAAATCATCTCCTACCCCTTCAGAAGCCAAAATCGCTTTAACCTCACAGGCATGGCGTCCTGATCTGGTTAAAAACATGCTCGTACGTAGCGATATTGATGCAAAATTGATCAAGCCTCAGAATTTACCGGAAAATACCGGTCTGAGTGCTGACGGCTATTTCCTTTCCGACGCGCAGGCACAGGCCATTCTCGAAATGCGTCTGCAACGTCTTACCGGTTTGGAACAGGATAAAATTGTCGATGAATACAAAACTATCCTTGATAATATTGTCGACTTACTTGATATTCTTGCCAAACCGGCTCGTATCAACCAGATTATTCATGATGAGCTGACCGCCATCCAGCAACAATTCGGAGATGAACGTCGCAGCGAAATCAACACTTTTGGTGGCGACATTGCCGATGAAGACCTGATACCGAAACGTGACATGGTGGTTACACTGACTCACGGCGGCTATATCAAAACCCAGCAGGCAGATGACTATCAGGCACAACGGCGTGGCGGTCGTGGTAAACAAGCTACTGCCACCAAAGATGAAGACTTTATTGAAACTCTGTTTATCGCCAATACACACGACTACCTGCTGTGTTTCACCAGTCTGGGTAAATGCCACTGGATTAAAGTATACAAACTGCCTGAAGGCGGCCGCAACAGCCGTGGACGGCCGGTTAACAACCTGATTCAGCTTGAAGAAGGTGAAAAAATTAACACCATTCTGCCAGTACGTGAATTCAGCGAAAATGAATACGTCTTTATGTGTACCGAACAGGGTATCGTTAAGAAAACCTCACTAATCGATTTTTCACGTCCGCGCTCAGCCGGCATTATCGCCCTCGGTCTGGATGAAGGTGACCATCTGATTGGTGCAGTTAAAACTGCCGGTAAACACGACATCATGTTGTTTTCCAATGGTGGTAAAGCAGTCCGTTTCAGTGAAGACAATGTTCGTCCGATGGGACGCAGTGCCCGCGGTGTACGCGGCATGAAACTGGCTGAAAATAACAAGGTAATCAGCCTGCTGGCCTATGATGCTGAAGAAGATAGCGACAAACTGGTACTGACCGCCACAGCCAACGGCTTTGGTAAACGCACTGCTGTTGATGACTACCGGCGTTCCGGCCGTGGTACTCAGGGCGTAATTGCCATCGATACCGGTGAACGTAATGGTGACCTGGTAGCCGCTACACTCGTAGCCGATAGCGACGACCTGATGCTGATTACCAGTGGCGGTGTACTGATTCGTACCAAAGTCGATCAGATCCGTTCCACCGGTCGTGCTGCTGCCGGTGTTAAACTGATTAATCTGGATGAAGGCGAAAAACTGGTCAGTCTGGAACGTATTGCTGAAGCAGAAGAAAACAGCGATAACGAAGTAGATATACTGGATACACCAGAAGATTAATTCCGACATTTAAAAACATAAAGCCGACTTTCCCAGTCGGCTTTATGTTTTACCGGTAGAAACATAATCAGCTTTCAGACAGCATAAAATCCACTACTTGATAATAATAATGAAATCCACTATCATCTTTACCCACAAAAGAAACCAAACACACACAAAGGACAAAACATGTACGTTTGTCTGTGCAATGCCATTACTGATCGCCAGATAAAAGAAACTGTTGCTGCCGGCGCCTCAAGTCTCACTGATTTACAGGCTCAGCTTGGTGTAGCCACTTGTTGTGGCTGCTGTGCTGATTTAGCCAGCTCATTCCTCTCCTGTCATCAGGATCGTCAGATTAATTGCACCAAAGCGGATAACACATAAAAATTTGATACTCATACGAATAATTAACCGTTATTTTCTTTACTGCATTCTTATTTATCAACCATTTCATATTTTTATCTTTTAACTAAATATAGATAACTTATTTATAATTAGTTGCGCTACCCGAATCAACAAAACCATATATTTTACATAAATCAACAAATAGGCATATAAGAACACATAAGCCTTTTGGTTTGTTTATTATGTTCAATGTTTTGTTTTTTACTTAAAGGGAGCAATAAATGAAAAAGAATAATCTGATAAAACACTATTTTCTTACATCAAGCTTAGCGATATTAATTACATTAGCATTACCTGCTACTGCAAAAACTACTACCAAAGTTAATAAGGCTGAAGTTAATCGTTTATCGAATTATTTTATAGCTCAGGATAAATCAGTCAGCAGCAAAATAGATTTTGATGGTTACATGAAATTAGCCGAAGAAGTAAAACGATACAGAGCTAAAAGACTTCTTCCTTTAAACCAATTTTTGGCCAAATCCAAAAATTCAAAAACCATTATTTTGGACTCCAGATCCAAAGAAATGTATGACAGAAAACATTTGAAAGGAGCCATTCATCTGAATTTTTCCGACTATAACCAGATTAGCCTATACAGATTAATTCCAGATAAAAATACAACCATTCTCATTTATTGCAATAATAATTTTATAGATGACCAGGAAAACTTTGCCAGTAAAATGGCAGTAACACCAACAGACCTGAACGGACTGCCATCTTATCGTGATAAGATCAGTTTAGCCCTTAATATACCTACCTTTATTAATCTATACGGATATGGCTATCGTAATGTTTATGAATTAGCAGATCTCGTTTCTGTTAACGATAAAAGATTAGAATTTGAAGGTAGCGAAGTTAAATAAATCATTTACCTGCACAAATCATTAAACCCATCTATTCTGACTATTCACATGAATAGTCAGAATAAGTTCCGTACTTACTTTTTTCTCTCTGTTAATTGAAACCATACTAAGTTATTAACTTGCAGGCAAATACCAATATCATCTTCAGGAGCAAAACAGGAATCCGCCATCATAGCTCTGCACTTATTTTGTGATTATCTGCCAAACCTGCCTGTCCGGTACCCAGCACAACAAAAGAATAATCAAAAGCAACGAACTGTATTTACTATCATAACGGTTTCTTTAAAACCCATGCAGATGTATGAGCAGTAAAACCGATATGACCATAATAGTCGACAGCCTGTGGCGCAGCAATTAAAACAATTCCGGCATTCTCTCCAGTATTTTTCTGAATTTCCCGAATCAACTGCTTACCAATACCCTGCTTTTGATAGCGCTCATCAACAGCCAAATCAGCCAGATAAGTAATATAAACAAAATCAGTTAAACAGCGCGCAATACCTACCAGCTTCTGTCCGTCCCATGCTGTAATAATTAAATTTGCATTATTCAGCATAGACTGAAAACGGGATTTATCCGTAATCGGACGCCGTTCCCCCAGACTGCAGTTTCGGTAAAGATTCAGCGTTTCTTCGAGTTCGGGTTTGATATTACAACGGTAAGCAATATTATTCATACATAATACCTCCAGTAAACGAACAAAGTATTAACTTCACATACAGATACAGTGAAAAACTAATTTGTACAGATGAAACCAACTAATAACCCTGTTCATGGTTCAGCATATTATAAAATTTGTTTAGAAACTCAATAAAATCTGCAGCACTTTGATTGATTGCCTGCGGAGTAATTGTTACTAATGAAGCATCTGTATTAGCGCCAAACAAAGAAAATGCACCCTGATAATTTGCTTTAACATAATGTAAAGTCATTTCATACGGACGCAGAACTGCCGTTAAATCATAAGGTGCCTGATAATCCTGTTCCGAACTTCCCATAGAAACAGCCAAACCGATTTTTCGATCTTTAAGCTGAGTCCCGCGGGAACCATATGCCCATCCGTAGGTTAAAACATCATCAAACCACTGTTTCATTAGTGGCGTGCAGTTAAACCAGTAAACCGGAAATTGCCAGATCAGACTACCATATACCTCTACCAAAGTCTGCTCTTTCTCCACATCAATCTTACCGTCCGGATAAGACTGATACAGCTCACGCACCGGAAATTTTTTTACTTCTTCAATCCAGCGTTTATTGACTAAAGAATGTTCAATATCAGAATGCGCTATAATAATCAGTATTTTTTCATTTTATTCCCCTTGGTTGTTTGATTGCTAAATATAAATAAAAATTAGCTTATCCGAACACATCCGAATTTCAGTTTACAGTACAGCCTGCACTTTAGCCAGACAGAGCACAGTATTACAGACTATGGCCGTTGCTGATTAAATATTCAGCAAAACTCATCTGTTCAGATAAAAGACCCTGCTGCCGTCGCTGATACCATTCAATCTTATCATTCAGAATCTGCAGATGTTTTTGCAGTTTTGCCTGCTGTTGCAAAAAATCATCACGGGTCTGTAACAACAACTCCAGCCGTTCAGCAATAGTTACATCACCCTGACTGCGCAGCAACACATACTGCTGAAGCTGTTCCATACTCATACCAGTATTTTTCAGATGCAAAATAAAACGCATCCAGTCAACGTCCTTTTCGGTATAGAAACGACGCTGATTGACAGAGCGCTGCGGAGAAATCAGCCCAAGACTTTCATAATACCGGACAGTTGCCGGCGTTAATCCGAATATATCCGCAAAAGCACGGATACTGTATTGTTGTGACTCTGTCATTCTTATTCCCATCACGAAAATAAAGCTCAAACAACTTAAAATATCATTTCATATTAAAAACTAAGTAATAGCAAATCAGGCAAAACAAAAAGACTGAGCAATAACTTGCTTGCCTAACCCTTTTAATGCGTAAAATAAAGAATCAATCTGTATAAAAATAGTAATAAAACTTTGATAATGAATAAAAATATAATTTAAAATAGATATTCAGATAATAATACAGGAAAGCATATGCTTAATATATTGCTAAGGTATAATCAAACCACCACAGCAAAATCAGACAGTACTGGTAACTGTACTTAATTTTTACCAGAGATTAACACCATACATAAAACTCTAAAATATTAAAAATCTGAAAAATAATGGAATATCTGAATAATATTAATTGCCAACACTTTCCATTGGTATGGGATAACCATAAAACCAGTATTTATCAGTTTTTACTCCCTTATCAAAACGCGGATAAACTTCCCGAAACGGCCAAAATTCTGCCTGATCACTCCTTAGATAGTAGAAAAATAAAACAGGCAGCAAGAATGAGGGATGGAATTACAAATTATCATAGTGCCTCTGCAGAACAAAGTTGTGTAGAAAAAATTTTAGCATTACTCACCAAAATAACTGCGCAACCTAATCAATCAGATATCGAAACACTTTACACCCTAGTCCAAACAGGACGAACCTTAAGTTATATTGAAGATTTAACTGAGGAAATACCTAAACTCATTATTGATTTTGATAAATTATACGAATTTATTTATTGGCTAGCACTTCATAGTCCGGATCGTGAAATCATTAAATTCAGTATTGCCATATTAGGATGTTTTACTACCGAACAAACAGAATTATTTTTGTTATTTGGTATGCATGAAGAATTTTCATTATATTCTGCTGGCGCATTACAAAATACACTATCATCTGAAACCGATATTGAAAATGCCTTGCTGACATTAGCAAAAAAAATTGATGGTTGGGGGCGTATCCATATCATTTATCGATTAGTAACATATCCCTTATCATCATCAACAAAAGACTGGTTACTAAGATCCGGCTATCGAAATAGTTTGATGAATGAATATATTGCTTACACCTGTGCAACGTCAGGTGAATTAGATAAAGCTTTAGCGCTTGAAACCATTGATAGTGAATTAATCAGCTCCACAAGTGAAATTATTGAAGCGCTGATAAACGGCGGACCCACTCAGGATATGCATAACTATGCTGCTGGTGCTAAAGTTTGTCTAAATTATTTAACTCATTTACTCAATCTACCAAATTTAACGGATCTGAAAATATTACGAACCGTTTGGTTATTACACGATTTTGTGGTTAATAAAGTAAACCATTATTATCCTAACTGGGATACGCAAATCAAAAATCAAATAATCAACAAAGCAAATGAGGTTATTAAGCAAGATAAATGGTTAGACTTGATTAAAAATACGCTGACAACTAATAATACGCAACAATTTCAGCTGGCTGCAAACCTTTATACACAATATGGCTTTGATGCATGGGAAGCACATTTTGAACATCAAAAAAATTATCATAGCGATCAGTGGCCTTATTTACTACTAAGTGATTCATTACCGAGAATAAAGCAAGTTATTCAATTAGCTAATCAACAATATGATTTTGCCAAAATCGCAACAGGCCCTGCATTAATCCATGAATATGAAACAGAAATTGACACACATAATTTATTAGATTTGATTTTACAAGAACTCAATCATTTTCCCGGTATTGGAGAAGACTTAATATTAATCGGCTTGAATAGCCCGGTAATACAAAACCGCAATATAGCATTAAATACTATAGAAGCTTGGGATCGGTCATTTTGGTCAGAAAGAATTAAAATCGCAATCCAAGAACTGGCAATTATTGAACCTGATGACAAAATTAAACACAGAATCATCACGTTATTAACCTAAAACAATGATTAATAGCCTTATTATTAAAACAATCTTTATAAAATTAATTAACAGAGATGTTATTACATAGGCAAAACCGTATTAAACAGAACTGACTGCATTTGAGCAGCAAAATAATATCAAAATTATTTTGCCTGTGAATCTGGCAGCCGCATTTAGGGATTTCCTTCACCAAGTAGTGATTATGATGTGGGTTTTATATATGTTCATCCGTTTGCTAAATACTTATTAATTGATAATCCGGCTTCTCTTTTGACTCTTCTATTTAATAATAAATTGGATTTACATGGATGAGATTTGAAAAAAACCTTACAACTGCTTCGAAAATCGAATACTACGCCTTTTGAGTAAAAGATTAAGCAAACCTATCAATATAATAAATCAGTCCGAATGGTCAAAATAGATAGTAGACAAAATCTCAAAGAATAAGAAATTCGCGGCACCAAATATATTTAAAAAGCATATTTTTCGTTACATCTATGATGAAGATAGATATTCTTGAAACAACTGCTATACTTCTAAAACTAAATCTACAATCTTATAACTTTAATCTTTGCATAATTAAAACTATATCTAAAGTTGATGGTTCTGGTTCAATACAAAATAACTCTTGAGTTAAAGTTAACTTTAAGTTTTATACTCAAATACTGATAACAACAGGAGTTAGCCATGTCTACAGCATTCAAACAGATCTTTCCGCAAGGCAAGATTAATATTAATTATGCACAATATTTTATCGGCCAAAGCTATTTATGTAACTTAGCCGCTATCGATGAACAAATAGATGTCGATGTTAGCAATGTTACTTTTGAGCCGGGCTGCCATAATCACTGGCACAAACATCTGCATGGCTATCAGATTCTGCTTGTTACAGCAGGACAAGGCTGGTATCAGGAAGCAGATAAACCAGCGCGACTGTTAAATCCCGGGGATTCGGTAGTCATTCATGCCGGAGTCAAACACTGGCATGGTGCCACTAAAGATAGCTGGTTCAGCCATATAGCCATTACTAAAGGTCAAAGTGAATGGCTGGAACCGGTAGACAGTAGTGATTACAACAATCTTTAACTTATCTTTTTTAATCTATAGGAGTAAACCATGAAAAAACAGACAGCAGGCCATGATTTATTAGGTGATTTTGCCCCCCCAGTTTGCACATTTTAATGATGATGTGCTATTTGGAGAGGTGTGGTCTCGCGAACAGCAATTACCAGCGCATCAGCGCAGCATGATTACTATTGCCGCACTGATCAGTGCCGATAACTTTGAGCAGTTACGCGCGCATTTAAACATCGGACAACAAAACGGTATTACTGAAACTGAAATTGTTGAGATTATCACTCATCTGGCTTTTTATGTTGGCTGGCCCAAAGCATGGTCAGCATTTAATCTGGCTAAAGAAATATATCACGATACTAAAAAGTAATCTGTGCAATAATCATCATATCAAACAAATTAATTGTCAGATTAAAGACTTATTTGCAAACTATTCTGATTTGTTTGAAGACAGTAAATGCCGGTTTATTCAATTTTCTGCCGGTAATGTTCAATTTTACAATATGCAAAGGAATAAATATGAGTGTTCAGAATAAGGTTGTTATTATTACCGGTGCATCATCCGGTATTGGTGCGGCAACAGCCCGCTTACTGGCTCGGAACGGAGCTAAAGTTGTTCTGGCAGCACGCCGTGAACAGCAACTGCAATTATTGCAACAGGAAATTACTCAATCTGGCGGTCAGGCAGTTTATCAGGTTACAGATGTGCGCCAACCGGAACAACTGCAGACACTAGTCGAACTGGCACAAAAACATTTTCAGGGCATTGATGTGATATTCAATAACGCCGGAATCATGCCTAACTCACCAATCAGTGCCGTTCAAACTCAGCAGTGGAATGACATGATTGATATTAATCTGAAAGGTGTGCTAAACGGTATAGCTGCAGTAATGCCGATTTTTACTAAACAAAAATCGGGACATATTATTACCACCTCTTCTATAGCCGGTATCAAAAGCTTTATGGGTTGTGGTGTTTATGGAGCCACCAAATTTGCTGTACGCAATCTGATGGAAGTTATCCGGCAGGAAAGTGCAACCGAACAAACCAATATTCGCACCACTACCCTATATCCGGCTGCAATCAATACCGAGCTTTTACAAGGCATTACCGATACTGCTATTTTACAAAGTATGACTGAACTCTATAAACAGGTAGGCATCAGCCCTGACGCTATTGCGCACGTGGTAAATTTTGCAATTGAACAACCTGAAGATACCAATATTAGTGAATTAACTATTTATCCGACTAAACAAGCATAGAAGTCAAATGTGATTCACCAATAAGAGTGCAATACCATCTGTTTGAGCCGATATTACACTCTTATTACGTTTGCTGATACGGAGTGAATCACGATCATTTATATGCTTTTTTTCATATATAACATAGTTGCCTGTATACAATAAAATGTTCAGCATATTCAAATACCATTAAACAACTAAATGATGTATATCTAATGAATTCATTATTGATAACATTCCATTGAATCTATGCAGATATAAAAAGCCCGGACAAATTGTCCGGGCTTTTCAACATCTCAGTCAGGCAATCAGATAGTTATAGATTGATTGCCATCAAAGTTGTTTATTTTCGATGCGTGCGCAAGTAGTCCAGCGTTTTCAGTTGGGCAATTGCCGCAGCTAAAGCCACATGTGCTTTTACCAGAGAAACATCATCTTTGGCTTCATGTATACCTGATTCTGCTGCTTTTTTAGCCTCTTCGGCACGCTGCTGATCCATTTCTTCACTGCGAACGGCCACGTCCGCCAACAGCGTAAGCTTATCCGGCTGTACTTCCAGGACACCACCTGATACGGCTACCAGAATTTCTTCTTTCTGGCCAGGCACTGTTAAACGCAGGGCACCAGGACGCACCAGGCTCATAATGGGTTCATGGCGAGGATAAATACCAAGCTCACCTTCCAGAGTAGGCACGACTACAAAACTTGCTTCTCCGGAGTAGATGCTTTCTTCATTACTCACCACTTCCACTTGCATGGTACTCATCAAGTGCTCCTTAGTTTAGGGTTTTCGCTTTTTCAGCGGCTTCTTCGATATTGCCTACCATGTAGAAAGCCTGTTCTGGCAAGTGATCATATTCACCGCTCAGAATAGCCTTAAAGCCGGCAATAGTATCACGCAGAGATACATATTTACCCGGCGCACCGGTAAATACTTCCGCTACGTGGAAAGGCTGTGACAAAAAGCGCTGAATTTTACGCGCACGGTTTACAGTCAGCTTGTCTTCATCAGACAATTCATCCATACCCAGAATTGCAATAATATCGTTCAATTCTTTGTATTTTTGCAGAGTAGTCTGTACACCGCGTGCAACATCATAATGTTCCTGACCGATTACAGCAGGATCAAGCTGACGGGAAGTGGAATCCAGCGGATCTACAGCAGGATAAATACCTAAAGAGGCAATATCACGGCTCAGCACGACTGTAGCATCCAAGTGGGCAAAAGTAGTAGCCGGAGACGGGTCAGTCAAGTCATCCGCAGGTACATATACGGCCTGAATAGACGTGATAGAACCAGTTTTAGTGGAAGCAATACGCTCCTGTAAGCGTCCCATCTCTTCAGCCAGTGTCGGCTGATAACCCACAGCAGACGGCATACGTCCTAATAATGCAGATACTTCAGTACCGGCCAGTGTGTAACGGTAAATGTTATCGATGAACAGCAATACATCGCGACCTTTACCATTTTCATCTTTTTCATCACGGAAATATTCCGCCATGGTCAGCCCGGTTAATGCCACACGCAGACGGTTACCTGGTGGCTCATTCATCTGACCATACACCATCGCTACTTTATCCAGTACGTTGGAATCTTTCATCTCGTGATAAAAGTCGTTACCTTCACGGGTACGTTCACCAACGCCGGCAAACACAGACAAACCACTGTGTGCTTTAGCAATATTATTAATCAGTTCCATCATGTTTACGGTTTTACCCACACCGGCACCACCGAACAGACCAACTTTACCGCCTTTAGCAAACGGGCACAGCAAATCAATCACCTTGATGCCGGTTTCCAGCAATTCAGTAGAGCTGGAAAGTTCATCAAATTTCGGTGCCTGCTGATGAATAGAACGGGTAGTATCGGTTTTGATTTCACCTGCTTCATCTACCGGGTGACCCAAAACGTCCATAATCCGGCCCAGAGTCGCTGTACCTACCGGTACGGTAATCGGAGCACCGGTATTGATTACGGCCATACCGCGTTTCAGACCATCGGAAGTACCCATCGGAATGGTACGTACAATACCATCACCCAGTAACTGTTCAACTTCCAGAGTTAAATCAGTATCAACCAGTTTAAGAGCGTCATACACATTGGGGATAGAATCATGCGGAAATTCAACGTCCACTACCGCACCAATGATTTGTACGATTTTGCCTTGGCTCATTATCGCATCCTAAGTTTATTTGACCTGTGCTGCTTAAACAGCAGCAGCACCGGCCACAATTTCTGACAACTCTGTGGTAATCGCTGCCTGACGCGATTTGTTATATATCAGACGCAATTCTTTAATGGCATTGCTTGCATTATCAGTAGCAGCTTTCATCGCTACCATACGTGCAGCCTGTTCGGCAGCCATATTTTCAGATAAGGCCTGATAAACCACAGACTCTAAATAACGGCGGACTAAAAATTCCAGCACCTGCTGTGGTGATGGTTCGTATACATATTCCCAGCCGAACTCTTTGCTTTCAGATACTTCATCCAGAACATTCTGACCAATCGGCAACAGGGTTTCCAGACGTGCTTCCTGACGCATAGTATTGATAAAACCGGCATAAACCAGATAAATAGCATCCAGTTTACCTTCGGCATAGCGCTGGAAAATTTCCGTTAACGGACCTAATAATGTAGCTACTTTGGGTGTATCACCCAAACCCACAGCACTGGCAATGACATTCAAACCCACACGGTTACAGGCTGCCAGCCCTTTACCGCCCAGACACACAATCTCTGCATCCAGACCATTCTGCTCACATTCCTGCACCTTATGAAAGAATGCTTTTAAAATATTTGCATTCAATCCGCCGCACAAGCCTTTATCTGTGGTAATGACAATAAAGCCAGCACGCTTGCTGTCATTATTACTGCGTAATAAAGGTACGTTATGAGTAGAGTGGGTTTGTGCCAGATGGCTCATCACCAGACGAATTTTATCGGCATACGGACGCGCCTGACGCATCCGTTCCTGAGTCTTCCGCATTTTAGAGGTTGACACCATCTGCATCGCTTTAGTGATCTTTTGAGTATTCTGAACACTGCGAATTCTGGTGAGAATCTCTTTTCCTACTGCCATTTCAGACTCCTTTCAATAACACGCTTACGCAAAGCTGTAAGACGATTTGAAGGTCTTCATGGCGTTGTCCAATGCTTTGGCATTATCATCGCTCAAAGCGCCGGTTGTATCAATGTCCTGTAACACATTCGGACACTGGGTACGCACATAGCTTAAAAATTCTGCTTCAAAGGCCAATGCTTTTGATACCGGCACATCATCATAAGAGCCGTTATTAATCGCCCACAGTGTCAGCGCCATTTCACCTGTGCTCAGTGTACTGAACTGCTTCTGTTTCATCAGTTCCGTCACAACTTCACCATGACGCAGCTGTTTACGGGTAGCTTCATCCAGATCAGAAGCAAACTGCGAGAATGCAGCCAGTTCACGGTACTGTGCCAGTGCCAGACGAATACCGCCGCCCAGCTTTTTAATGACTTTAGTCTGTGCTGCACCACCTACACGGGATACTGAAATACCGGCATTGATAGCAGGACGAATACCAGAGTTAAACAGGTCTGTTTCCAGGAATATCTGACCGTCTGTAATCGAAATTACATTAGTAGGTACGAATGCAGATACGTCACCGGCCTGAGTTTCAATAATTGGCAAAGCAGTCAGAGAACCGGTTTTACCTTTAACGGCACCTTTAGTCAGTTCTTCTACCTCATGTGCATTAATGCGGGAAGCGCGTTCCAGCAAGCGTGAATGCAGATAGAATACATCACCCGGATAAGCCTCACGACCTGGCGGACGACGCAAAAGCAGGGAAATCTGACGATACGCCACAGCCTGTTTAGACAGGTCATCGTATACAATCAGCGCATCTTCGCCGTTATCACGGAAATATTCACCCATACTGCAACCGGCATATGGCGCAATATATTGCAGTGCAGCTGCTTCTGATGCAGTGGCAGCAATAATGATGGTGTGATCCATGGCACCATGTTCTTCCAGTTTACGTACTACACTGGCAATGGAAGAAGCTTTCTGACCGATAGCAACATAGATACAGATAACACCGGTATCTTTCTGATTAACAATGGCATCAAGTGCCACGGCTGTTTTACCAGTCTGACGGTCACCAATAATCAGCTCACGCTGACCACGACCAATCGGTACCATTGAGTCAATGGCTTTCAAACCGGTTTGCATTGGCTGATCTACAGACTGACGCGCAATCACCCCGGGAGCAATTTTTTCTACCGGAGCGGTGTGTGTAGTATTAATCGGACCTTTGCCATCGATCGGGCGGCCAAGTGCATCAACTACGCGACCAATCAGTTCACGGCCAACCGGTACTTCCAGAATTCGGCCGGTACAGGTAACTTCGTCACCTTCCTTAATATGTTCTGATTCACCCAGAATCACGGCACCTACAGAATCGCGCTCCAGGTTCATGGCGAGACCAAATGTATTGCCGGGAAACTCGAGCATTTCACCTTGCATCACGTCTGATAAGCCGTGAACGCGCACAATCCCGTCAGTTACAGACATTACAGTACCGCGGGTACGTAATTCTGAATCAACGTTCAGGTTTGCGATTTTAGCTTTAATCAAATCGCTAATTTCAGCAGGATTAAGCTGCATGAAAACTCTCCTAATTCATCAATGCCGTATGCAGGCTGTTTAATCTGCCTTGCACCGACAAATCCAATACTTGGTCACCAACTTCTACTTTTACGCCACCAATCAATTCCGGGGCAACCACCTGACGCGCTTTCAACCGGCTTTTGAAATGGGCTTCCATATCTAAAACGACTTGTGTAAATTGTTGTTCGTCAATGGGATAAGCCGTATATACAGTGGCCTCTTTTATGTCGTTTAGGGACAAAGCATAGTCTTGGAATAACGTATAAATTTCTGGCAAAACTGTTAAGCGTTTGTTCTGCGCTAACAGAAAGATGAAATTTTTTAATTCATCAGCCGGCGTAAAATCCACTAATGACAGGATTTGTTTTGCCTTTTCTGTGTATTCGCATTCCGGCTCGTCAATCAGTAACTGCACTTTAGGTTGCAGAATAATTTCAGCCAGTGTTTTCAGTTCGTCCAACCAAGACTCAATTTGATTCTGTTCTTGTGCCAGACTGAATAATGCCTTTGCATATGGTCTGGCTATGGTTGCGAACTCAGCCATGGGATTACAGCTCCTGTTTCAGGTTCGCCAGTAAATCAGCGTGACGTGAAGGATTAACTTCGCTGCGCAGGATAGATTCGGCACCTTTAACAACCAAATCAGCTACCTGCTGACGCAGTGCTTCACGGGCTCTGTTGGCTTCCTGCTCAACATCAGCTTTTGCCTGAGCCATGATACGGGCAGCTTCTTCTGATGCCTGCGTTTTGGCATCTTCAACAATCTGCGCGGCACGCTTTTCTGCATTGGCCACCATTTCGGAGACCTGACTGCGACCCTCGGCTAAGATATCAGCAACACGTTTTTCCGCCTGAGCAAAATCGTTTTTCCCGCGTTCGGCAGCAGCCAAACCTTCGGCAATTTTGTCGGCACGGGCATCAAGTACTTTGACAATGGGCGGCCATACGAATTTCATCGTAAATAGCACAAACATGACAAAAACGAGTACTTGTGCAATTAGGGTTGCATTGATATTCACGATTAAACCTTTAGAATTTGTGTTTATTAATTAAAACAGTTAACAACCAGCAAATCCAAGTTTATCAGCCGCCAATTTTGGCAAAGTATAAGAATGATACGCCCAGGGAGATAATGAACGCAGCATCAATCATACCCATGATAATGAAGAATTTACCCAGCAATGAGTTCATTAATTCAGGCTGACGGGCAGAAGATTCCATGTATTTTGCACCCAGCATACCAATACCGATAGAGGCACCCATTGCAGAAATACCAATCATCAGACCACAAGCGATAGCGATTAAACCACCCATTTACTTAACTCCTTAAATATAAAGAAAAGAGAATACTACAACAAATAAACTGACCCTTAATGGGAATCGTGAGCCTGACCCAGATAAACAAAAGTCAGTACCATAAAGAGATAGGCCTGCAGGGCGATTACCAGAATATGGAATATAGCCCATGCCAGACCTGCAATAATCTGCAGGATAAACAGCACAACATCACTGACACCGGCGGCACCGGACATACCCCATGCACCACCCATTAAGGCAATAACCATAAACAGAATTTCACCGGCATACATATTACCGAACAGTCGCATACCATGTGAAAGGGTTTTGGAGAAAAACTCAATAATATTCATCAGAAAGTTTGGGATAAACAACCAAACTTTGTTACCGAACGGCGCACTGAATAATTCATGAATCCAGCCACCCAGCCCCTTGATTTTAATATTATAAACAATACATAAAAACAAGACTGAAATAGCCATGGCCATGGTGGTATTCAGATCGGCGGTAGGTACCACACGCAGATAAGCATGATGATCACCGGTAGCATGCTGCCATGCCCATGGCAGTAAATCCACCGGCAATAAATCCATGATATTCATGAAGAGAATCCACATGAATACAGTCAGCCCCAGAGGAGCAATAATCTTACGAGATTTCTCGTTATGAATCATATCCTTGCAGATACCACTAACGAATTCAATCAGCAGTTCAATTGCAGCCTGAAAACGGGTTGGCACATCTGCTTTCATACGTCTGGCTGCTATAAACAAGATAGCAGAAGCGATTACACCGGTCAGAATGGAAAAGAATAGTGTATCCAGATTGAGAAATGAGAAATCAACCATATTTGTCTGATAATCTGGTGATTTCTGGGTGTAATTAATTAAGTGATGGCTAATATATTCGCCCGGAGTCATCTCTGTGCCGCTCATAATAACAATCTTTTTCTAAATGTGAACAATCCAGCCTGACTGACCAGTATTAGTCCTGTCAGGAAAGCAAACCAGTTAACAGCGGAATAGCATACATACACCAGTAACATCATCAGGCATATCATCAGAATTTTGCTAATCTCGGCTATTAACAGTGTTGCAGGTAATAGCGCCGGTAATTTTTTTGCAGCAATAATAGTTAATATCGCCAGTAATGTAGGTATCAGGTAACACAGCCCACCTAATACTGCTGACCAGATAGCAGAATAATTCCACAACCATGCGGACACGCAAACTGCGGCAAACAACATGACTGTTTGCCAAAACATGATCCACTTCATTCTGTTACCCTGAAAAACACTTCGGTAAGCTGCGATAATATAATCAACTAATACAATATCGTCAAGTAATTTTGTGAAATTTTGTTAAATTAAATACACCTAATTAATTAATTTTTCTATATATTTCTATAATATTGCTTGAACTGATAACCCAACTGAACAATTTTGCCACAGTTAATTTCTGTTTGCAGGAATTATTCTAGTCCCAGTTTCTGTAATAAATGACTTAAAGTTTCCGGATTATCAAACTGCAGAATAATCCGGCCGCTGCGCTGATTTTTACTTTGCACCTGCACAGGCACAGAAAAACGCTGCTCAAGTGCCGCTTCTATTTGCTGAACTTCACTGCTTTTTTCTGCCGGATGACGTTTGGCAGTCTCCGATTTAGCCTGAATTTGCTGACAGCGACGCTCAACTTCCCGCACTGACCAGCCATTTTGTACCGCTTTCTGTGCCAGGTCAATCTGCCGGATAACCGGCAAAGTTAATAAAGCTCTGGCATGTCCCATTTCCAGCTGACGGCCATACATCAGGTCCTGAACCGGCTGAGGAAGGTTAAGTAAACGGAGACTGTTAGAAATACTGCTGCGGCTGCGACCGACTGCTTTGGCTACTGTATCATGTGTAAGACCGAATTCATCTACCAGACGTTTCAACCCCTGGGCTTCTTCGATAGGATTCAGGTTCTGCCGCTGGATATTTTCAATCAGTCCCATGGCCAGCGCAGCTTCATCGGTAATACTTTTGATGACTACGGGTATTTCCTGCAACCCGGCAAGCTGAGCAGCACGCCAGCGACGCTCACCAGCGATAAGTTCGTACTGATGTAGCCCCATTTCACGTACGATTACTGGCTGAATAACGCCCTGAGCACGAATTGAATCAGCCAGTTCCTGTAACCCTTCATCATCAATCTGGGTTCGAGGCTGATAACGCCCGGGAATAATATCTGTAACTGCTACTGTTGTTAAACGATCCCCTCCGGTAATATCGCTACCGGAACCAAGCAGGGCATCCAGTCCTGCACCCAAACCTTTTGCTTTTACCATGTATTGCTCTTTAATTTCCGGATTAACACCACATTGTGGCAAAGGCTGTTATTACATAAATACATTTAATTTATGCTTATTAACTGCTTATTTGCTGGTACGCAGCAATACCTCATCAGCAAGTGCCAGATAGGCTCTGGTACCAGTGGCACGAGGATCGTATTGCAAGGCCGGCATGCCATGGCTTGGTGCTTCAGCCAGACGTATATTACGCGGAATCGGTGTACTGAACAGCTTATCGGGAAAGTGGGTACCCAGCTGTTCGTCCACCTGTTTTGCCAGCAAACTGCGCGGGTCGTACAGGGTACGGACAATACCTAAAATATCCAGTTGCGGATTGATGGCCTGGCGGATTTTACGCACGGTGGCAATCAGATCGGAAATACCTTCCAGTGCATAATACTCACACAACATGGGTACAATAATGTGCTGTGCTGCAACCAGACCGTTAATGGTTAATAAAGTCAGTGTCGGCGGGCAGTCAATGATAATGTAATCGTACTGATCTGCCACCTGTGCCAGTGCATTTTTCAGGCGCATTTCCCGCGCCAACTCCTGCACCAGCTCCACCTCAGCACCTGCCAGAGCACGATTAGCAGGCAAAACATCAAAACCGCCATGCTGAGCAGAAGTAATGGCCTGCTGAATAGTTTCATTACCAAGCAATACAGCATAAACTCCGCTGGTTACATTGGCTTTATTAATGCCACTACCAGTCGTGGCATTACCCTGAGGGTCGAGATCAACTATCAGAACTCTGGACTTTTTTTCCACCAGCGAAGCGGCCAGATTAACTACGGTTGTAGTTTTACCTACCCCGCCTTTCTGGTTGGCTACTGCAATAATATGCGCACTCATGCACTTTCTTTCTTGCGTACCAGAACCATATGCCGCTCTGCATCCAGATGCGGTACGCTGAGTTTATCTACCCGGATCAGTTCTGTATTTTCAGGTAACCGTTCAATTTCTTCATAGGGATAAACTCCCTTCATAGCCGCCCAGTAACCGCCTTTTGCCATCAGTTGTTTAGTGATGGTAACAAAATCATTCAATTCAGCAAAAGCCCTGCTGGTAATGACATCGAACTGCTCACCAACCATGGCTTCTACCCGTGCCGTTATAACCTGCACATTACTTAAGCCCAGCTCGATTACTGCCTGTTGCAGGAATGATGTTTTTTTGCTGTTAGCATCAAGCAGGGCGACAGCCAAATCAGGGCGTGCTATAGCTACGGGTATGCCCGGCATACCACCGCCGCTGCCTACGTCAATCAGGCCTCTGGCATGCTCTACATAAGGCAAAAGAGTGAGGCTGTCGAGAATATGATGACTGATAACATCCTGATCATTGCGCAGTGCAGTCAGATTGTAGGTACTATTCCATTTTTTCAACAGCTCTACAAAGGCCAGTAATTGTAATTGCTGCGGAACAGTCAGTTCGATATTCATCTGCTGCAAACCTTGTTGCAACATGGTTTTCATGTCATTCATATTTTTTTGCTCCCTCAAAACCCCGTTTCAGATGCACCATCAGTAATGCGACTGCCGCCGGTGTGATACCGGATATACGTGAAGCCTGTCCAACTGTTTCGGGACGAAATTGATTCAGTTTTTGTTGTACCTCTGCGGAAAGGCCTTTTACCAGTGTGTAATCAATGCTGGCCGGTAATTTTAGTTTTTCCAGATTCTGACGGTGGCTGATTTCTTCATTTTGCCGCTCAATATAACCCTGATATTTGGCCTGAATTTCTACCTGCTCAGCCGCATCGGCTTCAAGTACTTCTTGCTGTGCATCAGGTAAAGTCATTAAGTCAGCATAGCTAACATTAGGCCGGCGCAGCATATCCAGCAAACTGGATTCTTTACTCAGAGGCTGACCCAGCACTCGCTGCTGATCACTCAGTGGCAGATTCAATGGTGTATACCATGTGTGACTCATGCGTTGCAGTTCGCGCTCAACTGCTTCCTGTTTTCGCTGAAATATTTGCCATTGCGCATCATTTACCAGACCAACAGCTCGCCCCAGACCGGTCAGACGCATATCAGCATTGTCTTCACGCAATTGCAGACGGTATTCGGCACGGCTGGTAAACATGCGGTACGGCTCAGTAACGCCTTTAGTAATCAGATCATCCACCAGTACACCTAAATAAGCCTGATCACGTTGCAATACGAGTGGTTCAGCTTCACGCAGATATAATACAGCATTGGCTCCGGCAAGTAAGCCCTGAGCGGCGGCTTCTTCATAACCGGTAGTACCGTTAATCTGTCCGGCAAAAAACAGTCCGGCTATATTTTTGGTTTCGAGACTGGCCTTGAGATTACGCGGATCAAAGTAATCATATTCAATGGCATAACCGGGGCGCAGGATATGTGCGTTCTGCAATCCGGGCATTGAATGCACCAGCTTTAACTGAATATCAAACGGCAGACTGGTAGAAATACCGTTCGGATAATATTCGTGTGTTTTCAGCCCTTCAGGTTCCAGAAAAATCTGATGGCTTTCTTTATCGGCAAAACGATTGATTTTATCTTCTATAGAAGGACAGTAACGTGGACCGACTCCCTCAATCTTACCGGTAAACATCGGGCTGCGGTCGAAACCGCTACGGATAATATCGTGGGTGTGACTATTAGTATGAGTAATCCAGCAGGAAATCTGCTGCGGATGTATCTCCCGGCTGCCACGTACTGAAAATACTGGTGCCGGATTGTCGCCCGGCTGTTCTTTAAGCTGGCTGAAATCAATACTGCGACCATCAATTCTTGGCGGGGTACCGGTTTTCAGACGTCCCTGCGGCAAATTCAGTTCTTTCAGGCAGCCTGATAAACGCTGGGCAGCCGGATCACCGGCACGGCCACCGGCATAGTTTTCCAGACCAATGTGAATTTTACCAGCCAGAAAGGTACCTGCCGTCAGCACCACTGCACGACTACGGAATATAACACCCATTGCCGTCATTACCCCGACAGCACAGCCATGTTCCACAACAATATCTTCTACCTGCTGCTGAAATAATTGCAGGTTCGGCTGATTCTCCAGCATGGAACGGATAGCTGCTTTATACAGAATACGGTCGGCCTGTGCCCGTGTTGCACGTACTGCCGGTCCTTTTGATGCATTCAGGCGACGAAATTGAATACCTCCGTAATCAGCAGCCAGCGCCATTGCTCCGCCCAGCGCATCCAGTTCGCGCACCAGATGACCTTTGCCGATGCCGCCGATAGACGGATTACACGACATTTGTCCCAGAGTTTCGATATTGTGGGTAAGTAATAATGTTTGCGCACCCATACGCGCAGTGGCCAAAGCCGCCTCTGTACCGGCATGTCCGCCGCCCACCACAATTACATCGTATTCAATCGGATAATTCATTTGACAACAGTTGATTCCATAGCATTGTTTTTTCAAGAAACAATGCCTGAGCAAAATAGTGCTATTTTACGCGAGCTGTTGCCATTTGTCAGGCATGTAAAAATGCAAAGAGATTTTTCACCCCGGCAGTTATTGCAGCCTGTCTGTTTTAACGGCCGTGCACACCCTGCCATGCGGCATCCAGTCTGGTACCAGCTGCCTGTAATGCAGCATCAGCCTGCTGGCGCTGAACATCAGCCTGATTAAAATCATTTTGCAGACGAGTAACATTATCCTGTGCATTTTTCAGCTGTAACTGCGCCGATTGCAACTGAGTTTGCAATTGCAATGCTTTACTCTGGCTGGCACTTTGTGCTGACAGTGCCGCCTGATAAGCTTTCTGAGCACTGAGTAACTCTACATCGGCAGGAGATTCAGCCCATGCCGTAACCGCCAGACCTAAAATCAACCACAAGCTATATTTTACTTTCATGCCTGCTAACTTTCTTAATCAGAATTAATCTTAATTAGAATTAATGTGCACATACATGCTGATATTGCTGTTCGGAAGCTGAACCACTGGTAATACCCATCGGGCGCAAGTCTGTTTCACCGAAATGATCCTGACGGATCAGTTCGCCATGCGCATCCAGCAACTCTACATCAAGTACCTGGAATATTTTACGACTACAGTCAATCTGTGTTGTACTCAGTGCGGTTTTATAAGCCGGTGTGTTACTGTAATATTGCTGTTTAGGGTCGATAACGGTTTTGCGATCGCGGAAAGTAACCAGATTACCCTGGCGTTTAATACTGCCGCTATCAAGCGCATACTGGATATTACCACTGGCGGATACACCAAGCTCAACCCAGCTGCCGCTGGCTTTCGGAACATTGGTGGTAGTACATGCAGCCAGAATAGCACAAACAGCCAAACTGGTTATCAGGTGACGGAAATAAATGATTTTCATGCTAATTCCTTGCAACAGCCATCAGGTAACTGTCGGAAATAAAGGTAAATTGCAGTACAATACCCGTTTCAGATTAAATGTAACAGGTGTTTTGTGACCCATGCCGAGCAAATTTTACACGATGTTTTCGGCTATCCGGAATTTCGCGGACAACAGGCAGAAATTATCGACACAGTAGCCAGCGGTCATAATGCACTGGTACTGATGCCTACCGGCGCGGGCAAGTCTTTATGTTATCAAATTCCGGCATTAATGCGCGATGGTGTCGCTATTGTGATTTCACCACTGATCGCACTGATGCAGGATCAGGTTACAGCTCTGAATGTCAATGGTATTTCTGCTGCCTGTGTACACGGAGGCACCAGTGGTGAAGAGATACAGCGTATTGCTGATGAAATCGCGGCTGAGCATCTGAAGCTATTATATGTAGCACCGGAACGTCTGGTTATGCCGCGTTTTTTACAGTTTTTACACAACACCCGTATTAGCCTGTTTGCGATTGATGAGGCTCATTGTGTGAGCCAGTGGGGACATGATTTTCGCCCTGAATATCAGCAACTGAGCATTCTGGCAGACGAATTTGCCGGTATTCCGCGTATTGCCCTTACCGCCACAGCAGATAATGTCACCAGAGCAGATATTCAGCACTATCTGGATTTAACAGACGCACGATTATTTGTTTCCAGCTTTAACCGCCCGAATATTGACTATCAGGTTATTGAAAAAAACAACGGCAAGAAACAGTTATTACAATTCATCCGCAGCCAGATGTCCGGAGAGAATGGTATTGTGTATTGTCTGTCACGCAAGCGTGTGGAAGATATTGCTGCTTTTCTAAGCGAAAACGGTTTGACCGCCCTGCCCTATCATGCCGGACTGGACTGGGAAATACGCAGCCGGAATCAGCGCCGCTTCACACAGGAAGATGGCATTATTATTGTAGCAACAGTAGCATTTGGTATGGGTATAGATAAACCGGATGTACGTTTTGTTGCCCATCTTGATATGCCTGCCAGCATTGAACATTTTTATCAGGAATCAGGGCGTGCCGGCCGTGACGGCCTGCCTGCTACCAGCTGGTTGTGTTATGGTCTGAATGACTGGGTACTATTGCGCGAACGGATTGAGCTTGCTGAGCGCGATGAAGCGCAAAAACGCATTGATTTACAAAAACTCGATGCCATGCTGGCCTTTTGTGAGACTGCAGACTGCCGCCGCCGGCTATTGCTGCGTTATTTCGGAGAGGAAGGTGAGTCCTGCGGACATTGCGACAACTGCACTGATCCGCCCAGCAGATTTGACGGCACTGTACTGGCACAAAAATTACTTTCGTGCGTGTATCGGGTAAAACAGCGTTTTGCTACCGGACATGTGATTGATGTTTTGCGCGGTCGCGAAACAGACCTGGTAATACGCTGCGGACACCAGCATTTATCTACTTTCGGTATAGGCAGTGAATTAACAGTTAAAGAGTGGCGTACAGTGGTACGGCAATGCGTTGCGTCAGGGTATCTGAATGTTGATATAGCCAATCAGGCATTACAGCTTACTGAGCAGGCACGGGCAGTATTAAAAAACCAGCAACAGGTCTGGCTGCGACCATTGAAGCATGATAAAACCCGCAACAATCGCAATACTGATACCTGGCTGCGTACTGAACGCGAAGAACGTCTGTGGCAAACGCTGCGCAACTGGCGTAAAGAACGCGCCAGCAAAAACAATGTACCAGCCTATACCATTTTTGCCGACCGGACATTACAGGATTTAGTCCGGCATCCGCCGGCCACACTGGCTGATTTAAACCATATTTATGGATTAGGTGAAAGTAAAATCAGAAATTTCGGTGCAGATATTCTGGCTCTGTGTCGCAAATGGGCGCAGTAGCAGTCAAAGCGTCTCTGCGATTCTGCTCATAAATCACTTATTTTTATACCTTTTATCTTTGCTTATCCGGTCATGATTCTGCCTTTATACCAGCAAAGCAAATAGTTTTTCATAACAGGTGATTATCGGCAAAATAACACCTGATTTTGCCTACTTTATGTGCATGAGAATGTCCGGTAATGCGGGCATTCTGCTGCCGGTATCCTGCCATTATCTGATTGTTATTTTTTATTTGTTTTTTGGTAATTTATCGCATCTATTCTAGGGTTCATTTACCAATCCAACTGATTAGTTTGGCTGTATGCGTTTTTACAGCCATCACCTGTCTGCACATTTATAAAAGCATAGCAGCTCAATTTCGCCTGATAGGCATTCCTGCATTTATCAGGCACCTACCATGTTCAAATTTATCTGTATATAAGATTCACTATCATTACCGATGGCAAACTGTATTGTTTACCCGGTTGTCAATTATAAGTATCCCCATCTGATTTAACTTAGGCTACTTGCATAGCAATCATCTGATAATGACAATAAGCATATTACTGAAAATAAAATTATCTAATTCAGACCTGTTACCTTCTAACAGAGATTTCAGACGAGCTGGTTACAGATATCAGCATTTCAGTTGCAGGCAAGAAATGACCATTTTTTACACTTTGTTTTCAATAATATAAACCAATGATTTATCTATAATAAATAGCCATGTCAACCATGAATGATGCGCTATATCAAATAAATGTGAAAAATGCTGCTTTATTCATCATACAAATCCCATATATAGTAAAAAAAAGCGCAACAACAGCATTTAAACACTAAATATAGTATTTTTACATATAAGCACTGTGATCAGACAAATTGTTATTATTTAATAACAATGCAGTAACTGCTGCCGGTTATTACAGGCAGCAGAAGGATAATCAGCATGAAACCCATTGTAATTAAAAGAGATGGTTGTCACGTACCTTTTGATACAGCCCGCATCAAAGAAGCCATACAACAAGCAGCCAAAGCAGTACAGATTAACGATATCGATTATTGCCATCAGGTGGCAGAAAGTGTGGCCGGTCATCTTGCCGAGCGTGAATATATTGATATTCATGATATCCAGCAGGCTGTTGAAGACCAGTTAATGGCCGGACAGTACAAGGAACTGGCCCGTGCGTATATTGAATACCGCCATTCCCGCGATGTGGCACGTGAATCACGCAGTCGTCTAAATCGTGAAATTCAGGGTCTGGTTGAACAAACCAACTTTAGTCTGCTTAATGAAAACGCCAACAAAGACAGTAAAGTTATTCCGACACAGCGCGATTTACTGGCCGGCATTGTCGCCAAGCACTATGCACAACAGCACCTGCTGCCACGCGATGTGGTACTGGCACATGAACGGGGTGAAATCCATTACCATGATCTGGATTATGCGCCTTTTTTCCCGATGTTCAATTGCATGCTGATTGACCTGAAAGGCATGCTGACTAACGGCTTCAAAATGGGTAATGCCGAAATCGAGCAGCCGAAATCAATTGCCACTGCCACTGCGGTAACAGCACAGATCATTGCACAGGTAGCCAGCCATATTTATGGCGGCAGCACCATCAACCGTATTGATGAAGTACTGGCTCCCTTTGTTCGTGCCAGCTACAACAAACATCTGGCAGTAGCAACTGAATGGCAGATTGCCAATGCAAACGACTATGCACGCGCACGTACTGAAAAAGAGTGTTATGACGCCTTTCAGTCACTGGAATATGAAGTTAATACCCTGCATACGGCCAATGGTCAGACTCCTTTTGTAACCTTTGGCTTTGGGCTGGGCACAAGCTGGGAAAGCCGGCTGATACAAACCGCTATTTTACGCAATCGCCTCGCAGGCCTTGGTAAAAATGGCAAAACAGCCGTTTTTCCCAAACTGGTATTCAGCATAAAAGATGGTATTAACCACAAAGCCGATGATATTAACTACGATATTAAACAACTGGCTCTGGAATGCGCTTCCAAACGTATGTATCCGGATATTCTTAACTATGATCAGGTTGTCGCTGTTACCGGTTCCTTCAAAACCCCGATGGGCTGCCGCAGTTTCCTTGGTGTCTATGAAGAAAACGGGGAGCAAATCCATGAAGGACGGAACAATCTGGGGGTTATCAGCCTGAATCTGCCCCGTATCGCCATAGAAGCCAGATATGATGAAACACGTTTCTGGCAGTTACTGGATGAACGTCTGCAACTGTGCCGCAAAGCACTGATGACACGCATTGCCCGTTTTGAAAATGTCAAAGCAAGAGTAGCTCCGATTCTGTATATGGAGGGTGCCTGCGGGGTACGTCTGAATGCCGATGATTCAGTAGCTCAAATATTCAAAAACGGCCGTGCCTCAATTTCACTAGGTTACATCGGTCTGCACGAAACCATTAATGCCCTGTATGGTACCGAAAAACATGTTTTTGATAGCGAAACCCTGCGCGAGAAAGCCATTGCTATCGTACAAAAACTGCGTGACACTGCCGACCGCTGGAAAGCTGAAACCGGTTATGGTTTCAGCCTGTACAGCACACCCAGTGAAAACTTGTGTGATCGCTTCTGCCGGCTTGATACTGCCGAATTCGGAGTTATCAATGGTGTGACCGATAAAGGTTACTATACCAACAGCTTCCATCTGGATGTTGAGAAAAAGGTTAATCCTTACGATAAAATCGATTTTGAAGCACCCTATCCGAAAATGGCCAGTGGCGGTTTTATTTGCTACGGGGAATATCCGAATTTACAGCACAATCTTAAAGCATTAGAGGACGTATGGGACTACAGCTACCATTATGTCCCCTATTACGGAACCAATACACCGATCGATGAATGCTACGACTGTGGATTCAGCGGTGAATTTTCCTGTACCAGCAAAGGTTTTGTCTGCCCGAAATGCGGCAATCATGATCCTGCACGGGTATCCGTTACCAGACGTGTATGCGGTTATCTGGGCAGTCCGGATTCCCGCCCGTTTAATGCTGGCAAACAGGAAGAAGTCAAACGACGGGTCAAACACCTTGGTCAGCAATGTGGTGCACTGTAAGTATGAATTATCATCAGTATTATCCGGTTGATGTTGTCAACGGTCCCGGAACCCGCTGTACGCTGTTCGTAGCCGGCTGTGAACACAAATGCCGGGGCTGCTATAACGCCACCACATGGCGGACAGATTCCGGTAAGCCATTTGACCAGCAGATGGAAGAGCTGATTATCAGCGACCTTAACGACAAACGTATTGTGCGTCAGGGGCTGTCGCTCACCGGCGGAGATCCGCTGCACCCGCATAACCTGAATGCTATCCTGAAACTGGTCAGACGGGTACGGCAGGAAACCGAACATAAAGACATCTGGTTATGGACAGGCTACACACTGGCAGAATTATCACCGGCGCAAATGCAGATTGTAAATGAAATCAACACCCTTATCGACGGTAAATTCATACAGGAACTGAAAGATCCGGCGCTAGTCTGGCGCGGCAGCAGTAACCAGCAGATTCATTACCTGCATCCGGTATAATTCAACCATTTGACACCATTGTAGTTAACAGATTAATTCTGCATAACAGCAATGGTGTTTCTTTATTTCTTGCCGTCAGAAAATTTTTCTAATAAACCAGCCAGTTATTTTACTCGCATGTTCTCAGACTGCCCGAAATGGCCGGAATAGCATAAAATTCGCGTATTGCAAGTAAAATTCTGGGATAATTTACCTTTAATATTCTGGTTTAAACAATCAAAACACATTCGTCTTAGTGCTGCCAAATCACCAGAGCAGCACAAATTTACTCAATTAAACCGTAGACAACACTACCTGCATCTATTCTGAGCATATTGGTGGTCAGTTAATAGTGACATACGGTTTTATTTACCCGGATACACATGGACAATACCAATGAGCATAATTGATGTAACTGACAGACGCGCCGAAACTCAGGCAATGCTGGATAAAGCAGATTTATTGTTTGACCGCAGAACCTGTGAAACCAGGCTGGAGCAAATGGCTGCGGACATCACTGCAGCATTAAGTGATAAATACCCGCTGGTATTACCGGTGATGGGTGGTGCAGTTGTTTTCACCGGAAAATTACTGCCATTACTGCGTTTTCCGCTGGATTTTGATTACATCCATATTTCCCGCTATGGTGATAAGCTTAAAGGTGGTAATTATCAGTGGCTGCGTGCCCCGCAGAATGCGGTAGCCGGACGCCACATTCTGGTACTGGATGATATTTTGGATGAGGGGCATACACTGGCAGCCGTAAAAAAACAGATACTAGAAATGGGTGCAGCCAGCTGTTCTACAGCTGTTTTTGCCAACAAACTGATTGGCAAAGAAAAGCCCATTATGGCTGATTTTGTCGGACTGGATGTTCCCAATCGTTATGTTTTCGGGTATGGCATGGATGCTGAAGGTAAATGGCGTAATCTGGACGAAATTTATGCTCTGGCTGAGTAATCGTCAATAACAGTATTATTGTATGCAGGCCATGGTTATCTACACCGTGGCCACTTGCTCATTCTTAGATTTTCCGGTTTTAAAATACATATAGCATAATCAAATTTAATTCCATCATTATCATTAATAAAATCACGGTCTACTCAAAGCTATAGCATTAAAACTGTATCTAAATCATTAATATATCTACTGCATTAAATGATTATTTTTGAAAGACAGCAAACTGTTTCAAATCTGCTTTAAAATATATTTTTTATAAAAAATAAAGAATTAATGCGGGATTAAGCTAATTCATGTTCAAATTCAAATAACAGCCATACAGCACTAATAAAAATGTTAATATCATAATATATCAGCATACATAGAATATATATACTAAATATATATAAAAAATAATATGTTATATTTTATTAAATAGTTTTTTTAATGATTACAATAAAAAAATAAAATATTACATTAACTACTGATTATATTATTTAATTAACACATTCTTGACAAATTTAATTACTCGCCAGTATGATGTCTATACCGTATTAAATAGTACGGTCAGCTCTGGAAGGCTGTTTTATCAGACAGATAAACCATTAATATTTTTCATTATGGTTTTTTCATATTCTGTTTACCGAGTCATTGGCATACCTTTTCGATGGTAGACAATGGCAGGGAGGCTTTATGCCTGCCGGTTCTGATTAACGGTCTTCCAGCCTTGCCATTCTTCTGCCGCCAGATGCGTCTGGAAGCGCATAGCGGTTTGATTAGAATAATCAGGAAAGGCAGTGTTTATGACTATTTTTGTGGCGGAAAGCCGCCATTTGGAAGCGTATATGTTACGCCTGTTTCCGCCAGCGATGGCTCCAATTACCAATAAGCAGGTTTTACCAGAGTTTTGTCATATTAATTTGCGTGAAAACAACACCTTTGGTTCTGATATACGCTTATTTATCAGATATAAACTGAAACGCCCTAAAAAAGTAATTATTTACTCAGCCAAGCCTGACAGCAAAGTTAATTGAGTATTATAATCAGTAATGAGATAGTTAGTTTTTATAATATATTATATTTATTGCATTTAGTATATTTTTTGTATTAATAGCTACAATTATCTGATTGTAGAAAGGGGATAAAGAAATGTTGCAAAAAAAGGATTGCCTGAAAAATTTAAGATAATGTCCGTACAGACTCATTGTTTCCGGTCATTATCTATCAGTTAGTTTATTTGTCTATGTTTCCTGGTTCTTTAGCTTTTTAAGGGGCGGAACCAGGCTTTTTGCATTCTGGACTATCGTTTTTACTGCTATACCGCCCTAGTATCTTTTATTGCCTCATCGCTTTATGCCCTTCATCACGTAATTGCAATATTTTCTTACCTTCTGCCTTAGCCTGTACCATTTTTCCCGCTTTAACCAGATTATTGGTTTTATCAATTTCTGCAATCAATTTATCCATCTCAGCATAGTATGCTCTCAATTTTGGATTATTCGGTGCAGCATTTTCCAGACCGGAAGGTTTTTTTGCTTTAGCGGCCACGGCAGCAGCCCGCATACTGGCCAGAGCTTTACTGGCATCTGCGACTGTTTGCGCTGAATTAAAACGCGCATAACTCATATTAATAGCACTCATATAAACGTTTACGCCATTCGCCTGAACAGTCATCACTGATAATATCAGTGATAATAACAATATCCCTGCAGAGAGAAATTTTTTGGTTGCCATCTGATTTTCCTGTTCTTCAGTTAATCCTAAACATTTTATATATAAAACAGCGCAGAGTTTGATAATACCGTATCAAGTAAATGATAAGCTTTGCACCTGAATCAGTTTGCGTAAAAAGTGATCACAGCGTTCAAGCTGCTCCAGTTCTATATATTCATCAGCCTTATGAGCCACTGTAATACTACCGGGACCACATACAACAGTATTGATACCGCTATTCTGAAACTGGCCGCCTTCAGTCGCATAGGCCACTTTGGCTTGTTGTTTATTATCCACTAGTTGAGTAATCAATGCATGCAGCTGCTGATTATTTGCGTCATTTAAAGCAGGTACCTGTACATTATGGGTTAGCTTAATTGATGCTTCCGGTACCACTGCCTGCATAGCGGGTAAAAGGGTCGTTGCAATATATTGCCGAATCGGTTCAGTCAGCTCTTCTACCGTCATATGCGGCAAATTACGATAATCAAATTCAAAGGTACAATAATCCGGCACAATATTAATAGCAGTACCGCCACGAATCAGGCCGGTTGAAACAGTAGCAAACGGGACATCAAAAGCATGATCCAAATCAGCCCGCTGTTGTAATTGCTGAGCCAGCTGGTTGATAAACACAATCAGACGGGCTGCATATTCAATTGCATTCACACCATCAGGTGTGAGCGAAGAGTGAGCATTTTTACCGTGTACTTCACAACAGAAAGTATGGATCCCTTTGTGGGCTACTACCATTCGCATGGATGTAGGTTCACCAACAATACAGGATTGCGGCTGCAAACCTCTTTTTTCCAGCTCAGCCAGCATCACCGGTGCACCGAGACAGCCGACTTCTTCATCAAAAGACAAAGCAATATGTAATGGGACTTTCAGCTTTGTCTTCTGCATATCCGGAACCGTAGCCAGTACGCTGGCAATAAAACCTTTCATGTCACTACTGCCACGACCATATACGCGGCCATCGCGTATATTTGCTGCAAACGGATCTGATAACCATTTTTGCCCGTCTACCGGCACAACATCAGTATGACCGGAAAGTACTATCCCACCGGAAGTACTGCCATCAGCAGCCGGGATAGTGACAAACAGATTGGCTTTATCCCCCTTTTCATTATGTGCCAGCCATGGCGACAGTTTACGGCTCTCCAGATAATCGGCCACATAATTAATCAAGTCCAGATTACTCTGACGGCTGGTGGTATCAAAAGCAATCAGCTGACATAACCAGCTAAGTGTATCCACGGCAAATCTCCGGTTAATTCTGGTTAAACCATAGCATATTTTATGCCTATAGCGTAACCAATACATAAAACAAAATCCTCTTCGACGCTGATAATAGCTACAATAGCTATTTATGGAAAGGTATAACAGATGAAACAGCAATTTGACTTAGCCGGACATCCGCATGTTGCATTATGTGATCTGCTCAAACTGGCCGGGCTGGCAGAAAGTGGAGGCAGAGCCAAACAATTGATTGCCGAAGGTAAAGTACTGCGCAATCAGCAGCCGGAAACCCGTAAAACCGCGAAAATCGTCGCCGGAGACAGTATCCGGCTGTGTGACAGTGAAATCAATGTCATTAATAGTGAGTTATGAGCACACCGGAATTATTAACTCCGCCAGTACCACCGGAAGACTGGGAATGCTGCAATAGTGACTGTGGTGATGCCTGTGTCTGGCAAATTTATTACCGCGAAAAAGCTGCATATGAAGCGATGCAGGCACAGTTGTCCGCATCATCTTCCAATAACGAAAAAAGCTCATGAGTATTGATTTACATTGTCATTCCACGGTTTCTGATGGCGCACTGACGCCGGCCGAAGTTGTCCTGCGTGCTTCTGCTAATGGTTGCACATTGCTGGCATTAACAGACCATGACCATACCGGAGGTCTGGCCGCCGCGCATGCACAGGCTAAGCAGTCAGGAATCACTTTGATTAACGGGGCGGAAATCTCAGTAAGCTGGCGCGGACGCACTATACATATTGTCGGTCTGAATATATCTCCGGAAGATGAAGTATTACAAACTTTACTCGGACGTCTTCGCAGCGGCCGTTTACAGCGTCTACAGGCCATTGCCGATAAGCTGGCTAAAAAAGGAATTATTGATGCTTATGAAGGCACACTGGCACTTGCTACGAATATAGATATGGTGACACGTACGCATATTGCTGATTTTTTAGTCCGGTCCGGCCATGTGAATAAAAAAGCTGATGCATTTCGCAAATATCTGGGTGACGGTAAATCCTGCAGTGTTAAACATCAGTGGGCAGAATTGGCTGAGGTTGTTACCGCTATCCGACATGCCGGCGGGATTGCGGTTATTGCGCATCCAATGCGCTATGAGCTGTCTGCTACTGCACGCCGTAATCTGTTCAGTGATTTTAAGGCTTGTGGTGGCGAAGCGATTGAAGTGCATAGTGGGCGTTCTAATCTGAACGATAGACTGAACTATGCCTTACTGGCACAACAATTCGATTTTTTAGCCAGTTGTGGCAGTGATTTTCATCGTGATGGTGATTTTGGTGGTGGCCTGCTCGGCTGCTGTCCTGAACTACCACCTATCTGTAAACCAGTATGGGATCATTTAGCTGATTAACCGCATTATCCTCTGATAGATTTTAAATCAAACAAGGTATTTAAAGTTTGTTTCAGTCATAAACCAATCACAAAATGTTTGATTATAATATGCCAATATACTATAAAAGGCGTAATTATTGTTTTTTGTATACTCTATGCTTATTAAAGAATATTTTTACATTTAAATATGCTAAAATCATATAAAAATTCAGATAATAAGCATCAAACAGTAAATCAAGTTTTTATTGCCTGTACAGAAATAGCCAGTATGACCGGGAGAGTAAGATATATACGGAAATCCGCTATAAAAAAATAATATTAAATGTCTATCAATTCTGCTGAAAAACCGTACAGTCTTATTACTTACCAGATATGCGTGCTTACTTCGCTATTAATGTTAATAAATAATTGGCCTATTACAGATAAATTTATTTTATTTATATATTACTAATAGTGTTGCTTAATAGGCATTACCATTTCAATAAAATGTAAAATATATCTACATATACAATACTTTAATAGCAAATTATCCATAAAATAAAATAAGATTTAAAAAAATAAATAAAGTAACAGTATTAGACTTACCTTATTTTAAATTTGTGTTTTCCTATCGATTTCTTTTTTAAAAAAAATTATTAATCGATTTTCTTAACTTATTCAAGTCAATATAAAGGAAATAAAAAATGAGCACTCAGATCTCTGATAGTCAATCAGAGGCGTTAAATTTTATCCGCCCCTTGAACAGGCTGGAAAGTGGTATGGCAAATTTGCATACTAATTTTTCAGGAACAACACAATTTACTTTAATTCTGGAGGTTGAAGGTAAACTGGAACCGAGCAGAGTAGAGCGGGCTTTACAAATTATCCAAAAGCAATATGAGGCACTGGCATCCAAAATTCTTCTACAGGAAAGTCAATGGCATCTGGTTAAATCCTCTTTATCATTTCCCATAATATTCACCGTCATTACCGTACCGGAATTACCCTCAAATGATGTTCGCTGTTTTGATGAATTGCTGGAAAGAGAGGTAAATGATCCGTTAGATATCCATCAGCAATTATGCAGATTGACCATGCTGAGTCAGGATAATTTTAATCGCCACTTACTGATACTGACACTGGCTCACGTCATTGCAGACGCCACAGCCGGTCTGAAGATTTTTTCTGAAATATTACGTCTGTCTGCACAAAATTTTTCTGATAAAACTATTGGCGGAAATATATCTCCAGAAAATTCAGGTTTTAGTTCTGCAAATAAAACAGGGCACAGTTATCCTGATTATCAACAAGCTGTAAAAATGTGGAGTAATCCTGCCAGAGAAATCCAAACAGCAAGCTATACGGCCATAATTGAAGCAGAAACTGTTGAAAAATTAAGCTCAATAGCAAGCAGACATAATCTGACCATGAATTCATTATTGACTGCCCTGATTCAACAGACCAATACAGATTTTTTTAAGCTGGATTCATTTCCCATATTAACTGCGATTAACTGTCATCCTATACTCAACATAGAAGACAGCTTTACCTGCTTAATTCAGCAGGCAATAACTACCATTTCCGGAGATATTTACACCAGTGCACAGCAAATTAAACAAGATATTCTGGATGCCAAAGCAACAGTTGCAGCAAATAAAATGCTGTCACCGATAACGTTACAAAATCTGCAAAAAGATTTGGTTTTTATATATACCAATAATGGCCGGATTAACAAAATAACCGTACCGCCAAACTTCAAGCTGCATAACTTTCGTACCGGAGCCAATATGAACAGCGGCACTCTGACTGCCACCTTTCATCTGGCTTTTCTTAATGGCTGCCTGATACTTTGCCTTTCTTATTACACCAAAATATTACAACGTAAAATTATCAGCCAGTTGATGGAAAGAATTGCCAGACAGCTAACAGATTTCGCCATAAAAGAGTATTGAGCATTTAAAAAATCAATAAATTAAATGCTCAAAATATAGCTGCAATTGCTACATTTGGCTTGGAAAATCCTTGTTTTAAAGATAATAAGTACGCTATTAGCATTTTCTAATAAGGAAAGCAAGCATTTCGGGCTGATTTTTATGCTTGCACATCTGTCAGCGCCACTATCGATAGATTAAGTTTGATAGTGGCGCTTTCCGGTTAATAATTTTATTTATACATACAAATATACTATCCATACTGGCATACAAATAAAATTTATTAAAATATCAATATAAATCAGATTTTTATACTCAGAATATTTATTCTGCACAGCTTTTCTGGTCTCATATTCAGACTATCAGACTGGCAATTAAGAATCTGACAATTGATTTATTGCTGCAATCCCGTTATGTTAGCCGAATACATGCGCTTATTAATTCAAAGGATAGAGTATGAAATCTCGTGCCGCAGTTGCCTTTGCTCCGGGAGAAGCATTACAAATTGTTGAAGTAGACGTTGCACCGCCCAAGGCTGGTGAAGTACTGGTAAAGATTACCCATACCGGTGTTTGCCATACTGATGCATTTACTCTGTCGGGCAATGATCCTGAAGGTGTATTTCCGGTTATTCTGGGGCACGAAGGTGCCGGTATTGTGGTAGAAGTCGGTGAAGGCGTCACTTCTGTCAAACCCGGTGATCATGTTATTCCCTTGTATACCGCCGAATGCAGAAAGTGTTTGTTTTGCCGTTCGGGTAAAACCAACCTGTGTACCGCAGTAAGAGCAACACAGGGTAAGGGGCTGATGCCTGACGGTACAACACGTTTTTCCTATCAGGGAAAACCAATTTACCATTATATGGGTTGTTCAACTTTCAGCGAATATACTGTCGTGGCAGAGGTCTCTCTGGCTAAAATCAATCCTGAAGCCAGACATGATCAGGTTTGTCTGCTAGGCTGCGGAGTCACTACCGGTATTGGTGCAGTACACAATACTGCTAAAGTACAGGCAGGTGATACTGTTGCCGTATTCGGGCTGGGTGGTATCGGGCTGGCTGTAGTACAGGGGGCACGACAGGCCGGAGCCGGACGAATTATTGCTGTTGATACCAATCCGGCTAAATTTGCCCTTGCCAGACATTTTGGTGCCACAGAATGTATTAATCCGAACGATTATCAAGAACCTATACAACAGGTAATTATTGATCTGACTGAATGGGGCGTAGATCATAGTTTTGAGTGTATCGGTAATGTAGAAGTGATGCGTGCTGCTTTGGAATGCGCTCATCGGGGCTGGGGACAAAGCATTATTATCGGTGTCGCCGGTGCCGGTCAGGAAATAGCCACACGCCCTTTTCAGCTGGTTACCGGACGGGTATGGAAAGGATCTGCTTTCGGTGGGGTTAAAGGACGCTCACAACTGCCGCAGATGGTGGAAGAAGCCATGCAGGGTAAAATCGAGTTGACACCATTTATTACTCATACATTGCCGCTGACTGATATTAACCAGGCATTCGAGCTGATGCATACCGGCGAATCAATTCGTATAGTCATTTATTATTAATAATATGCGTATGTGCATACACATTATTAATGTAATTGCCTGTATTTCATCATGTTATAAACTCAATACGGATCCTTTAAAATGGCTGAAATTACTCTGCTGACCACCCATAAACTGTTTAACGGCGAACAACGACGTTACCGGCATTACAGTCACTCCAATCAATGTGACATGACATTTTCTGTCTATCTTCCGTCACGTGCCTTACAAGGCTACCGGCTGCCTGTACTGTATTGTCTGAGCGGGCTCACCTGTACTGATGAAAATTTTTCGATGAAAAGTGGTGCACAGCGTTTTGCTGCTGAATGGGGTATTGTTCTGGTTATGCCGGATACCAGTCCGCGCGGTACTGATGTAGCTGATGCAGATGTTCACTATCTGGGACAGGGAGCCGGTTTTTATCTTAATGCTACCCGGCAGCCATGGGCTCAGCATTACCAGATGTATGATTATGTGGTCACAGAACTGCCCGAACTTATCGAAAAACATTTTTCGGTCAACGAACAGCGTAGTTTATGCGGACACAGTATGGGTGGTCATGGTGCGCTGATGATTGCCCTGAAAAACCCTCAGCGCTACGTTGCTGTATCGGCATTTGCTCCTATCGCCCATCCGGTAGCCGGATCATGGAGTCAGGCAGCATTCTCAACCTATCTGGGAACCAATCAGCAAGACTGGGCGGCATATGACAGTACCGAACTGATCAGCCGGTATCCGTTTTCATTACCAGTTCTTATCGATCAGGGAAGCGGGGATGAATACTATCCAGAGCAATTAAATCCACAGGATTTCGTTCAGGCAGCCAAAGCCAAAGGCATTAACATTCGGTATCATCTGCGTGAAAACTATGATCACAGCTATTATTTTGTCAGTACATTTATAGAAAGCCACATCAGCTTTCATGCCGAAGCATTCGGACTATAAATCACCAGACCGGTAAATTAACAGCTAAGCTTCAATCACGGATTCGCGCGCAAACGTTTTTTCGCAGTAATGACAGCATAAACGGGTTTCGCCATGGCTCACCCGAACAGAAAAATGGCTCTTTACCGGTTCTCCATGGCTGGCACAATTGCTGTTCGGACAACGAAACACTTCACTGATACTTTCCGGTAAAGTCAGTGTACGTTTGCGTACTACCCGAAAATTTTCAATATCATTAACTGTAGCCTGCGGCGCGAACAAAGCCAAACGGTTAGCCGCAGCATCATCAAGATACTGACCGGAAATTTTAATAATATCCTTGCTGCCGGTGGATTTACTGCTCAGATTAAACCCTACCGTAACCGCATCACCGGAATGCAGCAATTTAAACTGGCGCAAAATAGTCAGCCCCTGCCCTACCGGGATGTGATCAATCACAGTACCATCTTTTATTGCCTCAACACTCAGTCTGGTCTGATTCATCATTGTTTATCCTTTTGCTCCAACTATATCAATATGTTCATTCAGAATCGCCGCCAGAATAGCCTGCCGCGCATACATACCATTATTGGCCTGCTGAAAATAATAAGCATGAATACTGTCATCGACATCTGCATGGATTTCATCCACACGCGGTAAAGGATGCAAAATACGCATATTCGGTTTAGCCTGCCCGAGCATAGACGCACACAAATTAAAATGACCACTGATTCTGGCAAACTCCTGTTCATCGAACCGCTCACGCTGAATACGCGTCATATACAGAATATCAGCCCAGGCCAATGCTTCTTCCAGACTGCCGGAAGTCCGGTAATGTACGCCATTATCATCCAGCTGCTCACAGATATAAGCAGGCATTGCCAGAGTTGGCGGAGACACAAAAATAAATTCACACCCCCAGCGACTGAGAGCCTGCGCCAGTGAATGTACAGTACGGCCGTATTTCAAATCACCAACTAAAGCAATTTTAAGATTCTGTAAATGCCCCTGCGTCTCATAAATGGTGACTAAATCCAGCAATGTCTGCGACGGATGCTGATTCGTACCGTCTCCTGCATTAATCACAGGCACCCGGGCAAATTCACTGACTACCCGGGCTGCACCATCTTTCGGATGACGCATTACAATTGCATCTGCATAATTACTGATAATTCTGGCGGTATCAGCAAGCGTTTCTCCCTTCTTGGCACTGGTATTGGCACCATCAGCAAAACCAATAACCTTACCGCCCAGCCGCTGGATAGCAGTTTCAAATGACAAACGGGTTCGTGTAGACGGTTCAAAAAAACACGAACCAATTAAACGTCCGTCCAATAAATCAGCCTGAGGCTGCTGTTTTAACTGTAAAGCGAGCGCCAGCAAAAATTCCAGCTGCGCAGTAGATAAATCATTAATAGAAATGAAATGTTGCCGATACAGCGGATTAGCCATAATTTAACCTTCAGCATTTATCAATAGGCACAAAAAAACCCGTCTTCAAACGGGTAATATATTACGGAAATTAGCTGTACTGATGTAATACCTGTTCCAGACAATCTTGAACATCTGCTGCCAGTATCTGCATCACGCTATCATTCCCGTAATAATAAATTAATACAAATTATCGCATAAACAGCGCAATGATAAAAGCTGGCCAAATTGAGTTACAATCAGCATTTCATTGCCTTTTTTATTTCTGCTTACATTGATTTACCATCAACTGGCACTGAATGTGCCCCTGTATTCACTGCTTACCTATGCCCATACCACAGCCCTGCCCGCCGGTACACGGGTAGCAGTACGCTTTCGCAAACGTCTGGTGGCCGCCATAGTATGGGAAAGTAATGTAGAACCGGAAATTGATATCAGCAAAATACGACCAATAGAATCAGTGCTTTCTGATGACTGGCAATTGCCTGAAGACTGGCGCACATTACTCAGTTTTACTGCCCGCTATTATCACTATCCTCTCGGGCAGGCAGTAATGGCAGCGTTGCCGAAGGGACTGCGTCAGCCTGAAGTCTTGCAACTACCCCGACCGGAAGTGATTTACACGTTAAATGCTCTGGGGCATGAACAGCCTCCTCCACCGGCACGCTTTCACAAACAAAATGCATTATGGCAACATCTGCAAACAACATCTGCTACATTACAACAACTTAAGACCATACATTCACAGGCTGCACATTATCTTAATCAGTGGCAACTACAAGGCTGGATACAGACTACTTCAGTTCCGGCCTGCGGCAGCATTCCGGAAAGCCAGCATCAGCTTAATCAGCAACAACTGCTTGCCAGTACAACAGTACAGAATAAATTCGGCCAGTTTGCTCCGTTTCTGTTATATGGCATTACAGGCAGTGGCAAAACAGAAGTTTATTTCGATATCATGGCCAAAATATTGCAGCAAGGCAAACAGGTTTTATTTCTGCTGCCCGAAATCAATCTGACCCCGCAATTGTTGCAGCGTGTGCGCCAGCGATTTCCACATACTATTACTGCTCTGCTGCACAGTCAGACTGCTTCCGGACAACGGACAACCAGTTATCTTCAGGCGGCACTTGGACAGGCGGCACTGATCATTGGCACCCGACTGGCTGTTTTTACTCCCATGCATAATCTGGGATTAATTGTAGTCGATGAAGAACATGATTACTCATTCAAGCAGGAAAGCGAACTGCGTTATCAGGCACGGGATCTGGCTGTGTGGCGTGCGCAGCAGGCAGGATGTCCTATTGTACTGGGCAGTGCCACTCCGTCTCTGGAAAGCTGGTATAAAGCCCAGCAAAAAGATTATCAACTACTGCAATTAAGCGAACGCGCCCATATCAGTGCTCAATTACCGCAAATTCATCTGGTAGATATTCGCCGGTTACCACTGGATAATGGTTTGAGCGACATTATCAAACAAAAATTACAGACCAATTTTGCCAATGGTGGCTTAAGTATGGTCTATCTGAACCGTCGCGGCTTTGCTCCGGCTTTATTCTGCGCCGCCTGCGGGCATACTTTCGGTTGCCCTAACTGCTCGGCCAAGATGGTTTTACATCAGCATGCCGGTCAGCTGCGCTGCCATCACTGTGATTTTCACCAGCGTATTCCACATTGTTGTCCGGAATGCGGTAATCAGGATTTAACAGCTGTCGGGCAAGGAACACAACGCATAGAAGAAAACCTGCAATATCTGTTACCTAAGGCACGTATTCTGCGGGTAGACCGCGACAGCACCGCCCACCGGCAGGATTGGTCAGATATTTACAGTAAAATCATTAACCGGCAGGTAGATGTTCTGATTGGCACCCAGATGCTGGCCAAAGGTCATGATTTTCCGCAATTGAATCTGGTTGTTGTTTTAAATGCAGATAACAGTCTTTACAGTGCGGACTTTCGCGCACCAGAACGCTTGTTTGCCGAATTGATGCAAGTAAGCGGCCGTGCCGGCAGAGCAGAATGCAGCGGCGAAGTCTGGGTACAAACCAGACAACCCGAACACAAAGTTTATCAGGCGCTGGCTGCACAAAATTATGTTACCTTTGCAACAGCAGAACTGGCGGAAAGAAAGGAACTGGGCATGCCACCTTTCAGCTATATGGCAGCTATTCGTGCTGACGCCAGAACCATGCGTGAAGCGCAGGAACTCCTGCGACAGGCATTACAGGGTATCGGACAGCAACAGTCTTTACCGCCCAGTGTCAGTATTTTCGGACCAGTACCAATGTTAATGGCACGGCTGGCCGGTTATGAACGGGCACAGGTCTTTCTGGAAAGTCATAACCGGCGCGAATTACATCACAGCATTACAATATGGCAAAGCTGGCTATTGCATCTGGAAAAAACCAGCCCGCACACACGCTGGCTGATCGATGTAGATCCGCTGGAAATGTAATTATTATGCCATTTGAATTATAGGCATACATACATTCATTCATTTTTGCCCCTATCAGTAACAAAAAACTGGTCATTAGCCAGATTGGCAGATGACCAGTAATCAGATTTAACTGATAACTTATTCGCGCCCACGCAGACTATGCCAAACACGTGAAAGTAATGATTTTTGTTTTTTCTGGCGGGTAACTTCATTGCCATCATAACCTACTTGAGATTCCTTAGGGAAAGCACCAAAAGGTTCCACAGCATAATTTTCCAGCTTATAGCCGGCATCCAGAGCTTCCTGATAGTACTGGTCAAACAGTTCAACCAGATCTTTACGCGGATGAGGCAGAATATCACTATCAAACCAATGTTTCTGACCAGCTGCAGACAAACGCGGGATTGAATACTTATGGCTAAATTGGGTACCCATATCCGAATAATGCAAAATTTTCATCTGCTCGATCGGCATACCTTCACCATCGACACAATTCCATGCAGCTGTATAAGCCTGTACCCATTCAGGATGCTCTTTAAACTTAGCCATCATTTTCTTATGCGAATCAGGGTCAGCACGCAGCGTAGCCTGTTCCGGCAATTTAGCTTTAGCTTTCGCACAATCCCAGACACAAGTACACAAGCGGGTAAAACGTTTGCCCTTGGCATGATCATGCACTTCCTTGGCAGCAACAATTGCTTCACCTTTAATAGGATGCTCCCAGAGTTCGGCTAAATCAGCCAGAATAATCATGTCTGCATCCATATAAATAGCCCGGCCTTCATAGTTGCAGGCAGCAGGAATACCCCAGCGGAAACCTGAAAACGGTGTTGCCCATTTTTCAGTATGCCAGCCGGCACCAGATTGCGGATCAGAGTACCAGGGGCTTTCCGGGTCATGACTTAACTGCATCCAGACAATTTCCACTGGCCGCGATGTATGTTTATGGATGCTGTAATCCACCACCATCATCTGTTCCAGATCACAGTTATTCGGGTCACAACCCACAAAGACCTTAATTACATCGTTGCTCATGCATATACTCCCGATTTGCTTACGTTATAAAGATAATTGTAATCTTACCGCAAAAATACCAGTAAAAATGATAATATTAATCAAGTAATATTTGATATGAAACAAATAATTCCAATCAAATTTATAAATATCAGACCGGTAGATACCTATTATCAGGTATTAATTCGTTTTAATATGGGCAAGTTAACAGATTAGCCGACAATATCTGCCACACTCTTAAAAATATAATAAGACTCAAGTAATTTATCCATATCATAAATATAACTCACAGCCATTACTTCATCCGGCTGTAAGCGCAGGCGATATTCCTCCAGCTGCTGACGAATAGTATCAGGAGCACCCAGTAATGTGCAGGCAGTAAAGTTACGCACATAAGTTTCCTCCTCAGCAGTCCATAAACCGTGCATATGAGGTACTGGTGGCTGTAACGGCGCCCGGCTATTGCGAACCAGTCCCAATACCGATTGAAACTGCGTAGTTTGCAGGTAATAAGCCTCTTCATCCGTTGCCGCAGCAACAACATTTAAACACAGCATAAAAAATGGCTTACTTAGCTGAGCTGAAGGCTGAAAACGTTCCCGGTAAATCGCTGCGGCCTCTTCCAGAAAACGCGGTGCAAAATGTGCAGCAAAAACGTATGGCAGCCCCATTTTGGCCGCCAGATAAGCACTATCCGTACTGGAGCCCAGTATATAGAGCGGAATATGTGTACCAATACCCGGATAGGCCTTTACTATTCCCTGACAATTCTCATCGCCCAGATAACGTTGCAACTGCACCACATCATCAGCAAACTGTAATGAAACATCATTTAACTGCCGACGCAAAGCTGCAGCTGTTACCCTGTCAGTACCGGGCGCACGCCCCAGTCCCAAATCAAGCCGGTGCGGATAAATGGTTGCTAAAGTGCCATACTGTTCTGCAACCATTAACGGACTGTGATTAGGCAGCATTACTCCTCCGCTGCCTACCCTTATCTTATGGGTATGTGCCAGTGTATGACCAATCAATACCTGAGTGGCAGAGCTGACTACCATCGGCATATTATGATGTTCTGCGATCCAGTAACGCACAAAACCTGACTGTTCAGCAGCCTGTGCCAGACGCAACATATCCTGTATAGCCGCTGCAGCAGTACCTTTATCCCGACGTGGTACCAGATTCAGTATAGAAACAGGAATAGCCATAAATTCCTCACATTGAAGAAAAACAGATATAAATCAAATTCGTCCTATGCGCAGAAAACGAATACTCTGCCCGCTTATAAAAAACCGCTGCATAAATTATACAGCGGCCTATACACAATCATGATACAGGCTTATTCCGGCAGTAACTCAATTTTACTCGGATCTCTTCCCTGCTGTTTGAGTGACACCACAGAGGTAAACAGCATATCGCTGGAAGAATTCAAAACTGTTTCAGCTGAGTCCTGAATTTCACTGATAACGAACCCGATTGCTACCACCTGAGCGGATATAGCCGGATCAATACCAAACATACTGCATGCTACCGGAATCAGTAGCAGCGAACCGCCGGGCACACCGGAAGCACCAAGAGCACATACCGTTGCCAGAATACTCAGCAACAATGTCTGAATAAAGCTCACATCCAGACCTAAAGTATGCACAGTAGCCATCGTCATCGTCGTAATCGTGATAGCTGCTCCATTCATACTCATTGTCACACCCAGAGGAATAGACAGCGAATAAATTTCTTCCGGCAATTGCATACGCTGAGCCAGGCGGATATTTACCGGAATATTTGCTGCTGAACTACGGGTAAAAAACGCTGTGATTCCACTATAACGCAAACAGGTAAACACCAGCGGATATGGATTTTTACGAAAATTCAAAAATACAATCAGCGGATTAATTACCAGTGCCACAAACACCATCAGACCCAGTAATACACCAATCAGCTCAAGATAATTCTTCAGCTTAGCCAAACCATCACTCGTAAAGTGAGAAGCAACCAAACCAAGTACACCATAAGGAGCAATTGCCACAACAAGGCGAACCACCCAGATAGTGGCATCTGACCAGTTTTTAATCACCGATTTCGTTGCCTCACTACTCTGGCGTAATGCAATACCCAATGCTGTTGACCATGCCAGAATACTCAGAAAATTACCGGTTGCCAGTGCATCAACCGGATTATCCACAAACTTGAGCACAATATTCATAAGAATTTCTGCCACACCTTCCGGCGGTTTTTCAGATATCGGCGGTACATCCATTACCAGCTGTAGCGGATATAAAAAACTTACCGTAGAAGCCAGTACAGCAGAAATCAGAACAGTAACAGCATATAACCAGGCTACTGACTTAATACTGGAAACATTATCAAATTTATTATTAACAATAGAAGATATGACTAATACAAAAACCAGTATCGGAGCAGCTGCACGTAAAGCCTGAATAAATACCTTACCCAGAAATTCCAGTTTCACCCCGTACTGCGGTAAAAACGCCGCAATAAACGCGCCGATAATCATACATATCAGCATACGTACAATCAGATTACTCTTAAATAATACCCATAAAAGCTTCTTCATTCACAATCCTTGGTTATCGCCGGATTCAAACACATTTAAAAACAGATACAAAATATCATCAGAACTGACAATAAATCCGTGAGCAGCAAATTATCTCTCATCAGAAAATCTGTTTTAATCCGTCTTTTCAACACCATTAAACCTTAACAGAAAACCATTTCAGTTTACCTAGCAGATAATAAGTTTAGCATTAAAACGAACACAAACAGCGAATAATCAATAAAATCGCGAAAAACAGTTAAAATCAATCAGCAATTTATTATTCTTAATCAATGGAATCAAACTATACAAAAATCTAAAATGCTATACTCCCACACCAGTAACCGCCCAGACAAAATATGCCATGGACACAGCTTCACAAAACTACATACTATGCATGAAATGGGGGCAAAAATATGATGCTGAATACATCAACCGCCTCTATAACATGGTGCAACGCCACTTAACGCTACCATTTACCATGATTTGCCTGACAGATGATGCTAAAGGCATCAATCCGGCTGTTCAGTGTTATCCGCTGATACCTCTTGATCTGCCTCAGGGTCTGCCTGAACGTGGCTGGAACAAACTGACAACATTCAGTGCAGATTTATATGGTTTACACGGTACAGCTTTATTTCTTGACATAGACATAGTCATAATCGATAACATAGACTGCTTCTTCACACATCCTTCCAGCCGTCAGGACGAAGTATGGATTATTCGTGACTGGAAAAAGCCGTGGCGAAAAGTCGGCAATAGCTCAGTATACCGATTTCAGATTGGTGCATTACCAGATTTAATGAACTATTTTCGCGAGCATTTCCAGACTATTCGTCAGCAATTTCGTCATGAACAGGCATTTTTATCATGGTATGTGCGCGAAAATCATAAACTAAGTTACTGGCCTGAAAACTGGTGTCTGAGCTATAAATATGACATATTAAAAAAAATGCCTTATGCGCTATGGCAGCCACCGGAAAAGCCGGATTACGGCAAAATTATCATCTTTCACGGCGAAGTTAATCCTCCGGATGCCATCAGAGGAGGTGGAGGAAAATGGTACCGTAAAGTTTTACCGGCTCCATGGTTAAAAAATTATTGGCAATAAAATTACTATTATGAAAATCGTACAAGCACACAGTAAATTCTTCATCATTGGCAATGCTGACGAACAAAATTCTATTGCCGGATTAATTCATGAAGACGATATCGTAGTCCGCTTTAACACCCCCAATCCAAACTGTACACTTATGGCCGACTGGGTATTTATTGCCAATGGCTACACACAAATCAGACATCTGAATATTGACCATCAGTTTTTTAAACCTGACACACAAATATTTTTCCGATATACCACAAAAGATATTTGTCTGGGACGATATCAGAATATTCCTTTACATAAACGAATAAAATATATATGGCGTTTTCCTAAATGGATTAAACACTCTCATCTGGATCAATACCAAATAAACACGATACCTACAGATACTTATCAGCACTGTGCCAATACACTGGGTTTTCGCCAACCAAGCACTGGTTTACTGGCCATTGATTACATTTGTCAGCATTATCCGGAAAAACAAATTTATATACATAATTTCACCAGTGAAGGCTGGACGGGGCATAACTGGGATGATGAAAAAAAACTAATTTATAAGTGGATTACCGAAGGTAAAATAACTGCAATCTGAACAGAAAATATTTACCTGCATGAGAATCGGGCTAAACCTGATTTCACTATCAGTTTAGCCGCCTTGTCCCACATACCCGTACGTACTAATAACGAAACAGTTGCGCAAGTCGATAACTGTTTTTGTGCATATAGCTCTTTAGCCAAAAGCAAAATATCAGCTTTTTCCATTTCCGGAAGATTCATTTTTCTGAGTTTACGACACAACCTGAAATAATAAAGATGAGCTTTATATAATAAATAAGCACAGCACTTTTTATCATCGACCACTTTATCTGCATATTCAGCCTGTTTCAGATAAGCCCTGATACCATATACCTGTTTCAGACTCATTTTCTGCACAATCGAATCCGGCCAGATACGATAATGTACTAAAGTTTGCGGATAATAAAAGTAAGTCTGACATTGATTCAGAATAATCGGAGTATTCGCAATATCTTCATAGGCAGGTATAGTGAAATCACACGAATCTGTTACCAAAGTACGCCGGAAAACTTTATTCCAGAAATAATGTTTACCATCCATAATTGCAAGGCGGTATAACTCACCGCTATTCTGATGCAATAATGTATTTACAGGAGTAACAGATAAATGTTCATGATATTTAACTTTACCGCTACCATCAAAAAATACATCATAATCAAACAGTACTACATCCGGACGATACTCACCCAGAATATTCCTTATCTGCCGTACCGCTTGCGGTTCAATCAAATCATCTGAATCAATAAACCAAACATATTCAGCATGACTGGCCTGTAACAGACACTGGCGAACCTGAGTAATACCCAGATTTTTCTTTCCGCACAGTATACGAATATTCACTTGCGGATAACTCTGCTGATATTTGCGAATCACACTAAGTGAATTATCCGGTGAACAATCATCATAAAATATAACTTCAGTTAAAGCAGTCAAATCCGGAAATAAAGCATCCAGCAATCCGGAAAGATACGATTCAACATTAAATACAGGAATCAGAATACTTAAATCTACCTTATCTGTACCTGCATAATTATTTTTTACTCCATCCACACAACTATTCCTCAAAATCACTTTTTATTATTGGCACCAGCATACGTTGCGCACACCGCAGCACAGACAATTGTCTCCATCCCATACGAACTTGTGCTGCCAGACGACGATATTTAAAGCATACGTTACTATAAATATCGTTTGCATGAGGTTTCAGATTATTCTCAGGAGTGATAGTAGAAATAAAAGATTCTGTATGCTCCAGACCATAATTAATACACTGATCCAGTTGAATTGCAGCGGCCGGATACACTTGTCTGGCATTCAAATCATATGAACGACATAAAAAAGCATCGGCAAGCGCCGGTGCCGAATATTTAGCTCTGTTTAACAGCTTCTGTGCCCCGGAAGGAAATAAAACATAGGCAGCGGCACCCGTCCGATCCTGATATAACCGGCGTAATTCATAACCATCAATTAAATTAAAAGCTTTTTTACTTATCCATTTACGTCGATGGCGCGTTTCCAGATTTACATAATCAACTTCATTTGCCAGAGGAATTAACGCAGCAAGAATATCTGCTGTTTTACGCGATAATAGAGCATCATCTTCAAGAATCAACCAAGGTTTATCGGTATTAAGTACATATCGCCATGCAGCTTTATGGCTTAAAAAACAGGCCACCTCAGCCGGACGCAATTTACGCTCCCAGCCATTTGCTAATTGTTCATATTGTTCACCAAGAATATCCGAACTATTAACAGCAGACAGGCGCTGCATAGGTATTTGCAAATGAATCAGTTGTTTGCGCTGAAATTCCAATCGCTCAAATGAATGATCCAGATTAATTACTAGAGCAGAAATCATCTGTTTGTATCACCACAGATATTATAATTAATCATCAGATTTTTGCTGAAACAGAACATCCTCAATTTCTCGTATCCGATCCATGCGGCGCTGTACTTTACTTTTCCGTATTGAAAACAGCTTCCCGCTGGTTCTCAGATTTTCATGAACCACACGGGCCGCCTGTAACTGTTCGATATAAACCTGCTGTTTAGGTGCACGAAGATTGTCTTCACGATCAAATATCCAGCAAAAGCCAACAGGCAAATGAAAAACTTTATAACGAGGATTGTCAGATGCCTGATCAGCAGCAATGACAGATTGTAAAACCTCCTGATCCCAGATTTCCGGATGTGCTATACACTGCCGGTTCCATTCAGCTAGCAAGTGTCTTGCAGCCTCAGTATCTTGGAAAAAAAGAGTTGCAGATACTAAATGACCATCTCCTAAATCATAATACACGGCAATATCACAATCCAGACTGGCAAGATATTTTAACGGAGAAACATGAAAAACCGCATCAACATCCACATACAGCATCGGTCCGCTGACTATATCACGTTCACGAAGCAAATAAGCTGCTTTAAACGACGTATTGGCTTCCCACCCACCCTGACTAGAAATAGTAGTTGTCTTAACCCTGATACCCAAACGTTCAGCAGAAGCACACATACGTTTGGCTTCATGCGTATAAAATTCATCATCTGTATGATAGGCTACAACTGTTACCGCATCATCTGCTGATGCTTTCATCTCATCAGTAACAACCCGTGCCAGCGGAACCACAACTTTACGATTCTTGGCTCGCCATGCATATTCTCTGCCCAGTTTAACCATTAGTATTATTCTCAGTGATTAACATACATTTATTATAAACGTGTCCATCCATACATTTTCACAACATCAAAATGACGCCGCCAATGCCGCCCCTTAAGAAAAAATCTTTTAATTTTTTGTCCCAAAGTAAGTTTAAAACGCACACGATGAGGAATATCTGAATCCAGATTCTGAAATGCCAGCGGCTCAACCAAAAAAGCCTCTTTTAGCCGGCCACCACTATAATGCCAGACCTTATCAATAGGATAAAAGAGATTTTTACTTGCCTGCAGCATATTTTTAGCTCCCTGCAAAGATACAATATAACAACATGCCAATGACGGAGCGATATCACATTCACAGGCAATCATATGATTACAGAGCGTATGTAAACGAAAAATTTTCCACCGGACAATAGCTTTACTTTCCATAAAGCGCCATAATCTGCGCCTTACCAATTGCCAGAATCGCGGCCGGACAAACTGTTCATGCGCAATACAAGAATTAACTGCCGCAACATCAATATCGTAAAAAGGTCTTTTTAAAGTCAGATTTAAAAAATCAAAAGACTGAAAATTTTTTTCATCAGCCAGCAAAGAAACCAGTTCAGGTTTAAGCTGAACATCATCTTCCAGAATCAGAGCATAGGGTATATTTTCATCTATCATTCTCTGCCATACCGTCTGATGGGATAAGGCACAACCAATTTCTCCATTAACGGCCTTACGTTTACATTCCAGTGCAAATCTTTTCTGGTTAAAAAAGGCTTTTTGCTCATCAGTTAAACAATTGCCATCAACTGCATTTACCCTTTCAAAAGCAATATTCAGATTTTCCAGTTGTTGTTTAACAAACATTAATCTATCCGGACGGCGTTCAAGATTAATTAAAAAAATTTTGAGCATTGATTAGCCCTGCACATACTTTAGTCATAAATTATCTATAAATTATAGCTAAAATATGTCTGCCATTCATAGATAAAACCAGTATCCTGATACACTCACCGGTATAAACTGCTAAAATAGCTATCTGATCTGATAATAGTTACACTATTTCAACTTTACAGTTATCGAGAATACCAGATTTCATAAAATTAAGTTAACAATGTCGCAACCAACTATTATTCTGGCAATGTCAAGCTATAGTGACTTCGCTGCTGCCATTCAAAAGCATTTAGAATACCATAATTTTAAAGTTATCTTTATAAACAGCACTTCAGAGGAATTGAAGAAGCAAGTTGATTCCAGTTTTTATTATCCTAACTTGAAATCGCACCTGATTCATACAGCCCGAAAAATTTTTCTTTCAGATTGTTCATACAAAGCATATCTGAAAGAACAAATGTACAATCAGAAATTACTGGCAAATATTAAAAAGCTATTAGGCAATCGTCATTACGACTATACTTTGGTTATACGCCCAGACTTATTTCCTATAGAAGCCTTACAACTGCTAAAAATTCATACAAAAAACGATTTTGTTGCTTATCAGTGGAATGGAATCAGACGATTTCCTAAAACAAAGCCGACAATAAACTTATTTGATCGTTTTTATGTATTCGATTCTGAAGATCTGCATAATGAGGAATACCAGCAGTACCGGCTAAATGGAATCAGTAATTTCTATTTTGATATGTATCAGCCACAACCTGTATCACATACCGGAACCATTGCCTATTTTGTCGGACTACATGTAGATAGTCGCATTGCAGCTATAGAAGCCTGTGCAAATGCATTAATTAAATACGGGATAAATCTAGATTTTAATATAAAATTTCGCCCGTCTGAAGCTAGCAAAGCAGGACTATATTCTTGCAAAGAAATTCATTTTATCCCTGAAAATATTACCTTCGATGACAATTTAAAGCATATCAACAATGCAGATATACTCATTGATATCGTTAATCCAGTTCATCATGGTTTATCATTTCGTACATTTGAAGCGTTATATTACCAAAAGAAATTAATTACCAATAACCCACAAATCAAAAATCTTGATTTTTATCATCCAGATAACATTTTTATATGGAAGAATGCGGATGATTTACAGAAAATAGAGAGCTTTCTGGCCAGACCATTTGTCAGCATCAATCCGGATATTATAAAAAAATACAGTTTTGCAAACTGGATAAACAATATTTTAAACAGACAGCCATTCCAGAAAATATCCGTTATATAATTGAAATATTCTAAAAAAAATGCTGTAGGCTCAAATTTGTATTTAAAAAATACTAACTACAGCACATTCAATTACACCACATCTGCTTCAGCAAAAATAAACCAACGGAACTTACTCTGCAAAATTGAATATTAAACGAATTATTGAAAAACAATTCTATATCATACTGAATATGAGTAAATCTTTTTGCTTTAGATATTGATCAAATTAAATGAAATTAATGTATTTGATATAATACCGGATACCATTATTTCTACAATCATAGTATCCGGTTAGCAATCTATTTATAAATTTATTATGAATAAAGTACTGAAAATCTAATATTTCTGCTACTTTTCAAACATATAAACCAATAAATAAAAAACAATATAGGCAATTTTAAACATTCTTAAATCTGTTAATTTAATGATTTATCTTCAGCTGAATTACGGTTTTCACCAAACTGCATCCGGTGTAAAAATGCATAACGTCCATTTTTTGCCAGTAAGTCTTCATGCTTACCCTGCTCGACAATTTTCCCCTGATGCATCACCACAATATTATCCGCATTTTCAATAGTCGACAGGCGATGCGCGATCACAATTGTGGTCCGGTTTTTCATTAGTGTCTCCAAGGCAGATTGCACTAATCGTTCAGATTCAGTATCCAAAGCACTAGTTGCCTCATCAAGAATTAAAATAGGCGCATCTTTTAGCAATGCCCGTGCAATTGCCAAACGCTGTCGCTGACCTCCGGACAACTTCATCCCCTGATCACCCACTTCAGTTTTTAATCCTTCAGGCATATTAGTGATAAATGACCAGGCATTAGCAGCTTTCGCAGCCTGAATAATATCTGCCTCTGTAGCATGTGGCGAACCATAAGCAATATTATTCGCAATAGTATCATTAAATAAAACAACATCCTGACTAACTAATGCCATTTTGGAACGAAGATTTTTCAATTCAAAATCATCAACATTTATACCACCTATACTTACATGTCCGCTGGTCGTATCGTAAAATCGCGGAATAAGATTTACAGTAGAAGTTTTACCGCAACCAGACTCCCCTACTAACGCAACCACACTACCCTGTTTAATTGTCAGGTTTAAATGATCTATCGCATTTTTATCCGCATGCTGATAACGCAATGTTACATTCTGAAAAACAATATCTCCAATAGGAGCAATCAGCTGCTTTTTTCCCTGATTTTTTTCTTCCGGTTCATCCAGAAATTGAAATACACTGGCTGCAGCCATCAGTCCGGCCTGCAAAACACTGGACATATTGGTAATCCGTTTTAACGGATCAAACATCATCAGCATAGCTGACAGAAAAGACATAAAATCACCGGCAGTAAAGCCTGCATGACTGGCTCTTTTAGCAGCAACATATAAAATAATTGATAACGATGTGGCAATTAACAGCTGTGTTACTGCACTGCCAATAGACGTATACGACTGACGTCTGACAGCAAGACTACGCAGAGCCTTATTGGTTTTTTCCAGACGACTCTGTTCATACTGTTCACCACCATAAATGCGTACAACCCTTGTACCATCAATTGATTCAGACAAAATTTGCATGACCTGACCAAGATCATTCTGACTTTTAGTAACTAATCGGCGAATACGCTTATTAATAACCCTTACACACCAGGCGATTAATGGAATGGTAACAAAAGTAATCAGTGTTAATTGCCAGTCAAGATAAAACAACCAAATCAGAAGTCCCAAAACAGTCACACCATCTTTGGCAAAGACAGTGATCACATCAAAACCGGCAGCCGTTATTCCCTTAGCGTCATTGGTAATGCGCGACATCATGCGTCCGCGGCTGTTTTCCTGATAGTAACTCACAGGTAACATCATCATTTTTGCAAACAGATCACGCTGAATTACCTGGACCATCTGATTAGAAATATAAGCACTGGTATATTCATTTATATAGTTGGCAACCCCACGAAAAATGAACAAACCGATGATTTCAAATGGTACCCATTTCATAGCTTCGATATTTTTGTCAACGAAACCATTATCAATGATCGGCTTTAACAAATAAGCAAAAAGGGGACCTGTCACACCTACGACAACCATTGCCAATACAGAAATAAAAAAATACTTTACCAGCCCGCGCATATACGGAAATAATCTCTTATAAAGATTATGCGGTGAAAAAGCATCAGCCTTTTTACTTTTTTTCATTCGCTTCCCAGAACAATCAAATACAAAACAAAACACTGTGTCGATGAAATTACCTGTCGTTATCTCATCATAAACGGCATAAATCCATTAAATTCAGCAAACTGCCAATCTAAACCTATACCAATTATCAACTTCTAAAATCACATACAACTTGTATTCTATCAAATCGAAAACAATCTGAATAAAATACCTGATAAAAATTCTCTCCAGTACAAAAATCCACTACCAAATCAATGAAATTTAAATCAGTTGAGACAAACTAAGCACTGATCTTACCGAATTCAATTTACATATTGCTAACAAATACAGTTTATTTAAAACAATTTGTTGATAAATATTGTATATATTTTTACTCTAAAAGAATAATCAAAACACATATGATATTTAAATTTGAATTAAAATATAAACTTATTCTGTATATTGATTGGATAAATCCAATTCTTTACATTCAGCAGTTTTAATTGTTATCAACATCTAAATCAGTTTTTATTCATGACTCGTAAAACCATCATATTAGCTATGCCACCAAGCAATGGTATAGTTGAATTAATTGAAAAAAACCTTCAATTTCACGGATATCAAGTTTTACGATTAGATAGTGTACTGAAATTCAAATATAACAGTATTTGGGAACGTATATATCACTTTCTGCATAAAAATATCACCCAGAGTAAGACATATAAAAAAACTCTACGAGAAAAACAAAGTTTTCATAAAGCAAAACAACTTCTGGCAGATAATCTTTATGACTATGCCTTAGTTATCCGGCCAGATATCTATCCGCCAAAGGTATTGGCTTTATTAAAAAAGCATACTAAAAAAAGATTTATTGGCTATCAATGGGATGGACTAAAACGCTTTCCAGTAAAAAATATTATTCATTTATTTGATCGGTTTTTTATTTTTGATCATACCGATTTAAATAACCCTGACTACCAAAACCATCAACTGTATAGTACTACTAATTTCTATTTTGATGTTATAAAGCCGGATTATGTCCAAAATGATAAGTTAGAAGCTTACTATATTGGTGACCATCAGAAAAGTCGCGTTGCCATGATAGAGCAGTGTGCCGAAAAACTTGCGGAAAATGGAGTCAGTATTAAATTTATAATACCTACGAGCAAAAAAAGCGACATTAAATGTTATAAATCAAAACATCTTATTTTTGGTAAAAAAAATCGCCTATCTTATCAAGATAACTTAAAAAATGTCTCTACAGCGGATATCTTGGTAGATTTTGTTATTGCAGATCATAACGGTTTATCGTTCCGCCATTTTGAAGCACTTTACTACAAAAAAAAAATAATCACTACCAACAAACACATTCAATATTATGATTTTTATCATCCGAATAATATATTCATTTGGGACGATAAAAATTTAGGAGAGATAAATAACTTTCTTATGAAACCATATAGCCCTATAAATCCGGATATAGTTGCGAAATACTGTTTTAAAAACTGGATAGAAAATATATTAGGTATTAATTCATAATTAAATATATAGACTAATTCAAAATTTAGTCTGAAATTTATAACACCAGATAAATTTTACAAATGACAGTCTTTAAAATTTCTAACTGAAATTAAATACAATAATATTTGAAATAAATACTCATTTTAATTTTTATTAAAATCAATTATTTAACTGGTATTTAATTTACAAAATATATATAAATACATATTTAAATTTATAAAAAGTAACTTATGTTAACAATATAAAGAACAATAATTTATTTAATTAACAACAAAAAATATTAATTGCCCAAGGAATTAAAATAGCGTTTATTATGGATACAACAAATCTAAATTCTTTATTAAATTCAGTTAATCATTATTACGCCCAAAATAATGCAGAAATAGATATTAAATACATAGAGCAACTATTAAAAGAGACAGAAGATTTCCCGATTATATCTTTTGATATTTTCGACACTGTATTAACCCGCTTGTTTGAATGTCCTATTGATCTGTTTGCCTGCGTTGAAGGAATACTAATTGAAAAAAATATTTCTTTGCCTGATTTCGCAAAAAATCGTCTTATAGCAGAAGAAACTAGCAGAAAATATTATGCAGCCAAAGAGTTTCAGGAAGAAGTAACATTAGATAATATCTATTCCCAAATGTTATCATTTTATTCAGGTAAAGAGAAAGAACTAAACTTAGCTAAAAATATAGAGCTGAATACAGAAAAATCCAGCATAATCCCGGTAATAGACAATCTTTCCCTCATTAAGAAACTGCAGGAACAAAATAAAATAATTTATTTTGTATCTGATACATATTTCTCAAAACAATTTATCGAAGAATTACTCCTGCAAGCCGGAATATCTGATTATGGAAAATTATTTGTTTCCTCTGAAATAATGAAGACAAAGCATAGTGGCAGAATTTGGGAAGAAGTACTAAAACATAGTGGAAATAAAAAAATTTTCCATATTGGTGATAATCTTCATGCTGATGTAATTCAACCTAAAAAATATAATATTCAAACATATCACTATTCACGTTTATTTGGAGAAAGGAGATTAGGGGCTCAATTAACACCGTCATTAGTCCCGTTTTCTTTACTACAAAAATTAAATATTCTGTCTCAAAAGATTAACTCCGATATAAAAGATGAGGAATCCAATTTCTGGATTAATCTGGGTAGTACATTTGGCGCAGTTATACTACAAAGCTTTATTTCGTGGTTAAGCCAACAAATAAACAAATATAAAATTGAACATATATTTTTTTGTGCCAGAGATGCACAGGTTATCCAAAAAGTATGGGATTTACTTGAAATGGATAACAAACATCAAACAACATCAAGTTATCTCTACTTATCGCGTCACACGCTTTGGTATCCTACCTTTTATATAGAACTTGCAACAGATAACCGGTTATCAGCATCATCCTTAGACCTTATCGTTAACGGTTCTGTAACTAAAGGGGATACTTACGAAACTTATTTTCAGCGTATTGGTATAGATACAAATATATTAGCAAAAACAAATTTCAAAAAGAAATTTGGTAGCTTAACCCAAAAATTTGATTTTAATAAAATTAATGAAATAAAAGATTTCATACAAAATAAATTATCTCACTATTTATTAAAAATTTATTACGATCAATATGATAAAACAATATCTTATTGCAAACAGGAAGGGTTATTTAATTCAGAAAAAAGAATTGCTATTATAGATTTGGGATGGAATGGAACAGTACAAACAGCATTAACAAAATTTCGTCTTTATCAAGGAGTAAAGAAAAAATTATATGGCTTTTATTATGGTTTTTTTAATCGAAGCGTACCAGGTTGTCTCTTTAATAATGGCATAATGAAGTCTGCTTTTTTTAAATTATTTCAACAACGAGAAGAAGAATGTTTATTAGAAAATACATTGAATATTCTTGAAAATTTACATTCTGCAGATCATCAAACTACAAAATCTTTCTCTAAAAATTCTGCAACGGATAAATATATACCTATTTTAAAACCAGATACAGATAGCTCATATATTAATAACTTTAATAGAACTATTAATTTATTTCAGCAAAGTGCATTACAATCAATCCTCCACTGGGCAAAAAAAGAATCAATATATGGTATTAGCTCTGAATGGATAAATACATCTGTAGCAAAAGCAGCCATTCTACAAGTTTGCATCACACCCAATCACAGTGAAAGAAAATATTTAGGAAAAATACAACATAGTACTTTAAATGATCATAAAAAATATTATCCATTAATTACTACTGAAATACCAACAGAGAGTAAAGATGTTACACGTTTATTGCTTCAGGGGGGCTGGCCATGTGGCGTAATAAGATATTGGAACGAAAATAAAAAACAAATAAAACCGGAAATATATAATAAAGTCATCCGATTTTTTGATCAATATCCTGAATTAATTAAACAATATTTGGTGGTTTAGTATGAATACAAATCTATATCCCATTAGTAGCTGGTCAGATAAAAAATACAATCAAATAAAGCATGATAACTCAGTAGCAATAATTATGCGTACTAAAAATCGCCCAGTTTTACTAGCCAGAGCATTTGAAAGCGTAATACAACAAACTCATCATGAATGGCATCTTTATTTGATAAATGATGGGGGAGATCCAAAACCTATTAATGAATTAATTGAGCTAAATTCAATAGATTTAGAGAATAAAATAACTTTTATAAATAACTCTAAATCATATGGCAGAGAGACTGCATCCAACTGTGGATTAAAAATTGCAACAGAAGAATTTTTGGTTATACATGATGATGATGATGCATGGCATCGAGATTTTCTTAAAGAAACAGTTACATTTTTAAATCAAAATAAAAATTCAATAGCAGTAGCTACTAATTATACAGTTGTAAATGAAGAAATTCAGAAAAATCAAGCAATACAAATTAATACGGAAAATTGGCTATATTGCTTTAAACAAATTGATATTTTTGCATTACTTCAATTTAATGTACTACCACAAATTTGTTTAATCATCAGAATGGAAATTGCTAAAGAAATTGGTGAATTCAATGAAAAAATGCCTATACTTGGTAATTGGGATTATATGTTAAGGCTATTCAGAGCAGGAGAAATTAAAACAATTAATAAAAATCTGGCATTCCATTATCATAGAATAAATAATACTTCCGAGAGAGTCACATCGAATCTCTTTGATAATTATTATCAAGAATATAGAGACTCATTAGTTAGACAATCTTTACAGGAAAATCAAGGAAACTATGGCATATTACATACAATATTGAGTGATAGCAGAATAAGACATGAACAAATAAATCAAAAAATCGGTCTCCTTGAATATCAATTGGCAGAAATTCTGGATAATATATGGTATTTAAAAAGAAAATCCTTTCCATTAAAAAGGTTTGCAGCAAGAGTAAGGCACTTCATCAAAAAAATAAGACCATAAAGAATATAGCATTTCAGAACTGCGAACCTTTTATATAATTAACTTTTGTTTTAATTAATCTGATAAATTAATTTTTATATAGGGCGGTAAATTTAAAATATTCCTGATCCAGTTATTAAACCCATATTTTTTTACTATTTCAGGATCTATCGGTCTAAAAGGTTTAGATAAAAACTCTTTAATTTTTTGTGAAAGATCATCTTTATGCCAGATAAGGATATTATCAGGATGATAAAAATCGTAGTTAGATACATTAACATTATTGGTAATTAACTTTTTCTGGTAATACAAAGCTTCAAAAACCCGAAAAGATAAACCATTATGAAGAGGATTAACGAAATCGACAATAATATCGATTTCGTTTAACATTTCTATATTTTTAGAAAAATCAACTTCATTCTCGGAACCAAAAATAAAATAATCTGAGCAATGGTATTGATTAATCTTATTCTGATTACTCGTAGGGATAATAAACTTGAGCTGAATATTGTTTTTAATTAGCTCTGCTGCACAATATTCAATGTCAGCAACACGTTCGGAAACATGTGTTCCTACATAATATGCTATTGTTCCATTGTGCTTCACCGGTTGCGGCTTGTTCATATCAAAATAAAAATTGGTTATTCCCTCCAATTTATAGTCCTGATAATTATTATCAACTAAATCATGACTATCAAATACATAAAATCTATCAAATAAATTTATTGTTTCTTTTGTACAAGGCATGCGTCTCAGTCCATCCCATTGATAAGCAATAAATTTGTTTTTGGTATGTGCCTTCATCAGGTTTAATAAGCTTACCGGATACAAATCAGGACGTATAATAATAGCATATTCATAATTCCTTTTACTTAGCACTCGCTCAGCATTTGATAAAAGTAATTTTTCTTTTAATTTTGTTTTATATGAATAATTTCTAAAAAAAAGCTTTTGTACCTGATTATACAAATAATCTTTAAAACTCTGATAATGAAAATGCTTGATATATTCTGGATAGTTATCTATGTACAATACCTCAAACCCGTAAAATTCCAGATTTTTTATGATTTGTAAGTAAATATTACGGCTTTTAGGCATACCCAGAATAATTGTTTTTGTCATAAAATATACCTTGTCTCCCATACAAAATTTACGGAACCATTATACAATATAAATTTAAACAATATCAGACCAACTATATTGCTCATTAAACAAAGATGACTCAAATTAATTAAATAAATTTTTTCCATCTTACTTTAAATTTTTTATATCCTGATATAATTTATATTATAAAATATTACATTTTTACTAATTTTGAATGTAATTTTATGAATATCCTTATCACTGGGGGAGCAGGATTTATTGGTTCAGCAGTTATCAGATATCTGATTAATGAAACTGACCATAAAATTTTGAATGTTGACAAATTAACCTATGCCGGTAACTTAGAATCATTAGCCACCATTGCAAATAATTCACGTTATCATTTTTGTCAGGCCGATATTAGTGATCAAGCACATATAACACAATTATTTAAGCAATTTCAGCCAGATACAGTAATGCATCTGGCAGCAGAATCACATGTTGATCGTTCAATATCTAGCTCAGCAGAATTTATTCAGACTAATATTGTAGGCACATTTCAACTTTTGGAAATAAGTCGTCATTACTGGGAAAATTTGCCTGAAGAAAAACAACATCTATTTCGCTTCCATCACATTTCAACTGATGAAGTATATGGTGATCTTAGTGATTTAAGTTCAGAATTATTTACAGAATCTACTCCATACGCTCCAAGTTCACCATATTCAGCCAGTAAGGCAAGTTCAGATCATCTGGTTCGTGCCTGGCACCGTACTTATGGACTGCCTGTTATTATTACAAATTGTTCGAATAATTATGGACCTTATCATTTCCCGGAGAAATTAATCCCATTAACTATTCTTAATGCTTTACAAGGTAAAAAACTGCCTGTATATGGAAATGGCGAACAAATCCGAGACTGGCTGTATGTTGAAGATCACGCCAGAGCTTTATATCAGGTTGTCACAAAAGCCAAAGCAGGCAGTACCTATAATATTGGTGGGCACAATGAACAGAAAAATATTGATGTCGTAAAAAATATATGTACTCTTCTAGATGAACTGGCACCCAATAAAACACTTGGGATAAAATCCTACAAAGATTTAATCACATTTGTTCCGGATCGTCCCGGACATGATGTACGTTATGCTATTGATGCGAGTAAGATTAAACAAGAACTTGGCTGGGAACCAGAAGAAAATTTTCAATCAGGTTTACGCAAAACCGTATTATGGTATTTAAACAATCAGGATTGGGTAAATCATATTCTGACCGGAGAATATCAGAAATGGATACAACAACAATACCACCCGCAATAAGACATAATAAACCAAATATTTATTTAAAATTAAATTCTAATTGAATTAATAATCAAGGAACAAAAAATGGTTAAACGAAAGGGTATTATACTGGCTGGCGGATCCGGAACCAGACTTTATCCTATTACTTTAGGCGTATCAAAACAGTTATTACCCATTTATGATAAACCGATGATTTACTATCCCCTTTCTGTACTTATGCTGGCCGGGATACGAGAAATCATGATTATTTCAACTCCTGCAGATTTACCTAATTTTAAAAAAATGTTAGGTGACGGCAGAGATTTAGGAATTGATTTATCTTATAAAGTACAACCATCTCCTGACGGATTGGCACAAGCTTTCATTCTCGGAGCAGAATTTATTGGCAAAGATAATGTCACACTTATTCTGGGTGATAACATTTTTTACGGGCAAAGTTTCGGTGCACAATTACAAAAGGCAGCACAACAAGAAAAAGGTGCTACCGTATTCGGTTATTATGTTAATGACCCTGAGAGATTCGGTGTAGTCGAATTTGACACCAATGGAAAAGCACTTTCCATAGAGGAAAAACCGAATGAAGCAAAATCAAATTATGCAATTACAGGATTGTATTTTTATGATAATGGCGTTATTGAGATAGCCAAGAGTATTCGTCCTTCACCCAGAGGTGAACTCGAAATAACCGATATTAACAATGCTTATTTAAATAAGAAATTATTAAATGTTGAAATACTTGGACGTGGCTTTGCCTGGCTGGATACTGGTACACATGATTCACTGATTGAAGCCAGCTGTTTTGTTCAGACAATTGAAAAAAGACAAGGTTTAAAAATAGCATGTCTTGAAGAAATTGCTTTTAATAATAGCTGGATAGATTTAGATCAATTGTTTAAACGCGGCAAACTTTTTCAAAAGACAGATTATGGTCAATATCTATTAAAACTATATAGTGAATTTTCTAGGAAAGCCTGAATATGAATGTGATTGAGACTAAGATTAAAGATCTGTTGATTTTAGAACCCAGAGTTTTTGCAGACAATCGTGGTTGGTTTATGGAAAGTTTTAACCAGACAACCTTTAATTCCATTTTATCGTCATATAATCAATCAATTGTAAATTTTGTACAAGATAATCACTCAATTTCACATAGAGGTGTAATTCGTGGATTGCATTATCAGATAAATCCACATGCTCAAGGAAAACTTGTACGAGTAGTCAGTGGAAAAGCATGGGATGTCGCTGTGGATATACGGACATCATCTCCAACTTTTGGTCAATGGGTGGGAGTCGAGCTATCTGAAAAAAATCTTCGGCAATTCTGGATACCCGCTGGATTTGCACATGGTTTTATTGCCTTAGAAGATAATACTCAATTCTTATATAAAACCACCAATTATTATTCTAAAGAATGCGAACGCAATCTGTTATGGAATGATACAGATCTAGCTATTAATTGGCCGATTGAAAACGATATGTTAATAAATCAAACAGATAAAGACAATAATGCTCCAAATTTTAAGAAACTGATAGATAACAAAATCGATTTATTTTAAGCAAAAAAAGGATTAAATCATTAATCCTTTTTTTGCTTAATTCAATACTATTCGTATCAATTAACCAAACCTCTGCCACAATAATCGTCATCCAGAATTAGATTTTCTAAAACTTTATTTTTTTTAATTCTTAAAGTTAAACAAAAATCTTTATATAAAGAGTCGGCGATAAACAAAGAAGGTTTAAAATCAAAGTAAAGATTTTTACGAAGATTGACCGCATCCTTTACAAAATCTATAGTACCTTGTTGTAAAGCATTTCGTATTGGCCGGGTTGCCAGTTCTCTATCGGACAAATTTTTAAACTCTCCTTTTAGCATATCATCATTAATGCAATATTTTATAATTTGAGTATCATCAGCACTTAATAATTTTTCTAACTCAAAACTTCGGGCAAAAATTTGAGAATCAGGATACAGATTTGCTAAATTATTCACATAACAGCCTTTTATCTTAATATCTTTTGTTAATCCTTCTATATTCGGGATGATTGTTGCAAAATAATAACCATGAATTGGCTGTATCGATAGTTTATTTAATGCTTGTTGAATTGTCCCGGAATATCCTACATCTACAACTGCAGAATTTTTACTTGAAAAGAGACCGGATGTTTTCAGATATGCCATTAAAGGTTGCTTTTCAGTATGTGCCAGACTTAAAATATCTGTTTGCAGGTATTCTAATAAAGGCTTTATATGATCAATTTGTTTTTGTTTTATAATTAATTTTTTATTCTTATCCCATAAATTTTTTTGATATATATTTTTCCAACGTTCAGCATCCAGAATTAAGCCAAATCGCTCAATCAAATAATTTTGAATACTATTTTCACAGTAGTTTTTCTCTGCAATATCAATAATATCCTCAAAAGAATTAATAGCCGGTACTGTTACACATCTACGAGAAACTTGCAGATAATGGCTTTGAGGAGTATTTTTTTGAGGTGAACTCCACAAATCATAAATTTGTTTAACAAACTTACCTTCTCTGGCTAAAAAATATAATTCATTAATATGATCTATTTGGGCTTGCTCAATCAGCCATTGACAAAAGGCACTCACTACAGGCCCTAATACGTTATAACCTAACTGATAAGGATTTGAGCTAAATAATTTGAATTTTTCTGATGAGTTATTATACCCATATATATTGTTTAAATTTTTTCTGACTAATAAGCCTATTGTTAATTCATTATTAATATTATCTTGATTTAAATCGCTTTTTATAATTTTAAAATAGTCAGGCAGTGCACATGCCAAATCCGCAGCCCTCAGAATATGAATACATTTTATTCCAAATTCATCCGTAGGCAATTGTATATCCGAACGTTCATTGTCACCAATCATCACTACTTCGCGTCCAATGATATCCTCTTTGTTTAACATGTACTTATATAGCTCTCCAGTATCCTTTCGAACTCCGGTTTCTGAAGATAAATATAAATTATGCCATTCAGTAATTCCATGCTGGGATAACATCCTCTCAACTATTTCCCTTGATAAAAACATATCACTAATTAAAATAACTTTTTTCCCTATATTTTTAGCAAATTGCATTAATTCAATTACGTCATAACGGGGACTGACTGAAGCCAGTTCAACCCTTTCCTCAATTTTTTGTATTTGCTGAACCTGATTATCTGTAAGTTGTGATAAATTTTTAAACTGGACATATATTTCATTTAATGAAACATCCTTACCTTTACTACTTCTGGCCTGAGTTTCCGCAACTACCCGATATTTTTTAAAAATCATTCTGTATTCATCATCAAGATATTGGGATATTATTTTTTTTGTGTGATCAGGATTTAAAAGTGGTCTTACCAATAAGGTATCAAATATATCAAAAGCAACTACTTTTACTTTCTCTTTGTTAATTCTTGATTTATAAAATTGTATGTCTCGTGTCAGGTATTGAGTATCAATCCGGAAGGATGACCAGGCAGGATACTTTAAATCCTGAATAATTACTGAGTTGTAACCGGTTAAAGGGGGTACAATGCCTAGCAATCTTTCAAGTGCATGTGCCAATGTTCCATCTGTTTGTCCTCGTTCTTCTGGAAAATCTTCCCATTTCAAATTGAGATCAAATAAAGGCATTAATGCATTCGTTTTAGCCCAGAACATTGAGCCAACCGGATAACTGAAATAACCATTTATCATTGGTAATTGCATACGAGTTAATAACTTTTGCCCCTGGCTTTTATTTGCTAACCAAGTACAGGCAAAATAAGGTAGCCGATGATAAATTTGGGGATAAATTATACCTAAATTATTATTTTCTATTAATAATGAATAAATTTTCTGTATGTTTGCCGCAGAACCAAACAGCGAATTAAAAAGATATGAACGCCAACCATCTGTAACCCCTTTGTTATATATCGATTTCTTACTGTGTAAATGTGCCAGATAATCATACTGCTTTAATTGCTGACCAAACTCTGCAAACATTGGCGCGAGGTCACGACCACGATTTGGAACTATTTTTATGTTAATTTCACATGCATTCTTTAATTTACTCATATATATTTGACATCGTTGCTGAGAATCCTTATCCGATACAGAAACAAATAAATCAAATCTAAACGGTATTTTTGATAAATGATCTATAAACTCAGGTATTAAATCTATATAAAAAATATGACAATGAATTGCAAATTTATATAATTTTAGTACTGGTTTATATTTATAGGTATCAATATTTAACAGTAATATACTATTTTCATAATAAATTTTTTTATTTAATACTTTTGGATGGTTTTTAAACCAGCTTGGATGAATTTTGATTGCCCAAGCTAATAAATTCGGTCGCCACCGTTCGGGGAATATGTAATAAAGTTTTCTAAAATAATTTCGTATTGCTTTCTTAATTTTTTTTTTCACTTTCGACCTTTGTATGTTTGATATAACTGAAATAGTCTGATAAGTGTATAAAATTAAATATTTCTCTCACTTTTCTATGACTATCTCAGTTTATGGGGTTAACACATCCCCTAATTTTTATAATTAATTCAAACATTAACAAAAACAATACTATTAATTTCAATATATTTTTATATAAGAAAATTTTATGTGAAAAATTTTTTATTTACAAGACAATAAATAAAAAATTTATTATCTGCAACATATTAACAACCTAATACGTTGAAATAAGGGTATACATATATTTGTGATTATTGGAAATAAATTTGTGTTTTATGATATCTTTTTATTATTTCAGCATATTAAATACAGATATCTGCAAAAAATAAAACCAAATACAGAATTCATTAATAAATATCGATTATTTTGATACTACTTATAAATTTTATTATTTTATATGCTTTTAACATTTTAAATATACTTAATATAAATATAATATACGAATTCAATATTCACATAACTATTTTTCAGTAGCTCATCAATAGGTTTAGTCTAATCTTCACATTACAACACTGAATTATTCGATGTCAGTGTTAAATAAATGCTATTATTTAACACTGTTGTTTGCTATAAATTTTAATAAATCATGACCATTATGACCTGGCTAATTTTGATATTTTTATTTATCTTAATCATTTGTATATTATATCTATTTTCACGCCAAAAGTTGTTACAGGAACGCCAGGCCGGACATATTCTTTTATCTGAAGCCCAAAATGACCTAAGTCGAATCCAGGCAGAAGTAAATAATCTACACCAAATCAATCAGAATTATAATGCTGAGCTTTGTAATTGCCGCCAAGAGTTACAGATCGTACATAAACGTTTAAGTGCAGCCGAAGCTGTTAATGCTCAATTAACCGATATTCAGGGGGTTTTAGAGCGGGAACAGCAAATGTGCCGGTCTGTTTCTACCCAACTGGCAGCAGCAGAACAGCAACTACAAGACTGGCAGTTACGTAGTGAGGAATGGCATTTGCGTGAAGAAGAGTTTCTAAAGGTACAGGAAGAATTAAATCATGTGCGTGTGGAAAATAGTCGTCTGGCTACACAATTAAAGCATGAACGTGAAACTTATGATGAAAAGCTGACTTTGCTTAATGAAGCCCGTGTTAGTCTGACTGATCAGTTTAAATCACTGGCCAATGATATACTTGAAGAAAAAAGTAAACGTTTCAGTGAACAGAATCAAACCAGTCTTAATCAGTTATTAACTCCCTTACATGAACGTATGCAGGGATTTAGTCAGCTTATACAAAATACTTATGAAAAAGAAGCTAAAGAGCGCACTACTCTTGAAACAGAACTGAAACATTTACAGCAGTTAAATGCGCAGCTGCACAATGATGCTAAAGCACTTACGGATGCATTAACTGGTACCCAGAATAAAAATCAGGGTAATTGGGGCGAAATGATTCTGGAAAAAGTGCTGGAAAATTCAGGTTTACATAAGGGGCGTGAATATGTTTTACAGGCATCCTCTACTGTTATTGATGAGGATGGCCGGCAGCGCCGGCTGCAACCGGATGTACTGGTGAATTTACCGGAGAATAAACAGATAGTTATTGATGCCAAAACTTCGTTAACTGCTTATGTACGCTATACTCAGGCAACAGATCCCGGTTCTGCGACCAAGGCACTGGCAGCCCATATTCAGTCGGTACGCCAGCATATTAAGGATCTTTCAGCTAAAAGCTATGATGAAATTGACGGGTTAAATACACTGGATTTTGTGTTCATGTTTATTCCGGTTGAACCCGCATACTTACTTGCTTTGCAACAGGATAATCAGCTTTTTGATGATTGTTTTCAGAAACGGATTATGCTGGTCGGACCCAGCACCTTACTGGCGACATTACGTACAATTGCGCATATCTGGCGTAATGAACAGCAAAACCAGAATGCTTTGGCTATAGCCAAAGAAGGCGGCAAACTATATGACAAATTTGTTGGTTTTGTGAATACGCTTGAAGGTGTAGGTAAAAATCTGGATCAGGCTCAGGGACAATTTCAGAAAGCAATGGGGCAATTAGTAAACGGACGTGGTAATCTGGTAAGTAAAGCCAATAAATTACGTCAATTAGGTGTACAAAGCGGTAAAATTTTACCAGAACATTATCAAATCTCAGAAGACGACGAGGAAGAACTAACGCTGTCTATTCCTGATTCACTTTGAAAAAAGTTCGCCATTTATTTTAATGTATTGATGATTTAAATATGATTTTGTTTAAGTATATATCAGCAACTTAAATTATAAACCAACTTACAAGAGCTGTTGACAGACAGTATTTTTAACCATCTTGCCAATTACATAAATAATTAATATTTATGTAGTCTTTCAGGCATATATCATTTGATGCTGGATTGTATCCGAATGACTCAAACTGATTCTCAATCATCTGTTCCATTATTACGCAGAATTTTTAGCCGACATATGCTGATATGTATATTTACAGGTTTCAGCTCCGGTTTGCCGTTATATTTTCTGATTAATCTGATTCCGGCATGGTTAAGTAGTGAACATATAGATTTGGCTACTATTGGTTTATTTTCCATTATCGGCCTGCCTTTTACCTGGAAATTTTTATGGTCCCCATTGATGGATTCAGTTAAATTACCATGGCTGGGGAGACGGCGTGGCTGGATGCTTATCACACAAGTTGCATTATTGCTGACTTTACTCGGTTACATCGGGCTTAATCCTAATCAGAATATGACAACTATAAAAATCCTGTCTGTGTTCGTAGCCTTTTTTGCGGCCAGTCAGGATATTGTTCTGGATGCTTTCCGGCGTGAAATATTGCAGGATAATGAGTTAGGATTAGGTAATACGATTCATGTTTATGCCTATCGTATTGCCGCACTTGTACCGGGTTCCTTATCATTGATTCTGGCTGACACATATCCATGGTCGACAGTATTCGCCATTACCGCATTATTTATGCTTCCTGGTCTATTTATGACGCTCTTTCTGGCACAAGAACCCAAACTTCCGGTAATTACTCATAAATCTTTTAAACAAACAGTTACTGAGCCTTTTAATGAATTTTTTAATCGTAAAGGTGTTGAAAGTGCGTTGCTGATACTGTGTTTTATTTTTTTGTATAAACTGGGTGACAGTATGGCTACTGCACTGGCTACACCTTTTTATCAAGCTATGGGCTTCAGTAATAAAGATATCGGTCTGATTGCTAAAAATGCCGGTTTGTGGCCAACAATTATTGCTGGCATTCTGGGCGGGATCTGGATGATTAAATTAGGTATTAATCGTGCTTTATGGCTATTCGGGCTGGTACAGGTTTTTTCTATATTGGGATTTGTCTGGCTGGCAAGTCAGGGACCTTTTGCCGTAATCGGTTTAAAGCAGCAGTTAATGCTGGCAACCGTTATTGGCGTTGAAGCAATTGGTGTGGGTCTGGGTACGGTTGCTTTTGTGGCTTATATGGCACGTGAAACCAATCCTGCTTTTACTGCCACACAACTGGCATTATTTACCAGTCTGGCAGCAGTACCAAGAACTTTGATTAATGCAACAACCGGTTATCTGATTAACTGGCTGGGCTACGTCAATTTTTTCTGGTTATGCTTCTTTCTGGCATTACCCGGTATGCTGTTATTAATAACAGTTGCGCCATGGAATAAAAATGTAACAGATACTTAGTACTGCTTGTACATATAATTAAACTAAAAAGAGATTATCAGAACTTAGTTTGTGCCTGATTCAAAAGCCAATTGGCAAACTGAATGATCTGGTTCAATTCAGAATATATAATTCTGCATATTTGCATTAAAGCTTCAATAATCAGGTTTTGCAGGATAAATTTGAACTCTTTGTCAGTTAAATGCAAGCCTGATTAGCGTAAATATGGATTATGCAGTTTCTCATGACCGATAGTAGTCATAGGACCATGCCCCGGCAAAACACGAGTACTATCTGGCAAAGTTAGTAGTTTACTTTGAATCCCATGAATTAAATCAGCATGATTTCCGCCTGGAAAATCAGTACGGCCAATAGATTCACGGAACAAAACATCACCAGCAATCAATAAGTTATTTTCCTGACTGTAAAACACAACATGACCGGGCGTATGACCGGGTATGTGATAAACAATAAATTTATGTTCACCAACGGATAATTCATCGCCATCTTCCAACCAGCGTGTGGGAGTAAGTGGTTTACTAACCGGAAAACCATAATTAGCGGTAATTTCAGGCAATGCCTGCAACCAATAATCATCAGACTGATGCGGCCCCAGCACGGGAACACTTTGCTGCTCAGTTAAATCGGCTACACCACTGGCATGATCAAGATGTCCATGTGTTAACCAGATAGCCTGCAGTTTAAGCTGGTGCTGGCTGACTGCTGATAATAAACGTTCAGCCTCTCCGCCAACATCAGTTAGTACAGCTTCCCTGCTGACATCATCCCAAAGCAATGCTGCATTTTGTTGAAATGGTGTTACTGGTATCACTTGAATTTGTAAAGCCATTATTTTCTCTTATTTTGCTACAAATTTATAAGAATAGTGCTTTGCTTAAAAAATATATACTCATGAACAATAATAAACAGGCAAAAGATTGCTTCAACATTGTCGGTGAAAGCCGATGAGCTACTTTAGCACCTTGTCTGGCTGTGATAAAGCTCATAATACTTATACCAATAAATGCGTAAATATGAACATAACCAATGGTATGAGCTATATCAATGTGTTCATGCGTTCCAAAGAATATAAAGCCTAAAGCTCCGGCAATCGCAATCGGCAAACCACATGCAGCGGAGGATCCTACTGCCTGCTGCATTGCTATTCCGCTTCGATTCAGATAAGGCACTGTTAAACTTCCGCCTCCGATACCAAATAAAGCAGATGCCAGGCCAATAACAACACCTGCACACCAGTGCCAGCGTGGATTAATTAACGGCCTGTTCTGTCTGCTGGATTTTACCCGGGCACTGCGAAGCATATTGCTGCCAACGAACAAAGTAAAAATACCGATAACCAGTTGCAATTTCTGACCGGATAAAGCATCTGCAATAGCCGCACCTGCGAATGAGCCAAATACAAGTCCGGGAGTTAACCGTCCTACCACCGGCCAGAGCACTGCATGATTTTTATTATGAGCCAGCATGGAACTGACTGACGTAACCATAATAGTGGCTAAGGATGTGCCAAGCGCAAGATGCATGGTGACAGCCTCACCATAGCCCGCATGCATAAAGACTATATAGAGTATAGGAACAACGATTAAACCGCCACCTACTCCGAACAGACCGGCTGCAAAGCCGGCTACCGCACCGATTATTAAATAAGCAAGCAGTTCCATAGATTATTTTTTTGCTGCATTAATATTGTATATTAATGGCGAAAGTGACGTACTCCGGTTACTACCATTGCTATACCATGCTCATTGGCAGCATTAATCACCTCTTCATCCCGTACAGAACCGCCAGGCTGAATAATGGCCTTAATACCCTGCGCAGCAATTACATCTACGCCATCTCTGAAAGGAAAAAATGCATCTGAGGCAGCACAGGCACCTGCCAGCTCAAAACCTGCATCCTGTGCCTTACGGGCAGCGATTCTGGTTGAATCGACCCTGCTCATCTGACCTGCCCCGATACCGTAAGTTTGACCGCCTTTACCAAAAACAATTGCATTCGATTTTACGTATTTCGCTACTTTCCATACAAACAGTAAATCATGCATTTCCTGTTCAGTCGGTGAACGTAATGTGACTACCTGCAATTGTGCTTTTTCGATCTGATGATTATCCGGTGTCTGTACCAGCAGACCACCGCCAACACGCTTTAATTCAAACTGATTGGCTCCGGCTGACAAAGGAATTTCAAGCACACGTACATTTTTTTTAGCAGCAATAATAGCTTTTGCCTCTGCACTGAATCCGGGTGCCATTAATACCTCAAGAAACTGACCGGTAACTGCTTCTACTGTTGCTGCATCTACCTCACGGTTAAACGCGATAATACCGCCAAATGCACTGGTTGTATCGGTAGCAAATGCCAGACGGTAAGCGGTTAACGTATTCGCTGCAACTGCTACTCCGCAAGGGTTAGCATGCTTAACGATAACACAGGCTGGCTGAGTAAAAGATTTAACAGCCTCCCATGCTGCATCGGCATCAGCAATATTGTTATATGATAATTCTTTGCCTTGCAATTGCTGATAATTAGCCAGACTACCGGCAGCCGGTTTCACATCACGATAAAATGCTGCCTGCTGATGAGGATTTTCTCCATAGCGTAAATCCTGCACTTTCAACCAGTTCTGGTTATATTGCTGAGGAAAAATGTGTAATTGCGGCTTTCCGGACAGATTCTTATCGTCAATACAAGTCAGGTAATTAGTGATCATGCCGTCATATTGAGCTGTATGGGCAAAAGCTTTTCGTGCCAGATTAAAACGCGTTTGCATAGATAAACTGCCAAGCTGCTGTATTTCGGCAATAACGGCTTCATAATCATGATAATCTGTAACAATGGCTACATCCCGCCAGTTTTTGGCCGCAGAACGCACCATTGTCGGACCACCAATATCAATGTTTTCAATAGCATCTTCCAGTGTGCAGTCAGGTTTAGCTACTGTTGCCGCAAATGGATACAAATTTACACAAACCAGATCAATGGTTCCAATATCATGCTCTGCCATTTGTGCTACATGCTCAGGACAGTCACGCCGTCCCAGAATACCGCCATGAATTTTCGGATGTAATGTTTTAACCCGTCCGTCCAGCATTTCCGGAAAACCGGTATAGTCTGCCACTTCGGTGACAGCAATACCGGCATCAGCCAGTAAACTGGCTGTGCCGCCGGTTGACAGCAATTCAACTCCTAATTGTGCCAGCTGATGCGCAAATTCAATTACACCAGTTTTGTCTGATACACTCAGCAGTGCCCGTTTGATTACAGCCATAATTTCTCCCTTAATATGCGAATATTACTGATTTAATCCAGCAGATGATGCTGGATTAATTTTTTACGTAAAGTATTGCGGTTCAAACCAAGAATTTGTGCTGCACGTGTCTGATTGTTATCACATACGTCCATTACACAACGTAATAGCGGTAGTTCCATCTGCTGTAATACCATATCATATACTGCACAAGGTGTTTCACCATCAAGATCAGCAAAATATTGACGTACATTTGCCTCTATACATTGAGCGATACTAACTTTAGGCATTTCACTCATTTACATTTTCCTTATATAACTCAGGGCAAACTGCTTATTGCTCACGGTAATCACATGGCCACTCTGTTAATTGTGCTACTTGCCTGTCCAGAAAATCATTAACCAGCTGCAACTGTATTTGCGCATCATCTCTCGTATTCACCTGTCTGCGAAAAATTTCACCTTCCGGTAAACCAGACACATACCAGCCAATATGTTTACGGGCAATGCGCACCCCCGTAAATATCCCGTAAAAATCATGTATAGCAGAAACATGATTAACTATAATCTGCGCATGCTCCGCTACGGTCAGTGGCTGCGGTAAACAACCATGCTTATAGTAATGTACCAAATCGCGGAACAACCATGGCTGTCCCTGTGCAGCGCGCCCGATCATTACACCATCGGCGCCAGTTTGTTGTCTTATATCAATCGCTTTTTGCGGGCTGGTAATATCACCGTTAACCCATAATGGCAGATTTATCTGCTGTCTTACTTGTGTAATCAGATCATAACTTGCCGTTCCCCGGTACATTTGTGTTCGTGTTCGTCCGTGGATAGCAAGAGCAGCAATTCCTGCTTGTTCAGCTATTTGCGCAATGGTTAAAATATTACGATGATCATCATCCCATCCCAGACGGGTTTTCAGCGTTACCGGAACATCAACTGCGCCGACAACGGTTTGCAAAATAGTCTTAACCAGTGCTTCATTTTGTAATAGAGCACTACCAGCCAATACATTACATACTTTTTTTGCCGGGCAGCCCATATTAATATCAATTACTTCAGCACCACGGGCTACATTATAGCAGGCAGCCTCGGCCAGCTGCTGCGGATCACTACCCGCAATCTGTACTACCCTGACCCCGCTTTCACCGTCGTAGTCTGCCCGCTGCAAAGTCTTACGAGTTTTCTGTAAATAAGGATCACTGGTAATCATTTCACTTACAGCCCAGCCTGCACCAAATTCACGGCATAACTGACGGAAAGGTTTATCAGTTATACCTGCCATCGGAGCTAAGGCAAACGGAGTAGCAAGCTGATAACAACCAATTTGCATAATTGCTAAATCAAACGGAGAAAGAAGAATAAATATCTAAATATTGTACATTTTTTAGGCACTCACTCCAAATATAAATAATATTATTAACCCAGTACATTGATTATTTTAAAAAAATTATTTCTTAAATATAAAATAGTTTTAGCCCGATAATACAATAGCCCAGTTTGTATTCTGCAATTTGCTTTCAGAGAGCTGAAATAGATATTTGCTGCATCGGTTAAATACTGATTAATCAATTACGAGTAAAATACTGACACAGGTCAGAATATAATAAATTTTATGCTATTTGCTTATATTTATCTCTGCTGCAATAAAGCGACTATTTCAAAATGTCAGTACTTAGATAAGAAGATATAAAAAGCCTATCGACTTGTTGGTCAAATAACCACAAGCAGATTACTGGTGATATTTAAAGTGATTTTAAAGCTTGCTGGCAGTATTTATTTTATTTGTATGAAGTTAAATGATTTTAGTTACAGTTAGGTGGCAGGAAGATAATGAAAGCTACAAATACAGTCCATCATACTAAGAGCAGCTTAATAAAGTTTTATTAAGATAAAAACTCTATTAAGCTGCCTGATACTATTCAGATAATAATTATTCTATCCATTGTAGAATTTGTTGCTGAATTTTTTCTGCACTTAATCCCATTTGCGCTAACAATCGTGCTGTATCACCATGTTCAGTAACAATATCAGGAATTCCGAGTGTCAAAACGGGTTTAGTCAGATTATGCTGTGTTAGAGCTTCAAGCACAGCACTTCCTGCACCACCAATTTTACTGTTTTCTTCAAGCGTAACTATATAATCATGTTCTGCTGCAAGCTGTACTAATAACTCTTTATCCAGTGGTTTGACAAAACGCATATCTGCTACTGTAGCATCAATAGCATTAGCTACAGTCAGTGCTGGTTGTACCATACTACCAAACGCTACCAAAGCAATTTTACTGCCTTTGCGGCGTACTACTCCCTTACCAATTGCTACTGTGGACAAATCTGATCCCGCTTCGATACCGGTACCCATACCACGCGGATAACGCACAGCCGCCGGCTGATTAAGCTGATAGCAGCTTGATAATAGTAAACGGCATTCGCGTTCATCACTAGGAACAGCAATTACCAGATTGGGTACACAGCGCAAATAGCTTAAATCATAGACACCCGCATGTGTCGGACCATCTGCACCGACAATTCCGCCGCGATCAATAGCAAACAAAACTGGCAAATTCTGTAATGCCACATCATGAATCAGCTGATCGTAAGCACGTTGCAAAAAAGTTGAATAAATTGCTACAACCGGCTTCATCTGCTCACAGGCAAGTCCGGCAGCAAAAGTAACTGCATGCTGTTCTGCAATACCAACATCAAAATAACGTTCAGGGTAACGCTTCTCAAACTCTACCAAACCACTGCCTTCACGCATTGCCGGAGTAATGGCCAGTAATTTATTGTCTGCCGCGGCCTGATCAATTATCCACTGACTAAAAATCTGTGTATAAGTAGGTTTAGCAGCTTCGGCAGATGAATGCAAACCCTGCTGAGGATCAAATGCACTGACAGCATGGAATGCAACCGGATCATTTTCTGCCAGTTTATAGCCATGCCCTTTTTTAGTAATAATATGCAACAATTGCGGTCCTTTACGGCTGCGCATTTCCTGCAATACATCTACCAGCTGAATCACATCATGCCCGTCAACCGGACCGGAATAGGTAAATCCAAAATTATCAAATAATGATAAAGTTTCGGAGCTGGTGCTTTCTTCAATCAGCCCCTTAATTTTATTTTCTACCCGCTGAGCCACATCCAGAGCGCCCGGAACCAGACTCAGCACTTTTTCTGATTTGTGCTTGATAGATTTCACTAAGTCTTTTACATCATGCAAAGGATTTTTCGCTAAATATTTGGGTAAAGCTCCCACATTGGGTGAAATAGACATTTCGTTATCGTTGAGAATAACCAGCAAATCAATGTCCATATCCCCGGCATTATTCAACGCTTCAAATGCCTGTCCCGCCGTCATTGCCCCGTCACCAATAATAGCCACACTACGATTGGTTTTATGCTGTAATTTATCAGCAACAGCCATACCCAGAGCAGCACCAATCGAAGTAGAGGAATGACCGACGCCAAACACATCATATTCAGACTCGCTGCGTTTAGGAAAACCGGCCAGACCACCGCATTGCCGCATTGTATTCATGCGTTGCTTACGTCCAGTCAGAATTTTATGCGGATAACTCTGATGCCCTACATCCCAAATCAGATGGTCATATGGCGTCTGATATACATAATGCAAAGCAACAGTTAACTCAACTGCCCCCAGATTACTGGCAAAGTGTCCTCCTGTTTTACTTACTGATTCCAGTAAATAGGCGCGCAATTCATTGGCCAGCTCAGGTAACTGTGTTTTTTGTAAACGACGAACATCCTGCGGTAAATCAATGGTATCAAGCAGTGGTGTAGGATTCATGATCAGACTTTGCTTATTATTAATTTATTAATCCGGGTGACAGATCAAATACCTGCCAAGTAAATGCAGAGTAATTATATACCAGCATACCCCCTACACGGGGGTATTTCATTGTATGACGATAAATTATTTTTATCCGGATTCATCCAAATAATTTCAGTCAATCAAAACAATTCAATCTTAAATTACCAATCAACACTATTGAATTACTCACGATGATAAGGATGATTATGCAGAATCGACTGTGCACGATAAAGCTGCTCTGTCAGCAATACCCGCACCATACCATGAGGTAAAGTAAGACTGGAGAGCCGCAATAACAAATTCGCCCGCTGTTTTAAACTATCGGTCATACCATCGGCACCACCAATAACAAAACACAGATTATCACCCTGATGCTGCCATTTTTTTAACCAGTTAGCGAGTTCCATCGAAGTAGGGGCTTTTCCGCGCTCATCCAGAACTATCAGGTAACTATGCGCAGGAATGGCTGCAACAATACGCGCCTCTTCTGCAGCCATTGCCTGCGCTGTACTCGTTCCGGGACCACGCTTTTCCGGCTTGATTTCTTTAAGCTGAAACTGAATTTCACGACCAAATCTTTTACTGTAATCGGTTACAGCATAATCTACCCATTGCGGCATTTTCGTTCCTACCGCCAGCACAGTAATATTCATTCAATTCCAGTAAAATTAGTATCCGGCACAAATCAATCTGCAGCCTGCCATGGCTTAGCTACCCCTGCATGAAAGGAAGGTTTTTCACCACCCCACAAAGCTTCAATATCATAATAATCGCGTACTGCCGGCTGCATAACATGCACAACCAGATCACCAGCATCAACCAATGCCCATTCACCGCTATCAAGACCTTCAGTGCTGATAATTTCATAACCAGCCTCTTTCAAATCGACAGCCACATTATTGGCCAGAGCTTTCACCTGACGTGTACTGTCACCACTGGCAATAATCATGCGTGAAAACAGTGAAGTTTGTGCTGAAGTATCCAGCACAATAATATCTTTTCCTTTAATATCTTCAAGTGCATTAACGCTAACGGCTACCATATTTTCCCATTGAGCGATAAGATTTTCATCCATATAGTAAAATACCCTATTATGTTAAAAGCATTTCCAGCTTAGAAATACTCTATAAATATAAATTATGCCTGATAAAGACCTTCATGGTCGATGTATTCAGCCACAGTCTCCAGAACATCATCATGATGACCTGATGACCATTTTGCACGAATATCAGTTGAGCTGACTGGTAAAAATGATGTTTGTAATAAAACAGCACGTCCGCCATCACTACCATCCGGTACAGTCATATTTTTAGCCAGTGCATCTGGCAACCATTGCTGCAATGATTCCGGCAAATCGGTTAATCCCTGTTGACCGCGCTGAGCAATTGCCAGATTCACACTTTGTAGCAGAGCCTGATAGCGATGCCAGTGAGGTAATTGCAACAATGAATCCATTCCCAGCAACCACCATAACTGAGTCTGCGGAAATACCTGATGAAACAGAGATACCGTATCAATAGTATATGTAGGCCCATTACGTAGTACATCGCAATCAGATACACTAAAACGTTTGTCTGTACTAATTGCCTTTTCCACCATAGCAAGACGTTGTAGTGCCGGCGTACAGGCAACCGTCGGTTTATGATACGGATCACCAGCCGGAATAAAAATAACATTATCCAGCATTAACTCATCCGCAAAACCCTGTGCAATATGAATATGTCCATTATGCGGAGGATCAAAAGTGCCGCCGAACAAACCGATACGTTTCATACTTTATTTCCGTTAACCACAATATTCAGCTTACCGGTAATGGGATGAATAACTAGACCATGTACCCTAATCTCACTGGGCATCAGAGGATGCTTACGTATCATATTCACCGAATGCATAATAGCATCTTCCACACAATCAAAATCAGTTAACCATTTATGGAAATCTACGCCGGCATTTTCCAGAATTTCAAGGCGCTCATCGCTGATCCCCCGGGCGCGCATCCGGTCAAGCATATCAGGCACATGTAATTCCTGCATGCCGCAATCATAATGCCCGATCACCATAATTTCAGTTACATTCATTTCAAATACAGCCACTAGTAATGAACGCATCACGGAACCCCAGGGATGGGTGACTAAAGCACCGGCGTTACGAATTACCTTAGCATCTCCATTCTTCAATCCCAGAGCACGGGGTAATAAATCCAGAATCCGTGCGTCCATACAGGAAACAATCGCCAGATTTTTTTCCGGATATTTATCTGTAAAAAATTGCTCATACTCTTCTGCATCAACAAATCTTTGATTAAAGTCCATAATTTCATCGATTAAAGACATAATTTCTCCCTCTGCATTTATTTAATCGTTACATGAATCTTATTACATTGATACATCAGTCCGAAGAACAAAAACCATAAAATATTCAGGCAGCCCAACGGCTGCCTGTTAACAAACCGAACTGTCTATGCACCTAACCAGAGCAATTTAAAAGCCCATAGTACAGCAATAATCCACACCATATAAGAAACTTCTTTAACTCTGCCACAGAACAGTTTAATTAGTGCATAACTAATAAAACCCATTGCAATACCATCTGCAATTGAATAAGCGAAAGGCATAAAAATCAGTGTAAAAAATGCAGGTGCAGCTTCCGATACATCTTTCCAGTCAATTTCCGTCATACTGCGCATCATCAGTACACCCACATATAACAAAGCAGGCGCAGTTGCATATGCCGGTACACTGGCAGCAAGCTTGGAAAACCACAAACTGGCCAGCATCAGCAGACCAACCACTACTGCTGTCAGACCTGTACGGCCGCCTGCAGCTGCTCCGGCTGCCGACTCTACATAAGCAGTAGTAGAAGAAGTACCCAGCCCGGCACCGACTACAATTGCCGTTGAATCGGCCAGCAACGCTTTTTTTACCCGTGGTAATTTGCCATCCACCAACAAACCGGCACGTCCGGCAACACCAATCAGAACACCGGTACTGTCAAATAAATCCACAAAGAAAAACACAAAAATAACGCTAACCAGACTCATGGTAAATAAATCATGAAAATCCAGCTGTAAAAAGGTAGGAGCCAGAGAGGGTACCGGCGCAAATACTCCCTTAAATTCATTAAGACCTGTTACTGAAGCAATGGCCGTAATTGCCAAAATACCGATAATAATTCCGCCACGTATGCGGAAATGCTCCAAAGTAACAATAAAACAAAAGCCCACGATCGTCAGCAACACCTGAGGAGAATGAATATCACCCAGGCTGACCAGAGTGGCCGGATTAGATACCACCACTCCGGCACTTTTGAGCGCTACCAGAGCCAGAAATAAACCAATACCGCCGCCAATAGAATACTTGAGAGAATTCGGCAGTGAATTAACAATCGCTTCGCGCACCTTAAACAGGCTCAGGATAATAAAAACAATACCGGAAACAAAAACTGCACCCAGTGCTACCTGCCATGAGATACCCATTCCTTTTACAACAGCATAAGTAAAATAAGCATTCAGTCCCATACCGGGCGCGAGTGCGATCGGATAATTGGCTACCAATCCCATCATCATGCAGGCAAAAGCTGAAGAAATACAGGTAGCCACAAATACCGCACCAAAATCCATTCCGGCATCCTTAAGAATGGAAGGATTAACTACCAGAATATAGCTCATTGCCAGAAAAGTAGTCAGACCGGCTAACACCTCAGTGCGCACACTGCTGCCACTTTCTTTAATTTTAAAAAAACGATCCAGAAAAGAAGTACCCGCTGGGCTCATGCCAATTCCTTTTAATACCGAACAAAGGCCAGACAAAACTGATTATCATTAATAAATGTTTACTGATAACCAGACGAAAAAACAAAAAATATAGCATCACATTCCGACAACAAGCACAGCCTTTATACTGTATTAATGTACATGTTCCGGTATCCAGATAAATGGATTAATGCGGCGTTTCCCCTTATTAGAAAAATTAATCACTTAATCGGCTAAAACCATTTTCCCGCGTAAAGAAAAAGTATGTGCCTCAGTGATTTTCAGCTCTACCATCTGATTAATTAAACGAGGATGTCCCGTAAAATTAACTACCCGGTTATTTGCTGTACGCGCCTGTAACTGATCAGGATCTTTTTTAGACACACCTTCTACAAGACAGCGCTGTACACTACCAAGCATAGATTGATTAATACGCGCTGTCTCAGCTTCAATCACTGTATTTAATGCTTCCAGACGACGTACTTTTTCAGCATGAGGAGTATCATCCGGTAAATTTGCTGCCGGTGTTCCCGGACGCGGACTATAGATAAATACAAAGCTCAAATCAAAAGCCAGGTCTTGTACCAACTTCAGAGTTTGCTCAAACTCACGCTCAGTTTCTCCCGGAAAGCCAACAATAAAGTCTGAACTTAAACATAAATCCGGCCGGATAGCCCGCAACTTACGGATAATATGTTTATACTCTAAGGCTGTATAGCCACGTTTCATTGCCATTAAAACCCGGTCGGAACCAGACTGTACCGGAAGATGCAAATGTGATACCAGCTTAGGTAAATCACGATAACATTCAATAATTGCATCAGAAAATTCACGCGGGTGGCTGGTGGTAAAGCGCATACGTTCAATTCCGGGTATCTCATGCACTATACGCAGCAACGTTGCGAAATCACAGATTTCACCATCACCCATATCGCCGCGATAGGCATTTACATTTTGTCCCAGCAAATTAATTTCTTTGACACCCTGTTGTGCCAGACCGGCAATTTCAGTAAGCACATCGTCAAGTGGACGTGAAAATTCCTCTCCGCGTGTGTAGGGTACAACACAAAAACTGCAATATTTAGAACAGCCTTCCATAATAGATACGAATGCTGCTCCACCTTCAACACGTGCAGGTGGTAAATGATCAAATTTTTCTATTTCCGGAAAAGAAATATCTACCTGTGACAGACCACTGGTTTCTTTATCGAGAATCATTTGTGGTAAACGATGCAAAGTCTGAGGACCGAAAACCACATCCACATAAGGGGCGCGCTGAATAATTGCCTCACCTTCTTGTGAAGCCACACAACCACCAACACCGATAATTAAATCCGGATTTTTAACTTTCAAAGGTCGGATACGACCCAAATCTGAAAATACTTTTTCCTGAGCCTTTTCCCGAACCGAACAGGTATTAAAAAGAATAATATCTGCATCTTCAGCCCTGTCAGTTCGTTCTAAAGATTGCCCTTCTGCCAGAACAGACAGCATTTTTTCACTGTCGTATTCATTCATCTGACAACCAAAGGTTCGTATAAATACTTTTTTCATAACACCTACAATAATTATTCAACCTGCGGATTATTAGGTCTTACTAATGCGTCCTGCTCTTCATCAGTCAGTACCCAGATTTCCTGAATCTGATTTGCTCTGTCAACGCGCACTGCTATCGTTGCATTCTTAAATTTGTACAAATTGTTATACGTAACAAAACGATTATTTGTATCATGTATACGTACTCCCCTGCTTAATTGAAATGTTTTATTACCTTTAACTAAGCCCAGACTTAACGTACGTAACCATGCCTTTTTTGCCGTTCCTAATATAACCTGCTGTCCTTCTGCTTGTTTCAATACAACTATATGAATATCATTAGGTAAAACACGACCTGCCCATACTAATGAAGAGGATAAAAAAATCAGGCTCAACAATACTAAACGTAAATATTTCATGATTTCTCCTTAAATAACAATAGTCAGCTAAGAGTCAATAATTATACGCAGAAGAGAGATAAACAGCAGCTTTTTAAGAAAAACGAATTCTGAAAAGCTAAAACAGTAAATACAAACTTATCAAATCAAACAAATATATTTAAATAGAATTACGGTAATAAACTTACACTAAACAAGTAGTTTAAATTCGGTTCAAAAATCAGCTTTTTATTTGTGTATTGATTAATTCCTAAAATAACTACATTTTTCGGCATCATAACAAAAAAACAAACTTATTCAATGATGAAAAAAGTAGCGAATCGTACCTACTAAAATTTATAGATATATACTGAATTAATACATCTCAACTACTAAATAAATACACATTTTCAAACTATTCACAAAACCATAAAGCAAAAAATCAAAATGAAACAAGCCAGCCTAAAGGCTGGCTTGTTCGTGAAGCCTGATTACTCAGCTACAGCTTCAGATTCAGGTGCTTTCTCAACCAACTCGACCAGAGCCAGCGGAGCATTATCGCCTTTACGGAAGCCATACTTCAATATGCGCAGATAGCCACCATTCCGATTAGCAAAGCGCGGGCCTAACTCATTGAATAATTTAACAACAACATCACGATCACGTGTACGATTAAAAGCTAAACGATGATTAGCCAGTGAAGGCTTTTTACCTAAAGTAATCAATGGTTCAGCTACACGACGCAACTCTTTTGCTTTCGGCAAAGTAGTTACAATTGTTTCGTGAGTCAATAAAGAATTGGCCATATTACGCAACATAGCAGCGCGATGACTGCTGGTGCGATTTAATTTGCGGTTACCATTACGATGACGCATGTCATTATCCTTTAATCATCAAACTTGTGGCTTTTCCAGACTGGCCGGCGGCCAGGCTTCCAGTTTTGAACCCAACGTCAATCCTTTGGAAGCCAGGACTTCCTTGATTTCGTTCAGAGATTTTCTACCCAGATTCGGGGTTTTCAACAATTCAGTCTCTGTGCGTTGAATCAAATCGCCAATATAGTAAATATCTTCAGCTTTCAAGCAGTTTGCTGAACGAACGGTCAACTCCAGATCATCAACTGGACGAAGCAGAATCGGATCAATCGGTGGTTCTTTCTCTTCTACCACGGTAACTGGAGTTCCCTGTAAATCTGCAAAAATTGACATTTGATCAATTAAAATACAGGCCGCATTGCGAACTGCTTCTTCAGGGTCAATAGCACCGTTAGTTTCAATATCCAGAACCAGACGATCTAAATCAGTACGCTGCTCAACACGAGCAGGTTCTACTTCAAAGCTGACACGACTGATAGGCGAAAAGCTTGCATCTAGTTGAATAGCGCCGATACGTTTGTGGTCGTCTTTATTACGACGGCCTGACACAGACTCATAGCCTCTGCCTTGTTCAACCTTAATTTCCATATTAATACTACCACCTTCAGACAGGTGGCAGATAACATGATCAGGGTTAACAATTTCGACATCATGAGGTAACTCAATATCAGCTGCGGTAACAACACCGGCACCTGATTTTTTCAAACTTAAAGTTACTTCTGTGCGGCCATGCACTTTAAATACTACACCTTTCAGGTTCAGTAGAATATCAACAACATCCTCCTGAACGCTGTCAAGTGTAGAATATTCATGCAATACGCCTTCAATCGTTACTTCTGTCGACGCATAACCATTCATTGATGACAGTAAGATACGACGCAAAGCATTACCCAAGGTATGGCCGAAACCACGTTCAAAAGGCTCCATAGACACTTTGGCACGGGTAGCAGACAAGGTGTCAACGTCAATTTGACGTGGCTTCAAGAATTCGGATGTGTTTTGCATTTAACTGTCCTCACTTAACCAGCTTTATTTAGAGTAAAACTCTACCACCAGCTGTTCATTAATATCGCCACTCAATTCAGTGCGATCTGGCATGTTTTTGAAAACACCTTCCAGCTTGCCTTCTTCAACAGAAACCCAGCTTGGTAAACCAATCTGACTGGCAAGACTGAATGCTTCCTGAATTCGCACCTGTTTTTTGGCTTTTTCGCGAACAGCAACCACATCACCAGCTTTCACCTGAAAAGAAGGGATGTTTACAACCTGACCGTTCACGGTAATGGCTTTGTGAGATACCAACTGACGGGCTTCGGCACGAGTAGAGCCAAACCCCATACGGTATACCACGTTGTCTAAACGAGACTCCAACAACTGAAGCAGCAATTCACCAGTCGAACCTTTACGACGGGCTGCTTCAGCAAAATAACGGCGGAACTGACGTTCTAACACACCGTAAATACGGCGGATTTTCTGTTTTTCACGTAATTGCAGACCATAGCCGGACAAACGCGGTTTTTTTGCGCCATGCTGGCCGGGAGCAGAATCTAGTTTACATTTTGAATCCAGAGAGCGACGTGCACTCTTCAGAAACAGATCTGTGCCCTCACGACGGGCTAATTTACATTTCGGGCCGGTATAACGTGCCATACTCAAATACTCCTGTTAGATACGACGTTTTTTAGGTGGCCGACAACCATTGTGTGGCAATGGAGTAACGTCTGTAATACTGGTAATCTTGAAACCAAGAGCGTTGAGCGCACGCACAGAAGATTCGCGACCAGGACCCGGCCCTTTAATGCGAACTTCCAGATTTTTTACGCCATACTCTTGGGCAACTTTACCAGCTGCTTCTGCCGCAACCTGAGCGGCAAATGGTGTGCTCTTACGTGAACCTTTAAAACCAGCACCGCCAGAGGTAGCCCAAGATAATGCATTGCCCTGACGGTCAGTGATAGTAATGATGGTATTATTGAAAGATGCATGTACATGCACAATACCTTCACTTACGGATTTACGTACTTTCTTGCGCACACGAGCTGTGTTTGCTTTAGCCATTATTATTCCTTATCAATTATTTCTTGCCTGCGATCGCTTTACGCGGACCTTTACGCGTACGCGCATTGGTACGGGTACGCTGACCACGGCACGGTAAACCACGACGATGACGCAGACCACGATAACAGCCCATGTCCATCAGACGTTTGATGTTCATGGTTACTTCACGGCGCAGATCACCTTCCACATGGTATTTGGCAATCTGTTCACGCAAAGCATCAAGCTGAGTCTCGTCTAAATCTTTTACTTTAGTGCTCGGCACAACGCCGGCAGCTTCGCAAACCAGTTTAGCGCGAGACGAACCAATACCATAAATAGCCTGAAGGCCAATTACGATATGGGCATTGTTAGGGATATTTACCCCTGCAATACGAGCCATATTTTTTCCTTAGGGCAAAAGTCTGTCACTATAACACAAAGACTTATGGTTATCCATTAGCCTTGGCGTTGTTTATGACGAGGGTCAGTACAAATCACGCGTACGACACGATTACGACGAATGATTTTACAATTACGGCAAATTTTCTTTACCGATGGCTGAACGCGCATATTATTTCCTTTCTACTCTTAGCGGGCGCGGAAAACGATGCGGGCACGAGTCAAATCGTACGGAGTCAATTCCACAGTCACTTTATCACCGGGTGAAATACGAATGTAATGCATGCGCATTTTTCCGGAGATATGACCTAAAACGACGTGATCGTTTTCAAGTTTAACTTTAAAAGTTGCGTTGGGCAGGGTTTCAAGAATTTCACCCTGCATTTGTATGGTATCTTCTTTAGCCATAATACTTAACGACGTGATGATAATGATTTCATCGCAGAACGCTTCATCAGATGTTCATACTGACTGCTCATTACGTAAGAAGCGATTTGCGTTTTAAAATCCATGGTCACCACCACCAGAATAAGTAGTGAGGTGCCACCTAGGTAGAAAGGTACATTCATCGCAGAAGTCAGCACTTCCGGAATCAGGCACACGATAGCAATATAAATTGCGCCCCAAAAGGTCAAACGCAATACAACTTTCTCCAGATAACGACTGGTTTGCTCACCAGGCCGGATACCCGGAACGAAAGCACCACTTTTCTTCAGATTTTCTGCCATTTCCCTTGGACTGAACACCAAAGCCGTATAGAAATAACAAAAGAAGATAATAGTAGCTGCAAATAACAAAATATAAACAGGCTGACCATGCTGCAATAATGTAGCCAGTTTCTGTAACCAACTATCCGGATTTGCCGAACCAAACCAGCTTAACAGAGTAGATGGAAACAAAATGATACTGGATGCAAAAATTGGCGGAATAACCCCGGCCATATTCAGTTTGAACGGCAGATGAGAGTTTTGCGCCTGCATAATGCGATTACCTACCTGACGTTTGGCATATTGCACAGGTACTTTACGTTGTGCACTTTCAATATATACAACAGCATATATCAATGCCAGCGCACCAACAATCAGTGCAACAGCCATCAGATAACTAATTGATCCCTGACTGGTTAATGTCAGCAAACGACCAATACCGGCAGGCAGACTGGCTGCAATACCGGCGGTAATAATCAGCGAAATACCATTACCTATACCACGTTCAGTAATTTGTTCACCCAGCCACATCAGAAACATGGTTCCTGTAACCAGACAAACCATAGTCGAGAAATAAAACTCAATCTGACCGGAAACTACTACATTCTGCTGGTAAACAAATGCAGCAGCACCAAAGCTTTGCAAAGTGGCCAGCAAAACAGTACCGTAACGGGTATATTTGGTCAAAGTACGGCGCCCCGCCTCACCTTCTTTTTTTAGAGCCTTCAATGAAGGAATAATTTCAGAAGCAAGCTGAATAATAATTGAGGCTGAAATATAGGGCATCACACCTATTGCAAAAATACTGAACCGTTGCAGAGAACCGCCGGAAAACATATTAAGCATACTTAATATGCCTCCGCCGGCACTTTCATACAATTTGGTCAAAGCAGCACCATCCACACCGGGCACTGGAATATGTGAACCGATGCGGAATACAACCAACGCACCAAGTAAAAATAACAGACGATTTTTCAAATCACCGAACTTTGAAAGTCCTGTTGCGGATTGCGGATTAGCCACTTGAGTCCTTGCCTTATTCTGCTACTTTACCACCGGCAGCTTCAATGGCCTGTTGCGCACCTTTGGTGGCCTTAATACCATTTAAAGTTACCGCCTTATCAATACTGCCTGATGCAATAATTTTAACATTCAGAGCAGTAGCAGGCACCAGTCCTGCCTGTTTCAGAACTAAAACATCAATTTCATCAACTGCAATTTTAGCCAGTTCATCTAAACGCACTTCTGCATTCAGATTAGCAGTCAGAGATTTAAAACCGCGTTTCGGCAGGCGGCGTTGCAAAGGCATCTGACCGCCTTCGAAACCGACTTTATGATAACCACCTTTACGGCTTTTCTGACCCTTATGGCCTCGGCCACAAGTTTTGCCTAAACCGCTGCCAATGCCGCGACCTACACGGCGAGCCGCGTGTTTAGCACCTTCAGCAGGTTGAATGGTATTCAAAAGCATGTTACTTCTCCACTTTCAAAAGGTAGCTGATTTTGTTGATCATGCCACGATTTTCGGGGGTATCAAGCACTTCAACAGTATGCTCGCGGTGACGTAAGCCTAAACCGCGTGCACAGGCACGATGAGCAGCAATAGTGCCAATCAGGCTTTTAACCAGTGTAATGCGTATGGTTTTTTGCTCACTCATGATCTGCTCCTAAAATTTCTTCTACGGTCAGGCCACGTTTAGCAGCAATCTCAGCCGGCGTATACAGTTTAGACAATCCGTCCAGAGTTGCGCGAACAATGTTGTATGGATTGGTTGAACCATGTACTTTAGCAGAGATATTATGAATACCCATTGCATCAAATACCAAACGCATTGGACCACCAGCTTTCACACCATTACCTTCTTTGGCCGGTTGCATGAATACACGTGTTGCACCATGGCGACCAATTACTTCGTGATGAATAGTACGTCCATTCAAAGGCACTTTGATCATATTGCGGCGGGCTTGATCCATAGCTTTCTGTACAGCCACAGGTACTTCTTTAGATTTACCCTTGCCCATACCAATGCGACCATCGCCATCACCTACTACGGTTAAAGCCGAGAAGGCCATAATGCGGCCACCCTTAACCACTTTGGTCACACGGTTTACGGCAACCATTTTTTCAATCAGGCCGTCACCGCGTTCTTCAGTTTCGTGTTTTGCCATATTTCTGGTCTCCAGTTTATTAGAAGCTCAAACCGTTTTCACGGGCTGCCTCAGCCAAGGCTTTAACGCGACCATGGTATTGAAAACCAGAACGGTCAAAAGCCACTGCATCAATGCCGGCCGCTTTGGCTTTTTCAGCAATGCGTTTGCCAACTACAACAGCAGCATCTACATTGCTACCATATTTAATGCTGGCACGAACATCAGCCTCAAGAGTAGAGGCCTGAGCCAGTACTCGGTCACCTTCAGCGCTAATAACCTGGGCATAAATGTGATTATTGGTGCGGAAAACGCACAATCTCACTTTGTTCAGGGCTGCAATTTTGGCACGGGTTTTACGTGCTCGACGCAGTCTTGCTACATTTTTATCCATCAGTGAGCCTCAATTATTTTTTCTTGGTTTCTTTAATAACGACACGCTCATCAGCATAACGTACACCTTTACCTTTATAAGGTTCCGGCGGACGGAATCCACGAATTTCAGCGGCCACCTGCCCTACTACCTGTTTATCTGCACCGGCAATGATTACCTCGGTAGCAGAAGGAGTAGTAGCAGTAATACCTTCAGGCAATTCGTAATTAATCGGATGAGAGTAACCTAAAGAAAGATTCAATACTTTACCCTGAGCCTGAGCGCGATAACCCACACCAATCAGTTGCAGCTTTTTCTCAAAACCATTGCTCACGCCCACAACCATATTATGCAATAAAGCACGAACTGTACCGGATAAAGCATTTGCTTTTGTACTGTTATCATTGGCGGTAACAACCAGCTGACCATCATTCAATGCTACATTCACCTCAGCGTGCTGATGCAGAGACAATTCGCCGTTTTTACCTTTAACAATGATAGCCTCTGGAGAAAACTTAACGTCAACGCCAGCCGGAACCACTACCGGATGTTTTGCAATTCGAGACATGTTTTCTCCTTAGGCTACTACGCACAATAACTCACCGCCAATACCATTGGCACGGGCTTTACGGTCAGTCATTACGCCTTTAGAAGTGCTCACAATCACAACGCCCAAACCATTCATTACAGAAGGAATGTCGTTGGAACCTTTATACACACGCAGACCAGGACGTGATACGCGCTGAATGCGCTCAATTACCGGCTGACCAGCATAGTATTTCAATTGTATTTCCAATGTCGCCTTGGTTTCAGCAGATACGGCGAAATCTTCTACGTAGCCTTCTTCTTTCAAAACTTTGGCAATTGCTACTTTCAGTTTTGAAGAAGGCATACTTACAGAGACTTTATTCGCACGCTGAGCGTTGCGAATACGGGTCAACATATCGGAAATAGGATCATGCATACTCATATTTTATACTCCTATTACCAGCTGGCTTTGATGACACCCGGAATTTCACCACGCATGGCGATTTCACGGATTTTGGTACGGGCCAAGCCGAATTTACGGAAATTACCACGCGGACGACCGGTCAAAGCGCAGCGACGACGTTGACGAATCGGAGCAGCATTACGCGGAATAGCCTGCAGTTTCAGACGTGCCTGAAAATGTTCTTCATCAGTCGCGTTAGCATCATTGATGATGGCGAAAATGGCTTCACGCTTTGCAGCATATTTTTTTGCCAAAGCTTCACGCTTCAGCTCACGATTAATAAGTGCTTTCTTAGCCATAATTAACCCTTAAACGGAAATTTGAACAGAGACAGCAGTGCTTTGGCTTCTGCGTCAGTTTTGGCAGTAGTGGTAATAGTAATATTTAAACCACGCAAAGCATCAATTTTATCGTATTCAATTTCCGGGAAAATAATTTGTTCACGCACGCCCATGTTGTAATTACCACGACCGTCGAATGATTTACCATTTACACCGCGGAAGTCACGTACACGCGGCAAAGCGATTGCAATCAGACGATCCAGAAATTCATACATACGATCACGGCGCAAAGTTACTTTGCAGCCAATCGGGTAATTATCACGGATTTTAAAGCCTGCAATTGACTTGCGTGCTACAGTTACTACTGGTTTCTGACCAGCAATTTTTTCCAGATCACCAACTGCATGTTCCATTACTTTTTTATCGGCAACCGCTTCACCAACACCCATGTTGAGGGTAATTTTTTCAATACGCGGTACTTCCATGATAGATTTGTAACCGAACTGTTTGGTCAACTCAGGAACAACAGTAGTGTTATAAAAGTCTTTTAAACGAGCCATTGATTACTCCTTAAGCTCCCACGGCGGCACCGGTAGATTTATATACACGGGTACGCACTACTTTGCCGTCTACAGTTTCTACTTTGATACCTACGCGGTCAGCTTTTTGGGTTTCCGGATTGAAAATCGCTACATTGGAAATAGCCAATGGCGCATCTTTGGTGATTACACCACCTTCAATCCCACGCATGGGGTTAGGTTTCTGGTGACGTTTAACACGATTTACGCCGTCAACAATCACTTTATCACCCAAAACACGCACTACTTTACCCTGTTTGCCCTTATCTTTACCGGCAATAATGATCACCTGATCACCAGTTTTAATCTTTTTCATTGCAACCTCACTTACAGTACTTCAGGAGCCAATGAAACGATTTTCATGAATCGCTCAGTACGTAGCTCACGGGTTACCGGGCCAAAAATACGGGTACCAATTGGTTCCAGTTTGGTATTCAACAGCACGGCTGCATTGTTATCAAATTTGATCAGTGCTCCGTCATTACGACGTACACCTTTAGCTGTACGCACTACCACAGCGTTATATACATCGCCCTTTTTAACGCGACCACGGGGAGCTGCGTCTTTTACGGCCACTTTAATAATGTCGCCTACAGATGCGTAGCGACGCTTAGATCCACCTAATACTTTGATGCACATTACGCGGCGCGCACCAGAGTTGTCAGCCACATCTAAGATGGTCTGCATTTGAATCATGTTATTACCTTTAAAAATCCAACTTAATTTACCGCTTTCAGTCAGCCTGTTACCACTTAATAGCTGTCTGAAACCATTAACGGTTCTAGTAAACCAGTCTTGGGTCCCGAAGGGAGAGTTCCGGCGACTGCCGGAGACTTTCAAGAAACTGAAAGTTAAGGAACGAAGTTTACAGACAATATCTGATTGTCGCAAGACTTCGTTCCCTAATTGCAGCACATTGTTGTGTTAATTACACATTACGTGCTTTCTCAATCAGCTCAGTTACAACCCAGCTTTTGGTTTTTGACAACGGGCGACCTTCGGAAATGACAACAACGTCACCAATACCGTATTGGTTTTGCTCATCGTGCGCATGGATTTTAGTAGAACGACGGATTACTTTACCATACAGCGGATGTTTCACTTTACGTTCCACCAATACTGTTACAGTTTTATCCATTTTGTCGCTCACGACTTTGCCCTGCAAAGTACGTACGTTTTTAGCTTCAGTCATTATTCACCATCCTTCTGATGCAAAATGGTTTTTACACGAGCAATATTACGACGCACTTTTTTCAGCTCACTGTTTTTACCCAGCTGGCCGGTGGCGTGCTGCATACGCAAACCAAACTGCGCTTTCAACAGACCAACCAGTTCTTCGTTTAACTGCTCAACAGATTTGTCTTTCAATTCACTGGTTTTCATTATTGACCTACCTGGCGTTTAACAAATACAGTCTGAATCGGCAATTTGGCTGCAGCCAGTTCAAAAGCCTGACGAGCCAATGTTTCATCAACACCGTCCATTTCGTAGAGCATTTTGCCCGGCTGGATTTCAGCAATGTAATATTCCACATTACCTTTACCGCCACCCATACGAACCTGAATTGGTTTTTCAGTAATAGGTTTATCCGGGAATACGCGAATCCAGATACGACCGCCACGTTTAATATGACGGGTCATTGCACGACGTGCTGCCTCAATCTGGCGTGCAGTCAAACGACCGCGACCCACAGCTTTCAGACCAAAATCACCAAAGCTAACTTTATTGCCACGAGTAGCAATACCGGTGTTGCGGCCTTTTTGCTGTTTGCGGTATTTCATTCTAGTTGGCTGCAGCATTTCGACCACCTGCCTTTCTGCTGTGTTTCTTGTCCTGTTCCGGCTTAGCCTGAATTTCACCCGGTGTCAGTTCACCTTTGTAAACCCAAACTTTGATACCGATAATGCCATATGTAGTTTTGGCTTCGCTGGTAGCGTAGTCAACATTGGCACGCAGGGTATGTAAAGGCACACGACCTTCACGATACCATTCGGTACGCGCAATTTCGATACCGTTCAGACGACCTGAAGACATAATTTTGATGCCTTTGGCGCCAACGCGCATAGCATTCTGCATAGCACGTTTCATGGCACGACGGAACATAACGCGTTTTTCCAGTTGTCCGGCAATATTGTCCGCAATAATTTGCGCATCGATTTCCGGTTTACGGATTTCTTCGATGTTTACATGCACCGGTACGCCCATGATTTTCTGCAAATCACGTTTTAATACTTCAATATCTTCACCTTTTTTACCGATTACAATACCAGGACGGGCACTGTAAATGGTAATACGTGCAGATTTTGCCGGGCGTTCAATTACCACGCGACCTACAGAAGCATTTGCAAGACGTTTGCGTAAAAAATGACGTACGTCAATATCTTCTTTCAGCACTTTGGAAAAGTCGCCGCTTTTGGCAAACCACTTGGAAGACCAATCTTTATTCACTGCCAGGCGAAAGCCTGTAGGGTTAATTTTTTGTCCCATCGCTTTTCCTTAGTTGCCTACAATCACGTTGATGTGACAAGTTTGTTTTTCGATGCGGTTACCACGACCTTTAGCACGTGCCTGAAAACGTTTCAGACTCGGACCTTTGTCGATATAAATAGTAACCACTTTCAGTTCATCGATATCAGCACCTTCGTTGTGTTCGGCATTGGCTACTGCAGATTCCAGCACCTTTTTAATCAGTTCAGCACCTTTTTTCGGGCTGAATGTCAAAATATTCAACGCTTGGGCAATATCTTTACCACGTACTAAGTCAGCTACCAGACGGGCTTTTTGTGCTGAAATACGGGCATTTTTGTGTTGTGCACTAACTCTCATGTTTTATCCCTTATTTTTTAGCCTTCTTATCAGCCAAATGGCCTTTGAAGGTACGGGTCAATGAGAACTCACCCAACTTATGACCAACCATGTTATCGCTGATAAATACCGGCACGTGGGTACGGCCGTTGTGTACAGCAATGGTCAGACCGATAAAATCAGGCAGAATAGTGGAACGACGTGACCAGGTTTTAATCGGGCGTTTGTCGTTATTAGCACGAGCCGCATCGACCTTTTTCAGTAAATGCAGGTCGACATATGGGCCTTTTTTTAATGAACGAGCCATATCAGTTAACCTTTATTTGAGTAACGGCGGCGAACAATCATATTGTTCGTGCGTTTATTACGACGAGTACGATAGCCTTTAGTCGGTGTACCCCACGGGCTAACCGGTTCACGAGCTTCACCAGTACGACCTTCACCACCACCATGCGGGTGGTCAACCGGGTTCATCACAACACCGCGTACGGTCGGACGAATACCACGCCAGCGTTTAGCACCGGCTTTACCCAGTTTTTGCAGGCTTTGTTCTTCATTGCCTACTTCACCAATGGTGGCACGACAGTCAACATGGATTTTACGTACTTCACCTGAACGCAGACGCAGCTGTGCATATACGCCTTCTTTTGCCAGCAATACAGCAGATGCACCGGCTGAACGGGCAATCTGTGCACCTTTACCCGGTTTCATTTCAATACAATGAAGAGTTGTACCTACCGGAATATTGCGGATTGGCAGATTATTACCAGCTTTAATTGCAGCTTCAGAACCGGAAACCAATACGGCACCTACCTGAACATTACGCGGCGCAATAATGTAACGGCGTTCACCATCTGCAAAACACAATAACGCAATATGAGCGGTACGGTTCGGATCGTACTCAATACGTTCTACTTTAGCAGCGATACCGTCTTTATCATTACGTTTAAAGTCTACAATACGGTAATGGTGTTTGTGACCACCACCTTTATGACGGGTTGTAATGCGTCCGCCATGATTACGACCGGCAGTTGAAGACTGTTTTTCTAATAATGGTGCATAGGGTGCACCTTTGTGCAAGCCTTCCGCAACCACGCGTACCATGCCGCGACGGCCAGCAGAAGTCGGCTTCATTTTAACAATAGCCATAGTGCTTATTCCTTATCTGCAGAAGCGGCAGCAGATTCAATATCCAGCTCCTGACCAGCCGCCAGGCTGACATAAGCTTTCTTAACATCACTGCGCTTACCGATGGTACGGCCAAAACGTTTGTTTTTGCCTTTAATGATGGTTGTGGCTACAGAATCCACTTTCACATTAAATAATAGTTCCACTGCTGCCTTAATTTCAGGTTTAGTGGCATTTGGCAATACTCTAAACGTCATCTGGTTGCGTTTTTCAGCCAGCATGTTGCTTTTTTCGGAAACAACAGGAGCCAAGAGCACTTGCATTAAACGTTGTTGATTCATACCCATTGCTCCTCAAGTTGTGCAACTGCTGCTTTGGTAAGCACCACTTTCTTAAAGCGTAACAGATTGTACGGATCAGTTTGCTGTGCTTCCAGAACCAGTACATTCGGCAGGTTGCGGCTAGACAAGTAAACGTTTTCATCCAGCTGTTTGGTAATGAACAATACCTGCTCCATACCCAGATTTTTAACCTGTTCAGCAAATGCTTTGGTTTTAGGAGTAGCAGCAGATAATTCATCAATTACAAACAGGCGTTCATCGCGTACCAGCTGAGACAGAATGGCTGCCATACCCGCACGGTACATCTTACGATTTACTTTCTGGGTAAAGTTTTCATCTGGTTTATTCGGGAACGCACGACCACCACTGCGCCACAGCGGAGAAGATGTCATACCGGAACGGGCACGGCCGGTTCCTTTCTGACGCCATGGTTTTTTAGTGGAGTGTTTTACTTCGGCACGGGTTAACTGTGAACGGTTACCGGAACGGGCATTAGCCAGAAAAGCTGTAACCAGCTGGTGAACCAGATCTTCATTGTATTCACGTGCAAACAATGCGTCAGACGCAGCAACTGCACCTGCAACCTGACCCTGAGCATCAATTAATTTCAGTTCCATTACGCACCTACCTTCACGCTCGGACGCACGACAACGTCGCTGTTAACCGCACCGGGCACCGCACCTTTTACCAGCAATAACTGACGTTCGGTGTCTACGCGTACGATTTCCAGATTCTGAATGGTGGACTTAACGTTACCGTACTGTCCGGCCATACGTTTACCACGGAATACGCGACCCGGATCCTGTGCCATACCGGTTGAACCAGGCACACGATGAGAGCGTGAGTTACCGTGAGAAGCACGCTGAGAACCAAAATTGTGACGTTTGATGGTGCCAGAAAAGCCTTTACCTTTACTGGTACCTGTAACATCAATTAACTGACCTGCTGCAAAAATGCCGACATTGATTTCAGCACCGGCAGACAATTCAGCCAGTTTTTCTTCAGAAACAGCAAATTCAACCAAGCCACGACCGGCTTCAACACCTGCCTTGGCAAAATGACCTGCCTGTGCCTTGCTTACGCGATTGGCTTTTTTCTGACCAAAAGTTACCTGTACGGCAGTGTAGCCATCAGTAGCTTCGGATTTGAGTTGAGTGACGCGATTAGCAGACATATCCAGTACAGTTACCGGAACTGATGCGCCGTTCTCATCGAACACGCGCGTCATGCCTACTTTGCGCCCAACCAGACCTAAAGTCATAGTTATTTCCTTTTATAAAGGGACCAATTACGATTGATTGGCCTCGCACAAATAAAGAATCTTGCCGACGTAAAATCGGCAAGATGGCGATAGTATCATGTTTACTCTGCATGAATCAATTTTTTATGCAAGTAAAGCACGGATTTTTAGATAAAAAAACAACGTTTATGCCTTATACATGACTATTAGTCTGGATTTCGGGTATTTTTACTCTGCCTGAATATAAATATTATCCGGTTAATTCATCAGTAATACTTTGCAGAAACTGAAGTCGTTCAGGCTTCAGTTTCCCATCTGCCGCAGCCTGTTTCAGTGCACAGCCCGGTTCCTGACGATGAGTACAATTATGAAAACGGCACTTCCCGATATACTGACGCATATCAGGGAAATAATGCAGCAGATTACTAACTGACAAATGATGTAAGCCAAATGCCTGCAATCCGGGCGAATCAATAAGCTGACTGTGTGCATCCAGATCATATAATTGCGCATGAGTCGTGGTGTGACGACCTGAATCCAGTGCCGCTGAGATATCACCTACCCGTGCCTGTTCATTACCCAGCAATGCATTGGTTAAAGTTGATTTACCCATACCTGACTGACCTAACAGGATTGCCCGCTCTCCCTGTAAATACTGACGCAGCTCAGCCACATTATATAAGGCACTAATATTGATTACCTGATAACCCAGACTCTGATAAAAGGCCAATTTTTCGAGCCAAAGCTTATTTTGTAGTAAATCTGCTTTATTTAATACAATCAGTGGCGGTATATCCGCAGCCTCTGCAGCCAGTAATGCACGCTGCAATAATAATTCACTGGGAGTCGGTACAGCAGCCAGTACGATTAGCATAAGGGTAACATTAGCCGCAATGAGTTTACTGCGCGTAGCATCCTGCCGGTAAAGCAGGCTGCGCCGGGGTAAATAATCCTCAATTACAGCCTGCTGCTGATTGATATGACTAATATGGACTTCATCACCACAGGCAAAATCAACTCTTTTCTTTCGCGTAGTGGCTTCATAAGTTTTACCCGCATGTGTGCGCACCATGAAGCGGCGCCCGAAACTGGTAATAATCTGTGCTGTTAATAATTCATTCGCAGGCTGTGCCATTCTCAGTCTGCCTTTACGGCTGTTTGTAATGCAGCAATACGTTCCCGTGCTCCCGGATGCGAATCATAAAACCGCGAATACCAGATATCGCTAACCAGACTGGAGGCATTAGTACGATAAAGTTTGGTTAAAGCATGAATCAGATCATCGGCATTTGCATATTTTGCTGCAAAACGGTCTGCTTCAAATTCATTTTTACGGGACAAAACACTCGACAATGGTGAAAACGGAAAAGTAAATACTGGCAGCACCAGCATAAATAATAATAAAGCCATAGCATGACTGACTTCATGCACACCCAGACCAGTATAAAAACCAGTCTGAGGTAATAGCCAGCCCAAAACAGCAAAAACAATTAAAGCCAATATAAAAGTAACAATCATTTGTTTGAATACATGTTTGTGGGCAAAATGACCTAACTCATGAGCCAGCACAGCCTCAACCTCACTTATCTGCATATCTTTCAGTAAGGTATCAAAAAATACAATGCGCTTATGTTTCCCCAGACCGGTAAAATAAGCATTACCATGCCCGCTGCGTCTGGAGCCATCCATTACAAAAATACCATCACTCTGAAAACCAGTACGCTGCAACAAGTTTTCAATCCGGGTTCGCAATGCATCATCTTTCAATAGTTCAAATTTATTGAAAAGCGGCGCAATCCATTTTGGAAAAGCCCACATCAGCAACAAGGAAAAACTGACCCATACCAGCCATACAGCCAGCCACCATGCGCCACCAAACCAGTTTGCTGCAATCAGAATCCGCATCAGCCAGAGAATAATATACAGTAAGGGCAAGCCAACAATAATGGCTAAAAGACTACCTTTAAACTGATCAGCAATAAAAGTAGCCATGGTCATTTTGTTAAAGCCAAATTTTGCCTCCAGACAAAAACTGCGGTACCAGGCGATCGGCCAGCCAAGAATCATATTAACCAAAGCAAACAGACCAATAAGCACAATTCCCTGTGCAATATCGTGCTGCACCCATTTCTGACTTAAATGCGCTAATAGATCAAGACCGCCACCAAGTGTGAATATTAGCAATAAGAATGCCTGAAACAGAATTTCATAACGAGCCAGACGCTGCTTGGCCAAAGTATAATCCGCTGCTTTTTGATGCTCTGCCAGAGACACACTTTGCACAAAAGCCGCTGGAACATGGCTACGATGTGCCAGTACAGCTTTACTTTGGCGAACAGAAAGATATAACTGACCACATATGCTGCAGATGAAAAATAATAAAAACAATATATAAATCGTTTGGGCAGAAAGATAAAACACCATAAAAATACTTTGTACCTGAAAATAATCATTTTAACGGAGTTTATCTGTTACTGGCTAAAAAGTGACTGAATAAACATCCTTCTATTTAAAATTAACATGATTATTTGACTGAATAATATATTATTACCGTATGTTGTCTTGTGATAATATCCGAAACTACTTACAGCATTGCATAAAATCTATTCAATTAGAATAACTGAAATTCAGTCTGTTCTCCTAAAACTATTATTACTTTTGCCTGATTTTAGCTCTATATAGGTAAAAAAATCAGCTTAACCTATCAGCCTTACCAGAAAGAAGCTAAAATCATATTTTATTATTAATCAAGATTAAGATATGCAAAACGCTAAAAATCTTGCGTGGCTGGATATGGAAATGACCGGATTAAATCCGGATACAGACCGTATTATAGAGGTTGCCATGATCATTACCGATAGTGACCTGAATATACTCGCACAGTCTGAAGTACTGGTAATTCATCAGCCAGACAGCATTATCGATCATATGGATAAATGGAATACCACTACGCATACCCGTACTGGTCTGGTAGATAAAGTAAAAGCTTCAACGCTAACAGAAGCTGAGGCTGAAGAAAAATTGCTGGCTTTTATCAGTGAGTGGATACCGGAAAAAGCCTCACCAATGTGTGGCAATTCCATTCATCAGGATCGCCGCTTTATGGTGCGCTACATGCCGCGACTGGAAGCTTACTTCCATTACCGCAATCTGGATGTTTCTACTCTTAAAGAATTAGCCAGACGCTGGAATCCTACCATTGTCAAAGGTATAAGTAAAAAAGGTGCACATCAGGCTCTGGATGACATTAAGGAAAGCATTGAGGAAATGGCTTATTATCGCGAACACTTCTTAACAATACCTAGCTGATTTTGTATACTGCCCTATTTATCTTTGCTGAAATTAATTCCGGTTATGATCAATCCGTCCTGCCCCATTAATCAGACAGCCATTTGGGCACAATTGCATCAGCATCAGCGCAGCACCCGTTTCTTGCATATGCGCGACTTATTCCGTCAGCAACCGGATCGTTTTGCACAAATGCATGAACAATTAAATGGTCTGTTACTGGATTACAGCAAAAACCGTATTACTGAAGATACGCTTGCATTACTGATTGAGCTGGCCAATATTGCAGATGTACGTGGCTGGACTGACAAAATGCGCCGCGGTGATAAAATTAATGTTAGCGAAAATCGTGCCGTATTACATACAGCACTCAGGCTACCGCCGCATGCTGAAGTGTATGTTGATGATCATAATATCGTACCAGATATCCATCGGGAACTGGAACGAGCCTACCACTTTGCCGAATCAGTGCGCAATGGTGAATATACCGGAGCTGGTAATGAACGTATTACGGATATTATTAATATAGGTATTGGCGGATCTCATCTTGGTCCGGAAATGGTGACACTGGCCTTACGTCCGTTTCAGCAAACTGGTCTGAATATTCATTATGTTGCCAATGTTGACGGCGCCAACCTGATTCAGGTGTTAAATAAAGTTAATCCAGCCACAACCATTTTTATCATTGCCAGCAAATCTTTCACTACACCTGAAACTTTGCTGAATGCACAAACCGCACGTAACTGGTTTTTACAACAGGGAATGAGTGAAGCTGATATCAGCCGCCATTTTATAGCTATAACCAGTGCTGTTGATAAAGCACAGGCTTTTGGTATCACTTCAGATCATACATTCTCCATGTTTGACTGGGTAGGCGGCCGCTACTCTGTTTGGTCAACTATTGGATTATCAGTTATTTGCGCCATTGGTAAAGAAAATTTTCAGGATTTTCTTGCTGGCGGCAGAGCGATGGATGAACATTTTTTTCATGCACCGCTAAGACATAATATTCCGGTTTTACTCGGACTGATCGGATTGTGGTATCACACCTTTTATACCACAACCAGCCATGCAATCATTCCTTATGACCACGGACTGCGCCGTCTGGCTGCGCACTTGCAGCAGCTGGACATGGAAAGTAATGGAAAACAGGTAAGCCGTTATGGAGAACGGCTGGACTTTGATACTGGTCCGATAATCTGGGGTGAGGAAGGTGTTAACTGCCAGCATGCTTTTTTTCAATTACTGCATCAGGGACCACGACTGATTTCTTCCGATTTTATTGTTCCAGTTAACAGTTTTTATCATGTCAGTACCCAGCATAAAGTTCTTGTTGCTAATGCCTTTGCTCAAACTGAAGCACTTATGCGTGGCAAAACACTGGCGGAAGCTTATGCCGAGTTAATTCATCTGGATAACAAATCTCGCGATATTATGGCTCCGCAAAAAGTATTTCCGGGCAATCAGCCATCTAATACACTCTTAATAGATGAAATTAACCCGTTTAATCTGGGTATGCTGCTGGCCATGTATGAACATAAAGTATTTGTACAAGGTGTAATCTGGGGAATTAATTCATTCGATCAGTGGGGTGTAGAGTACGGAAAAGTTCTGGCTAAAAATATTGAACCGGAATTAAGTACTAATGATTCGCTACACCATGATGCTTCAACTAACGGGCTCATTGACTATTTCAGAAAACATCATCATGACACAAACCTTAATTGACATCACCACCAAACTGGACGAACTGGGACACACTGTAACCTGTGCTGAATCATGTACCGGAGGGCTGCTGGCAGCAGAGCTAACTCGCCTGCCGGGCAGTTCCAATTGGTTTAACATGAGCTATGTCACCTACAGCAATCAGGCAAAAAAACAATTGCTTAATGTTAATGAAACGACTTTGCGCCATTATGGAGCTGTTAGTGAGGAGTGTGTACGCGAAATGGCACTGGGCGCTTTGATTAATTCGAAAGCAAATTATGCTATTTCGATTTCCGGTATTGCCGGACCAACGGGAGGAAGTGCCGAAAAACCAGTTGGTACAGTATGGTTCGGGCTGGCAACTAAACAGCGTATCTGGGCTAAAAATTACCAGTTTAACGGCAACAGAGATACAATCCGCACCCAGGCTGTGGGATACGCATTGCGTTTTTTACGTCAATATTTATACCGTTAAACCAGGTTATATACATATCAAAATCCAGCAGATAAAATAAAACTGACCGGTTTTTCACAGCCGGCCAGTTTTTCATTTCAAACAAATCAAATAATTAATCACAATTATTCAATACGTTCACCATGAATACTCACATCCATACCTTCTCGTTCTGAATCATGATCAATACGTAAACCACGACACACAATTGCTACAATTTTAAGAATCAGATAAGTCATAATCAAGCTGTATACGATTGTAATAGCCACATCTTTAATCTGTGCCAGCAGTTGACTACCTATAGTCGTCTCGCCGCCAAAAATGGCGTTACTGAACAGCAAACCGGTTAAAATTGAACCAACGATACCGCCAAAGCCGTGAATACCAAAGGCATCAAGCGAATCATCATAACCGAATCTGCGTTTTAAATACACTGCGGCAAAATAGGCAGCAACAGCCGTCAATACTCCGATTACCAATGCAGCCTGCGGACCGACAAACCCGGCTGCCGGTGTAATACCTACCAGACCAGACACTGCACCAGAAGCCATACCCAATGCAGAAGGTTTATGTCCTGCCAGTTTTTCACATAACATCCATGTTAATGCTGCTGAAGCTGCTGCTATCTGAGTTACAGCCATAGCCATACCGGCAGAAGCATCCGCAGCACCTGCTGAACCGGCATTAAAGCCAAACCAGCCAACCCATAACATTGCAGCACCGGTTAAAGTCAGTACCATATTATGCGGTGCCATTACATCTTTACCGTATCCAAGACGTTTGCCAATCACCAGTGCAGCTACCAGCCCAGCAACACCGGCATTAATATGCACAACCGTTCCTCCGGCAAAATCTAGAACCGGCGTATGTGTATCACTCATAAAGCCTCCGCCCCAGACCCAGTGACATATCGGCACATAAACACAAGTAACCCAAAGACCGGAAAATAACAATAAGGCTGAAAATTTCAGACGTTCGGCAAAAGCACCTGTCACAATAGCCGTTGATATAATGGCGAAGGTCATTTGAAAAAACATGAATACTGATTCAGGAACAGTACCATCTCCATTAACAATGGTAGTCATTTCTCTGGTTTTATCCAGTCCCATACCGCCAAGCATAAAACGATCCAAACCACCAATAAATGAATTCCCCGGGGTAAAAGCTAACGAATAGCCTATTATCATCCACAGCACACTCACCAGTGCGGCAACGACAAAGCTGTGCATCATGGTTCCCAGTACATTTTTTTTTCGTACCATTCCGCCATAAAACAATGCCAGACCAGGAACAGTCATCAGCAAAACCAGTACGGCAGAAGTCATTACCCATGCTGTATTACCTGCATTTATCTCAGACAGCGGTCGCCACCATCCGGACAAATCAGCAGCCAGTAGCGGCAATGGTAATAACAGAGCTGTCGTTACTACACATTTATCAATCAACTTCATTGTATTTCCCTTAATAATTATTCAGATTATTTATACAGCATCCGATCCGGACTCACCTGTACGTATTCGCACCACCTGCTCAACCGCTGAAACAAAAATTTTGCCATCACCCACTTTACCTGTACTGGCACATGTCATTATCGCTTCAACAGCCCGCTCTACCAGATCATCTATGAGTACAATTTCTATTTTAATTTTAGGTAAGAAATCGACTTCATATTCTGCACCCCGATAGATTTCAGTATGTCCTTTTTGCCTGCCAAAACCTTTTACCTCACTAACAGTCATTCCTTGCACACCTATTTCAGCCAGTGCTTCACGTACATCATCCAGCTTGAATGGTTTAATCATCGCTGTAACTTTTTTCATATAACTCTCCTCTTTTCTGAATTTTTGAATGTTGCTCATCAAGACAGTCTTAATGACATTCATCAAATCCAATTTGTTAATTCTGTAATTTGCAGCAAGCAAAAATTTTAATTACACCATACATCTTTATTTTAAATCTGCAAAGATGTATCAAAATTACTGGGGTATTTATCTTATCTTTTGCTAATGAATCCATCAGACAAATGTCATAATCAATCTGGTCGATATAGCCTATAGAACAATTAAAATAGTTATATAAACCATTTATATTTCAATTCTGCATATAAACTAATCAGCTCAATAGATTTAATTACATAACAAGTCCAGATGATATCTTTATCAGAAATTATATCTGACAGAATAAAAGTAGCAGATGAAATAAAATTACATTTATTATTCTTTTTGCATAAATAATTTCAATAGAAAACACACACATGTGACATACATTAAATATGCCGTATCAGGTATAATTAATCACGACAGTAAAAATAAATATATGCATTATTGAAACTTCATGTTTCTATCAAGAGGTCAACATGCTAATTTGCAATCCGTATGAAATCGTTATCCAGGGTATGACTAATAATAATAAACGTTTTCGTCCTAGTGACTGGGCCGAGCGTTTATGCGGGATATTGTCCTCTTTTGATCAGGGACATCGTCTGTCTTATCATCAATGGGTTCGTCCTATTTTAATAGATAATATTCGTTGTGTTGCCGTTGATCGTAAACTGGAAGAAATCAGCAGCACAGCATTCAATTTTCTGATGGACTTTGCCCGTGATAACGACCTACGTATTCTGGATTGCAAATCTTTATTAGAAGAACAGGAACATAAACAAATTACACTCACCGATGCTGTATCTCAGCAAAATGCAGAAACAGCACAAACACAATTAAATACAATTCAAACAGAAATAGAAATAGAACCACAGGTTCCGGTTAATCAATTACGTGAACTGACTCCTGCAGAGATTAGTTCTGCTTTTGCAGCTTTGCATCTGTTACATCCCAATATTCGTGATATAGCTCAGTTTCAGGATCTGGTCAAAATTCAGCAGACCGAAGGTTATCGTCTTTTGGGGATATTTGAAGAAGGTAAACAGAATGCCGTGACCGTTTGTGGCTTTCGAATTGTGACTAACTTTGCTTCTGGACGCCATATACATATTGATGATTTAGCCAGCCTTCATTTACCCATAGCTGATGAGCAGGCTAGCCAGATTTTCGAAACATTGAAGACAATTGCAATAAATGAACACTGTAGCAGTATTCATGCTGATTCAAATGTATCTTCAGATAGTAGCAATATGCATCATTTATATCTGAAAAACGGTTTTACGTTATGCAGCCATAAATTCAGCCAAAAACTTGATTAAATAACATTTTCAAAACATATAAAAATACAGGATATTTCATATCCTGTATTTTTATCAGCATATCAGCTATTAAGATAGCAAATTTATCTTCAATTAATTTGTTTTTAAAAATACTACAAATCAGATTGAATTTATTTTCATATTTCTGAATAGCACGATATAAATCTCATTCTTTTTCAGCAAGATAGCCACGCAATTTCTGCATAGCTTTGGCTTCAATCTGGCGGATACGCTCTGCAGATACACCATATTCACCAGCCAGGTCATGCAAGGTTAATCCACCATCATCTGCCAGCCAGCGACTTTCAACAATATGCCGGCTGCGATCATCCAGTTTGGCCAGTGCATTCTGCAAACCTTCTGTCTGCAAAGTATAATGTGCCTGCTGCGCCAGTACTTGTGTTGGTTCTGTAGTACTGTCAGTCAGCCAGTCTATCGGTGCAAAATTATCCTCATCATCATTTTCTGCCAGCAGCGACATGTCCTTACCTGTCATCCGCTGTTCCATTTCCAGAACTTCAGAAAGTTTCACACCTAAATCATCAGCGATCGACTGTGCTTCTTTGTTACTTAACGCAGCCATAGATTTTCGCATACTGCGTAAATTGAAGAATAATTTACGCTGTGGTTTAGTAGTAGCTACACGCACCAAACGCCAGTTACGTAAAATAAATTCGTGTATTTCAGCTTTAATCCAATGTACCGCAAACGAAAATAAACGTACGCCACGACTTGGCTGAAAGCGTTTTACCGCTTTCATCAAACCAATATTGCCTTCCTGAATCAAATCAGCCTGATTCAAACCATAACCATCATAACCACGAGCGATAGAAACGACTACACGCAAGTGGGACAAAATCAGTTTTTTTGCAGCCTCTAAATCCCCTTCGGTCTGGCGTACCGCTAAATCCTGTTCTTCCTCGGGAGAAAGCATAGGAATATTGTTTACGGTATGAATGTATTGCTCCAAACTACCATGCCCGGTCAGCACGGGTAATGCAAAAGCGGTATTCATGCCTGTCCTTTCTCTGTGTGCCCAGCTATTTAATTATTTTTCGTTCCCTACAATAACACATTGTTTATTTCAGGAAAACCAATTAATAACTGAGTTAATAATTTATCATTGTAATTAAAATATTAATGTACTTCAATTACTATTTATGATTTGTTCATTATAGGAAAAATAATGTATATTTAAAATTTTGATTGTATAAATTTATCATTATACACATTAGTTTAGTTTATTCAATGGCGATAATGTCCATAAATACCTAGTATTAACAGTAAAAACAGACTGATCAAAGCTAAAGGCCAGCTACTTCCGAGTCGCATATAGGGTGTACTACCTTTATAACCGGATATTTCACCTTCTAATACAGATGCAGTATCAGGTTTGAGTTGTGCCACAACTTTCCCTTTAGGATTAATAATTGCAGTCATTCCTGTATTGGTTGCACGAACCATATAGCGCCCTGTTTCTAATGCACGTGCCTGAGATTGCTGTAATTGCTGCTGCATAGCATGTGACTTTCCATACCAGGCCATATTGCTTACATTTGCCAGTAAACTCGCCTGTTTGGCTGTAGCAATTAGTTCATCTCCGAAACCATCTTCATAACAGATATTAAATGCAATATGCTGATTAGCCAGTTGTAAAGGCATTTGTCCTATACCACCACCGGAAAAACCGACCAGTGGCATGTCCATCTTACTATACAGCCAGCCCAGTAAAGCCGGAAAAGGAATATACTCACCAAACGGAACCAGATGATTTTTTGCATAGAAAGGCAATCCGGCTGTTACAGGAGTAGCTGTAAAATTAATCACTGCATTTTGATAACCGGTTCCATCTGCCGTATATTGCGGAATACCCACGGCGAGTGCAGAACCATGGCTGCGCGCAAGCTGAGCAAATTCATCTAATAGCTCAGCAGGCATATCCTGACGCATTACCGGAATCGCTGTTTCTGGCAAAATAACAATATCTGCATGGGTACTGGCTATCTGATCAAAATAACGTTGTAAGGTTGGCTGTAGTGACCGCTCATCCCATTTGAATGACTGCGGAATATTCCCTTGTGCCAGAGCAATCCTGACATGAGTGCCATCTGACTGCGTAAAGTGAAACTGTAATAATATTGCTCCAAGCAACCATACACCTATTAAAGCAACACCACAGCTAATCTTTGCTCTCCAGCTTTTTGCCAGTACCAACTCAGCCAGCCAGGCACCACTGGCTACAGTAACCAGTGTAACCAGAAAAATACCACCCACTGGTGCATAACCGGCCAGAGCCGAATCTGCTATTTGGCTATAACCCCAGATGCCCCAGCCAAAACCTGTTAGTGCACGTTCACGGACAAATTCAGCCAGACACCATAACAAAGGCAATACAATAGTATGGCAAATAGTGCCTGAAAACCTGAATTTACCCAGTAACCAGAATACTATAGCAGGATAAATGGCCAAATAAGCAGGTAATATCAATGTCAGCGGCCAGGCCCAAATTTGCGCTAATCCGGCAATATCATGTAAAGCAATATCTATCCAGTAGAGTAATGATGTATATGCAGTTAATGCCCACAGATAGGCTGTCCTGATACGCCATTGTGGCCGTACACTCTGCAAAATCAGCAATACTGCCAGTAAAACTGGTAATAACCAATAATGATAATAAGGAGCAAAGGTAAATGGTACCAGAACCGCAGATATAAATAATAACGGCCAGTACACCCATGCTTTAGCTAAAATAGCATGACACTTCATAGCAGAAGAATGTTGTGCAGCTATCTCCAGTTGAGCAGTCACATAAATCTCCGCAGCTTTTAGACAGCTAAATTAAAATTTAATAATTACATTAGCCATGAATGGCAAACATCAATATTCATTATATTTTAATAATATATTTTCAATACAATATATTATTAATTACCATAAATATTGTCTTCTATAAAATACGGATTGATAAGCTATCTCTATGTTTCTGTAGCTAAAACAATGTAAATAAAAAAATTTTCAATGCGCAACCGCATTAAGTATACTAATCTACATCATGTTTAACAGTTACCATTAGTGTCTGTAAGCGCCGTGCATCAGCGCGGGCTATTGTGAAGTTTAATTTACCAATGGTAATTTTTTCACCTCGTACTGGCATGTGGCCTATTTCCTGAATAACCAGACCGCCAATAGTGTCTACTTCTTCATCAGAATAATCAGTACCGAAGAATGCATTGATATCTTCTATTTCTGTCACCGCATTAACGCGAAACCGCTCAGCAGACACTGCAAAAATATTATCAGCACTATCATCTTCATCAAATTCATCTTCGATATCACCAATGATAGGCTCTATTACATCTTCAAATGTTACCAGTCCGGAAGTACCGCCATATTCATCAACAACAATAGCCATATGATTACGTTGCTCACGGAATTCTTTCAGCAATGTATTCAGTGATTTACCCTCCGGAACAAATACAGCAGGACGCAATATTTGTTCTAGCTGAAAATGCTCTGTTTTATTCCAGTATTTGAGTAAATCTTTTGCATGCAGGATACCCAGAACTTCATCTTTATCCTCACCAATTACCGGAAAACGAGAATGAGCAGTATCAATGATATAAGTAATAATTTTGTCTAATGAATCATCAATCTTAATCACATCCATCTGGCTGCGCGTTATCATCGCATCGCGTACTTCCAGATCAGCAAAGTCCAGTACATTTTCCAGACATTGTAGGGTATCTGCATCAAAAACCTGTCGTTCATGGGCTTCCCGCAATGTTTGCAGTACGTCTTCTTCAGTATCCGGCGTCTCTCCAGATATACGATTAACCAGTCGCTCAAAAAATCCGGGTTTCGATGAACTTTCGTCCATAATCAATATTCATCCTGTATATAGGGATTAGTATATCCTAACTGATGCAGAATACGAATTTCAAGCGCTTCCATAATTTCTGCTTCATCATCATCAATATGATCATAACCCATCAGGTGTAAAACACCATGGACAGTCAGATGGGCGTAATGCGCTATCACTGATTTATGTTGGTCAGCGGTTTCTTTTTCTATCACCGAAGGACAAAAAATCAGATCGCCATTGAGTTCTGAACAATCAGGCAAATACATGCTTTCGCCTTCGTTGAGTGCGAAACTCAGAACGTTAGTTGCATAATTTTTGTTTCGATAATTATGATTAAATTGGCATGCCTCATCTTCATTACATAGTAATATGGCAATATTGGCTCGTTTATAACTATTTTTACACGTTTGCCATATCCATTGCCGCCACTGTCTATAAGTAGGAACAAGGCTGGTATTACTGCGATTATCGACATTTAAACTGAATATTTGATTCAAATGCTGTAAAACCGGCTTTTTTTTGGCAATTTTCATCTAATTTATTTTGGATCCTAATGGATATATTTTAGCAAGTGCTACTGATAAATGCACTAACTACTCCTATTTCGTTTTAATTACCTTAAAAATCCGATATTTCATTCCAATTACTACTATTCGTATTAAAAATCTGACCAATAAAAATTTATTTATTCAGTGTTTTTAAAAATATTTTGGTTCTTATTTTAAGATTAAGGTATTTATTATTTCAGTAGTTAATGAATACTAGGCTTTAAAAACAATATTTTGATATTTCACTAATAGATATAGCTGATTAATGAATAATTAAGACTATTTCTTTCGTCAATAAACAAAATCCATAAGTAAATTCAATATTTTATTCAAATATGAATATACTTATGGCAAAAGACATCTGGTAAATTGATTGCTTCAAATAATTTAAAATATACTGCTATTCTAAGCCACTTATCAATTTACCTCTTTGATATAAAATTACTCACCCTGCTTAAATATATGAAAACAGGGCTTTCATTATATATGATAATTTAGCGTAAAATATCTACAATACTACGTGCTGCGCGGCGGGCATCCAATAAAATGAGACCAAGCTTAGCGCCTTCGTTAGCAGTAACTGCCAGCACATTGGTCTCACCTGCCTGAATTAGCAGAATATAACCATGTTTACCCTTTACCATAACCTGTTCGAGTTCATCACACTGTAACTCACGGGAGGTACGGTTACCCAAAGCAAGCAGAGCTGCTGCCATTGCACCAACGCGGTCTGGATCAACACCATTCGGTAACAAGGTTGCTACCGGCAGACCATCGGAGGAAATTACAGCAGATGCAGTAATATCAGCCGAAGAGCTGTTTAAATCACTTAATACCGAAACCAGTAATTGTTCTTGCATCTTGATGTCTTTCTATTGATGTTATTCATTTACCACATGAATGTCTTCACCCGCCAATACGTACAGACCACGCACCATAGTGACAAAAGCTTCACTATTAAGTAGTGGTAATCCGGCCGTTACCAAAATATTTTTGGTATTCCCTATGTATAGAGGGAAGAATGTTAATTCACTCTGACCGGCAGGATCACAGATCCCGATAGCGTTGTTGTATATATTGAGGTTATTTTTAATCAGCAGGCTGTGCTTTTCGGTCAGTCGCGTTGCTTCACTGGCAAGGTTGGCCACTTCTTCAGCAGTTTCGTGATTAAAACCGACATTAGCAAAATAAAAACCGTCCTGATCAACTAACAGAGCTTTATGACTATCTGATAACTGACCCAGAATATTCTCAAATCCGTCTGAAGTTACTTTAACCAGTTGAGAGCTGGGTTTAGCTTCACCGTATAAAAACTCCAGACGCTGTAAGCGATATAACAAATTCAATGCTGTATGAACATCATCTGTTTCAGCCCATTGCTTCAAACGATCTTCGGTTAACCTCGAATTAATATCCGCCTGAAGAATATTGGCCAGTAACATACGGCTGGCGCTGTGACTTGGGCTGGATACTGCATAGAATGCACCGGCCGGCATCACTTTGGGATATAGATCATGATGTAGCTGTAATGTAGATTCCATACTGACTACCCTTCTAAACCTGGATCAATAGAGTACAGCATAGCAGTAACAAGTTGTTTTACATCATCTTCATTACGAGCATCAACTTCAAAAACAGGTACATTGAGCTTATGCTGTGCCAGATACTGCTGATAAACATCCACACCCGGCTGAGGATTGATATCCATTTTAGTTACACCAACCACAACCGGGGCATCTTCTAGTAAATCATGAAATGAAGTAAGGAAAAACTTCAAGTCTTTCAATGGATTCTGTCTGGTATTATCCAGCAACAGAATTAAACCCATACTCCCCTTACTCAAAATGCTCCACATGAAATCGAAGCGCTCCTGACCTGGTGTACCGTATAAATGAACTTTAGTATGCTCATCCAGCCGAATAACACCATAATCCATGGCAACGGTAGTATGACCTTTTCTATCCTGAGTCATATCTGAAGCACTGGCATCCGTCTGTACCGGAGGATCATCCGATAATGCAGCAATGGCAGTTGTTTTTCCCACCCCAACCGGGCCGGTAAATATAATTTTATTTTCAACCATGATTACTCCCTGTTTAGGTATTAGTTGCCACGTAAGCGACCCATCAAACGTGCCAGTAAACCCTTCGGCCTGTCTTCATCGCTTTCTTCATATTCTGTTGTTTGTGTACCACTTGCCGGTTTAGTAGTGGCTGCTTGTGGTGCTTTTCTGGTCAGAACCATTTCTTTCTCCTGTTGTGCAGCAGGAGAAGTCAACTGTTGCTCAACAATCAAGGCACCAATTGAATAAGTAGCAGCTATATAGTTTAAAACATCTTCTAAAGAAACTGGTAATAGCTTGTATAAAGTATTCAGTGCCACAGGAGTTCGCACCAGAAAAGCAGACAGACGCATGGCTTCAGGCAAATAAGCCAACCGAGTCATATTTGGCCATGCTTTCAGTTTGATCACTGTATCCGGCGTAATAGGCTCAATCAGACGACCTCGCGCTGTCCAGATTGACAGCTGCCATATACAGGATTGCAAAGTTAGTTTAGCTTTATCATGCAACTGTGCCGTTGGTGCAGAAGCAGGTACTGCTTTAGTCTGCCATTCGGCATCTGTTTGCATACATAGTTGCTGCAAAGCATCACTTTCAACAGCCAGTAATACTTTTTCAACACTCGGAAATACAATTAATACTGGCTTATTGTCAAAAAGAATTGCTGTATCTTCGGATTGCTGCGCGAGCTTCTGTACCATGCCCAGTAGTGTTCCCTGAGTATGAAAGCGCGCTACGGTTACTGACTGATGTGCATGCTCTGCGGTATTGTTTGTCTGATGTACAGCAGATTCAGCCTTTTCATTAGCTGTTTCTTTCTGTGCAGCAGCTTTATCAGCAAGCCAGACCCCGTTACCTTGCTGCAAATTGCGTAAATGCTGAAACAAAGTATCGAATCTGATAGGTTTCATCAGATAAGGAGCCGTAAATGAAGGAGAGTTACGACCAAAAAAGACTACTACAGCATCAGGAAATTTCTTTTTTGCCTTATGCCAGAGCTCTTCACCATCATCAGCGTCACCATCCACCAGAATTAGTTCAGGCTGCAGATTATCTTCAGGCTGAATCAGCTGGTAATTAACACTATTGTACATTTTAAATGCCATGCGCAACATGGCTGTCTGGCGATCATCCACATTGACGAGCAAAACATAGGCAGTTTTTACTTTGGGTATTGAATTGTTCATCATTGATTTTGCACACCACCGTGGTTAATACGTTTCAATAATTGACTCATAGCAAGTACAACTTCTTCAGGTGGCGTCTGAATTTCAGCGCGAATTACCTGTAACATTTTTTCCAGACGTGACCATTCTTCTGCACGTTCATATAAGTCAAATAAAGTAATGTAAAGCTGTGACTCTTGCGGATAAAGCAGGACTGATTTTTCCAGTAAATCCATTGCTTCATCAAACTGACCAAAGGTAAGCAACGACTCCACATCCCGCAATACAAGTTCTGCAGGTGTTTCGGCCACGTCATTCTCTGAAGAGGCTTTATCGACCAATGACAGGCGTTTAGCTTTAAGGGCACTGCTGTTCATAGGCAGATAGCCCTGAGTCACGCCGATATCACGTAATATCGTTTCGCTAGGCTTAGTCTCCAGCTGTTCAAACATTGGATGGTTACCAAGACTGTATCCCCAACCCAGCATACGTTCTTTTACGACGTTACCATATTGGCCCAAAGTATAATACAAACGCCATAAATGCTGTGCAAATACATTGATATTATTATGTCTGTAATCCAGCACCAGAGCATCAATAATCATACCTGCTGGTTTTCTGGATGTTTTAATTGCTTTATTTAGACAGCGAATGGCTGCATCATAGGGCAACTGTTCTTTCAGCAACACGTAGCTGTTTTCGGGTTTGGAAAAACTCAGCAGAACATCACGCTCATCACCGCGAATTTTAAAGTTACCTAGATTACCTTCTACCAGCAGTTCGTGCGGCTGCTCCTCAGCATTTTGTTTATTAGCAGAGGATTCTGCTTCAGGCCGGATATCTTCAGGTTTTTTATCCTGATTGATGCCTACTTCTTTTTCCGTTTCCTTGACATCCCATTGCAGCAGATCTTCTGCAAGCACGCGCAGACCCAGATGATTTTCATCAAGTGCAAGCCCCTGGCGAATCAGATTTTCTAATTCAGGCCGCTGGAAATAATTACGATATTGATCAATTACTTCAGCAAGTTTATCTGAATTTTTGGCATCTAAGCATAATGCAGCCAGTTCATTGACCAGAGTATTTGCCATTGCTGGACTCTGCTGGGCAATATTCTGCTCCAGATATGCACCGAGTGAATCAGCTGCTTTCTGAAAATAACCAAACTGTTTATAAACTTTATATTCAGTAAGATGATCTACAGTAGCGACAGAAACCGTGGATTTATCCGGACTGGTGGTTAACTGCCAGTCCCAATCCTCATCCTCCAGAGAAGCTGAAGCATCCTCATTTTCGGATGTATTCTGGGCTTCAGCAGCCTGTTTATCTGTCTTTTTATTTTGTTTAGATGCGGACTGCTTTTTGCGGACCGAACTTTTACTTTTGCCTTGTCCTGCCGCTTTCTGCCGCTTTTTCAGCACGAGCAATACAGCCAGCAAGATAACCAAAAGGGCAATAGGTAAATATAATTCCATAATTTACATCCCTTTTATAATTAGCTGCCAGATGCATGAGCGCATGGTTAAATGCATGTTTTTCATTTACGGTAACGCTTCACATACAATTGTCAATACTGTAACTATTTTACCTTAGCTTGCATTTGTTCGCCAGATTTTTATTTAACCTGGGGCAACATTCCGTTAGGTAATAGTTGCCAGACGTATCCGGGATATTTCATTTTCCCCGCCAAAGCACCGGCTTCATCGCCATAACCCCAGAAATAATCTACTCTTACTGCACCGTTAATAGCACTGCCGGTATCCTGCGCCATCATTAACCGGTTTAAACCAAAACCATTAGCGGGATGGGTAGTAGCAACAAATAATGGGGCACCCAGATTCATAAAGTGGCTGTCGACAGCAGCAGAATATCCTTTGGTAAGGGGTACACCCAATGCACCGGTTGGTCCGCTGGCTGGTTCTGCAGATGTGCGAAAAAAGACATAGCTTGGATTTTGCCCTAAGACTTCAGCCAATTGCTGCGGATGTTGCTGTAGCCAGGCTTTAATACCCTGCATTGAGGTTTGTGCAAGTGGCAGATAGCCTTTGTTAGCCATATATTTTCCAATTGATACATAAGGGTAGTCATTTTTATCAGCAAAACTGAGGCGCAGCATCCGGCCGTCAGGTGTTCTTAACTGCCCCGACCCCTGTACGTGCAGAAAAAATAATTCTACTGGGTCATTAGCATAACCCAGAACAGGGGCTTTGCCATTAAGTGCGCCTGCATTAATCTGGGCACGGGTGTAATACGGAATTAATTGGTTACCACTGATGCGGCCTTTTAGTGCCCGTGTTTTCTCATTCAGGGGAAAGGAGGCCAGATTAGCGGTGTAATCTCCGTTAGGTGTAATGACGCCGCTATTTGCTCCAGTAAGTCGGATACGTACAACACCCTGACGCTGTCCGGCATTCAGCGGAACGACGATAAAATCGCTGGGAATACCATAAATAGGAAAGCGCGCCTGTGCAGTCTGTCTGGTATCGCCCGGCAGCATTGGTTCATAGTAGCCGGTTACAGTACCGGCCAGCTGTCCGTTCTGGCTGACTTCCCATGGCGTGAAATAAGTTTCAAAAAATACTCTGGCATGCTGGTTATGTCTGGATGTGCGTGCTGCCTGCTGACATACTGGCTGCCAGGCTGGCTGCATTTGTAGTTTGGTGCAACTGGTTTTGAATGCATCCAGACTTTCAACAAACGACTGAATCGGCCATTGTGGCAATTCCTGATAAGAAACAACCCGATAACTGACACCAGCTTTCCCCGGGGTAAAGACATAATTCCGAGGTAACGGTTTACTCGGTGTTACTGAACCGGTTTCGCCTGGAAGAATTTTATCTGTAGGTTTACGGACATGAGGACAGGCACTCAGAAATAAAACACAGAAGCACAGTATCCCGCAGCGAATTAGGCTGAATTTCTTTGATGGCAAGATTTTTGACATTTTTTAATAGGAATTGAGATCGATACAGATAATATAAACTCTATTTTTACATCATTATGACAGTCCGTCACGCTTTTAAACAATGAACTACTGAATAACTGATTTTAGGCAGTGATATTTGGTGTTGTATAAACTGAATGTAAACACTCTGTTACAATAGCGTTTTTTTAATCAATTCAAATATTCTCCACATTATGAGTAAACCCGCCCTCACACCGATGATGACGCAATACCTGTCTATTAAGGCTGAACATCAGGACAAATTACTGTTTTACCGGATGGGGGATTTCTATGAACTGTTTCTGGAAGATGCCGTTGAAGCAGCCCGTCTGCTGGATATAACGCTGACTACTCGCGGACAGATTAACGGGGAACCGGTCAGAATGGCCGGTGTACCTTATCATGCAGCCGAACAATATCTGGCTAAGCTAGTAAAACTGGGTAAAAGTGTAGCTATTTGTGAACAAACGGGTGAAGTGGGGGCAAATAAGGGACCGGTAGAACGGCAGGTTGTGCGTATTGTGACACCGGGTACAGTGACTGATACGGCGTTACTTGAAGATAAAGAGACCAACCGTATTGTGGCCGTTTCTTTATTGAAAAAACAGCTTGGCATAGCGTGGCTTTCGCTGCAAAGCGGAGAATTCAGATGCAAAATCATTACTCCTGAAGCATTGCCTAATGAGCTGGCACGTTTGCAGGCTGCAGAAATACTGCTTTCTGATCAGACTCAGGAAAAATTGAATCTTAGTGGCTATGACCGGCAGCTAACCCGGTTACACGCTTGGCAATTTGCTGCTGATACTGGTGCCCGTATGATTGAGCGTTATTTTGGCAGTCAGGATTTACGTGCTTTCGGTTTACAACCGGGAGTGCATGATGCAGCAATCGGTGCTGCGGGTGCTTTGCTGAACTATGTGCAGCAAACCCAAATGCAGTTACCTAAACATTTAGACAGCCTGTCACTGGAACAGGAATCTGCTTATATTGGTATGGATGCGGCAACCCGCCGCAATCTGGAACTAACTCAGACTTTAAGCGGTTTAAAAGCACCGACACTATTTTCTGTTTTAGACCAGTGTGCAACTCATATGGGCAGTCGTCTGCTGGCACAATGGTTACATCAGCCATTGCGTCAGCGTCAGCAAATTATAGCCCGGCAACAGGCAGTTGCAGAGCTGACCTCTCAGCAGGCACAAGTAACATCCATGCTACATCAGGTAGCAGATATTGAACGTATTGCCGCACGAATTGCTATTGGCAGTGCCCGCCCTCGTGATTTATCTGCTTTACGGGATAGTCTGACTATTCTGGCAGAATTCCGTTTAGAAGAATCCGTCCAGAATAGCAGCCTGATACAAACTCTGCTGGAACAGTTCCCACCAGCCGCACCGGTTGCCGAACAGTTAAATATGGCGATTATGCCTGAACCGTCGATATGGTTGCGCGACGGTGGGGTGATTAATGATGGCTTTGATGCGGAACTGGATGAATTACGCCGTTTACAGAATCATGCGGATGATTTTTTGCTGCAATTGGAAAACCGGGAACGGGAACGCACAGGTTTATCCAGTTTGAAAGTTGAATTCAACCGTGTGCATGGTTTTTATATTGAATTGAGCAAGGTACAGTCTGAACAAGCTCCGGCAGACTATCAGCGACGCCAGACTCTGAAAAATGCGGAACGTTATATCACGCCTGAATTAAAAGATTTCGAAGAAAAAGTATTAAGTGCACAGCAAAATGCACTGGAACGGGAAAAACAGATATATGACACGCTGTTACTGCAATTACAAAGTAAACTGCCGGTATTACAGCGCTGCGCCCGTGCGGCAGCCAGTCTGGATGTATTAAATACACTGGCCAGATATGCATGCACCGAACATTATTGTTTTCCGGAATTGGTAAACTACCCATGTTTACAGATTAAAAATGGCTGTCATCCGGTAGTGGCTGCGCAAGTTAAACAGTTTACCGCCAATGATACGCGTCTTGATGAAAAACGGCGCCTGATGCTCTTAACCGGTCCGAATATGGGGGGTAAATCTACTTATATGCGACAAGTAGCCTTAATTGTGTTACTGGCGCATATCGGTGCTCCGGTACCTGCAGACAGCTGTACACTGGGAGAATTTGACCAGATATTTACCCGTATTGGTGCTTCGGATGATCTGGCAGGTAACCGCTCTACCTTTATGGTAGAAATGTCGGAAACGGCTTATATTCTGCATCATGCAACGGAACAATCGCTGGTATTAATGGATGAAGTTGGCCGTGGCACATCTACCTTTGATGGTCTGGCTCTGGCGCAGGCCATTGCAGAACATTTACTGCAAAGAAATCGCAGTTACACTCTTTTTGCTACCCATTATTTTGAGTTAACCCGCTTACCTGAGCAGCATGCACACGCATTCAATATGCATCTTGCGGCTTTGGAACAAGGACAGGATATTGTTTTTCTGCATCATATTGAATCCGGACCAGCAAGTAAAAGTTATGGGATAGCAGTAGCGAAACTGGCCGGACTGCCGGCGCGGGCACTAAGTGCCGCCTACCGCCATTTACAAACACTTGAACAGCATGCAGCTTCCGAGCAGCCGCAACTGGATATGTTTCAGGCTCAGGCAGCAGACAGCGAAGAAGAAACCATGATGGATACTGATATTAATCATGTTGCTATATCGGCAATTCCTGCTGATTTATGCGCTCAGCTAAATGCACTAAAGCCTGATGAACTGACACCTAAAGCAGCACTGGCTGCTATTTATGATCTGGTGAACTGCTGGCAAAATCATCAGTCATCATAAAAAATGCATAGAAAATCGGTTTTTTAGTTGACATAAGGCTGATTATCCGTATAATAGCTCCCTTACCAGACGCGGGGTGGAGCAGCACGGTAGCTCGTCGGGCTCATAACCCGAAGGTCGTAGGTTCGAATCCTGCCCCCGCATCCAGATTTCTAAAATGTCCTGTTTTAAACAGGACATTTTGTTTTATTCATTCTCTGAACATCTTTTCAAAAATAGATATTTCTGGTTTTCGATTGCCGATTTTACTTATTTATTTTTATTAGTAGTTGCGATTTATCTTAATTATCCATTTCATAACAAGCTGATTGATACAACCAGATTCAATATCTGACTAATAAATGTAAAACGACAATATCAAAAATGCAGGTTTAATGGCTTTGAACATATAAAGGCAGAAAAGATATGCAAAATCTTTCTGTACTGAGAATATTTTCAGATATCGAAAAATATCTTAATTACTCATATCAATCACATGTAAACCTGTAAAATTAACAATATTATTTTCACATGCATCACTGCACGGTATATATTTTATTAAATCTTTCAAAGTCTCAGTAATATTGGTTATCGGTTCAAAGCTTCCATGATTAATATCAGATATCCGTAAAACTTTAGATTAATTATATGAGATTCGACACGGAAACACTGGAATGTAAACAACAGTGTTATGTTCAGATAAGCTCGGAAATCAGAAATTATATTAAAAATTAATTTTCAACCAGTTTATTTACTCTGCCTGAATACTGGATTAACTCTAACTACTTAGGTAAGATAAAAATGAAGTAAGTAATCTGGAAATCCCGTGCGTTTTCTGGAATATTTAAAGGGTGATTAATGTATAAATTCAACGGATTTACGCAGGCTGGACTCAATTTTTTACAAGATATCCGGATTAATAATAGTAAGCCGTGGTTTGATGAGCATCGTTCAATTTATGACCATGAATTGATACAGCCATTTCGGGCACTGGTTGAACAGTTAACCCCTGAAATGTTGAAAATCGACAAAGAATTTGAAACTCGCCCGGCTATTGGTAAAACGATATCACGTATTCATCGTGATACCCGTTTCTCAAAAGATAAATCTCTTTATCGCAGCCGTTTATGGCTGACATTCAAACGTCCAAGCCGCGACTGGAAAGAGGCTCCTGCCTATTTTTTTGAAATTAGTCCCGATACTTATCGATATGGGCTTGGTTATTATTGTGCACCCAAACAAACTATGGACATTTTCCGTGAAGAAATACTGAATAAACCGGAAGTGTTTTTAAAAGTTATGAGGTGCGTGAAGAAACCGTTTGAGCTTGTTGGTGATAGTTATAAACGTCCTTTAGTTAAAGAGCAGGATAAAAAGATTGCAACATGGTACAACCGGAAAAATATTGCTGTAATGGCAACCAATCATCATATCGAGGATATACTTGACAGGGATTTACCAAATAAACTGACCCAAGGCTTTAAACAGTTATTACCACTTTATGATTTTTTAATGGATGTAGAGTTCATTAAGAATATTTCCAAGTTATAAATATTCTCATCAATATAAAATGATTTTTATTATTTCCCGTTATAGCTTTTAATTTCTGAGACAATGTAGCTATAGGGCTTCTTATAATTATTAGTTTTGAATTCTATATTTTCGGCAGGAATACTTTGTAGATATCTGCTCAGAACATCACGCACTAACATTCGGGTTACCCAATATTGGTGTTTATACTTGTTAAAGTATAATTTTTGCCACTGCTCCAATTCCTGATGATTCAAAAATTAGACATAGTTGGTCAAAGCAAATTCGGGATTTATTTCTTCATTATAGGTAAACCAGATGTGTATTTCATTTTCTGCTATCTTTATAAAGTTTTCTACTTAACAGAGGTCTCAATAAAAATCAAAGTGGTTTATACATATGGTAATTTATCAGTACCTGATTTTCTCTGGATATTTTGTTAGCCCGCTTTATTATAAAACCCCATTTTTTGAAAATTGGCATGGCCACTTTTGAAGCATCTACACTTAATTGTGAAAGCTTTTTCTGGTAGGCCAAGTTAAGCACATGGTCATAGAGTTTTCTGGCTACGCCACGTTTTTGAAAGTCAGGATGCACGTAAAAACAGTCTATGTAACCATCATCTTTAAGTTCTATAAACCCCGCAAGGCGTGAGCCAAAGATAGCCATCCAAGGCTGAGTGTTATCTAAACGTTTTAACCACATCTGATAATCTGGTGGTGTTGGGCACCATGCTTCTTGCTCTGCTTTGTTATAAATATCGGTATCAATAGCATGAATAGTCGAATGAAACAAATCGCATATTTCAGTGGCATAGAGTGGAGAGTATGGTTTTACTTCGATTTCAGATGCAGCATTACCCAACTTGTTTTCTATTTTCATTATGATTTGCTCCAGCAAGACTTTGCACTTCATTATCATCAACATTGATATGTTATCGCATATTTGCTGAGAAATTCATTATCACTGCAAAATACCGGGTATTGCTGCCGGTAACTGCCAGCTAAGAATCAGAAAAACTTTTTATCTTAATACGATGCCACATGATAAATAGCATAAAATTTACAAACTAAGCTTAATCAGACTAGTTTTCGCTACTTTTTTGCACATCCGGATAAACCCAAAGCTTATTATCATGCACTTCTGCCAGAAAAACATCATCCAGTTTTTCTCCTAACCGGTTCAGCTCATTTTCCAGCCATTTTTCGTCATGCCCCAGAGATTTTAAACTTGGGTAATTCACTACTCCATTTTCTACTACAACAACGGCCATGGAGGGATCACCTTTTTTTACTACGGTCATCTGACCATTATATTCAAACCAGACATCACTGAGTGCTTCCAGACTGTTATAGCCACGCTGATGGAGTAACATAATAAAATCACGGATAGACAGTTTTGCTTTACGAAAATTCTGTGAAAGCACGATTCCATTTTCCATTAAGCGTATAGAGGTACCGTCAACAAAATCTTTAGCAATATTGCGCTTAAATGTGGTGTAACGTACCAGTAACAGTAATCCTGCCCAAAAAATGGAAGCACTCATAAGTAGGGTAATACTTATGGACGGATTATATAGCGGACCGCCAATAATTGCCCCTAAAACCACGTTACCTACCTGATCAATAGCAGAAATGGGCGCCAGAGACCCTTTACCGGATAAGTTGATGTACACTAACAGAATACAAAATGCGACCAGCATTTTGAAAATGATATTGAGATAGATGGGATTCATTAACGGTTCCTTTTAAACAATAATAACCGCAGCTTCAGATAAATAAACATAAATTATTGATTTTAATAAATAAATGTATCATGAAATCAATAAAAGATATTATTCTGAATATCGCTCAATATCCTAAAGTAATTAATATTTATAATATTAGAAACACAATAATAAAATATATATTTATTATCAGTAGTTTATATTGTAATTTTAAGGTAAATTTCAATGTTTAATTTGTTTAAAATTATGTAATTAATTAATAATGCTTTTGGTTGAAATTTGGTCTTGATAAGGCAATATTGTTTTTGGCTGTGCCAGATATTTTCAGACGAAGGTTTTAAAAATTTGAATTCTGATGCGGAGAAAACCAGATTTAGTTACCCGCATCAGGTTATATAACGGCACTGATAAGATTACCAATAGCTATCATCGCATTAAAGCAGCTAAGAATTTACGGAAAAGTTTTCATTATCTGTTAATGTAACAAATGCTATCTAAATACAACTAATTTTTTATATCTCTGACTTATTGAAGTAATTAATGTTTTTATTTGCTCATCTATATCAGTAAAAAGATAGAAATTATGTAAACGCGGATAGTGTTTGATAAATATATTGCCTTTTTGGGTTCCGGCCGGGCATAAATTAAACGCTAATGTATTCGACGTTAAAATAATACTCATAAAATCATCCCAATAAAAAATACCTTCCATGTCAACAGATTTGATTAAGATTCCTTCTTCAAAAAACACATAATGATATTCAGCAGGCCAGTTAATTTCTTGGTATAATTTTTTTAATCTTCTGATTTCACGAATTATTCCGACAATTTGTGCTATAGATATCAGTAAAAATATAATCACGAGTATCTGAATAGATTCTATAACTGTTCTAGGTATTGCATTTTCCTCTAAAAAAAATTTTTGCAAATAAAAACATGCAATATCGATGATATAAATAATTACGCCGCAAAAAAAAATTTTTTTAGGAAAATATATTTTAAATATCTCCCGGGATATTTGAGGCGCCGGTGATTGATTTTCTTCTAATTTAATATTCTTGGTAAATAAATATGTTGCCGTATCAGGATCGAAAGCAACATAAGGCTCTAATATATATTTTTTCATTATGACATTTAATTAATTATGTAAATTAATTTATTTTATCAAAAACCAGATTTATTTATATGATATATGTCAATATTCACTTTTTTTGTAAATTTATTCTAAACGGATACTCGGTAGATTAATGTTGAAAATAAAACAGGCAACTATGAAGATATCTGGTTGCCTGCTTACCACTACAAAGCTTTGAAATCCATGCCGGTAAATATTCGTACCGGATTGCCACGGACTATCTGATGATGGTGTTTATGATGAACCGCCTTATTGCTTGCCTGCAATTGCTGTTCCTGCTGTAACAGCTTATGCTGGAGCAACAGTACAGCTAGTTTTTTATTAGCATGCTGGCTGCGCTCTGATTGCACTTTAACACTAATACCGCTGGCTGTATGTGTTGCTCTGACAGCTGATTCTGTTTTATTAACGTGCTGTCCGCCTGCTCCGGATGAACGCATGGTTTCAAATACAATTTCATCAGAGTACTGCTGAACAACTGGATTAAAACAACTTGCTCCGATAAACCAGTTTTTTCGTTTGTGCTGCGGACGATAAGGGCTGGTACAAATCCATTGAATAGTACCCTGCCACATATCAGCCAGTGCGCTGGCCTGAGTACCCTCTAAACTCACCAGTACCGAATGCAGTCCGTGTTTAGCCGGTTCCTGTTCCAGAACTTGTACTTCAACCTGTTTCTGTTTTGCTTCATATTGTAAACGTGCTAATGCTTTGACAACGGCAAGACAACATTCAGCCGGTCCGTAAGCAGCAGATAATTGCAAAAGTTGCATTATTTCTTCTCCGTCTGAACTTTATAAGTAATTACTGGTTTAAGGCGTGCTACCGGTCTGATTAGTTGAGCCTGAACCATGGCTGCGATTACACTTTCAATTGATTTATATGCCTGAGGGGCTTCTTCATATAACAGTTCACGATCACAGCAGATTACTCTGCTGCCATGTGCTGTACGGGTTAACTGTTCTGCTGTATAGCGTTCTACCAGCCTGCCCTTACAGGCAGAGCGCTGCCATTTACGCCCTGCACCGTGTGCCAGTGAATATAGTGAGGAAACGGTATCCAGTGGTTGTACCAGATAGCTGAAATCACCACGTGAACCAGGAATAATCACTAATCCCCTGTTGGCAGGTGCAGCTCCTTTTCGGTGCAACCAGCCATACTCCTTATTAATTGTTACCGGTTCTATAAAGTTATGGCTGATATCCAGCAGTTTTTGCCCCTGCTCACGCAGGTTAGCCAGAATACGTCTGCCAATCAGCTCGCGGTTCTGCTGTGCATAATCCAGAGCCAGATTGTGTTGCATCAGATATTCTTTACCGGCAGGACTATCGGCGATTAATCCCTGATGTCCGTACTGGCGGGTATGTTTATCCAGAATCATGCCGCCCAGCCCGCGTGAACCGCTATGTACCATCAGTTGCAGGTAATGTTTATCCAGTCCGGTCTGCCGGATAATTTCCGGTGCATAAACTGTCTCCAGCATTTGCAGTTCTGCAAAATGGTTACCGCTGCCAATGGTTCCTGAAGCATAGGTATGATTATTTAATGGCAGAATTTCCGGCCATAAAGCTGTACATTCTGTGATTGATAGCGGCTGATCAATATTACCCAGACGCTTAATCAGCTTCGCCTGATTCATTGCCCGGATTTTGACTGTGGTTTGCCATAATGCCATTCCGCAGCCAATATCCCCGCCAATCAGTGCCGGATAAAGATATTGGGTAGTAAAAAAAGCTGCACCCACCGGATAACCACGGCCGGGATGTAAATCCGGCATACCGGCAACGTATTTAATATCGGGAAGTTTTGCAGTTGTCTCTAGCTGCCGGATGGCTTCGCCCTCTAACCAGAGTTCTGGTGATGTTATCAGGGTAATATTGTCCGCCAGCTGCTGAATAGAATTGCCCATTCTGATCCATTCCAATTATTTTATTTGGTAATAAGCAAGCAATAGTCAGCCATGTTCATCATAAATGAACAGGATTTGCATGCTGAGTAATAAATTGGCAGGCCGTAGCCAAGGATCAGGATGTAATCAGCCCTGGATTGACCTGCAAGGGATAGGTAGTACAAACATAATTATTCCTTTCCGTTGCAATGTTGATAATTTGACAGAGTGGCGTACTGTAAATCAGGTTTTACAGGTAGTCAAAAATAATCAGTGATTTTTATGTCAATGAGCTGATTATAATTAGTGTTTTGTAGTTATTTCACCACTAATACATTAATCCGATACTGTTGACACTATTATTTTCAATTAAAAATAATAAAAATTAATCATTATTGATAATTTATACTCTGATATTAATCGGTAACCACGTTTCCTGCATTAATTTAAAAATCTGCGCCGAATTAAAACTTCCAGAACTGCTGCCCGTCAGTGGAACGGCAGTAGAAGTATAGTGATGGGGATTAACGATATTTATGGTCGCAGTAACTCAGGCAGGAATGGAACGGTAACGCCGCAATATATTGATGCCGTACAGAAATTATGTGCTCTGATAAGACAGTTTACCGGCACTGGTAGCGAATTTCAGGCTGAATGCTGAATTTTTCAGTAATTTTCTATTTGTGCTGATATCTGTCTGAATATATGCTGGCTGTTTACTGCTGGTAATACTTCTAAATAAATAGTTAGTCGGACATATTATTCTCTGTTGATGTGGCAGGCTTATGTTTACAATAACTGATTGGATTGATAAATACAAAATAAGGAATTTTTATGTCACAGTTTTTTGCTATCCATCCTACTGATCCTCAGGAACGACTGATTAATCAGGCAGCAGATATTGTTCGTGGTGGCGGAGTGATTGTTTATCCGACGGATTCCTGTTATGCACTGGGCTGCCTGCCGGGCAATAAACAGGCAATGGAGCGAATTTTACGTATACGCAGCATTGATCAGAAACATCATCTAACTCTGATGTGTCATGATCTCAGCCAGCTGGGCGTTTATGCGCGTGTAGATAATAGCCAGTTCCGGCTGCTCAAGGCAGCAACACCCGGAAGTTATACATTTATTTTGCAGGCCACCAAAGAAGTACCAGCACGCACTCTTCACCCTAAACGCAAAACCATCGGTTTACGTGTTCCGGACAATCGTATAGCTCTGGCTTTATTGCAGAATCTGAATGAACCGATGCTGTCATGTACACTGATGCTGCCTCATGATGATGAACCGTTAACTGACCCTTATGATATCCGGGATCAGCTCGAACATGAAGTGGATCTGGTTATAGATGGTGGCTGGTGCGGTACTGAACCTACAACCGTCATTGATATGACCGAGGATATTACGCTGATACGGCAGGGTAAAGGGGATGCTGCGCTATTTGGGTTGTAAAATTTTCACTGGTATCATAACTGTTTTGATACAGAATTTTCTATTTGTATTTTAAGGATTTTACTTTGCTGAAATTTGATCTGGCTTACTTACTTCTGGCAATCTTGCCGATTCTACTTGGGATTACGCTCCCGGCAGCAGTTTGTGGTTATATGGCACGCTTTTGCGGTGACCGTACAGCTGAAACGATGGGTCGGCTGAGTTTGAATCCGGCTAAATACATTGATATTGTCGGAACAATTATTATCCCGCTGGCAACCATGATTCTTTTGTCAGGCTTTCTTATGGTTGGCTGGGCCAAACCAGTACCAATTGACCCGCGCAATTTTAAAAACAGACGTCAGGGAGATCGTCTGGTAGCCATTGCCAGCCCCCTGGCTAACCTGCTCATGTGTCTGTGCTGGACCATTGTTGTGATTATCAGTCGGTGGGTGCCGGAATATTTTCAGGAACCAATGGCGATGATGGGAATCATAGGTGTCCGTGTTAATGCCATATTCTCTTTTTTCAGTCTTCTACCGATTCCTCCGCAACCGGGTGCACGCTTTATTGACAGTTTTCTGTCACCAAAAGCTTCGATGGAGTATCGTAAGCTGGAACCATATGGAAAATGGATTATTCTGCTTCTGATTGTAAGCGGCATATTTTCGTTTATTTTGCGACCATTTCTTAAAATGGTTACGTCACTGATGTTTTTAATAATTAATCTCTTCTGAGATCAGATGTAGTTTTCATTATTAAAAATTCTATTGAAATATTTAATTCGGCAAGAATATTTTTATATTCTTGCCGAATTATACTGATTACATCAATTTAAAATTAATTCTGGTGAATAAATGATTGGCTCATTGATTTACCAGGAAATTATTTTCTCTGTCCTAGTGTTACTCTTTCCAGACCTGCCAGATCAGGCTGTGTGTAAATCTGACTGAAATTATTCTGCGCTAACATTGTGCGAACTGCTTCTCCCTGATCAAAGCCATGTTCCAGTAATAACCAGCCATCAGGACGCAGAAAATGTGCAGCGCCGGTAATAATGGTTTGAAATGCAGTCAGACCGTTGTAATTATCGGTGAGCGCATGCTGCGGTTCAAAGCGCAAATCCCCCTGCTGCAAGTGTTGATCATGTACGGCAATATAAGGAGGATTGGATACAATTACGTCCACACTGTTAACTGCCGGCTGCGGCTGCGCCTGATACCATGAACCTTGTCCGAAAGATACGTCTGCCTGCAGGGCTACAGCATTGGTACGCGCAACTGCCAGTGCTTCTGCACTGATATCAGCTGCCCATACCTGTGCATCAGGACGTTCACAGGCTACGGTAATCGCAATGGCTCCGCTGCCTGTACCTAAATCCCACACAACTCCGTACTCAGGTAAATGTGCTAAAACCGCTTCTACGAGATGTTCCGTTTCCGGCCGCGGAATCAGTACAGCTTCTGTAACTTGAAAACGCCTGCTGTAAAATTCACGCCATCCGAGCAGATAGGCCAATGGCTCACCAGCCAGCCGCCGTTGTGCCAGTTGATTCAGTCTGGTCTGATCACTGCTGCTGATTAGCTGCTGACCATGGGCGATAATATAGCCATGACTGATATCCAGTACCTGCTGAAGCAGCATTCGTGCTTCCAGTCGCGGCAAACCGCAGTTGTGTAACCAGTTATCAAGAGTGATTGGCGTATCTGTATTCATTATCTATTCTTTAAGACAGGTTTATAACAAAAACAGGGTGGCCAGACCGAGAAAAATAAAAAAGCCGCCGGAATCTGTAACAGCAGTAATCAGCACACTGCTGCCAAGTGCCGGATCGCGGCCGGATTTTTGCATAATTACCGGTATCAGTACGCCGACCGTGGCAGCCAGTAACAGATTCAGTGTCATTGCAGCCACCATAACCAGACCAATACCTACGCTGTGATACAGGAAATAAGAAACAAGCCCCATCACAGAACCCCAGATAATACCATTTACAAGAGCAACGCCCTCTTCTTTGCGCAGTAACCGCCATGCCTGACTGTTACTGATTTGTCCGGACGTCATGGCGCGCACAATCATGGTAATGGTCTGATTACCGGAATTACCGCCAATACCGGCCACAATCGGCATCAGTGTTGCCAGCGCAACAATTTTTTCAATTGAGTTTTCAAACATACCAATTACACGGCTGGCAACAAAAGCCGTACACAAATTGACAGCCAGCCATATCCAGCGGTTTTTTACTGAATCCACTACCGGCGCAAACAGGTCTTCCTCTTCACGTAAACCGGCCATATTCAGCATATCGGTTTCTGATTCTTCACGAATCACATCCACCATTTCATCAACGGTAATACGTCCGATCAGTTTGCGGTTACTGTCTACTACTGGTGCAGTGACCAGATCATAGCGCTCAAATGCCGCTGCTGCTTCTTCAGCATCGTCTTCAGGACGGAAGGTAACCACATCATCGGCCATAACTGTCGAGACCAGTAAATCCGGATCGGCAACCAACAGACTGCGTATCGGTAAAACGCCTTGCAGAACATCGTAATTATCGACTACAAAGATTTTATCGGTATGGTCGGGCAAACGTTCAAAGCGGCGTAAATAACGCAAGACCACCTCGCAGGTTACATCTGCCCGAATACTCACCAGCTCAAAATCCATCAGTGCGCCAACCTGATTGTCTTCAAAAGACATTGCCGCAGTAATTTGTGCCCGCTCTTCTTCATCACGGCTGCTTATGGCTTCATAAACAACTTCTTTGGGCAAATCCGGAGCCAGCTCGGCCAGTTCGTCTGCATCCAGATTATCCACAGCGGCCAGCAGTTCCTGCTGCGCCATGCTTTCAATCAGGGTTTCACGTACCGGATCAGAAACCTCCAGTAATACCTCACCATCTTCAGTAGGTGTAGCCAGCTTCCACACCAGCATACGTTCCTGTAGCGGCAGTGACTCCAGCAGGGTAGCCATATCGGCAGGATGCAGCTCGTGCAGAGCAGCAATCAGTTCAGTCAGTGCCTGTTCCTGCTCCGGTGTTTGCAGGTATGACTGAGTATGCGAATGGATATGCTCGGCAACCGGCAAAAGAATAGCAACCAGCTCACATATGTGATCGGTATCCAGATGCAGGCGTTCCAGTTCGCTGAGATTGCTGTGGCTATCCATTGTATTGTTATCCTGTGTGTTGCATCATCCAAACCGGAATGTTACCGCTGCAATGCCAGCAGTATATCCTGATAAAACAGCATTTTGCCTGTTATGATAAATTAAAGCCTGCTTGAGCAGGCTGTCTTTAATAATATTGTACACGGATTTTACCTGTTCGCGCCTCTCCTTCTTTGCGTTTATCACCACAAACTATATTGCTAAGCTGCATAATCAGTGTATTTCACGGCAAGGTTTATATATTCTCTGTCACAGAAGAAGGTTGCTGATAACACCACATTGTTTTAATGTATAAATTACATTACTGCTGCAAATCATGATTAAATTCAGCAGGGGGAATAGCAACATGCTCAGAGAAAATTTCAATGAATTTCAGTATTTACTGACAATAGCCAAAGAGCGAAGTTTTACCAGAGCAGCCCGTAAACTGGGAATGACACAGTCTGCGCTCAGCCACGCGATTAAAGTTCTGGAGCAAAAACTGCAAACACGTTTACTGACCCGGACAACTCGCAGTGTGGCGCCTACTGATATAGGTGAACAAATAATTGCTTATCTGGAACCACGATTAAATGAGCTTGAATTTACATTACAGAATCTGGTTGAACAAAATGGTACGGCCAGCGGCAATATTTGGCTGTCTGTTAGTGAACATGCGGCAAATACGGTACTTTGGCCAAAACTGAAACCATTTCTGAAAGAACATCCGAAAATTAATGTTGAGTTATTTATCGATAACCATTTTGTAGATATCGTGCAGGATGGTTTTGATGCCGGAGTACGCCTTGGAGAGAGCCTCGAACAAGACATGGTAGCTATTAAACTGAGTTCTGAAATACGTCTGGCCGTTGTGGCATCAGCAGATTATTTCAAGACTCATGCTATACCGGCCACCCCATATGATTTACAGCATCATCAGTGTATCAATGTACGCTTACCCAGTGCCAACGCACTTTACCAGTGGGAGTTTGAAAAAGACGGCAAACCACTGCGCATTAAAGTAAACGGACAACTCACTTTCAATCAGTTGCCTGAGCGCATAGATGCCGTGTTATCTGGTTTTGGTATTGGCTACGTGCCCGAGGATATGGTCACAGCACTGGTGGCATCCGGTCAGCTGGTACAAGTACTGAAAGAATGGTGTCCTGCTTTTCCGGGCTATTACCTCTATTATCCCAGCCGCAAACAGCACCCCCGTGCCTTTGCTATGATGATTGATGCTTTACGACTAATTGAATAAGGGAAACCATATGAGCCTCCCTTATTCTTTCCTGATTAACGCCCTACACGTGCCTGCTGGTCAGCAGGATAACGCTCACCCACAATAGAAATATGCTCCAGAGCCTGATTAATTTCAGCAACATCACTGGCAGTTAGCTGAATGTCGGCCGCAGCCAGATTTTCCTGAAGTCTGTCTGGTTTGGTAGTGCCCGGAATCGGAACAATCCATGGTTTTTGTGCCAGCAGCCATGCCAGCGCAATCTGAGCCGGAGTAACCTGATGAGCCTGAGCCAGTTTATTGATCAGAGTGGTCAGATTTTCATTTGCTGCCCGTGCTTCAGGAGTAAAGCGCGGTACACGCCGGCGGAAATCATCGGCAGTAAATACGGTAGATGAATTAATGGTACCGGTTAAAAAGCCTTTACCCAGCGGGCTGAACGGTACCAGACCAATTCCCAGCTCCTGCAGCAAGGGCAAAATTTCTTTTTCCGGCTCGCGCCACCACATTGAGTATTCACTTTGCAACGCAGTCAGAGGCTGTACTGCATGAGCCCGGCGAATGGTAGCAGCACCGGCTTCAGACAAACCGAAATGTTTTACCTTTCCCTCAGCAATCAAATCCTTAACCGTACCGGCAACATCTTCAATCGGTACATCAGGATCGACCCGATGCTGATACAATAAATCAATCACATCTGTTTGCAGCCGTCGCAATGAACCTTCGACTGCCTGGCGAATATGCTCCGGACGGCTGTTTAAAATCTGCTGCTTATTATCATCACCAAACGTAAAACCAAACTTAGTGGCAATCACTACCTGTTGCCGGTAAGGTTTCAAAGCCTCACCGACTAATTCTTCGTTCAGATAAGGGCCATAGACTTCTGCCGTATCAAAAAAAGTCACACCTTGTGCCACAGCAGAACGAATCAGCTCAATGGCTTTTCCGGTTTCTGTTGCCGCACCATATCCGAAACTCAGCCCCATACATCCCAGCCCCAAAGCAGAAACAGCCAGACGGCTACTGCCTAAATAACGTTGTTGCATCGTACTATTCCTTTTGTGATTAATCGCAGAAACAGCATAGTCTTTGCAGGCAACAGGATTAAGAGGTCTGAATTACTAAGGTTAATTAATACTATTCATAAATAATCAACCTGCCTTTTCATCAGTCAAAAAAAAGCGCCTGACAAATCAGCAGGCGCTCAGCGGTATATTTCAGACGTAAATACTATCTTTTCCAAATACCTTTATCAGCAATGACTTTCAGAAAATACTGATTTATTTGTCAGCTTAATCAGCCCAGTATTTTTTCTTTGAAGTTTTACCAATACCCGGATTAAAGCTATTGGTAGGATCCAGCTGCCGGTAAAATTGCTTTAAAGCCGGTTTGGCATGATACAAGTGACCAACATTGTGCTCAGCCGGATACTGGGCTCCACGCTGATCAAGCAATACCAGCATCTCATCTTCAACTTTGTTGCAATCGGTACCTTTACGGGCAATATAATCCTGATGGAAAACATGACAGAAAAAGTGGCCATAATACATTTTATGGATGAAATGCTGATTAATACTGTCAGGCAGGGTTTCAAACCATTCGCTGTCATTACGCCGTAAAGCCACATCCAGTGCAACAATATTTTCTACCGTATCGCTATGCACATTACGATAGGTAGTCGCTGCGCCGGCTGCGGCAAAACGATGCAGCATTGCCGCTTCGGCCTCTTTTTCATTACAGCGGAAATAACTGCCGGTTTTCTGCTGGAAAAAAGTATTCAGAAATGCTTCTGCTTCCTCAATACCGTCATCAGCCATTTTCAGAATCAGATGGTGTTCGTAACGGTCGCGGTAATCACGAATGGACTGAGGTAAATGCTGCGGCAGAAACTTACACATAAATACCGCAAAATGGTCAGAAAAATTCTTCGGAAAAAACGGAATTTTCGCCATGATACGATCAACAAAATTCTTAAAGGCAAACAGGCGCGGCATAGCATCCGTACCGAATTTCTGAATGGCAACAAAAGTATCTTTACCATATGCCGCAGCAATATCAAAAGCCTCACGGTGCATGTACTCACCGGAAACCGGCAGATTTTTAAACTTGCTGAGAATATGGCGGCGAATATCATCCAGCTCGTGGGTATCATTACTGCCGATATAGAAAACCGCAGATTTTTTCTCCAGCGGGAAAGTATCCAGACGAACAGCAAAGACCATCAGACGTCCTGCGCTGCCGGAAGCTTCATAATGCCGTGCCGGATCGGCATTAAAACGTGCCGGCGTATCTGCATCTATTTCGCGTACATGGTTGCGGTATTCGTGGTCATGTCCCATACCGGCATCATGTTTGATATCTTGATCGCTGTATTTATGATTTTGCAGATTCTGTAAAATAGTTTCCGGTTCATCGCCCAGTTCGATACCAAGATGATTTACCAGATGCAACTGACCGTTTTCATCCAGTTGAGCAAACACTGCCATCTGAGTATAAGCCGGACCGCGCTGAATCAGCGCACCGCCTGAATTGTTACATACTCCGCCCATCACGGAGGCACCAATACAGGATGAACCGATAACCGAATGCGGACCACGCTGATATTGTTTCAGCTCTTTTTCCAGACGGAACAGTGTGCTCCCGGGCAGACAGACTACCTGTTCGCCATTTTCAATCACCTGAATACCATCCAGCCGGCGTGTGCTGACAATAACAATCGGGCGATCATAATCATTACCATCCGGTGTCGAACCACCTGTCAGACCGGTATTGGCAGACTGAGTGATAACTATCACATCAGCTTCAACACAGGCTTTTAATACCCGCCACTGCTCCACCAGTGTACCCGGTATCACAACAGCCAGCGCATCACCAACTCCGAAACGAATACCCTGACGGTAAGGCAGAGTACGTGCGGGATCAGTCAGAGTATATTCATGCCCGACAATTCCCTGTAATGTGTGAACGAGGTCGGTATGTGTATTAATACCCATACTGCTTCTCCCTTTATTATGTAGTGACTTATTCCTAATCAATACAAACCATTTTAGAACAGTTATATATTAACGGGAAGATTTTTAACATATCTGATGTATATCAGGCTTCAGGCAAAAAACCACCGCTCTGCCGTTGCCACAGCATAGCATAAACACCATTTTTTGCCAGCAGCTCACTATGTGTGCCCTGCTCAACTATCTGCCCTTTATCCATCACAATCAGCCGATCCATTGCAGCAATCGTAGACAGCCGGTGCGCAATTGCCACAACCGTTTTGCCCTGCATTAACCGGGTGAGATTTTCCTGAATGGCGGCCTCTACTTCTGAATCCAGAGCACTGGTGGCTTCATCCAGCAGCAGAATCGGCGCATCTTTCAGAATTACACGTGCTATGGCAATCCGCTGGCGCTGTCCGCCAGACAGCTTCACACCGCGCTCACCCACATGTGCATCATATCCATGTCTTGCTTTGGAATCTTCCAGTGATGGAATGAAACCATCCGCTGCTGCCTGCTGTGCTGCCTGTATCATTTCTTCATCAGAGGCATCGGGACGCCCGTAAACTATATTGTCACGTACTGAACGGTGCAGCAGAGAAGTATCCTGTGTCACCAGCCCCAGTGCTGCACGCAGACTATCCTGCGTTACATCGCGGATATCCTGCCCGTCAATCAGAATACGCCCGCCCTGTACATCATAAAAACGCAGCAGCAGATTGGTCAGTGTCGTTTTACCGGCGCCGCTGCGTCCGACCAGACCCACTTTTTCTCCCGCGCGGATATGTAGGTTAAAATCGCGCAGCAGCGGTTTATCCTCACTGTAAGAAAAATTTACATGCTCAAAGTCAATCGCACCCTGATTAACTGTTAACGGCAGTGCCTTAGGTTTATCAACAATAGCATGCGGACGGGATAGTATCTTCATACCATCTTCAACCGTACCGATATTTTCAAACAGACGCGCACTTTCCCACATTACCCAGCGTGAAAGACCATTAATCCGTGAGGCCATGGCTGTCGCTGTGGCAATAGCACCGACACCCACCTGCCCCTGCATCCACAGCCAGATACCCAGACCGGCAGAACCGACTACCAATAAAGTATTAATCATGGTGCTCAGACTATCCAGCAGAGTTGCCAGACGCATCTGCGCATTCACGGTTACCAGAAATTCCTGCATTGATGCTTTGGCATAGGCGGCTTCACGCGCACTGTGTGAAAACAGCTTCACCGTAGCAATATTGGTGTAGGCATCAGTAATACGACCGGTCATCAGACTGCGGGCATCTGCCTGCCTCTGAGCAGTTTCAGACAGCCTAGGAATCAGAAATCTGAGTACCATGACAAACAGCACTATCCACAGAATAAAAGGCAGCAATAACCAGCTGTCCATACCGGCAAGTATTACCCCGCTGGTAACAAAATAAACCAGTACATAAACCAGCATATTGGACACAGACATTACCGTATCACGTACCGCAAGCGCGGTTTGCATCACCTTGGCAGAGACCCTGCCAGCAAATTCATCCTGATAAAAACCCATACTCTGCCCGAGCATCAGGCGGTGGAAATTCCAGCGAAGGCGCATCGGAAAGGCGCCCTGAAGAGTCTGAAACTGTACGTTGGAAGAAAGAAATGACCAAATAATACTGAATATCAGCACAGCAGCCATCAGCAGCAGCTCATGTCCTTTTTCCGGCCATAACCTGTCTGGTGAATAAGCACCAAGCCAGTCGATTACCGTACCAAGGAAACGAAATACCAGTGCCTCCAAAATACCGGTACCTATTGTCATGACAACCATCAGCAGCAGCCAGAGGCGTGCTCCTTCCAGACAACTCCAGATAAACGGCAACACACCTTTTTTCGGCGGTTGCGGAAGCGTATCCGGATAAGTATCAATGCGGTTTTCAAACCAGCTGAAAAATCGGTTCAGTAACATATTGCGCGGGCTTTCTGCATAGGTGAGCCATAGCGGCTGTACCAGCAAATACGGCAGCCAGAAAAATAATAAGTCAAATCATTATACATAATCTGAAATATAAATCAGCTTTCAGCGGTTTGTGTTAGAATCCTGCAGGCACATCAGCATACCAGACAGTCGCTGTGCATAATATACATGCATGGAGGAAAGTCCGGGCTCCACAGAGCAGAATGCCGGCTAACAGCCGGGCGTCGTGAGGCGACGGAAAGTGGAACAGAAAGCATAACCGCCGATGGCTGTGGGAAACCACAGCACAGGTAAGGGTGAAATGGTGCGGTAAGAGCGCACCGTGCCGTTGGTAACAACGTGTAGCAGGCTAAACCCCATTCGGAGCAAGACCAAACAGAATGCACTGACGCTGCTCGCCGAGCATTCGGGTAGGTTGCTAGAGCGGCACAGTAATGTGCCGCCCAGATGAATGACTGTCCAACAAGACAGAACCCGGCTTATCGGTTGTCTGATGTGCCCCTCAGCATAATGGTTATTCATACAGTTGTAACCGTTTTTCCGGCTCTCTTGTACTCATTGATTATTCAGCATTCCCATGGCACCGGATATCAAAGAAAATCATAAAGTAAAAACAAGTTAGTTATCTATTGTTATCATTCATTGAACAATCTGATTAATTTATTTTTGACCATGCCCTGCATCAAGCGAAAGATGGAAAATCTGATACAGATTCTGATTATTTATGGCTGGTTTGTCTTTAAAAAAAGTAAATGCGGCATAACGCCATTTATCCGGATTATAAATAATCACTTTACCAGTTTTATTTTTATACTCAGCACTTTGAAAAGAAAAATCTCTTAACCGTACTTGTTCTGCTATAGAAAAATTTTCTTCTGATACATACCGGCTTTGTGAGAAATCATTTGTCAATTCCACTTCTGCTGTAATACCAATATTGATTTTTTGCCAGCCAAAAGAATTAATAATATTGTCAAAATAGCCTTCGAAAATAAATTTGTTCATTCCTTTGGTTTGTTTCCAAAGATAAAGAGGACAATATCCATTGCCTGTGTTGCCACTCTTTTTATCAGAAATTATATAAGCCTTAAATAATAAATCTTCAAAGCCATCTGTTTTAAAACCATTATTTTGAATACGATCTTTGATAATATTCATATCATAATCGGCTGGTAAACTAATTTTATATTGCATAGCCTGCATACTAAATTCCCGCTTTAAACAATGTAATTCAGTTTATAAATTTAATTCAATTTTGAATAATTCTAATCTGCGATTGAGTTATCAGAAAAAATGATAGGCATATACAACATATGAATTTCAAAGGATTATTGATTTTTAAAACAGTTTATGACGTTAAAAGTCTTAATAAAGCAGCAAAAATTTTAGGCTATTCACAATCTAATCTGACCGCACATCTGAAAAAGATGGAACATGAATTACGGGCAACGCTTTTTATCCGTAGTTTTGATGGAATGAAACCAACAGCACAAGGCCATCAGTTTTATGCTTTTAGCAATTCAACACTTGAAAAATTTGCACAAATAAAATTATCATTTAAATCTGTTAAACCTTTATTATTAATTTCAGAACTTCTGTTTCAGTTTATTGTTATTGAAAAGACTGAATATCAAATAGAATCAACAGATATTGTTATTAAAAAAACCTGTGAAATAGAAAATGAAATTAATCAGCACAATTATGATAAGGTTATTACTTTTAAAGAATTTAAGCATAAAGATTATGATTTGACAGAAACCGGATATTTACCTGTTGCCTTTTTAAAAAGTTCCAAAGTTACTACTCATCTGCATTTACCTGTCCTGATTAACAACGATGCAGATTGTCCCTTACGTGCCAAAACTTTAGCAATATATCCGCAGCTGACTAATATTATTACCATTGATTCTCTCAGCCAGCTGTTAAATCTTGTTGAAAAGGGGCAGGCAATAGCACTATTACCCGTATTCTTTGCGCAGGATAAACTTACACCACTTGATACTCTCCAGTATCAGATTGACTATTTTTGTTATCAGCATCAATCAGTTTAAAAAAATTTTATATCATATCAAGTTTACTATCACTACTCGGACCATCATTAACCGGTTAAGTCTGTTAATAACCCATCTGCTGTGAACTGAATATATCTGTATGGATTTTTACTGCTACAGCCTGCATGTCCGCACATCTGAATAGTGCCTTACCGATATAGTTACCACTAAATAAGCGCAGAAATTATCTAAACAGGTACAAGGTTATGGTTTAATATTTATTCCCGCTGAATTGATAATCTCACCAGTCAAAATCCTTGAATTTTGATTTATATCATTCTATTTTTTATAGAAATAACATAATATCTATAAAATAAAACAGATATTTACATTCTTATATTCTCCAGTAACGCCTAATGCCGGATAACTATTGAATTCTTACTTTTTAAACCCAGAGATAGCCAAATGCAAAAAATCTTTATAGCCATTATTTTTGTTGTCTGTCAGTTAATCTCTTACTCAGCATTAGCTCTAACTGTGTCCTCCCCACCCATCTATCAAGTTAAAGCATCTGATTTTATAGAAAAATTCAATATCTTAAATAAACAATATCGATATAATCTGAAACCTATTAAAAAAAACGAGGAGTCTCTACCTGAATATGACCTTGCACCTAATATCAACCTCACAATGTATAGAAACAGCGGGATTAAGTTGGTAGAAAAACTTAAACTTAACTGTGACCAATCCTCGAATAAAAAATCAGCCGATATGAATAAATGTCAGCAATCTATTCAACTTATGAGTAAAGCATTTGATCCTGATTTTGAGCTTAGTGACTTCGAACGGAATAAAGTATGTGAATCCCAAAAAAAAACGTCATGGACAGCTGGATCCAGTGGCATGATAAGATCATGTTCATATGAGTTCAATAAAGTTCGTTATACACAGGAGCATGATCTGGACGACCAATCTTTACGCTTTACCATTTCTACATACAGACAATCTTCTGATAGATCTGAATATTTAAGATACATCAACCCAAAATGAGCATTTAGCAATATAAGACATACTGGTATGCAAATAATTTATATAACTACCAGATTTTTGTTCCGACTGGATTGATAAATATGACCAGTTAAAATCTTCGAATTTGATTTATATCATTTTATTTTTTCAGATAAATAGCATAATATCTATATCAATTAACCTATCTTTGCTTTTTATATTATCCGGCAGCGGCAGCTCCTAGATAATTATTGAATGCTTACTTTCTCAAACCAGAGATAGCCAAATGCAAAAAATCTTTATAGCTATTATTTTCATTATCTGTCAGTTAATCTCTTACTCAGCATTAGCACTATCTGTGTACTACCCACCCATCTATAAAGTTAAAGCATCTGACTTTATAGAAAAATTCAATACTTTAAATAAACAATATCGATATAATCTGAAACCTATTAAAAAACCCAAGGAGCCTCGATCTCGATATGAAATCACTTATCTCCTTACACCTAATATTTATCTCACAATAAAGAGCGACTTTGAGTTAGTAACAGAACTTAAACTTGCCTGTGACCAATTCGCCAATAATAAATCAGCCGGCATGAATAAATGTCAGCAATCTATACAGCTTATTAGTGAAGCATTTGATCCTGATTTTGTGCTTAGTGACTTCAAGCGGAATAAAGTATGTGAATCCAAACGAAAAACATCATGGCCAGCTGGATCCATTGGCATGATAAGATCATGTTCATATGAGTTCAATAAAGTTCGTTATACACAGGAGCGTGATCTGGACGACCAATCTTTACGCTTTATCATTTCTCCGCGTCTTGGAGGTGTGTCTTAGCACTGATTATTAAATAATTTAAATATGAATAACCATAATGAATAAGATCGGATAACTGGTCTTTTAGGATTAATGCTAGTTACTATCACGTTTAATAATTAATTCCAAAGGGAATGATGGGATAAACAATACCAGATGGGGCAGATTGAATATTCTCAATCCTAAGCCTGATAAATAATCAGTTTTAATCAGTTTCAATGCCCTCATTCCAGCTTGAATTATGGCTATATTTTTGATTTATTCTCATTCATAAACCCATCCTTTTCAATTTTATTTGCACATTTGGCATTACATTTCTAACTTAAAACTTAATTTGGAAAATGGAATATGGTTTTTATCCGTATACAGTATATTTTTAAACTGAATCTGACTTTATTAACAGATTTAAAATATACAGACAGTTTTATACCTGCAATTTGTACTGCTAATTGTGTTTAATCTCTTTATCCGAATAAAATTTATTCATATGAAGTGAAAATTTTGGTTGTTTATTTTACATCGCCAGAGAAAATTTTATGCCGGATAATCACTACTAAATACTGTTAAATCTCAGGTTACATCAACTCAGAAGGAGTATTTTGCATAGCCTGAATAATCAATGTAGATATAATTTAATTATTTGTCCGCTCAGTAACAGACTTTACATTAACAGTAGTTTTATGTCAGGCTTGGCTATTGTTTAATTATCGGTATCAGCATGCACACGCGCCAGTTTTTGTCTTTATATGGTTCTATTTTCTTTCTGTTTTCCGGTTACGGGCTTTTTCTGAATTCTGCTGGAGTAAAGCTGACCCAAATGGGAGTCAGCAATATTACCATCGGTGTGCTGAATGCTGCCTTTTTTATTGGTGGTACGATTTCTGCTATTGTTTCTCACCGGATTATTTCACGCGTAGGACATATCCGCAGCTTCAGCGTATTTGGTGCATTGTTTGCTATTGCCGCTCTCGCCCATCTGATGGTAGAACAGTTGTGGATGTGGGGGATTTTGCGTGCAGTACTGGGTTTTTGTCACTACAGTTTATTAATGGTAGTGGAAAGCTGGTTTACAGCCCGCAGCGTTCCTCAGAACCGCGCCAAGATTCTGGCTCTGTACGAAGTAGTATATTACATGTCGTCAGCAACCAGCGTTCTGCTGCTAAGTCTGAATATGACCAGTAATAACATTTTTACACTGGCTGCTATTCTGGTGATTGCCGCCACGTTACCGGTAGGGCTAACCCGTATGCAGCAACCGGAAATTCCTAAACGTGAACGTATCAGCTTGCCGCATGTCTTTTCCATTGTACCACTGGCATGGATAGCCTGTTTTATGGCAGGGATTTTTATTAATGGCTTTTTCACCATGGGCTCGGTATTTATGCTGAAACTGGGCTACAGTCTGCCTAAAGTATCTTTGTTTCTGGGTTCTGCAATGATTGGAGGGTTTACCATCCAATTATTTATTGCCTGGCTATCAAATAAATTCGGGCGTCCGCGTACTATTTTCGGCTGTGCCTGTGTGGCTGCAGTAGCAGCAATCAGTGGCATGCTGTTGTTATTGGTGTTGCCGGGTAATATCTGGGCTCAGTGCGTGATTGCACTGGCTATCGGTTGTAGCGGCTTTCCGATGTATGCACTGGGGCTGGCACGCGCCAATGATGTTTTACCTGCCAATATGAATACAGTGGAAGTAAATCGCTGTCTGCTGTTTGTTTATGGTTTGGGCTCACTGGTGGCACCACTGATTCTGGGTTCAGTTATGCAGCTGTTCAATCATTTCGGCTTCTATAGTGTATATGCGATTATCGCAACCATTCTGGCAGTATATGCGTATATGCAGCCGGCTGTCCCTGTTTCAGAACGCAGTGTTTATGTACCGGTATCCGGTAATGTTGGACCGATGACTGCCGAGCTTGACCCGCGCAACAATAATGCTACTGACACTCCGTATGATGCCCAAAGTGCAGAACAGCATATTCATGAAACTTTGCAGAATACTGATACTCAGGATCAGCCGGATAAATAACTATTTGCAAAGCAAGCAATGTATCGCATAAACCATACTGCCCGGATCACTGAATTGTTCCGGGCAGAATTATGGTGGTATTAAATCCTGAATTATCTGTATCTGTACTAAGCATTAGTTTTCTGAAAGTGATACAACCATTTGTCGCACTATAGAAAAATTTGTTTGAACGTTTATTCTTTCAGCCATGAAAATTTACGCCGGCCTAAAGCAATAAATGGTTTTTCAATATACTGAAAAGTCAGGGTACAGATAGTCAGTAAAATCAACAATACTGCTATAGATACTAATGTGTATTGTGTGCGATTCAAAACAAGATTTTGTACGGCAATATATTTATTCATACCATACCAGGCTAAACCATGAAGTAGATAAATACTATAGCTGGCATCTCCCAGACGTACGAATCCTCTCAGTTTTAATAAGCCAAAAAGATCACCACCCATAGTGATGAAGATAAATAGCAAAGCCATTACCGGCAAATAAACAATATTGTAAATTCTATCTGCAACTGCAAGCATAAATACGACTGTTAATATTATTCCAATATCACAAATGTATTTGGGTATTTGAATTTTTTCAGGTAATTTTCTTGCCAAAGCTCCAATAGCAAAATATGCAATATATACTGCATAATTTTGATTATATTGAGAAATAAAATATGTACAGATAACTAATATTGTTAAACTTAATTTTAATAAACCTATTTTATTGCGTAATATACAAATAACGGGTAACGAAAAATAAAATCCCCACTCCCAGAATAATGTCCATGTGACTCCAGCATTGATCAAATTAGAATTTTCCAAACCAAATAAAGGCGGTTTATTACCGGTAATACCTGCATCAAACCAATAATAAAAAGTATTGAACAATTGATCAGTATTAATATTATCTTTCTGGATAAAAAAAGCAAAAATAATGCAGAATATAGATGAAAGATAAAAAACAGGTGCAATGCGAAAAAAACGCTTCTGATAAAACATTATCCATGAAGTAGGCTGTGTACAGGCAAACAGAAAACCGGAAATCATAAAAAATATGGCCACCCCAAGACCACCCATATTCATAACAATTGGATAGTTAGGACGATTTATTTCATCTGACCACGCCTGTCCATGAAAATAGAAATAACAAAGAAGATAGTGAAATAGTGCAACTATAAATGCTAAAAAGAATCTTAATCCGTCTAAATGCTTTACTCTGTTAACTTGACTGTTCTCATCCATAAAACTAAAAAGTCTTGAACCAAATAATAGTCCTATAAGCAATATCAGCCCAAACATCCATAAAATGAATTTATATTGAATTAGCATTTATAATTCTTCAAATTAAGATTTGTTTTTTAAATATTTTTTATAATAAATCAATTTTAACATATAAAATTTGTTCAAAATTAAACTTTTTATTTCTAATGTTCTTTATATATATGAATAATAAATGCTTTTTGACTAAATAAATTCAAAATAAAATACTACTTTATTTTAGGTATATCGCTTTTGCTGACTTAATTTCATAAAGGGTTGCTCAATAAAAAGATAGCTTAATGTACATATCAGCATTAAGGTAATAAATACCACGGTAGCAAGCAAGGTATAGCCTGTTTTCTCCAGATGAATTTCATTTATTTGAATAATTTTATTCATACAGAACCAGCCAATACCATGTAATAAATAAATACTGTAGCTGGCATCACCGAGCCGTATAAAAGCTTTTAGCCGTAACAGCCCGAATATATCGCCACCGAGCGCAATCAGACCAAACAGCATTGCAAACAGTGGTAAAAAATTAATGTCATAGTTACCATTAGTAATACAAAAAATCAGTACCAGTAACAGCACGATACCGATATCACAGAATTTTTTAGATATCTGTACAGTTTCTGACAATATTCTGGCCAGTGCGCCTATGGCAAAACAGGCAATAAAGTAAGCTTTTTGCTGATTAAATGGGGCAATCAGATAAACGGCAATAAATATTACGATTATTGCCAGAGGCAGTAAACCGGTTTTCGGGCGCAGAATACATATCAGTGGCAGGGAAAAATAAAATGCCCATTCCCAGTATAGCGTCCAATATACACCTGCATTAATCAATCGGGCGTCCTGCATACCGAATAATCCTGGTTTAATGCCTGTAATACCGGCATCAAACCAGTAATACAGATTAAGCAGCATATCACGTGTAACCAGTGTATGCCGTTGTAAATACAGTGCAAGTAATATACAGCATGCAGAAGACAAACAAAATACCGGTGCAATGCGCAGCAGACGCTTCTGATAAAACTGTATCCACGAAACGGGGCCAGAATGCGCAAACAGATAACCTGAAAGCATGAAAAACAAAGTAACAGCGAATGCACCAAGACGCAGATTGAGCAGATTATGGACAAATACGGCCGGTGTCCATGGCTGGCCGTGCAAATAATAATAGCTGTAAACATAATGATGCATAGCTACACTGAAAGCTAATATAAAGCGCAGACCATCCAGTCGCTCTATCCGCCGGCTACCGGGATTATCCATAAATGCAAACAGCCTGGTTCGAAATACTGCCCAGCACAGTATTAATAATCCCAGCATCCAGCCAAACATTTGGTATGAAAAAAGCATAAAAATATTAACAATCAGTAGTAAACACAACCTGATATTAATGTTTTTTTACGGTTTCTGTGAATCCGGTTTTAAGAATCAGGCCTGCTGTTAGTATACGTCACGCTGATAGCGTTGCTGCTGACGCAGCTCACTCAGATATTCATCAGCATCTTCAGAGCTGAGTTTACCCTGCTCAGTAACAATATCCAGCAGTGCCTGCTCAACGTCACGAGCCATTTTGCCGGCATCGCCGCAAACATAAATATGCGCTCCGCGCTGTAACCATTCCCAGATATCATGTGCACGCTCCCGCAATTTATGCTGTACATAAACCTTTTCGTTTTCCTGACGGCTCCAGGCAAAATCGTAACGTGTCAGTAAACCGCTTTTGCGGTATTGCAGCCACTCGGCCTGATAAAGAAAATCATCAGTAAATTTCTGATTACCGAAAAACAGCCAGTTTTCACCTGCGTCACCATTGACATCACGCTGTTGCATGAATGCGCGAAACGGTGCAATACCTGTACCGGCACCAATCATGATAATGGGTGTGTTACCATCTTCAGGTAAGCGGAAACGGTGATTTTCTTCAATAAATACGCGTACTGCCTCACCTTCCGGCAAACGTTCACCGAGAAAACCGGACGCACCCCCTGTATATTGCTGTTGACGCTGAATAAAACGCACCACACCCACGGTCAGATGAACTTCCTCGCCAACTTCATCCTGACTTGAAGCAATTGAATACAGGCGCGGTGTAAGCGGACGAAATAAATCATGTAATGCCTGTGCATCAATTAAATGCGGATAGGCTGCCAGCACACTAACTGGCGGAGTGGTGGCAATAAACTGTTTCAAGGCTGTACTGTCAGCCACGATTTCATCCAGTTCGGCATTTTGTATCTGCCGGGCATAGTTTTGCACCAGAGCAGGTGTATTCTGAGTGATATCCAGCTCATTCTGTAAAGCTTCTCCAATACTTATTTCACGTCCATCAGCCAGTCGAACCAGTACATCCCTGTTTACCTGAGTATGTTGCAAAATTTCTTCTACCAATGTGGCTGCATTCTGATAAAACACACCCAGTGCATCCCCAGGCTGATAACGGATACCGGAACCGGTTAAATCAATTTCGATGTGTTCGACATCTTTGTTGGCTTCAGGTGTGGTGATCCGCTGGCGCAAACTTAAGGTGGCGCTGAATGGTGCTGCTTTGGTAAATACCGCAGTTTGTGCAGCGACTACACTTTGCTGAACCTCATTACTTATGCTGGCGCTATTAGTGTTATTCAGCTCACTGATAAGAGTAATAATTTTATCCTGCCATGCTGCGGCACTACTCTGATAGTCGACATCACAGTCAGTCCGTTCAGCAAGGCGCTGCGCACCCAGATGAGCCAGTTGATTATCAAAATCCTTAGCACACTGACAAAATTGCGGATAACTACTGTCTCCCAGTCCCAGTACCGCAAAGTGAAGCTGATTAAGAGCCGGTGCTTTTTTACCAAATAGATATTTATATAGTGGTAAAGCTTCTTCCGGAGGTTCGCCTTCGCCCTGTGTTGAAGTTACCAGCAAAAGAATATCTTCACTGGAGAGCTGCTTGATTTTATAGTCGCCGCTGGCGATTAAAGCTGCATTAATACCGGCAGCTTCAAGTTTCAGTTGCAGACTTTCTGCCACACGACGTGCGTTACCGGTTTGTGAAGCAGATAAAACCAGTACCTTGCGTGCTGCAACCGGTTCTGCAACACCAGATACCGGCAACGCTGCCGGAGAAACCGTATTTTGCTGCTGACTGTTTGCCCATGCATAGCCGGACAGCCAGGCCAGTTGTGTTGGTGAAAGGCTGGCAAGCGATTGCAGCAATTCAGGGGAAATGGGTATGCTCATGGCTTGTGCTCGATAAGGTTATGATTAATGTAATTTTCAGACTGCAATAGATAGTCAGCCATACTAGCAAGCACAAAGTTTTTTGAGAAAGAAATGACGCTTATTTAGATAGAAGCAGTAAGAATATAAAAAAGGCAACCCTTCGGATTGCCTTGAATCGGATGGTCTGGCTTGCCTCCAGACTGTCCGGATTAGCGTTTAATACCGATTTCCGGAAAAGATTTACGCATTACTTCATCCAGATGGCTGGCTGAAGCACGCATTAAACCCTGCTCTTTTTCATTCAGCGGAATTTCAATTACCTGACGTATGCCGTGCCGGTCTAACACTGCCGGTGTACCAATATACATATCATTAACACCATACTGACCGTTCAAATAAGCAGAAACCGGTAAAATGGTATTTTCATCATCCAATAATGCGCGGCAGATACGTGCCAAAGCAGCACCGACACCATAGTAAGTGGCTCCTTTAAGGCGAATAATATCGTAAGCGGCATTGACCACACGATCAGCAATAATATCCAGATCTGCTTCGGTAAAGCGCGGGTCACCTTTAATCCATTCTTCCATGGTCAGCCCGCCTACACTCAGGTGAGACCAGGCCGGAAACTCGGTGTCTCCGTGTTCACCCAGAATATATCCGCTTACTGTGCGCGGATCGACATTCAGTAAATACCCTACATATTTACACAAACGGGCGGAATCCAAAGATGTACCGGAACCAATTACCCGTTCTGCCGGAAAACCGGAAATTTTCCATGTAGCATAAGTCAGAATGTCAACTGGATTCGAAGCCACCAGAAAGATACCGTTAAAGCCGGACTCTACTATATGAGTGACAATGCTTTTAATGATATGCAGATTACGATTAACCAAATCCAGACGTGATTCACCGGGTTTTTGAGCAGCACCGGCAGTAATGACTACGATATCGGCATCAGCAGCATCACTGTAATCACCGGCGTAAATGTTTTTCGGATAAGTAAACAGTAATGCATCAGCAATATCTTTAGCATCACCATGCGCCTTATCCCGGGCAACATCGACGATAACCAGTTCCTGACCGATACCTTGCAGGGTAGCAGCATAGGCAAAAGTGGAACCAACTGCACCGGCACCGACCAGAACAATTTTCTGGTGATTTTTGGCATTAGTAGGCTGTAACATAAATCAACCTCGTTTCTATGGATAAATACAAAACTATGTGAATTTATGCATAAATTGTAACAGATTACCATATGCCATTTTTTTTATTTATTTATATTCATTATTCATTACAAATTTTGGTATATCAGACCTATAAATATAATTTTATGTATATTTTTTTATTATTTATATTTATATTTTTATTTTTTCGTATATTTATGTTTAATATTAAATAAATTTTTTAGCTTGCAAATTCGATTTTATACTTTGATTTTAAGCTAGCATTATATTTACGGAATATAGTGTTTTAATTTAATATTTCAATATATAGCAAATTAACAGTACAATTTTAAAACATTCAAAATTAAACAAATTAATTATCTTAATAAATAACTGTTTTTTATATTTAAAATATAGTATATGGAAAATTCATGGGAAAAATAACTGCACTGACATACTATAGATTCGATGAAGATTATTTAGAAGATTATCGAAAAAATCTTAAAAATTTATGTGATGATTACCTTATCATTAAGGATATTGAGGGAGGATTAATGCATGCTGAAGGAGAATATAGACAGCGTTTATATCAACAGGCATATGAGCAAGGAACTAAATGGGCTGTTGTTTTAGATCCGGATGAACGATTAGAAAAAAGAGCAGGAAAAATTTTAAAGAAACTCATCAGGCAAGCAGAAAAAGAAAATGTCAAAAGGATTTTTAAATTTAACTATAGAGAAATGTATACTTCTAATGAATATCGCTGTGATGGAATTTGGAATAATAAAGAAAGAGTAGTTGTTTTTCCTCTTTTAGAAGAAAATATTTACTCTGATGCAGCCCTTCATATGCCAAAGCATCCTCTTAATTCTGATTATGAAATTATCAATACTGACCTGAATATTTATCATCTTAAGCATATTAATCCGGCTTTACGTCAACATCGGAGAGACATTTATGAAAAGTTAGATGCAGATCATAAATATCAAACTATCGGATATGACTATCTAATTGACGAAACAGGAATCGAATTAGCAAAGATATCATGGAAAAGAAGGTTTACTCCCAAGTATCGTGAGTATCATATTAATGAAGGTATTTTTTCAATGGAATAAATATTTTTATACTTTTACTTATAAAATAAAGTAATCTTATTGTCAGAGTTATTTTTAGCAAAAAAATTTATACTTTTCATTTAATTAAATAATTTTATTCTGTTTTTTAAAATATATTATTGGACAGAAGGTATTATCAATAATTTATTGTTCAGGATCAGATTTTATATTTGAAAACCTTAACTAATCAAAAAAGCCATATACTATGGTATCAATAAGTTATTTTATTAATAGTGATGTGATGAAAAATTTAATTTGCTATAAAACGTTGCCAGTTTGGAATGCACAAACCTTACCGAAACAGTTTTGTGAACAGCATAATACGCAAACAGGTACCTGGGCAAAATTAAATATTATTAAAGGTCATGTGAATTTTGATATATTAACTGAACAGGGAGACATCATTTCTGAACATGTTTTCAATACTCAGCAGCAACCACCGTTGATTTTACCTCAGCAATGGTACCGGATAGCTCGGGTATCGGATGATCTGCAATGCCAGCTGGCTTTTTATTGTCTGCCGGAAGACTACACTCAGAAAAAATATCAAATGACCAAAACGCACTCTGAAGTACTGGCAGTTAGTCAGTTCATTCCGGCAGGGAAAGTTTTGGATTTAGGTTGTGGTTCCGGTCGTAACTCACTCTATTTACAGCTACTGGGTTTTGATGTTGATTCCGTTGATAAATCAGAGGTGAGTATTAATAATTTACAAAGCATTATTGCTAATGAACATTTAGACCATATTAATGCATCTGTTTATGATATAAATCAGGCTGATTTAACAGGTAATTACGATTTAATTATTTCAACAGTGGTAATGATGTTTCTACAGGCAGACAGAATTCCCGATATCATTCGCAATATGCAAATGATAACAAAACCGGGGGGATATAATTTAATTGTCAGTGCGATGTCCACTGACGATTTCCCTTGTACAGTCGGGTTTTCGTTTACTTTTAAAGAGAATGAATTGCGTAATTATTATCAGGACTGGAATATTCTGAAATACAATGAAGATGTTGGTGAACTGCATAAAACCGATAGTGATGGTAATCGAATAAAACTGCGATTTGCCACTTTACTGGCACAAAAAAAGTAATATCTCAGGATGTAGTTGAGTACAATTGAAAACATGCAATGGTTAAATAGAAAATTCAATAATAACTATATAAGATTAAAAAGCGATAATGCCAGTTTCAGACTAAGTAATACTTATTTGAAAACAGTCAGATCTGTTTCCCTGGAACCAGCAGAGCATTAGTAAACAATTTACTGAATTAAAAGTAAAAGTATCCGGCTTAATTAAAAAATAACATGATAATGACACCAATTACAACTCTACAGCGTAATAAAATATCCGGCCAATGATAATAATGTGATTAGCTGGTATACAGACATCACTATATTCCTTTGTATTAAAGGCATGCAAACGTATTTCTTCGTAGGGCATTGAATATAGTTTCCTGATGCGATACTGGTGATTTTGTTTAATCAGATATAAATTACCATCAATAATATTGGTGCGGTTTAAATCTACTGCAAAAATAGTCCCGTAAGGAATAATAGGTTCCATACTATTATCATTTACCGAAAAGCACACCACCATTTGCGGATTGATTTTTTTACGCTCCAGAAGCTCAGTTCTTAAACTGATTCTTTTACCGTGCTGAATATGCAGTTGTTTTGACTGCACACTGCCGGCCTGTTCTATTGAAGAATAAAATGGAACGAGTGTTTGATCCTGATTTTCTGCAATAATATTTACTTCCGCAGCCAATGTTGTGGTTGTAGCCGGAAAAGGACTACCACGGCCTTCACGTAACCAGGATAAACTGACACCCAGTATATTGGCCAGTATATCCAGATTTTTCGGTTCGTAATGACCATTCTCCCATTTAAATACGGCAGTTTTAGAAACCCCCATTCTATCAGCCACCTGTTGCTGTGACAGAGCCACATGCTTGCGCGCCTGTTTAATCCGATCGCTTAACATCAGTTATCTCCTGACTCAAATACAGAATGATGTTAACGTAAATCGTGTTATGTTTTGTTTATACGAATAATCATTTTTAATATATAAAATATGGAAATTTATCCAAAAAAAGTTAATATTATTTACCCTATATAAATTATCCAATAATATTAATATGATAATTCATCATAAACTTTAATTAATATCATATTACATTAACAATTTGACTTTTTAAACTTTCAGTTTAACGTCATTTTTACATATTTTTTACACAAAAGTTTGATATAAATCTTATTCTGACATTGTATTTTTGCATCCAAAGCATCAGATATTTACCTGTTAGATATTAAATATATCTGAATTCTGCCGGATAAATAATCTGAAACGACGAATAAATTTAATAAATATTATCTGCAAGTTAATATATGACAAAACAATACCAGCCTGAATATCAGGCTGGTGCCAGACAGAACATTAATTCTGTCTGCTTATTTTCAATAGATTAACTATTATTGAGTGCGGTTTTAAGCAACAGAAACAATCATACCGGCGGCAACAGTATGGTTGGTAGCTTCATCAATCAGAATAAAGGCTCCGGCAGCGGGATTATCCTCATAAGTAGTTGCTACCACAGGTTTCTGAATACTAAGCTGCACACGGCCAATATCGTTCAGCTGCAGGCTGTCGCTGTCTTCGCGATGGTTCAGGCTTTGTACATCAAGCAGATAATCAACCTGTCTGATTTTGGCGTATACCGTCTGAGTAGTATGCTTGAGCCAGTAGCGGCGGGCTGAGTTTAAGGGTTTGCTGTCGAACCAGCACACGGAAGCACTGATGGTTTTCACTGGCTGTAATGCACTGTCTGCTGCCACCAGACTGTCGCCCCGGGATACATCAACATCATCTGCCAGTACCACAGTCAGCACAGCACCTGACTGTGCCTGCTCCACCTGACCATCAGGCGTATAAATGGCCGCTATGGCACTGGTCTGCCCTGCCGGTTCAATGCGTATACGATCGCCCGCTTTCAGGGTACCTTGTTCCAGACGCCCCTGATAACCGCGAAAATCATCTGCGCTGCTGCCATCCAGCCGGGCAACCCGCTGAACAGGGAATAATACAGGAGCAGACAGTAACTGACTGCTGCGGTTGGCAGCGGGCAGGCTTTCCAGCAAAGGCAACAGAGGCTGCCCTTGATACCATGGCATATGCGCACTGGCAGTCACTATATTGTCACCATTCAAAGCTGATATGGGTACGTAGCTGATATTGTGCAAATCCAGAGCAATAGCCAGTTCAGCATAAGCACGCTTAATGGCATTAAATTTTTCTTCACTGTAATCCAGTAAATCCAGTTTGTTTACTGCCACAATAATATGCGGCGTACCCAGCAGTTTCAGAATTGCGCTATGGCGGCGGGTTTGCGGCAGTAAGGCTGGTGTATGTTCAGTGTAATCCAGCCGGGTGGCATCTATGAGAATAATGGCTGCATCAGCAGTAGATGCACCTGTAACCATATTGCGTGTGTACTGCTCATGCCCCGGCGTGTCAGCAATAATAAATTTACGCGCCGGTGTGGCAAAATAACGATAGGCTACATCTATAGTAATACCCTGCTCACGCTCAGCGGCAAGTCCATCAGTTAGCTGAGCAAAATCAGGAATGCCGTCGGCGGTACGCTTGTGCTTGCCGTGATACAGCGAAGCAACCTGATCAGCCAGTAAGGACTGACTGTCAAACAGCAGTCGTCCTATCAGCGTGGATTTACCATCATCTACGCTGCCGGCAGTAATAAAACGCAATACAGAATCAGTACTCATCAGTGTCTCACTTTTTTAAGGTTGCCGCCTGTGCCAGCATCTGTTGCAGGCTGTCCCGGGCAGGTTCCAGTTTTCTGAAGCCGTCTTCTGCCATCAGATGGCCGCCATCAGGGATATACTGAATACTGCTATGCAAGGCATGGGCAATATCGTTACTGGCTGCTTCGGGAACATATGGGTCATTAGTTGAAATAATGCTGTGAACCGGCATACTGATTTGCTGCAATACTGCAAAATCCGGCTGACTGGCATCGATATAACCATCCAGTATTTGTAGCCTGGGCAGGTGTGCGGCAAATCCGGCAACCAGAATCAGACCGCCCAGCCGTGCAGGTTTATGCCGGCTGAGAAATTGCAGCAATGTAATAACGCCAAGACTATGACCAATCAGAAAAGTCTGTTCATCCGGCTGCCCGATAAGCTTATCCAGTGCCTGCTGCCATTGCGCTGCCTGCGGATAATCCGGCTGAGGCATAAGCGGTACGGTTACTTCTGCACCGGTTGTCCGGATCTGTGCAGCCAGCCAGTCGAACCAGTTATCCTGCGGACTGCTCTGAAAACCATGCACAATAAATATTCTGGCCGGTAATAGCGTTTGTTTTTCTGTCATCAGAAATAACCTGCTTTCTTGCGCTCTTCCATCGCTGCTTCCGATACCTGATCATCCATACGGGTAGCATTACGTTCGGAAATCGTGGTTTGTGCGGTTTCAGCAATAATTTCTGCTGCTGTACTGGCTGTGCTGGCTACCGGACAGGTGCAGGAAATATCGCCGACAGTCCGGAAACGCACACTGCGCACAATACTGACTTCACCTTCTTTCTTTGGTGTCAGCTCTGTTACCGGTACCAGCATATCGTTGCGCTCAACGACTTCTCGCTGATGTGCATAGTAAATCTCCGGCAAAGCAAGCTGTTCACGCGCGATATATTGCCAGATATCCAGTTCTGTCCAGTTGGAAATCGGAAAAACCCGCATATTTTCACCCGGATGCAGACGTGTATTGTACAAATCCCATAATTCGGGACGCTGGTTTTTCGGATCCCACTGACCAAATTCATCCCGAAAAGAAAAAATCCGTTCTTTAGCCCGGGCTTTTTCCTCATCCCGTCTGGCACCGCCCATTAATGCATCAAAGCCATTGGCTTCAATTGTTTCCAGCAGAGTGACAGCCTGTGCGGCATTCCGTGAATCTGTAGCCCGGCGCAGAGTAACACTGCCGCGGCGAATCGACTCTTCTACGCTGCCGACAACCAGACGTGCACCAAGGCGGCGTACGACTTCATCACGAAAAGCAATAACCTCGGGGTAGTTGTGTCCGGTATCTATATGCACCAGTGTCAATGGCAGTTGCAGGCTGTGTCCCGGAATCTGAAAAGCCTTTACAGCCAGAGACAGTAGCACCACTGAATCCTTGCCACCGGAAAACAGTAATGCCGGATTGCGTGCTTCGGCCACTACTTCGCGGATAATATAAATAGATTCAGCTTCCAGCCAGTCCAGATGTTTGTCTTGAATACTCATGATATCCCCGTTACGGGCACAGACCATTCTGTCTGCAACCCTGAGTTGATTTCAGCTTATTTATGTAAACCACATTCTTTACTGTCCTGACTTTCCCACCACCAGCGTCCGGCACGAATGTCTTCGCCTGCTTTTACAGGGCGGGTACAGGGCTCACAGCCGATACTGGGATAACCCTGCTGATAAAGGGCATTAACCGGTAACTGCTGCTGCCGGGCATATGCCCATATTTCAGTTTCCAGCCATTCGGCCAGAGGATTATATTTAGCCATGCCGTGCACCTGATCCTGCTCTGCCAGAGCCAGAGCCGTACGTGTTGCCGACTGCTCACGCCTTTGTCCGGTTATCCAGGCATCGGCCTGACTCAGAGCACGACCAAGCGGTTCGATTTTGCGGATATGACAGCACTCACGCCTCAGTGCAACACTGTCATAAAAAGCCAGTTTGCCGTGAGTGGCGATATATGCATTTACAGCGTGTTCATCCGGCCGGTATTCCGCAATACGAATACCCCAGTGCTGACGCACAGCCCCGAGCAAGCTCAGTGTTTCACTGTTCAATGCACCAGTATTAAGCGTAAATACTTCAATAGGCAGCTGTTCGCGGGCAATCACATCAGTAATGACCATGTCTTCAACCGCCAGACTGGAAGCAAATTTAACATGGTGATGCTGCTGTGCAATCTGCTGCAAGCGTGTTGTCAGCTCGGCCGTCAGAGCCGGCAGGCGGCCGGTGGCAGCCGCATCATGCGGAGGAGTCCACAAACGGGGACGCAACATGGTTATCACTATCCTGAATGCACAAATTATTAATGACAGTAATTGTTTAACCGGATTACTGTCTGAATAGCACAAATAGTAACAAGTGCAGCCGGCATGGAGGAAAGAATAAAAATTTCTTTCTTTATAACCAAACTTCCGGTCACTGATGCTGCTGTTACAGATATAACTGCCAACGCTTTGGTTAGAAAAAATGCTTCTTTTTCATCTGGGCATCGGCGCTTATAAGATAGCGTATAAACAACAACGACAAGTCAGCATGAATCACTACCCGATTTTTACCCAACTACACCAGCGTAAGGTATTACTGGTGGGTGGCGGCCACGTAGCCGAACGCAAAGCCGGTGCTTTATTAGAAGCTGGTGCGCATCTGCTGGTCGTCGCACAGCAGACTACAGCCAGATTTAAAGAATGGTTTGACCGGCAACAGGCTGAACATATCAGTACCGAATTCAGCCCTGATTTATTAAACGGTATTTTTCTGGTGATTGCCGCAACCAGCGATCATGCGCTTAACCAGCGTATTTTTCAGGCAGCCGAAGCAGCAGCCACTTTCTGCAACTGCGTAGACCAACCTGATTGCTGCTCATTTATTGTCCCGGCACTGATTGACCGCAATCCGATACAGGTAGCGGTAAGCAGCGGCGGTCATGCACCTGTGCTGGCTCGGCTGATTCGTCAGCAAATCGAATTATTACTGCCCTTTTCTATCGGACGGGCAGCGGCGATAGCCGGACGCTGGCGCAAACGAGTCAAAGCCACGCTGCACAACATGAGCGAACGCAGGCGTTTCTGGGAATATCTGTTTGAACACAGCTGTTTTAACCAGTATATTGCCCGTGGTGATGAATCAGCAGCAGAAACATTGCTGCAACAACAACTGACGCAGCATCAGCCTTTGCCACAGGGCGAAGTTACTCTGGTCGGAGCCGGCCCGGGCGATGCCGGTCTGCTGACCCTGCATGCTTTACAGGCGATACAGGCAGCAGATGTGGTGTTATATGATGCACTGGTTTCAGCAGAAGTACTGGATTTGGTTAGGCGTGATGCATTAAAAATCAGTGTAGGCAAACGTTGCGGACACCATCAGGTACAGCAACAGCAAACCAATGAATTACTGGTACAGTGGGCGCAGCAGGGAAAACGTGTTGTGCGTCTGAAAGGCGGTGATCCGTTTATATTTGGTCGTGGCGGAGAAGAATGTGCCATATTGCAGGCTGCTAAGATTCCGTTTCGGGTTATTCCGGGTATCAGTGCCGGTCTGGGGGCAACTGCCTATGCCGGTATTCCGCTAACCCATCGTGATTATGCCCAGAGTGTATTATTTATTACCGGTCATCAGCACCTGGCCGACCAGCCTTATGGCTGGCAGACACTCGCCCGTAACGGGCAGACACTGGTCATTTACATGGGTACGCTGAAAGCGGCTGAAATCAGCAGACAACTCATTAACCACGGACGTGCCGCCGATACACCGGTTGCGATTATCTCTCATGGTACGCTGTCCAGCCAGAGTGTCTTAACCGGCAGGCTGCATCAGCTGGCCGATCTGGCTCAACAGGCTGATACACCGGCTCTGATGGTTATCGGTGAAGTAGTACAGTTACGGGAGCAACTGGCATGGTTTAACCAGACGGATAACCAATCTGTTGTCAGTGAAGCTGCTGCTTAGAAGTTAATCATTTCTCCGGCTGAAAAAACAACACGTTCGCAAACGTGTTGTTTTTTCATTCAGGCAAGTATCAGTCTGCCTGCGCTGCGGTCTGGGCATAATTAGCCAGACCAACTTCTTCAATCAGGTCTAGCTGTGTTCCCAGCCAGTCCAGATACTCTTCATTTACCGCTTTTTGCTGTTCAAGCAAATCACGGGACACAAAATCCAGCTGGCTTTCACATACTGCAATAGCATCAGCCAGTGCCACATGTTTTGCCTGTTCTGCCTGCTGGTCACATTGCAGAATTTCGATGATATTTTCGCCAACCAGAATTTTGCCGTATTCCTGTAAATTAGGCAGTCCTTCTAGCAGCAGAATGCGTTCAATCAGTGCATCCGCACTTTTCATATCGCGAATCGAATGTTTGTATAATGCCTCACCCAGTTCGGCAAAACCCCAGTTACGTAATATCCGTGCATGTAAAAAATACTGATTGATAGATACCAGCAGCAGACCCAGATTTTTATTCAATGCCTGTAAGGCCAGACGATCACCCTGCATATCTTTCTCCTTACAGCTGGCTTTGCAGATAATTCGGCAAACCCATTATTTCAATCTGGCGTAACTGTTGCTCCAACCAGTGGGCATGGTCTTCTTCAGTATCTTTCAGCTGTGTCACCAGAAACTGCCGGGTGACATAGTCCTGTTCCTGCTCACACAGCTTAATTGCATCTTTCAGATTCTGGCGTACACAAAGCTCTGTTGCCAGATCATTTTCAAGCATACTAATCACATCAGTACCGACATTAATTGCATCCGGTACCATTTCCGGTTTGCCATTGAGCATCAGAATACGGTGAATAAACTGGTGAGCATGATCGGTTTCTTCCTGCATCTCATGGTCTATACGCTGAAAAAGCTTCATATAGCCCATATCTTCATACATGCGTGAATGCGCAAAATACTGGTCACGCGCGGCCAGCTCTCCTGCCAGTAACCGGTTTAAACAATCTATTACAACTTTTTTGCCTTCCATGTCTGTTTCCTTTTTGCTCAAAACTCTTCTGCTAATCCGTCCAGACAGGCATGCTCAATCACTAAACAGTCGTCAACAAACCGCCCTGACTCATTTGCCGTCATAGCCTGAACACCATTCATAGAATTTTGTTTATTAATTTATCGTTGCCGGTATCATCAGCAGATTAGGCGATGCACTGACATCGCGCAGTCATTTATACGGGGAAAAATATTCTAAAATAATATCTTTTTTGTCTTGGGTTGCAGACTATTACTAGCCCGCAACCCGACTCCCCTCTAAACAGCTGTATTAACAAAGCAATAAATTCTGCCTAATCATCAATACAACCATTTAGGGTTATCATAACATTAAATTAAATAACTATTTTTAATCTAAATAAGACTAATTTTCATAATAATTTGATAAAATATTCTTTATTTAACAAAATATTAAATAAAAACATTATCTTATAACAATAATGGTTATCACCATCTATTAAGCTGTTAAAAAGAACCTAAAACAGCCATTTAATTTATAAAATATTTATATAATTTAACTTATTTTCACTATTTATTTTTATTTTTACAGCAACATACCTATAATTTTATCAGTTAGTTATCCGCGTAAAACATAATTATTCGCATTTATTATCGGAGCAGAATATACCAATAAAATAAATACTGCTTAGTATCAAAAATTATGAGAATAAAATAATTTGCCTGAAAGAGAGGAAATGTCCGGAACTTCAATATTGAAACAATTATTTAATACAATGCAAATACAGTCAATTAGTAGTTATTTACAGATACAGGGTAATACCTCTGACCAAAACACAAGAATCATACCGGATGGCTTTTGAGAATGATGACTACAGCCTGTCAAATAAATACTGGCTGGCCAGAAGAAAGCAGAAAATCCGTTTGTAAGTAACAAAAAATCCGTACCGGAATTTAAGTTCTCCGGCTGATAAACAATCAGAGCGGAAAAAAATTTCAGTACGGATTAATACAGATTACGGTTTAAAGTACTGGCTTACAGCACAATACCACCAGTTACTCCGTATACCTGTGCTGTCACATAGCTGGATTCTTCAGACATTAAGAAAACATAGGTAGATGCAAGTTCGGCAGGCTGTCCGGCACGACCAAGTACTGATTCACTCTGACCGAATTTCGGAATAGCTTCAGGAGGCTGACCACCGGTAATTTCCAGTGCAGTCCAGATTGGACCCGGAGCCACAGAATTAACCCGGATACCTTTGGCTGCAACCTGTTTAGCCAACGCCTGAGTAAAAGCCACAATTCCGGCTTTAGTAGTGGCATAGTCGACCAGATTCGGGCTAGGCTGATATGCCTGTACAGAGCTAGTCGTCACAATAGTGGCACCGGCTGGCAAGTGCGGCATAGCAGCCTGAATCACCCAGAACAGGGAAAAAATATTCACTTCAAAAGTCTTTTTCAACTGTTCAGTGCTGATATCACAGAAACGCTCTACCGCAGTCTGTTTACCAGCCACTAAAGTCAAACCATCAAGGCCGCCCAGCTCAGTATGAGCTTTTTCAACCAGCTGTTTGCAAAAATGCTCGTCACTCAAATCACCGGGTATGCACACCACCTTACGGCCGGCTTCCTGTGCCAGAGCAGCAACCTGTTTGGCATCCTCTTCTTCAGCTGGCAAATAATTAATGGCCAGATCGGCACCTTCGCGTGCATAAGCGATAGCAGCAGCACGACCAATACCTGAATCGGCACCAGTTACCAGAATTTTACGGCCGTGCAAACGACCATGACCTTCATAGCTTCTTTCACCGCAATCCGGCACCGGATCCATTCTGCTCTGCAAGCCCGGTGCAGGCTGATGCTGTTTAGAAAAATCCTGATGGTAGTACTTGGTTCTTGGATCTTGTAAACCTTCTTGATGCTTCATAATACATCTCCTTGTTTAACAATGCTTTATCCAAAATGGAACAGCTGAACCATCATACGACAGATTAGTACACAACAAAGAAAAGTATCTGTAATTTATGTCAATATTCTAGTTAAAGTTTATTAATCTCAATGGCTTAAAAAAACAATAATCAAACAATGACATCAAGCAGCCATCCGGACAGATTTCAGAATCGGTAAGTATACGAAACACCGGCAATATGCGCATTCGAACGATAATCGGCTTCACCGCGCACATTGCTTGATACATGTGTTCCTTCATCCTGCTGATTCATATGTGTATGCTGAATATGCAGATAAGCATACGATACCGCTACCGTATTCTTTTTATCCACATCATACTTAAATCCGGCACCAAACAGCCAGCGGTTACCATCAGGAATAGTAGACAGACGCGAAGAAGCACTGCGTACTGGCGACTGGTCATAATTCACGCCGAAACGCCACTGCAAATGCGGATTCTGCTGATAGGAAGCACCCACGCCAACCGCATAAGTATCACGCCAGTTTGTGGCAATATGAGTGGTATTCGAAGTAGCACCATGTACCGGATCAATTGCCTTATCATTCTCAAATTTAATATCCAGAGCATGCAGACGTGAAGAACGCGTCCAGCTCACATTACTGAAAACATTCCACTGCGGATTGACCTTCCACATACCGTGTACAGATACTACTTCCGGCGTAGTAATCTGTACCTGTGCACCTTCCAGAGCCTTAAAGCCAAACTGCTCAAACAGCGGAGCATAGTTTTCTGCAAATTTGCCCATAGGTTTCCAGCGCGCAGTACCGTACAAATGCTGATTAATCTTTGAACGATAGCTGACACCAACCCGGACATCATCATTAATGTCCCATAACCAGCCGGCATTAAAACCATAGCCCCAGTCATTACCCTTGACTGTTGCGCGTGCATCAAATGCGCCCGGCGCTTTCTGATGTAATACAGATTGCGGTATTCCCGACTGTGCACTGCCTACCGGCGTAAAATCCGCATATTTCTGTACTTCTGCATGCAGGTATTGCGCAATCAGCCCCACACCCAGTGAATGTCTGTCATTAATTTTATAGGCAACAGCCGGATTAATATTCAATGCCTTTACATTGGTTTTATTTACGTTATAGCGCAATACTGAATCAGAACTGTCATTGGTTCTGGCCGCATACGGAATATATACCCCAAGTCCCATACCCCATCTGTCGTTCAAGCGATGGGAAAAATACAGCTGCGGCACCAGTTGCGCGGTATTGGCAATATTGCCATGCTCAGGCCCTTGTACAGCCGCACCGTCTGAAAATGTCCCACGGGCATTACGATATTTAATATCAGGTTTAATCACAAACAGATTAGTATCAAGCTGGGTGCCATCCAGATACGTCAATCCGGCAGGATTATTGACAATTGTTGCCGCATCAGCCACTTCAGCAGCAGCTGCATTACCGGTTCCAACAGCTGTTACCGACTGTAATCCCAAATGATATCCTGAAGCATATACAGGAGAAACAACTACCGCAGTACTGATTAACACCGCACTTATTTTCATCACAACTGGCAAATGTCTTGTCATTGTGTTTTTTCTCAAACGCATAAAATAAAAAAAGACCTTAATTAAAGGTCAGAAAATAAATAAAAATATTCAGTAAAATTTCAAATTAGCAAAATTTGAGTGTTTATTCTAACTTAAAAAGATAAATAATGCTGATAGATAATCTTTACAATTATTCAAATAGATTAAATTTTTTATAATTGGATACAATTAATTTTCATTCAAATTGCATAAAAAATGCAAATAAAAATTATTATTTTTCAAAGATATAATATTACCGATATCAGAGATATGCACTGATTAAAACCGGACAGACAAACAAAAGAACTAAACGCATAATAAATTAAATAACAACAAAATTGTATTATTCAGAATGAATTTGAAACATATTTGCCCGATATCATGTTCAGTTTGCTTATACATGACTGGCCATTATTTCTGGCTGGTAAGCAAACCACAGATAAACAGATAACTAATGATTACCTGAAAATGAATACCATCCATTCCGCTGTGCCTCACACCAGCGTTTCATTATTCTGCCGTCAACATTTGCCCGATTTTGCAATTATTAATTATTTTTTATATAGCAGTTTCAGCATTTATTAGCAAAAATATCCGGCTACCAGCCATTTACAGTGACCAGTGCCAGTGGTTACACTGTCGTATTATTGATTTCCACGGCAGCATAACAATGTTTCAACGTTTGAAACGTACCTGGCCACTATTACTGTTATGGCTGGATCTGATTTACAGTTTCATACTGAATATTGTTGCCAGTATTTCAATGGAACAGACGCCAGTACCGCGCAACAGCTTGCCGGTATCTCCGGATATTGCCTTTAGCTGGTTACAGGTAATCGCCAACGGCGGTATGGTATTCATTCTCAGTCTGGCTTTCCGTACCCTGCTACAGTTAAACCGCGCAGTACAGCAACAGCAGATATGGCCGCTGACATTGCTCAGAACAGCTGCGCTGCTGATTGTACTTGCATTTAGTTTACCTGCATGGTGGCAATGGTCATGGGCATTATGGTCACTTGCACACGGACAGCTGGTTATAGACTGGCATAATCTGCATTACCTCATCGTTTCCATACTGTTACTTTATCCTGCCCCCCTGTGTCTGCGTTTACTCTGGATCCGCAGCCGGCAGCAGCACAGCAAAGCTGACACCGGCAGCTCTGCTGAATCTGAAAACATCCAGCCACCAACCTGATTATTCACTACCGTCTTAAGCAAATACTGGCTGCAGACCAAATAGGGTAAAATATGCGCCGGAAATACAGTTGCGGACTTAATTTGCATGAACACACAATCCATTACCGCCTTACTTAACAAAATATCCATTCCGGACAGTAACCGTACACTGGGCAGTGAAAAAGCCCTGAGTAATGTTACCGTCGCCAGTGACGGCATTCATCTGGATCTTACTTTTCCCTATCCAGTTGCCCATCTGATTGACGAACTGCAACAGCGTATTGATCAGGCCATTACCACTGAATTCGGTGACACACCATTATTTGTTCAGGTACAACTGGCGATAGGCAAACATAAAGTGCAGCCCGGTGTGCAAACCATTGCCGGCGTCAAAAATATTATTGCGATTGCCTCAGGTAAAGGCGGTGTGGGCAAATCGACTACCAGTGCTAATCTGGCAATTGCCCTGAGCCGCATGGGTGCCCGTGTCGGCGTCCTTGATGCTGATATTTACGGCCCCAGCCAGCCTACCATGCTCGGTGTCGCCGGCCTTGAACCGCGTCAGCATCAAGATAAACTGATTCCGGTCATGGCTGCCGGTGAAATTCAAGTGATGTCCGTTGGTTTTCTGGTTGATACTGATCAGGCAGTTATCTGGCGCGGCCCGATGGTTAGTCAGGCTTTACAGCAGCTTCTGTTTCAGAGCCAGTGGGATGATGTCGATTATCTGATTATCGACTTACCCCCCGGCACAGGCGATATCCAGCTGACACTGGCACAGAAAATTCCGGTTACCGGTGCGGTTGTAGTGACGACACCGCAGGATATTGCACTGATTGATGCGCGCAAAGCAGTCAATATGTTCCAGAAAGTCAATATTCCCATTTTTGGCGTACTTGAAAATATGTCGGTGCATATCTGCTCTAACTGCGGCCATACCGAATCTATTTTCGGACAGAATGGCGGTAAACAGCTTGCTGATAAACTCGGTGTTCCCCTGCTGGGTCAGCTACCGTTAACACTGGCTGTACGTGAGGCCATGGATAACGGTACCGCCGGCATACTGGCAGAGCAGCAGCCGCAAATAGCCGGCTTGTATGAACAGGCTGCATGGCAACTGGTGCAGGCACTGGCAGATCAGGGCAAAGACTATAGCCGGCGTTTCCCCAAAATTGTGGTCGAATAAACCTGCACAGCCAAATACATTTACCGAACCATGCGATAATATTCACAACGGTTGTGACTGCACGGCCGTTTTAACAGCCTGTCTGCATCCGGCGCAGCCGTCAGACACAGCAAATTGAATTTAACCTGTTGTAACCAATGACACCCTTGGTGATGCCATTTTATGAACACACCGTTTTGGCCGTTACTGGCCTTGCTTGCCGATGGTCTGGCACATGAAGTCCAGACACTGGCAGGCATTCTGAATAAAAAAATACCGCAGCTCAATGCAGCATGGCAGGATATGCCTGCCCATATCCAGAATCTGCTGCGTCAGCGTAATGGTGTCTGGCAGCTAACTAAAACTCTGGCATTAATACCGGAACACATCTTCAATACCAGTGCCCGTCAGTACGGGTTTAATCCGCAGCTGCTGGAGCAGACCACATCGACCAACAGCGTCCTACTGGAGCAATTGCGCTATGCACCGGCAAATACAGCGCCGCAAATCTGTCTGGCTTATGAGCAGACTGCCGGGCGCGGACGTCAGGGCAAATCATGGCAAAACCGCATCGGCGACTGCCTTATGTTCAGCCTGAGCTGGTCATTTAAGCGGCCTCAGGCAGAGCTTGGCGGTCTAGCACTGGTAGTAGCACTGGCTGTCGCACAAACTTTACGCGAACTCGGTGTAGCGGCACAAATTAAATGGCCGAATGATCTGATGCTGGATAAAAACAAACTTGGCGGCATCCTGATTGAAACCATAGCGCAACAGAATCAGACTACTGCTGTTATCGGTATCGGCATCAATTTCAGCCTGCCCGATCAGGTAGGCACAGCCACAGCTATTCTGTCCCTTCTGCCACATGCACAGGTAACACAGATTTTTCAGGGTATTCTGGCTAAACTGATACAATATCTGCCGCGGTTTGACCAAACCGGACTAGATTCATTTCTTAATGATTACAACCAGCTGCATCGAGATCAGGGACAAATAGTCCATCTCTTGGCCAACGGCAAGACCATTGCCGAAGGTATCGTTAACGGGATTGCAGCATCGGGGGCTTTATTGCTGCAAACTGCCGACGGAGAACGCAGTTTTGTCACCGGTGAAATCAGTTTGCGCCCGGGGACTGCACAGAATCAGGTAAAAGCCAATGACAGAAAACGTTACCTGCTACTGGATGCCGGCAACAGCAAACTCAAATGGGCATGGGTAGAAAACGGCTGCATACTGGCTTATGGCAAAGCAGCCTACTACGACCTGCAACCCCTGATTCAGGACTGGAACAAACAAGGAGCCGGCGTACAGCGTATTATCGGCTGTGCTGTCTGCGGAGAAGCCCGCCAGCAGCAAATCGCTGGTATTCTGCCTCTGCCAGTACAGTGGCTGCCTTCCATGCCGGAAGCACTCGGCATCTCCAATCATTACCGCAATCCGGCCGAACATGGTGCCGACCGCTGGTTTAACCTCATTGGCAGCCGGCGCTACAGCCGTCAGGCCTGTGTCGTGGTCAGCTGTGGTACAGCCGTCACAGTAGATGCCCTTACCGACACCAACCATTATCTTGGTGGCAGTATCCTGCCGGGTTTTTATTTAATGAAAGAGGCATTATCCCGACGCACCGCCAATCTTAACCGGCCGCTGGGCAAACCATACGCTTTTGCCACCACCACCCCGAATGCCATGGCCAGCGGCATTATGGACGCAGTCTGCGGGGCTATTGTGCTGATGCATGCGCGCCTGCAACAGAAAATCGGTGCCGGCAAACCTGTCGACATTATTATTACCGGCGGTGGTGCCAATAAAGTGGCTCAGGCACTCCCTAATACATTTGTCTTAGACAACCGCATTGAAATTGTGGATAATTTAGTGATTTACGGTTTACTAAACTGGGTTGAATACGCATGAAATGGCTGTTTGCAATTTTGGTAGCACTCAATATCATTGTTTTCGGCAGCATGATAGCAGGGAAACTGGTACATAGTAATTCTGGTGCACCTGCTGCAGCCAGTGCGGCCAGCCCTGAAACAGAAGCTGTTGCACCCGCCAGTCCTGACATCAGTGTACGGCAGGCAACAGAAACTGAAACTGTTGCCGGCAGTAATATAACAGCAGCTAAAGCTGCCAGCAAAACAGAAACTACTGCTGCGCCCAAAACAACTACTGCCGCTACTACTACTGCTTCCGACAACACTGACAAACAGCCTGCTGCTCCGGCCAATACCTGTACTGCCACTGTTACCCTGCCGGAAGACGATTTTCATCGTATCAAAGGCCTGCTTACTCACTGGCCGTTTACCACCAGCCGCTTTATAGAACAGGTCAGCGCTCCGGCCAAAACCCGTCAGACAGCTGCTCCTACCCGCTACATGGTTGCCCTCTCTTCCGGTAATGACAGCAGTATACGTGCCCGTCTGCAGGAACAGGGATTTGACTACGGTGTTAATCAGGGTAAAGTCAGCCTTGGCGTATTTAACCGCCGGGAAGATGCAGAAGGCTTGATGGCGCGAGCCAAAATGCAGGGATTCAGTGACGCCTTTATCACCACATTGGGCGGTAGCAGCGACAGTGACAGCCAGTCATCCGGCAGTTCCGCTACCAGCATTGCCAAAATGCGCGTTGTATTCAGTGGTGTAGACAACTCAGCTATGCAGGACATCAACGCCATTACCGGTCGTTACGGCCGGATGCAGCGTAGTGGTAAATGTCATTAAGCCGGCACCTATCCGCTTAAATATTCATGAGTACCCGTGCAGTTATCCTGAAAAACATATCCGCTAATCTGCTGCTGCAACTGATAACTGCACTGGGCGGATTCATCCTGCCGCCGTTAATTGTTGTAACCTATGGTTCAGCAACCAACGGTATGCTGGCCTCTATCAAACAGTTTATTGCCTACCTGACTTTACTGGAGGCTGGTATCGGTGCAGCTGCCGTCGTAGCCCTTTATCAGGCGCTAACAGCACAGGATAACCAGCTGCGTAACCGCATTCTCGCAGCCGCCCATCACTTTTACCGCATCTCCGGCTGGCTGTTTGCCATCGCATTACTGATACTCGCTATCCTGTTTGCCTGGCTTACCCACACCGAAATCAGTGCCAGCCTTACCTTTTACATGGTACTGATAATGGGTGCCGTGAATATTCTGGATTTTTTCTTTTTCGGCAGCTACCGTGCCTTACTTACTGCCGACCAGAAAACCTATATCATCTCCGCCATTCAGGCTGGCAGCATCTTCGTTAACATCGTCGTATGCTACTGGCTGATCCGTAACGGCTATAGTATTCTGACTGTTCAGTTTATCTCTACCCTGATACAGGCGAGTAAATTTCTGTTGTACCGTCACTATGTAAAACACCACTATCACAATCTGAACCAGCATTACGACAAACATAACGCGTATAAGCTGCAACAAACATGGGATGCCCTAACCCATCAGCTAACCGGTCTGCTGATATTCAGCTCACCGCTGGTACTGATTACTTTTTTCCTGTCACTGAAAGACGCCAGCATCTACGCCGTTTATGCGCTGATTTTCGGCGCCATCAAAATGGCCTTGCAATCACTGTCACAAGGCATGCAGGCTATTTTTGGTCATAGCCTTACCACAGATATCCAGCGCACCCGCCAGAATTTCTGCCGCTATAATCGTCTCTTTATGTGCTTTCTGGGCTGGGTCTATACATGCACCGGCCTGTTGCTGGCGCCCTTTATTCAGCTTTATACCCGTAATATGACCGATGCCAACTACCATCAGCCCGTGCTGGCTGCCCTGTTTTTACTGGTGGGCATTATTGAAAACAGCCGTATTCCGAGTATGACCATGATTATGGCAGCCGGTCGTTACAAAGACACCAAACCACAGGCACTGATCGAAGCTGCTCTGAACATTACCTGCTCAGTATGCTTTATACAGATATGGGGCAGTGCCGGCATTTTACTTGCGACACTGATATCATTTCTTTACCGCAGCAGTGAAATGGTGCATTACACCAGCAAACACATTCTGTCCCTGCCCTGCACCCGTGCCTATCTGCTGTGGCTGACAGTTTTTGCTACCATCGCCATTATCCTCACTATTGGCTGGCATCCGGTAAACAGCATCAGTGTACATACCTTTATCGATTGGATTAAACTTGGCTTTATTGCCGGTCTGAGCACCGCCATACCCTTTGGCATCCTGTTAATTCTGATTTATCGCCGGCCTGCCCAATGATACCCAAACTGATTCACTATTGCTGGTTCGGACCTCAGCCACTGCCTGCCGCCACCCGACAATATATTGCCAGCTGGCGCCAGTTTCTGCCCGATTACCAGATTCAGCTGTGGAACGAACACAATTTTGACTATCAGGCTAACGCTTACACCCGTTTAGCCTATGCTGCCGGTAAATATGCTTTTGTAGCCGATGTCTGCCGTATTCAGGCACTTTATCAGCATGGCGGCATCTATCTGGATACCGATGTACAGATGATTGCATCATTCGACCCGTTTCTGCACCATCACTGCTTCACCGGTTTCGAACAAGGCATGAATCCCTATACTCGCGAGCTTACCTGTAACCCTCAGGCTGGCGTAATGGGTTGTGAAGCCGGAAGCATTCTTATGCAGGATATCTGGCAACAGTATCAGAATCTTGAATTCAACCCGCAGCAGCTTATTACTATCAACCAGTTATTTAAACAAATATACCAAAAGCATGGAATTATCCTTAACGATCAGCGACAGGAAATTCCCGGCTATGTCTGCGTTTATCCAAGTGATTACTTCATGGCCAAAAATGCCTATACCCATGAACTGAACCGTACTGCTAATACTGTCTGCATTCATCACTACGACGGTACATGGCTTAATGACAGTAAAGGCGTCAACCAGCTCAAACGCAGAATCCTAAACACTCTGCGTACTACACTTGGCGCCCGTAACAGCCAAAAACTGATAGCGCTGCTCAAACGGAAAAACCGATGAACACCAGTACTGACAATACCCCGATTGATTTTGTTCTGCCATGGGTAGACAACAGCGATCCGGACTGGCTGGCTGCAAAAAACCACTATCAGCCACAGCATCAGGGACACAGTGACGCGACCAGTAATAACCGTTATCAGGATTTCGGCACCCTGCGTTATGTGCTGCGCTCCATTGAAAAAAACTGCCCGTGGTATCACAAAATTTACCTGATAACCGCCGATCAGCAGCCACCATGGCTGAAAACTAACCATCCGAAAATCGAAATTGTCAGCCACCGGCAACTGTTTATCCGCCCGCAGAATCTGCCAGTATTCAACTCCTCAGCCATCGAAATGAATCTGGTTAACCTTAAAGGCCTGAGTGAACAATTTGTTTATCTTAACGACGACACCGTTATTCTGCGTCCTGTCCCGCGTGAGCGGCTGTTTCAGCACGGGCTGCCGGTAGACTTTCTCTGTCATGGCTGGCTAAAGCGCGGCAGCCTGTTTCGCCGTCTGCGCGGCCGCAACAGCTGGGTAGATGCACTGAATAACAATATTGCCCTAATTAACCGCCTGTATCAGCCGGCCTCACTGAATAAACAGCAATTATTTGCCCATAGCTACAGTTTGCGTGAAAAATTCAGCAATTTCCTGCTCAAATACCTTTACCGCCATTATTTCTGGTTTGCTCACTGGCATCTGCCCCAGCCTTACACCCGCAGTACCCTGCAACAGGTTTATCAGCACTTCGAACCGGAAATACTTGCCAGCACCGCAAACCGCTTCCGCGCCGGTAACGACCTCACCATCTACCTCAATCGCTACTGGCAACTCGCCAGCGGTGCATTCATACCCCAAAAACACAACGACGGCTTCGTGCGCAACATCAGCAACATCACCGAGCTGAATAACGCTATCCATTATCTGCATCACCACCCGGAAATCCGTTTTGTCTGTCTCAACGATACCTGCACCAGCAACAACAGCACCGAACTGGCACAACTGCACGCTGCTCAAAGTGCATTTTACGAGCACTACCTGCCCGATCCGGCCTCATTTGAGCAAAACAGCCAGCAGCCATCATCACAGTATAAATAGATATAAATGTAAAAAAATCAGCAACTATCTTTGATGTAACAGCATAAACCTGCACCCGCCGTCATCCGGGAGGCACCTGCCTGCATTGTTGCGATATAATAAACAAATCTTGACAAACCATTAGCATAGGCATCCATCACTGCCACAACCATGAAAACGCGCCCTTTTTCTGTTCTGCTTTCCTTATATGCACAGGAACAACCCGACTGGCTCAGCGCCTGTCTGGAAAGCCTGTGTACGCAGAGCATACAGGCCGACGAAATCATCATGGTACTGGATGGTGCCATAGGTACTGAACTGCATAGCGTACTGAACAGCTATCAGACCCGGCTGCCTCTGAAAATCGTCCCCTTGCCGCAGCATGTCGGTCTCGGACATGCCCTTAATGCCGGACTGGAACACTGCCGGCATGAATGGATCATGCGCATGGATACTGACGACATCTGCGCACCCGGACGGTTTGAATACCAGTGGGCATATATCCTGGAAAACCCCGATATCGCCCTGTTCAGCGGGCAGATAGCTGAATTCAGCACAACCCCGGAACTAAGCGGCACAGTCAGGCAGGTACCTCTTACAGACAGTGCCATCCGCCATTATGCTCAGTGGCGCAACCCGATTAATCACATGGCTGCGGCCTACCGCAAAAGTGCGGTACAGGCAGTAGGCGGCTATCAGCATCACCAGTGGATGGAAGATTACAACCTGTGGCTGCGCCTGCTGGCGGCCGGCTATCAGGCAGCAAACCTGCCGGAAACCCTCGTGTATGCCCGTGCCGGTCACAACATGCATGCCCGCCGGCGCGGTCTGCGCTACCTTCGCAGCGAATGGCAGCTGCTGCGTCTAAAACACCGCCTCAAAAGCCAGCCATTGCTGCCGGCACTAAGCTGTTTTGCCCTGCGCGGCAGCAGCCGTCTGCTGCCGACCAGCCTGCTGGGCAACCTCTACCAACATTTGCGTTTGAACAAATAAAAAACAATTATGCGAAGTTTACTGTCCTATAAAAGCCGTCTTTTCTTCGGAACCCTGCTGGTAATGCTACTGCCACTGGCCATCATGGAGCCTATTAAAGGCTTTGCTCAGGGACGTGCTGCTTTCATCACCAGCATAATTCTTGCCGGTATTGCCCATATTCTGACAACCAAATCTTTATCCGTATTCAGCAACTTTCCTGGCAGAAAATCCGCAGTAATTGCTTTGCCGCATGCTTTCTTCTGGTTTTTCGGTATGTGGATGACGGCCAAATTCTTTAACCTGCCCTATACCGTATGGTTTTTATTCATGGCAGGCTGTCTGTCCCTGTTTCTGTGTATTTCTTATATCTATTACCGCAACAAATTCATAACAACCTACGCATACCTGCCCTACGGACGTGCCAGCAACGCCGACCAGCTTCCCAATGTCAACTGGATAAAATTAACCAGCCCCTGCCTGCCTGAGAGCTCTGTCATTAACGGCATTGTTGCCGACCTGCACGAACCTGAGCTCGACAACCACTGGCAGAAATTTCTTGCTCGGCAAACCCTCAATGGCATGCCTGTCTACAATATTCGTCAGGTAGAAGAATTTCTTACCGGACGGGTTAAAATTCATCACCTATATGAAAATGATCTTGGTTCTTTGCTGCCTTCACCAACCTATGTATTAATTAAACGCGTATTCGACATCGTTCTTATCCTGCTATCTGCCCCTGTTACCCTGCCGGTAATGCTTATTACTGCCATTGCCATCAAACTTGAAAGCCCGGGTAACATCCTGTTCCGGCAAAACCGTGTAGGGCGCAGCGGCAAAGAATTCTGTATTTATAAATTTCGCAGCATGTGCAGCGATTCAGAGAAAAACGGTGCCCGCATGGCGCAACTTGGGGATGCCCGCGTCACCCGTATCGGACACATCATCCGCAAAACCCGCATCGACGAACTGCCGCAGTTCTGGAACATCCTGAAAGGTGACATGAGCCTGATTGGTCCCCGCCCCGAGCAAAAAGTATTTGTCGACCAGTTTATTCAGGAAATTCCCTTTTATGATTACCGCCACATTGTCAAACCCGGTATTTCCGGCTGGGCGCAAGTTACTCAGGGCTACGCTGCCGACACCGAACAAACCCAGATAAAAATCGAACATGATTTTTACTACATCAAACATTTTTCCTTCTCACTCGATATACTTATATTCTTCAAAACTCTCAAAACCATGCTCACCGGCTTCGGCGCACGCTAACCCAGCCATCCCCATACAAAACGCTACCAGTAAAACCTTACCGGTAGCGTTGCAACACACAAACAGAAACCCATAAATCCAACAAAAAGCAAACCATGAACATCAGAACAGCCAAGCAGTAATACTCATAACATCGCTTAAACTTCTGTTTTCCGCCATTTTCTATAATCTATTCAATTCCTTTAATTACATACCAATCAAAATCTGCCTGCACTGCGCATCCATATACACGTATCCAAAAATAATAATCACATCCATTGCCGAATCGAACATCAATCTATAGCAATTAGCGCATAACATGCCGCAACCAAATCTATGCATAACCAATTATCAAAACCCAATATTATTCATATATAAATATTTATTCTCCATATATAACATATCCTGACAATATAATTATTTCACAAACCTTATTTAGTCATTAACGATTATTAAATAACAGAAAATTTAAACACCAAACAACATTCAACCATTCCCTGAATGTAAATAACATGTTAATTTATCTTTATAAAATAGAGAAACAAGACTACTTATGAAGTCTGGATATAAAAAGATTGTGCTTATCGTGGTGCTGCTGTGGCAAGTGTTGCTGCTTGCCGGCTGTGACCATGATTTAAGCAAAGAGCCGGAGAAAAAAGTCGTTGAGCAAGTACCACAACCATTCCGTAATCAGGATAGCCGCGGGCGGTATGACACCATTGGCAAACTCGGTACTTACTCTATCAGCATCCCTGCTGGCGTAATTGATGGCTGGGCACGATATATGGGCGATCCGGGCGATTTTGCTGATCCGAAAATCAAAGCCAGATACCAGCGGCCACCTAAAACCTATGATTTACCAATTGAATCATTTGGCTTTCTGTATCGTATTACCGATGGCGATGTCTATACCTCTTTCCGGAAAACAGAAGAGGATTATCGCCACGATAATGAAACCTTAATCCCGTATGGCAAACCTTTCCCTTGGGCAAGTGTAAGTGTCTATGGTCAATATGATGCTACTGCGCCGTTGAATTTTAACTTCACAGTTCAGAATGAATTCAAATTGGCGAAAGAAATCACCCATTTTGACTATATCCAGCAGGAACAACCGCTGTATGGTCTAACTGTATATCGGGCAAATAATGGTATTGATCCGGAAACCGGAGAACCGTGGAAATCGGATGGCAATGCCAAGGATATTTTGCTCAAAAAAGATCAGGCCGGCAATATTAAAACCTATATCAAGTGTGAATTTACCCAACATAAAAATTTTTGTAGTCATATGTTTTATAACGATAACTGGCATATCCAAGTATGGATTAGTTATAACCGTAGTTATCTGCCGCAGTGGCAGGAAATGGAGGGCAATATTATCAAAATACTGGATAGCTGGCGCGTAGGCCGGGAAGGCAAACTGCTGGGCAAACAGATTGGTAAGGCCTAGTTTTTAATAGTGGTACAACTTGTTGATTATCTTAGGGAGAAGAGCATGTTAGAAGCACAAAAAAAGCAAAAACTGAATTCAGCTATGCCTAATCCCGATATTATTTCAGGCACAGAGAATATATTCCAATTTAAATTACTGATTTAACAATATTAATATAGATCAAGGTAATGAATTTTATTCGAGTAAATAATTATTTAACCATGAAATTCATTTACAGTATTACTTCGCTATGAAATTATTAATTTAAAAATCCTAGAATTTGTTGACAACTTATCATTTTAAAAAATATACTTCATAAAATACATGTATTTCATGAAGTAATTGAATAAATTTTTAGAAATTAATTTTTATAGGAGGCACTCATGTTAAAAAAATTATTTATTTCCTAAAGTAAGAATAAAAAACAAAATAGATTAATTAAAAGTTTAGAGTATCTTGTACATGGATACGTGTATGAAAGTGAGCGTGGACAATGTAAATTAGGATCAAGTAAACTCATAGACCACCAAGATATCCCCTTACACGTGTAAGGAAGAAAGATTGATATCAATTAAATGAAAGAAGAACACAGAAAACATTAAAAAATTTGTAGATATTCTAAAAAATTTTTGAATATATTAAAAATAAATAATTTATTTTTAATACATACATTATTTTATTTATGCAAATGTGATAAAATTTTACAAGGAGTTATCAATGCTGTTAGTAAAAAATAAACTTCAGGCTATTGAAAATATTGAAAAATTTCAGTCAGAATTAAATAAAAAAAATAAAAAAAATAAATTAGTTGCTACTTTAGGGCAATTTTCAAAATGGTTTGCCTTTAAAAGTGAATCTGGTCAATGGATATTTGGACCAAGTAAATTTATAGGCTACCAAGGAATCTCTTTAGAAGAGTATGAAAAAAAAGATGAATATCAATTAGATGGAAGAAAAACGGATGATATATTGAAACAGTGGAAAAGTACTCCGACGAAAGAGGAATTAGAAGAATTAACAGATAATATCAATAGTTTTTTAGACATTTATGGAAAACACTTGAAAAAAAATGCTGCTATATATCTTTTAAATAAGTCTCAACAAGAAGAATTAGAACAGAGCAAAGCTTTTATCACTATATTAAAAACTTGGGATAAGCGAATACAGAAAAAGGTTATTCAAGACATACAAACATATAGTGACCACTATTTAAAGTGATCGAAAAAGTATAGGCGAACACTAATACAATAGCACTTATACTTAATAATCTTGAATTAGCATTTGTGAATCTAAATAAGATAGATATAAATTAATTTAACCAATAATTTATTTAAACTACTAATGTATAATTCTTTTATAAAACTCAAATACTAATACTGATCAGAGTACACCGATAAAAAATAATTAAACGTGTTGCAAGTTTATAAATATCTTATTGAATAAATGGAGAGGACTAATGATCTGAAAAAAGATAAGCTACAATGAACTATCACAAACCGATGCAATGCTCAGGGAGCCGGCATGACCCTGTTTCTACCCTTGATTTACCTGCTCTGTGGTCTGATCGCCGGCAAATTAACCCGGGATACAAAACCTGTTTTGTCTCTGCTACTGACAAAATTTATTATCCCTGTCGTAATTATCTATAATATAGCGACCAATTTCAGCAATATGGGCGCGGTATTAATTACCACTATTGTCGTTATGAGCATAATGCTGCTTACCGGTAAATTTCTCCGGATCAATCCGGTAAGCACCCTGTGCTTCAGCTATCTGAATATTGGCTGGCTCGGTCTTCCCGTAGCAGCCTCGCTCTTTGGTAATCAGGCTGCCGCAATATTTATATCTGCTTATATCGGCAGTTCTATTGTCGGTAACTCACTTGGGGCATGGCTGCTTACCGGCATCCGGTTCAATATCAGAAAACTGATTCAGATGCCTCCGGTCATTGCCCTTATTATTGGCTGCTTACTGTTACCACTGGGTAAACAAATCCGCGAGCTGGATATAATTTATTCCCTCGCCAAATTTCTGATGAGCTTTCTTGGCATGGCTATTCTTGGTATGTGGCTGGCTAAAAGCAGAATTACACTGACCGACATCAGAAACACCATTCAGACCTTCCTGAAAAAAGCTGCGGCTTATTTCTGCATCCTCTCCGCCCTGCTTGGCCTTGCCTGTCTGTGCCGGCTGAACCTTATTCTGGAAAATAGTGCTGCACTTTACTTATTTTGCCTGCTTCCTCCGGCAGCCAATATTATTGTTCTTGAAACCCACTATCTGGGTACCGGTTACTCCGTTAAACCTATTTCCTGTGGTACTTGTATCAGCATTATAGCTATCGGTATCTATGCTATAGGTATTATGGCAATAAAATTAACTAATTAGTTTGAAATTGTTCAACCAACATACTTTCAGCCATTTCTTTTAGTAATTCGATAATATTTCTCTTGTTTATTATCTACACAGAAATCCTGTATTAAACCTTGTTCTTTTAGTGCTAACAACAGACGACTATAATCTTCACAACATTTAATCTTTGGCGTACCACGATTCCATATTTTATTAAATTCGTCTAATTGCATACTCTTTAATGCCTGCCTTCGCTCTGATACATGCATATATTTATAGGGTAAAGCCTGAATAAATAAATCAATTTTTTTATTCTCTCCTAGCTTTTCAGAAATAAACAATTTATTCAAAAGATTATCTGCAATATCTGTTTTTTGTTTTATTACAATCAATTCACAATTTTTAATTGACTGTTCTACGATAAGACTCTGAATATCTTCATCATGTTTATCATAGTCTTTGATTAAATTCACTAAATCATCTTTATTAAAGTTATACTCCAGTACATATGCCATTATCTTAGATGAAAAAGAATATTTAATAACCGAAACTGGTTCGTTAGTATAGTTCAACAAGTTAATTGCATCATCATCACTAAGTTTTAATCCAAGAAGCTGCAGTGCTTCCCCAAAATTAAACAATTCGGTTTCTTCAGATATTAAATTAAGATAGTCTGCAATATGTGTCTGTAGATATTTTAAAGCAATTTCTCCATCGCAATGAGCTCTTATAAATTTCAATGCCTGTGGGCTTCTCTCAATTGAAACAAAATCAATATTATTATTTACCTGTTTGACAATAAGATTCTGAATATCAGCTTCATAACTCTGATAATTATTAATCAGCCCAGTTAAATCATTAGTATCAAAATTATACTCCAGAACATATACCATTACTGCCGGTGAAAAATTTTGCTCACAAATAGATACCGGGTTATCAGTACATTTCAGTAACCTGATAGCACTATCGTCATCAACTGGTTTATTAATCAGGCTTAATGCTTCTTCATAATCAAATAATTCATTATCTTCTTCTATTAAATCAAGATAATCTGTGAGATTTTTTTGGATAAAATATAAAATCGCTTCATTATCATAATTCAATTTAATAAAATCCAGAGTAGATTTACTTTTTTCTTTATATTTATCATAGTTTAAAAAAGTTATTTTATTATCGACTAAAATTTTAAACTTATTTATAGCTATATTTTCAATATCAAATTCTTCATAATGAAAACCTAAAGTTGATAATATTTCTTTGTATTTATAATTAGTTATTTTTTGATTAATGATTATTACATCAAAGAATTCATCTCTTACCTCCTCATCTTCATCTTTAAAATCTAATCGTGTTTCATTACTATTAATAAATTCAATCAAATTTTCATCTACAGATTCATCCGTTTCTTTGATATGCTGGAAATAACAAAGAATATTTTCTTCGTTATAAGCAAGTTTACCCGGACACAATAATTTTTGCCAAAACTCAGTATTCTCAACCTTATCTAAGCTGGTAATAGGGGTTTGTAAATATTTTATATACTCCAGCTTATGCTCCTGAGAAATATCGTCATGATTTAACAAATACAGCACTTCAGTTTCGTTATCAGATATTTTCTGTTTACAATTGGCCAAGATCAGATGCAGGTAAACATCTATATTTTGGGCAATATAAGCTGCCAATGGAGAATCAGGTTTATTTTGAACACAGCTATAATTTCTATGAATAATATCCTGCTCATCTACAATAGAATATTGTGTAGATAACATTAATTTAATATTAGCAAAATTCAGCTTGTATAATGAGTTATTATAAACTTCATTGAACAAGTCTTTATTTGCAGTTTCATATTTGATTTGTGCAAATTTAATTTTAAGAAATAAAAATTGTTTTACTAATTGTTCTACATTAGGCTCTGCTATATTTAAATAATCACTACTTAATTCAATATAATTACAAAGACAATTATCATACTTATTAATTTTTTTAATAACTTCCTGAGGTAAGCAATATAAAGTTTTTAAAGAAAAATCTTTTAATACATGATTTAGAACTAATGTACTTTTCAATGCAATCTTAAAAAATTCTGGTAAATATTCATTTATTAATTCTACGAATTTTTGCAAATTTTCTTCACTTTTTTCTTCACTTGATATGGACCAGAATACATTAATAAATTTTATATTTTCTACCACCGAGAATTGACATAAGATAGCTTTTAATTTTTCTGCATAGTTTTCTGATTCAGTTAATAGATAATTAACTAAATCAACATTCAATATCTCTGGCTTTGAAAAATAATCTATCTGATGCTGAAGTTTCCCAATAACCAATTCAGGATTATTCAGTTTATATTCATACTCTTTCTTGATTTCATCCATAATACTACGCAAATAAGTTTTATCAGCTATAGTTAAACTATTAGGATAAAAATAAGTCATATAATCAGCATAAGTTTCATCAATATAGCCATTACGAATTAAATATTTTAATAATGCAAAATACGGACTATCTTTAATGTCTTCAAAGTTATTTTCTTTACCTATATCATTAGTATATTTAGCATATTCATTAAAAAATTTATTTATATCTAAAAAATCACCATGAATATAATCTTTCAGTTTCTCAGATTTAAATGAAAATTCTCTATTCTGATAGTTTGTAATTTCCATTTGCAATAATTTTATTTTGTCTTTATAGAATTTATTTATTTCCTTTTCTTTTTGCTTTTTTTCCTCTTCTATATTTACATCATTTTCATCATCAGTATTAATATTTTGCAAATCTGAATATAGTTTTTTAATCTCGTTTTTACATGTTTTTCTTATATCTTGAATATTTTTTTCAAGCTTACTCACTCTGGCTTGAATAACTATAAGTTTATTATTCAATAATAAATAAACATATCCCTGATTAATTTGCAAGTAAGAAAAATCTAATGGAAATAAATTTTTATATACAATCAATGCAAACATTTTATTAGCATTTAGCTCAGTATTATTTATATTTGAATAATACATATGAAACTCATTACAGATATTTTTTAGTAATCTCATATCATCAATATATAACGATATCCCTTCTAAAAATCCCTTCTCTATTTTATTTCCATCTATTTTATTTCCATCTATATAGGTTTTTAAAAATGTTATTAGTTGATCATAGGAATTTGAACCATCAACTACAGGAACTACTGGAATAATGAAATCAAAAAATTTTGTTCTGTCTTTGGTGCAAAATATATCATCACGTAACAAATAGAAAAACCTTAATATTTTTGTTTCCTTTTTTTGATACTGTTTTAATTGATTATTCGTTAGCTTATTGATTTCCCGTAATCATTCAAAAATACGCACATTATCAAACCGGTCAATATCCTCAAAAACAATTACATCTACATCAGCATTAGCAAAAAGATAAACAACCTCATTTAAATACTTATCAAAAAAAGAATCACTGGACTCTGTAACAATTTCTATTTCATTGCCCTGAAATTTCAGTTTTCTGAATATATTTTTATACTTCTGAATCTTAATAATATAGTAAAGAAATATTGCAAACAGCCCCATACTCCAGATAGCACTGCTCAGAAGAAATATCTTAGTAGTCAACCCAAGTAATAAATCTTTTAAGCCACTATACTCCAGGGACAAAACAAATTCTTTCCATGTTGCAGAAAATATAATATCCAGCATAAAGAGCAAGAAAATAATACTGCTTACTGTAATTGCCAATAAATCTCTTTTACTAGTAATTCTTTTAACAGCAAAATTGCTTTGTGGTATTTGTTCTGCCGAAATCTGATGAATCAGCTGATTCAGAATTTTAGCTTCGAGGATTGATAATTCATTATTTTCATTTTTGGAATTTGCTTCTTTGTTCAAAACTTCAGATAAATGATTATTTTCTGTACGAAAATGAGCCAGTGATATATGCAGAAATTTTCTAACTGGTTTTCTATTCGTATTTGTAGTTTGAAGATATTTTTCATATGATTCAATCAAACTACTTTTACCTGAACCATATGCACCTGAAATTGCAATATTTCTAACATCGTCATGTTGAAAAACATAATCAAAAGCTCTTTTACTTTCCTTTAAATCAACCTCGGTGTAGGGTGTTAATTTTTGATACTTATATTCTGCTTCTTCATTTTGTTCTGGCGATGACTTTGACTCATTACTTTTATTTTTATATTTAGCCTTGGACAACCATCCATATATCTTTTTACACCATAATTTATGCTTAACGTCAGACATATTGAATTATTTATACAGTTATACATTAATTTACATTTTAACAATTTAATACTGAAAATCAATATACTAAAAGATTATTTTTTACATATAATCTATTTTGACAAAGAATCAATTCCGATATATCTCCAGATAAACTACGAAATTTTAAATTTAATATATATATCAGCTATCGATTCTAATTCGAAAATTACTAAAAAGTAATTATGTCAAACTGCATAAATATATTCACTTTCATAGACACAAGTTTCTTGCACGGAATACTTCAACAGTATTTCCGTTTATATTATCCCTAAGACAGCTGATGGTTATACCGGTTAATAATAACCGTATCTATTCTAATTCAATACTATAAACTGACTACCATCAACCCAGTATTCTCAATGTTTTAATTATCTGTATTCTAATTATCATTATTCAGGGGATGATCGAACAACCATGAATTAATCAGAGCTAATGGTTCTCTAATAAGAGAAATATAGTTCCTGTAATTTCTGAAACTTAAAGGTGCAGATAATCCGGATACATCTTTTACTCCTGATCTTTTAGCTAACATAATAGAACGCAATAAATGAAAATCATTGGTAACTACCACGGTTTTACCTAACCGCAACACTTTATTCGCATAAACAAACTGCTGAGCAGTACGTGTTGATTTATCTTCAAGATAAACCCTTGAGGCATCAATCCCGTTATCAATTAAATAACCAGCCATAACGCTTGCTTCTGTTGCCGGCTCGCCTTCTCCTTGTCCTCCGCAAACAACTACTTTGGTATTAGGGTTATTTTTCAAATAAACCAGAGCTTTATCTAAACGCCCTTTTAAAACAGGATGAGGTACTGCAGGATTACCCATTACCTGAGCACCTAAGATAACCATAGTATCAGCATTGTCTGCTGCTTTTTGCCGGGCGTAGAGATGAATAATGACATTACAGATAATAAAATAAGCTAAAACAATTATTACAAACCAATGAACCAATTTATAAATATTCATAATGCTTTTATTCATAACTATCCGTAAAATAATTGTTAATCAGTTCTATAAATTGAAAACAAATAACGCTATAACGTAAAATATGCCAGGAACTATAGCAACTAATCAGCATTTTATCCACAATAACAGCTACGATTTTATTAGTCATAGTTTTGCAATGAATATCCAAACATAATTCCTGTCTCCTGCTATTAATTGATAACCGCTGATAAAACTACCATGATTATTCAAGAGACAGCTTTTGCTTCAATTGCGCTGCGCAATCTCTGGCCATCTGTTTAAACTCATCAGCTTCAGCTTTTAAAAATAGTTTATCTGTAAATTGTTCAAATTCTTCCAAATTACCTATCAGACTCCCATTGTAAACAAGTTTTATTTCTCCCTGTAAATAAACTGTAAAAATAAAGGCTTTTATTGAATGGCATTTTTTATAAACTATATTTTTTATTTTTTTTATATCCAGTTCAATTGAGCCAAACATTAAATCTTCCGGCAATACACTGATTTTAGTATTCCTGATAGATAACTGCCTTTTTACAAATAAATTTTTTGGTAATTGCTTAATATTAGTGTCTTGCAAGTATAAATCGCCATTTAATTTTAAATTGTCTGGCAATTTTTTAATTGAGGAAGAACTCAGCCAGAGATCTCCTTCTACTTTTAAATCAGAAGGTAATGTTTTAACTCTGGTATTACTCAAAAACAACTCATTTTTTACAAATAAATTTTTTGGAAGCTTCTTAATCTTCGTTCTGAATAAATCTAAAGTTCCATTCACATTTAAATTATCCGGAATTTTTTTAATCTTTGTATTATGTAAGTCTAAATCACCGCCAATATGTAAATTTTTCGGTAATTTTTTTAGTTTTGAAGAACTTAAATTAAGATTACCGGCAACTTTTAAATTCTCAGGCAATGTTTCGATTCTGGTACAGCTCAGATCAAGATATCCGCCAACAGTCAAATTATCCGGCAACTTTTTTATAGGGACATAACGTAAAGTCAGATCACCTTTTAATTCAAGATTATCCGGTAGCTGTTTTATTTCGGTATAACTCAGATATAAACTGTTTTTTACTTCTATATTGGCAGGCAGTTGTTTTATCTTGGCACCATCTAAACCCAGACTTGTGCATTGTACATTTGAATGCTTTAATAATTTTTTGACTTTAATAGCGCGCAATCCCAGATATCCGTTTACAATCAGATTATCCGGCAACTTTTTGATTTTTGTAAAACCCAAATCCAAATAATCGTTAACAGTTAAATTATCTGGTAACTTTCTAATTTTAGAGCCTCCTAAAGCAATGCCACCAGTTACTGTTAAATCTTTTGGTATTTTTTGTATTCTGGTACCGTATAAATCCAACTTACCCCCAACCTTTAAATTTCCAGGTAACTTTTTAATTCGGGTATCACTTAAATCTAAATCACCCATAATGTCAAAATTATCTGGCAATTTTTTTACTTTGGTTCCGCATAAATTTAAATTGCCGCTTACAGATAAATTTTCAGGTAGTTTTTTAATTCTGGTACGGGCAATGTTCAGATCACCCTGTATATTAAGATTATCCGGCAATCTGTCAATTTTCGTATCTGACAAATTTAAAGAGCCAGCTACATCGAATCTTTCCGGTATATAGCAAAAATGCGAATCACTCAAATCCAAATTTCCTTTTACTTTCAGATTATCAGGTAAGGATTTAACAGGTGTTTGTTCTAAATTCAAATCTCCATTTACTGTTAAATTATCTGGTAATGATGCAATTCTGGTACGTAATAAATCTATAGAGCCTTTTACATTTAAATTTTTTGGCCACGCTTTAATCTTAGTTGCGCGCGCACATAAATCACCATTTACAGTTAAATTATCCGGCAATTTTTTTATTGTTGTTAATCGCAAATTGAGATCACCGTTAATAATAAGATTATCCGGTAAATGTTTGATTCTTACTTCAGCCAGATTAAGAGATTCCAATATTGTGATTGAATTATCCCCAATACTGTATTTAATCTGTTGTGTATTTAAATATGTGATAAATTGTTCCATAACTTATTTCTCTGTGTCTTCAGCTTAAGCCACTTAAAACAAATCAATCGGATGAAATTGAATTAAAAACAGTACAAAATATGTTTATGCTATTTTTAATAAATTACTGCCGGCCAAATATATCTGAGTCACGTACTGGCAAATTCAGCATTTTTTGCAGCTGCCAGCCAGTACTTTGTACATTAAGTTAATTAATTCTGATTTTTTTCTGCAATTCCTCTACGCAATCTCTGGCTGCCTGTTTAAGCTTACCTGCCTGCGGGTCAAGAAATCTCTGGTTAACAAATCGCTCATATTCTTTCAGATTACCAATCAGGGATTTATTCTGAAAAATTTTATATTCACCATTCAAATAAGCTGCAAAGATAGTTTTTCTTTCAGATGTACAATTTTTCCGGTAAGCAATATTTTTAATCTTTTTAAGATCAAGACTTAACCATTTAAGCTCAAGATTTTCCGGCAGATATCTGATTTGAGTTTTTCTCAGGTCGATGCCTTCTTCAAGTTTCAGATTTTCGGGTAATTTTTTAATTTTGGTATCATTTAACAGCAGTTTTTTACCGACCTGCAAATTTTTGGGTAACTTTTTAATTTTGCTGCTACACAATACGAGATTCTCCCAAACATGGAGATTATCAGGCAAGCGAGAAATTTTTGTTATGTTAATATATAAATTTTTTATCTCAGTAAAATTCGAGGGTAGCTTTTTTACTGGTGTACAGGCTAAATTTATTCCATTCGCTATATTAAAATGACTGGAAATTTTTTTAATTTTGGTACCCGATAAGTTTAGCTCACCTCCCACTGAAAGATTTTTAGGTAATTGTTTAATTGACGTCCCTTCAATAGATAATTGTCCGCCAACAGTCAGCTTTGCAGGCAATTTTTTGATTTTTGCGTCCTCCAGATTCAGATTTTCATTTACAGTCAGCTTTGCAGGCAGTTTTTTGATTTTTGCTTCCAATAAATCCAGATTCCCTTTTACAGTCAGCTCTGCAGGAAATTTTTTGATTTTACAGCTATTCAGGTCCAGACTGGATTGTATTTTTAAATTCTCTGGTACTTTCTTAATTTTATTACAACTTAGATCCAGACTAATGCAAGTAGCTTTAAAATTTTTAAGTAACTGATTGATTGTACTGCACTCTCTCAATGCTAAACATCCATTGACTCTTAGATTAGCAGGTAATTTTTTGATTTTTGTTCCAGACAAATCCAGATTACCGTTCACCGTTAGATTATCCGGTAATTTTCTGATTTTCGTATAGCGTAAATCCAGATCAGCTTTTACCTGTACATCCTTTGGAAATTTCTTAATTTTGGAGGAAGCCAGAATCAGACTACCATCTACTTTCAGATTTTCAGGTAACTTTGTGATATCAGTACGACCCAAATTAAGACTACCCTTGATAGTAAACTTTTCCGGTAGTCGGGTAATTCTGGTTGAAGAAATATCTAAATCTCCGGCAACTGCCAAAGTTTCCGGTAATTCCAGTATATAGGTATTTTGTAAAGATAAATTGCCGTTTATTGTCAGACTTTCTGGTAGCGACTGCACATAGCTGAAGGATAAATCTAATGCACCGCCTATTATAAGCTTTTCCGGCAACGTAATTATTTTGGTATAAGAGGCGTTTAGTTCTCCATGAACCACCAGATTGTCCGGTAATATACTGATTTCTGTACCGGATAGATTCAGATTCCCATAGACAATCAGATTATCCGGTAAATTTCTGATTTTTGTTTCAGAAATATCCAGATTGCCTTTAATAATTAAATTATCAGGCAGTGATTTTAGACAGGGTTGATAAAAGCACAGATTATCCAGTACCCGGATAACATCATTCTCAACCTTATATTTAATGTTTTTTTGATTTAATATTTCGATAAATTTTTTCATTGATTTAGTATGTTAGCATACTGGTAAAAATTAAGGGAAGGTAACTTAGTTGCATACATTTCCAGAAAGCTGGTATTAATATCATGCAGTTTCAGTATATATTTTCAGTATAAATATCTATTTCTAATTAAAAAGTTACAAAGCTGAATAAGTACTTTGACTTTATCCGGTCTGGTTTTATTGTCAGCCAGTATTCAATATATTAAGTTTTATGAGTACTGAGTTTTTTCTGCAATTGCTCTACGCAATCCCTGGCTGCCTGTTTAAGCTTACTTGCCTGCGGATCAATAAATCTCTGGTTAACAAATTGCTCATACTCTTGCAGGGTACCAACCAAGTATTCATTCTGAAAAATTTTATATTCACCATTCAAATAAGCTGCAAAAATGGTTTTTCTTTTAGCTTTACAATTTTTCCGGTAAGCAATATTTTTAATCTTTTTAAGATCAAGGCTTAACCATTTGAGCTCCAGATTTTCGGGCAAATATCTGATTGAAGTTTTTTTCAGGTTTATACCATGATCAAGTTTCAGGTTATTCGGTAGCTTTTTAATCCGGGTATTATTTAACAGCAATGTATTACCAACCTGTAATTTTTTAGGTAATTTTTTAATCCGGCTATTTCTCAGATCCAGATAATCCTCAACATTGAGCTTATCTGGCAAACGGTTAATTTTAGTTTCCTCTATTGCCAGTTTTTTTATCTTGGTAAGATTCTGAGGTAATTTTTTTACTTTAGTCAAAGTTAAGTCCAGCCCATTGACTACATTAACATGACTGGAAATTTTTTTAACCGGGCAACCCCATAAATACAGCTCACCTCCTACTGAAAGTTTTTTAGGTAGTTTTTTAATCGGTACCAGCAAAAGAGATAAATCGCCACCAACATGCAAACTTTCAGGCAATTTTTTTATTTTTGCGTCATCCAGGTTCAAATTTCCGTTTATATTCATTTTTTTGGGAAATTTTTTGATTTTGCAATCATTCAAATACAGATTGGATTGTATTTTTAAATTCTCTGGTATTTTTTTGATTTTATTAAAGCACAAATCCAGACTAGTGCATATAGCCCTAAAATTTTTAAGTAATTGATTGATTTTTCGACAGCTTTCCAGACATAAACATCCGTTGACTCTTAGATTAGCAGGTAATTTTTTAATTTTTGTTCCTGATAAATCCAGATCACCGTTCACCGTCAGATTATCCGGTAATTTTCTGATTTCTGTAAAACGTAAGTTTAAATTATTTTTTACCTGAATATTCTTTGGTAATTTCTTAATTTTGGAGGCAGCCAGAATCAGGCTACCATCTACTTTCAGATTTTCAGGTAACTTTGTGATACGGGTATTACTCAAATCAAGATCATCGGTTATATGCAGATTAGCAGGCAGAGTATTGATACCGCTTTTTTCCAAACAAAGACTGCCTTTTATCGTAAATTTTTCCGGTAATCGGGTTATTCTGGTTGAAGAGGCATCCAGGTTTCCGGCAACAACCAAATTCTCCGGTAATTCCAGTATATAACTATTCTGTAAATACAAATTACCATTTATTGTCAGATTTTCTGGTAGCGACTGAATATAGCTATAGGATAAATCCAGCGCACCACCAACAATTAGCGTTTCTGGTAAAACTTGTATTTTAGTACGAGAGGCGATAAGTTTGCCCTGAACCACCAAATTTTCCGGTAATACTCTGATTTGTGTACCGGATATATTCAGATCCCCGCGAAAAATCATATTTTCCGGCAGTTTACTGATTTTAGTATGGGAGATATCCAAATTACCGCAGACAATCAGGTTATCCGGTAACTGGCTGATTTTTGTTTGGGAGATATCCAGATCACCTTCAATAATTAAATTATCCGGCAGTGATTTAAGTGGATTTTGATAAAAGCACAGATTATCCGGTACGCGGATAATGTCATTTTCAACTGTATAATTAATATTTTTTTGGTTTAATATTTCGATAAAATTTTTCATTAATTTAGTATGTTAATCATACTGGTAAGGTTTATTGACCATAACTGTAAATATTCAGATTCAATTTATTTAGATCAGCATTAACTGATAAATAATTGAAATTAACATTATATACAGTTTCAGTATACATTGTTTTAATGATTTTTTCAGCACATATGTTTTTTAATAAAAATTAATAAAACGAATACAAATATTCTGACCGGAACCAGAGCTGTTTTTGTGGTTAAAATAAAAGTAATAAAAAATTAAATAAGACTATATTATAAAATTAATCATCTCCAGTAGGGTAAGTAATTTACTAATATATTAATTTATCAGCCCAATCAAACTGTAACCTGAATCGTAATATTCATTAAATTTTGATGAAATACCCATATATTTACTTTATTTGTATTAATATGCAGCTATATTAGCGTTGTTTCGAGTTTTCTTTATTGATGATTTTTTTGTATTGCTCAAATTCTTGCATTAAATGTTCTTTTGGCATTGTCATCAATCTTTTCATATGATCTATTTCCTTCATACATGCTTGTGCTAAGTCTTGATTTTCAAGTATGAGTTGATCACGAAATTCTTTATCCGAATTTTTATAAAATACAGGAATTTGTCTCAAGCTATAGTCAAAGGATTCTTTTTTTCGCTGCTTTGTTTTTTCAAAGAAGTTCAAATTTTCTTGTGATATATAAGTTTTATTAGAAAATATTGTAAACTCTTTATTATTTGATTCAGACCTTTTATATGAGTGTAAAATATATCTTCTAGGTTGATTATCTTTTTCAAAAACTATTCGATAATCAAATTCACAACCTTTTTTATCCACATGAGAACCATATTTTTGGTCAATATATACCATATCCCCTTTTTGCTTAACCCATTTTCCACGTCGCCCGTCGTAATAACCCTTTTTTGAATACTTTGAAAGTTGTCCCTTAAGTTGTAAAACTTCAAATGTTTTGCCTTTAACATAAGAACCATATATATCTTCAGCATCAGACCAACTTAATTTTGAGTCAGGAATAACTATATGTTCATATTTTTGCCCATCCATGGAGATAGTCATTTCATCAAATAAATCACCTTTTTCTTCATTATTTAATACTTTCTTTTTAATTGGTTTATCATTTGAAAACCAAACACTGGTATTTAAGGCAATATTTCTGGCTAAATAGTCTTTTTTAGTTAACTCTGTTCTACCATAATTAGAAGTAAGGTCAAAAAACTTATCGGTTTTTATTTCAAGATTTAATGGTTCCACGTTCATAAATCTATTTACAGAACCTTTCAATTTATTGATATCGATTTGATTTTTAAAAATCGGTAAATAAGAATCTGATCCGTCCCAAAAAGAACCAAATTTATGACTTTCTGATAATTGAAAATCTGGATAATGAAGATAAATACCTTTAAGAACATATTTTTGCTTGTTATTCTTAGTAGGTTTAGGAATATCAAAGTTTATAATTTGATTATCTTTATCAACTTTTAAATTTGTCGCAAATGCATATTGATTTATTTTGTTATACACAATCTCTATATCATCAATTCCCAAAATATCCCTTAATGATAAAAATGGTGGTGCGCTAATTTGTTCCTTTTTTTTGATGATGGAGCCTGTTTTATCAATTATAGGCTCATAATTTGCTATTATTTTAATATTCTTTTTCGGAAAATTTTGTTTAATATCTTCATTTTCTGCATGAGTTAAATAAGGATTATAAAAATCATCAATTTGTAAACTGACATGTAAAGATTCCTTGGCGTCAGAACTATTTATTAACTGGACCTTATCTATACTTACCCTTTTGTAGTGTTTAGCACAAGAACTTAGAGAAAAAGCCAGCAGCAACGAGGTTATTAAAAATATTATTTTTTTTATATACATCTGCATAATTAAATACCCCATATTATTAAGTAGATAACTAAATACAAAATGCTAATCTAATAATCACATGCTGAAATATTTGGTATTCACAATATTTGCATACTATACTGTTAAACTAGTTTAAATACAACATTGATATAAAAATCGGTCAAATAATATAGACCGATCCTGCTATTTACAAATTGCTTAATTTACCCGAAGTGTATAAATGGTGCCGAATCCGGTTTAAAGCTATCTTTAAATTCATTTAATACAACAGATGCAGGCGGGCTATGATCGCCTTGTACCACAATTTCTGTATATCTTTAAAAGCACTAGTGTTTCGCTGGCTATAATCTAAAAAACTGATTCTGCAGATTTAAATTGAGACAGACATTTTGCCGGTCTTTAATTAAAGGCTGTTTACAATCATAGTTATTTTCACTTTGTGTATCTTTTTCAGAATAATGATGAGTATTAAGAGTTAACCGATAGAAAAATGACTTATCCTTAACTTGCTTATTAATAGCTGCAATATCATGCACAAATATTAAAGTCTCAATCTTCCGATTATGAAGAACATTGCTAAAATCAAAAAAGTTATTTTAGTTTTTAAAATGTATATCATTAAATAATAAATATAAACTTTCAATTTATTAATTAGTTATATATTTATCAGTAGCTGGTTTTCAGCAAATATTCAATCTGATTTTTTATCTGCTATATCTGCATAATGGTTTATCTGGTTTTATTTGCCGCTGTATTTCAAGTCATATCTCTATCAGATTTCCGTTTTATCACTCCAGTTCAGTCACTGCCGTTTGAACAGAAATAACTTTTGTCTGAAGAAATACCGGATATTTTTTGTTGTGTCACCTCATCTGTGCAGCTCAGTACTTTACTGTTGTAAAGATACAGCAGATACCGGTTCTTTTAGTGTATCTTCTACCCCGCGTCAACTTAACTATGATTATAAACGAGATATACTTATGGATTTCCGGTTATTTACATACCGGTTATTTGTTGTATTTCGATGAAAAATCATTACGGATAATTTATGGCTATTCTGGTAACAGGTGGTGCCGGCTTTATTGGCTCTCACACAACTGTACAATTACTTAATGCCGGCTACAATGTGATTATTATTGATAATCTGTGTAATGCATCGCCAGTGGTACTCAAGCGTTTAAAACAGATTACCGGTAAAGAGGTAACTTTTTATCAGGGCGATATTCGCGACCGTACGTTGCTGCAACAGGTATTTAAACAGCACAGTATTGAGCATGTGCTGCATTTTGCCGGCTTAAAAGCAGTCGGTGAAAGTGTACGGGAGCCGCTGAAATATTATGATAATAATGTCAGTGGCAGCCTGATTCTGGTTGAAGAAATGGCCAAAGCAGGTATTTTCAATCTGGTTTTCAGTTCCTCAGCTACAGTTTACGGTACACCGGCTTCGGTTCCGATTGATGAAAATGCGGCTACCGGCGGAACCACCAATCCGTACGGAACATCCAAATATATGGTAGAGCGGATGTTAACGGATATACAGGCAGCAGATGCTCGCTGGAGTATGACATTACTGCGTTATTTCAATCCGGTAGGCGCGCATGAATCCGGATTGATTGGTGAAGATCCGAATGGCATTCCGAATAATTTATTACCGTATATCTGTCAGGTAGCTGTTGGTAAACTGGCACAGCTATCGGTATTTGGTAACGATTATCCTACTACTGATGGTACCGGTGTCCGTGATTATATCCATGTAATGGATCTGGCGGACGGCCACTTAAGTGCCATGCGCGTTACAAATAATCAGCCCGGTGTACATATTTATAATCTGGGTACAGGGCAGGGTTATTCGGTACTGGAAATCATACATGCGTTTGAACAGGCCAGCGGCAAAAAAATTCCTTATCAGATTGTCCCGCGCCGGGCAGGAGATATTGCTGTGTGCTATGCCAATCCTGAACGCGCAGCCGAACAACTGGGCTGGACAGCTCAGCGCAGTCTGGCCAGTATGATGGCTGATGCATGGCACTGGCAACAGCTCAATCCGCAGGGCTACAACAGCCACAATGAATCTAATATCAGCTTATTATAAACACTTAACCCACTGATATTTCAGTGGGTTAAGTGTTTTCGGTTTTTGAGTTTTGATGCAAAAATTTAACGCTAATCGTTACGCCGCTCCTGAAAGTAGATTTAGATAAAAGATGTTTGAGGTCATTACCGGTTAACTATCTCTAACTAACTGGTGAGTCACATTATAATATAATGAGAATTATTATCAATAACAATTTGGTAATTTTTACAATTTGTTTTTCCGGTCTCTATTCCAACACCTGATCTGCGTATAATAAGTATTCCTGCATTCGCGCGGACAAAGCTTGTTTTCGGTATAATTGCCCACAATTTGCTTTTCTGATTAAATCTTTCTCTGTCTGTGCTTTTGTCACAACTTAATTTTTGACAGCTCATGCCTATCTCTACTCAAACCGCGCAACTTGTTCACCAACAGCTACTGGCCGACAACGAACTGGCTGTAGCTGATTTTACCCGTGCACTCTCCCTGATGGGAGCACACCATATTGATTATGCTGATATTTACTGCCAGCGCAGTACCTATGAAAGCTGGCATCTGGAAGAAGGCATGGTCAAATCAGGCAGTTTTCAGATTGAGCAGGGCGTCGGTGTCCGAGCGGTAAGTGGTGAAAAAACAGCATTTGCTTACGCCGACAATCTGAATGTGCAGGCATTAACAGATGCAGCACAGGCTGTACGGGCAATTGGTCAGGCCGGTCAGCAGCGCTCAGTGGGACTGACTTCTCTGCCGTCAGTCAAACCGCTGTATGCAATGGCTAATCCGATGCTCAGTCTGGATGCCGGAGAGAAAGTGGCTTTATTACAGCGTGTGGAGACACTGGCAAAAGCTGCTGATCCGCGCATTGTGCAGGTAATGGCCGGGCTGGTATGCGAGCATGAACTGATTTATCTGGCGCGACTGGACGGCCGGATACACACTGATGTCCGCCCGCTTGTCCGTTTATCTGTTACTGTGATTGCCAAACAGGGAGAAAGGCGTGAGCAGGGCAGCAGTGGCGGTGGCGGCCGCTTTGATCTGGGTTATTTTGATGAAGCCATGCTTAAATCATATGTAGATACAGCCGTTGCTCAGGCACTAACCAATCTGGAAGCCCGTCCGGCACCTGCCGGTCAGATGACGGTAGTACTGGGCAATGGCTGGCCTGGTGTATTGTTACATGAAGCTGTAGGTCATGGTCTGGAGGGTGATTTTAACCGCAAAGGAACCAGTGCGTTTGCCGGCCGTTTAGGTGAACGCGTAGCGGCTAAAGGTGTGACTGTTGTTGATCAGGGTAATATTGCCGAACGCCGTGGTTCGCTGAATATTGATGATGAAGGCAATGCTACACAGCGTACGGTACTGATTGAAGATGGTATTTTATGCGGCTATTTGCAGGATGAAACCAATGCACGTTTAATGGGCGTCTCCGTCACCGGTAATGGCCGGCGTGAAAATTACGCCTCAGCACCGATGCCGCGCATGACCAATACTTATATGGAAAACGGCCAGCTTAATCCGGAAGAGATTATTGCCTCTGTCGATAAGGGCTTGTATGCGGTTAATTTTGGTGGCGGACAGGTAGATATTACCAGTGGTAAATTTGTATTCAGTGCTTCGGAAGCCTGGTGGGTTGAAAACGGTAAGCTACAATATCCGGTAAAAGGAGCCACCATTATTGGCAGTGGTCCGGAAGTATTAAAACACGTTAGTATGATAGGCAATAACAGTAGTCTGGACAGTGGTGTAGGTATCTGCGGTAAAGACGGGCAAAGCGTGCCGGTAGGTGTGGGACAGCCCACGCTGCGTATTGATGCCGGTCTGACTGTGGGTGGCAGCCAGACATAATTCACCTGAACAGCAAACACCATAACGGAGACAAATTACTGTGTCCGTTATGGTGTTTATTTATGCGGATATATATTTATTTATCGTAAATTACATCTGAATTTCCCGATATTAATATGCATATTCTCTTTGCACTTATTGAAATCAAATCTGCTTTTTTCAGGCATCAGTTATTGATTACAATGATCCGCCAGTGCTGCGCAGCAAATAACCGGAAAACAGCAATCCGGTTGGTATCAGATTTATATTATCATGATATTGGCATTAACACCAATCTGCATTATAATTTATTACACATTTCATAACACTAATCTGAATCACTCTATCAGGCTGAACCGTTTCAGCTATAAAAAAATTATGCAGATAAATAATATTTATTTATGTGAATATAGAGTAATATCAGTTAATTATTCTGATATATCACTTTATTATTAACTTTTCTACCCTCAATTATTCAGAAAGTACTCATATGTTTTTTATCAAAAAAAACAAATCCAGACTCAGCCTGAAAAAATTCCTGATAATCAGTTTTTTCTTAAGTTTCAATGTTAATTTGGTCATGGCACAGGATGCTTCAGATGATAGTTCGCAACAGGCACGGATACGCATCTTCGGGCAGAATGGCAAACCGACTAATATGAAATACAGTTTTCAGGGACATGAGGTAAAAGAATCAACCGGTGGTACTTTAGGCGGGGCATTCGCTTCATCATTAGGCCTGGCTCGTAATAGCACCATTGGTATACCGGCAACGGCTACTTTGGATACAATGAAACGACATAATCATAATTTGTCTAAGCTGTACTACCGTGAATTCACCATTCCAGCTAATGTACCGATTACCATATCCAATGCCATTATTGGTCTGACCAATGTTAATAATACTCATAACGATGGCAAAATCATTTCCTATCAGCCCTCCTGCCAGAGTAACAAACTTACTTTTGTAGCCGAACCGGGTAAAGATTACGAGGCCATCGCGGCATCTGCATCAGCCCAATGCGGGGTTATTCTGCAAGAAGTGCATCCGGACGGCACAACTACATCACTCATTAAGGGTGATTAAGCGATCTGCTAAAATCGCCAATCAGTATAAAAGGCAGTCTGACTGCCTTTTATCAGTTCCGGAATACAAGAGGCTAATCATGCTCTGCTACAGCCTTACAAGTATCTTGCTTAAGGCTGGAAAAATTTTTATTTGCTGATATTAAGTCCAACATTATTCAAGTAATTTAATTATCTGTATCAGTACAACCAATATAGTGTTGGGATATTTTTCTGTTTACTATCAGATTATTGATGAGACCAATATCAAAAATTCTGTTGATTAAACTGCGTATGTTTATCAGCCTATGTTTTGAAAGTTAAAAGTAATAGTCTGAATTGATATACGCTGTAGATCTTCCGCCAATATGAATAATATATTTATTGCATTCAGGCTATTTCTGAACAGCTTATATTTAGCTAAATCAGGCCGGCAAAAATCATTAACTTTAAAATAAAAAATTATTTCTGAACAGATTTTGAGTGTCGCAGACACTCAAACATGCAAATCTATAACATGCCTCATTTAGAGCTAACCGGCACTACTCTGAGTGCCGATGTCTCTTTATTCAATCCTATTTCGTTTCTGATGATATCTGTCAATTTTTTTATACCGGCATTTGTCCGCTTACTTTATACAAAAAAGTGGCTGGATTTGCTGGAATTATTTATCCAGCGAATCCAACCACTTATTTAATCACTACTGCTTAGTTAGATTCTACAGCAGCCTGTACATCACTGTACGGAGCAGCTTTAGTATCAGAATTTGTAGTAGCGCAGGCAGTTAGTAACAGAGCAGCCAGTACGGCACCAATTCCCAATAGCTTTTTCATCATTGTGTCCTTTAACGGTTGGTTTGAAAAACTATTTTCACAATCTAGCTTAACTTCATTAATATAACAATTGTTCCGTGCAAATTTTGCATTTTCCAACTGCATATAATACCCATTTTACGACACTCATCTATTTTAGTATTACTCTGCTACTCATTTACATCGAATTAACTTGACTAAATAAATTAATGACTGGTATGTGATGTTTCCACACCGGTTTTGATATCCCCGTACACCTGGGTTTGCCCTTTATCTGAGCCATCGCTGGCACAGCCTGCCAACGCCAGCAGGCTGCATAATAAACCTAAAGACAAGAATTTTTTCATTTTTTATAGTCCTTTAATTAGAGGGTTAACTTAATAACTCTTCATGAGTCTAACATAATGCGATGCTGAATATAATAAAAATTTTCGCTCCTTTTCCGTTAACGGGCGGATTTGCTGTACCGGAGTACCCAGATACAGATAACCGCTCGCCAGACGTTTGCGCGGGGGTACCAGACTACCGGCACCAATCATCACATCATCCTCAATAATCGCATCATCCAGAACAATCGAATTAATCCCCACCAGCACCCGGTTACCAATCGTACAGCCATGCAGATTAACATGATGACCTACAGTAACATCCTCACCAATCACCAATGGTGAGCCATCCGGTTTGGCTGCTGTTTTGTGGCTGACATGCAGCATACAGTGATCCTGAATATTGCTTCTGGCACCAATACGCATACTGTTCACATCTGCGCGAATCACCGCAAACGGCCACACAGATACTTCTTCCTGCAAAATTACATCCCCGATAACCACAGCCATATCATCTATATAACAACTATCGGCAATTTGTGGTTGCGTATCTAAATAAGAACGAATATTGTTTTTCATGTTTTTGACCTTATCCTGTTACATTATGCAATATTATTTATAGCAGAAGATAAATATAAGCTCCTGCTCTTTCCACCCGATTTACCTGAAAAACCGCAAATTTACAGGTATTTTTCTGTTGAGAATACTATGTCTGAAAATGTTTTGTTGAATCTGGATAGTGAACCCCGTTTCGATGCCATTAAGGCTGCAGATATTGAGCCGGCAATGACCGAAGCCATGCAGCAGGCTGCTGCCGCTATCACCGCCTTGAAAGCTGAGCCTGATGCCAGCTGGAATAACACCGTAGAAGCTTTAACCAGTATTACTGAACGTGTTGGTCGTATCTGGAGTGTTATTGCCCATCTAAACAGCGTGGCAGATACACCTGAGTTACGTGCGGCCTATAATGCACTGATGCCTAAAGTAAGCGAATTTTTTACTGCGATCAGTCAGGATATTGCCTTATATGAGCGCTTTAAAAGCATCAAAGCCAGTGCAGAATATGCACAGCTGAGCCCGGCACAGCAAACCAAACTGAACCATGATTTAAGAGATTTTGTTCTCAGCGGTGCAGAGCTGCCGGAACAGGAACAGGCGGAGTTTGCAGCCTTACAGGCAGAAGGTACCCAGCTTTCCGCAGCCTTTAGTCAGAATGTTCTGGACGCCACTGATGCATTTGCATTGTATTTTGCTAATGGCGCAGAACTGGCTGGTCAGGAAAACACATCCGGTCAGACCAGCACAGATGCCGACTTTGCACAGGATAGCGAAGTCAGCGGATTAACAGAAGAGGCACTGGCCATGTTTGCCGCTGCGGCACAGGCAGAAGGTAAAGCCGGCTATAAAATCGGGCTGCAAATGCCGCATTATCTGGCGGTAATGCAATATGCCCACAATCGCGAATTGCGCCGGCAGCTGTATCATGCCTATTCAACCCGGGCCAGTGAGCTTGGCGAGGCTAAATGGGATAATACCGCCAATATCAACCGGATTCTGCAGATTGCCGCACGCGAAGCTCAGTTACTGGGTTTCCAAAACTATGCAGAATTATCGCTGGCAACCAAAATGGCTGATACACCGCAACAGGTGATGACCTTTCTTCAGGATCTGGCGAGCAGAGCCAAACCTTTTGCTGAAAAAGATCTGGCTGAAGTTAAAACATACGCACGAGAACATCTCGGTCTGGATGATTTACAGCCATGGGATATGACCTATGCCAGTGAAAAACTGCGTCAGGCTAAATATGCATTCAGCCAGACTGAAGTAAAAAAATATTTTCCGGCTGATCGCGTTCTCTCGGGTCTGTTTGCCCAGATTGATAAATTGTATGGCGTTCATTTCATCGAAAAACAGGTACCGGTATGGCATCCTGATGTTCGCTATTACGAACTTGAACAGGGCGGGGCCATCATCGGTGGCGTCTACATGGATCTGTATGCACGAGCCGGTAAGCGTGGCGGTGCATGGATGAATGATTACCGCGGCCGCCGTCGTTTTATAACAGGCAATCATGCCGGCCAGCTGCAAACACCTATTGCGTATCTGGTGTGCAATTTCACGCCGCCTGTAGCCGGCAATACCGCACGCCTGAGCCACGAAGAAATCCTGACTCTGTTCCATGAAACTGGTCATGGCCTGCATCATCTGCTGACTCAGGTAGATGAACTGGGAGTTTCCGGTATCAATGGCGTGGAATGGGATGCAGTGGAAATGCCCAGCCAGTTTATGGAAAACTTTGTCTGGGAATATGATGTGCTTGCCGGCATGAGCTGCCATCAGGATACCGGCGCGGTACTGCCTGAAGAGCTTTATAAGAAAATGCTGGCCGCAAAAAACTTCCAGAGTGGGCTTTGGATGCTGCGCCAGATGGAGTTTGCTCAGTTTGATATGGAAATCTACAGCCATCCGGGTTGTGACTGGCAGCAAACCTTGCAGGAAGTACGCCGTCGGGTAGCCGTGATGCCTCAGCCAGATTTTAACCGCTTTGCTCATTCTTTCAGCCATATCTTTGCCGGTGGTTATTCTGCCGGTTATTACAGCTATAGCTGGGCAGAAGTGCTTTCTGCGGATATTTATGCTGCTTTTGAAGAAGAAGCGAATGCAGCGGCAACAGGCAAACGCTTCTGGCACGAAGTACTTGCTGTCGGCGGCTCCCGTCCGGCGATGGAATCCTTTAAAGCATTCCGCGGCCGTGAACCGCAAATCGATGCACTGTTACGCCACTGCGGCTTTAGCTTAAAATAATATCTATTATTTATTAATTATAGACTGTTATAGAAATTTAAATAGCAGTCTATTCAAGTATATTTTATAATTATTTTAATAAATTTAGTTAAATATTAAAAAAGTCGACCTATATCTTTTATTATTTTTATTGTACGAGTAATTATATTTTCAAAACAACAAATACAGTCGGATATAACTAAATTTGATTTATATATTGATAATATATATGAATTATTATTAAATATAGTCAACTTTATTTATCAAATGTTTTTCATCTACACGGAAGATGCAAATGAGTACTAAAAAGGCAGACTCAGTTACGCAAGATGCTAGTTCCAAAATTTTAGGGTTCATGTATCAGATGGAACGTGCATTATATCGTATTTTTTCTTGTGAAACGGACAAGACAATTATTGGAATTGAAACAGCTGATGATGTAGTAGAAGAAATTTATTTAGAAAATGGAGAAGTAGAAGTTTTGTTTGAACAGGATAAGCATTCGATCCAAAATAGTAACCAACCATATCAAAACAGTAGTTATAACCTCTGGCATACTCTTCATATATGGTTAACATTCATGGATGAAAATCGCAAAAAATATAAAGAAATTACATACTGTTTAATATCAAACAAAAAAATTGATGAAAATACATTGGCTTATGAATTATCTAAGGCTAATAGCGATAAAGAAATTAGCAATGCTTTAATAAATCTTAAAGAACAAGGGAAGAACATCATTAATCGTCATGGAGATAATAAATTAAAAAAAACAATAACAGAAGTTTTAAAACATTCAGATGAAGAGCTTAAATTTTTAGTTAAAAACATAACTTTACTTACTGAAATAGAAACTAAGTCTGCTCGAGATCCTAAATCAGCAACAATTAATTTATTACACATTCCGACAGATATAATTCAAGAATCTGAAGATATTTATAAATCCATATTAGGATATATGATAGATGAATGTATACAAACATGGAAAAGCAAACAACCGGTTCAACTAATAACTCAAACTTACGAAAATCTTCTTAATCAAGAAATAATTAAAAGGAAGCGAAACCGCTTCTGTGAACAACCTTTTTTTAAAACTGCATATAAAGAATATCTAACAAACAATAATAATAACAATTTTTTATTCATAAAACAGCTATGTAGTATTAATAAAACCACATCTTATAATAATCGAGCTTTAGAAAATTATTGGGCTTTTTATTCTGAAAAAGTAAGACTAGAAGGTATTGGAGATATACCATTAAAAGCCTGGGAAGAACGTGAAGATTTATTATATCAACGCTGGCAAAATGAATTAGTAAAGTATGATTTTTTAAATATTAATGATAGTGAGAAAATCAGTCAATATGAACAAATATATGATAATACTAATAGTACTGAGTATTTAGCACCATTAGATAAAAATAGTACCTATCAGCCTTATTTTACACAAGGACATTATCATTTTCTAGCCAATAATAGAGAAAATAAATATTTTATTTATTGGCATGATAGATTTATTAAAGATGAGGAATTTTAAATATGACTTATCTGGATAAAAATAATCTTAACAATAGTATGTTATCTTGTTATTTACAAATTTATTTTTTTGATGAATTAATAGAAAAAAATTCTAAGCGCAATCCTGATTTAATGTTATTCCTATTAGTTTTACCTTTTGTTTGGCATAAGTCAAGTAGAGAAGCTATACAAAATAGAAAATTTACCACGAATTTAAATACCGTTATAGAAGAAAATCCCTTAATCCGAATAAAGTTAAAACAGCGAATTACCAATTTTTCTGGCCCTACAATACAAGGTTTAAACTTAGCTTTAGCAACAGGATTAGTATCCATTATAAATGTTGATATTAATCATCAAGTAACATTAGTAAGAACTTCTAAAAAACTACCTTCAAGTATCAAGAATAACATGCCAAAAGATATGATTAAAGCTATTAAACGTTTAGCAAATTGGTATGCAAATATGGACACAGTTTCAATTTATCATTTACTTTTGGGAAATTCAATATGCAATTAATGATAGATTCATTATTATTATGGCCATTAAATTCAAAAAATACAATTCAAAAAATAGATTTTAAAAAGGATAAATTAAATTTTATTCATGGAATTAGTGGAACAGGCAAATCTGCTATTATCCCGATTATTGATTATTGTCTTGGTTCAAGTAAATGTGCCATCCCTGTTGGGATAATTAGAGATAGTGTTCAATGGTTTGGCATTATAATTGACATCAAGGGTGAAAAATATATTATTGCCCGAGAAACACCTAATAATAAATCAGCTAATAATCGTTTTTATTTTGAACATTACACCAATGTATTACCAATTAAACTAAAGGCTAATTACAATCTAGAGACTATCAAAAGTAAATTTAATAATTTTTCAAATTTAAGTGATTTAACTTTTGCTGAAAAAGATACGCCTATTGGATTTGATGGGAAAGCATCATACAGAGATATTGCTGCATTCAATTTTTTACCACAACATATTGTAGCAAATCCGTATGCTTTATTTTTCAAGGCTGATACTTACAATAATAGAGAAAAGCTAAAAAAAGTTTTACCAGTAGCTTTAGGTATTCATGACCGAGAATATATGAAAAATAAAAAAGAATGTGAAATTTTGACAGCGGAGTTAGAAAAATTACAAAGGAAGAAACAAGCTAAACAAATCCATTTGGAAAGCAGAAGATTTGATATTGAGCGTTTATGGAATAAATGTATTGAAAATGGGTGGCTATCAACACCATCTGGAGATTCATCTGAAATTCCTTTGTCTGCAAAAATCGAAAATCTAAAAAGTATTTATGATTTATATAAACAAGATAATTTGGATTTTCTTAAGCATAAATCAAATTATTTTTATACAAATGATGAATATAATCGATTAATAAAGCAAGAATCAGAGATTCAAAAAGAATTATTCGATCTCAGAATTACTTTAGAAAACTACGAACAACTTTTTTTTAAAGGCCAAGATTTTGCCTTAGCAGTACAAACAGAAAAAAATCATTTAACTGATTTTGAATGGTTGAAAAATAATTTATTACCTAATGGAAAATGCATTGCTTGTGGTGAAGAAACTGGCTTTTTATCAACTGTAGTAAACAATCTGGAAACTAAGGTTTCTGAAATTAATACGCTATCGAATGCATTATTTAATAATCCAATTACTGATAATAGTAGTATAGAATTAAAGAAAAAAATAACCGATAAAACAACGATATTATCGGAAGTACGAAGAAAAAAAAATGATATCATTGATTCTAACAAAATTGATGGAGATTCTTTTAAACAAATATTTATATTATTAGGAAGAATTGAAGAAGCATTAACATATTTAAATAAAATTAATGTTAACGATGATATTGATAATAGAATAAGAGAATTGCAACAAAAAATTCATATTTTAGAAAATTATTTATCTAATCCAACTATTAAAAACCATCAGTTTAAGACATATTCACGTATTAATTCATTTATTCAATTTTACGCATCTCAATTTCAACTTGAAAAGCATGAAAAAGTTAAATTAGATCCAAAAGAATTGACATTAAGTTTCGATTTAACAAATGATAGTAGAAAAAAAGAATACTTATGGGAAGTGGGTAGTGGTGCCAATTGGATGGGGTACCATATCTCAGCATTTTTAGCAATACATCAGTTCTTGTCAACATCAGAAAAAATGAATTTACCTCCATTTAGTTTCATAGTAATAGATCAACCTAGCCAAGTATATTTTCCAAGCACATCTTCAGGTGAAAACCTATTAGATCAACTTAATATTGATAATTTATCAACTCAATTAGTAACGCAAAATGATATTTCGGCCACAAAAAAAATCTTTGAGGTTTTGTCTTCAGCATTACAAAGGAGTAATTTTAACTTTCAAATAATTGTACTTGAACATGCAGATAAATCTATTTGGGGAGATATAGAAGATACTTATGAAGCAGCTTGTTGGAAAGAACAAGGAAATGGTCTCATCCCTAAGGAATGGCTATGATTATAATTCAATTTAAAATAAATGTTACTTGCTGCTGAGCATAGCTTTCAGTCTAATTAACTAAGAAAAAGCTAGTTATAAATTTAACTAGCTTTTTAAATTTGTCAAAAATTTATTCATCCTCAATTAATGCATCCACAAATGCTCGGGCATTAAACGGGCGTAAATCATCAATACCTTCGCCCACACCGATAAAGCGTACCGGAACCGGTCGCTTGGCTGCCAGCGCCGCGAGAATACCGCCTTTGGCCGTACCATCCAGTTTGGAAACAATCAGACCGGTTAATCCGAGTGCATCATCAAAGGCTACAACCTGATTGATAGCATTCTGACCCACATTGGCATCCAGTACCAGCATGACTTCATGCGGAGCGTCAGGCAAGGATTTTTGCAGGACGCGTTTTACTTTTTTGATTTCTTCCATCAGATGCAACTGAGTAGGCAGGCGACCGGCAGTGTCTGCCAGTACCACATCAATACCGCGTGCTTTGGCCGCCTCCAGAGCATCATAACAGACTGCTGCTGAGTCGCCGGAAGCCTGAGCAATCACGGTGACATTATTGCGTTCACCCCATTGCTGCAATTGTTCGCGGGCTGCTGCACGAAAGGTATCGCCGGCAGCCAGCAGCACGCTTTTACCCTGACTTTGAAAATATTTCGCCAATTTACCGATACTGGTAGTTTTACCGGCACCGTTCACACCGGCCATCATAATCACAAAGGGCTTTTTATCATCCGGTAAAATCAGTGGCTGATCCAGCGGCAACAGTAATTCATACAGAGCATCTTTCAGAGCACTGCGCAGCTCATCTCCGTTTTTCAGCCCTTTCAGGGTAACCCGCTGGCGCACCTGTGCCAGCAGTTTTTCTGTGGCTTCAATTCCCATATCACTGGTCAGCAATACGGTTTCCAGTTCTTCATACAAATCTTCGTCGATTTTACCGCCGCCAAATACAGAAGCCAGAGATTTGGCCATTTGATTGCGGGATTTGCTCAGCCCCTGTTTTAGTCGTGCAGCCCAGCTCAGTTTAGCCGGTTTTTCTGTCTGCTCACTCACTGTATCTGGCTCAGCAGCTATCACAACTGTGTTTTCAGTAGCGACAGGTGTCTGAACGGGTGAGGCAGTATCGTCTGTTACAGCAATGGCTGCCGGTTCATCTACTGCTGTGGGTACAATAATATCTTGTTCTGTTTCGGTCTGTGGTTGAACGGGAGCGGTGTCTGCCTGCTCAGGTTTTTCTGCAACAGGATCACTGATATCCGGTACAGGCTGCGGTATTACTTCAGTCTGAGCAGAATCATCAGCTATATTCTGTAATTGTTCTGAGTTTTCCTGCTGGTGAGGAACCGATACGGGCTGCTCAGCAACTGGCTCAGTATTTTTTTTTCGTTTAAAAAATCCAAACATGGGCTTTCCTGAATACGATATAAGGCCAAAGCTGAATCACAACCAATCTTTGGCATTGGAATAATTGTGCTATTGTAGCTTACAGAGGTTTATTTGATAATGTGCTGCGATACTATTATTTATTTTATTCAGATAGTTTTGCCTTAAAGTACTTCTGTACAGGCTAAAAATCAGACAGAACAAACTGGATTGGCTGCGTATTTACAACTCTGAATTTACACCACCACATAATTATGATTAATAACAACAATAGCCTGAGAGTTATTAAAAGTTACTAAATTCAAATATTTACTATATTCTGCATAGGTTTGTCGGGCTGACTGGACAAAAGGTTCATCAATATAATGCGGCAGAGGATAAAAATCGATGCAATTTAAACCTGTATAATTGTTCAGTTCCGGAGCCAGGCTGCTGTCATCCATTATTTTATTATATTCTATGTCTGCTGCCAGAATAATTGCACCGGCAGATTCGCCAATATAAACGCAGCCTTCAGCAATTCTTTGAGCAAGCAGCCGGTCAAGATTTTTTCTTTTCAGTTCCTGCAATAAATAAAATGTATTACCGCCGGTTATGCAAATGATTTCTGCTGCCGAAAAAGCAGTATGGCACTGGCGGATATCCGCTGTAGCAATATCCAGTAAATCAAGTTTCAATCCAAGCTGTGTTAATACTGATTTACCTTCATCTATATATTTTGTGTAGCCTTCAACATTACCGGCTGTAGGGATAAACAGAACACGCTTGCTGTTAATTTTATTGTTCTGCATAAAATCGGCAAGCTTCTGACCGGTTCCGGCAATGTAAGATGTTAAAAAAATTGTTTGCATTGTAGTTTCCAGCCTCTCTGTTTTATATAGTCAGGTCACCGAACTTAATTATTTAGTAATTCAGACCATGTTTCCGGTTGTTCCCAGTTTATCCGATACAATTCAGTCTGATGCCGATTATAGGGCTGATCATAAATCCAGTGTTGCCATTGCGGCACCAGACTGCCGCTTATCTGAGGTTTATCATCAATCAGAATATCGCCGCGCACCCAGGTTTTATCTTTGGCCAGAATTATGCGCTGCATCCAGTCTTCACCCAGATGCTGGCATACCCAGTCAAATTTTTCGGATACACAATAGTGATAATCCTGTATAGGCGAGGTACAAATACGCACATCATGGCCGGCCTCCAGCAGGCGCTTAGCTGCTGAAATACCATGCTGCATAGGCGGTAATGAAGCAAAAAAACCTTTACTGCTATAAATTTGCGCCAGTTGTCGGTGAAATTCGGGAGCCATATCATCACGCAGGTAAAAATGTCTGCGTTCTGTCAGAGGCAGCGGTTGCTGATAGGTTTGCTGCCATAGTTGTCTTACTCCCTGCTCAAAGTCGGCCAGAACACCATCCTGATCCAGCAAAATCAATTTAGATGCCATACAAATTCCCGTGGTGGCGTATATGATTATAAAGCAAATTAATTTATAGCATGTTTTTTAAAGCCAGCCGTACACCTTCACTGACATCCGTACCTGCCGGTATATTTTTACAGGCAGTACGGGCTTCTTTATCGGTATAGCCTAAAGCAAGCAATGTATTAATAATATCTTCGTTATTGCCGGCTGTATTCTGTGTAAACAAACCGGTAGCATCATCACTGGCAGCGGCAAGTTTGCCACGCAATTCCAGTACCATGCGTTCTGCGGTTTTTTTACCGATGCCTGGTGCAGCTGTCAGGCGTTTGATATCTTCAGTAGCAATAGCGGCAGCCAGCTCCTCACTGGTCAGTGCGGATAAAATACCCAGAGCACTTTTGGCTCCGATACCGCTTACTTTTACTAACGCACGGAATGTTTCCCGTTCTTCGCGGGAGCCGAAACCAAATAGCAGATGAGCATCTTCACGCACGACCAGCTGCGTATACAGTGCAGTTTCTTCACCTGCGGCCGGTAAAGTATAAAAGGTTTGCATGGAAACCTGAGCTTCATAGCCTACGCCATGAACATCCAGTACCACTACCGGCGGATTTTTTTCCAATATGATTCCGCGTAAACGGCTAATCATGATATTCCCTTCCCAACAGCCAGATATATAAAAGCCCGTGCATCATATCACGGGCTTTTTTCTGAGCTTGAGCAATTTTACAATACAGTCAGCATTGATTTTTTGGCCTCATCGGCACGCTGCTGTTGTTTAAACGGACCCATGCGGACAACATAGCTGTTTTGAACTTTCACAAGCTTAGCCTGCTGTTCGCTTCCTGCACTCTGTAAATGACGTGAAGTGGTTTTCAGATATTTCTGAGCCTGCTCCTTACTGTCAAATTTCTGCAGATCCACGTAAATATTACCACTGGTACCTGCCGGTTGCAGACGCTCTCCGGGCAGAATCTGCTCTACCCGTACCTGAGCAGTACCGGCACGTACAAAACCTAACTGCTGTGCGGCAGCATAGGATACATCCATTACCCGGTTAGCATGAAAGGGACCACGATCATTAATACGCACAACCACTGTCTTTCCATTGGACAGGTTTGTTACCCGTGCATAACTGGGGATAGGTAAAGTCGGATGGGCGGCGGTCAGCATCTGGCTGTCAAAGCGCTCACCTGATGAAGTTTTACGGCCATGAAAATTTTTACCATAGTAGGAAGCTTTACCTACCTGACTGAAACTGGCCACTTTTTGTAGCGGATAATAACGTTTGCCCGCTACCTGATAGCTAAGATTAGCTGTTTTATGCAGATGCTCTGCGGGTACTACTGTAAGATTAGATACTGATTTTTTGGGATGATAAACTGGTGCAGACAAATTACCTGATGGTCCGGCATATGCCGCACTCAATCCAAGTACCATGGCAACACTAATAAATAACAATTTAATTCTGATCAAACCGTATTTCCGTTTCTTTGAGTAAAAGACGCAAAAACCAGACACGCAATTACCATTTGCGGGTAAACAATACATAGTCCGGTAAAGACTGAATTTCTACTAAGACAGCAAAAAACAGTGGCAGCCACTTTAAAATGTGGCAGAAGAGGCTGGTGCCTCAATTGGCAAGAACAAACACCGGCTGTGATTAAAACAGCACACTGGCGGGTTCTGAAAATCGCTTACTAACCGGCAAAATCGCCTTGGTTGTAATGCAGTTAACAATTGAATCAGGTATTTAACTGGGCGACACTATGCCAAACAGACTTCAGTCTGTCAAAGATTTTTTCATTCCGGATGTGCGAGTGTCCAGACATAAACCTGCGCAACACCTGATTTCTTAAGGGTCTGAGCCAATTCAAAAATTGTTGCGCCGGTGGTCACAACATCATCTATTAACAACAAGTTACGTTTTTTAACTGCGCTATTAAGGCGAAATACACCGCGTACATTATGCAAACGTGCTGATTTTTTTAAAGTTGATTGCGGTGGCCGGTGACAACGCTCTATCCAGTCTGGTGTCACTACCGGCAAGGTATAGTGTCTGGCAATGATTGCAGCCAGTAACTGGCTCTGATTGAAACCACGCTCAAACAGGCGCCTGCGGCTCAGCGGCATAGCCAGTACAGCATCTATTTTTACCTTCTCCAGCCACTGCGGCGGCTGTGCCAGCATCAGTGCTGCCAGCGTATCCAGTAAAGCAAGCTGCCGCTGATGCTTAAATGCACGCAGCATTTGCTGTAATGGTGCGGCATAACGGTAACTGGCATATAAAGTTGTAAAAGGCCACTTCTGGCCGCACTGTTCACACACTCCGGCTGTCAGCCTGCCGGCACGGCAACGCAGACAGATATCAGTATCAGAACGCCGCAAAGCAGCCATATCCTGCCGGCATGCCCGGCACAAACCTGAGACATCCGCACAATCGTGGCATAATAAACAGTGCGGTGCGCCGATGCAGGCGTGCCAGAATGAAGTAAGCAATGAAGTTATACTCATGATCACACCTTCGCGAACGTTATTAATACATGGCTGGGGCGCTAACCACCATATATTCGACCCTTTACAGGCATATCTGCCCGCCCCATGGCAACAAAACTGGTATACCCCGGACCTGCCCGGGCATGGCTGTGCACCGTTTAACGGCAATTTCAGTATAGACAGTATTGCAGACCAGCTGGCCGCACAGCTTATGGCTCCTGCACATCTGCTTGGCTGGTCACTGGGTGGGATGGTGGCACTGACTCTGGCTGCCCGCTATCCGGAGAAAGTAGCCACACTGTGTCTGACTGCCAGTCTGGTCAGACTGCTGGCCGGCAGCGATTACCCGCAAGGTCTGAAACGCACCAGCCTCAATATTATGGCCGATAAATTTCGTGAAGATTATCCCAAATACATGCAGCAGTTTCTACAATTACAGATGCTGTATGCAGACACTTCAGTACAAACCAGTGTTAACAGCCTGATACCGGCTATTTGTCAGTATGGACCGCCTGCTGCTCTTAACGCGGCTTTGCATGCGTTAGAACAGGCTGATTTACGCCCTTTACTCACTAGCATAAACTGTCCAATATTACTGGTTTATGGTGATCGCGATGCCATTACCCCGCCACGTATGGGTGAATACATTCATCAGCGGCTGCCGCAAAGCGAATGGTGCCTCCTGCCACAGGCTGCACATACACCGTTTTTAAGCCATCCTGATCAATTTGCCCGTGCACTGTGCCAATTTTGGGAGCGACACACATGACAACTCTGCCACACAAGCCAGACTGGTTTCTCCATGCACATCTGGCCGCTACGCTGGATGAACGTCTGTGTATTCTGAAACAACCGCCGGAACAGATTATCCTGGCAGCAGCAGACGGTGATGAAAGTTACCGTTTGCTCAGCATGCGTTATCCGCATGCGCATTTTCAGGAGTATGACAGTCGCGAGGCTTATTTACAGGCAGCACAGATTATTCGCAAAGCCAAACAAAACTGGTGGCAAAAACTCCACAGCAATCTGCCTGCACAAATCGTTTCCGACCAGCTTCCCGGCAACCAGTCTGCTGATATGGTCTGGAGTAACCTTGGTCTGATTCACCAGAATGATCCCGTGGCTGTTATCAGAAACTGGGCCGGCGCTTTAAAACCGGATGGTTTGCTTTTTTTCAGCCATTTTGGTCCGGATACCCTGAAAGAAGTCATGACACTTTGGCGTACAGAGGGTATAGTAGTGAAAACACCGAATCTGATCGATATGCACGATCTTGGGGACATGTTGTTTCAGCACGGTTTTTATGATCCGGTAACAGACATGGATATGCTGACTCTGCAATACACCAATGCAGAGCGCTTTATTGATGACATGCGCACAGCCGGACTGTGGCAAAGTCTGCAATTTAACAGTGAAATCGATGCAGTTCGTATTCTGGCTGATGCATGGCAGAGCAATGATATTCAAAATGTTACACTTGAGCTGGTGTACGGACACGGTGTTAAAAAACAGGTACTGCCCGACAATACGGCACCAGTACAATTTTATCCCTCATCTACAACTTAGAATCCGAACATTAATATAATATGAAATTCTCGGCATTATTGCGTAATAACATTCTTATTATTACTACATTCATTACCATCACTGCCTGTAAAAACACCACACCGGTTACTCCTCCTGCTCCGGCAAAACCACGCGCTGTTATCGGGCTGGCGCTTGGAGGCGGAGTTTCTAAAGGCTTTGCACATATAGGGGTAATTAAAGTCTTACAGGAAAACCATATTCCGGTACGGGTTGTTACCGGTACCAGTGCCGGTGCGCTGGTTGGCAGCATGTATGCTTCCGGTATGAGTCCCGACAGGCTGGAGCTTGAGGCTGAAATACTGAATAAAACCGATTTAGTTGATCCAGTACTGTCTACATCCGGCTTTATCAAAGGACAAAAACTGCAGGATTACATCAACAATAAAGTTCGCAATAAACCGATTCAGCAGTTTCCTATCCGTTTCGGCGCAGTGGCTACTGAATTCGGTACCGGCCGCATGGCTGTTTTCAACAGTGGTAATGCCGGACAGGCAGTACGCGCATCAGCCAGTATACCCAATGTTTTTCAGCCCACCGTAATCGGCAATAAAAGTTTTGTCGATGGTGGTCTGGTTGCTCCGGTACCGGTCACAGCAGCCAAACAGCTGGGCGCCAATGTAGTTATCGCGGTAGATATATCTGCTAAGCCGGCACGTCTGACCAGTCAGGGATTCTTTTCGTATCTTGACCAGAGCCTGAATATCATGAGCGCATCAGCCCTGAACAGCGAACTGAGCAAAGCTCAGGTCGTAATCCGTCCTCAGGTACAGAAACTGGGTACAGTAGGCGGTTTTGACCAGAAAACTCAGGCTATCCGGCTGGGTGAACAGGCTGCCAGAGCAGCCTTACCACAAATTCGTGCGGCACTGGCGAAATATCAGGTTAACTAAACCATATAAAACAGCGAACAACCTGTGCAGACTGCCTGTGTGGCAGTCTGCGTTTTTATTCTGGTTAATACTAATTAAAATATTGCAAACCGAATAACTGCTGATTTAATGAATTTTAACCATAGAACAGATTACTGGCTGATGGCAAAAAAAGCTAACCGAATACTATTTCTGAATTTATATAACTCATAAAAAGCCCGATTATTACGGGCTTTTTAATTTGTTTAATTACCAAATTCAATCAGGATAGAAAAATAATGAAGCCTGTTTATATCTTAGTAACATTCACTTTTTTATTTCCATGAATTTTCAGGTAAATCAATATTTCTTTGAGCTTGCTCCAGTGCTTCTTGTAATTGCCGGATATTTAACGGAACACAATAAGCAGGTTTAGCCCGCTCAAATCGCCAGCTATCAGACAGCAGGCCGGCATCAACAAAATCATAACCGACCTGATCCAATATTTTAAATATAGTTTGTTTAGCAGTTAAATCATTGCCTGCCACTGGAATGGCTCTTCTGTTTAATTTATCGTTTGGTCTGGCATCTTTAATAACATCTCTTGCCAGAATCGCATTAAAAACTTTAACCACTTTGGATTTCGAAAAATGCTGAGCAACCAATTCACTGGTTGTAATTTCACGCTTATCCAATTGCGGCCAGTGCCCGTCGCGATTGGGATAATAGTTCATGGTATCTAATATTATTTTATTACTCATTGATTCAGCAGGTAGTTGCAGATAATTATTAAATGGAATAGCAATCAGAATAATTTCTGCAAACTCAATAGCTTCTTCCTGGCTTCCAATTTCACAGCCTATGCTGCTGGCCACACTGAACAATGTATTTTTCCCTCTGGAATTACTCACCATCACTTGATAGCCTGCCTGCATAAATAGCTTTGCCCAGGCCTGACCGATAAATCCTGCTCCGATAATGCCAATCTTTTTCATCGTAATATTTCCTTTTCTAAATAGTGCGCTGTATTATCAGTACAAATTAAAAGGCAATAAATACAATTAAAATTGATTGATTAACAACTGAAAGTTGGCAATATGAATTTATTCCGATGTATGCAAGCATTCATTCTGACCGTAAAAACCGGTTCTTTTGCCGCAGCATCCGTTTCATTAAATACATCACCGCAAATGATTGCTAAATACATAGCATTTTTAGAAAATTATTTAGGATTAAAACTGCTTAACCGAACCACACGATCACAAAATCTGACAGAATTCGGCAAACAATATTACCCGAAATGCTTATCTATTTTAGCTGAAATCCAGGCAACTAAAGTACTTGCACAACAATTCAGTGAAGAGCCAAAAGGCAATTTAAGAATTAGTGCTCCCGTAAGCTATGGTTATTACAATTTAATACCGGTAATCAGCGATTTTATGAAACGCTATCCCAAAGTAGAAGTTGATATTCAATTAAGTGATCGCTATGTAGATTTGGTTCAGGACAATTTTGATGTTGTGTTCCGTATTGGCCAATTAGCTGATTCAGGTTTAATTGCGCGAAAATTAAAACCCTATCAACTCACTTTTGCCGCTTCTCCCAGTTATCTGGCTCAGCATGGTGTTCCGTCTGTACCAAAGGATTTAGAGAAGCACAATTGTCTTATTTATCAGTACATGAATCCAAATAAACATGATTACCTTTGGCCATTTATGATAAATGGAAAAAAAGTTAACGTTTCTATATCAGGTTCATTACAAAGCAATGAGACTCTGATATTAGCAAAAGCCGCAATTGAAGGACTGGGTATTACTATGTTGCCCGAATCCATGCTTAGCGATGCCATCAGACAAAATAAGTTACTCCCCATATTACAAGATTTTTTACCACCGGCAAAAGAAGTACATCTGCTTTATACAGCCGACAGGCAACGGCCATCAAAACACAATATTTTTATTGAATTTGTGGTTAATGCTATGTCTTAGTTGCTGCTATCTGTGTTATATCAGCGATATCAAAATGAATATATCTAACTTCACAATTTACAAATTGGTTTCATCGGTATTTTAATGATTGATTCATCTGGTATTGCTTTATTGATACCTGTATATCTTCTATATCAGTTAAACCAGATTTTTATATTTACTGCCCTGCATTTAAGAAACTTCTTAAGCTAAGATGATTTTTTTATAAATGAAACAAAAATAAATAATCATCCAAGAATTTTGCTAACCCGATTTAAATTATTTAATTGACACGACTTTATGATTACGTATGGTTGTAGAAAAATCGTGTCCTTCTAAACCATGATTTGTCGCACAAATAAAATCATTATTTGTTTTATCAGGAAAAGACATCATTTCATACATTACTTCTTCACCAATATATTCAAAATAAGATACTCTCCATAACTCTTCTCCCTTTTTATTATATAGGACAGTAAAATATTTATTACCGCCTAATATTTGCATAATTGAAATTGGTGAAGTGGGCAGATGTTTGTATATATTGGCATAGTACTCACCATCTTCACTTTTTATGGTTGTATAAAGATTAAAATTTCCGTAAAAACTGGATGACGAAAACAGACACAGCCAATAGAAAAATGCAAAATAACCTATTATTTTTATTATTTTTATACTTTTTTTCATAATCCGTCACCCCATACTTTTATTATAGATTGGTTATTTCCGTTTTTAACGCTGATTGTGCACTATACTACCGTATACTTAATTTATTTTATTTGTTATATCAACTACTTTTCTGCCTTCATCAAAATATTTTAATAAATTACTTTTTTTAGTCGGTAGCATAAAAGAATGTATACCACCATCGCTTAGATAAGCATAATGAGGTGAACGCCATATTTTCTTACCTTGTTTGTTATATAAAACATAAAAATACCGATCCCCCTTTATCAATTCATAGACTGCCAGCGGGGTTGTTGGCAGATGCTGATACATATTTATGTAATACTCATCATCCACTCCTTCTACTGTACCGGACAGATTAAAATCACCATAAAAACTGGAGGACGAGAAAAACCACCACCACATCACCATAATTAGCACTAATATAATTTTTATAAATACAGCATTTTTGCGTAGTATATTTTTAAAAAATATATGGATATTATGTTTCATTTTATTTCCTATGGTTTTGTTTAATTTTATATTGATATTAATACCATCATAACCATCACTTTTTCTAAAAAGCTAAATATTTTTCATTACTCCCGGAAGATTTAAACCCGGCATCAATATCTATTCAGGAAACAGCCAAACTGAATAAGCTCCAACTTCCTACCAATATTTATCGTATAAAATAAATTCTTGTCATTTGTTATGATATGAAATATGCAAGCAAAAAAGGAGGCTTTTATTATTTAATATTTTATCTCGTTTGATTTTTGAGTTAAATTAACTTAATCCTATCCTGCATCCAAGAATTTTACTAACCCGATTTAAATTACTTGATTAGTACTACTTTATGATTACGTATGGTTGTAGAAAAATCGTGTCCTTCTAAACCATGATCTGTAAAAAATAGAAAATCATTTCTTGTTTTATTAGGAAAAAAAATTTCTTGATATAATATCGCCTCTTTACTAAGATATTCAAAATAAGAGCATCTCCATAGTTCTTCTCCCTTTTTATTGTATAAAACGACGAAGTATTTATTACCGCCTAATATTTGCATAATTGAAATTGGTGAAGTGGGCAGATGTTTGTATATATTGGCATAGTACTCACCATCTTCACTTTTTACTGTTGAATTAAGATTAAAATTTCCGTAAAAACTGGATGACGAAAACAGACACAGCCAATAGAAAAAAGCAAATAAACCTATTATTTTTATCCATTTTATACTTTTTTTCATAATCCGTCGCTCCATACTTTTATTATAGACTGGTTTCACCGTTAATGCTGATTATGCTCTTACTGCATTCTTAATTTATTTGATTTGTTATATCAACTGTTTTCCATTCTTCATCATAATATTTAAATGAATTACTATTTTTAGTAGGTAGCACAAAATCAGTTATTAAATGATCGGATTCATAAGCATAATAAGGTGAATGCCAAATTTTCTTACCTTGTTTGTTATATAAAACATAAAAATATCGCTTCCCCTGTATCAATTTATAGACTGCCAGCGGGGTTGTTGGCAGATGCTGATACATATTTATGTAATACTCACGATCCTCACCGTTTATTGTATCGCACAGATTAAAATCACCATAAAAACTGGAGGACGAGAAAAACCACCACCACAGCACCATAATTAGCACTAATATATTTTTTTTAAATACAGCATTTTTGCGTAGTATATTTTTAAAAAATATATGGATATTATGTTTCATTTTATTTCCTATGGTTTTGTTTAATTTGATATTGATATTAATATCATCATAACCATCACTTTTTCTAAAAAAGCTAAATATTTTTCATCACGCCCGGAAAATTTTAATCCGGCATCAATATCTATTCAGGAAACAGCCAAACTGAATAAGCTCCAACTTACTACAAATATTTATCGTATAAAATAAATTCTTGTCATTTGTTATGATATAAAATATGCAATCAAAAAAAGAGCTTTTATTATTTAATATTTTATCTCGTTTGATTTTTGAGTTAAATCGACTTAATCCTATCCTGCATCCAAATATTTTGCTAACCCGGTTTAAATTATTTGATTGACACTACTTTATGATTACGTATGGTTGTAGAAAAATCTTGTCCATCTATACCATGATTTGTAAAAAATAGAAAACTATTTCCCGTTTTATCAGGGAAAAAAATTTCTTGATATATTATCGTGTCTTCACTAAGATATTCAAAATAAGAGCATCTCCATAGTTCTTCTCCCTTTTTATTGTATAAAACGACGAAGTATTTATTACCACCTAATATTTCTACAATTGAAATTGGTGAAGTGGGCAGATGTTTGTATATATTGGCATAGTACTCACCATCTTCACTTTCTACTGTTGAGTCAAGATTAAAATTTCCGTAAAAACTGGATGACGAAAACAGACACAGCCAATAGAAAAATGCAAAATAACCTATCATTTTTATCCATTTTATACTTTTTTTCATAATCCATCGCCCCATACTTTTATTATAGACTGGTTTCCATCTTTAATGCTGATTATGCTCTATATCACCGTATACTTCCTTGATTTTATTTTTTATATCAGCGTCACTCCAGTCCTCTTCTGAATATCTTAATAATTTACTGTCTTTAGTAGGAATAAACAAAGGACTTACATTATCGTATAGATAAGCATAATGGGGGGAATGCCATATTTTCTTACCTTGTTTGTTATATAAAACATAAAAATATCGCTTCCCCTGTATCAATTCATAAACCGCCAGCGGGGTTGTTGGCAGATGCTCATATACATTTATGTAATATTCACCATCCAAACCGTTTATTGTATCGCACAGATTAAAATCACCATAAAAACTGGAGGACGAGAAAAACCACCACCACAGCACCATAATTAGCACTAATATATTTTTTTTAAATACAGCATTTTTGCGTAGTATATTTTCAAAAAATATATGGATATTATGTTTCATAATATTTCCTATGGTTTTGTTTAATTTGATATTGATATTAATATCATCATAACCATCACTTTTTTTTAACAGCTAAATATTTTTCATCACTCCCGGAAGATTTAAACCCGGCATCAATATCTATTCAGGAAACAGCCAAACTAAAAAGCTCCAACTTTGCAGAAATGGTTATAAATAATTAATTTACATTCTCTTTCAGTATTCAGCATAGGATTAAAAAATTCTAATTAAATTTCCTGTAAAAAATACAGAAAATCAAAACCACCCATAAAGTTGAAAAAATCTTTCTAGATTATTTTTTAATATTTAAATAAATACGCCTATCCTTTCCTAGAGGAGGAAGCCAGAGAACATCTGAAAAAACCATAAAATCAACACCGGTATTTCTCACTTGCTGCCATCTCCTGAAATCACTATTATAAACTTGCGCAGCCCACTGCATATTCATATTAGCAATGCTTACCCAATCTTGACTTCCTTGATAGCCTACATATAGTAGCATCTGTTTTTTGTTAAGTACTCCATCTTTATGCCAGACACCCAAAAATTCATTACCGAGAAAATCATAGGTATCTTTTATATAAAAACCGATAGCTTCAGTAATAAAGACATTTTCCCCGTGAAATTTATCCTGATAACCATGAGGTACAGCTTTTAAAGTTGCCTTGCCTATCGCACCAAAATAATCATTAATGGTCTCTCCAAAGCCGAGGTAATAGTCTCCAATTGGAGTAGAATTTACATATGTAAATGTATCAAGCTTTTTAACATCTGTATGTCTTTCGAGAATACCATTATTCTGAATAAGCCTTTTTTTTAGTTCTACTAATCCTTTTTTATTTGCCCAATTTTTCATTAAATGATCAAGCCCCTTCTGCACGGGTTTAAATTGCCTTGCCCATTGCATTTTTACAATAGAATCATTTACATGTTCTGGCGGTATATTTATTGCCGGTCCTCTTACATAAAGATTTTTTGTCTTGTCAGTGAAAGGTTTAGCCGGTTTTCCGCTAAACCAGTGCCGCATCAGTTGTGGTGCAACTTTCCAGCCCATTTTATCCATAGCAGCAGGAATCTGGTCTAAGGTAAAAATATCTGCATTCAGATTAGTCTTGGGTGCTGATTTCATAGTATGGGTTTTTAATTCTGCCATAATTACATCCCTATCTCAGTTTGAACTAAATAGCTTACTTCTATCTGCTCAGGCTGCGAAGTTTGTACGGTATGCATATGTCCATCGCGGTTTGATTCTCCCGTTATGATACCTGAAGCCGTTTTGATAGCATAAGCCACACCATAAGTATTAACGTTTTCAGGGGTTTTAATATGAAAGCTGCGGGAATACGGCATACTGCTAACAGATTTAGATAGTCTGTCTTCAATATAGCTGTCAGTTATGGAAGGAATTAAGCGTGCTTTACATGGACAAGTACTGATACTGCTGATTGAACCAGCTAATTTTTTTGCTGGATTAAACATATTGACGACTCCTCCGGTAATACGGTAGGTTCCGCTATGTCTTCCACAGGTAACCCAATCGCCCTCCCATGCGGCAGCACTACCATGCCATAAGATCATACTGTCACCACTGATAATTTTACCGCCACAAGTCGTACGATCCCCAACTCTTAAAAAATATCCTTTAGCCAACTTTATCTCCCAAGTATTTAAAAAATTTTCATTAGATAAATGACAATTAAAATTCTATTAATAAATAAAATTTACAACAATAGTAAACTATTAGTAGTTTATATTAATTGAGTTAGATTAAATTTTTTTACTCATTGTAAATAATAATGAATAGGGTTTGTCTGATATTGGATAAATATTTTATCGGATATCAGTAATATTTAATGATATATGCATAAATTATGTATTTATATGATGAACTGAGTATTTACTCAGATATATTCCAATTTATAAGCACATACAGATGCCTGATTATCTTGTTTGATTAAAAGTAAAATTAACTAAAATATTATTGGTATATTCTACCAATCGAGCATACAAAACCGCCCCGGCAAACCGGGGCGGTATGATAAGCTAAATCTGAATTATGCAGTTAATTCTGCACGCAGTTTTTTGGTTACATTAACCATAACTTCCAGTGCTGCTTTGGTTTCCGGCCATCCGCGTGTTTTCAGTCCGCAATCCGGATTTACCCACAACCGACGCTGATCAATGACTTTCAGTGCTTTACGCAACAGATGTTCGACTTCGGCTTCAGTAGGCACACGCGGGCTGTGGATATCATATACACCGGGACCGATATCATTCGGATAGCTGAATTTAACAAAAGCATCCAGTAATTCCATATCAGAACGGGAAGTTTCAATGGTAATTACATCAGCATCCATGCTGGCAATAGCCGGCAGAATATCATTAAATTCAGAATAGCACATATGTGTATGAATCTGAGTGCTGTCATCCGCATCAGTGGAAGTGAGGCGGAATGATTCACATGCCCAGGCCAGATATTCATCCCATTGCGCACGTTTCAGCGGCAAGGCTTCACGAATGGCCGGCTCATCAATCTGAATAACACGAATACCGGCTTTTTCCAGATCCAGTACTTCGTCGTTCAGTGCCAGCGCAATCTGTTTGCACACCAGACTTAATGGTACATCGTTGCGTACAAAACTCCACTTCATCATGGTTACCGGTCCGGTAAGCATACCTTTCATCGGACGTTTGGTCAGAGATTGTGCATAAGAAGACCAGGCAACAGTCATGGCTTTCGGGCGTGCCACATCACCAAAAATAATCGGTGGTTTAACACAGCGGGAACCATAGCTCTGTACCCAGCCATACTGAGTAAAGCAGTAACCATCCAGCTGTTCACCAAAGTATTCAACCATATCATTGCGCTCAGCTTCACCATGTACCAGTACATCGATATCCAGCTGCTCCTGCTGCTCAACACAGTAGGCAATGTCTTTTTTCATGGCCGCTTCGTAATCGGCAGCACTCAGTTCACCCTTTTTAAAGGCGGCGCGTGCCTGACGAATTTCCTGTGTTTGCGGAAATGAACCGATAGTGGTGGTTGGCAGCAAAGGCAGATTCATCCATTGCTGTTGTTTTTCAATCCGTTGTGCAAAAGGGCTATGACGCTGGTCGGCATGTTCGCGCAGGCTGGCTACGCGCTGTGCAACTTTATCATTATGAATCAGTTTACTGGTTTTGCGTCCGGCAGCCGCAGCATCAGAAGCGGCAAGAGCTTCCTGTACGGAATCTTTACCGTGTGCCAGTGCCTGTTTGATGATACCCAGTTCCTGTAGTTTCTGGGCAGCAAAGGCAAGCCAGTTTTTGATTTCAGGGTTAAGTTTCTCCTCTACACTTAAATCCTGCGGACTGTGCAACAGTGAGCAACTCGGCGCAATCCATAAATTATTACCCAGCTGAGTAGCTACCGGCGCCAGCAGTTCTATCACTTCACGCAGATTGGCGCGCCATACGTTACGTCCGTCGATCAGACCAACCGACAATACTTTATTTTCCGGCCATGCATTGGCAAATTCAGCCAGTTGCTCAGGTGCCCGCACACAATCAATATGTACGCCGTTAACCGGCAGGTTTTTGAGCAGATTAATATGTTCGGCAACGCTGCCAAAATAGGTGCCGATAATAATACGGGTACCGGTAATCGCCAGCTCCTGATAAGTGGGAGCAAAGGTATCCAGCCACTCACGGGCAATATCTACGGCAAGAATCGGTTCGTCAATCTGTATCCAGTCAACACCGGCATTGGCCAGTTCACGTAACAGTTTCTGATATTCAGGCAGCAGACGCGGCAATAATTCCAGACGATTATGACCGGCATCTTTTTCTTTACCCAGCCACAACAGAGTAAGCGGACCCACCAGTGTAGGTTTAATATCATGTCCGGTGGCTTTGGCTTCTTCTATCTGGGCAATCAGACTGGCTGCATTGGCCTTGAAACTGGTGTTCTGATGCCATTCAGGTACGATATAGTGGTAGTTGGTATCAAACCATTTGGTCATTTCCATTGCTACCTGACTGGCATTACCGCGTGCCAGTTCAAAATACTGAGACAGGGTCAGTTTATCTGCGTCAAAACCAAAACGTGCCGGAATAGCGCCCAGTGCACACAGCGTATCCAGTACGTGGTCGTAATATGAAAAATCACCTACCGGCAGCAGATCGGCACCAGCGGCAATCTGGGTTGCCCAGTTTTTCTGGCGGATATCTGCCGCTGTCTGGCGCAGCTCGGCTTCGCTTTTTGCGCCTTTCCAGAATGCTTCAACGGCAAATTTTAATTCACGCTTGGCACCAACACGCGGATAACCAGACAGATGGAATGTATTCATATTTGTTTCTCCCTATTACGAATGATGGATTTCAATAATGACCAGTGTGCGTGAGTTATGACATTACGACAAGCGATAAATTTTGCAGTTCTGTATGAATTTTTTTAATACTATATTTCAGACTAATGTAATCCAAGAGTATGATATGGTATACAGGTGTCCGGTTTGTAAATAGATAACTGGCTATCAGTAAGGTAATTATTGTTCTATTCATATAAATGATATTTATAAGCAGTCTGGCTGTTTATGAATTTTTTAACTTGAATTTGTAGTTAAAAATACTCATCAAAGGCGGAAAACATGGAGTCGATTATTGAACTGCGCCATCTGCGCACTTTGCTGGCTCTGGAAGAAACCGGCAGCGTATCGATGGCGGCAAAAAGGGTTTTTCTGACCCAGTCTGCACTTTCACACCAGATTCGTGTTCTGGAACAGTTTTATGGTACCCCCCTGTTTGAACGTAAATCCAACCCGATTCACTTTACTCCGGTAGGTGTGCGGCTGCTACAGCTGGCACGAGAAATCACGCCGCTGGTTACAGTAGCGGAGCTGGATATGGCGCAGATAATTGAAGGTGAGGCAGGGGAGCTGAGGGTAGCGGTAGAGTGCCATACTTGCTTTGACTGGCTGATGCCGGCCATGGATGCTTTCCGGGCGCTGTGGCCTAAAGTAGAGCTGGATATTGTTTCCGGCTTTCAGGCCGATCCGGTTGGGTTATTGCTGACTCACCGTGCAGATCTGGCAATCGTATCCGAATATGCTCCGCAGCCGGGGATTATTTTTCAGCCATTGTTTGCCTATGAAATGGTCGGCATTTGCGCGAAGGATCATCCGCTGGCGGCTAAAAGTGTATGGCAGGCTCAGGATTTTGAGAATGAAACACTGATCACCTATCCGGTACCGGATGATATGCTGGATTTACTGCGTAAGGTTTTAAAACCGGCCGGGGTACAGCCGGCACGGCGTAACAGTGAACTGACGATAGCCATTATTCAGCTGGTTTCCAGCCGGCGCGGCATTGCTGCCTTGCCTTACTGGACGGTTATGCCGTATCTGGAAAAAGGCTATGTAGTAGCACGGCAGATTGGCGATATACCGCTGCAAAGTGAATTGTATGCCGCCATGCGCGAAACAGACAGTAATAAAAGCTATCTGGATAATTTCTGCCAGATTGTGCGCGAACGCAGCTTTGCCGACTTACCCGGACTCAGCCCGCTCAGCACGCCGGACTAATCTGCAACCGGCAATCTGATTTATTAAAGGAGCAGGGCAGATATTCGGCAAAGCGCTGATTTTTTGCTCTGCTCTTTTTTGGTATTGTCAGCCAGAATTTTACGCAACATCCATTGTCCTGCTTAAGCTCAGTTTGTGCAGATGTCAGATAAATCTTCTTGTGCTGCATAAATACCATAAAATAATCCATAAGCATATTTTTCAAAGCGATTTTTCAGGCTTAATCAGCTACAATAAGCACTATGGAAATTTTATCTTCTGCCGGTCTGCTGACCGGTCTTAATAGTGAACAATTAGCCGCAGTTACCTGGCCTGCGCAACCGGCACTGGTACTGGCAGGTGCAGGAAGTGGTAAAACCAGAGTACTAACCACACGTATTGCCTGGTTATTGCAGACTGGTCAGGCCAGTGTACACAGTATTCTGGCCGTTACCTTTACCAATAAGGCGGCTAAAGAAATGCAATTGCGCCTGAGCACGCTGTTACCGGTTTCGGTACGGGCGATGTGGCTGGGGACATTTCACGGGCTGTGCCATCGGTTTTTACGACTGCACCATCAGGAAACAGCACTGCCCAAAACATTTCAGATTCTGGATATGGGTGATCAGCTTTCTGTAGTCAAGCGCTTGCTCAAACAACTGAATATTGCTGAAGAAATTATCTCACCGCGCAGTCTGCAGGGATTCATTAATGCACAAAAAGAAAACGGGTTGCGTGCTTCGCGTTTATCAGCTCGCGACCCGCATGAACGGCAAATGATTGAATGTTATGCCGCCTATGACAGTTTGTGCCAGAATGAAGGTGTAGTGGATTTCGCGGAATTAATGTTACGCAGTTATGAAATTCTGCAGAGTAATGAAATATTGCGCAATCATTACCAGAACCGTTTTAATCATGTGCTGATTGATGAATTTCAGGATACAAATAAATTACAGTATGCATGGCTAAAATTACTGGCCGGAGAGCATGCAGCGGTTTTCGCTGTGGGAGACGACGACCAGAGTATTTATCGCTTTCGCGGTGCCGAAGTAGCCAATATGACCCGCTTTCTGAATGAATTTCATGTTGGCGAACCTATCCGGCTGGAACAAAATTACCGTTCGGTAGGCAATATTCTGACAGCAGCCAACGCGGTGATTGCACACAATGCCAGCCGTCTGGGTAAAAATCTGCGCACTCAGGCCGGCGATGGCGAAAAAATCCGTGTGCTTCAGGCAATTAATGATCTTGAAGAAGCGCAGTTTGTGGTTGATGAAGTGAAGGCTTTACACCGCGAAGGGCTGAATTATATGCAGATGGCTGTACTGTATCGCAGTAATGCCCAGTCGCGGGTTCTGGAACAGGCTCTGTTCCGCGCCGGTATACCTTACAAAATTTATGGCGGCCTGCGCTTTTATGAGCGTCAGGAAATCAAACATGCACTGGCTTACCTGCGTCTGGCGGTTAACCCCAATGATGATAATGCATTATTACGCGTAATCAATGTGCCGGCACGCGGCATCGGCGCGCGGAGTGTTGAAAACATTCAGGCGGCAGCCAATGAAGCCCATACTTCGTTATGGCAGGCGGCCATCAGCCTGTCAGCGAAAAACAGTAAAATTGCTGCTTTTATCCGCCTGATTGAAAATTTACAGCAACAGGCTGCGCAAGTTTCTCTGCAGGAACTGATGGCTGCTGCCATCTATGATAGTGGTCTGATGGAACACTACCGTACCCAGAAAGGTGAACAGCAGGAACGCATCAACAACCTGGAAGAATTACTGAATGCGGCAGTGGCATTTAAACCGCAGGAATCCGGTTTTGATATGGAACCTGAGTATGATGAAAACGATCCTTTATTTCCGGTACTGTCTTTTTTAAGTACAGCCTCACTGGAAGCAGGAGAGCATCAGGCCGGTCAGGGTGAAGATGCCTTGCAGTTAATGACTGTGCATGCAGCCAAGGGGCTGGAATTTGACGGTGTATTTCTGACTGGGCTGGAAGAAGGTTTATTCCCCAGTGAATACAGCATGGCCGAACGCGACGGGCTGGAAGAAGAGCGGCGCCTGATGTATGTAGCCATCACCAGAGCACGTAAGCGCCTGTATTTAACAATGGCAGAACAACGCCTGTTACACGGACAAACGCATTTTGCCCTGCCATCACGCTTTGTGGATGAAATACCGGAAGAGGTATTGCAATATCTGTCTGCACACAGAAACTCTCTGATAGCCCGGCAACAGTCCACGCAGCGAACCAATCCGTTTCACAGCCGCAGCAAACTGGCAGAAGCACAGGAGAGCACGGATTTTGACGGCTTTCAGCTAGGACAGAATGTTTATCATGAACGTTTCGGCACAGGTGTCATAATAGATGCTACCCGGAAAGCTGAAGGGGCACGCCTGACCATCAATTTCGGTAAACAGGGGATTAAAGAGCTGGATACCGTATTTGCCAAAAGCAAGCTAAGTATTATTTCTTAAACAATTGCTCAGGTAATGGCTGGTAAGCAAAAGCCTGAGAGGAGACAGTCATGCAACAATACGACAGTAACAATATTTTTGCCCGAATTATCCGTGGTGAAATTCCTTGCCATAAAGTTTATGAGGATGAGCAGACACTGGCCTTTATGGATGTGATGCCACAGGCACGCGGCCATGTACTGGTGATTCCTAAATGTGAAGCAATAGAGTTAACTGACATGCCGCAAGATTACCTTGCTGCCGTATTCAGTGCAGCTAAAAAGATTATTAATGCGCAACGTAAAGTGTTACATCGTAATGGCGTTGTGCAATTACAGTTGTCCGGCGAACAGGCTGGTCAGTCTGTATTTCATTATCACATTCATCTGATTCCCGGACATATCCATGAACTGGGTAAACATGAAAGTGTGGCTGCTGATCAGGCAGAACTGGCGCAACTGGCTGCACAATTACGTGCAGAACTGGCCTGACCATTTTTTGATTCAATAATTATCCACAGAATTATCCACAGATAATCAGTAAAATAAATAGTATTTATTATGCTATAACCCTTGTTTTATAAGGAATTAAGCATAAAGACTGATTTTTATCCAGTTAAATACTACAAATTTGTCCACAATCATTCAGTTGTTGTACCAAATCTCCCTGTCGCTCCTGCACCTTTCGGTAAACGGAGCGATAATTTATTTCCTGGTCAATACAGATTAAATTGTTCAGTCAGTTTCAGCTTAAACGCCTTTGTGATTACAGACTAGCCATATCCTGCATATTTAGCGGAACTTAATTCACTAAAACGCCTGCTTACGCTTTTCATCAACAGGAAATGCGACAAATCATTTTTTTTCTGCCGGTTTCAGCAGAAGCAGGCCTTATCCGGCCTGTATCTTTTCCTCTGATAACAAAAGCCCGCAGAAAAATTATGCTCTGCGGGCTTTTACACAGTATAACCAGTATTAATTATTCATACATCCGGAATAAACACTTCTGAACTGTGGTACTTTCGTATTTTATTCAAATAAATCGCGCAGTTTGTCCATGAATGATTTTTGCCGCGGCGTCTGAGCCCGATCCATACCGGTAGAGATTTTTTCAAACTCTTCCAGTAATTCACGCTGACGATCGGTCAGATTTACCGGTGTCTCTACCACGATATGACAATATAAATCACCCACAGCAGCCGAACGTACTGATTTAATTCCTTTACCACGTACCCGCATGCGACGGCCGGTTTGTGTTTCTTTCGGAATATTCAGTTTGACTTTACCATCCAGCGTAGGCACCTCAACCTCTCCGCCAAGCGCTGCTATCGTAAAACTGATAGGCAATTCACAGTGCAGATCCATGCCGTCACGCTCAAAGACCGGATGCGGACGCACGTTCACCATTACATATAAATCACCGGCAGGCGCACCATGCTTACCGGGTTCACCTTCGCCGCTCAGGCGGATACGCTGTCCGTCATCAATACCGGCCGGAATAGAAACCTCAACAGTCTTGCGGGTTTTTACCAGTCCGTCGCCATGACATTTAACACACGGATCCTTAATCTGTTTACCACTGCCGTGACAAGTCGGGCAGGTCTGCTGTAACTGAAAAATGGCCTGCCGTACCTGAACGACACCACTGCCACCACACATGCTGCAGGTAGTGGCTGAAGTCCCGACTTTAGCACCACTGCCGTGACAGACATCACATTCTTCATGAGTAGGAATAGTGATTTTTTTCTTAATACCGCGCGCAGCCTCCTCCAGACTGATTTCAATATTATATTGTAAATCAGCGCCCTGATTATTCTGCTGCGACCGTCCGCCGGCTCCGCCGCCAAACATCTGGCTGAAAATATCACCAAAATCAAAACCACCGGAAAAGCCGCCGGCTCCGGCACCCATATTGCCGTCTACACCGGCATGTCCAAACTGGTCATAAGCAGCACGTTTTTGAGAATCAGACAATACTTCATAAGCACGCTGTACTTCTTTAAATTTTTCTTCGGCGTTTTTATCGCCCTGATTACGGTCAGGATGGTATTTCATGGCCAGCTTACGATAAGCTTTTTTGATTTCCTCATCCCCTGCAGTACGGCTTATACCCAGTACTTCATAAAAATCTACTTCAGTCATAATTTTATTCCAAAGGTTTGCAGGCAACCTGCTCTTAAACAGCAGGATGCCTGAACAGCAAAACCGGATAGATAATAGAAATGCAACCCATATATGGGCTGCATGTATAAAAACAAGGTTTTAAGTAAAAGTTATTTCTGACCGAAGCACAATATACGGCCTGAAAACAATCAGACAGACAAAGAATCAACGGTCACACCCGTATATTTATACTGTCAGCAAAGTAGCCAATCTAATCGTGCACCATCCATCAGGTAATCTTCAAAGCATTTTAAATAATTCAGCCCGATATTTGGCTGGCATTATCTGCCGGCAGCAAAACATTAATATAGTTTAGTCCGACACTTACCTGTATCGGATCGATTCCGGTTATCGATACCTTCATCCGGCATTTTGGCATGGCATCAACCGGTACACCGTTGACACGGCTTACCAGTGGCAGGCCTTCAATACGCACTAAATCATCACGTATTAACTGAGCGGTCAGCTCCTGCAACTGTTCCTGCTGAATATATATCAGACTCCAGTATGCTTCCATATGGCGCTGAAAATCATTGTAGGCTGCATAAGCCGACTCAAAATCACGCAATACCGCAAACAGCATGGCATCCTGCGGTTCAAAACGTGGCTCTGCGTCCGGATCCAGTAAACTAATTAGCTGCTTCTGGTTAATATAATCAGTAGCACGGCGCAGTGGCGAAGTAAACCAGGCATAATGTTTCAGCCCCAGACCAATATGCGGTTCAGACTGAGTACTCATCCGTACTCTGCCGGTAGGCTGTACACGGAATAATCCAGCCATTTCAGCCTCGTCCAGCATCTGCGCCCAGGTGCTGTTGGCAAAAATCATCAGCTCACTGACCAGCGTATCAATTGGTGCTCCGCGTTCACGCACACTGATATGTACAGTATTATCTGTCCCAAGCTTAATTCCATAATCGTACTGCGGTAAACGTTCCGGATCATATTTACCCCGCGCCTGCATTCTGGCCACAGCAAAATCATATAACCAGTTCATTTCATGCTGATGTGCAAAAGCTTCAGTATCACTGCGCGGCTGCAAAGGCTGAAATGCCTGCTCAATATTTTCAATACGTAAATTACAGTCTATATACACCGATTCAATTCGTGATTCATAACGTATCACCTCAAACTGCGGATTGATTTCTGCATACAGACTGACTGCCGGTCGTGCTGCTCCTTCATCCAGACTGAAAGCAGCTATCCAGTTATCCGGCAGCATGGTAATTTTACTGCCGGGATAATACACAGTACTTAAACGTTCAAATATCAGCTTTTCCAGCAAAGACTCAGCATCTATTGCCAGAGCCGGGGCAGCTATATGAATTCCGACCAGTTTGTTGCCATTGGGCAGGTCACGCACACTGAATGCATCATCTACCTCACTGGTTTCAATGTCATCAATGGAAAATGCGCGTACTGCGGTATCGGCATCTGGCAGATTGTGCATAACCGGTACAGGATAATGACCACAATCCGCACCTTTGGGAAACTGAGTAAGTAAAAAACCATCCAGAAAATATTCAGGCAGAGGCGGTACTGCACCAACACTCTGGAGCAGGGCAAACAGTGAGGTTTTTTTCTGATCAGCAGCTTTGACCACTGCTTTGTATTTCAGACTTTGTTTATCAGGTGCATGCAGAATCATTTTGGCTTCAGCAGCAATCTCATCCGGCAGGCGACCGGCCAGCAATTCCTGTATCCAGCCATTGACTTGTTCTTCCTGCTGTTTGCGCCGTTCAATGGCTGCCAGCGCCTGCTGTAATGTTTCTGCCGGCGCAGCTTTGAATACACCTTTATTTTTTTTGTAAAAATACATAGGCGCTGCATACAGAGCCATCAGTGTGGCTGCCAGCTCAATATTCCCGCTGCTATCGCCAAAATATTCACTGGCTGCACTGGCTGCGGTAAATTCATTTTCATTGCCTACCGCTTCCCAGAGCAGACTGATATCAATACCGGCAGCTGCTTCAGCAGCCTGTTGTAAAAATTGCGCAGCATCACCATCAAACACCAGAAAAACGTGGCTGGCCTTGATTTTTGCCCGCTTACCATGTTGTGTATTAACCAGAAAAGTAGCATCATTTTCCTGAACTATTTCCGCTACTTTAAACTGACCTGACTCCTCATAAAAAATTTGTTTACCCATAACGCCTACTTAAAACAAAGAAACTACTCAAGTAATCTGTAAAACAGATTCAGAAACCACTATTTATTCGATTATAAACGACAGTACTCAATCTTCGCTTCTATGCCTGCTCTGCCACTCTGTTCCAGACAACCGTATCTGTATAAATAGTTCACCATTATTCCTCCTCAGGCTTCCCTGTTTTGCATATATCCGATTGTCAAATCATACAAATTAAATAATTCTATGTTTTAATTTTCCATTAAAACAATTACTTAAAGTTAGCACAATATAATTATGCTTTAAACAACATTATGCTTTAAAACCAGATAAATAAACAGCAAAAAAATACCTGCTGACAAATAAAATCCATAATAATGAACTAATTTTAAAAAACTCCAAAAGCATAATATGCTGGAAATATTTCGATATATATAAAGTTATACACCGTACAACCGGCAACAATAGTAAGTATTACCGAAAATTAAAACATATGCTAAAAAAATAATACAAAAAATCAAAATTTATTTGATTTTTTTACATAAAACTGTTTTCCGCCTGCTATTTCAAACATCAGCATCAGATAACAATTTATATAATTAATATATAAATATATTAATTTTTACAAATAACTTTTTATTCTTACGGTTAAAAAACAATTTTTATATTTAGAGAGGCAGATATTGATTTAAATTTGCCCTTATCTGAATAAAATATCTGTATTATTATTCATTACATGAATAAATTCTGTTGCATATAAAAATATTATTACTGATTATATAAGCACATTACTTTTAATAACACAAACTGAAATATACTTCATCCGGTTATCAGCTAATTCTGACTAATTGTATGATACAGATATCCGCAGCAATAGCCATAGTGCGAGTGTTACAATAGCCATAAATTCATGTAAAGACCTATAATATGAAGAAAATAACCCCCAAAAGCTATGAAGAAGCTATCCAGCAACTGGAAAAAATAACTGAATCCATGCAAAACAATGATCTTCCGCTGGAAGAATCACTGGCTGCATATGAATATGGTCAGGAACTGGTGCAATACTGCCAGCAGAAGCTGGCTGAGGTAGAACAAAAATTACAGGTACTGGATAATGGTGAATTAAAGGAGCTGAAGCTTGAAACAGGGGAGTAATTTTGCCGACTGGCAAAAACACGTACAGACACATACAGAAGAGACATTAACCCGATTATTTCCCACGACCGGACAACTTCCCGCACCACTGATTGAAGCCATGCGCTATGCGGCGCTGGATGGCGGTAAACGGTTGCGGCCAATGCTGGTTCTGGCGGCGGCGGAGCTGGGTAATGCGGTTACAGAAGCCGCAGATTATGCTCTGGCTGCAATCGAATGCATACATATCTATTCGCTTGTGCACGACGATATGCCGGAGATGGATAACGACAGTCTGCGACACGGAAAGCCTGCCTGTCACATACAATATACACCGGCAACAGCCTTACTGGTTGGTGATGCCCTGCAAAGTATGGCATTCAGCCTGCTGAGCCGGCCAACCGGTCTGGACACTGCGCGTCAGCTGCAAATGATACAGACTCTGGCACAGGCTGCCGGCTGTCATGGCATGGCCGGCGGACAGGCTATCGATTTAGCCTGCGTAGGGGTAGGTCTGAATCAGGCCGAACTGGAACACATGCACCAGTTGAAAACCGGTGCGCTGATCAGAGCAGCAGTTACACTGGGCGGACTTTGCTGTCAGGATATCAGCCAGCAGGCATTAACCGCACTCGACCATTATGCCGCTCATCTGGGTCTGGCTTTTCAGGTTATTGATGATGTACTGGATTACGAGCAGGATAGCAGCACACTGGGTAAAACCGCCGGAAAAGATGCCCGGACTAATAAACCTACTTACGTTAGTCTGATGGGGCTGACTACAGCACGCCAGTATGCAGAAAATCTGGTACAACAGGCTATTGATGCTTTAAGCAGTTTTGACCAGCGTGCATCTCATCTTCGCGCACTGGCGCAATTTGTCGTTGCCCGCAATCATTAAAAATGCGCTAAGTAACAGCAAACTACAAATATATAAACATTGTCTGCGCAGTAATTCTGTAAATTACAGATATAACTTATGTACAGATCAGCTTATTCATAAAATAACTAACGCAGCCGCTTACCGGAAGCCCAGTCAATAATCTGGCTGGGCTGTTTTCTTCCGCCGGTGCGCCCCCCCAGAATTATCACCTGTTTTCCAAACTGGCGTCTGACTTCACGTTCGGTACGACAGGTTTTTTTTCCCGCCCGGTTACAAGAAGTAGATACCAGTGCTGTACCTGTTGCTCTGCATAAAAACCGGGCAGTTGCCAAGTCCGGAACCCGTACGGCCAGAGTTTGCCGGCCCCGTCCGCGTAACACAGGTGAAACCTGTTTGCGTACCGGTAACAGTAAAGTTCTGGGTGCCGGCCACTGCCGGCTGACAGCCGCTATATCGGTTGCGGACAAAGGTGCGAGCAAAGGCTGTAATTGAGTGAAATCAGCAGCAATAACAATCAGCCCTTTATGTTGCGGTCGCTTTTTCAATGCAATGACTTTACGCACCGCCGGCACACAATCAGGCAGACAACCCAGCCCATAACTGCCTTCTGCAGGATAAGCAATCAAACCGCCACGATGCAGATGGCTGCGCAGACGATATAAAAACCGGCCGGACGGACGGGCAGGATGGCGCATAAATATTCTGAGAAACTGGACTAAACTATTATAATAGCAGGGCAGAATAAACCAGACTACACCCGTACCGGTCACAGCCACCCAACCACCAGAGACAATCATGATTACTGATGAACAACTATTGCGTTACAGCCGTCATATATTACTGGATAAGCTGGATATTGCCGGACAGGAAGCAATTCTTGCTGCCCGTGCTCTGGTAATCGGTGCCGGCGGCCTGGCACATCCGGCTCTGACTTATCTGGCTTCCAGCGGAATAGGGCATATTACCGTTGTGGATAACGACACTATCGAAATCAGTAATCTGCAACGCCAGTTCTGGTTTAATGATAAAGATATCGGTCAGGCAAAAGCCGCGATATTGTGTCGGCAGCTACAGACACAATATCCGCAGACTAAATTACAACCCATTGTAGCCAGAGCAGATGCCAGCCTGTTAGAGCAACTGGTTCAGCATACCGATATCATTCTGGATTGTACCGACAATTTTGCCAGCCGCCGGCTGATTAATCAGGCCTGTTTTAATGCACGCAAACCACTGGTTTCAGCCTCTGCACTGGTGTTTGCTGGGCAGCTGGCAGTATATGATTTTCGTGATGGTCGCGGCCCCTGCTATCAGTGCCTGTTTGAAGGAGAAATGAATGATGAAGGAGCCAGTTGTGCCAAAAACGGAGTTTTTGCGCCTTTACTCGGTATTATGGGAGCGGCACAGGCCAGTGAAGCATTGCAGATAATTGCCGGTATTCACCCTGACGGCTGCTGGCTACACTGTTTTGACGCTTGTTCTTTTCAATGGCAGCGCCTGCAGCTGGCAGCCAATCCGGATTGTCCGGTATGCGGGCAGGCAGTTTTATCCACAGAAATTTGTGGATAAAACTGTGGATATTTTTATTAATCAAAATCAGATAACTTGCGATCTTTACCGGCATTCCAGCCAGACACTGTAATAACGACCGCGGCAATAAACATCAGACACAATGCCGGAAACCAGGAATGCATCATGTCATGCAGAGCGCCCATCAGGACTGGACCCACAGCTGCAAACAGATAGCCACAGGTTTGTGCCATTCCGGATAACAGCACTCCTTCAGTAACACTGCTGCTGCGTAAACTGAAAAACATCATGCTCAGACAGAAAGCCCCACTGATACCCAGCCCCAGCAACAGCACTGCCGGAAAATAACAGCTGCGCCATGGCGACATCAGCAATAATACCGACAAGATTAAAGCCACGCCGCACATCGACCCTATCCAGTGCTGCTGCTTTAATCTGGCTGCATAAATCGGTATCAGCAAATTGGTTGGTATCATCACCAGCTGCATCAGCCCAAGCCAGCCACCGGCTTCCGTTGCTGATACACCGGCTTTGGCCACAATCTGCGGCAGCCAGCTAACTGTAGAATAAAACAGAAACGACTGAAATCCCATAAACAGCGTTACCTGCCAGGCCAGCGGATTACGCCACAGATGTATCTTTACCTGACGTGCACGTACAGCCGCCTTGGGCACAGCATTGGCCGCTTTAAAAGGCAGCCACCAGATAACCATGGCCACCAGCGCCGGTAGTACCCAGATTACCAGAGCACCGCGCCAGCCCCATAGATTACTGTGAGCAAGCGGGGCACTTAAAGCAGAACCGGCCGCACCGCCCATATTCATCACCAGTGCATATAATGCGGTAACCAGTCCCATTTTAAACGGAAAATACTGCTTTACCATACTGGGAATCAGTACATTGCCAACAGCAATGGCACAGCTGAGCAAAGCCGTGCCTGTCAGCAGCAGAAACAGCCCGGAACCACAGCGCAGCACCAACCCCAGCGTTAATATCCACAAAGCAAAAAAGACCATCTGCTCCGAGCCCAGACGTGCTGCAAGCCTGGGGATAAAAATCGAAAACAGACCAAATGTCAGCAATGGTACCGTAGTCAGCATGCCGGCCAGCGTACTGCTTATCTGCAGCTGCGTCTGAATATTCTGTAACAGGGGACCCACACCAGTCAGCGGGCCGCGCAAAACAAAAGCCAGAGCCAGAATAGCGACAAAAAGACTAAGCCGGTGCTGTGTTTTCGATACAGTCGAATCCGTTTTCATTACTTCACCAAATTACCCGTTTACCCTTAGGGTAGAAAAAACCATTCAATTTACCGGCCATTGCTGCAATAGCGCACGACCGCACTCCAGACCGGCTGCATAGCTGTAACGCAAACGACCGGCATCCCGGCACAGACGTCCGGCCATTTTGCCATCATCCGGAGGGTGGATTTCAATAATATACCGGCAGTTCTCAGGCTGCTGCATCCATGCCAGGGTAGCATTATAATGCTTTACCCGCTGCCGTAATGCTTGAGAAAACCCGCCGGCAGGTAGAAGCCTTGCCAGCAGACTATCACTCAGGGCACCTTTTTTTACATAATTTTGTGCCCGGGTACGGATTACCACGACTCGATTAATATTTGGCCGGGACAGAGCCCACTGTACCGGCAGAGCATCAGCTACTCCGCCGTCAAAATAAAATTCATTACCGATTGCTACCGGCTTACGGATCATAAACGGAATTGAGCTGGAAGCGCGCAGCACATCCAGAAAAGAATCGGGCTGAGCCACAGCATATTCCGGCTCACCGCTAAGCGCATTACTTAACACAATCCTGAAATCACGCTGCTGTGCAAACATACGTTCACAGTCCAGCGGATTTTCCTGTTGTACAACCTGCCATAACCAGTCGATATCCATCAGGTCGCCGCCACGGATAAAGCGTGACCAGCGGATAAATTCCGGCCGGCAGGACTGATCAAGCAGTATATCCAGATTACGCCCTTCCTGTCCGGCCAGATAACTGGCAATAGTACTGGCTCCGGAAGATACTCCGACTAGTAAACTAAACGGGTTAAAATCTGCCTGTAAGAAGGCATCAGTAACACCACTGCTGAATGCAGCACGCATTCCACCGCCTTCTACAACCAGTGCAGTTTGCTTTCCGGCTGTCTGCTGATCAGCATGCATGCTAGCATTCCTATGTTTATGTAATAATATTTTAATGTTATTAAATATATAATACTGACTATAGTAAATCAATAAAATTACTGGCAGGTAATACCTATTATTAATATCTTCTGCACTTGCAAACCAGTTTGCCAGTAAGCAGTACGACAACAGCTCACGAATATTCAATGGCCAGAGATATACCTGCAGAATTTATTAATTTTTAAATTACTGGATTAATCGGCAAATTTTTTGTACCAAATTAGTTTCAGGCAGTTACTTCGTATACCGCGAATGCGCACACAGACATAATTCATCACAAAAAAGCATTTACAGCCGCATCTGTGCCGCATCAAAGACCGGCATACTATGTAAAATCCAGTATTCTCAACCCGGAATACAATTTTTTTCAACCTGAACAGTACAGTAAAACATTCTGATTACTTTTATAACCGGAACTGCTTTGCCAGAACTTATATAGAGCAAAACGTATTCCATTATTAACCGGAGCAATAGCTTATTCCGCAGTAGTATACCTGAGTAAGTGAACTGCTTATCAATTTATATTCTTGCAATCATCTGCAAAGATTAAATTTTATAATTGCCGGTCTGTAGCTCAATATCCGTACTCATCAGCCCAAATATTTCACAACAGTAATACTTCATACCTGTACATTTTTCAAACCATAAAAAAACTTCCGGATTCAGATAAATCCGGAAGTTAGTCTGACTATTCAGCAAAGATAGTTTAGTTGTTGCTCCATTTGAAGCCGACACCAGCATTAAAGCCAACTTCCTTGCCTGTAGTAGAAACACCAGCACCCCAGCCGATATTACCGCTGTTACTGATGGCTTTATAGTTAGCACCGACTGCGGTATAGCCACGATAAGTACCTACACCCACACCGACAGCCTGTTCACCGGCATTCAGAGAAGGCAGATAAGCACCGGATAAGGCCATGGCCAGTGCAGTACCTGAATATGCACGGCGTTCTGTACGCTGAACACGTTCATTTACTTTGTTTACATACTTATTGACGTTAGTAATCTGATTATTAACACCTTTAAGCTGAGCCACGTTTACTGCATCAGTATCAGCCGTACCTGCTGCAACTCCGGTTATCTGACGATATACACCTTTCGATGCATCACCTACAGATACCGCACCTTCCGTACTCTTCGTTGCCCGGATCGCTGCTGCCTGCTGTGACGTTGCCGTTACCGGAATATAACCTTCTTTTCCGGCTGCCGTATTCGCTACTGAACCCGCACCAAGTGCTACGCCTCCGGCCTGTGTTGCCTTAGCCTGACTACCCAGTGCCACAGCATTGGCTGATGGAGCACTTGCAGAATCACCGATTGCAACTGCCGATGTACCGCTGGCCATAGCTGCTCCACCTACTGCGATAGAATCAGTACCCTGTGCAACTGAGGCAGCTTTTGCAGAATTGATCTTCGCAAACTTAGTACCATAATTCTGAACATTTTGCAGGGCATCAGCCACATTATCAGCAGATGCAATACCTCCTGTCGGAGTAGTGCTATCATATTTGGGTTTACTGAGACCTGTATTCGGGTCATATGAACTACCCAGACCGGCTGCTATGGAAGCAAGCTGGCTGGCTGTTCTGGCACTGATTGCTGTTGACAGGCTAGTCAGTGCGTCACTAGAAATATTTCCGGTCGGCAGAGTATCTACTTTAGTTGACAGAGTACTCAGGCTGCTTTGTACCGTCCACAACTGACCGGCATTAACCGCATCAAGAGAACCTTGAGCTATATTACCGGCTGCAATATTGGTAATCCGCTGTGCAGTACCATTATGACTGGCATCATAAGCGGTCAGTGTGCTGTTCCACTGCAATGCATTTTTGGTCAGATTAGTGATATTAGTAATAATATTACTTGTCGAGATACCATTCACTTTTTCGTCTAATGAACTCAGTGATGATGATGTAGATGTTGCCAGAGCAGACAGATTGGATTTTACTTTGTAAAGCTGTCCGCCGGTTACTGCTTCATGCGAACCCGCTTCTTCCAAACCATCTTCCACGTTATAGATTTTACCTAAACCTAGATCACGGGTCAGATTGTTTGGTCTTCCTGCATCAAATCCGCCTTTATCATCATTCCATTTCAGTGCTTTCTCTTTCAGATCTGTCACATCTTTCTGAGTTGTACTTGTAACAGTTGATAAGCTGCTCAGACTGCTGCTGGTACTGTTTGTCAGCTGTTGCAGATTGTCTGTTGCCGTACTCAGGCTGTGTGACAGACTTTCATAGCCGGTAGACAGGGAGCTGCTTATAGTGCTGATTCCACTAATAACAGTTGATGAAACTACTGTCGACAGACTGTTCAGCCCTGTTGATGTTGAGCTGGACAGGTTAAAGAACTGGCTGCCGTTTACTGCATCTGTAGAATCAGCTGCTATTCTGCCTGCTGCTACATTGGTAATCAGCTGCGCTGTACCATTACGGCCGGCATCATAAGCGTTCAGTGTGCTGTTCCACTGCAATGCATTCTGCTGCAAGGTAGTCAGATTCTGATTTGTGCTGTTCAGGCTGGCTGACAGACTGTTCAGGCCGGTAGTCGCAGACTCTGACAAACTGCTCAGACCGGTGCTGACACTGTTCAGTCCTGTATGAGTTACTGTGGACAGTGACTCCAGACTTCTATTTACATTATTCAGAGCAGATGAGGTAACACTGCTCAGGCTGCTCAGACCAGTACTGCTGCTGCTCAGACCTGTCTGAGTCAGCGTTGACAGACTGTACATCTGCGCACCGTTAACCGCATCACTTGATGTAGCGCTGATGTCCCCGCCTGCAATTCCGGTCAGTGTCTGCGCACGACCGCCACGGGTTGCATCATAGGCACCAATTGTACTGTTCCATTGCAATGCATCTTTCTGCAGATTGCCTACATTAGTATTAGTATCATTCAGACTGGTTGACAGACTGGACACGTCTTTATTCACA
>NZ_JACFSG010000020.1:0-356 GCF_016100575.1 Snodgrassella sp. M0351 | reverse complement strand
CAGATGATTCTACAGATGCAGTAAACGGTGGTCAGCTATTCAGTCTGTCCAGCTCAACATCAACAGGGCTGAACAGTCTGTCAACCAACCTGAGCGCAATTACCAATAATCTGTCTACTATTGTTGATAATAATCTGAACACTGTGGATAAAACCATATCCACTCTGTCAACCGGACTGAATACTGTTACTGAAAAGGTTACTGCATTGCAGGCTAATGCACTGCAATGGGATAAAGTAACCGGTAGTTACAATGCTGAGCGTGATAGTAAAGCTCAGAAGATTACACAGGTAGCAGCAGGCTCGATAGCGGGAGATTCTACCGATGCAGTTAACGGTGCGCAGATGTACAGTTTG
>NZ_JACFSG010000019.1:0-419 GCF_016100575.1 Snodgrassella sp. M0351 | reverse complement strand
AACGCTTATGATGCCGGCCGTAATGGTACAGCGCAGCTGATTACCAATGTAGCAGCAGGCAGAATAGCAGCTGATTCTACAGATGTAGTAAACGGTGGTCAGCTATTCAGCCTGTCCGGCTCAACATCAACAGGGCTGAGCAGTCTGTCGACAGTAGTTTCATCCACTGTTATTAGTGGAATCAACAGTATAAGCAGCTCCATGTCTACCGGCTATGAAAGTTTGTCACACAGCCTGAGTACGGCAACAGACAATCTGCAACAGCTGACAAACATCACCAGCAGCAGTCTGAGCAGCTTATCAACTGTTGCAAGTACAACTCAGAAAGATGTGTCAGATCTGAAAGAGAAAGCACTGAAATGGAATGATGATAAAGGCGGATTTGATGCAGGAAGACCAAACAATCTGACCCGTGATCT
>NZ_JACFSG010000018.1:0-424 GCF_016100575.1 Snodgrassella sp. M0351 | reverse complement strand
AACTGACCGGCATTAACCGCATCAAGAGAACCTTGAGCTATATTACCGGCTGCAATATTGGTAATCCGCTGTGCAGTACCATTATAACCAGCATCATAAAACCCTGTATTGTTACCTGTACCATCATCTTTCCATTGCAATGCATTTTTGGTCAGATTAGCTACATTAGTAATAACATTACTTGTTGATAATTCATCCAGAGTTTTGTTTAATGAATTCACTATATCCGATGTAGATGTTGACAGAGCAGACAGATCGGTTTGCACTGTGTAAAGCTGTCCGCCGGTTACTGCTTCATGCGAACCCGCTGCAATCTCACCATCTTCCACGTTAAAGATCTTACCTAAACCTAGATCACGGGTCAGATTGTTTGGTCTTCCTGCATCAAATCCGCCTTTATCATCATTCCATTTCAGTGCTTTCT
>NZ_JACFSG010000017.1:0-436 GCF_016100575.1 Snodgrassella sp. M0351 | reverse complement strand
GTAAAGATGCCTATCTGAATACGGAAAGTATTAAAAATAATAATAAAGGGATAATAAGCAGTGAAAATCTGCATCTTAAGGCATCGGTAAGTTTAAACAACAGTACAAATGGTGTGATTCAGTCGGGCAAAGAGGCTGTAATTCAAGCATCGACACTGGATAACAGCAATAATGGCAGCATAGATGCAGACAGTATTGATCTGACAGCAGATAGTGTAAACAATGCAGCCGGAGCTATCCGGACAAATCAGCAGTTAAAGGCACAGATTAGCAATAGTCTGAATAATCAGGGCGGAGAATTCGGCAGTGGCGGAGATGTGTTGCTCAACAGTGAAGGCGAAAGTCATCTGGCTGTTGATAACAGTAACGGCGGAAAAATCATAGCCGGTAAAGATGCCTATCTGAATACGGAAAGTATTAAAAATAATAATAAAGG
>NZ_JACFSG010000016.1:0-499 GCF_016100575.1 Snodgrassella sp. M0351 | reverse complement strand
GGCATCATAAGCGTTCAGTGTGCTGTTCCACTGCAATGCATTCTGCTGCAAGGTAGTCAGATTCTGATTTGTGCTGTTCAGGCTGTTTGTCAGATTGTTCAGGCCGGTACTCGCAGACTCTGACAAACTGCTCAGACCGGTGCTGATACTGTTCAGTCCTGTTTGAGTTTCTGTGGACAGTGACTCCAGACTTCTATTTACATTATCCAGAGAAGATGAGGTAACACTGCTCAGGCTGCTCAGACCAGTACTGATGCTGCCCAGACCTGTCTGAGTCAGCGTTGACAGTCTGAACATCTGCGTACCGTTAATAACATCAGATGAAGTTGCACTGATATCTCCGGCAGCTATACCAGTCAGTTTCTGCTCTTTATCTTCGCGTCTTGCATCAAAATCACCGCTTACCCGGTTTCTTTGCAATGCATCTTTCTGCAGATTGCCTACATTAGTATTAGTATCATTCAGACTGGTTGACAGACTGGACACGTCTTTATTCACA
>NZ_JACFSG010000001.1:1078444-1728374 GCF_016100575.1 Snodgrassella sp. M0351 | reverse complement strand
TTTATTATATATTTTAAATTAACTACGTCTGCTGAAAGTTTATAAATGAGTAATATCAATATACTATGGAAAGGATATAAGAAAAGGATTATATATATTATCTTTATATTATGTAGCTTTTCAATTTTTGGGTATATAAAATGGATGGGGAATGGAAAATCTAGATATGAAATAGATAATAATGAAAAAGAATCAATAATAATTAAACAATTACCAGATATTCTTAAGCCATATTCATTTAATAAAGAACAAGTAATGATAACTAAAAATGGTTCAACAACGACAATTTATGTGATATTTAAACTAAAGTATGATGATTTTGAAAATAGAAAAAAAATTTCTAATACTGTTGATAAGAATAGTGCAAAACTAGGTTTTGAACATAACTGTCGCGGAGAAGAGATGATTATTACTTCTAATTTGGATGATTATTATGATTATGAAAAAGATCCAACAGTAACTGAAATACCGCTTCAAAGATATGCTGTTGTATGGCAATATCCTAGTTATGCATGTATTTATCAAAATCAAAAGCATCAGTAATACTCAATAAAAAATAAATATTTATTGAATAATGTAATTAATCTTATTGATTAAGGTATGGGATTTTAAAACCTAGCATCCATACTGATATCAGCAGCGAAGATTATGCTGATAAGGCCGGATATCTGCATAATAACTTTGATAATGTTAGGCAATCCACAAGAGGATCAGGATAAGCTGTAATTGTTAAAGTCAAAGGCCACTCTGAAATTAGTCAGGTACAAATCCATCCTGGCGGAGGTCGCCATGGTGGCAGTTATTATAAAGTATCAACTACAACACAAGGTACGATAAAGGTTGTCGATTCAAATACATACAAGCCAAGTGCAGGAGAGAAAGCGAAAATTATTAATAAACAAAAGGAATAGAAAATGAATAAGATTAAATGGATAACTCAGGCGATAGCGCAGCCTTGTGAAGTACAGAAAAGTTTATTTCCTGATTTTGTGAATGTTGCAGACGAGCTGGCTGTTGAGTGGGAAATGGCTTTAGATGAATTAAACGATCCTTTGGTCGCATCTTCTTTCACGTCTGAGCAAAAATTGGCAATTAAACAGTTAGATGATTATATGTTATCTATAAGTGGAGCACCTAACATCCAATACTGGAACAACGATGCGCTTTGTCAATGTGCTGAGTGGCAGAATATGAGAGAAATGGCTATGGCAATATTACTCATCATGGGATGGGAAATTACCGTACCGGCAAAACCTGTTGCTATATATCAATCACAGTTAAATATAAGATCCTAGCCTGTTGTATAGCAATCCCCGCCTTAACCCGTGGGGATTTTGTTTTACCTCTTAGCTCAGCCCCTCAATCCTGATAATCAACAGTCCCTGTTGCGCATCGATGATGACTGGCTGACCGGTGGTAAAGCCAAAGGCTTCCAGCCAGCAGCCTTTAATAGTCAGTTGCGGTCTGGGGTTGGGTCCTATGGCCTGGGGTGTATAACCAATGGTGTAAAATCGTTCGGTGGGTTGCAGTGCCTGAGCTTTGTAAGTGCCTGATTTTAGCTTAGACTGTGCCTTAGCCATAGTTAACTCCTGTGAAGTTAGTTTTGGTTAGAAGTGGTAGCAGGTTGCCGCCTATTATTGCTGCTTACTTATTGTTTTATTATTCTTATTTAGCCAGTAATTTAATCTAATGCTTGGTTAAAAAGGCATCTAAAAATATCTTAATCACGATTTGTTTTCTTCTGGTAGCTTCTCAATCTTTTGAAACAGGTTTAAAAACTCATGGCCTTTTAATCTTGACTTGATAGCTTGGCCTTGTGCGCCTTCCAGTATCTAATGCTAGAAAGGGGACGAAGCTTGAAATAGATCCAAAAAAATTTGATTATCTTTATGGCAAAGTAAATAGCGGAGAACATAATACTGCTCGCTCAACTCAATTATCCCAAATGATGAGACGGCTAGGGCTACAGACTAATGAATCAGGTACAGCTATTTTAACTGAATACTTTAATAAAGTAGTAAATACAAAAGGTAATGTTATTAATAAAAATATTGTCCATTTTGAAAAAGTAAAATAAAAGGTAAGAAATATGTTATTAAAGTTAGAAAATTCAAAAGTTCCTATGAAATTAGTTTATCTTTTATCTGAAGAGTTAAAAGATAATCCTGAGCAAATTGTAATGACACAGTCACTCACGCTCGATAAGTCGAGACCAAATATGGGTTTAAAAGGTACAAATGGCCTTTTTGGTTCTAAAGAATGGTGGAATAGTATTAAACAAGGAAAAATGCCTTTACTGCACGTGTTGGGAGTAATAACTAGAACCTATGTGGCAGGTCAAGATCCTTCTTCTGTAGATAATGCTTTTAGTTTACTATTAGATGATGGTTCCGAAGTTGAAGAAAGCATTTATAACTATATTAATTACAAGGATAAAAAGCTTTTTCAAAAAGGGGCTAAAGTTGAAATTATTTACGCATATGATGAACTGAAACGGCGAAATCATAATGGCGAAAAAGCTTACTTAGATATAGTATTAGAAATGGCTGTTTCATTAGAGCCCGTTGAATAAGTATCAATCCCCACCTAATTTGTGTGAGGATCTTTTATTGTTTTTTAAAACTTGCTTGTTAGTTTAATAATAAGTTTATTTTGCTTAACTTTAATGATAACTGTACAACCAACATAAAAGCCTATCTGCTCCAGCCAGCGCCCCTTAATGGCCAGTTGTGGTCTGGGGTTGCGATTTGCGCCTTGCGCCTTGTGGCACATAACCGACGGTATAAAATCACTCAGTGGGTTGTAGTGCAGGTTCTTTGCATGTGGTTGATTTTAGCTTAGAATGTGCCTTAGCCATAGTTAACTCCTCGATAGTTAGTTGTGGTTAGCAGTGTTAAGGTATTCGAGCACCTTAATGCTGCGCTATTGTTTACTGCATTAGCTTTTACTTCTTCTTTAGCCGCCCTGTTTTAACCAATCAACTGCCGGAAAGGGAACGAGTGCAAATTCTCTTGCCGGTGAATTAACGGGAATAACGCAAAAGCAACTAGATAAGAAGTTTAAGCATGCGGCTGATTTTGGAATAACAACAACAAAGAAAAACCCGGAAACTCTTGGTCAATATGAAACTGCAATCAAAAATCATATGGGAGACTCGGCAACCAAACTCCAAGGTACTTATGGCTTTGTAAAAGACTCAAAAGTATTTTTTAACTCAAGTACTAATAATGCAGTTGTTCTTGATAGCTCTGGTAATTTTGTTACAGGATTTAAGCTTACGCCAGGAACCGCACAGTATGATAATTATATGAAAAATGGAGTATTACGATGAGCCTTATAGCATTAGAATTTGCTAAATCGTTTGTTAATGGAAGAATAACAGCTCAAGTTTTTGCTGAGGCTTACATTGAGCTCTATCGAATAGAGCGAGATAACGGTTTACTTCTCAAAGATGAAGACAGTGTTAGCGAATGTTTATCAACTATTTTTTGTCTAGCCGATCTTTATAATCCAGATTCTGATAAAGAAGAATATGAATTAAATGATAAACAACTTATTGAGCAAATTGAGCAAGAGTTGAAAAAACTAAATTAAAAAGCTCCCCCACCTTAACCAGCGGGGAGCTTTTATTGCTTTTTAGACCTGCATCGCAAGTTCAATAATTAACTTATGCTGGAAAAGGAACGACCGTAATAAATCCTGATGAAATCAGATTTTCACAGAATACGGTTTCTTATAACAAAACTGAACGAGGAACTACTTTAAAATACACTTATGATGATCTTGTCTCTAGAATGAAAAAAGATGGTTGAAAAGGCGATTCTGTTGATGTCATAAAAATGCCAGATGGCAAATTAACAAATATGGATAAAACTCGAATTCTTGCTGCAAGAGAAGCAGGTACTAATGTTAAAGCAAAAGTTCATGATTTTAATGAAAAATTAACTCCGGAGATTCAAGAGCTTCGAGGTCGGGAAAAATATAATACATGGGGAGAAGCAATTAAAGGGCACATAAACAAACAATCTTGAGGCTTTGGAAAACAAAATCCAAATGGCTCGAATCAATCTCCAAAAATACAAGGTAAAAAATGATGTCTAATATATTTTTATATAATACCCCAATACTTCCTGATGGTTTTGTTTTTCCTCAAAGTTATATTGACACAGTAAAATCTAATAACATTATTGATTTAGAACCATGGGATTTTTTATGCAAAGATATCGGAAAATCTTTAAGTTATTATGGAGCACTACTCATTGAATATAGAGATCAACCTTTAATACCTTTTGCTATTGCTAGTGATGAATCAGGTTTTTTTAATGATGGATATGTTGTTTTAGCCTGTTTTCATGGAAGTGATAAAAGTGGGGATCCAAAAGTTTATTTTCATGATTATGGCTATAGTTATAGTGGTGAAGATCCGGTTAGGGGTAAACAATATTATTTAGAAAATTTTTCAGCATGGCTCGAATCAGCGAAAGAAGAGTCAGCACAATATAAAGCAGATACGACTGAACCTGAATAAAGTTATTTAATTATTAAAAACTGAGATGGAGCTTGTTTAGTTAACCAAACCCCATTATCAGATAAATAAAATTTAAAGCCTTGTTGAAACATCAATAAGGCTTTTATTTTAATTACTACCATGTCGTTGTTCAACTAACAGGGTAATTTGTTCATCAATGAATAAATACCTGGGATTAATTCTCGTGCTTTAATTGAATCGATAAATATAGTACAGATAAAAAATAATTATAGAATCGGTATTTTCTATTAATTGGTATTTTTAGTGTAAACATCTAATTATGAAAAACAAATTATATTTAAGTGAAATTATGACTAAGAAAAACACTACTCACTAGATAAATCTAATTTATCTATTTTATGAAATTAGTATTATTGGCTAAGTTATAAATTGAAACATTTAAGATTAATATTATGATTAGTCATATTAATTAAAACATGAGAAAAATTTGAGAATTTCTAACGGAAAAGTGAGAGATTATCTAATGTATTTATTAAAGTGAGTACGTTATATTTACTTTAAATTAGATTAAATATATTTAATTTTGGAGATTTATATCAAATTTACAACAAAACTTGTCCATTAACTAAATTTATATTTAATCTTATTTGAAACAATAATTTAATTTTAATTATTGAATATCTGATCAGAAGGGCGGAGAAGAAAATTATCATAGATGATTTATTGCATATAGAATAATTATTCAATTAATATATTGAAATATATATAAAAATTTAATTTATATAAATTGTTTTTCAGATAAATATCTAAATAAAATTTTCTTATTAAAATATTTTTATTACAAATAAATTAGTTAAAAAATTTGTAGAGTTAATTTATGTATTATATTATTAATTAAAACAAATATTTGTAGATAATGTGATGAACATCAGTAAAAACCTATTATTTTTAAGTCTACTGAACGGGGTGATATATCAGACGTATGCTGCACCATCGTCAGGTCCGGCTAATCCGGCAGATATTGAACAGCAGCAGATTATTCGCGAACAGCAAAGGCTGAAACAATTTCAGGAAAAAATGCAGCCTGAAGTCAATGTGCGATTACAGCCTCCGCAAATTGAAGGTACGGTTAACGGTTTACCTCAGGATGAAAAACCATGTTTTGCCATCAGAAGCATCAAGTTAAATGGTGATCAGGCACAGCGGTTTCAATTTGCATTAGATAAAGCTATTTATCTGAGTAAATTCAAGCCGGGATTGTGTCTGGGTAGCAATGGTATTAATTATATTATGACACTGGCGCAGAATGCAGTAATAGACAGGGGATATACTACTACACGCATTCTGGCCAGCCCGCAGGATTTAAGTACTGGTGAGCTGGTATTGACAGTTATTCCGGGACGAATTCATGAAATTCGTTATAACCTTGATAATGCTGATCAGACACATGTAAACCGTATTCGTCGTATTCAGAATGAATTTCCTGCTAGATCTGGTGACATATTGAATCTGCGGGATTTAGAACAAGGACTGGAAAACCTGAAACGCGTGCCGACAGTAGAGGCGGATATCCAGATAGTACCGGCTGAAGCACCGAACGAAAGTGATGTGGTTGTTTCATGGTCGCAGCGTAAAGTACCAGTACGTATCAGCTTTAATGCAGATGACTCAGGCAGTCATGCTACCGGACGTTATCAGGGCGGTGTAACTTTATCTGTTGATAATCCGTTAGGTCTAAGTGATCTGTTTTATGTGAACTATAACCATGATCTGGGTAGTAAAGACAGTACAGTAGATATTGATGGTAATCGTACCGGTAGTGGTACACACGGCTATTCCCTTCATTATTCAGTACCGGTAGGAAACTGGCTGATAGCTTTTAACCAGAATTATTACCGCTACCATCAGGCTATAGCCGGTTATAACCAGAATTATGATTATAACGGCAGCAGTGAAAATACAGATTTGGGGATAACCCGAATGATATATCGTAACAGCCACCGTAAAATTGATGTAAGTGCCAGAATATGGCGGCGTAAATCACATAACTATATAGACGATGCTGAAATCGAAGTACAGAGAAGACATACGGCAGGCTGGGCTATAGGGCTGAATCATCAGGAATATTTAGGAAATGCCATACTTAATCTGAGTGCAGGTTATAAGCGCGGAACCGGTGCAGACCACAGTTTACGGGCGGCAGAAGAAGAATTCGGTGAAGGCACCTCGCGGATGGAGATAATCACACTGGATGCTTCACTGATGAAGCCGTTCAGGGTAGGAAAATATAACTTTAGCTATGACACCTCGTTTCACGGGCAGTGGAATAAAACCCCATTAATTACTCAGGATCAGGTATCAATAGGCGGGCGCTACACTGTGCGGGGATTTGACGGAGAGCTTACTTTGATGGGAGAGCAGGGCTGGTACTGGAATAACAATCTGAACTGGCAGTATTTACCGAGTCATCAGGTATATGCAGGGATAGACGTAGGGCATATAACGGGAAGAACAAGTGAAATGCAGTTAGGAAAGACACTGGCGGGTACAGTAGTGGGTTTTAAAGGTCAGGTAAAGGCTGGCGGGAACTTGTATTACGACATATTTATGGGAAAACCGATTTATAAACCGCAGCATTTCCGTACAGACAGAACCACATTCGGATTTAATCTGAATTATTCACTTTGAAGCTGTATTACAAATTTAGCCTAAATATAGCGTTGATTATGAAATAAAGAGGATTGCATGATGAATAATAAAGTTAACGTAAGAATTACAAATAATTGGCTGACTGAAAATTATCTTTATGTCATATTTAGATAAGTATTAAGGCAATATTTTATTAATTTTAAGAAATTTCAAATATATACAATCTTCAAAGGGCAGGAAAATGAATAAGAATCTTTTTAAGGTAATTTTCAATAAAAAACGCGGGCAAATGATGGCTGTTGCGGAAAATACTATTCGTGAAGGAAAAAGTACTGCAGACAGTACTGCCGGTAGTACCGCAATAATGAATAGCACAATCAGGATTGCAGGTTTGCCTGTTCTGGTTTGGTCTATTTTGCTGGGTTTCGGTTTATGTACCCTGGTTATTGATTCCAGCCTGGCAGGTTCGATTAATGCTGATACTTCTGCACCGAAAAATCAGCAGCCAACTATTTTACAAACAGCGAATGGAACACCGCAAATTAATATTCAGACACCTACTAAAGGCGGAGTTTCAATTAATCAGTTCCGGCAGATGGATGTAGACAAGAAAGGCGCTATTTTAAATAACAGCCGAAAAAATGCGGCAACCAGGCTGGCCGGCTGGATACAGGCCAATCCATGGCTGAGTAAAGGTGAAGCTAGAGTTATTGTTAATCAGATTAATAGTACCAATCCTAGCCAGCTGAATGGCTATATAGAAGTAGCCGGCCGGCGTGCAGAAGTAATTATAGCCAATCCGGCGGGGATAAATGTGAATGGCAGCGGATTTATTAACGCAGCAGGAGTAACGCTGACTACAGGTAAGCCGCTAATCAGGAATGGAAATTTAGACGGCTTTGAAGTCCGACAGGGTAATATCAGTATCAGTGGAGACGGTCTGAATACTGGTAGCAGTGAATACACACGCATTCTATCGCAGGCCGCACAGATTAATGCGGGTATCTGGGCAAATAATCTGAATATTACAGCAGGAAGCAATAATACAGATGCACAGGGAAATATAACTGAGTCTGTACTGACCTCTGCAGAGAGTAAACCTTTAGTAGCTATTGATGCAGGCAAACTGGGTGGTATGTATGCCGGTAAGATTGTACTGGTCAGTACTGATAAAGGCGTTGGTGTTAATAATGCGGGGCAGATTTATGCCGGTAATGGTAATTTAAGCATAGATGCTAATGGTTACCTGAGCAATAGCGGTAGTATTGTCGTTTCTGATCAGAAATCTTCTGGTGCTGATATTGCCAGTGTTTCCCTCAATGCTGACAGAGTAACGAATAGTGGAACAGTTTCAAGTCAGGGGAAAATGCTGGTTCATAGTGAGCAGTTAGAAAACAGTGGTTTACTGACTACTGCGGATGAAATCAATATCCGGCAGCAAAAACTGCATAATCAGGGAGAAATTAATGCTGGTCGGATAGATATTATTGCAGATAATATTCATAATCAGAACGGGAAGATTATTCAGACCGGTACTCAGGGTTTAACGCTGGATCTGAATAAGCTGGATAATAGTAATAATGGCCTGATTGGTTATGCCCCTGAGCCGGATAAGCCTGCTCCGTCTGACCCGGAGCATAAACCGGAAACGGCAATACCTGCTTCTCCTCCTACTACAGCCGCTGGTAGCGGACAAACAGTCTCTGCTGTTAATACCCATAAAACACAATTTGAAACCGGAAAAATTATTAGTAGTGAGGGAATAATTAATGATAATGGTCAGATTATTGCCAATGGCGGTATTGATTTAACCTCGAAGACTGGTCTGAATAATCATGGCAGTCTGAATCTGAATAAATTAACGGTAAGTGGTGAAATATTTGATAATTATCAAGGTAAGCTCAGTGCCCGGCAGGCATTAATTAATACCAATAGCATTGATAATCATCAGGGTGAAATTACTACAACAGAATTATTATCGGCAAAAAGTGGCAAACTGGATAACAGAAAAGGTAAATTACAGTCGGTAAAGGATATTAATATAGACAGTGCCCAGCTGGATAACAGTGATAATGGTCTGATTGCGGCTCAGGAACAGCTAAGCATACAAAGTAAAGATATAAATAACAGTCTGGACGGAAAAATTCAGTCCGGTGCATCTCTTAAACTGAGTACGAATAACCTGAATAACCGGCAGGGCAGTATTGATAGTAATAGTCTGATATTAAAAGCCAATATTGTTGATAACAGTAAAGGTGCTATCCGGACAAACCGTCAGTTAAAGGCACAGATTGGCAACAGCCTGAATAATCAGGGCGGAGAATTCGGCAGTGGCGAAGATATATTACTCAACAGTGAAGGCGAAGGCCGTCTGATTGTTGATAACAGTGACGGCGGAAAAATCATAGCGAATAAAAATGCCTATCTGAATACAGAAAGTATTAAAAATAATAATAAAGGGATAATAAGCAGTGAAAATCTGGATCTGAAGGCAGCACGCGCAGAGAATACAGCAGGGGGTGTTATTCAGGCTGGTAAACAGTTAAAGGCGCAGATTGAAGAAAAGCTGGATAACACAGGAGGAAATATTGTAAGTAATGAAGAATTACTGCTGAATGCTGACGGACAAAGTAATCTGGTATTGAATAACAGTGCAAACGGCAAGATTCAGGCTGGCAAACATGCAATTATTCATACAACGACACTGGATAACAGCAATAATGGCAGTATAGATGCAGACAGTATTGATCTGACAGCAAACAGTGTAAACAATGCTGCCGGAGCGATACGGGCAAATCAGCAGTTAAAGGTACAGATTGGCAACAGCCTGAATAATCAGGGCGGAGAATTCGGCAGTGGCGGAGATGTGTTGCTTAACAGTGAAGGTGAAAGTCATCTGGCTGTTGATAACAGTGACGGCGGAAAAATCATAGCAGGTAAATATGCCTATCTGAATACAGAAAGTATTAAAAATAATAATAAAGGGATAATAAGTAGTGAGAATCTGGATCTGAAGGCAGCACGCGCAGAAAATACGGCAGGGGGTATTATTCAGGCTGGTAAACAGCTAACGGCGCAGATTGATGAAAAGCTGGATAACACAGGAGGAAATATTGTAAGTAATGAAGAATTACTGCTAAATGCTGACGGATCAGGCAATCTGGTATTGAATAACAGCGCAAATGGCAAGATTCAGGCTGGTAAAGGGGCAGTTATTCATGCATCGGCACTGGATAACAGCAGTAATGGCAGTATAGATGCAGACAGAATTGATTTGATAGCGGATAGTGTAAATAATGCAGCCGGAGCTATCCGGACAAACCGCCAGTTAAAGGCACAGATTGGCAGCAGCCTGAATAATCAGGGCGGAGAATTTGGTAGTGGTGGAGATGTGTTGCTCAACAGTGAAGGCGAAAGCCATTTGACTGTTGATAACAGTAACGGCGGAAAAATCATAGCCGGTAAAGATGCCTATCTGAATACGGAAAGTATTAAAAATAATAATAAAGGGATAATAAGCAGTGAAAATCTGCATCTTAAGGCATCAGTAAGTATAAACAACAGTGGAAATGGTGTGATTCAGTCGGGCAAAGAGGCAGTAATTCAAGCATCGACACTGGATAACAGCAATAATGGCAGCATAGATGCAGACAGTATTGATCTGACAGCAGACAGTGTAAACAATGCAGCCGGAGCTATCAGGACAAATCAGCAGTTAAAGGCACAGATTGGTAATAGTCTGAATAATCAGGGCGGAGAATTCGGCAGTGGCGGAGATGTGTTGCTTAACAGTGAAGGCGAAAGCCGTCTGGCTGTTGATAACAGTAACGGCGGAAAAATCATAGCCGGTAAAGATGCCTATCTAAATACGGAAAGTATTAAAAATAATAATAAAGGAATAATAAGCAGTGAGAAGAATCTGGATCTGAAGGCAGCACGCGCAGAGAATACAGCAGGGGGTATTATTCAGGCTGGTAAACAGTTAAAGGCGCAGATTGACGAAAAGCTGGATAATACGGGAGGAAATATTGCAAGTAATGAAGAGTTACTGCTAAATGCTGATGGTCCAGGCAATCTGGTATTGAATAACAGCGCAAATGGCAAGATTCAGGCCGGTAAAGGGGTAGTTATTCAAGCATCGACACTGGATAACAGCAATAATGGCAGTATAGATGCAGACAGTATTGATCTAACAGCGGACAGTATTGATAACACTGCTGGTAACATTCGTGCCAATAAGCAGCTAAATGCACAAATCAATCAGAAACTGCTTAATCAGTATGGACAAATCAGTAGCGCAGACAATGTAAATATTCATGATCAGCTGCATAATACTTTGGAAATTGATAATACCAATAACGGTAAAATTCTTGCTGGAAATGATTTAAATTTACAGGCCAAAAAACTGGATTATGCCAGTACTGACGATGCTGGTATAGCTGCCGGTCATGATGCATCTATAGATTTAACAGATGATTTTAATATTAACGGGAATATAAGTGCTAATGCTGGTCTGAAATTGCATAGTAATGGTAAAATAATTAATAATCATAATGTTATCGGTGATAGTGTTATTATTGATGCCAGCCGGATAGATAATCAGGCAGCCGGTACTATTCAGAGTAATAAGCATACAGAATTAAATGTGCAGGACAGTGTAATTAACCGAGGTCTGATAAACAGTAATGGTCTGACTCTGATTCAGGCTGGAAAACTTGTAGATAACGTTGGTACCGGACGCATTTACGGAGACCATGTGGCGATAGGTACCGGCAGTCTGTTAAATCGAGAAGAAATAACAGGTAATGAAACTAAGGCAGCAATTATTGCTGCACGCCAGCAGCTGGATATAGGTGCCAGAGATATAGTCAATAAGGAGCAGGGCTATTTACTCAGTGAAGGTGATCTTGCTATTGGCGGAAAGCTGGACAAACAATATCATGCTACCGGAATGGCCGATAGTCTGATAAACAGCAGTGCGCGTATTGAGGCAAAAGGTAATGGAAATATTGCTGTAAATGAATTACGTAATCTGAATAATCATTTTACTCTTGAAGAGTATCTGGCAAATCCTGAGCAGCATATTCAACAGTATTTATTCCCCGGTCAGACAGAGAAATGGACAGAGGGAGTAGACGGGCATTACAATGAACGAAAGAAGAAAAATGAAAATTCTGAATTTTATTTTAATGATGGTCGTCCTATGGCCAGAGCGGGAAAAACCGGTATCACATGGTGGGATTTTAACCGCAGAACATATAAACAGCGTGTCAGTGAAAGTAGTCCGGGTGAAATTATTATTGGCGGTAATTTAAATATAAGCGGCAGCCATTGGGAAAATAATAACAGCCGGATTCTGGTAGGCGGTAGTCTGATTGGTGCAGATTCTTTACAGTTGGATAATATTGAAAGTAAAGGTCAGCAGCGTGTGGTTGATACCGGTACATTAGGCGGATATAAAAAAAGTAAAAGCGGTAGCTGGCCGAACAGGCGTACTGAATATAAGCGTAAAGTAAGAGGTCAGATAAACGAGACCACAATCACGACTATTGATCTTGAACAACCTGTCAGCATTATCCAGCAACATACGAAAGTTGATTCTACAGACAATACCATTATTGGGGTAAACAATAATACCGGTAACATAGAGAATGCAGGAAGTATATATACGGGTAGTTCATCTATTGGCAGTTCCAATAGTAAGCATACAGATACAGTCAATGTTACGAGCAATAATTCAGTTAAAGATAATGTCAATACTAATAACACAGACAGTAACGATTACAATACGTCAGCTAATAATCAGCCTGTAGATGATAATAAGACTGATAGTGCAAAGGTTCCCAGTATTAAAACACTTACCAGTCTGAATAATAAATTACCTAATAATAGTTTGTATCATATTGATCCGGATAATAAAGGTTATCTGGTTGAAACCGACCCGGCATTTACCAATAAAAATAAATGGCTTAGTAGCAACTATATGTTAGAAGCGCTGGGTCAGGATCCGGAAAAAATACAGAAGCGCTTAGGGGATGGTTATTACGAACAAAGACTGATTAATGAACAAATAGATCAGTTAACCGGTTATCGCCGCCTTGCAGGATATGACAGTGATGAAGATGAATATAAGGCATTAATGGATGCTGGTGTAAGCATGGCGAAAACCATGGGACTGGTACCGGGAATCGCCCTGAGTGCCGATCAGGTAGCACGCCTGACCAGTGATATTGTCTGGATGGTAAGTCAGACTGTTACTATGCCTGATGGAAGTCAGCAAACTGTACTGGTCCCGCAGGTATATCTGATGGTGCGTGACGGAGATTTAAATACTGCCGGTGCATTAATCAGTGCTAATAATATCAGTCTGCATACTAATAAGGATATTAATAATCAGGGTACAGTGGCCGGTCGCAGAATTGTAGATCTGGGTGCACATAATCTTAGTAACAGTGGTCTGATCAGCGGGCAAAATGTGCTGCTTAATGCAACTGACAATATTGATATTAATGGCGGTACCGTTCAGGCACAGAATTTTCTTGGTCTGCAGGCAAAACATATAAATGTTAACACTACCACGGCAACTCACGGTGATGAGCGCAATGGCGGTACCGCGATTGATCGGGTGGCAGGACTGTATGTAACGGGCAGTAAAAATGGGATTCTGGCAGTTAATAGTGTGGAGGATCTGAATTTTCATGGTGCCAATATTGTGAATACAGCAACCAACGGACTGACTCAGCTGGCCAGCAGCAACGGAAGTGTCAATCTGGGTACGGTTCAGACTGCAAGTCACACCGGTTATGGTGAACTCAGTGCCAGGAACCATCTGGCACTGGATCATAAAGATGAAAGAGGAACTCAAGTTATTGCCGGCGGTGATGTTACGTTATTTTCTGGCAATACTGTTAATATCCGGCAGAGTGATATTAACAGTACTAATGGTGATATTAATATTTATGGTAATAAAGGGGTTAATATTACCGAGGGCAGAGCAAAAACAGATCTGGATGAGGCTCATTACAATAAAACAAGAGGAACTTTTTCCACTAAAAAAAGTATAGATAAATATCAGAAACATAATGATGAAGCAGTAAGCAGTAATATTACCGGTAGCAATATCCGTATTGGTAGTGAACAGGATATTAATATCCGCGGCAGCAATGTTATTGCAGATAATCAGACTTTATTACATGCCGGTCGTGATATTAATATCGAGGCAGCTGAGAATCAGTATCAGGTACAGGAATATCATGCCAGAAAAAAATCCGGTCTGATGAGTAGTGGCGGTTTTGGTTTCTCTATCGGCAGTCAGAAACTAACCGATGACATTGCCGGAACTTCCCTTATTCATAACGGCAGCAATGTTGGTAGTCTGAAAGGTGATACGATTATTGTTGCCGGTAATCATTATACGCAAAGTGGCAGTACAGTTTCTTCCCCTGGAGGTAATATTGCTATTGTGGCTAAACAAATAAATGTGCAGGCAGCTCAGGATCAGTACAGCACCGATTATGTGCACACTATGAAGCAAAGTGGTATCACAGTAGGTGTAAACGTACCTGTAGTTAGTGCTATTCAAAAAGCCGGAACTGCAATTGAGCGTACAAATAAAAGCAAAAATGATCGTATCAATGCCATGGCTGCCTTTAATGCCGGTATGGACATATATAAAGCAGGCAGTGCTGTTGCGGATATTGCCAATAATCCCCAAAATGCTATGAATGCCAGTGTCGGCATAACAGTTGGTCAGCAGAAGCTTCGTATGGAGAGTCACACGAAAGATACTGTGGCCTCTGCCAGCCGGATTAATGCTGGTGGAACAGTCAATTTACTGGCAACGGGCGCAGGCAAAGACTCTAATATCAACATCATCGGATCAGATGTGGCAGGCAACAGAGGCACCCATTTACAGGCAGATAATGAAATTAATCTGCTGGCAGCCGAACAAAGCCACAGCGAACGCAGTAGTAATAAATCCAGTGGCTGGAATGCAGGTATGAATATGGGTTTTGGTATTGGCAGCTCTCCTTTGAGTTTAACTGCAGGTGCTAACCGTGGCAAAGGTCATGGTAACGGAGACGAAACCAGTTATCGTAACAGCCATGTCGGCAGCAGCGGTGGTAGTACCAGTCTCAGCAGTGGCGGAGCTACCAACATCATAGGTGCACAGGTAATCGGAAAAGGCGTGAGTATAGATGCAGCCGAGCTGAACATAGCCAGCCTTCAGGACAAAGCGGAATATCAGAGTAAACAGCAGAATGTCAGCGGACAGGTAACTGTAGGTCACGGTGTATTGGGCTCGGCCAGCTACAATAAGAGCAAAATCAAAGCCGATTATGCCAGTGTCACTGAACAAAGCGGTATAATAGCCGGAGATGACGGCTATCAGATTAAAGTCAAAGGCAATACAGATCTGAAAGGAGCCATCATCACCTCTGCCAGTGCCGCAGAAGCAGCAGGTAAAAACAGTCTGATTACTGGTAGTCTTACCAGCAGTGATATCAAAAATCACAGTGATTACAGTGGTAGCAGCATTGGTATTGATGTCAGTGGCAGTATAAGTGCATCTAAACCAGAGCGAAGTCAGTCAGACAAAAAAGATAATACCAATAATAAAGATAGTAATAACAATAACACTAATTCCGATAAGAAGTGGTCTGACAGTAATAACACCTCACTTGGACTTGGTCATGATAGTGATCACGACAGTAGTACTACTCATAGTGGTATCAATACCAGCAATATCATCATTACAGATGAAACAGCTCAGCAGCAGAAAACTGGTAAAACCGTAGCAGAAGCCATAGCAGCTATTCATACTGACACCAGCAGCGAAGATTATGCCGGTAAGGCTGGCTATTTGACCAACAACTTTGACAAGGAAAAAGTGCTTAATGAATTAAATATTCAGGTAGAAGTTACTAAAGAATTCCGTCAGAACAGCCTTGGATTAATCAACTCTTATATCGATTCCAGACAGGCAGAGCTGAGGAAAAAAATCAAAGAAGAAACATCAGAAGAAAATAAAACAGAACTGTATAAAGAGATTTATAAACTGCAATATCAGCGGCGTTTACTGGAAACAGTAGTCAATATACTGGCCGCTGATCCAACTGCTGCCATTACTCAGGGTACTTTACAGCTGGCAGCCACTAAATTACGTGAAGAAAGTCTGGCTAATTCCAGAAAATCGCCTGGAATAGTAATTAACAAGGAAACTGGAGAAGTAATGAATAATGTTTCCTATGATAGTGGATATTTTGATGGTGTTAAGCTTGGTGGGGTACGATTGCATTTAGATATTATCTGTGGTAGCGATAATGGACGCTGTGAAACAGATGATATGAACAATCTGAAAAAAGATGAACATGGTAATTATATATTTAAAGGAGATTCTAAGTATCCGACTTTTGCTGATCTAATGAAGGATACAACAGAGGTGGGTGGTATGTTTGGTCTTACCGGCGGCTTCCAGCCGGTGCAAGGTGGCTGGTATCTGCCCGGACTGACGATTCCGTATAATAAGGGTGATTTCTCTGATGATTTGATAGAATCCTTTGCCGGAACACATGATTATCTTGGCGGACAGATATGGGGCTGGTATGGGGATGACGGAAATACTTCACGCAACCGTAATCCGTTTCAGAATATAGCATCAGATACGACAACATATGTGGCGATACCGGCCTCAGCACCGGCTGCTTTGGCTGACTTTCTGAATTCAGATATGTTTCAGTTATTATACAAATTAGGAAAATAACAATGAAACTTAAAAGATTTGTTATGTTTCTGGGGCTATCAGAAGATAGATGCTATTGGCCATACCAATGTACAACAACAGGAATCTGATGTGATCTGTGGTGTAAGAGATTTAAGGAGCGATAATCTGGATTTAAAAATTCTGTATCGTGATATGAAAGAGAATCGAGTTACACCACGTCAGCATGGTTTATAATTTGCTGATATATAAAAAATTCTGAAAAATTGTACAAATAAGGAAAGGCTATCCGGATTTTGTAATTAAAAAACATTTCCAATAAACTAACTAAGCATGATTATTGAAAGGATATCAATGAACAGATGCGAGGCTGAGAAAAAAATAGTAATGATGCCTCGCATAACCATAATGAATTTTAGAATGCTGAAGGATTCAAAAAAATATGCTAGAAATTTAGCAAAAAGATAATGCATGCAGTCTGTTACAGAAAGCTCTCGGTACAGGAGTAGCAGCTACGGTCTGTAATTGTAGTAAAGTGATCCGTATCTGGGATTTCCACAAAACTATATATGGGAATACAGTAGTAGCTTCTAATCCAGATATTTACCGTGACTAAGAAACGTCTTTAGAAATGTAGCAGAATAAAATCTGTAATCAGCCTACGGTAATTTGTATGTTGTTGTTAATAATTTTGCTTTAGAAGTTATATCCGGCTGGATAACGTAAAAAATAATCAGAACCATGCAGATACTGATTCATGAAATCAATGGCAAACATTATTTTGCATTTGAAGAAAAGCAACTTAGGCAGAAATGAATCGCTAAAATCTGTTTACTTATATTTGTCGGTATCAGTATATGTCTGAGCGATTGCCGTGTAATGAACTGACAGAATAGTGAATATGCAGAGAGAGCAGTAATAAAACAATTTAAATGATGAACAACATATTTGTTCTGTGTATGAAAAACGCGGAATACCTACATATGCAACTTACTCTTCAATGCAACAGCAATAATTGGGGTCTGAGTTCAAAACAAAAAGTAAAAATTAATAATGTAAGCATTGATAGTCTGATATATCAGCCCTGAATTTAATTTAATTATTTATTCAGAAAATAGTTGAAATTTATAATTAATAATAGTTTTACAGGATAATATTTTGATCATTATTAAAAATAGCTGAGAATAAAATTTAAATTATTAGAATAAGTTAAACAAAATTATTTTAAAATAATAACTATTTTGCGTAAATATAATAAGAATATTGACATTATAGTTAATAATATTCTTATATCATAAAGAATAAGCTAAAATGATATAGTTTAATCTATCGGAATATTTTGATAAATTTTAAAAAATAAATAAGCTTATTCGGCAATTTGTTTCAATAATTTATTCAATCGTCCTGTGGCATTTTTATAAGGGGAGGAGGTATTAAACTGAATCATGCGTCCGCGTGTGTATTTTTCATGCCAGGGCGAGCCATACAGCTCTTCATTACTAAAGCTATCAATAAGTGAAATCAGATTCTTTTTGTTGGTCTCCAGAAGAGAGAGTAGCTGTTTGAAATCGGTGATGTCCTGATAATCACGATAAAATTTCTGTGCCAGTAATCCCAGTTGATTCCATTTATATCCTGCTTCCGGAAAGGGAATTTTCTGCCCTGACTGTTCCTGTTTATGCCATGACAGCACCAGTTCTCCCCAGCCAATTAAATAAGACACAAGCTGTGCAGCGCTCATCATTGTACCTTTAGCATGGCCTTCCATCAGAGGCAGATAGGCTTTCTGTTCAGGTACAGCAGCCAGCTTTTTGGTCAGTAGTGTATAGTTTTTGTTAATTGCTTCAATTAGTTCCTGTTTAGATTCAGGTATTGCCATTTGGTTCTCCCTACCTTCAGACATTAACTATATGAACTATGTGGTACAGCATAACATATTTTGTGGCAGATAAATGGAAATGCTATGGTGATTCGGAAAATAAAACTACGGCAAAAGGCAGCTTATTTAGACAATCATTCTTATGTTCACTGTTATCTTTATTAAACTTTTTATTTATTTATGTATCTATTGGTTAAATAAATATTAAAAATATTTTGATTTAATTTTTGCTTGTTTATTGTCAATAAATTCGATTGTATTAAATGTTTTAATCCTGCGTTTGTGCAGGTATTGATACCTGCTGATTGATGTTTTTATTTATGGGGTTGGTGAAAACAGATGAGTAGGAAAATACCTGAACTGGTGTGCCCGGCAGGTAATTTACCGGCGCTGAAAATGGCAGTAGACCATGGAGCGGATACGGTTTATATGGGGCTGAAGGATGCAACTAATGCACGCAATTTTGCTGGTCTGAATTTTGACTATAAGTCGGCCGCTGAGGGAATTGCTTATGCACATCAGTACGGGCGTAAGGTGCTGATGGCAATTAATACTTATGCACAGGCCGGCGATGTACTGAAATGGCAGCAGGCTGTGGATACAGCGGCTGAGCTGGGCGTGGATGCGGTTATTCTGGCTGATCTGGGAATGCTGGCTTATGCGCGAAAAACACATCCTCAGCTGGCATTGCATATGTCGGTACAGGGGTCGGCTACGAATTATGAGGCGATTAATCTGGCTCAGGAGCTGTTTGGTATCAAACGGGTGGTATTGCCGCGGGTGCTGACTTTACCTCAGGTGGAACAGGTAATTAAACATACTTCTGTGGAAATTGAGGTGTTCGGGTTTGGCAGTTTGTGTGTGATGGTAGAGGGACGCTGTCTGCTTTCAAGTTATGTGACGGGAGAGTCGCCTAATACTTTCGGTGTGTGTTCACCGGCAAAATATGTTCGCTGGGAGCAGCATAACAACGGGATGGATGCGCGGCTGAATAATATTCTGATTGACCGGTATGGTGTGGATGAGCCGGCCGGTTATCCGACTTTATGCAAAGGGCGGTTTCAGGTAAATCAGGAAACGTATTATGCGCTGGAAGAACCAACCAGTCTGAATGTTATAGAAATTTTGCCGCAATTGCTGGAAATCGGTGTGGCGGCGATTAAGGTGGAAGGCAGGCAGCGCAGTCCGGCCTATACAGCTCAGGTCACTAAGGTATTACGGCAGGCTCTGGATATGGCAATACAAAGTCCGGAACAGTTCAGTGTTAATCCGTTGTGGCAGCAGGCACTGGCCAAAGTCTCAGAAGGCCAGCAGGTAACGCTGGGTGCTTATAACCGGCCGTGGAAATGATAAGGGAATGTAGATGATGCAACAGGGTAAACTGGCTTTATCGTTAGGGCCGATTCTGTTTTTCTGGCATAAGCAGCAGATTGTGGATTTTTACCGGCAGATGGCTGAGCAGCCACTAAAAACGGTTTATATGGGTGAGACGGTATGTTCCCGCCGGCAGGAGCTGAAAGTAGCCGACTGGATTGATTTGGCTCATGATGTTGCTACCAGCGGGCATGAGGTGATTTTATCATCACAGGTGCTGCTGGAGAGTGAATCTGATTTAAAGCGGCTGCGTAAACTGACAGAACAAGCTGATTTTCAGGTAGAGGCTAATGATCTTGCTGCGGTGAGGCTGCTGCATGCAAAGGGAATTCCTTTTGTTGCGGGGCAGGCACTAAATATTTATAACGAGCAGACGCTGACATTGATGCAGTCGCTGGGGGCTTATCGCTGGATTGCTCCGGTTGAGCTGGGCGCAGACCGGCTGGCCAAGATGATTGCGGCAGTGCCGGATATGACCTGTGAGGTATTTGGCTGGGGAAAATTGCCATTGGCTTATTCTTCACGCTGTTTTACCGCACGGCATTACAATCTGAAAAAAGACAGTTGTGAATTTAAATGTCTGGAACATGCTGATGGTCTGCTGCTGAATACACGCGAAAAACAGGCTTTTCTGACTATTAACGGGATTCAGACAATGTCTGCCGGCTATCATTCTTTACTCGCCAGTTATCAGCAGCTGATGGCTATTGGTGTGAAGTATTTAAGAATTTCTCCGCAAAAAGAGTATATGGCGGAAGTGATTGAATTGCATCAGCAGGTTCTGGACGGAGCAAAAAAGGCAACTTCTGCTTTATCTGAGCTTAAAATGCATGCAGGTGATGTACTGGTGGATGGTTACTGGCATGGTAAAGCCGGAATTAATCAATGCGAAGGGATGATACATGCAGGTGCCTGATAAAGTAATGCCGGTATTTTTGAAAAAGATAATTTCAGTACTGCCGGCAAAACCACCGGCATGGGTATTGGTTAATACCTTAAATCAGTTACTCAGAAGAGAGATATTACTGGCAGATATGTCTTTGCTGGCCGGACGTCATTTCCGGATTGTGGTATCGGATTTGGGGCTGGATTTATGTTTCAGTGCCGACAACGAGCGTTTTATGGCTGCTGATGCTGCTGATGTAGTGGATTTGTGTCTGAGTGCTAATACCGCCGATTTTATGAAGATGCTGTTGCGGCAGGAAGATCCGGATACGCTGTTTTTCAATCGCCGGCTGAAAATTGAGGGTGATACAGAACTGGGCTTGGTGGTAAAAAATCTGCTCGACAGTATTGACTGGTCGACTGTTCCTGTTATGAAGTCACTGGTAGGGCAGTAGCTACAGGCGGTGATTCAGGAACAGTTACAGCAGCCGGTATCTGGTTATGATACCGGCTTTTTACATAGGCAGTTATTAATCTAAAGGACGGCGGCAGGCAATCATGTAATTGACATCCAGACTGTCGGTAAGGTGATAGCGTCTGGTTAACGGGTTGTAGGTAAAGCCACTGCTACCCAGCCATTCCAGACCAGCCTGACGACACAGGCGTGCCAGTTCTGCCGGTGTGATGAATTTGCGATGATCATGGGTGCCATGCGGCATCAGTTGCAAGATGTATTCTGCTGCAATGATGGCTTGCATATATGATTTGATATTGCGGTTGATAGTGGAAAAACAAACTACGCCGCCAGGTTGGACTAATTGTGCACAGGCATGCACTACACTGCCCGGATCGGGTACATGTTCCAGCATCTCCATACAGGTAACTGCTCCGAAGCCGGCCGGCATTTCTGCAGCTAAATCTTCTACACTGACCATACGGTAGCTTACGTTGCCAACATGTTCCTGCATAGCATGTAACTGGGCGATTTTCAGGGATTTTTTGGCTAAATCGATACCAGTAACGCTGCTGGCACCGGCTTTTGCCATGGCTTCACTCAGAATTCCGCCGCCACAGCCTACATCCAGTACATCTTTACCGGCCAGCCGGGCATAACTATCAATAAAACTGAGCCGCAAGGGATTAATGTCATGCAGAGGTTTAAACTCGCTCTCTTTATCCCACCACTTATGTGCCAGCTGGCTGAATTTGTCGATTTCGCCGGCATCAACGTTGGCGGGTGCGGCCGGCAGACTGGTTTGTTGCTCTACTGGAGTATTCATAATTGTTATTCCTTTGTTGCAGTGGATTTAACCCACAAGGCGATGATGTTGTTTTTTTCACGCGGACGGGCACCAGACCAGATTTCATGCCATTCAGGCGGCGGAGTGGTTTTGGAGTCTCTGCTGATCAGACGATAGTTACAGTGCGGATTATCCGGCAGCAGAGGAATCCAGCTATATTGCTGCCATGCAATACGCATGCTAAAGCTATTCTGGTTAACACTGATGCAGTCATGCATATTAATAAAAGCCTGTTGTTGTTCTTCGCTCAGACTGTTTTGCATTTGCTGGACAACCGGCCGGGCGGATTTGGCTGCATCCAGCCATGGTAAGAACAGAGTAAGCAGCAGAGACCACACCAGTAATACGCCGGCAGCCCAGTTAGTGACTGCCTGTCTGCCGCGGATATGCTGTCGGGTAATGGCCCATAGCCATAATGGTGTCAGTACGCAGGCAACAATTACCGGAAAGTAGTTTACATCGTAGCGGTAGTACGGGCTGAAATAAACTGCCCGTTCGGCCAGTTTGGCCGGCCAGCCGTAATTCATGGCAATAAAGCCCAGCCAGAGAAATACAGCCAGAAAGCCGAAAGCCATAATGCCGAACCAGTTGAGAAATGCTATGGCGTTGCGACGCAGGGCATCCAGCTGTGCTGCTCCTAATACAGCCAGCGGTGGCAGGAGAAATACTAATAAATCCTGATATTGCTGTGGCAGCAGAGCAAATACAAGCAGAGACAGGCTCAGCCAGATAATACCGAGAATACCCCAGCGCAGATTGTTCAGTTTACAGCGTGTAGCTGTCCAGATGGCTAATGGCCATGCAGGAAAAGCAAACCAGATAAGATTTTTCAGGTAATACCCAAGTGAGAAATGTGCCTCAAAATGGCGGAAACCGCCGAATGGTGCGAGGGCATGGTATTGCCACCACAAATTGAATATATTGGCAGCAGTCTGATGTAAGGCCAGTGGCCAGATCAGCATCAGCGGTAAAGCACAGAGCAAGGAGATGAGTAATACCAGATGGTAGCGCCTGCTTTGCCATTTCGAATGCAGCAGCAGGCTGAATGCGATCAGAATCAGCAATAGCGGCCAAAGTAAACTGCCGGTTAAAGACAGAACTGCCAGACCGCCGCCGAGCATCATGCTGGCCATCATAATACGTCGTTCCGCCAGCGCAAAACCATACCAGCACATGGATGCACCAAGACAGAGAATCATGCTGTCGTTAATAAAGTGTGCCGGAATCAGCAGACCGGTACATCCTAATAAAATCAGTACCGCAATCCGGCCATAGCCACGCCCGAGAAATTCGCGTGCGGAACCGCCAATACAGGAAAACGTGAGTACTATAAGGATAACATTGGTAAGGCGGGTGGCTTCATAGACATCCATCCGTTTCGGGCTGAATAAGTGCTGACATAAGACTGCCAGCCATGTATATAACGGAGAAGCTTCCCAGTTTATGTCACCAAAAATAGTCGGAACTGCCCAGTTTGAAGTTTGCCACTGACTGACGGTAGTAAACAGATAAGGTTCACCCGGTGTCCATAAATCATGATGCAGTACACCCGGCCACAGCCACACAAATACCAGTAACAGCAGCAGCCATGAACGTTTTTTGTTCATCTGAGGTGAACTGCCGGATTTTGCGGGGGTATAGGTAAGCATGTGATTCTGACTGCAATAAATAATAAGTAAACGGGCTTAATGTTAGCTGAAAATGCAGCAGGCAGCCAGTTGTGGCTGCCTGTAGTCTGTATGATTAATGTAAATACTGGTTTTAATCGATATGTTTGCTGAGATTCACCTTGTCGAGAGGTACTTTACGAGTATGGTAGCGCAACTTGTGATACAGATAGAATGCTGCGAATACCGGCAGCCCCATATAGGTAATTGCAAAGCGCTGCCATTTAAAATCACCATGCAATAGTAACTGGCTGTCCTGACCGATTATCACCAGAATACACAGTAAAAGCGCCAAAATGGGGCCAAACGGAAACCATTTGGCACGATAAACCAGAGAATTCACATCATTACCCTGCCGCACAAAAGCACGCCGGAAACGATAGTGGCTGATGGCAATACCTAGCCAGGCAATAAAACCGGTAAGACCGGATGCCGCAACAATGTATTCGTATGCACCTTCATCGACACTTTCCAGCAGGAAAATAGCCAGTACGACAATTGCTGTTGCCAGCAATGCCAGTACAGGTACACCGCGACGGTTTACTTCAGCAAAAGTGCGGTGAGCCATGCCGTCTTTACCCATTGCATACAACATACGGGTAGATGCATAAAGACCGGAATTGCCGGCAGAAAGAATAGAAGTCAGAATCACAGTGTTCATTATGGCTGCGGCAAAAGCCAGACCGGCACGCTCAAATACCAGTGTAAAGGGCGATTTTGCAACCTGATCCACATCTGCACCGAGCAGAGCATCGCTGTTATAAGGAATAAGCAGACCTATTACCAGCATGGCCAGAATATAAAAAATCAGAATGCGCCAGAAAACCTGTTTGATTGCTTTGGGAATACTTTCCTGCGGGTTTTCTGACTCACCGGCAGTAATACCGATAAGTTCTGTTCCCTGAAATGAGAAACCGGCAATCAGAAATACACCGAGTACGGTAAAAAATCCGCCCGACCAGCCATGTCCGAGAATCGGTGCGTCGCCGATAGTGAAATTACTTAAGCCTATATACTGGCCGCCAAGAATACCGAAAATAGTCAGTACACCCACGCCCAGAAACACAATTACCGTAACTACTTTAATCAGAGCAAACCAGTATTCTGATTCGCCGTAGGCTCGTACAGATAAAATATTCAGCAGAAACACGAGAGCAAAAAACAGCAGGCTCCAGCTCCATGCCGGCATAAAGCGCAATGGTTCCCAGTAGGTAATGACCAATGAAGCTATGGAAATGTCGGCTGCAACGGTAATCACCCAGTTAAACCAGTAGTTCCAGCCCAGTGCAAATCCCAGTGACGGATCCACAAAACGGGCGGCATAGGTAGAGAAGGAACCGGAGGTAGGCAGATAAGTTGCCATTTCCCCGAGCGAGGTCATCAGGAAATACACCATAACCCCGATAGCCATATAGGCGAGCAGTGCTCCTCCCGGCCCGGCATCGTGAATGGCACTGCCGCTGGCCATGAATAATCCCGTACCAATACTGCCGCCAATGGCAATCATTGACAGATGGCGGGTTTTCAGATGGCGTTTAACTTGATTGGAAGAGGAGTTGGCGTCTGTCATTCTGGTATTGAGTAAATAATCTCTGGTATACATGAATGTATGGCAGTATCCGGCATACATTCATTACTCTGATACCGGCATAATGATGCAACGGCACCATCTGAAACAATGTCCAGTGTGCTATACCAAAGTGGATTGCAGATTAATGTATAAACAGCATTTGCCGGAGTTATTATCCTTTTTGCATATACTGTTTTGCTGTAAAAACGTTCATTATAACAAATGTATTGTTGACTGGCAGGATTATTCAGCGATTGCGTTGAGCAGGGCAGTATTTACCACTATTTAACATGATAAGATTTTCCGGCCAGCGCAATGCGGCCAGATGCATCCGGCTGTCTGCCGGTAAGATGGCATTTTTGCGCTCACGCCAGCGGGCACCTATGGAAAAATCCACACAGAATACCTGTTGCTGTTTACCCAGCCAGTGAGTTGGCGGTTCCAGAAACAGATCTTTGCGATGTTCGGCCACGCCTGCTGTACCATACCAGCTGCGCCAGTAATGCCCGATAATTACCGCCACCGGATCAGTATATTGCTGCCACCACGGTTTTCTTACTGTAAATCGCCAGCGGCCGTTTATATAAAATGGTTGCTGAGTTAAAGCCTGAATACCGCTGGTCAGTGCACGTATGGGATTATGGCAGCTACGTAATAAATCATAATGAGCAACACCGGGCTGAAATGGCATGGTGTAGTTTTCATCTTCCAGTTCTGTTTTTAGCTGCTGTGTTTCCTGTATATAAGATTCGTACCATTCAGTCTGGCGGAAATCATCAAAAAAACGGTTCTCCCAGTAGTGATACTGTTTAATCAGAGATTTTTCGCCACAATGAATCAGTTTATCAATGCTTTCCGGCAGCCATGCGGCATGTACAATGCGTAAATCGTCGCGTTGCAGAATCAATGGCCATTGTGCCATGGTTTCCTGTAGTTGCCTGCGCTTGTCTTTCGGATAATGCTGCCATGGTGCAAAATATGTTTCGTCCTGCGGACGGTTGTCAAAATACCAGCCCGAACCGTCTTTAGGATCATCAATCAATAAATTCAGCTCATGATTGCCAATAATGGTAAATGCATTTTCAGCTGCGACTGCTTGAATTACCCATTCGAGTACAGCCGGACTATCCGGTCCGCGATCACATAAATCGCCGACAAATACCAGTTTTCTGCCATGTTTATGCCGTCCGTTCTCATCATAACCGAGAAAATGCAATAATTGCTGTAAAGCTTCCCACTCGCCATGCACATCACCAATAACATCCAGTGCAGTACTGGCAGGAAGAGGACGTATAAATGAGCATGAATCAGAATACATATATGTGGCCTGTTAAACAGACCTGACAGCTGTCTGTAGGGATATTTCTTTGTTATAAAACAAAATTTAATGCACCAAAGTTATTAAACATAGCACAAAAATTTTACGTATGCCAAATTTACTGCAATTAATCTCTCATTTTGTGTGATTATTACCAGTTTGAATAAAAATATGAATAAAATATTTAATTTCATATGGTTGCTTTTTAGAAACAGGAGGAGGATAATTTTTATGTTATATGGGTATAGATTGCTTTTGCCAAATTGTCTGATTTGGGCTAAAATCTGCCACTCTTAATATTTATCAGCATCCATAGCTCAGTTGGAAGAGTGTCGGTTTCCGAAGCCGGAGGTCACAGGTTCGATCCCTGTTGGGTGCACCAGAATTTTTTAAGGGCTTTTAGTTTTGCTAAAAGCCCTTAAATTTTATGTGTATCAATTATTTTTGTTGATAAAGATATTTGATTTTAAATAACCTGTTACATTCTTTAATCATCAAATTATAATTGTTGCTATCATAATGTATTCATAATTATCTATCATATTGTTACAAAGATATTGAGTAATACATTCTGAACCATTTGCCTTACCGGAAAAAATTTATTAATTATTTAATTTAATATCAATAAAAGTTCAAACTGTTTTGGATAAAAAAATTCTGATGGTATTTGATTTGTATAAATAGAGAGATTTTTCATGCTAGTGTCAAAAAAAGCCCAGGGACATTTGATTGCGTTGTTTACGATATTTATCTGGGGAACAACCTATATTTCCACCAAGGTTTTACTAGCAGAATTTAAACCTATAGAAATTCTATTTTTCCGATTTATGCTGGGTTACTTTACTCTGTGGATTCTTGCTCCTCATTTTTTGAGCTGGCAGGGCATAAGGAAAGAGCTTTTGTTTATGGCTGCCGGTTTTTGTGGAGTCACCTGCTATTTTTTGTGTGAGAATATTGCATTAACTTATACAACAGCTTCTAATGTGGGGGTAATCGCCAGTCTGGCTCCGGTATTTACCGCCATTTTAGCGATGTTCTTTTTAAAAGCAGAAACACCTTCTCTGCGTTTTTATATTGGCTGTCTGCTGGCAGTTTTTGGTGTGGTCTTAATTAGTTTTAATGGTAAGTTTGTTCTTTCTCTGAATCCGCTCGGTGATTTTCTGGCAGTTGTAGCCTGTCTGTTCTGGGCTGGCTATTCGATTTTAACCAAAAAAAGCAGCAGTTTTGATTGCAATATTATTTTACTTACCAGACGCTTCTTTTTTTATGGTTTGATTCTGATGTTGCCTGCATTGTATTTATTTAATTTTGAATGGGGACTAGTACGTTTTTACAAGCCAGTTAATATGCTTAATATCCTGTTTTTAGGAGTAGGTGCTTCTGCAATCTGCTTTGTTTCATGGAATTATGCAGTTAAGTTGGTCGGGGCTGTTAAAATCAGTATTTATATTTATTTAGTACCTGTTATTACAATAATCAGTGCGGTACTTATTTTGAAAGAATCATTTAACTTAATTGCTGCTGCAGGTACATTGCTGACACTAAGTGGTGTGGTATTGTCACAGGGTAAGAGGAGTAAAAAGCAGTAATTACTATGTATTCTGACAATAATTAGAATTTTACTGTGCCAAAAAAAGCTCCGTGAATTAAGGAGCTTTTCAATTTAAAATGTCAATGCTGATAATTAATAGGTTGGTACACTTGCATCTACTTCATGTGACCATGCATTGATACCGCCGTTGAGATTATAGAGATTTTCGAAGCCGGCTTCCTGCAGATATAAAGCTACCTGCATGCTGCGCATACCAAGGTGGCAATATAAGACGATGGGTTTATCATCCGGTAATTCATTCTGACGTAACGGAATCATATTCATCGGAATATGTATAGAGCCGGGTATGGCTGCATACTGAACTTCATTATCTTCCCGAACGTCGAGTAAGACAAAATCCTGACTTTGCTGTTGCCATTGCTGCAATTGAACAGCGTTCAATGTTTGGATGCTCATATTATAAACTGATGTATGTAATGTCATTTATGGTTTAAATTATAGAAACTGATTTATTTCTCAGATTCTATTCGTACGTATTCAACCATAAAATTGGATAAGTTATCTACCTCAATGTATTCTCTTACTATAGTAAGAGTAATTTAAGCGTTTAGATTGTTACGATTATATTATTTAATCAAAAATCTTCCGTTTGTTTTTTGTCTTAAACTGAGTCAGCATTCATAATTTAAAGCTCTTGCTAAAATGGTGATAAAAATCTTCATTTGAAAGTTTCTGACAAAACCGTTTTGAAACTCCATCATGGTTTTATCTCTTTTCAGTTTATTCTGTCTGACTTTTTAGTATGTCCTATTTCTAATAAGAAATTCACTGTCTCAGTATGTGGTTTTAGAGGAAAGTAATGCCTATACCGCGCTAATTACGACAATGTTTTGTTAAATGGCATATATATAATCACTATACTTTGTTCTAGTGATGGTTGATAGTTATCAGACGATAACTGAAAGAAAATAAAACCTAAGTAGGTTTTGGTTTGATACATGAAATGTAATATTGACTAGTACTTCATTTAGCAGGAAAAAGTCTGGCGGTCAGGATGGTAAAAGAAATGTGTTCTCATAATTATCATTTGAGATACACACTATGCTTTGGAAAAGAGACTTACACCTGCATCCCGACAGTGTAATTAAAATAGAATCAACAAATTGATTGCCTTAAATGCAGGTTTGTGCTGCTTTTTTGTCGTTTACTCTTGCAGATTATTGCTGGTGGTATTAAGGCAATCACAAAGATTATTTGGGCTGCCACTTGCCATCTTTACCTTTATGGTAAGTTTTTTCTACTGCCGCCCACGCAACTTTATATGCAATGGTTTCGGCATCGCTGTTATCGCGGCGTTTTTTCGGATCCTGATATTCCTGAATTGCGTGATTAAAAGCTTCTTTGAAAATATCCTGTGCATGTTCAGGCAATGCCTGTTTTACTGCTGCCGGTAAGTCTGCGCGGGTTTGATAAGGCATGATTCTGCTCCTGAAGATAAAATTATTTTAAATATTACCAGAGCAATGAAATAAGTATTCGAAATTTCGGAATATCTTTTTTATTTTACAGTTTTTAAAACAATGTGTTGCTGTTTTTCAATATACTGGCTTATGGTTGCCGGGATTGCTATTTAAAGTAGTATCAGACAAAAAAATAAAAAATAAATTTATCTGTTAAATACTGATATTAATTAAAGTTTGCGGATGATTATTGATAGCCTGTCAGGTGTATATTGCCTTAAAAAAAAGAATTTTCTGATAGCAGCACAATTTTCAAAATGATAAATTGCGCTGCTTATTTTGAATTAAAGTTTGTTCAGAATTTAAACTGACTTGGTGCAGGTATTTCTAAGCTATGTAGAGCTGGTGCTACAGTTTCAAATAAAACAGTTTCTCTAAGCTGATTATTCTGACGTTCAAATAAAATAGCACGCATTACCGGCGCTTCACCGATAATAGCAACCATGCGCCCATCCTCTGCCAGCTGATCCAGTAATAAATCAGGTAGTTTGGGTAATGAACCGCCAACATAAATGGCACTGAACGGTGCGCCGGGGAGTTTGTCCGCCAAGCCATCACAGGTTTTATAGCTGATATTGGTATAGTCCATATCGCTAAGTATTAACTGGGCGCGCTGTTGTTGTTCAGCATCAATATCAACACTGATTACTTTACCTGCCATTTTTGCCAGTATGGCTGTAGCATAGCCGGAACCTGTGCCGATTTCTACTACAGTATCGGTCAGATTAAGTTTCAGTGCCTGAATCATTCTGGCCACGACTTTGGGTTCAAGCATTTTGCCACCGTTAGCCAGCCCGAGAGCCTGATCTGTATAGGCTACTTCCTGCTGCTGAGGCAGGACAAAACGTTCACGCGGAATGTCGGACAGGACATCCAGTAAATCAAAATCTAATACGTCCCAAGGACGGATTTGCTGCTCAACCATGTTATAGCGGGCGGTATTGAAATCCATGTCTGCTCCGAAATGCTGATACCCGCCGGGCGGGTGAAATAGTAAGTAGGTTTAGAAAGCAATATGCTCTGTTATTAGGCTTATTGTATACGAATATAGTTTAAGTGAATTATAAAACTATTTACGGTGCGGCAGTAGGGTATTGGTGAATCAATTCTGCTGTTCGGATTACAGGTAGTCAGACAGAATCATGTCTGATGCTTTTTCTGGCATGGAAAAAATCATACGGCTATTTATTCAATACGATATAAGATAATTGTTTTTAATTTGTTTTTATCTGTTTTTTTTGGCAGATAAGTAGATTTCCTTATGGCTGTTTTCTATTATTTTCTTTCTATTAGAAGATAGAAAGAATAAATCTGGTCAACAGAATTATTTTGATGAAGTTAAGACAATATTTACCTTGGGTTAAATGTGTATAGTTGCAGTTAAACATGTGCTTAATTCTGAGTAATGATAAGGCACAGATGGTAATTTTCCGTTACAATGCCGCCATTTTAAAGCTGAAGCTAATTTATGGCATGAATAATAGCTTTCTGTCATAGCCATACGCTCAGATTTGGCATGTTATTTGTCTTAAGGGAAAATATATGTGGCAGCAAAAGTGGGTAATAGGCAATTGGAAAATGAACGGCAGTAATGCAGCTAACCGCACGCTGCTGCAAGGATTGTTTCAACCTGTAAACGCGGCTGCGGCACAGGTATATTGTGGTATTGCCGCCCCGAATGTTTATCTTGCCGGTATCAGAGAATTTGCTGCCAATACAGCACTGGCTGTAGGCGCGGAAGATGTCAGCCGGTTTGCTGTTAATGGTGCTTTTACCGGTGAAGTAAGTGCACAGATGCTGGCTGATGTCGGAGCACAGTTTGTGCTGGTCGGACACTCGGAGCGCAGACAGTATTTTCAGGAAGATAATACTATTCTGCTGGAAAAGATGCAGAACAGTATTGCAGCAGGATTGCTGCCTATTTTGTGTGTCGGTGAAACACTTGCCGAACGGGATGCCGGACAGGAAGAGCAGGTAGTAGCTGCACAGTTGTCTTTGCTGGCAGAGGCAGATCTGAGTGAAGTAGCGGTGGCATATGAGCCGGTATGGGCTATAGGGACGGGGAAAGTTCCGGTTACAGAACAGATTGCCGCCATGCATGAGTTAATTTACCGGCAAATCTTGTCTTTATGTGGTAAAGATGTTAAAATCCGCGTCCTTTATGGCGGTAGTGTCAATGCGGGCAACGCGGCTGAAATTCTGGCTGTGTCACATGTTGACGGTGCTTTGGTTGGCGGTGCCTCATTGCAGGCTGACAGTTTTGCCGCTATTATTCAGGCTGCATATGCGCCTGCTTGATAAAAGTTGATATCATGGAAGCATTTAAAACCCTTATTTTAATCGTGAATATTTTCGCGGCGCTGAGTGTTATTGTGCTGGTGCTGATGCAGCAGGGCAAAGGTGCTGATGCGGGCGCGGCATTTGGTTCCGGTAGTGCTCAGGGTGTTTTTGGTGCAGCCGGCAATGCAAATTTCCTCAGTCGCAGCACTGCAATTGCTGCTACTGTATTCTTTGTTACCTGTTTAGCTTTAGGCTATATTTCCACACACCGGCACAGCGGGCTGGATTTTAGTAATGTGAAACCGAAGCAACAGGTAGTAGTACCGGCAGCTACACCTGCCAGTGCGCCAGCCGTACCGGCAAAACCGGCACAAAAACCGCTGATACCGGAATAAACAGTTTTTACAGTTAATTGCCGACATGGTGAAATTGGTAGACACGCCATCTTGAGGGGGTGGTGACCTCAGGTCGTACGAGTTCGATTCTCGTTGTCGGCACCATATAAAAATTAACAATTTATATTTTGTACATCGTATATACGAATGTGTGTGGCTAGTAAAAAGCATAATGAAATTATATTGTTGATTTTATTTAAATAATAGGGCAGCCTGTCTGGGCTGCCCTATTTGTTTATATTTATATCTGTATACCGTCTGATTCGTCCGGCCAGATAAACAGTCTGCTATATCAGAAGTGTTATATGGATTAAAAGATATAAATTATTGGAAAAATAAAGATGACAGATGCTGATCCTTTTGTGCATTTTGAAGACCTGGATAGTGAACTAACTCAGACTTTTATTCACCAGGCAGATGCAGCTGCTCAGGCTGAGTTTGCATCGAGTGATGAATATACAGCGGTGCGTGATGATATTGTGACTATGTTGCAGGATGAGCAGCAAATTCCTTTTTGTCAGGAACACCGTGCACGTATGTATCATTTTTATCAGTCAGCGGAATTTCCGAAGGGTGTGTACAGGGTATGTTCTGCGGCCAGTTATCGTGCAGGCTTGCCTGAATGGGAAATTTTGTTTTCAGTAGCTGATTTTGATTCTCTGCTTAACGATGATGTGTACTTACAGGGAGTGGCTCATTATGTGCAGGCACCGGAGCATGTATTAATCAGTCTGAGTGCGGGCGGATCTGATGCTGCTTATACAATCGAATTTAATCTGGCTGAGCGTAAAGTTGTCGAAGGCGGTTTTCATTTTCCGCTCAGTAAAAGCATTATTAGCTGGCGTGATACTGAAAGCGTATGGGTATGTCCGGCCTGGGATGAGCGGCAGTTAACGCAGACGGGCTATCCCAGGCAAGTGTGGCTGATGCGCCGCGGACAATCTTTTGCGGAAGCACTGCCGATACTGGAAATGGCCGCAGAAGGCATGATGGTTAATGCCTGGCGTTATCTGGATAGCCAGGGCGCACCGATTGATTTACTTGAAGCAGCAGAAGGGTTTTATCACAAACAGTATTATCAGGTACTGGCTGATTTTAGTGTTAAACCGCTGGGATTGCCGGATGATTGTGAATTGATGGGTTATCTGTACGGGCAATTGCTGGTGCAGTTACGCAGTGACTGGCAGCGGGCAAATAAATCCTATCCGGCAGGCAGTCTGGTGGCAGTGAAGTTGCATAAAGGTGAGCTTGGCGCGGCTGAGCTGATTTTTTTACCAACTGAAACTCAGGCTATTGAAAATATTGAAACTACACGACGGTTTGTGTTGGTGTCCATACTGGATAATGTGCATAGCCGTTTGCTGGCGTGGCATTTTGCAGATAGCCGCTGGCAGGAAATTACTTTGCCGAATTTGCCGGAAGGTGCACTGGAAATTACTGATCAGCCGTGGGGCGGTGATGTGGTGTATCTGGCAATCAGTAATTTTCTTGAGCCTCTGACTTTATATACGCTGGATATACATCTGGGTGAGTTGTGTGTTATGCGCCGCCAGCCACGGCAATTTAATCCGCAAGGAATGCAGGTACGGCAATTTAATGCAGTTGCAGCTGATGGCACATTTATTCCTTATTTTCATGTTGGTAAACAAATCGGTGAGGATACGCCAACAATTGTTTATGTGTATGGTGGTTTCGCTATGCCGCAACTGCCGTATTATCTGGGCAGTATTGGCAGGCACTGGCTGGCCAGAGGCTATGCTTTTGTGCTGGCAAATGTCCGTGGCGGAGGTGAATTCGGACCATTATGGCATCAGGCTGCTCAAGGGATTAATAAACATATCAGTGTTGGTGATTTGCTGGCTGTGCTGCATGATTTATATAAACATCATCGAGCTGTGGCAGCACATACAGCGATACAGGGCGGTAGTAATGGTGGTCTGGTAGTAGCATCTGCTTTCTGCCGTGAGCCGCAGAGTATGGGAGCAATGGTGTGCGAAGTGCCACTGACAGATATGTTGCGTTACCCTTATCTTTCAGCAGGTTCTTCGTGGATTGATGAATACGGAAATCCTGAAAATTCTTTGGAAAGACCGGCATTAAAGCTGCTTTCTCCTTATCATAATTTGGGTGATTTGCAACACTATCCGCCGGCATTGATTACTACTAACCGGCACGATGATCGTGTGCATCCGGCACATGCACTGAAATTCTATGCACGTCTGCGGCAGCTGAAGCAGCGGGTATGGCTGGCAGCACCTGATACTGGCGGGCATGCTGGTGGCGGGACACAGGAAAATACAGCAGCGGAGCTGGCTCTGATTATGAATTTTTTATATAAAACTATTGTTAATAATGATTCAATATAAATCATATTGCTTGTCGCAAAAAATCAGGCTGTGCTAATATGGCTGCCGCTTGCTGTTAAATTTGCACTTGGGTGATAAGTAAAAGTGCGGTGAAAATCACTGAAAACCACGGAAAAGACGGCAAAAAACAATTTAAATGGAAAACTCTATTTTTATTAGGTACAATAATATCAACAACTAAAAAAGTTGATTTATTCAATTAACCCTGTCCGCACTTACTGCCGGGCAAAGAAAAGAAAGATCAGTCAATGGATAATAATATCGAACAACGTGTGAAAAAGATTGTTGCAGAACAATTAGGCGTGAGTGAAGCTGAAGTAAAAAATGAATCTTCTTTCCAGGAAGATCTGGGTGCTGACTCACTGGACACCGTTGAATTGGTAATGGCTCTGGAAGAAGCTTTTGGTTGCGAAATTCCGGACGAAGAAGCTGAAAAAATTACTACCGTACAACAAGCTATCGACTTTGTTGGCGCTCACTTGAATTAATTCCGTTTAGTGTTGGTCAAATTCAAATTCCTCTGTCGAAATAAGGCGCTTTTTTCGTCTGATTCGGTAGAGGTTTTTTTCTTACGAGCAAAATTATGAGTAAAAAAAGAGTAGTCATTACCGGCCTGGGTCAGGTATCTCCTGTGGGTAATGATGTAACCACAGCATGGCAAAATCTACTTGCAGGTAAAAGCGGCATTGGCACTATTACCCATTTTGATGCTTCGTCTTTAGTTTGCCAGATTGCCGGTGAAGTTAAGAATTTTGATGTAACTCAGTACATCAGCGCAAAAGAAGCACGCAGAATGGATTCGTTTATTCATTTTGGTGTAGCTGCTGCGATGCAGGCAATTGCAGATGCCGGGCTGGATGACATACCAGGGCTGGATAAAACCCGGGTAGGGGTGAATATCGGTGCCGGTATCGGTGGATTACCTGCGATTGAAGCAACGGCACGGACTGTTGTGGAACACGGGGCACGTAAAATTAATCCGTTTTTCATTCCCAGTTCTCTGATTAATTTGATTTCCGGTCATGTTACTATTCTTAAAGGTTATCAGGGACCGAGCTATGGTATGGTTTCAGCCTGTACCACCGGTGCGCACAGTATTGGTGATTCTGCCCGTCTGATTAAGTATGGTGATGCAGATATTATGATAGCCGGCGGGGCAGAGGCGGCTATTTGTGAGCTGGGTGTAGGTGGTTTTGCTGCAATGAAAGCATTATCAACCCGCAATGATGATCCGGCTACAGCATCCAGACCATGGGATAAACAGCGTGACGGCTTTGTGATGGGTGAAGGTGCCGGGGTAATGGTGCTGGAGGAATATGAGCATGCACGTAAACGCGGTGCCAGAATCTATGCTGAACTGGTGGGCTTTGGTATGAGTTCAGATGCATATCATATTACTGCGCCCAATACTGAGGGGCCAGCACTGGGTGTGACACGTGCTCTGAAAGACGGTGGTTTAAATCCTGAAGATATTGATTATGTGAATGCTCATGGTACATCGACCCCGCTGGGTGATGTAAATGAAACCAATGCATTAAAACTGGCTTTGGGTGAGCATGCTAAAAAACTGGTTGTGAATTCAACTAAATCCATGACCGGCCATCTGCTGGGTGGTGCCGGCGGTGTGGAAGCGGTATATACAGTAATGGCTATTCATACCCAAAAATCTCCGCCAACAATCAATATCTTTGAACAGGATATTGAAGCGGGATGTGATCTGGATTATTGCGCCAATGAGGCGCGTGATTTGCCGATTCGTGCAGCTATTTCCAATTCGTTTGGTTTTGGTGGTACGAATGGTTCACTGGCGTTCAAACGCTTTGAGGATTAATCATTTTTAAATGTATTTTATGAGCACAGGTTGTCTGACAACAGGCAGCCTGTGTTTTTCTATTCATGCAGCTATGATTGAATTGAGCGGATTAATACCCGAAGCGCTCTTTGCAGACTGGTGCATGATGTGAATCAGCTGTATTCTGCTAATTTGGTACGGTATTTCAGGCAACCTGAGTCTGAGTTTTTGGATACAATATGTTTCGTTAAAGCTGTTTGTGCCGGTAATGAATGAAATGCCGTATTTGTAAGTTATCTGGCTTCTGAAAGTATTGAGAAACAGGGCAGTTATTTGCTGATAGTTTGTTAAAGGGAATATTTGACATGAATATTGGTGTGCTGGGTGCAGGAGCGTGGGGAACGGCTCTTGCCATTCACTTTTCTCTGCATGCACACAAGGTCTGGTTATGGACACACAATATCCGGCATGTGCAGCAATTACAGCAGGAGCGGGTAAACAAACGGTATCTGCCTGATTTTGTTCTGCCAGAAAACCTTTCTGCTGTTGATGCGTTTGCGCCGGCAGATTTAATCATTATTGCCACACCGGTATCTGCTTTGCGGGAAAGTGCCCGGAAGCTGGTTGAGGCCGGTATGGGTAAAGTACCTGTTATTGCAGCCTGTAAAGGATTTGAGCAGCAAACCGGCTTGTTACCGCAGCAGGTACTGGCAGAGGTTATGCCCGAGAATAACTGCATCGGTGTGCTGTCCGGACCAAGTTTTGCACAGGAACTGGCTCAGCAGTTACCTTGTGCTGTTACGCTGGCATCGGAAAATTTTGCCTGGATTCAGTCTCTGGCGGCTGCACTGAATAATACTGTTTTGCGTTTATATGCGAATGCTGATGTGATCGGGGCGGCAGTAGGCGGGGCGGTAAAGAATGTCATGGCTATTGCAACGGGGATTGCAGATGGTCTGCACTACGGGATTAATGCTAAAGTGGCATTAATGACACGGGGTATGGCAGAAATATCGCGTCTGAATCATGCTCTGGGTGGTCAGGCAGCAACGTTAATGGGTTTGTCCGGTATGGGGGATTTGATTCTTACCTGTACGGGATCACTGTCGCGTAATCGCCGGGTAGGTTTATTGCTGGCAGAGGGTAAATCACTGCCTGAAGCATTAACTGAACTTGGACATGTCGCCGAAGGTGTATATACTGTAGAAGAGGTTTGCAGGCAGGCGGATTCACTGGGGGTTGATATGCCGATTGCCAATATCCTGAAACAGCTGTTTCATGGTCGTACTGAGGTACAGGCAATGGCAGAAATTCTGATGGAAAGAGCGCCTAAAGCGGAATAATAATTATTTGTTATAACGAAAAAAAACCGGATTAGCAGTACTGAGAAATCAGGTAATTCATGCTGCATTAATTAAGGACGGAAGCGGGTAGGGAATGGAAAATCAATTAGAACAACTGGAAGATAGTGTTAAGCGGCTGGTAATACAATTCAATTCTCTTTTGGCAGAAAAACATCAGCTGACTCAGCAGCTGGCAACTGCAAAAGAACAGTTACACAAACAAAATGAAGATTTTCAGTTAGAACGTGAACGGATACGTAGTCAGCATGAGAAGGAAAAATTTCATTTACAGGAAAGCATGCAAACTACTATTGACGGGCTGATTGCTGAAAAGAACCGCACTACTTCGGTAGTGAAAGCATCCAGTGATGAGCTGCTGCGGCTGCTGCAACGGCTACCTCAAATGCAGGAGGATTTAAATGGATGAAATTCAACAGGTTCGTGTGGAAATTCTTGGTCGTCCTTTTAATATAGGCACGCCCAGAAGTGAACACGAAACGTTGATGCAGGCAGTAAAAATGCTGAATGAAAAAATTACTGCTATTCAGAGTTCCGGAAGAATTGTTGAAACAGATAAAATTGTAATTATGGCTGCGCTCAATCTGGCTCACGATCTGCTCAAACTGACCGTGCACGGAAATTTGGCAATTGGCGATTATGAGCGTAAAATGCAGGATATGATACAGTTGTGTGAAAGTACACTCACACTTGTGGTAAAATAAAGTTTTCTTCCCCTGCGGTGTTCGTAAGGACATATATTCCTTTGAACCAATAATTCGCTTTTTTGGCGGTTGGGTAATGGTGGGCGTGAGCATTCCCTGTGAATGAACCCGAAGCCATTCGATACTGCCAGCCTTGTCCTCAAGGTTCAAGCGGATGGCGTCCAAACCGGCACCTGCGGGGGAAACTTTCATAAACAGGCTGTCTGATGATTCAGGCAGCCTGTTTTCATTAGGCGATTTGCCGGATGTGTCGGTTAGCTGCGTAGCACTCGCTGAATTTCCAAGCTCCGGCGGCTTAGTTGAATGACAAAGGTTTTATGGGTAGTTTGGTGGCCGGATATATTTCTTTCAACTGTAGAAGTATGAATTAATGCTTTTTGGTCTGTATATTTATATTACTACCCGCTTTACTACTGCTGAATAATCAACTAGCCAGTTTTTAACCCAGATTATTGCTGTTTACTTGAACAAATCAGGTAAAATTAACGCTGTAATAATGTGCTTGTGCACTGGCTGATCCACTGAATGCTGTTATTTGTAATTTTCAGTATATTGCTTAGAAAGCTGAAAGTTCAGCCGGCCGGTTTTCTCTCATTTTATTTCGGATAAACCAGATAATAATTGTTCTGGTATGAAAAGTACTATGTCCAAAAATTTTTCCTATGTTCCATTGCGTCTGCATACTGAATTTTCTATCGAAGACGGTATTGTACGGATTAAAGAGGCAGTTAAAAGAGCCAGTGCTTTGGGAATACCTGCATTAGGTATCAGCGACCTGATGAATGTATTTGGCATGGTGAAATTTTATAAGGCATGCCGTAATGCGGGAATCAAGCCGATTATGGCGGTAGATGTGCGTCTGGAGAATCCGGAACAGCCGGACAAGCCTTTTCGTCTGATGCTTGTGGTTAAAAATCATGCAGGTTATTTGCGTCTGAATGAGTTACTGACAAATGCTTATGTGGGTGAAGACCGCAATCCACATCAGGCAATAGTACGTCAGCAGTGGCTGGCAGAAGGAGACAATACTGGCTTAATCTGTCTATCCGGAGCACAGTATGGTGAAATTGGTCAGGCTTTACTGTCACAGAAACCTGAGCTGGCTGCACAAGCTTTAATTAAATACCGGCAATGGTTTGGTGATGGTTTTTATCTCGAAGTTCAGCGTTTGCCTGAGCGGCCGGAATGGGAAGCAGTGGTAGCCGGTAGTGTGGCACTGGCGGCTGAACATCAGATAGCCGTGGTGGCAACTCATCCGGTACAGTTTATGGATACTGATGATTTTCAGGCACATGAAGCACGGGTTTGTATTGCCAGCGGATATGTACTGGCCGATAAACGCCGTCCGCATGATTTTGTGCCCAGTCAGTATTTTGTTACGCCTGAAGAGATGGCGGCACGTTTTGCCGACATACCTGAAGCTTTATCTAATACGGTGGCTATAGCTCAACGCTGTAATCTGACGCTGACATTGGGGAAAAACTATTTGCCGCTTTTTCCGACACCGGAAGGGATGACGCTGGACGATCTGCTGGTTCAGCTGAGTAATGAAGGATTACGTGAGCGCATGGCATTTCTGTATCCGGATGAAGCTGAACGGGCACACAAAATGCCGGAATATCAGCAAAGACTGGATTATGAGCTGGGAATTATTATTCAGATGCAGTTTCCTGGTTATTTTCTGATTGTGCAGGACTTTATTAACTGGGCTAAGCAAAATGGCTGTCCGGTAGGTCCGGGACGTGGTTCCGGGGCCGGTTCGCTAGTGGCGTATTCATTGAAAATTACTGATTTGGATCCGTTGCGTTATAACCTGCTGTTCGAACGTTTTCTGAACCCGGAACGGGTATCAATGCCAGACTTCGATATCGATTTTTGTCAGGAAAACCGTGGTCGGGTTATTCAGTATGTACGCCATAAATATGGTGTGCCTGCGGTCAGTCAGATTGTTACTTTCGGTACGATGTCGTCGAAATCTGTAGTACGCGATGTCGGGCGTGTGCTGGATTTACCGTTTGGTTTGTGTGACCGTTTGTCCAAACTGATACCGGTTGAAGCAAATAAACCACTCAGTCTGACAAAAGCAATGGAAGCAGAACCGCAAATCCGGCAACTCTTGCAGGAAGAAGAAGCTGAAGAGCTAATGACGCTGGCATTGAAACTGGAAGATCTGACGCGCGGTTTGGGTATGCATGCAGGTGGAGTGCTGATGGCTCCGGGAAAAATTGCCGATTTTTGCCCGATTTATCAGGCAAGCGGTGATGATGCGTCTCCGGTTTCGATGTTTGATAAGGATGATGTTGAGCAGATTGGTTTGGTGAAATTCGATTTTCTCGGACTGCGCAACTTAACCATCATCGAAATGACGCAAAAATTTATTCTGGAAACCACTGGTCAGAAGGTTGATGTTAATCATATTCCGCTGGACGATGCAGAGACGTATGCCAGTATTTTTGCCAGAGGTAATACAACAGCAGTATTCCAGTTTGAGTCGGTGGGTATGAAAAAGATGCTGGTGACAGCACGTCCGACCAAATTTGAAGAAATTATTGCGTTTGTGGCTCTGTATCGTCCGGGGCCGATGGATCTGATTCCGGATTTTATCCGGCGTATGCATGGTGAGGAAAAAGTAGAGTATCTGCATCCCAATCTTGAACCGGTATTAAATTCTACTTACGGGGTGATGGTTTATCAGGAACAGGTAATGCAGGCGGCACAGGTTTGCGGCGGCTATACACTGGGTGGTGCCGATTTGCTGCGTCGTGCTATGGGTAAGAAAAAAGTTGAGGAAATGGTGAAGCATCGCGCCATTTTTGAGGCTGGTGCCGCTGAAAAAGGCATAGATAAGCAAACGGCCAATGAAATTTTCAATTATATGGAAAAGTTTGCCGGTTATGGTTTCAATAAATCGCATGCTGCGGCTTATGCTCTGGTGTCTTATCAGACTGCATGGCTTAAATGCCATTATCTGGCTGAGTATCTGGCCGGTACGATGTCCAGTGAATTGACTAACACGGATCAGCTGAAAATTTTTGTTGATGATGGTATTGAAAACGGGATTACTTTCCTGCCACCGAGTATTAACGAATCCTTTTACCGGTTTACCCCGAATAATAAAAAACAGATTCGTTATGCACTTGGAGCAATTAAGGGAACTGGCGAAGGTGCTGTAGAGGCCATTGTACGTGCGCGCGAAACAGGTGGCGCATTTACAGATTTATTCGATTTTTGTCAGCGAGTAGATCGCCAGCATCTGAATCGCCGTACGATTGAAGCTTTGGTGCGCGCCGGTGCCTTTGATGAATTGAATCCGAATCGGGCTCAGTTGCTGGCCAATATCGGTCTGGCGATGGAGAATGCTGAGCAGGTGACTGCCAATGCGAATCAGGGCGGGCTGTTCGATATGGTTGAAGATGCTATAGAGCCTTTACAAATGGAAAAGGTGGCACCATGGTCATTGGCGGTAAAGCTGGCCGAAGAGAAGCAGGCAATGGGTTTTTATTTTTCCGGCCATCCGTTCGAACCATATGCTGATAAAGTACGTGCACTGGTTAGCAGCAAACTGGCAACACTGAAACCGTCTAATAATAAGCAGAAAGTAGCCGGATTTGTTACCGGTGTCCGCTATATTATGGGAAAACGCGGCAAATTTGCTGTGGTGCAGCTTGAGGATGGTACCGCTAAACAGGAAGTTGTAGTAGCGGGGCAGGCACTGGAAGAATACGGAGCCAGCCTGAAAGCAGATCAGGTATTGATTATGGAATGTAAGGTTGCTGTTGATGAATACAATGGCGGTGACGGATTACGTATCACTGCTGATGATGCATTCACGCTGGCGCAAGCCAGCGCCCGCTATGCACGCAGTCTGCATTTACACATTACTGCAGATACTCCTGTCGGACAATTGGCCAGATTACTGGAACCATACCGTGAACAGCAGGCTCATGTGCCACTGAAATTTTGCTGCCGGCATCAGCAGGCATATGGTGAATTGCGTGCGGATAGAAACTGGCTTATCAAGCCTGAGGCTACCTTATTTGATGAACTGTATACCTTGCTAGGCGATGAGGCGGTACAGGTGAGTTTCTGAGTGTAAACCGAAAAATTGAGCGTATTTATGTACGATAAGTACTCTCTTGTCTGAGTGTATGATAAAAATAATTATTTTAAATTTTATGTGTTATTGGTAAATGTTTAAGAACATCGGCGAAGCGCGGCCAGGTGTTCGGCCTGTATTCAGTATCTGTAAAATTTGAAATTATCGGTTTTTGCTTAAAATCATATTATTTTATTGCTGTGAATTAAGTGTGTTTATTATTAACACGCTGTATATCATAATTTTTACCGGAGTTTGGAATAACTGAATTTCAATCAGTCCGAGATTGCGGTTTATACTGAACTATGAAGCTGATTTTGTCTGCATCTGTTCTGAATGCATTACCACCCTTACCTCAGACAGATGCTGATTGGGCTGTCTATTTTTTATACTGTGCTAATGATACATTTTATTGCGGGATAACCAATCGGCCGTTAAAGCGCTGGCAGGCGCATTATGCGGGTAAGGGGGCAAGATATACACGCATGTATCCGCCACTTGAGATGCGTCTGATTTGCCGGAACATTACTAAAGCCGCTGCAGCACGATGTGAATATCGGCTGAAGCGGCTTAAATCTTCAGACAAGGCAGTTTTATGGCAATTGCTGGAAAATTATCTTCCTTAAAACTGAGTTTATATATCAGTTAAACTGCTAGTCCGATGTTACATCAGAGAATCAAAACCCTCATCGGATGAGGCAGGAATGGTAGTAATTGGAACCTTCTTTACTGATGTGGGTTGTTTTTTTGCAGGTGTGGTGGTTGGATGTAACGGAGTAATATTTTGTTGCTTAGGTGTTTCGTCCGTGTCCTCATCTACTTCAATACTACTGCTTTCTGGTGTGATTTCCTGTTTAGAATTGATATTGTCTGGATTAACGTTTTTGAATTCTACAGTTTCACCTTTACCGCTTGTCCACTGTAGTGAGCTCAGATTGCCGCTAACTTTGGTTTTGCCCGTACTGCAGGTAAGACAAATCAAAGTATTGGCCGGTTTGCCCAGAGCATTGTTTAAACGTTGCTGGTCAACCCGAAGCTGATGCTGTTCTGCCCATGAACTGATACTCTGGTTTAAGAGCTTTCTGTTCAGGTTTCGTTTATTATAAGGATCGCGATAAACGGCAATCCAGATATCATTTTGTTCATCTGTGTTAACTGATACCTGCTGGTAAATGACGGCAGCATCAGCACCGCTTTGTACTGTTGCGGCAAAATCCAGTGCATTCGGGCTGCGTAAACGCACACAGCCATGACTGCGTACACCAGGTACGCTGCTGGGTACATTGGTACCATGAATGCCAAGCCCCAGCCGCGGTTCACCGAGACGGACAAATACGGGACCAAGCGGGTTATTCGGGCCGGGTGGTACAGATTTTTGTACGGCTTTACCGCTTGCCGCCATTTCTTTTTGAATACTGCGCGGGACACTCCATGTAGGATTAGATACTTTGGCACCAATTTTGTATTCACCCAGCGGTGTTTGTGTGCTGGCTTTACCTACAGTTATCGGATAAGTTTTAATTAATTTTCCGTCCTGAAACAGAAATAGCCGCAGTTGCGGAACATTCAGGATAACTTGCTGTCCTTGACTGGGTACTGCGTAGTCAGGCATGGGAATGGCAGCATATGCACCTGTGGAGATAAGGGTAGTGGCCACTGCATAAAGTATTGGTTTTAACATTATTCTTAAAATCCAGTATGGCAATATGGATATAATCATAACGTAATTTGTCTGTAATGTGAGAAATTAAATACAATTAAATTTATTTAAGTTCATTTCTGGCTTGAGGTTATAGCTTGGAACAACGATTTACAGCACAAATTACAGACTGGAATCAGGAAGGCCGCGGCGTTGCCCGGGTAGACGGTAAGGCGGTATTTATTGATGAGGCATTACCGGGTGAATTAGTAGAATGGCAGCCGGTGCGGATAAAAAAATCCTATACTGAAGGTAGAATTAGCCGAATACTGATGCCGGCTAATGCTCGTGTACAACCGCCTTGTGATTATTATGCTCATTGTGGCGGTTGTAACAGCCAGCATATTGAGTTTACTGCTCAGGTGGCACTAAAACAGCGTGCATGGCTAAGTCAGATGCGGCGTCTGGGTAAGGTTTTGCCTGATGAACTGATGCCGCCTGTCTATGGCTTAGCATGGCATTATCGCCAACGAGTGCGATTACGTGCAGTCTATGATAAAGGCCGGTTAAAGCTGGGTTTTCAGGCCAGACAAAGCCATGCAATTATAGATATTGATTATTGTCTGGTATTACCTGAGGTAATGTCGAAAGCTTTAAAACCAATTAAGCTGTTTTTACAAAACTGGTCTGCAAATACGGTTAAGGGCATTATGCTGCATCAGGGTAATGATGCTATCGCACTCACTATACTGGCTGATGAGTTAAACCAGGCCAAGCGTATGCAGATTGATGGTCTGCTGCAACAGTTACAGCAGCAAAGCGGTTATGTGTGGCAGTGCTGGTTACAAAAAGGTAATAAAACCACTTTAATATCTTCATCTGCGACTTCGGTTCTTGCTTATCGTCTGCCTGAATATCAAATTGAGATTCCATATCAGCCTGAAGATTTTACTCAGGTTAATCATGTGACTAATGCGCTTATGGTACAGCGGGCAATGCAATGGTTGCAGCCATGTGCCGGCGAGCGGATTATTGACTGGTTTTGTGGTTTAGGGAATTTTAGTTTACCGATTGCACGGATGCAGGCAGAGGTGCTGGGTATTGAGGGTGTTGCTGCCATGTGTCAGCGTGCTGCGCGTAATGCCAGGCATAATGGTTTGGCCAAACTTGTACGTTTTCAGCAGGCTGATCTTTTTGCTATGAGTACGCAGCGTCTGCGTGAGCTGGGTTATGCGCATAAATGGTTGCTTGATCCGCCACGTGCAGGTGCTCAGGCATTGATACAGTCTTTAAATGAAATTGAGGAGCGGCTGTTACCACGCCGGATAGTTTATATTTCCTGCGATCCGGCTACTCTGGCACGAGACGCAGGTTTACTCGTTAAGCGCGGTTACCGTTATCGCGCCGGCGGTATTATGAATCTGTTTGCGCAAACAGCACATGTGGAGTCGATCGCTGTATTTGACTGGTAAAACAATAATAATGAAACAGGTAAAATTATCTGTTTAGTTAAAAGTAGATGAATATCCTGTAATTATTTCATGATAAGAAATAATATTTTTACTCTTCGAGATGTTGTTATCTGGTTATTCACGTTAATATTGTTGCTGTCAGACTAATGTTTAGAGGTGTTTCTTCATGAATAAATTGGCCAGTATTTTGATGGCAGCGTTGCTGGGAATAACCGTGCCGGCTGTAGCTGCAAATTATAAAATCGATCCTTTGCATGCCAATGCCCGTTTTACACTTGATCACTTTGCAACCTCCAGTAATGTGGGTGGTTTTTATAATCTTAATGGTGAACTCCAATATGATGCAGGTGCGAAAACTGGCTCTGTAGATATAACTATCCCGCTCAGTACTCTGGATACTGGCCGCAGTGAGTTCACGAAACACCTGCAAAGCGAAGCTTTTTTTAACGCGGCAAAGTATCCGAATCTGCGTTTTTCTTCACAAGACTGGATTTTTGATAAGCAAGGCAAAGTCAGAGCATTACGCGGCCAGCTGACAATGGTTGGACGCACTCATCCTGTGACATTACGGGCAACTAAATTTAATTGTTATAAAAGCCCTATGACTCAGTCTCAGGTATGCGGCGGTGATTTTGAGGCTATTATTGATCGCTCACAATGGGGGATCGATGAATATCTGACGGCCATACCAGCCAGCCGGTATGTTAAAATTAATATTCAGATTGAAGCAGCCAGACAGTAAACTAACTGGGTAATTTGCTCGGATTATCTGTTTTAATAGCAGATGATCCGTTTGTGCTATGCACAATATTCAGTTTTTAGCCGGTTAGGTATTTAATATACCGGATTTGTAATACTTAACCGAGTGCATTTTGATTAAAAGGGTTGCTTCTATTGAAAATAATATTAGATCACAGAGCGGATTTTAAGCTAGAAACTGTTATAAAGCTGAAATATTGATTCAAAGATTTGATATTGGTACTTTGTTAATATTATGATTAGAGTTATGGCGTGAATAATCAGATATTTGTTTTTAATGTAAAAGGTGGAAATCGTTATGTGGTGTATCAAAAAATTTAATGAAATTTCATCACACGATTTTTTTCATATTGCTCGCTTGCGTATCGATACTTTCATAGTAGAACAACAACGTATTTATCCTGAGCTGGATGATTGGGATTTGCAGGCTAAACATGTTTATTATCAGCGGGACGGGCAGATACTGGCATATGCACGAATGTTTCTGGCTGGTGTTCACTTTACTTTTGGACGGTTTGTGATACATCCAACGGTACGCGGTACCGGATTGGGTGATCAGCTGGTTAAGCTCATTCTGCATTACGCAAAAAATCATTATGCTGAATATCCGGTTAAAATTGAGGCTGACCGGCGAGTACTTAAATTTTATCAGCGGCATGATTTTCAGATACAGGGAACACCCTATATTTCTAATGGAATCCCTTACGTACAAATGCTGTATCAGCCAAAAAAAACAACGGGCTGAACAGAGTCGGTTATCAGAACTTGTTTATTGAGGTGATTAATATTCTGACAATAGAAAAAACCGGTACGATTGTACCGGTTTTATTTTTCAGCAAAACTTATTGTTCATTCAGACTAATACCATTTTTTTGTAAAAGCTGATTAATTTGTTCCTGTACCTTTTGCTGTTTGGCCTGTTCACGCAACTGCTCTTTAATCTGATTAAATGCAGGTGCGTTAGGAGCCTGACGCATACCGGCTACTTTCAGCAGAAAAAAATGACCATCAATGTTGATAACATTAGGTGATATCTGACCATTTTTCAGCTGAGAAGCTAACTGAGCAAATTCAGGCGGTAACTGTTGCGGGTTCATCCAGTTGCTGGCAGGAGCTTCCGGATTAACCTGTTTGTACAGGGTTTCGTAAGCCAAACCTTTTTTCAGTTTAGTTAAGCCTTCTTCAGCCGCTTCTTTGCTTGGAAAAACAATTGGCAGTAAATTGATTTCCTGACTCACTTGTTCATATTGCCGGCGCAAATCACTGTCGTTGATTTCAGTTTTGGCAGCCAGATAATCCACATACTGGGCAGCATAAAATTGTGCCTGTACATTTTGCCATGCAGCCTGAGTATCAGGTTGTTTATCGAGCCCGGCCTTAATAGCTTCAGCTTTTAATATTTCAGCTGATTGCAGGCGCAAGGTGATTTCTTTCTGAATTTCTGCCTTATCTGGTGCCGGAGCATCTGGCTGAGTCTGCATCTGACGCTCAATCTGTTTCAGCATAACGTTAATACGCTGGCTGTCAATTTTGGGCGCATCAGCAAAAGCGAGCCCGGCCGCCATGATACTCAGCCCGGCCAGCCAAGGAATGCTTTTTTTCATGTTGAGTATTCCTTATTTTATCTTCTGATTAGTCAATCAAACCAGAGTTAAATTATTATTTGATTGTTGCATTTTTATAAAGCTGATCAATTGCCTGTGCTATTAAAGCGCTTTGCAGACGGCGTGACAGAACAGGTGTCATTTCTTTCTGACTCGGCAGTTTAACATTGCGCTTATCGTTTACATAGAATACAGCATATATATTGCTGTTACCCTGTACTGGTGTGGCAGTGTACTGACCTTTTTTCAGGTCTTTAATGGCGTTATAAACCGGAGTGGCACTTTCCTGTAAATCTTTAATGGCAACGTAACCTTTAGGAATGCCTCCGTTTTCGCGACCGGCAGGATCAATAGTGTATTCTTTAGCTACAGTGCTAAAGTTTTTATTCGCTTTTAACTGAGCAATGGCCTTATTTGCAGTATCAGCATCACGGGTAATGATTTCACCTAATTGTACTTCCTGTGTGCCGCTGTAATATTTGACCATGTCGTTATATGCGTTACTTACATCCTGAGGTTTTACCGGATTGTTTTTTGCCACGTTGGCCAGATAGGCCTGAGTCAGCAAATTGTCTTTAAAGAAAGACCATTCTTCTTTGAAACCCGGTTTTTTATCATCGCCCAGACGTTTGGCTTCAGCTTCAGCCTGACTTAATGCTTTCAAGTATTCAGGGTCTTTATCCAGATTCTGATTTTTTGCAGCCTGAATCAGCAAAATACGGGTAATCAGGCGGTTGGTAATATTTTTACGCAATTCAGGGGAATCCTGAATCTGATTCTGGCTTTCCTGTACCAGTATGGCTACCTGGTTATCGACTTCTTTGCTGTCAATTTTGGTTCCGTTAACAGTGACTACTGTCTGAGCAGCAGCCATACCGGTTAATCCAAACATAATGGCAGCAGCAATAAATTGTTTTTTCATGGTTAACTCTCTTTTAGTTTAAGTAGATAAAGTAGATTATTATCTGGTTAAATATTCAATGTTTGTGCATGCCCTGATGCTTAAAGCATGAATGGTATTTGTTCTGAATAAATCTTCAAGTAATTGATGGATCTTACGCTGTCGGGCCAGGCGTGATAAACCGATAAAAGCATCGCTGACAATCAGCAGGCTGTAATGTCCGCCACCCCTGTGACCTTTATGTCCTGCATGTAAATGACTGTCATCGGTCAGTTCCAGTTGCTGCGGAGCCAGTATTTGCAGACGCGTTTGAATAATAGTCTGAATATCAGTCATTTGGCAGAATTTTTTTAAAAGGGCGGATGAGAATTTCTTCAAATACTCCGGCATCAACGTAAGGATCCTGCTCAGCCCATGCCTGAGCTTCATCCAGAGATTCAAATTCGGCAACAATCAGACTGCCGGAAAAATGGCTGTCATCGTCCGGGAGGGGATTGGGGCCTGCCAGAACCAAACGGTTTTGTGCCTTTAGTTCTTCTAAACGCGCCAAATGTTTTGGCCGTGCTTGCATACGTGCTTCGTGACTGTTATCGGCATCAGTGGCCATTAACATAAACAGCATTACAACTCATCCTTTTTAGTATACTGACTAATATATACTGCTTGTCCAATAAGAAATAAAAATAATATGGTGGTACTGCCAAAGAGTTTGAAATTAACCCATTGTGCTTCTGTAAAGGTATAAGCCACCCAGAGATTAAGCGAACCCAGTGCCAGCAGAAATACTACCCAGATATAAGTAAGTTTACGCCATGCAGGTTCAGGCATATTTATTTCTTTGCCAATGGTACTTTTCAGTACATTTTTACCACACAAATGTGAAATCATCAGACCGGCGGACATAACCCAGAACAGGACGGTCGGCTTCCACATAATGAAGTGCGCATTTTTTAAAATTATAGTCGCTCCGCCCAGTATGACGACCAGTAACAGACTAACCCACTGCATTGTTTGCAGGCGCCGGTATTTAAACAGGCACCACACAGCCTGAATAATACCTGCTGCGACGGCTACTTCGGTGGCAAGAATAATATTTTTAGTTAAGGCATAGGTAGCAAAGAAAAGAATGACTACCAAAAATTCAAATGCAGCTTTCATTATCAGGACTGGATATCTTTATTTTCCGGTTACGGGTTAAATTAAAGGTGACAGATAGATGCCATGATACCCTGAGTTTTTACACTTGGCACGTGTTAAAGCAAGGTATTAAACAAAATTTAACTATTGTTGTATATTGGTTTCAGACCTTCCTGAGTGTGGTTAGTATGAAAATGTCCACAGATAAATACAGTTAGAAAGCAAATCAGGTACAGGTAAGTTGGCATTAAAGTGTCGCAAAAGCTATTATAGCGTGAGATAATATAAAAACAGGTTTAGTGAAAGTTAAACGCCAATTGCATTTATTTAAGTATACTTGTAGAAATTTTCATAATGAATAGGCACACGCCTGACGGCATTGGTGCATTACCGGTGAGGGTACGGGATTGAAAAACGCAAATAATTTAAAGATCATCGCACTGTCTTTATGTATGTTGGCCAGTGCACCTGCATGGGCAGGTCTGGGTAGCTTACAGGTTAATTCGGCGCTGGGAGAGCCGTTCTCAGGTAGTATTGTGGTAACTGGTGATGAAGCCAAAGCAGCATTACACGGGCGACCTGCTGTTTCCGGAGCTCCGTTACAGGTGCGTGTATCAGCACAAGGACAGAATGCCGTAATTCATTTGCGCTCCAGTAAACCTGTGCATGATCCGATGCTGACTTTCAGTCTTGTTACCGGCAGTCAGGGGCGGCAGTATACTGCGTTGCTGGATCCACCTGAACGCCATCATTCAGCAGGAAAAAATAAAGCAACCGGCAAACATCATAAGCCTGTACATTCTGCACCAGTGCGTTCTGCAAGAGAAAAATCAGCAGCACGGGCTACTGTCGCACTGCAAAATGGTCTTGCTTCCGAAAATGCGGTAGTGAAATATAATGTCGATAATAATGAAACCTTGATGGATGTTGCGCGTAAGGTACGGCCGCAGGGACTGAGTTTAGAGCAGACTATGCATGCTATACAGGTTGCCAACCCGAATGCTTTTCGTAACGGTAATCCTGATTTGATGTATCGCAATATTAGTCTGGATATTCCTTCTACTTCACAGCTGAAAAAGTTATCCAAAGTACCACTTAAAACAGCTGTAAAACCGGAAGTGACACAAAATACAACACCGGCGGTAACAAAAGAAAAAGACAATCCCAAAGTAGCCGCTAATACCGGAAATACCGCCGCGTCGGAAGCTCAGACTAAAGAAAATACTGTTAAAGCAGAAACATCAGTAGCTTCTTCAGTTCCTGCTCAGGCTTCAGCCACTATTCAGGCTTCAGAAGTTGCTCAGGCTTCAGCTCCGGCTGCAAGTGCGGCATCTGTGGTGAAGGCAGTACCAGTACAGCCTAAGGTTAATACACAACCTGTTCAGCCTGCAGAAGAAGAACCGGCGGAAGAATCCATGCTGCCTTCATGGTGGCCATATGCTCTGGCCGGTTTGGCCGGTGTTCTGTTAATTGCTGCCTTACTCTGGCAACGAAGCAGAAAACGCAACAGTATAGAATACAGTACTGAGTATGATGAAGATTACTCTGATGATGAAGATGATGATGTGGTATTTGAGACTGAACCTTCTGAAGTCACTCAGTCTACGTCTACATCTGTACCAGCTACTACAGCTAAAACAGCTGCGGCTGCTACAGCAGTAACGACTACAGCCAATGCTGCTGCAGATGACGACGACTGGTCGTGGCTGAATGATGCCGCTGCATCGGATCAACCGGCTCAGGCAGATAATAAATCTGCTCCTGCTAAGGAAGTACATTCAGAGCCTGTATCACAGGTGCCTGATAAAAAAGTAACAGAAGCCAAGCAGGAAGAAGACGATACTGACTGGCTGAATTTCAATTTCACTGATGATACACCTGCAACTAGCGCAGATACGGCTGCACCGTCATCTGCTGAACTGGATAGTAATGACGATTTATCATGGCTGGATCAGATTGATGAAACTGAACAGCCAGAAGTTCTGACCTCGCATGAACCGGCTGTTACAGAACCTCAGGAAGAGGTGGCAGACAATACGGATTTTGAATGGGTAGTTGCAGAAGAGCAACATCCGGATGAATCTCAGGCTGAAGCACATCAGGATTTTGTGTTACAGGATAACGCATCATCAGACAGTGATGATTTACAACCGTCAGATATATCCTTCAGCTCTGATTTAGATGCCGTACAGCCCGAACAGCAGTCTAAACCGGCAGCATCAGAAGATGATTCATTAAATTCTCTGGCTGATTTGCAGTGGGATGAAGACTTTAAATTTGATGATGAATCTAAACAGGATACTTCTGCCCCTGAAGAAGTGCATTCTTCTATTGAGCAGACTTTGGCTCCGCATGATCAGCATGCATTTGCAGCAGAAGATGATGCTATTTCCACAGATATTGATTGGGATTCATTAGGAATAAGCGATGATTCCGACAATCAACCTGTTGTTGCTCCTGAGGCCGGCACGGAAGAAATTGATATTCCGTCCATGGACTTTGCGCTTGAAGACGATAAATCTGAACCGGCACCAGCTGTTAATGCAACTGCTGCACCAACAGGGCCGACCTCTTCATTTGCTACCGGTGATGGTGGGCAGGACTGGCTGGAACAATCAGCTGAACCTGAGCAGGTTGATAAACCTCTGACTCCTGAACAGCAGGCTATTCCATTACAAGCCAAGCTGGAACTGGCAAAAATGTATCTGGAAATGGATGATGCAGTTACTGCTCGTCAGACGTTGCGTGAATTGGTTGATGAAGCTAATGGCGCGATACTGGCAGAGGCACAAAATCTGTTACAGCAATTAGGTGGCTAATTCTCCTTGCTTTGGTTGAATTGTCAGCTGCATTAATTTCTGTATCTGAAACACTAAATAGCCGAATTCTGTTTATGGAATTCGGCTATTTTATTTGCTGTAAATTTGCCGTATTTTTTAATATATATCACGCATATAAATTTCAGTTATTAATTGATTTTATTGCAGGTTATAAATTTTCTTTTAAGGTGTATCAGCTTATGAAACAAGCTGAATATAATTGTTAAGAAATAGGGTAGTGGTGCGTAATGACGCGCAGAAACGGGCATTGCAGCCAGATAAAATCATTCTGAACTAATATATATTCTGATTTGACTGGACTATTAATAATGTAAGCGATTTATTACCAGGCAATTTTTTATTGCTGCTTTGCAATGAGCAATTACATAGGTTTCAAATATGAAAGCAGTTAACGGCTATGCGATAATATTGTATGTGGTTGATGTGATTTATTTGGATTAGAAACAGGCATGGTTGCTAACAGAGAAGAGAATCAGGTAATTACCCATGAAGGTAGTTTGCCTGTGCAGCGCTGGGCATTAACTCTGGCTTATGATGGGCGTGCCTTTCATGGCTGGCAAAAGCAGCCGGATGGTTTGTATACTGTTCAGTCGGTTCTGGAAGATGCTTTGAGTTCCATTGCTGCTGAACAAATCAATGTTGTGGTAGCAGGACGTACCGATGCCGGTGTTCATGCAACGGGGCAGGTGGTACATTTTGATACGTGTGCGCTGCGAAGTGCCGAAGCATGGTTGCGTGGTACGAATACAGCGATGGATAAAAATATTCGTATTATCAAAGTACAACCGGTAGCCGCTGAATTTCATGCCCGTTTTGACGCATTCGGGCGGCGTTATCGTTATATGCTTGAATCCAGCCGAGTACGTATGCCGCAACTGCGTAGCCGTGTCGGCTGGACTCACTATCCGTTAAATATGGCGCTAATGCGTGAAGCTGCGGCAATGCTGGTGGGAGAACATGATTTTTCCAGTTTCCGTTCCAGTGACTGTCAGGCTAAATCACCGGTAAAAACTTTATATAAACTAAACCTTGTCGGCTGCCCGGAATTAATGGCGATCGATTTTTATGGCAGTGCGTTTTTACACAATATGGTACGTAATATTGTTGGTGCTTTGGTGTATGTGGGTGCAGGTAAATTGAGTGTGGCCGGCTTTGCTCAATTGCTGGCAGCCAGAAGCCGGCGGCTGGCACCGCCAACATTTATGCCGGACGGATTATATCTGACCGGTATTGATTATCCACAGCAATGGGGTGTGGAAACAGCTGCTTTACCCGTATGGTTGTGGCCATATCTGGATTAATGCCAATATTGCGGCCAAGTTTCTAAAGGGGCAGAGGATGAAAATTCGAAGCAAGATTTGCGGGATGACCCGCGCTGAAGATGCAATGCTCGCTGCCCGGCTTGGGGCAGATGCAATCGGACTGATATTTTTTTCTGGCAGTAAACGCTGTGTCTCTATTGAGCAGGCGCAGGCAATTACTCAGTGTATTCCTCCGTTTGTAACAGTAGTCGGGTTGTTTGTTAATGCTGCTACAACTGAAGTACAGGAAGTGCTGAGGTATGTGCCTCTGGATGTTCTGCAATTTCACGGGGATGAAAATGCTGAATTCTGCCGTCAGTTTCAGCGTCCGTATATTAAGGCAATAAGAGTAGGTGAAACAGCTGATATTGAAGCTGCGGCAGCTACATATACAGATGCCCGTGCTTTACTGTTTGATGCAGCTGTTGCCGGGCAGTATGGCGGTACAGGTCAGACTTTTGACTGGCAGATGCTGCCAGACAGGCTAGATATTCCATGGATACTTTCTGGTGGTCTGAAGCCGGAAAATATTACTTCGGCAATCAGACAAAGCAAAGCTATGGCTATTGATGTATCCAGTGGTGTGGAAGCATCGCCCGGAATTAAAGATGAGCAAAAAATGCGGGCTCTGATGGCGGCAGTTAATCAGTTTTCTGAATAAGTAATAATCTGATTTTATAATAAAAAATAAGAATTTTTATGCGGTATTTATTATTGCATAGGAACTAAAAGCAATATCCGCAAGTCTGATTTTTATTCAGTTTATTACTGAGCAATAAAAATATATTTATAAGGAAAGTGCGGTTCTGGTTTTGAAGATGAAAAGCCGGAGAGTGAAATCATCCTGTTTGAATATTATTTTTGTACTCAAACAAATATGGATGAAATGATTGAGCTTGTGGATATTTTGGTGCTGAAACTGGCTATTTTACGTTCTATTGACAGATCATCATAATAGACCCGATAAAAATAATACTAATCAGTATGAATGATTTGTTTTTTTCGGTTTAAAACAGAAGTATAAAAGCAAATTTTGCATCGTGATTCTATTTTCCCAGATTTTTATTGGAAGTAATGTTTTGATGTTGGTGCTAGATTATCAGACAGCCGATATTGGTTTATTAAGATTAGATTTTTAAATGATGACAGGTATAACAATAAGTATGTAATCATAATTCATGTTGTTATTTTAAGCAGCTCTTATTTATGAAATTAATAATCTGCATTTTTTATTGGCACAGAAGCAGAACTAGTTTATTTATTCCAGATTAAGTATGGATAACGGGATAATGGATTTAAAAGGTGATAATATGGCCGGAAAGTTTTACTTTGCGGGTAAATTGTCGCTCAATGGAAAAAAATATGGAAAATTATCACTATCCTGACGAACAGGGCTTTTTTGGTGAGCACGGCGGGCTGTTTGTATCGGAAACACTGATTGCAGCTTTGACTGAATTAAAACAGGTTTATTATGCAGCGAAAGCTGATCCGGCATTCTGGGCACAGTATCATGAGGATTTAAAATATTATGTAGGCCGCCCCAGTCCGGTTTACTATGCACGGCGCTTGTCTGACTATCTGGGCGGAGCACAGATTTATCTGAAACGGGAAGATTTAAATCATACCGGTGCACATAAAATTAACAATACGATTGGTCAGGCTTTGCTTGCACAGCGAATGGGTAAAAAGCGCGTTATCGCTGAAACCGGTGCTGGTCAGCATGGTGTGGCCTCTGCTACGGTAGCCGCGCGTTTTGGTCTGGAATGTACGGTGTTTATGGGTACTGAGGATATTCGCCGTCAGGCACCGAATGTGTACCGGATGAAGCTGCTTGGTGCTCAGGTGGTTGGGGTGGATTCCGGCTCATGTACGCTGAAAGATGCCATGAATGAAGCATTGCGTGAGTGGGTGGCACGGGTGGATGATACCTATTATATTATTGGTACCTCAGCCGGTCCGATGCCTTATCCGGAAATGGTGCGAGATTTTCAGTGTGTTATCGGAAATGAAGCAATACAGCAGATGCAGGAAGCTATCGGTCGTCAGCCTGATGTAGCAGTAGCCTGTGTCGGCGGCGGTTCGAATGCTATTGGTCTGTTTTATCCTTATATTAATGTGACTGAAACTCGTCTGGTAGGGGTTGAGGCAGGTGGTCTGGGCTTATCCGGTTCTCAGCATGCCGCGCCTATCAGCTCGCACAGCCCGATGGGGGTATTGCACGGATTCCGGGGTTATCTGATGCAGGACGAAAACGGACAGGTGATGAATACTCATTCTGTTTCCGCCGGTCTGGATTATCCCGGTGTGGGTCCGGAGCATGGTCTGCTGCATGATATTGGCCGGGTTGAGTACGAAGCCATGGGTGATGAAGCTGCGATGGAAGCATTTCATTTGCTGTGTCATAAGGAAGGTATTATTCCTGCACTTGAATCCAGCCATGCGCTGGCATGGGCAGTAGCCAATGCACCGAAAATGAGTTCGGATGAAGTCATTCTGGTGAATCTGTCCGGCCGAGGGGACAAAGATATTAATACGGTTGCCCGGCTGGACGGAATTAGTCTGTAGTAAATATTTATTGTATGTATGAATAAGAGTATTAAACTGTCTTCCGGTCAGATTTTTATGATGGCTCTGGCCATCGGTCTGGCCGTAGCCAGTAATTATTTTGTCTTTCCGCTGATAGAAGTAACTGCACGCTATTTTGGTATGAATGTTGCCAGTAGCGGCATGCTGATTACGCTGACGCAGCTTGCTTATGCGCTGGGGCTGATTTTTCTGGTACCGCTGGGTGATTTGCTCGATAACAAAAAGCTGATTGTATCGCTGTATGTTGTAGTAGGTATCAGTGCGCTGCTGATAGCATTTGCTCCTGATTTATGGCTGTTTATTGCCGGTCTGGTGATGGTCGGCGCCTTTTGTACAGTGGCTCAGGTGCTGATGCCGCTGGCCGCCAGTCTGTCAGAACCCGAACAGCGCGGGCGGGTAATCGGTACGCTGATGAGCGGGCTGTTACTGGGTATTCTGTTGTCACGTACTTTTTCCGGTATGGTTGCCCATTGGTGGGGCTGGCGTACGGTATATATGCTCGGTGCGGCAATGCTGCTGTTAATGGCACTGATTTTGCAATGCAAACTGCCTCATGTCCAGCGTGAACACAGTACTCTGGGTTACTGGAAAACGCTGGTATCGGTTTGGTCGTTATTATGGCGTACACCGTTATTGCGGCAGCGTGGTGTACTCGGGGCGCTGGATTTCTGTTTGTTTTCAGTGTTGTGGACACCATTGACGTTATTGCTTAGCCATGCGCCTTATCATTTCAGTTTGAGTACAATTGGTTTATTTGGTTTATTTGGTGCGCTGGGGATATTTGGTTCCAATGTAGGGGGCTGGGCTGCGGATAAAGGCCACACTTATGCGATGACAATAGTTTGTGCCTTACTGTTTTTGCTTAGCTGGTCACTATTGTATGCCGGAGGGGTGCATTTATGGGCATTGATCGGCGGGGTAATTTTGCTGGATTTTGCGATTCAGGCATTACATATCAGTAACCAGTCGCTGATTTATCGTTCTGATCCGGCGCTCAAAGGCCGGATTACTTCCGGTTATATGAGTATGTATTTTATCGGTGGTGTACTCGGTTCACTTGCTTCTGCTATGGCTTATGCACACTATGGCTGGAACGGGGTTTCGTTGCTGGGCGGAGGAGTGGCAACGCTGATTTTGCTGTGTGCACTATTCTTTAAATGTGAACGTATATCTTAAATCTGTGCTGCTGAACTGATCTGGCTGCCGGCTGGCGACGGATTAGTTTCTGTGGTTGGTAATAATTATTATTGTGAATAGGATTATTTATGTCTAATCATGCTGTGATGACAGTGATTGGTAAAGACCGTATTGGTATAGTTGCTGAGGTAGCCACGCTGCTGGCAGAGCATCAGGTTAGTATTGTGAATATCAGTCAGCAATTAATGGATGATTATTTCACTATGATTATTCTGCTGGATGCGGAAAAATGTACTTTACCGCGCTTAGAGTTCAGTAAATTTCTGGATAGTGAAGGCGAAAAACGAGGATTGCACATCCGTGTGCAGGATGAAGCATTGTTTAATGCCATGCACCGGATTTAGGAGTTATTTATGTCTTTTTCTATTCAGAATAATGAAATTCTGGAAACTGTACGAATGGTATCCGACCAGCATTTCGATGTGCGTACGATAACTATTGGCATTGATTTGCATGATTGTATTGATACAGATATCAAGCGCCTGAATGAAAAAATTTATGCCAAGATTACCCGTGTCGGTAAAAATCTGGTACAGACGGCAACTGAGCTATCGGCTAAATATGGTGTACCAATTGTGAATCAGCGCGTTGCTGTCACACCTATTGCTCAGATTGGGGCTGCTACCGGTGCTGATTCTTATGTATCGATAGCACAGACACTGGACAAAGCGGCAAAAGCCATTGGTATTTCGTTTATCGGCGGCTTTTCTGCATTAGTGCACAAAGGAATGAGTGCTGCTGATGAGATATTAATCCGATCAATTCCTGAAGCTATGGCCTGCACAGATGTCGTATGCAGCTCGGTAAATATCGGTTCTACCCGTGCCGGCATTAATATGGATGCTGTACGGCTGATGGGGGAAACCATCCGCCAGACTGCGGCAATCACGCCGGAAGGTTTTGGCTGTGCCAAGCTGGTAGTTTTTTGTAATGCGGTAGAAGATAATCCGTTTATGGCCGGTGCCTTTCATGGTGCGGGAGAAGCAGACTGCGTCATTAATGTCGGTGTATCCGGACCGGGCGTGGTATGTGCTGCGTTGCAGAATACACAAGGGCTGTCCCTTACAGAAGTTGCCGAGCTGGTGAAAAAAACCGCATTCAAGATTACTCGCGTGGGTGAACTGATCGGCCATGAAGCCAGTAAAATGCTGGGTATTCCGTTCGGTATTCTGGATTTGTCTCTGGCACCTACTCCGGCAGTGGGGGACAGTGTTGCCCGGATTCTGGAAGCGATGGGGCTGAGTGTCTGCGGAACGCACGGCACGACTGCGGCGCTGGCATTACTGAATGATGCAGTGAAAAAGGGCGGTATGATGGCTTCCAGCGCAGTAGGCGGACTAAGCGGTGCGTTTATTCCGGTATCTGAAGATGAAGGTATGATAGCAGCGGTAGAAGCCGGTGTGCTGACGCTGGATAAACTGGAAGCTATGACGGCGGTGTGTTCGGTCGGGCTGGATATGATTGCGGTACCGGGCGACACTCCGGCCAGTACATTGGCGGGAATTATTGCTGATGAAGCTGCTATCGGCCTGATTAATAGTAAAACTACAGCAGTGCGGGTGATTCCGGTTACCGGTAAGGATGTCGGTGATTACGTAGAGTTCGGCGGTTTACTCGGTCGAGCTCCGGTTATGCCGGTGAAATCCGGTTCCTGTGAGGTATTTATTAATCGTGGCGGACGGGTACCGGCACCGGTGCAGTCAATGAAAAATTAAGGGATGTGCTGTACCGCATGGTATGATGCAGGCTATGATAATCAGCACTGGCAGTGTTGCAGGCAGATTAAATCTGGCTGTCCGCAGGGAGCGGCAGGATGATGGCTGGCTGAATCAATACACTGCTAAAGTGTTCGGAAATGAGTTGAGAACATAATGAGTAGAATTCAACATACGTTTGAGCAGTTGCATGGACGGACTGCTCTGGTATCGTATATCACTTGTGGTGATCCAAATCTGGCTACAACAGTACAGCTGATGAAAACGCTGGTAGCCAATGGTACAGATATTATTGAACTGGGTGTGCCTTTCTCGGATCCGATGGCCGACGGACCAGTGATTCAGTCAGCTGCCGAGCGTGCTTTACGCCAGAATGTGTCTCTGAATGATATATTTCAGGTGGTTAGTCAGTTCCGGCAGGAAAATCAGACAACACCAGTGGTGCTCATGGGTTATCTGAATCCGGTTTATCATATGGGTTATGAACGTTTTGCCAGTGCTGCTGCGCAGGCTGGTGCGGATGGTGTGCTGACAGTAGACTGTCCGGCTGAAACAATTGATGATTTGCATGAGCAGCTCAGGAAATACGGGCTGGACTGCATTTTTCTGATTGCCCCTACTACCACAGATGAGCGGATTAAACTGATTGGCAGTAAGGCCAGTGGATTTGTTTACTATGTATCACTTAAGGGAGTGACCGGTTCATCACAGTTGGATACGGCCGAAGTTTCGCGTAAAATTGATCATTTACGCCAGTTTATACAGGTGCCTATCGGTGTGGGTTTTGGTATTCGCGATGCCGACAGTGCCCGCCGTATCGGAGCAGTAGCGGATGCCGTAATCGTTGGCAGCCGCTTTGTGCAGACAATAGCCGAGCATACTGGCCATGAGGCCGAAGCTCTGGCTCCTGTTGTCGCTGAGCTCAGACAGGCTCTGGAGTAATCTGTGTAACATCCTAATTCTGTATGGCGGCCTGTTCCGGCTGCCGGCAATAACCGGGAATAAAAGAATGAGTTGGTTAGATAAAATCCTGCCGCCTAAGATTAAAAAAGATGCAGCGGTTAAATCCGCAGGTATCCCTGAGGGATTGTGGCAGAAATGTCCGTCCTGTGCGGCAACTTTATATGCCACGGATTTGAAAAAGAATATGGAAGTGTGCCCGAAGTGCGGATATCATAATCCGGTGTCAGCACGGGAACGTATCAGTATGATGCTGGATGAAACCAAACAGTATGAAATTGGTAAAGACATTAAACCAGTAGACATTCTCAAATTCCGTGACAGCAAGAAATATACTGACCGCTTAAGTGCTGCCCGTAAGCTGACGCAGGAAGATGATGCGCTGCTGGTGGTACGCGGAACCATGAATGGTGTACCTGTGGTTGTGGCCGCTTTTGAATTCAACTTTATCGGCGGTTCAATGGGTTCTGTTGTCGGTGAGCGTTTTGTTCGCGGCGTACGTGAGGCGGTAAAACATAACTGTACCTTTATCTGTGTGGCCGCTTCCGGTGGTGCACGCATGCAGGAAGGTCTCAATTCATTAATGCAAATGGCTAAAACCTGTGCTTCATTACATTTGCTTGCTGATAAATCACTGCCTTTTATATCAGTATTAACCAATCCGACTATGGGCGGTGTGTCTGCCAGCTTTGCGTTTATCGGTGATGTTGTTCTGGCTGAGCCGAATGCTCTGGTTGGATTTGCCGGTCCGCGGGTGATTGAACAAACTGTACGTGAAACTTTACCGGAAGGCTTCCAGCGTTCGGAGTTTTTACTGGATAAAGGGGCAATCGATCAGATTGTTGACCGGCGTGAATTAAAAGATCGAATTGTTCGACTGATTGGTTTGTTACGCTCAGAAGCCAGTGCGGATGCCGCCTGACACAGTTTGTGTATCTGTATAATAGAATAATGGTTATAGCAATGCCCTGATATGTTTTTCAGGGCATTTTTATTGATAGAGACTAAAAGAATACATCAGTTAATTTTGAGCTATGCCTGTAACTGTGCCAGTAATACCGGTACATGGCTGTGGGCAATATCTTTGGCCGCCGTAAGCAGCCATAGTTGCTGATGCTGCTCATGCAGTTGCTTCAGTGTACGCAATGCTTCCTGTTGTTGTGGCAGGCTGAGTTCCTGCTGATACAGCCGGCAAAATTCCTGATAATGATTTTCAGGATTCTGGTGCAGCCATTTTCTGAGCTGGTCGGACGGGGCAACAGCTTTAATCCACTCAACTCCGCTTAGTCTGATTTTGCTGATACCGCGTGGCCACAGGCGGTCTATTAATACTGCCGGCTGCTGATGCTGATAGGTATATACACGTTGAATGTTATACATGGCGATTGAGTTTAACTCTGTAAATTATCAATCATAATTTTTAATATCTGTATCGGCAAGCATGGCTGTGTACCTGTAGCAGAATAGGCAGGCTGATGTGGTAAAAAACTAATAATCAATATCGGCCAGCATCATGGTTCTAATGTAATAATCAGTATTGTGTATCGTAACAGAAAATTAAAAAGCAGCCGGTGTGGCTGCTTTTTTCTATGAATAATGCTATTTCTGATTTTTATTCAGTTCCTGCTCTAACTCATTTTTAAGCATTAGCCCGGAAATGGTTTTGCCATTCGGGAAAACCAAGGTAGGTGTGCCATCAAAACCATATTTATTGCCCAGTTTTATGACGTCAGCTACCGGATTATCACAATTAGCCACAGCAGCAGGTTCTTTACCCTTGCGCATCCACTGAGTCCATGCGGTTGTACGCTCTTTCTGACACCATATCTGTACAGCTTTTTTCTGTGCATTTGGATGTAAATCAGGCACCGGCATCAGGAAAGTATAGACAGTGATATTGTCTATCTGGGCAATTTCTTCTTCGAGTTTTTTACAGAACGGGCAGTCAGGATCGGAGAATACAGCCATTACTCGCTGACCATTACCGCGGACCTCTTTAATTGCTTTTTCTAATGGCAATTCTTTAAAGTCTATTTTGGACATATCGCTGACTCGCTGTTCGGTAAGATTTTTCCGGTGTTCCAGATCAATCAGATTACCAATCATAACATAGGCAGCATTTTCATCAGTATAAATAATCTGATTGCCGGTAATGACTACTTCATAAATACCTTGTAACGGTGTGGTATATACACCCTGTATATTTAATTCGGAACCTTTGAGCATTTTGCTCATTTTACTGGCCAGATTGGCATTTATTTTTTTACTGATTTCCGCATCAGCAGGACGACCCGCGTCAGTTACATTATTGGCTGCTGATACAGATGCAGTTGTACTACCTGAGGCCGACTTTGCCGCAGAATCAATATTATGTACAGGTGTACCGTCGCATGAAGCAATTAGCGGTATGGCCAGTAGGGGTGCAAGCCATTGCCATAGATAAGATTTTTTCATATTGAAATTCTTTTTCTGTCTGTTAATGTATGCCCTGACTGAGAAAGGCATAAAAGTATCCAAGTGGGAAGTTTTGCTATTTTATCGCTAAACAGGATAAATCCGGCAGAACGCCAGACTAGCTGAAAACAACGAAATCTATAGTCTGTTTTATCTGCTTTTATGCCAGGCCTGTCCGGCTACGCGTTAGTATAAAGCAATCATGTTATAAGTGTAATGTTGTTTTGTAGTTAAACGGCTGGCGCAGCCAGTGGCTTCATGCCACAATACTTATCCGATAATTAATGTGAATTCTTGCTATGACTCCGATTTTGGCTTTCGACATAGAAACTGTGCCGGATGTAGCCGGCATTCGTGTTCTGAATCATTTGCCGGCAGAGGTCAGTGATGCTGATGTGGTGGAATTTGCCTTGCAGCAGCGACGAGCCAAAACCGGTAACGATTTTATGCAGCTGCATTTGCAGCAGGTAGTGGCTATTTCCTGCTGTATGCGCTGGGGTACGGATAAAATTCATGTGGGCAGCATCGGAACACCGGAAGACAGCGAAGAAACTTTAATTGCGCGTTTTTTTGAGCTGATTGAAACTCATACACCTCAGCTGGTGAGCTGGAACGGCGGCGGCTTTGATTTACCAGTTTTACATTATCGTGCTTTGATTTATGGCATCAGTGCGGCACGCTACTGGGATATGGGCGAGGGTGATTTTGGCGACAGCCGAGATTTTAAGTGGAATAACTATATCAGCCGCTATCATGCACGCCATTGTGACTTAATGGATTTACTGGCTTTATATCAGTCCCGTGCCTGTGTACCTCTGGATGATATGGCCAAACTATGCGGTTTTCCGGGAAAACTGGGTATGGACGGTAGTAAAGTCTGGGCAGCTTATCAGCAGGGCGAGCTGGCACAGATCAGGCACTATTGCGAAACCGATGCAGCCAATACTTATTTAATGTATCTGCGCTTTAATCTGTTACGCGGTTTTCTGGATGCAGACGAATATGAGCAGGAAATCCGTTGTCTTAAAGGTTATCTGAGTACGCAACAGGCAGCACACTGGCAGGAGTTTCTGAGTGCATGGGGCAGATCGGTCTGATTATCAAAACAAATAAGCCGAAAACTGAAATGATGATTTGTATGAGATGTTTTCTGAGATGAATATGCGCAGGCTGGTGCTGGTCGGCGTGGGGCTGATTGGCGGTTCGCTGGCACTGGATTTAAAACGTGCCGGACTGGTTGCTGAAGTAGCCGGTATTGATATCGATGCCGATAATCTGACCCGAGCACTGGAACGGCGGGTAGTTGATTATACCTATACGCAGATTAATGCAGAGAGTGTGGCAGAAGCCGATATGGTGCTGATAGCCACTCCGGTGAATACTTTACCGGCAATTTGCCGTCAGCTAGTTCCTTATTTATCTGAGCATTGTATTGTTACTGATGTGGGCAGTACCAAGCAGCTGGCATTAAAAGCCTTTGCTGCTGAATTACCGCATCATTATCCGCGCTGTGTGGCCGCTCACCCGATTGCCGGTTCAGACCGGCATGGTGCACTGGCGGCGCAGTTTGGTTTATTTGCCGGAAAAAAATGTATTGTTTGCGCTCATGAACAGCAGGATGAAGCTGCATTACACACAGTTGTTGCTATGTGGCAGGCTGTGCAAGCGCAGATTTATCATCTGGATGCGGCACGACATGATGCAATTTTTGCCGCTGTCAGTCATTTACCGCATATGCTGGCTTATGCATATGTGCACCAGTTGGCCGAAGCAGCAAATGCCGATGAATTGTTGCAATTTGCCGGCAGCGGGTTTCGGGATTTTACCCGCATTGCAGCCAGTAATCCGCAGATTTGGACAGATATCTGTCTGGCTAATCGTCAGGTACTGGCTGGCTTACTCCAGCAGCAACAATATGAACTGGCATATTTACAGGACTGTCTGCAACAAGGGGATGCACAAAAGTTGACTGCTTTTTTTGCAAAAGCACAGAAAATACGCGAAGACTGGCATAATTAGTGTTCATGAACCGAAGTCAGCGGTAATATTGTCTGATGACGATTTGGTTTGGGCTAAGTTATGGTTAGATAAAGTGTTTTTTTATGCTGTTTGCGGGAAAAGATATGTGCAGTTAATGAATTTTGCGGTATTTTTAATTAAAATAACTATATTTTGTCGAATTAATACAAAATATGACTTGCTATGCATGCGTAGTTGAGGCATAATTCGCTTCGTTAAATCAGCTCCTAGTTGGTTTAACAGTTTCTCCTCTATTTCTCCTTTGTAGACTTGGCGCACACTTAATCGTGTGCGCATTTTTTTATCTTTTTTTCTTTATGCTAATGGAATTTTAAAGCAGATGGTGTGTATTAATATTTTTTTGATGGCTGGAGTAAATATAGCCTGATGTTTAGTTGCTTTCAGCTTCGGTGACAGAATTGTTCATTACGGCCTGAGTAAGTGAATTTACCAGACAGATATGATTACTGATAATCAAAGGTATTCGGTGCTGTCATGCAAATAGAATTAATGCAAGGATAAACTCTTTTGACCAGTTTAGTCATTAAATGACCGGTTTGATTGTTTCTGAGGATACTTTGATATGGACGCTAATATCTCTGGAGAAAGTAATCTGCAAATTTTGCTGTAATCTGCTTCACCGCAGCATAATCCGGGCAAATATGTATTTTGTACTGTACAGCAGCCTGCACCAGCATTGCTGACCGCTGCTGTGGCGATTATGCAGGAAAACGAAGGTACTACGCTGGTTTTACCGCAGGCAGTTGCTGATGAGTATCAGCTGAATTATGAATATATTGCTGGCTGGATTACATTAATGGTGCATTCTTCGCTGGCTGCTGTCGGGCTGACAGCTGCTTTTGCGCATGCACTGGCACAACAGAATATCAGTTGTAACGTTATAGCCGGTTATTATCATGATCATATTTTTGTATCTGATGATGATGTGCAGCAGGCTTTGGTTATTCTGAATAATCTGGGTCAGGCATCATAGTTAGCTTATGCAATAGATAAAACTATGAATGATGATGTTCAATAACAGTGCTGGTGGTTTTGTTGAGCGGAGAAAGAATATAATTTTGATTGTTTTTATGCTTTGCTGAAACCAAGTACAGGTATTCAGGAGCTTATCAGTACGTAACCAAGCTGCGTAGCTGTAACACTGACTTGCATTCGTTCTTTTAACGTAGGGAGTGTTTTTAATGTTTGGGCAGCAATCGTATCGACCCATTGATGCCATTCGGCATTAATTTTAGGATGATCATTCCAAAAGGGGGTGTCGCCAGAGACTAAAGGTTGTAATGCCTGACTCACTGTTGATGGATTTGGAAAATGTTGCATAGCCACTTCTGCTGTGTTTGCAAGTGTTGTTTGTACAAAAGTTAGCATAAACACTAAAGCCGTAAACTTGAATTTTATTTGTGATCCTTTTTATCTATATGAGATTGATTAAGCAAGGTTGCCTGTTGCTTTTTTATATAAACTAAAACACAAGGCGGTAATGATGGCACCCATAATACAAATAATCGTGGCCGTGATAAAAATGCCACTAAACCCTAATTGGTCAAAGGTCATTCCACCAACACCAGCCGCTAAACCAATGGAAAATTGAATCGCGGCAACCGATAATCCACCAACCAGTTCAGCTTTATCAGCAAGCGTTCGAGTGATCCACGTTGACCAACCAACAGGGATAAATCCAAACACAAATCCCCAAGCAATCACTAATGTAGTATCCATAGCCACATTATCAGAACTTAAAAACCTATATTTAATAAATAAGAGCATGGCTATAGCGGCTAAGACTAAATGAATGGCGATCATCACAGGTCTAAAAAATCGGCCAAGTAGTAAACCCGCAACAAAAGTTCCGATGCAATTGGCGATACCAAACACCAATAAAATAAGGGTTAACGGACCGGCTTGTAGTGCTAAATTGTGCTCTAAAAACGGTCGCAGATAAGTAAAAAAGAGGTGATAACCTCCATAACTAAAAATTGTACCGATAATGCCAAGAAAACACCAATTTTGCTTAAATAGGGCAAACATATTTTTAAAATTAGTGCTTTCACGCGGCGGTAAAGATGGTAGGGTAAGCCGTTGCCAAACTAGCGCGATAAAACTTAACGCCGCAGCAATAAAAAACACATTACGCCAACCGACTAAATGACCTAAATAACTGGCAAGAGGCAGTGAAATAATCGTTGCAACCGACACTCCGGCATAGACAATACTTAATGCCCGAGGAATATCTTTACTCGGCGCTAATTGTAATACTACAGCAGATGCCATTGACCAAAATCCGCCAACACAAATCCCTAATAGCGCTCGACCAATCAGCATAATGAAATAATTAGGCGCAACAGCAATGAACAAATTGGATAATACTAATAAAATAGAAAAAGTGAGTAATACTACCCGACGATTAATATTTTGGGTCATGGGTGCGAGAACCAGACTGGTGACTACTGCAAAAATCCCCACCATTGTGACGCTTTGGCCTGCTTGACCTTCAGTAATATTGAAATCTTGTGCGATAGGTGTTAATAAGCTAACGGGAATAAATTCCGCGGTAATCAAACTTGTTACCCCGATAAATAGCGAGAATATTGCTCCCCAATACGCCATACTTGGGGAATTTAATGTGTTATCTGACATGGTTAATCCCATTATTCTATTAAAGACGAATGAATTGAATGGTTGTTGAATGGGTCATAGTCTAAATAGCAGCTAAAGATATGTAAATTACTTATATTTTATGGTTATTTATGCTTTAAAAGCATGGGTATAAGCTGTATTTAATGTCATTAATATAAATAAAAAGAAGTTATAAGAATAAGCTCAGCAAAATAGGAGAATCATTTTGCTCACTTCTATATTCAGAGGGATTTATTGAGAAAAAGCCTGTTTCATTCGCTGTAAACCGATTTCAGCAGCTTTTGAAAAAATTTGATAACGTTTCCAAACTATGTGAATATCAACCGTTAATTGTGGCTCTAAAGGTTTAAAACAAAGATGACTATTACCAGTCGTGTTAATCAGCTTATCAATACTTAATGCATAACCCATGTTTTTTTCGACCATAAGTGAGGCATTGTAAAGTAGGTTATATGAGCCAATCACATTGAGTTTATCTAAATCACGTTTTAACCAGCGCGTAATTCGGATATCGACTTCTTTCTGTTTAGAGATAATAAGTGGCAAGTTCCATAAATCGCTAGGTCTAATCACATCTTGATGCGCAAGTGGACTATCTTTACGCATTAATACTCCCCAAGTATCTTTTTCGGGCAATAGTAACGACTCATATTTGCTAATATTTTCCACACCAATTAATAATCCAAAATCGAGTAAGCCTTTATCGATACGTTCTGTTACTTCATCAGCATCACCACTATAAATATGCACATGAATTTGCGGATAGTCATGTTGTAATGCCTTAACAACCTCAGCAATTAATCCCATGGCATGGGTTTCACCACAGCCAATATAGATATCGCCACTGATTTCCTCAGCTGAAGTTTGAAACTCTAATTCAGTTTTTTGCACTAATTCTAAAATTTCTTCAGCACGTTTGCGTAAACGCATACCTTCATCGGTTAAGGTAATTTTACGACTGCCTCGAATAAATAAGGTTTTACCCAATTCTTGCTCTAATTCAGCCAGTTGACGAGATAATGTTGGCTGAGTCAGATGTAAATACTCAGCAGCCGCAGTGATACTTTCCTCTCTAGCAAGAGCTAAAAAATAACGTAATACTTTAATATCCAAAATGACCTCACATACAACTATTTTTTATGCTTAAAAAGTATAACAATAATTAAATTATAGGAAAGAGGCATGTTGTTTTTATGTACAGTTCGAATGTAGAGTTATGTATAGTTAAAATGTAGACCATACATATAATTTTACCGGTCAGTAAAAAATAACCATGCTAAGTGTTAACGCTACTATAGTTGTCTTTCTGTATTTAAAAACAGAGGTTTTTGCTAAATAAACAGAACAGAGCAGACAATGACAATGAGCGGTGTGGTGTTACTCGGTAGAATGCTCGCAAGGTCGGCTAGAAATTGGTCATGAGCTTTCTTTGAACATTGCTCTGAAAGCGGGAACGCTTTCTCATAAAGAGTAACAGAACGACCGTGTAGTGCGACTGAAGCTCGCAATACCATAAGTCGTTTTTGCTCACGAATATCAGACCAGTCAACAAGTACAATGGGCATCGTATTGCCCGAACAGATAAAGCTAGCATGCCAACGGTATACAGCGAGTCGCTCTTTGTGGAGGTGACGATTACCTAACAATCGGTCGATTCGTTTGATGTTATGTTTTGTTCTCGCTTTGGTTGGCAGGTTACGGCCAAGTTCGGTAAGAGTGAGAGTTTTACAGTCAAGTAATGCGTGGCAAGCCAACGTTAAGCTGTTGAGTCGTTGAGTCCGTGTCGAGCGCTGATTTTTTCGGCCTTTAGAGCGAGATTTATACAATAGAATTTGGCATGAGATTGGATTGCTTTTAGTCAGCCTCTTATAGCCTAAAGTCTTTGAGTGACTAGATGACATATCATGTAAGTTGCTGATAGGTTTCCAGTTTTCCGCTCCTAGGTCTGCATATTGTACTTTTCCTCTTACTCGACTTAACCAGTACCAACCCAGCTTCTCAACGGATTTATACCATGGCACTTTAAAGCCAGCATCACTAGTGATTGGGATCTAATTAGACAGATAACTTATCTCATATCATTGATTTAAAACAATTATAATAAGTTATAAATTACGCTGTAAAAAATATTTAGGAGTGTATGCCGTTTGATTTTATATTAATATCTGTATTTAGTTTTAAGTGTCGGTAGGTTTATAAGAGACTTGTGAGATTGATATTTTATAGTTTTGTCTTAGCCTCATATTTATCACTTCACGACTGCTTTTTATTGGTTTGTTTTAGAAACATATTAAATAACATTAGTTTTTTTATGATGATTAGATAACCATCTATAAGAAGGGCGAGAGTCAATATTTGATTTTTACAAAATTAGTATTGCTCATATTACTCGCGAATATTCATTTAAAAAGGACAAGGATAATGTTTGATGTTCACGTTGTTTTAGATAATCAAATAGGACAATTAGCATTACTAGGAAAAACATTAGGTAATAAAGGTATTGGATTGGAAGGGGGAGGGATATTTACGGTTGGTGATGAATGCCATGCTCATTTTCTTGTTGAACAAGGAAAGGAAGCTAAAATAGCGCTAGAGCAAGCTGGACTGTTAGTACTTGCGATCCGGACACCATTAATTCGTAAGTTAAAACAGGAAAAACCGGGGGAACTTGGCGAAATAGCACGAGTATTGGCGGAGAATAACATTAATATTTTAGTGCAATACAGTGACCATGCTAACCAACTGATATTAATAACGGACAATGATAGTATGGCTGCATCTGTTACGCTCCCTTGGGCAATAAAGTGAACTTGCGATGGCTAATTTAATACGAAAAGAGGTTACCTTTGAGTCCTCAATAGCCGCGATAGGGGCGGCTATGTCTGACATTTCACGAGTTAAAATACTCAGTGCTTTGATGGATGGGCGAGCTTGGACGGCCACTGAGCTAAGTTCTGTGGCGAATATATCAGCTTCAACGGCGAGCAGTCATTTATCTAAATTATTAGATTGCCAGCTAATCACAGTAGTAGCTCAAGGCAAGCATCGTTATTTTCGGCTAGCAGGAAAAGATATTGCTGAATTGATGGAAAGTATGATGGGGATCTCCTTAAACCATGGCGTACATGCCAAAGTTTCCACGCCAGTGCATTTACGAAAAGCACGTACTTGCTATGATCATTTAGCTGGCGAAGTTGCCGTTAAGATCTATGATTCCCTTTGTCAACAGCAATGGATCACTGAAAATGGTTCAATGATCACATTAAGTGGTATTCAATATTTTCATGAAATGGGAATTGACGTTCCTTCCAAACATTCACGTAAAATCTGTTGTGCGTGTTTAGATTGGAGTGAACGCCGTTTCCATTTAGGTGGGTACGTTGGAGCCGCATTATTTTCGCTTTATGAATCTAAAGGGTGGTTAACTCGACATCTTGGTTACCGTGAAGTTACCATCACGGAAAAAGGTTATGCTGCTTTTAAGACCCACTTTCACATTTAAGTTGTTTTTCTAATCCGCATATGATCAATTCAAGGCCGAATAAGAAGGCTGGCTCTGCACCTTGGTGATCAAATAATTCGATAGCTTGTCGTAATAATGGCGGCATACTATCAGTAGTAGGTGTTTCCCTTTCTTCTTTAGCGACTTGATGCTCTTGATCTTCCAATACGCAACCTAAAGTAAAATGCCCCACAGCGCTGAGTGCATATAATGCATTCTCTAGTGAAAAACCTTGTTGGCATAAAAAGGCTAATTGATTTTCGAGAGTTTCATACTGTTTTTCTGTAGGCCGTGTACCTAAATGTACTTTTGCTCCATCGCGATGACTTAGTAAAGCACATCTAAAACTTTTAGCGTTATTACGTAAAAAATCTTGCCAGCTTTCCCCTTCTAAAGGGCAAAAGTGAGTATGGTGCCTATCTAACATCTCAATGGCTAAGGCGTCGAGCAAAGCCCGCTTATTTTTTACATGCCAATACAATGTAGGCTGCTCTACACCTAGCTTCTGGGCGAGTTTACGGGTTGTTAAACCTTCGATTCCGACCTCATTAAGCAGCTCTAATGCGCTGTTAATCACTTTACTTTTATCTAATCTAGACATCATTAATTCCTAATTTTTGTTGACACTCTATCATTGATAGTGTTATTTTACCACTCCCTATCAGTGATAGAGAAAAGTGAAATGAATAGTTCGACAAAGATCGCATTGGTAATTACGTTACTCGATGCCATGGGGATTGGCCTTATCATGCCAGTCTTGCCAACGTTATTACGTGAATTTATTGCTTCGGAAGATATCGCTAACCACTTTGGCGTATTGCTTGCACTTTATGCGTTAATGCAGGTTATCTTTGCTCCTTGGCTTGGAAAAATGTCTGACCGATTTGGTCGGCGCCCAGTGCTGTTGTTGTCATTAATAGGCGCATCGCTGGATTACTTATTGCTGGCTTTTTCAAGTGCGCTTTGGATGCTGTATTTAGGCCGTTTGCTTTCAGGGATCACAGGAGCTACTGGGGCTGTCGCGGCATCGGTCATTGCCGATACCACCTCAGCTTCTCAACGCGTGAAGTGGTTCGGTTGGTTAGGGGCAAGTTTTGGGCTTGGTTTAATAGCGGGGCCTATTATTGGTGGTTTTGCAGGAGAGATTTCACCGCATAGTCCCTTTTTTATCGCTGCGTTGCTAAATATTGTCGCTTTCCTTGTGGTTATGTTTTGGTTCCGTGAAACCAAAAATACACGTGATAATACAGATACCGAAGTAGGGGTTGAGACGCAATCGAATTCGGTATACATCACTTTATTTAAAACGATGCCCATTTTGTTGATTATTTATTTTTCAGCGCAATTGATAGGCCAAATTCCCGCAACGGTGTGGGTGCTATTTACCGAAAATCGTTTTGGATGGAATAGCATGATGGTTGGCTTTTCATTAGCGGGTCTTGGTCTTTTACACTCAGTATTCCAAGCCTTTGTGGCAGGAAGAATAGCCACTAAATGGGGCGAAAAAACGGCAGTACTGCTCGGATTTATTGCAGATAGTAGTGCATTTGCCTTTTTAGCGTTTATATCTGAAGGTTGGTTAGTTTTCCCTGTTTTAATTTTATTGGCTGGTGGTGGGATCGCTTTACCTGCATTACAGGGAGTGATGTCTATCCAAACAAAGAGTCATCAGCAAGGTGCTTTACAGGGATTATTGGTGAGCCTTACCAATGCAACCGGTGTTATTGGCCCATTACTGTTTGCTGTTATTTATAATCATTCACTACCAATTTGGGATGGCTGGATTTGGATTATTGGTTTAGCGTTTTACTGTATTATTATCCTGCTATCGATGACCTTCATGTTAACCCCTCAAGCTCAGGGGAGTAAACAGGAGACAAGTGCTTAGTTATTTCGTCACCAAATGATGTTATTCCGCGAAATATAATGACCCTCTTGATAACCCAAGAGGGCATTTTTTACGATAAAGAAGATTTAGCTTCAAATAAAACCTATCTATTTTATTTATCTTTCAAGCTCAATAAAAAGCCGCGGTAAATAGCAATAAATTGGCCTTTTTTATCGGCAAGCTCTTTTAGGTTTTTCGCATGTATTGCGATATGCATAAACCAGCCATTGAGTAAGTTTTTAAGCACATCATCATCATAAGCTTTAAGTTGGTTCTCTTGGATCAATTTGCTGACAATGGCGTTTACCTTACCAGTAATGTATTCAAGGCTAATTTTTTCAAGTTCATTCCAACCAATGATAGGCATCACTTCTTGGATAGGGATAAGGTTTTTATTATTATCAATAATATAATCAAGATAATGTTCAAATATACTTTCTAAGGCAGACCAACCATTTGTTAAATCAGTTTTTGTTGTGATGTAGGCATCAATCATAATTAATTGCTGCTTATAACAGGCACTGAGTAATTGTTTTTTATTTTTAAAGTGATGATAAAAGGCACCTTTGGTCACCAACGCTTTTCCCGAGATCTCATCTATTGAAACAGCTTGATAGCCTTTTTCAACAAACAATATTCGTGCTGAGTTAACCAGTGATTGATAGGTACTCTTAAAATTTTCTTGTTGATGATTTTTATTTTCCATGATAGATTTAAAATAACATACCGTCAGTATGTTTATGGTATCATGATGATGTGGTCGTGACAATCTTAAGAACATTTAGGTTATTTTATGTATATTGAACAGCATTCTCGCTATCAAAATAAAGCTAATAACATCCAATTAAGATATGATGATAAGCAGTTTCATACAACGGTTATCAAAGATGTTCTATTATGGATTGAACATAATTTAGATCAGTCTTTACTGCTTGATGATGTGGCGAATAAAGCGGGTTATACCAAGTGGTATTTTCAGCGGCTGTTCAAAAAAGTAACAGGGGTCACACTGGCTAGCTATATTCGTGCTCGTCGTTTGACGAAAGCGGCTGTTGAGTTGAGGTTGACGAAAAAAACTATCCTTGAGATCGCATTAAAATATCAATTTGATTCCCAACAATCTTTTACACGTCGATTTAAGTACATTTTTAAGGTTACACCAAGTTATTATCGGCGTAATAAATTATGGGAATTGGAGGCAATGCACTGAGAGATCCCCTCATAATTTCCCCAAAGCGTAACCATGTGTGAATAAATTTTGAGCTAGTAGGGTTGCAGCCACGAGTAAGTCTTCCCTTGTTATTGTGTAGCCAGAATGCCGCAAAACTTCCATGCCTAAGCGAACTGTTGAGAGTACGTTTCGATTTCTGACTGTGTTAGCCTGGAAGTGCTTGTCCCAACCTTGTTTCTGAGCATGAACGCCCGCAAGCCAACATGTTAGTTGAAGCATCAGGGCGATTAGCAGCATGATATCAAAACGCTCTGAGCTGCTCGTTCGGCTATGGCGTAGGCCTAGTCCGTAGGCAGGACTTTTCAAGTCTCGGAAGGTTTCTTCAATCTGCATTCGCTTCGAATAGATATTAACAAGTTGTTTGGGTGTTCGAATTTCAACAGGTAAGTTAGTTGCTAGAACCCATGGCTCCTTTGCCGACGCTGAGTAGATTTTAGGTGACGGGTGGTGACAATTTAAGTGTAATTCGGGGCAGAATTGGTAAAGAGAGTCGTGTAAAATATCGAGTTCGCACATCTTGTTGTCTGATTATTGATTTTTCGCGAAACCATTTGATCATATGACAAGATGTGTATCCACCTTAACTTAATGATTTTTACCAAAATCATTAGGGGATTCATCTTATTGTCTGCCCTGTGGTTCAGGATAAGTAATTAATGGTGATGCGGAAAATCTGCCGGTAATTCGCTGGCCGGACAGTTAATAACATTTTCATCATTTTCGCCGCAATCTTCAATAAAAGTAATGGTAGCAAATTCGTCAATAACTTCTGTCGGATAAACCGGGCCCGCTTCACGATAAGCTTCCATTTGTGCAATATGCTCGTTCTGGAAACAAACAGTATGTTCGGGATTATTCATTACCCAGCGCGGGAAGAAGATGGTGCCGTGAAATAATTTGTCTTCCAGATTGATAATCAGGCTGACATCTGTACCGGTAGGTTCTGTCCATGAAATTTTATATACGCCGGCTGCTACGCGTACCAGATAAACTTTCTGATCTTTTACCCAGCGGTTACCCACCAGACCGCTATGAATACGATAATCGATGGTAGTGGCATTTTTAACATAAACTTCGTAGTTCCAGCCATTGTCGTAGGTATAAACCAGATGTTTACCAAGAATGTTACTTAAATCGGCAGTATCAAATGCAGGCATTTTTTCACCTTTTGAATTGAAATTAATCTGAATAAAAACAAATAAAGTGTAAACCTGTATTTATCTGATGAATAACGCTAATATTGGTTTAAACCGTTCCAAAATTTCGATTGATTAAGTAATGAAAACAACGCTGGAGCAATGGCAGTTATTGCAGGCCGTAGTCAGTTACGGCAGTTTTGCCCGTGCTGCTGAAGCTTTTAATCGCAGCCAGTCTTCGCTAAGTTATCAGCTGACGCTGATGCAGGAGCGTCTGGGGGTAACGCTATTAACTATTGTCGGCCGGCGTGCAGAACTGACAGCATCCGGACAGCAGTTGCTGGCACAGGCATTACCACTGTTGCAGGGATTTGAAGCACTGGAAAATCGTTCACGGGCTCTGAAACGCGGAGAGCGGGCAAGGTTAGACTTGGTAGTAGACAGTATTTTTCCTAAAGATCGCCTGTTTTCAGCATTGCGCTGTTTTCAGCAGGCTTATCCGTCTACTCAGATACATCTCACAGAGGTATTGCGCAGTGAAAGTTGTACTGTTTTACAACAGCGGCAGGCGGATGTTTATATTATCACCCCAAGTGCTGAGATGATGAGGCAGGGTAAGTTATTGCTGGAGGTGAATTTTGTAGCAGTTGTGCGGCATTCGCACCCTTTACTGGATTTACCGGCACCATTGAGTCAGGATGTTCTGATGCGTTATCCGCTGATTGAAATTGTTAGTCGTGAACAACAGCAACTGCCTTACAGGCAGATTACTGCATCAGAAAACTGGACATTCACCACGATTGAAACAGCTATTGAGGCAGTCAGTCAGGGGGTGGGTTATGGCTGGCTGCCGGAAGAACGGATTAAAAATCAACTGGCCTGCGGAGAATTAAAATTATTGCCATTGCGCCAGGGTATGCGCCGTGCAACACCGGTTTATTTATTTCTCAATCAAGATGAAGAACAGCTGGATGATGAAACTGCATTGCTGGTAAAGTATATTCAGGATGCTGAATTAGTATAAGCATCAAATATTAATGAAATTATGATCTTCTTTGCAGTTTATTAGAATCGCTAAATTGCCAAAAAATGACTGAATTTGCTTTGTAGTGAAAGACATATATTTGGCTGAAATTGATTACAAATAATTTTTGTTACTATAAATCAAGTTTTTCTCAATTAGCCATAGGTAATAACGAAAGGTAGAGTTAGCAATGGATGAAACATTGCTTTTATTTTTCGACGTGATGAAGATTACAATTTGAAAAAAACTTATTGGCAAAATCCAAAAATTCGAAAATAAAGTTTAATGATGATGACTAATTAGCAAAAAGGTAACACTAAGTATTACCTTTCAAAGTTACAACATAAAATTATTAATGCTATTTTTTTAGTTAGTAGGATAAGGATCATTTAAATGAATCACCTCGACCACTAATCATATACCAACCATTCTTCCTATGCGGCTTGTTGTAACGATCAGGACAAGGGGGTAACAATTTTTTACTTTGGTCTGAATATACATAGCCACAATCAGCGCATTTATAAGTATAATCGCCTGCAGATATATTACTACCATATGAAGCAAATTTTTGTACCATCATTATAAATTCCTCCAGTAAAATGTTATAAATAATAAGCCGATTTGCTTGTTACCGTAATATATAAATGCTGATTGATGCAAAAATCAAGCCAAGATTGAATAAACTCTCAATATCTTTGCTAAAATAGCTTTAAAATATAAAAAATTTAGATTTTTAAGCTTAAATACTCGATAATAACAGCAACGTAATGCTATCTTTATTTTAACTTGATAATAATAGATTCTTATGAGCAATTTGCAAATGAAAATTGTAAAAAGAAGCGCAATCAATATGAAATAACTGGCTAATACTCAATAAAATTTAGCTGATTTTTTTAAAGATTGTCTTAATATATTTTACTTTACGGATAAAAATCATTGGCTTGTTTAACAAGGAGAAAACAACATAAACATCTTAAAATTTTAATTAAAACTAAAATAATGTAACCTAAAAAGCAACTGAGCGCAGGAATAAACATCGTAATAATAAATTCTAAATTATCAATACCATAACTAATATAACTAAAATAAAGATTTTAAATGCCAAACCAGCAAAAAAACTAATCCACAAAATAATCTTAAAAAAGAAGTTAATACATGTTTTTTAGGGATAATAAATAATTTATTAATTGTGTTAGAAAAAAATAATTTCAAATACCATTGTTATACAAAATATTATCAGAAGGATATGTGCAGCTATATGACTAATATAAAATTTGCTTTTTAATGAAAAAATATTAAAAGTAATTATAAATGCCAAATAAATAACCCCAAAAAGATAGATCTATAATTTATCCTTAGATAAATACTTAATAATTTTTGGCATAATCAATCCTGAAAAAATTTAAGTTAGTATCGCAGTTAACCTCATAAAAATCTCATCTAATTAAATATGGTTACACTCTGATTAAATTAATATTTAACTGCTTTATAATCAACTATTCATCTTCCTTAAGTATACAGCTGCGCTGTAATGGTACCGAACATAATACACCCGGAGATTTATTCCAGATGCAACATCTGCTCTTCTTTTACTTCTTCCATAACAACATAACTGCGGCTTTCGGCTGCTGCGGGCAACTGTAACAGAATGTTACCCAGCATATTGCGGTAAGCGTGCATATTCGGCAGGCGAACTTTTATCAGGTAGTCGTATTCACCGGAAATCAGATGACATTCGAGCACATGCGGAATAGTCAGAACTTCACGCCGGAAGTCTTCAAAAATATTGCCGGATTTAGAGCGCAGTTTGATTTCAACAAATACCAGCAGGCTCTGATTCAGGGCACGAGGATTGAGGCGGGCGTGATAGCCGGTAATAATATTTTCCCGCTCCAGCCGCCGTACCCGTTCGGTAACAGGTGTGGTGGAAAGACCAACCTTATCGGCCAGCTCGGTCATGGTCATCCGGGCATTTTTCTGAAGCAGGGACAAGATTTTCATGTCCACTTTATCTATAGGGTGCATGGTTTTTGATAGTATGAATGTGAGTATTTATTAAAATACTCCATTTTTTTGTTTAAATAAAGTGAAATTCACTATCAGGCTTTGTTTACACTAGGGAAAGTAACTGAATTAAGGTATTTGTGAAATTTGTGGTTAAACCAATAGGTTATTCCGGTTAATTACCAGAGAGAGGATATTATGAAAGTGCTGATTATGGGAGCCGGTATTGTGGGGGTAAGTACTGCATGGTATCTGGCTAAAGCAGGACATGAAGTCACTGTGCTGGAGCGCACTGATCAGGCAGCAATGGAAACCAGTTTTGCCAATGCCGGTCAATTATCATATGGTTATACCACCCCGTGGGCAGCACCCAATATTCCGGCCAAAGCATGGAAATGGCTGTTTAAAGAACATTCCCCTTTGCTGTTTCGTCCTGATGGCAGTCTGTTTCAGCTGCAATGGCTCTGGCAGATGTACCGTAATTGTAATGCCCGAAGCTATGCTACTAATAAAGAACGCATGGTGCGGATTTCTGAGTACAGCCGTGCGATGTTACAGCAATTGCAGGCAGAAGAAAATATTCAGTTTGAAGGCCGCAGCAAAGGTACCTTACAGATTTTCCGTACAGAAAAAGAGGTTATCGATTCCCGTTCCGATGTGGCTGTTTTACAGGAATTCGGTGTGCCTTTACAGGAGCTCAGCAGTGTTGCCGAATGTGTCCATTATGAGCCCGCGCTGGCACATATGACCGGAAAGCTGGCCGGCGCCCTGTATTTACCACAGGACGGCACGGGTGACTGCCATTTATTTACTACTGAGCTGGCCAGAAAATGTGAAGATCTCGGTGTAAAATTCCTCTACAGACATGCTATTACTGAAATACAGCAGGATAAATGCAGTATTAAGGGTGTTATGGCCAATGGTCAGTACTTTACTGCCGACCATTATGTTTGTGCTCTGGGCTGTTTTAGTCGCAGTATGCTGAGCGGGCTGGGTATTAATCTGCCGGTATATCCGGTTAAAGGTTACTCACTCACTATTCCGATTACCGATGAAGCAAAAGCACCGGTTTCTACTGTGATTGATGAAACTTATAAAGTGGCAGTAACGCGTTTTGATAAACGTATTCGTGCCGGTGGTATGGCTGAGTTGTCTGGTTATCGTATTCATCTGAACCCCAAACGTAAAGCAACACTGGATTTGGTGGTGAATGATTTATTTCCGGATAGCTGCCGGACTTCGGAAGCTTTTTTCTGGAGCGGTCTGCGCCCGATGACACCGGACAGTACGCCGATCATTGGCGCCAGCCGTTTTGTGAATCTGTCTATCAATACCGGACACGGTACGCTGGGCTGGACAATGGGGCTGGGTTCGGGAAGAATTCTGGCTGATTTGATTAGTGGTGTTAAACCGGAAATTGAAACCAGTGATTTATCGCTGGCTCGTTATGTTTAAGCAAGTTCAGAACGGTTCGGGTAAATTTTGCTCTTATCGGCGCTTATTTTGTCCCGTATGTCAGGGCAGACAGAAACGGTAAAATTTTTATCATAATATTAATATATTATTAATTTATCTGATACGGCAGGCAGTTATGGTGATATATGAAATTCAGATAGAGATAATGATAAAATTTTATTACTGAAAGCTGTTGCTGCATGGCGGCTTTGCTTAAATAATGAAATTTGATAATCAGGATAACAGGGGAGCAATGATGCGTCCGTTAGTTGCGCAGATTCGTTTGAATCACTTGCGTGATAATTTTCTGGCTTTAAAGCAGATGCATGGCGGCGGCAAAATGCTGGCCGTGGTTAAGGCCAATGCTTATGGACATGGCGCTGTGCGTTGCGCACAGGCACTGGCTGATATAGCTGATGGTTTTGCGGTGGCCTGTATCAGTGAGGCAGTGCAGTTGCGTGAAGCAGGTATACAATTACCGATCATCATGCTGGAAGGGGTTTTTGCTGCTGAAGAATATGAGCTGGCAGACCGTTACCAGTTGTGGCCTGTAGTAGGTAATTTATGGCAGCTGGAAAGCTTACTGGATTATGACTGGCAGAAACCGGTAACAGTATGGCTGAAAATGGATTCCGGTATGCACCGAACCGGCTTTTTCCCTCATGATTATGCACCTGCCTATCAGGCTCTGATTCAAAGCAGTAAGGTAGCTGATGTGGTGAAAATGACCCATTTTGCCTGTGCAGATGAGCCGATGAAAACCATGACTGCTGAACAGATTCGTACTTTTGAGCTGACCTGTGCCAATTTGCCCGGTGAGGTAAGTCTGGCTAATTCAGCTGGCATAATGGCTTATCCGCAAACACAGTGCGGCTGGGGACGGGCGGGTCTGGCACTTTATGGTATTTCGCCGATGGGTGGTGCTGATAGCCGTTTCAAGCCGGTAATGCGATTGGTAAGTAAAGTATTCGGAGAACGGGTTTTGCAGATGGGAGAACCGATTGGTTATGGTGCCAGTTATGTCACTACCCGTTCAACCCGTGTCGGGCTGGTGGCCTGCGGCTATGCAGACGGCTATCCGCGTCGTGCGGCAACAGGCACACCGGTGGTAATTGACGGGGTACGCAGTTGTGTTCTCGGTCGGGTTTCCATGGATATGATGACAGTTCAGCTGGATGACCACCGGCAGTCACTTGGTAGTGAAGTGGAATTATGGGGTGATGTTGTTAATGTAAATGAAGTAGCGGCTGCCGCCGGAACCATTTCCTATGAGCTGCTGTGTAATGTTAAACGTGCTGAAATGGTGTATGAATAAATGGTATGGATTGTCAATTATTGGGTAAATGTTTGGCAAGACAGAAAATTTGGTTTATAAAGATGTAATATGTTCTCAGGCAGCCTTTCAAGCTGCCTGAAGTTATTTTTTTTGAGTTTATGATAATGGAAATAGAAACACTGAAACTGGCCAAAGATTTGATAGCACAGCCATCTGTCACACCGGATGATCATGGTTGTCAGCCGCTGCTGATGAGCCGTCTGACAGCACTGGGATTCAATATTGAAACCTTCAGATTCGGGGAAACGGATAATTTTTATGCCGTTTACGGCCGGCAGGGGCCGCTGGTTTGTTTCGCCGGACATACTGATGTGGTACCGACCGGCGATGAAAGTCGCTGGACTTCGCCTCCGTTTACACCTGCAGAGCGTGATGGATACCTGTATGGGCGTGGTGCTGCCGATATGAAAAGCAGTATTGCAGCTTTTGTGACTGCTTGCGAACGCTTGCTGGCTCAGCAACCTGAATTGCCGTTGCGTCTGGCTTTGCTGATTACTTCTGATGAAGAGGGTGACGGACACGATGGTACCAAACGTGTGGTCGAAGTTTTAAAAGAGCGGGGAGAGCATATTGATTACTGCATTGTGGGTGAGCCTACGGCAGTTGATACACTGGGTGACATGATAAAAAACGGACGACGTGGTTCTTTGTCGGGTACGCTGCAGGTGCACGGCCGTCAGGGACACATCGCTTATCCTCATCTGGCTGCCAATCCGGTACATCTGGCTGCTGCGGCACTGGCTGAGCTAACTGCCACGCACTGGGATGACGGAAATGCTTATTTTCCGCCTACCGGATTTCAGATTTCCAATATTCATTCTGGTACAGGCGCTACTAATGTAATTCCCGGAGAGCTTACCGTACAGTTTAATTTCCGGTTCTCAACGGAATCGACAGCGGAAAGTCTGCGCCGGCAGGTACATGCCATACTGGATAAATATAATTTAAACTATGATTTGCAGTGGGCTTTGTCCGGAGAACCGTTTCTGACCGCTGCAGGACGTCTGACTACGGTAGCACAGGCCGCCATTGAGCGTGTCTGTGGTGTGAATGCTCAATTATCTACCACAGGCGGTACGTCAGACGGTCGCTTTATTAAGGCTATCGCCAGCGAATTAATAGAACTGGGTCCGGTTAATGCCACGATTCATCAGATAGATGAGTGTGTGGATATTGCCGCAATAGCTCAGTTATCGGCTATTTATGAGAATATGCTGCAACAGCTGGCACAAGCTGATTTTACTCATGCTGCATAAGGAGAAACTAATGGGGATGCTGAAACAGAAACATTTTTTAAAACTGCTGGATTATACGCCGGCAGAAATTCAGACGCTGCTTGATCTGGCTGCCAGCCTGAAAGCTGAAAAGAAAAATGCAGCGGAGCAGCCGCGTCTGACTGGTAAAAATATTGCTCTGATATTTGAAAAAACATCTACCCGTACCCGTTGTGCTTTTGAAGTGGCTGCGCATGATCAGGGTGCACATGTGACTTATCTGGACAGCAGTGGCAGCCAGATAGGGCATAAAGAAAGTATCCGTGATACTGCACGGGTTCTGGGGCGCATGTATGACGCGATTGAGTATCGTGGTTACGGACAGGAAATTGTTGAGCAGCTGGCTGAATATGCCGGAGTTCCGGTGATTAATGGTCTGACCAATGAATACCATCCGACGCAAATGCTTGCTGATTTGCTTACTATGAAAGAAAACAGCAAAAAGCCTTTGAATCAGATTGCCTATGCTTATGTGGGTGATGCCCGTTACAACATGGGTAATTCTTTGCTGGTTGCCGGTGCCAAAATGGGTATGGATGTACGTATTGGTGCACCGCGGGCTTTCTGGCCGAATGACGCTCTGGTAGAACAGTGCCGCTCAATTGCAAAGCAGACCGGTGCACGGATTACATTAACTGAAGATGCAGCCGCAGCTGTTGATCAGGCTGATTTTATTCATACCGATGTCTGGGTATCAATGGGAGAAGCGAAAGAAACCTGGAAAGAACGGATTGAGCAGCTCAGACCTTACCGCGTTGATGCACGTCTGATGGCTGCCAGCAATAATCCTGAAGTGAAATTCATGCATTGTCTGCCGGCAATTCATAACCGCGATACTCAGGTAGGACAGTGGCTTTTTAATGAGTTTTCTCTGGATGGTGCCGAAGTAAGTGAAGAAGTATTTGAAAGTGTTGCTTCTATTGTTTTTGAACAGGCAGAAAACCGGATGCATACCATTAAAGCAGTATTGGTAGCATTATTAACTACCTGACCGGGGCAGGCCTGTAGTAAATGGAAAGAATGGTTATGAAAACATCCCCCAATCAGTTACCTATTAATCCGCATTATCTGGCATTATTGTTGTCAGTGATGGTGGCTATTATGCCGTTTTCCACAGATATTTATTTATCTTCTGTACCGGAAATGGCGACTTCTTTACATGCACCGATTGATCAGATTGAACGCAGTCTGGCCAGTTTCATGTTTGGTGTTGCGCTCGGACAATTGCTTGGGGGGGCAATATCCGATATTAAGGGGCGCAAAATCATTGCTATGATTGGTCTGAGTGTCTATCTGGTGTCAGCTATTGCTATTGTCTTTATTCACTCAGCCGGAGAATTGCTGTTCTGGCGCTGGATTCAGGCACTGGGCGGCGGTATGGCCACTGTTACAGTTGGTGCAACTGTACGTGATTTCTTTCATGGCAATGAAGCCGCGAAAATGTTTGCCACCATTGGTATTATTACTCTGGCTGCACCACTGGCTGCGCCCATGCTGGGTACAGCACTGGCTGCTCTTGGCGGCTGGCGGGTTATCTTTATATTTCTGCTGGCATATGCTCTGGCCGTACTGATTTGTGTATGGCGGTTTATGCCACAGGTTAAAATGGATATTCAGCCATTGGATAGCAAAGTTTTTCGTAAGATAAAAGAAAATTTTTCAGTGGTTTTTCATGAACGCGAAGCGTTGGGATTCATGTTTTTCCAAACTGCTGCTTTTGCAGCTATGTTTGTATTTCTGACTGAATCTTCCTTTTTGTACATGAATATATATGGTCTTAGCCCGCATCAGTATTCATGGGCCTTTGGTGCCAATGTGATTACTATGATGCTGTTTAACCGGGTAACAGCTTATCGTCTGCGTACTACGCCGGCTCGCAACATTTTGCTTGGCGGTGTGCTGTTGCAGTTAAGCTGTAATTTATTATTAACCATTGTGGTATGGAGTATGGATCGTCCGCCTTTCTTCCTGTTACTGTTGCTGATTATGTTTTCAATTGGTTCACAGGGTTTGATTGGTTCCAATACTCAGGCGTGTTTCATGAGCTATTTTCGTAAAATCGGTGGCAGTGCCAATGCTGTACTGGGAACAATGCAGTTTCTGATTGCCGCTACTGTAGGCTGGCTGACTACACTGCTGCATAATGGTTCGACACATGTGATGCCGACAATGATGCTGATTTCCACCAGTTGTGGTGCCGTATTATTATGGGCTTTATCACATACCGCATGGCAAAAAAAACATAAATAATAACGGGCAGCCCGCAGTAGGCTGCCTTTTTCTTGTTTTTCTGAATAAACTATTAATAACACTACTAATTATGTCTGATAACGATAAACTCAAACCACACCGCGATGCTATAGACCGGATTGACAGTGAAATTCTGCGCTTATTAAACCAGCGAGCCACTCATGCTCAGGCCATTGGTACATTAAAGGGGGAAGGCATAGTGTACCGTCCTGAACGTGAAGCAGTTGTTTTACGCCGGATTCAGGAACAAAATCCGGGACCATTGTCCGGTCAGGCAGTTGCACGTTTACAGCGGGCGATTATGAGTGAATGTCTGGCACTGGAACGACCGTTAACTGTCGCTTATCTCGGACCTAAGGGTACATTTACCGAACAGGCTGCTATTAAACATTTCGGTCAGGCTGCACAGACACATCCGTGTACTTCAATTGATGAATGTTTCCGTCTGGTCGAAGCGCAGCAGGCCGATTATGTGGTTACACCTATCGAAAACTCTACTGAGGGGTCGGTGGGGCGCAGTCTCGACCTGTTATTAACCACGCCTTTGAAAGCTTGTGGTGAAGTCAATCTGCGCATTCATCATCAGCTACTGCGTGCTGTAGCATCGCAACAGGATATCACTAAGGTTTATGCACATGCTCAGGCACTGTCACAATGCCGGAACTGGCTGGATAAAAACCTGCCGGAGCAGGTAGCCCGGATAGCTGTTGCCAGTAATGCAGAAGCAGCACGACTGGCTGCCGCAGACAGTAGTGCAGCGGCCATTGCCTCAATGATGGCTGCCGATTACTATCAGTTGCAGATACTGGCTCAGAATATCGAAGACGAACCAAATAATACTACCCGTTTTCTGGTATTAGGGCGGAATATTACGACCAGCAGCGGTAAAGATAAAACATCACTGGTTGTGGCTGCGCCCAATAAAGCTGGTGCCATGCATGATTTACTTCAGCCTTTTGCAGATCATCAGGTATCTATGACAAAACTAGAAAGTCGTCCCAGTCGTGGTGGTTTGTGGGAATATGTGTTTTTTATCGATATCGAAGGTCATCAGCAGAATGAGGATGTGGCAGCTGCATTGGCTGTCTTGCAACAGCGTTCAGCTTTTCTGAAAATAATTGGTTCTTATCCGCAGGCTGTGATTTAAATGCAAAGTTAATATTTATCTGAAGCAGATACCATTGACTTCTGGCATGGAGATAAAACAAATATGAAAAATATTGTTGTATATTGTGGTTCTAATCTGGGGCAGAACAAAGCTTATTTCGACGCAGCTCAGCAGCTGGGACAGGAAATGGCTCAGCAGGGATACCGTCTGGTTTATGGTGGCGGCAATATTGGTCTGATGGGTACGATTGCTACTGCTGTACTGGAACATGGTGGTGAAGTTATTGGTGTTATTCCGAGTTTTCTGAAAAATCTGGAAGGTGCGCATCCGGGGTTAACCGAATTGTATGAAACCACCAATATGACCGAGCGCAAAAATAAAATGATTGAACTGGCTAACGGCTTTATTGCCATGCCCGGCGGACTGGGAACTTATGAAGAACTGTTTGAAGTTCTCTCACAAGCTCAGCTGAAACTGCATCCCCATCCGATAGGAATTCTGAATGTAGCCGGTTTCTTTGATCCCTTAATTCAAATGCTGCAAAATACAGTCACTGCCGGTTTTATGCCGCCGGAAAACATGGATTTACTTTGTCAGTCCGCCAAACCAGCGGAGCTGCTGGAACAAATGCGCCTCTGGCAGCCGCGTGATGCAGTTAAATGGGTTACTCCGCAATGGGCGCAGCAAACCAGAGAAACTTTATGCTGACCTTAGCTGTACTTAATCACCTTATCCAGCAGAATGTGGAACTTAAAGTGCGCTGGCAGCAATACCGGCAACGGGTTGTAGCGCTGGTGTTGCCTATGCTGACTCTTAAAGGGCGCATTGATGATCAAGGATTCTGGCAGGAAGATTCTGCCGAAGCTGAAACCACCATTATTATCGCTCCGACAGCTCTGACTAAAATGCTCAGTGGTGTACAGCCGGGAGTGGGTGACGTACAAATTACTGGTGACCGTACTTTTGGTATGGCGATTTTGCCGCTTATACAGGCATTGCGGTATGACTGGCGTGACGATCTGGCCAGACTGCTTGGTGATGCTGTGGGCGGAAAGGTGGCGCTGGAACTGGAGAGTCTCTATCAGCAAGGCTGCGCTATTGGTCAGAATATTGCAGCACAGGTTGCAGATTATGCACAGGAAAGTGATGCGATTGTGGTCGGGCAGAAGCAATTACAACGTTTTTCTGCTCAGGTCGAAACATTACGTGATGATACAGCCCGACTGGCCGCCCGAATTTCCCGCTTGCAGCAGAAAACTGACTAATATTCCAGCACGTGAGTGGTTTATGAGCCGTTACTGTAGCAGAGAAACGGCTCTGGTATAATTTCAACGATTTTTACTAGATTCTAACGATACATCAATCATGACAAAACAACGCAAAATACTGGTTACTTCAGCCTTGCCCTATGCAAACGGTAATATTCATCTGGGACATATGGTTGAACATATTCAGACTGATATCTGGGTGCGTTTCCAGAAAGCACGCGGACATGAATGCTATTACGTCTGTGCAGACGATACGCATGGTACGCCGGTCATGCTGGCGGCACAGAAACAGGGAATAACACCGGAAGAAATGATTACTCAGGTACGTCAGAATCATCTGGCCGATTTTACCGGCTTTGGTATTGGCTATGATAATTATTACAGTACGCACTCACCTGAAAATGAAGCTTTATCACGCAGCATTTATCTGGCTTTAAAAGCCAATGGAAAAATTGAAAGCCGTACTATTGAGCAATTATTTGATCCGGAAAAAAATCTGTTTCTGCCCGATCGTTTTGTTAAAGGTGAATGTCCGAAATGTCATGCACAGGATCAGTATGGTGATAATTGTGAAGTATGTGGCACTACTTATAGTCCTACCGAACTGATTAAACCGTATTCTGCTATTTCCGGCGCCACTCCTGTATTGAAAGAATCTGAGCATTTCTTCTTTAAACTCGGAGAATGTGCGGATTATCTGAAACAGTGGACTGCCGGCAGTACCCAGCTGAAAAATGGTCGCGAGCAGCCGCATTTGCAGGCAGAAGCCCTGAATAAAATGAATGAATGGTTGCAGAACGATAGCCTGAGTGATTGGGATATCAGTCGTGATGCGCCTTATTTCGGCTTTGAAATTCCGGATGCTCCCGGTAAATATTTTTATGTGTGGCTGGATGCACCTATCGGCTACATGGCATCATTTAAAAACCTTTGTGAACGTCTGGGCATTGATTTTGATCAGTGGTTCTGTGCTGATACTGATACCGAAATGTATCATTTCATCGGTAAGGATATTTTATATTTTCATGCATTATTCTGGCCGGCTACTTTGCAATACGCCAATCTGCGGGCACCAACAGGCATATTTGCACACGGTTTTCTCACGGTAGACGGACAGAAAATGTCCAAATCACGCGGTACTTTTATCACAGCCCATTCCTATCTTGAGCAGCGACTGAATCCCGAATGGCTGCGTTATTATTTTGCAGCCAAACTCAATAGCAGAATTGAAGATCTGGATTTAAATCTGAATGATTTTATCGCCCGGGTTAATAGTGATTTGGTTGGTAAATACATAAATATCGCCGCACGTGCTGCCGGATTCATCAGCAAACGCTTTCAGGGAACACTGGCTGATGTTAGCAACAGCGAGCTGTTACCACAGCTACAGGCGCAAAGTGAAAATATTGCTGCCAGCTTTGAAGCACGTGAGTATGCGCGTGCCTTACGTGAAATCATGGCATTAGCTGATGTGGTCAATGAGTATGTCGATGCCAACAAACCATGGGAGCTGGCGCGACAGGAAGGACAGGAGGCACGTTTACAGCAAGTATGCAGTGAGCTGATTAATGCTTTCCGTATTCTGACCGTATATATGTCACCAGTATTGCCGAAGCTTGCTGCAGAAGTAGCCGCTTTTCTGAATGTGGCGCCATTAAGCTGGGCTGATAGTACAACCTTATTACCTGAAGGTCATCACATCAATGCATATCAGCATCTGATGCACCGGGTGGAACAGAAACAGATTGATGACCTGATTGCCGCGAATCAGCAGAATATTCAGACAGTTGAGGCTGCTGCTGAAACAAAATACGAGCCTGTGGCAGATACGGCTTCATTTGATGACTTTATGAAAATCGATATGCGTGTTGCCAAAGTGTTGACATGCGAAAAAGTCGAAGGCAGTAGCAAACTGCTTAAATTTCAGCTTGATCTTGGTTTTGAGCAGCGCACAATATTTTCTGGTATTGCCGCCAGCTATCCTGAACCGGAAAAACTGGCCGGAAGAATGGTCATTGTGGTAGCCAATTTTGCGCCACGTAAAATGGCAAAATTTGGCATGTCTGAAGGAATGATTACTTCAGCTGCCGGTAATGGCAAACTGTTTTTACTGGATGTGGATAGTGGGGCTGAACCGGGTATGAAAGTCGGCTGATTATCTTGCTGAAAAACCAGACCAGCTAATATTGCCGGTCTGGTTTTTTATTTATGAATCAAAAAAGTGATGAGATGGTTAATCTCATCACCTGGTATAAGGAAATCAGATTTCTGTAAGCAGAATTTGAAGCTGTATGAAGTGCTTATTTCAGTACTTCATGTAAACGTTCTTCATCAAGGCTTTTTTCCCAGCGCGCAACCACAATAGTGGCACAGGCATTACCTACCAGATTAGTCAGAGCACGACACTCAGACATGAATCGGTCAATACCCAGAATCAGTGCCATTCCTTCCACCGGTACAGAAGGTACTACCGATAAGGTTGCAGCCAGAGTGATAAATCCTGCTCCTGTTACACCTGCGGCACCTTTTGAACTTAGCATGGCAACCAGTAACAGCAGTATTTGCTGTTCCAGTGTCAGATCAATATTACATGCTTGTGCAATAAATAATGCCGCCATGGTCATGTAAATATTGGTACCGTCCAGATTGAACGAATAACCGGTTGGTACCACCAGTCCGACAATTGGTTTCTTGCAGCCGGCTTTTTCCATTTTCTGCATCAGTGTGGGCAGGGCGGCTTCAGATGAGCTTGTACCCAGTACCAGTAACAGCTCTTCCTTAATGTATTTGACCAGCTTGATAATCGAAAAACCGTTATAACGGGCTACAGCACCCAGAACAATCAGAATAAACAGAACGGAAGAAATATAAAAAGTCAGAATCAGATAGAGCAGATTACCAATAGAACTAATACCGTATTTACCTATGGTAAAAGCCATGGCGCCAAATGCACCTATCGGGGCTGCACGCATCAGAATAGATACCATTTTGAAAACGGGCGCCGATAAATCCTGAAAAATATTAATCAGCGGGCGGGCTTTTTCACCAATCAGTGCCAGTGAAATACCGAACAGAATAGCAATAAACAGAGTTTGCAGAATATTGCCATTAGTTAGCGGGCTCATGGCAGTAGTCGGAATAATATCCATCAGAAAGCCGGTCAGGCTGGATTCATGGGACTTCTGCACATATTCGTGTACCTTGGCACTTTGCAGTGAGCTCGGGTCAATATTCAGACCATGTCCCGGCTGGGCAATATTGGCCACAACCAGCCCGATAGCCAGTGCCAGAGTAGAGAAAGTAAGAAAGTAAACCATAGCCTTGCCGGCGACCCGCCCCATGGTTTTCATATTGGTCATCTCGGCGATGCCGGTTACCACTGTAAGAAAAATAACTGGGGAGATGATCATTTTCACTAATTTGATGAATGCATCACCTAAAGGTTTCATGCTTTCGCCAACAGTAGGGAAAAAGTTGCCAAGTAAGATGCCAATAATAATGGCAATAATTACCTGTACATATAGGATCTGATACCAGCGCTGTTTTTTCGGTGGCGGATTCATTTCCTCAATTTCGAGTGGTAACATGTTTACCTTTCAATGGGTTGTGTTTAAAGGCTACAGTTTTTTAACGTTATTATGTAGTAGGATGTAACATAATTGGCTGATTATAAAGCCTACATAACTTAACAGAAAAGCATTATTAATTACTAAATGACAGTTATAAGCCGGATTAAATTGCGAAATAATTTTTTTCTTTATAAAAATATATGGTTAAATTGAATATAATTATAGTTTACAATCATATTTTTACAGAAAAAAATAATCACTATTTCCTGGTTTAAAGTAATTTCATTTAATATAATTTATTTTTTTATAAAAAACCGTTTGCCTGAAATTAAGCAAACGGTTTTTAAAATATGGTCGGAGTGAAAGGATTCGAACCTTCGACCCCCTCGTCCCGAACGAGGTGCGCTACCGGGCTGCGCTACACTCCGAAAGAAGTTGTGCATTATAGGCAGCGACGAGGACATTGACAAGAGTGAAGCGCAAATTAATTTCAAAAAACATCAGTTACAATTATCCGGCATAAACAACGAACAGACATGGTCTTTTTTTGAGCGGTGGCAATGCCGGCATTTTTCGCCATGCTGCAATATTCTGACTAATAATAGTTTGGGTCGACATAGTTAAATCTGCGGCAATACACAAACGGGTTTCAGGATGTAAAGTCGCAATAGCGTCAGCCAGTAAAGCATCATTACGGTAAGGAGTTTCAATAAAAAGCTGGGTTTCATTTTCCTGACGTGAGCGCTTTTCTAGAGTATGCAAACATTCAATACGTGCGTTTTTTTCAGCAGGCAGATAACCTTTGAAAGCAAAACACTGTCCGTTGGCTCCAGAAGCCATCAGCGCTAACATGATACTGGACGGTCCCACGAGCGGCATTACAGTGAACCCGGCCTGATGTGCCAGCGCCACCAGTTGAGCTCCCGGGTCTGCGACAGCCGGACAACCGGCTTCACTAAGTAATCCCATGTTGCGACCGGCCTGCAAAGGTTGCAATAATTTAGCGATATCCTGTTCAGGAGTGTGTTCATTCAAAGTGCGCAGATTCAGCTCACGAATCGGTGTTTGCACACCGAAGGCTTTTAAATGAGCCCGTGCTGTTTTTTCTGCTTCAACAACAAAGTCGGTCAGGTTAACAATGCAATTTTGTTCATGCGCAAGCAGACAGGGTGTATCTGCATTTCCCAGTGGTGTCGGGATAAGATAGAGTATAGGACTGCTCATAAAATATTCATTCCTTCTGCCAGCAAAAAATCCACCAGACGAAAAACCGGTAAACCAATCAGTGCATTCGGATCGGTGCTTTCGATGCGTTTAATTAGTAAAGCGCCCAATCCTTCACTTTTTGCCGCGCCGGCACAATGTACAGCATCCGGTTCACGACTCAGATAATGCTTAATCTGCGCATCAGTCAGCGAGCGCATCATGACGCGTGTTTCATCAATATGCTGATGCAGGCGGTTTTCAGCAGCGTTCAGTACCGTAAGTGCACTGTAAAATATCACTTGCTGACCACTCAGATAGTGTAACATCTGTTGTGCTTTTGTTACGGTTAGTGGTTTGCCCAGTTGCTGCCCCCGACATAGCGCAACCTGATCGCAACCGATAATCAGAGCATCCGGATAAAGACCGGTTAGAGAGTATGCTTTGCCGCTGGCCAGACGCAACGCTGTTTGTGGTGCGGTTTCAGCAGAAAGTGGCGTTTCATCAAAATCAGGTTTAACCGCGTCAAAAGGGATGTTTAACTGCTGAAGTTGTTGCTGGCGAAAACGGGAGCTGGAAGCCAGAATCAACTTTTTCTCTCTTGGCATAAGTGCGAACTCATTGACATTATAAAGTTTAAATTATATCATCCGCCGTTTATGTTAGACCCTATTTTGATTGATACGGCCACGTTCACACGTGAACAGCAGCAACGCAGCGGTCAATTGCAGCTTCAAGCACTTGACCGGCGGGTTTGGTCGCATGAACTTTTAGCGCAACGCGAAGGCATTATCCGGTATCAGGTTTGCGGTGGTATTGACCGCTGGCAGCGTCCTTTTCTCGATATCAGTGTGGAAGGTCAGCTGGAACTGGTGTGTCAGCGCTGTTTACAGGCTGTTTCCTGGGCGCTGAATGACCAGTCGCATGTGGTGCTGTTTACCAGCGAACAGTTGCTGGACGAGGCCATGGCCGCTGATGAAACACTTGAAGGCGCGGTATGGAGTGCAGAATATAATCTTGCTGCACTGCTGGAAGACCAGATTTTAATGGCCATTCCGGTTGCACCGCGACATGAAGACTGTGATCACACTCTGGCAACCCAAACCAATCAAGACTCAGGTAATCCTTTTGCCAGACTGGCAGGACTGAAAAGCGGCCACTAACGAATTAACTTACATTACCCAGGAGCTTTAACATGGCAGTTCAACAAAACAAAAAATCACCTTCAAAACGTGGTATGCACCGTTCACACGATGGTCTGACCGCTGTACAGGTTTCTACTGATACCACTACTGGTGAAGTACATTTGCGTCACCACATCTCTCCAAACGGTATGTACCGCGGACGTAAAGTAGTCAAAGCCAAAGGTGAATAATTCACACCTTTGATTATTCAATACGTATGAAAGCCAGACATTGCATCTGCAATCACTGGCTTTTTTGTATCCAATATTAGCAGGGTAATTATCCTGCTAAAATAAACTGCTTCCACTTTCCCGGCAGCCTCAATGGCCTGCTTTACACTGACTCGGGTTTCCCATGAAAAAAATCTGGTATAACTACGAAGACATACATCGTGCCATTAAACAGCTGGCAGAAAAAATTCAGAAATCAGAGCATTCATTTGATGCAATGATCGCTATCGGTGGTGGTGGATTTATTCCGGCACGTATATTGCGTAGTTTTTTGAATATTCCTGTATATACCGTTACTTTGTCTTATTATGACGTTAACGACTGCCCGACTGACCAGCCGCAGAAAATACAGTGGACTAATGGTTTTGACGAAAAATTAAAAAACAAAAAACTACTGATTGTTGATGAAGTGGATGACAGCCGGGCTACGCTCGAATACTGTATTCGCGAATTACAGCATGAAGGATTCCAGCATCTTGGGGTAGCAGTACTGCATGAAAAGCGCAAACCCAAAAAAGGGGTATTGCCGGCAGATTTACCTTTTTATAGTGCAATACAGGTTGATGACTGGTGGATTAACTATCCTTGGGATGCGCTTGATATTGATGAGCACTACGAGCATGTTGCAGCCCAAGCTACATCAGAGGCATGATCTATGACCCTGAAAACCATTGCTGTAGATGCCATGGGCGGCGATTTCGGTCTGGATATAACCATTCCGGGGGCGCTGACATTTTTACAGCAGCAAACTGACGCAGCACTGATTCTGGTTGGTGATGAAGCCAAAATCAGAAATGCATTAAATAAAGTTAATGCTTCCATGGAACGGATTACCATTTGTCCGGCCAGTGAAGTGGTAGGCATGGATGAAGAACCGACTTCTGCGCTCAAGAATAAAAAAGATTCTTCGATGCGTGTAGCCATCAACCAGATTAAAGAAGGTCTGGCACAGGCAGCTGTATCAGCCGGCAATACCGGAGCACTGATGGCAACTGCCCGCTTTGTATTGAAAACCATTGACGGTGTTGATCGTCCGGCAATTGCTAAATTCCTGCCCGGCCGCAATAATCATATGACACTGGTGCTGGATCTGGGTGCCAATGTCGATTGCAGCAGCACCCAGCTTTTGCAGTTTGCTATTGTTGGTAGTCAGCAGGTGGCAGCATTGTTTCCTGAAAATATGCAACCAAGAGTAGGCTTACTCAATGTCGGTACTGAAGACATCAAGGGTAACGCAGCTGCTAAAGAAACTCATCAGCTTTTACGACGCAGTGATCTGAATTTTGTCGGCAATGTTGAAGGTAATTCTATTTTTACAGCTGAAGTTGATGTGCTGGTAGTTGATGGTTTTACCGGTAATGCAATGCTCAAAAGTATCGAAGGAGCGGTGAAATTTGCCGGTTCAGTTGTTAAAGAAGAGTTTACCCGCAGCTGGTTTAATAAGTTGGCCGCATTAATTGCGTTACCAACATTAAAGGGATTTAAGCGGCGTCTTGATCCGCGGCGTTTTAATGGTGCCATTTTTCTGGGATTACGTGGTGTCGTAATTAAAAGCCATGGCGGTACGGATGCTACAGGTTTCTGTTTTGCCCTGCAGGAAGCTTATAAAGCCATCAAAGCAGATTCAATTACAAAAATTCAGGCCGGTGTTGCACGTCAGCTGGCTGTTATGGAAGAATAAATCATCTTGTTGTAAAGGCAGACAAGTCAAATGACTTTGTTTAAAATATGCCCTTTGCCGTAAATTAAAGACAATGCCATGCTGAATGCCCATATTCTGGGTACAGGCAGTTACCTGCCTGCACGCCGCCTGACTAATGATGACCTGAGCAAATTTGTTGATACCTCGGATGAGTGGATTGCAACGCGTACCGGTATCAAAGCGCGTCATATTGCCGCAGAAAATGAACAGACCAGTGATATGGCTGTTTCTGCAGCACAGATTGCGCTGGCCGATGCAGGTATTGATGCAAACGAAATTGATCTCATTATTGTGGCTACCTCAACTGCGGATATGACATTTCCTGCTACTGCCTGTATTGTGCAGAATAAGCTGGGTATTTCCGGCTGTCCGGCATTTGATGTTCAGGCAGTCTGTGCCGGTTTTATGTATGCAATGGCTACTGCCAATGCTTATATTAAAAGTGGCATGGCCAGTAAGGCACTGGTTATTGGCGCGGAAACGTTCAGTCGTCTGCTTGACTGGAATGATCGGCGTACCTGTGTGTTGTTTGGTGATGGTGCCGGTGCAGTTATTCTGGGTGCTTCTGAACAGGAAGGCGGTATCATCCATACCAAATTACAGGCTGATGGTAATTACAGTCATATTCTGCAAACACCGGGAAAAATTGCAGCAGGCAAGATTGAAGGTTCGCCCTATCTATATATGGATGGGCAGGCTGTCTATAAGTTTGCAGTAAAAGCACTGGCTAATATTGCAAAAGAAGTCATTGATCAATCCGGTTTACAGCCGTCTGATATAGACTGGATTATTCCGCATCAGGCCAATCTGCGCATTATCGAATCTACTGCACGCCATCTTGGTGTATCAATGGATAAAGTTATTGTTACCCTTGCTGAGCAGGGCAATACTTCTGCTGCCTCTATTCCGCTGGCACTGGATGAAGGAATTAAATCCGGTCGGATTAAACGCGGCCAGACCTTGTTGCTTGAAGGTATCGGAGGTGGCTTTGCCTGGGGTGCGGTTACCTTAAAATATTAATATTGTTCTTATCAGGATCGGATTATGCTATCTCAATCTGCGTTAGCCAATATGTATCCGGTTATTATGTCGCCCAGTCATGACGGGCGGTATTTTGGTAATTATGTACAGTCATTGCTGGCTTTAGTTGCTGCGCATACCAGTGCAGGTTTTCCAATACAGGTATTTATGCATCAGGGTGAAAGTCTGATTACCCGTGCACGGAATAACTGTGTTGCAGAATTTCTGTCGCATCCGGAATGGACGCACTTATGCTGGATTGATACTGATATCGGTTTTTCACCGGAAGCTTTTCAGCGTCTGCTGCTGGCAGATCGCGATATTGTTGCAGGTGTTTATCCGCTTAAGCGTGAGTCATGGCCGGACGAAGGTATTCCTGAGCATATGACCCAGCAGCAGTTTAATGCCACTTATACTCGCTATACCATCAATATCAGTAAGGCAGATACTAATCATGAGGTGCATGTACAGGTAGATGATGAAGGCTTTATTGAGCTGCCAGAGGCGCCGACCGGATTTATGATTATCAAGCGGGAAGTATTTATCCGTCTGATGGAAGCTTATCCTGAGTTGCAATATCAGCCTGATTCTATCGGTGTTACTGATAGGGGATATCACTATCGCTTTTACGATTGTCTTGTTGATCCGGTGACGAAGCGTTATTTATCTGAAGATTTTAGTTTTTGCCGCTTATGGAATCAGTTAGGCGGTAAGATTTATGTTGATGCACGCTCTAACCTGACCCATATGGGTAACAAAATCTATCAGGGGCCTTTTGCCCAGTCACTGGAAGCTAATCTTGCTTACGCAATAGGTGCCCCGGCAGGTGCCAAAATGTTTCTGCACCACGAACAGCCATTACAGACCAATCAGCCTCCGGCACAATAAATGTCCGGACATTAGTTTTATTCAATTCAAGGAAGATCATGAGTATTGCTTTTTTCTTTCCCGGACAGGGGTCACAAAGTCTCAATATGATGTCCGGCTTTAATGATATGCCAGTTGTTAAAGAAATATTTGAACAGGCATCAGAAGCACTTAATCAGGATTTATGGACATTGATGAACGGGGAAGACAGCACAGCCCTGAACGAAACCGTTAATACTCAGCCCCTGATGCTGACTGCCGGTATTGCTACATGGCGTGTATATCAGCAATTGCATGGTCAGTTACCTGTGATGCTGGCCGGGCACAGTTTAGGAGAATACACTGCGCTGGTCGCTGCCGGCAGCCTAGCATTTCATGATGCTGTGAAACTGGTTCGTCTGCGTGCACAATTAATGCAGGAAGCTGTACCAGCCGGAGAGGGTGCCATGGCCGCAATACTGGGACTGGATGATAATATCGTGCGTCAGGTATGTTTACAGGCACAAAATGAATTATCCGGTACAGTTGCCGAAGCCGTAAATTACAACTCACCCGGTCAGGTGGTGATTGCCGGGACTGCTGTTGCCATTAATCGTGCCTGTGAGCTTGCTAAAACTGCCGGAGCCAAGCGTGCACTGCCGTTACCTGTATCAGTGCCTTCACACTGCTGTCTGATGAAACCAGCTGCGACCAAACTGGCTGCGGCCATGGAGCAGATCAATATTTCAAAACCACAAATTCCGGTATTGCATAATGTTGATGTTGCGGTGCATTCAGAACCGGAAACAATTAAACAGGCTCTGGTACAGCAGTTATATTCACCTGTGCGCTGGACTGAAACAGTAAGCAAACTGGTAGCTGACGGAATAACAGAATTTGCTGAATGCGGTCCGGGTAAAGTGCTGGCCGGACTGGCTAAACGGATTGATAAGAGCGCCAGTTGCGTTGCATTAACCAGTGTGCAAAGCATAGAAAGTTTTATTGCTGCACATGTTGAGAGCTAAAGGAATAAGTTATGAATCAGGATTTAACAGGTAAAATTGCGCTGGTAACTGGTGCTACCCGTGGAATTGGCGCTGCTATTGCCCGTTTTCTGGCAGAAAAAGGTGCTAAAGTAATTGGTACAGCCACTTCTGCTGCAGGTGTGACTAGTATCAATGAAGCACTGGCTGATTTTGGCGGAGAAGGGCGAGAATTACGTATCGCTGAAGAAAACAGTATTGAAAATCTGATTGCCGACATTGAAAGTAATATCGGTAATATTGCCATACTGGTTAATAATGCCGGTATTACCCGTGATAATTTGCTGATGCGCATGAAAGAATCAGAATGGGATGAAATCATGCAAATTAATCTGAAATCCGCTTTCCGTGCCAGCAAAGCAGTCACCCGCAGTATGATGAAAGCACGCTGGGGCAGAATTATCAATATAACCTCTGTAGTCGGTTTTATCGGTAATGCCGGTCAGGCTAATTATGCTGCAGCCAAAGCCGGGTTAGTCGGATTCAGTAAATCAATGGCGCGTGAAGTAGGCTCGCGCGGGATTACCGTAAATTGTGTAGCTCCTGGTTTTATCGAAACCGATATGACAAAAGTTTTACCGCAAGAGCAGCGTGATTTTTTTGCTGGGCAAACGGCATTGAATCATTTTGGAACTGTAGAAGATGTGGCCGCCGCAGTTTTGTTTCTGGCCAGTGAAGAAGCTCGTTACATTACCGGACAAACGCTGCATGTGAACGGCGGAATGCTGATGCCCTGATATCAGTTAAAGTATTTACAAAGCCATTTTTATCATCTGATAAAAATGGCTTTGTTTTGTATCGGGGATAAATACTATTAAATTGAAAAATCTTCTTCGTAAGAAGAATACAGGGCTGATTCAATCCGCGACCGTGTTAACCCAGGAGCGAATAAGGCCAGAAACTCATAGCCAAAACCACGCAGATAAACATCCTGTCTGAGTATTATCTGGATAAAGGAAGGTTCAAACAGATGTTCTGCACTAATCTGCTGTAAACCTTCATCTTGTTTACTATCAAAAGCCATAGTGGCCAGCAATCCGATACCCAGTCCCTGAGCAACATAAGTTTTAATGACATCCGTATCGGCTGAAGCCAGTTTAACTCTGGGTAACTGATAGCCTTCCTGAGTAAAAGCACGGGCGATTTTAGATTGTTCAGCGAAAGCAATATCATAAGTGATGAGCGGATAAGCTGCTATGTCTTCGAGCCGTAATGGCCGCTTTAAATCAAGCAGAGGATGATTATCAGGAACTACGATACTGCGATTCCAGGCTTTACAGCTCAATTTGCGTAATTCAGGATGCTCACTTTCCATTTCCATACCAATGGCAAAATCAACTTCTCCCTCCAGTACCATATGACTAATGGCTTTAGGGCTGGCTGTATGGATGCTCAGCTGTACCTGCGGATAACATTCAACAAACGCTGAGATAATTTTTGGCAGAGCATATCGGGCCAGTGTATGTGTGGTGGCAATGGTCAAGGATCCAATATTCTGGTCGGCAAATTCTGTACCAATACTTTTAATATTCTGTACTTCACGTAAAATCCGCTCGGCAGTTTCCAGAACAATTTTGCCCGGAGCTGTCACCGCAACCATGCGTTTTCCATGACGAATAAATAACCGTACGCCCAGTTCTTCTTCCAGCATGCGTATTTGCTTGGAAATACCAGGCTGAGAAGTAAACAGTACCTCCGCTGCTTCTGAAACATTCAGATTCTGACGATAAACTTCAACTGCATAACGTAACTGTTGCAGCTTCATAGTATTTCAGCCCCTTTTAGGTTTGAAGTTTTTAATTGTCGCTCAAATACAACAAAAAAGCTTCTTTATCTGCATCATAACTCAATTTACCCATTCTGACATGGAACACTTTCACTCTAAGCTTAACATTTTTACACGTTAATCCACCTGTAGCAGACCCTTAAGATAATAGAAGCTTGCTTGTTGTTTTCATGCAACTTAATTAGGGTAAACGCGTGAATTTAGTTGTAAATAAGTGACACAAAGCTATTTTTTAGGCATGATGCACAGTTAGGAAGCGGGTCGTCTAGCAGCTTCGCCTTGGTAGTTTGCATATTGACAGTTTATGCTGCGGTTTTTTATAGTATAGACTTGATTTACCAAGCTACCCGCCCGGTTTGAGCGGCCTGTAAATGGTATTTGTGTATTGATCAGACGAATTTCAGGCTGAATCAACACATAACAAATTTTTTGATGAGGGAATAACATGACCAAACAGCTAAAATTGAGCGCATTGATCGTTGCTATGGCTGCTTCAACTGCCGCTTTTGCCAATGGTGTTGTACCGGGTGCCGACTGGACCGGTGAACCTGCTGGTGCTTACAATGGCTATACTACCAGTTCTGCTCCTGAAAAAGGAACTGGCGAAATTATCGTCACCCGCGAAAATGGTGCCGATGGTACACCTGAATGTGTGAAAAACCGTTTCAACAACGATCAAGAACCAACTCTGGGTAACAATTGTGGTCACCCAATTGCACAGGCTGCTCCAGAAGCACCTAAATTTGTTGATGAAACAGTATCTTTGTCTGCTAACTTCCTGTTTGGCTTTGATAAATTTACCCTGCGTCCTGAAGCGATCGATACTCTGGATCAGTTGGCTACCCGTCTGGCAGACAGCAGCGTACAGGTTGTACGTGTTGAAGGTCATACCGACTTTAAAGGTTCAGATGCTTATAATCAGACTTTGTCTGATCGTCGTGCTAATACTGTTGCTCAGTATCTGGTTTCTAAAGGTGTTCCTGCTGGGAAAATTTCAGCAGTCGGCTTGGGTAAATCTGAAGCCCGCATGACTGAAACTTGTCAGCGTGAAGTTGCTAAATTAGGTAAGAAAGTTTCAGCTGCTAAGAAACGTACTGCTTTAATCGAATGTATTGCACCTGATCGCCGTGTAGATGTGAAAATCCGCACTCAGGTAGCTAAAAAAGTTAGATAATTTTTCTAATTTTATATTGATGAAAAACCCTGCTTAAAGCAGGGTTTTTTTATGCCAATAAAAATTTTAAAGAAATCAGAATATCTGTATTATCCTTTGTATAGAAAATTGATAGTTTTATTTGACAATAATAGGTTGGATGAGCTGGTATCAATTTAAAATCATCAGAATTGTATTACTTTAAAAAAATTTTCAGATAAGTGAATAATTATTAATAAAGTGTTAATATGCATGTTGGTAAAAATAAAATATGATTAATATGAATTATTTGTTCATTATTTTTAATAGTAACGGTTTTTCGAATATGCAAATAATATATAAATAAAAATGGCATATTTATTTATAACTAAGTAAACATTAAATCTATTTAATGATAAGTATTCAGTAAAATATAAAATCATTTCATCTATGAAATTTTTTAAATTCCTGTTTTTAATTTTATGCTGTAATTTACTTTTTGCCTGTACCGCACAGTTTCAGCGAGTTCCTAATGTTTCGGGTGAAAAAAAACATGTATCAGTAAAATTTCAGCGACAAAATACTGCGCCACAGACAGGAGTAGTATTGGTTCAGCCGATGGATTTACAAAGCGGTGATATTTTATTTTCTGCCGACTCAAGTCTCAATTCCCGTGTTTTGCGCTTGTTTGGTAATACTTCGGTTAGCCATGCATTTCTGTATTTAGGAGATGGAGAAATAGCAGAAGCCGTGGGTGGTGGTGTGCATATTATGTCTCTGGCTGAAAGCGTTGATGAAAGTCCGTTACTGGCCGTTTATCGCCATCCGCAGCTAAATGATTTACAGGCTGAAAAAATCCGTGAATTTGCCAGAGCAGAGGCTGGCGGGAAATATAATTATATGGGGATTATCAAGCAGACACCTTATACAGTTACCCGTAAAGTGTGTGAATTGCCAGTTATTCCGCGAGCTTTTCGCCATTTGTGCCTGAATACCATGGCTGTAGTACAGGTAACGCCTTTTTCTTCAGACCGTTACTTTTGTTCGCAACTGGTTGTCGCTGCCTATAATTATGCAGGATTGCCTTTAACCAAAACGCCGGCTGAATGGGTTGCTCCCGGGGATTTATTGCATATGCGTGCCGGTGATATCCCTTCAGTTGTACCAGTATATCCATTACAGTATATTGGTCATTTACGTTGTAAAACCTCTTTATGGCAGCGCAATTGTTCCCTGGCAGATATCTGATATTGATAAACTTCAGATATCTGCCTAATGTATCAAACAGCAGGATATGATTAAATTATTGATTAAATAAATTAGGTAAATTAAAACATGTTTGAATTAATTTATTAATAATAAATATGTATTTTTTGCTTTCAATAGATTAAATTTATTATAAAAATTAATAGTATTCGTTTTGAAATGAGTTATATCTGAATCCTGAGTAGTTGTGTTGAGAGAATCAAATACAGAATTGAAAAGGAATAATTTCAGCCAAATCTCCGGGCGCATATAAAAAGTGTAGTACACGTCTGCCATTAGTCTGAATAGCTTTTGACGAAGAATGCACAATAAGTGGTCGCATGATAACAGCTCCTCCTTTAGACAGGGTGCATTCTTGCTCGCCTTTTTGGTCTCGAAGCTGTGGTAGCGTTGATTCATTGATTCTTCCATACTGATGAGTACCGGCAACTACTTTAAGCGGACCATGCTCGTGCTGGCAATCATCTATGTGTAGCCTCACAGCTACCAGTTGCTGCATATATTGTGCCGGTGGTTGTACAAATAACATATTTTGTTTATGTGACCAGCCGGTAAACTGAGTATCAGAAAACTGATGTCTGACTGCTATGCTTAAATCCTGATGTAAAGGTACCAGCCAGTTTTTATCGGCTGATTTTTTGAATAATGTGCATTGGATTGCCACCGGGTTTATTGGGAGCAAGGAAGTAAGCTGAGTATTATTTTTCAAATTGTTAGCAAGTATCTGACACCATGGTTGTGTCAGAAGCTCACGACTGCCGGCAGTAGTTAAATTAATCTGTTCTAATTGTTGTTCTATATCTGTTAGTTGCTGAGGAGTAATTAAATCATTAATAACAGCATAACCATTCTGTTCAAAACAATCATATATCTTCATTATATTTTCCGTTTGTATCTGTTTATCTGAATTAATATTAATATCTTCTAATTTTATTAGGATTAGGTAGATCCTATTTATAGGATAATATATTGATATTTTCCATTATTTATTTAAAATGATTTATTTGTAATATTTATCTATACTATAGTTTTTCAAGGTAAGCAGAATATATACTCCTTACATTAGTCAATTTTTTTCTTAATAAAATTAAATTGATTAATTTCTGTATCTCATAAAATAGCCCTAGACACTATATCAAGTTTTTATGCTGTCATGTCAAAGATTGGTAGTGCTAAGCCTGTCAAAATATGTGTTTATGTCTTCATATGGCTACAAAACTTGAATTTATCTGTATTTTTTGCTCGTTTGTGAATTGAATTCAGTTAAGTATATGATTTATAGATGTTATAAACTATCATTCATCATTAAGATATTGTATAAATGAAAATTTATTTATAACCTGATGTATATCATAAAAATTATGATAAAAGAAAAATATGACCAATTTTTAACTTATACTCAGGAACTTATTTGGTATGGTTTTTATCAATCAATTAAGGGGAAGCTTTATGTTTTTTAAAAAATTCTGGAGAAAAAAATCAAATTCTGATATTCAATCAGTACAAGATAAACCAATCGCTCAAGATAAGATATCTCTCGCTATTCAAACATTCTGGACACAGGTAAAAGCATCTGAGCAGACATTTAATACGCTAGAGCCAATCTCTATCATGGAAAATCTCAATAATCTTTTAATAGATAATCAATTAAATGTTATTGCTGAGCTTACACGAGGAGATAAAAAAATCATAAAATAATTTTTACGGCTGAAGGCCGAATTGAGCAGTTTGAGCTGGTGATACGAATCGTTAAACATGCACCGGATCTGAATTTTTTTGAAATAGAAGCATTTAGGACGCGGGTTAAAAATCTGGATGCATTCTCTATAACGCATCATGATCATTCTCTTTCATTGGGTCCTGCTGATTTATTGATTTATCATCATGAAGAATATCGTAAAATCTCTTTGGAAATTGTGTTTGGTAAAACTATTCCTGAAGAGAAGAAGCAAATCGCACAGTCGACTGCATTTATCTTGCTTGATCATGCATTAGGAGAATATGATTTTTCTATTAAAATCGGGTGTGTCAACTTTTTAGAAATTCCCAAAGAGGCAACCGCAGTACCTCTTAATGAATTTGTAACGGTGTTTGATCAGTTATGGCAAGATAAATTAAAGCATACAGGTATTTTTCCTCTTTCTGATAAAGAGGATAGATGGAATGTATTTGAAATAATTGATCAAAATGATCCTGATCACAAAAGACTTGTGCAAAGAAATGAGACAGCTGATGTATTGGTAGGTGATTTGAATTATTGCTATGCTCTAACTATAACAGCCGATGTGGATAGTAAGGAAAATTTATCTCTGGTTTATGAACTAGAAGATACTATTAATCCAGCTCTACGATTTAATAAACAGGGCATTCATTGTCAAAATACATTTTATCAGGGCGTAAGAACCATTTTATGGCATGTGCAGGATAAACAATCAGCTATCGCATTGGCACAACGTCTGGCAGACCAGTATAAAACCCTTTCAGTTAAAATTGAGTGCGAATTTGATCCGGGCTGGTCACAATATTTAAGTTGGGTAGAAAAATAAAGATATCAATAGTTTTATTTTTCTATTAGTTATCTTTGAAAAATTCTATATTTCTTCTCATTCCAATAAAAGGATAAATTAACAAATATTCTTTCTTATAACAATATAAAAAGCCTGACGGCTTGGTTGAAGCTGTTTCACGACGAGTAGGAGTTAGCGGAACAAGCTATAGTAAAAAAGAAATTAACTGTGAGGAGCACAGTTCGCGTTATCTAGGAGAAGGAGATAGTATTGAAGAGGCATTGATTTTACGACCTGATGATCATTTAACATATGCTGACTCAGGTTCAGCCGGGGCTACTATAGATACGGTTTGTTCTTTGATAAATAATTAAATCGTATTATTTATTGTTGCAATTTATTATGTGAGTAAATAAAAAACCGGATAATAAATTAGTATTATCCGGTTCTAGAAATGATAGATTTTTATAAGATATCTTTTTTATCAGTTAACTGAGGTAGCAGTGCATCCTGACTTACTGATAATAGCCCGCTCTGAGTATATATACCCAATTTGTTGCGGGTATCGATAATATCCAGATTACGCATGGTAAGCTGACCGATACGGTCGGCAGGGGAAAAGGCAGCATTATCTACTTTTTCCATGCTTAACCGCTCCGGCTGATAAGTAAGATTGGATGATTCGGTATTGAGAATAGAGTAATCATTACCGCGGCGTAATTCCAGCGTAACTTCACCGGTAATGGCTTTGGCTACCCAGCGTTGCGCAGTTTCACGCAGCATAAGCGCCTGTGAATCAAACCAGCGTCCCTGATACAGCAGTCTGCCCAGACGCAGACCATTAATGCGGTACTGTTCAATCGTATCCTCGTTATGGATGCCGGTAAGCAGGCGTTCATAAGCAATATGCAGCAATGCCATTGCCGGTGCTTCATAAATACCGCGTGATTTAGCCTCAATAATACGATTTTCAATCTGGTCTGTCATGCCAAGACCATGTCGGCCGCCAATACGGTTGGCTTCCAGAATCAGCTCTACCGGATCATGGTATTCAACACCATTTAAAGCCACCGGTACACCTTCTGCAAACCGCACACTTACTTCTTCAGCCGGAATGTTTACCTGTTCATCCCAGAAAGCCACGCCCATAATCGGCTGTACGATTTTCATGCTGCTATTGAGCATTTCCAGATCTTTAGCTTCATGGGTAGCACCGAGCATATTGGAGTCGGTTGAGTAGGCTTTTTCAACAGACATTTTATAGTCAAAACCCTGAGCAATCAGAAATTCAGACATTTCATGCCGCCCGCCCAGCTCATCAATAAATTGTTGATCCAGCCATGGCTTGTAGATGCGTAAAGCCGGATTGGTTAACAGTCCGTAGCGATAGAAGCGTTCAATATCATTGCCTTTATAGGTGGAACCATCACCCCATATATGTACATCGTCTTCTTTCATTGCGGCTACCAGCATTGTGCCGGTAACAGCCCGTCCCAGCGGGGTAGTATTAAAATAAGGCATACCACCCGTATGTACATGGAATGCTCCGCTTTGTATTGCAGCAATACCTTCATGCGCCAGCTGTGTGCGACAATCAATCAGACGGGCTTTTTGAGCACCGTATTCGAGTGCTTTTTGCGGAATAGCATCATAATCATCTTCATCAGGCTGTCCCAGATTAGCTGTATAGGCATAAGGTAAAGCGCCTTTCAGTTTCATCCAGAGTAATGCTGTAGAGGTATCCAGCCCGCCGGAAAAAGCAATGCCGACTTTTTCGCCAACGGGCAGGTGTTGCAGAATAGTGCAGTGGTTACTCATATTAACTCCCTTGAGTGATGTATTTGCAAAATATGAAAATTTATTGCCATACCAGTAGTGCATGGTTGCGTTTACCACGCCGCAAAATTGTGTAGTGCCCGAAACGTTTATCATTGCTGCTGAATACGTAATCAGCACTGTCAATTTTTTGCCCGTTAACCATGACTGCTCCCTGACTGATAAAGCCGCGTGCTTCATTATTGGATTTGGCCAGTGACGCAGTAGTTAAGGCCTGCACGATATTGATGGATTCAGTAACCGGAAATGCAGGTAAGCCATCCAGAGATAATTGCTGAAAATCGTTTTCAGTAAGTGCACTCTGATCTTCGGCAAACAGGCTGGCAGAAATACGCTGTGCTGCAGCCAGAGCTTCTTCACCATGAATCAGTCGGGTCATTTCCTCTGCCAGAATGCGCTGTGCTTGTGGCTTACTGCCACTGGCCTGATCGCTGGCTTCAATAGCCTCTATCTCTGCCACACTGAGGAAAGTAAAATATTTGAGGAATTTATATACATCCGCATCAGCAACTTTTAACCAGAACTGATAGAACTGGTAAGGAGAGGTTTTTTCTGCACTCAGCCAGACTGCACCACCTTCGGTTTTACCAAATTTAGTTCCGTCAGCTTTAGTCACCAGTGGTAGTGTCAAACCATAAACGGTAGCCTGATGTAGCCGACGGGAGAGGTCAATCCCTCCGGTGATATTACCCCACTGATCCGAACCGCCGATTTGCAATACGGCACCGTAGCGGCGATACAATTCAGCAAAATCGTAACCTTGAAGCAGAGCATAGGCAAATTCGGTAAATGAAATACCTACATCATCACGGCTTAGACGCTGTTTTACTGATTCTTTGTTCAGCATGGCATTTACAGAAAAATGTTTGCCGATATCGCGCAGAAAATCCAGACAATTCATGCTGCCGAACCAGTCAAAATTATTTGCCATAATGGCAGCATTGTCACCACTGAAGCTAAGGAAAGGTTGTAGCTGCGCGCGTATTTTGGCTACCCAGTCCTGTACGGTTTCTAAAGTGTTGAGTGAACGTTCCTGTGCTTTGAAGCTTGGGTCACCAATCATACCAGTGGCACCTCCTACCAGCGCAATTGGTGTATGCCCGGCCAGTTGAAAGCGGCGTAAAACCAGAATAGGTAACAGGTGACCGATATGCAGACTGTCGGCTGTCGGGTCGAAACCGCAGTACAGAGTAATTTTCTTTTCGTTTAATAACGTATCAAGAGCCTGAGCATCAGTGGTTTGAGCTATCAGGCCTCGTTGCTGTAAGTCGTGAACAACGCTGGTCATGGTTGGATTTTGTTCTTTCAAATTAAATAAATTGGCTAAAATAAAGTTTGTCTGGCTCAGACTGCTCATAAAAACAAAATAGCAATATCATATTTTTGCTGGTTTTGGGTGGTTAGTCTGTTTTACCGCCTAATAATAATGATGCATTATTTTACACGATTTGTTTATTGCTGCATTTGTGGTTGTAATAAATTGATAATTCATTAGTTTGGTAATGGCCGGAAATACTTTATCAGTTTCTGTTTATCAATAGACACGGTAATATCCATAGGATAACCAATATCAAAGCTGATATTTATTGGTTGCCGGCAGATGGTTTAGATAACCGAACCGAGAGGATTCGATATGTCAGGCTAAAAAATAAATTTATTATTAACCGGAATGCATAAACCAGCTACATTCTGGATAAGAATATAGCTGGTTTAAAGAGATTAATGGTTATACGTTAAACAGGAAATGAATTACATCACCATCATTTACGATGTATTCCTTGCCTTCAGCACGCATTTTACCGGCCTCTTTAGCTTTGGCTTCACCTCCGCAGGCAATGAAATCTTCGTAAGCAATAACCTGAGCACGGATAAAACCACGTTCAAAATCGGTATGAATAACACCGGCAGCCTGAGGGGCTGTATCGCCTTTATGGATGGTCCATGCTCTGACTTCCTGAACACCGGCAGTAAAATAAGTTTGCAAACCGAGTAAGTCGTAGCCGGCGCGAATCAGGCGATTCAGCCCTGGTTCTTTTAAACCCATTTCTTGCAGAAATTCGGCTTTATCAGCCTCATCCAGATCGGCAATTTCGCTTTCCATTGCTGCACATAGTGCAACAACAGGTGCATTTTCCTGTGCCGCCAGTTGTTGTAGGCGTTCCAGATGCGGGTTGTTATCAAATCCGTCTTCAGCTACGTTGGCTACGTACATTGCCGGTTTTACAGTAAGCAGACATAAAGGTTTAATCAGTGTTAGCTCATCCTGATCGAGTCCCGCTGAACGTACGGGTTTACCTTCAAGCAAATGTTGTTGTAAGCGTTCCAGAATAGCCACCAGTTTTTGTGCTTCTTTATCACCGGATTTGGCTTTCTTGTTTTCGCGTATGATGGTTTTTTCTACACTGGCCAAATCTGCAAGTGCCAGCTCAGTACCAATGACTTCAATATCCGAAATCGGATCTACCTTTCCGGAAACATGCACAATGTTATCATCATCAAAGCAGCGCACAACGTTTACGATGGCATCAGTTTCACGGATATTAGCGAGAAACTGATTACCCAGACCTTCGCCTTTACTGGCTCCGGCTACCAGCCCGGCAATATCGACAAATTCAACGATAGCCGGCTGGGTTCGTTTGGGATTAACGATTTTAGCCAGTTCTTCCATGCGATCATCCGGCACTTCAACAATACCGACATTAGGCTCAATAGTACAGAAAGGATAATTGGCAGCTTCAATACCAGACTGGGTAAGGGCGTTAAACAGGGTAGATTTGCCTACATTGGGCAAACCCACAATGCCACATTTCAAACTCATGATATTCCTTGAAAACAGGCGATATTTAAAAATGGCTGAATTGTATCATAAAGCATGCAGATACCTGTGCCAAACCGGTAAAACACTGTGTTATTCTCCTTTAAATGCACATTTATCGCTCTTTAAACGCCAGATAAATACTATATGAATTGAAGTCATATAAAATGATTTATAAAAACAATAAAATAAAAATTTTTTCTTTTTGAGTGCTTGCATAATCAGAAAAATATCGTATAATTGCGTCTCTCTTGAAATGAGATACGGCGAATTAGCTCAGTCGGTTAGAGCAGAGGAATCATAATCCTTGTGTCCGGGGTTCGAATCCCTGATTCGCCACCAAATAAATCGCAAGCTCTGGTTGAGTTTGCTTTTTTTATTATCTATGTTATTTTATTCATATAGCATATAATTTGATTGCCCTGACTGTTTCCTGCGCAGATGTTTTCCGGATTTATTGGTAAACTGTAAAATACAGGCAGCTGCTTATTTTGCTGCCTGTGATCTTAAATACAGATTTATGTTGAATTTTCTGGTTAACATTAACTATTGTGTACTTCTGCTTATTCAAATTAAATTCTTTGATCCATTTCCTGAGCAGGACTTTCATGATTATCTGTTTTGCTGATAACGCGCGCAGGTACACCTACTACTGTTGAATATTCCGGAACATCATTAACTACGACACTGCCGGCACCTACTTTGGCGCAGGTATGTACACGAATATTGCCTAATACAGAGGCATTGGCTCCAATCATAACACCGTCACTGATTTTCGGATGCCTGTCACCGCTCTGTTTACCAGAGCCACCCAGAGTAACACCGTGTAACAGCGAAATATTATTGCCCAGTACCGCTGTTTCACCAATAACCACACCCGTACCATGGTCAATCATAATTCCATAGCCCATTGAAGCAGCTGGATGAATATCAACTCCTAATACTTCTGAAGCACGATTTTGTAAAAAATAGGCCAGAGTATGACGATTCTGTTGCCAGAGCCAGTGGTTAATGCGATGGGTCTGTATGGCGTGAAAACCTTTGTAATACAATAATGGTAAACTATAGGTTTCACAGGCAGGATCGCGTTCATAATAGGCAACAATATCTGCCAGAGCTGCATGAATAATAGAAGTATCCTGATGTAAGGCCTCCAGATAAATCTCGAATAACGCCCGCGCATCCATTACAGCACTGGACATTTTGGTAGACAGATGAAAGGCCAGCATACGAGCAAAATTTTTATGGCGTAATACACTCAAGTGCAGAAAGCTGGCCAGTATAGGTTCATTGCTGACTGCTATTTCGGTTTCATGACGAATGGTTTGCCACAGGTTTTCAGCCTGAGCAGCATCAGGTAAATTCATATGTTTAATTTCTCGTTTGCAGATTAAATTTATTGAATCACAATATCATATTGTTCCTGAGTGTAAGTGGTTTCTACTGCCAGAGCAATCGGCTTGTCAATAAAATCACTTAGCATTTTCAAAGAATCGGCTTCCTCATCCAGAAATAAATCTATGACGCTGGGAGAGGCCAGTATGCGCAATTGCTTAATATCAGGACGACGTGATTCGCACACTATTTCGCGCAAAATCTCATAGCACATAGTTTGTGCTGTTTTGATGCGACCACGCCCATGACAGACAGGGCAGGGTTCACACAATATCTGGGTCAGATTTTCCCGGGTACGTTTGCGTGTTAGCTCTACCAGACCTAAACTGGTAAAACCGTTAAGTGTAACGCGGGTACGGTCGTAGGCCAGCGCTTGTGCCAGCTCGGTCAGAATTTCCTGCTGGTGTGTTTCGTTGGTCATATCGATAAAATCAATAATGATAATCCCCCCCAGATTGCGTAAACGCAGTTCACGTGCAATCACATGGCAGGCTTCCAGATTGGTTTTAAAGATAGTTTCTTCAAAATTACGTGCACCGACAAAACCACCGGTATTTACATCAATAGTGGTCATAGCTTCTGTCGGCTCAATAATAATATAGCCGCCAAAATCCAGATTCACCCGTGGTTGCAGGGAACGGTTAATTTTGGCTTCGATATTGTATTTTTCAAATAACGGACAATCATCCTGAAATAATTGCAATTTATCCAGCGCACCCTGAGAATAATTCGTGGCAAATTCGTGCATGCGTTGATAATGGCTGGTTGAATCCACAATAATGTGATTGATATTGTCACTGTACATATCACGCAATACACGTAAACTCAGGGGTAAATCCTGATACAGTAATGTTTCAGGCGGGCAGGTTTTGGATAGTTGCTGAATATGCTGCCATCGCTTGGTCAGATAATTGATATCAGCCTGCAATTCTGCATCAGTCGCATTTTCGGCACTGGTACGGATAATATAGCCATGGGCAGCATCCTTTGGTAACAGATTTTCCAGCCGTTCACGTAACTGGTTGCGTTCCTCTTCGTCTTCAATACGCTGTGAGATGCCGATATGCTCATCCTGGGGCAGATATACGAGAAAACGCCCTGCCAGTGATATCTGCGTAGACAGACGTGCGCCTTTAGTATTAATCGGGTCTTTGATGACCTGTACAACAATTGATTGTCCTTCATGCAGCGTATGTTCAATACGCTGAATCTGTTCTGGTTGCTGACGCTGCTCGAGTACATCAACAATATGCAGAAAAGCGGCACGTTCCAGTCCGATATCAATAAAGGCGCTTTGCATACCGGGTAATACACGACGCACCACACCCAGATAAATATTGCCTACCAGACCATGGCCGCAATTACGTTCAATATGAATTTCACACAACGTATTTTCTTCCATTACGGCTACTCTGGTTTCTTGCGGAGTAATATTTACCAGTACCGTTTCAGCCGGCCGCTGAATATCCTTCGGCAGCGATATGTCGCTGTTATGCATGATGGAGCTTTCAATTTAATCAAATCACTTTGTGCAGTCTCCATCTGTACAGATAAAAACTGTACAAAGTAATCTGGTCTGTTTGTATAGTGCGATTGACATCATAGCGCAGGCAAGAGTTTCCTGCCAAACGCAGTTGCATACAGTTGTCTGGCAAAGTAGTCTGCAAATAAATATAAAACTTAAATTTGTAGTATTTACTGTAATAGCGGATACATTATTTTAACTGTGAGCAGCTCTTGATACATTCGGCAACTAACCGGGGACCTCGAAAAATCAGACCTGAATACAACTGGATGGCGGAGGCACCAAGACGGATTTTTTCTGTGGCATCCGCACCGGTTGTAATCCCCCCTACACCGATAAGTGGAATTTGCGAATTAATGTGTGCAGATAACTGATTCAGAACGTAATTGCTCTGTGTCTGTACGGGATGACCAGACAACCCGCCAGTTTCCTGAGTAAATTTATGCGTACCCAAAGGAGTTTTGTCTATAGTAGTATTGGTGGCAATAATTCCGTCTATTTGAGTATTCAATGCAACCTCTGCAATGGCTTCAATTTGCTCTTCATCCAGATCAGGAGCAATTTTGATGGCAATAGGCACATAGCGGCTTTGCTGAGTAGCCAGCTGGGCCTGACGGTTTTTGAGGTGGTTTAATAATCTGTCCAGCTCTCCGGCACTTTGCAGGCTGCGTAAATCACGTGTGTTGGGTGAAGAAATATTAACAGTGACATAACTGGCATGCGGGTAGGCTTTTTCCAGACAAATCAGATAATCATCCACTGCTTTTTCAATCGGTGTGGCAGCATTTTTGCCAATATTAATCCCCAATATGCCGCGATACCTGCTATTTGCAATATTATTGATTAAAGTATCAATACCATAATTGTTAAAGCCCATACGATTAATAATTGCCTGTTGCTTTGGTAATCTGAATAACCGCGGCTTAGGATTGCCTGCCTGAGGTAGAGGTGTCACAGTGCCTACTTCTATAAAACCAAATCCCAGCATAGCAAGTGCATCAATATATTCACCATTTTTATCCAGACCGGCAGCCAGTCCTACAGGATTGGGGAGCGTTAGTCCCATCAGAGTTGTAGTATTGTTAATATTGTTGTCAGGAAAAATACTATTGGTATTTTTCTGCATGATTGAGAAGCTTGGTTTGCATCCCAGTAAAAAACCACAATGATAACGATGTAACCATTGCAGCGATTTTAATGTCAGGTAATGGGCTTTTTCAGGATCCAGTCTGAATAGCAATGGTTTAATAATAGGATACATGATATTGATGATTGAAAAAGGAAGAAATATTATAACCAACAACACTATCAATTCGGGTGGAAAATAATCAAATTCGGTATGCGTAGGTGAATAAATTATTTAATTGCTGCCGATAAATATTTTATGTTTTATAACAATAACCTTTTCATCTGATGATATATAACAATATACCCGTTTATGGTTCTGTAATTTAGAGCAGAAAGCATAAACGGGCATAATAATCAGAATATCTGTTCATTATTGCGGTTATAGCCGGATATCACCATGGTTTGTCAGCCATACCCTGAAAATTCTGCTGTAATGTGCTGCCTATGCTTCGTCCGAAGCGTTTCCAGCTGGTTTCAGCAGTGTAATCTACCAGTTCCGGAGCTTCAATAACATCGCGGGCAACTGTGTAAATATTGCCAAAATCATCTACTAGTCCGACTGCTTTAGCTTCTTCACCGGTATAAGCACGACCGCTGAATATGTCCGGATTATCAGCAACTTTTAACCGGTCACCACGCCCCTGCTGCACCGCCTGAATGAATTGCTTATGAATACTGCTTAGCATTTGTTGCCAGATTTCCGCCTGTTCCGGGGTTTCCGGCACAAATGGATCGCCCATATCTTTATTGTTGCCGGCTATTTTTACCCGGCGTTTAATTCCAAGTTTGTCAATCAGACCTGTAAAGTCAAAACTGCTGCCAATAACACCGATACTGCCGACAAGGCTGGACGGATCTGCATAAATTTTATCTGCAGCACTGGCAATATAATAACAACCGGAGGCGCACATATCCTCAGTTACAACATATAAAGGTATCTTCGGATGTTTTGCTTTCAGATGTCGGATTTCTTCATAGGCAATACTGGAAATGACCGGTGAACCGCCCGGGCTGTTGGCACGAATGATAATGCCTTTAACATTTTTATTTTTATAGGCTGTTTTAAGGCTTTTACGTAATAATTCTGCCTGATTATTCTCGCTGCTGATCACACCACTCAGATCAATGACCGCTGTGTGTGGGCTATTGGGTATTGAACTTCCCATCGCTGCTGTAATGATAAAAATAATAATGCACAGCCAGAGTAATCGCCAGACCCAGCGCCAAATTCGATTGCGCCGTTGTTCGCGGTATACTTCAAGTAACAGCTTCTCCAGCATATTGCGTTCCCAGCTGCTATTTTTTTCAGGATTGCCATTTGTCGACCCTGATCCATTAATTTTGATTGTCATTTGCTTTATTCTCTGCTGTTAGTCTGTGTCAGTCTATTCTGTTTCTGTCAGCTCTGTTGATTGTGTAAAGTGGTTTATATCTGAAATTAAACCAGAATCTAATTATATCTGAATTAATATTTGTCTATGTTCTTATTGTTTAAGAATTCGGGTCAAGCTTTATCTGTATGAGTGTCTAAATTATAATAGCGCAGCTATTAACCGGAGCAAGTTAAATCAGACGATAGTTAGTAAGCTGAAACAATAGAATAAAGGAAGTTGTTGTACTACATCCGGTACTGTATTTTATAGATAAATTTAAACATTGTATCGAAACTGAAGCTGAGTCTGTTGGTACTGATACCTGTATATTCGAAGGATGAAATCGATTAATCCGTTTAATGTGCTTAGTCTGTATTCAGCATCATTCATGTTTGTCATTTTGTAATTAAAACTTGGAAAATCATGTCCAGATTCTTTTTTAACGACCGTAAACAACTGGTTAATGAAGCGATTGAGGGTTTAATTATTTCCGCACCTGAAGGTAACCTTGTCAGGCTGGATACGGACCCGGCAATTCGGGTAGTGATGCGTAATGACTGGGATAAAAGCAAAGTAGCAGTTATTTCCGGCGGTGGTTCCGGTCATGAGCCCGCACATGCCGGTTTTGTTGGCAAAGGTATGTTAACTGCAGCAGTGTGCGGAGATTTATTTGCTTCGCCCAGCGTCGATGCGGTATTTAGCGCAATTATGGCGGTAACGGGTGAACAAGGTTGTTTGTTGATCGTCAAAAATTATACCGGAGACCGGCTGAATTTCGGACTTGCGGCAGAAAAGGCTAAAAGTCATGGGATAAATGTGGAGATGATTATTGTTGCCGATGATATTTCACTGCCAGAAAACAGACAACCCCGCGGTATTGCCGGTACAGTACTGGTGCACAAGATAGCAGGTTATGCAGCAGAGGAAGGTAAATCTTTATGTCAGGTACGCGAGATAGCACAGCAAACCTGTGACAATCTGTATAGCTTAGGTGTAGCCATGCAGACCTGTAATTTACCAGACTATACGGAAGAAAGACGAATTAAAGCCGGACAGGTCGAACTTGGTCTGGGTATTCATGGCGAACCGGGTGCTTCAATAGAGGATACGCACAATAGCAAAATACTGATCGATACACTGGTTCAGACATTATCAAAATCAGCCGGAGCGGGCCGTTTTGCTGTTTTAATTAATAATCTGGGTGGTGTGTCTGCGTTAGAAATGGCCGTACTGACACGCGAGCTAGCGCATTCAGCTATTAGTAAACAGACAGATTTACTGATTGGTCCTGCGTCACTGGTAACCTCCTTGGATATGAAAGGTTTTTCACTTTCCTTGCTGAAGCTGAACGATTACTTTAATAAGGCACTTAATGCGCCCGTAGAAACACAGGGATGGCAGAAACCCATAGTTTTACAGCCACTAAAAACCGTAGTATGTGAAACTGAATATAAACAGTCAGTTTATATTCCATCCGAAAATACCCGGATAGCAGAATATATTACTGTCATAACTGATACTTTGATCCGGCTGGAAAATCAGCTTAATGCTCTGGATGCAAAAGTAGGAGATGGCGATACTGGAAGTACATTTGCTCATGCTGCTCATGCTATTGCCTCGCAGCTGGTACAAAAACACTTACCGCTAAATGATTTGCCTCAACTGTTGCTGTGCATTGGCGAGCGACTGTCTGTTGTTATGGGAGGTTCAAGCGGGGTATTAATGTCGATTTTTTTCACCGCAGCCGGTCAGAAATTACAGACAGGCGGTACGCTCGTAGATGCATTATTAAACGGGCTGGCACAAATGAAACATTATGGTGGTGCAGATATAGGTGACCGAACTCTGATTGACGCATTACAACCGGCGTTAGATGTATGGCAGAACCGGAATTTTTCTGCCGCCATACAGGCAGCCAGAGAGGGAGCAGAAAAAACTGCTGGGATGCATAAAGCCGGAGCAGGGCGTTCATCTTACGTTAATCAGCAAAATCTCGCCGGAGTGCCTGATCCGGGGGCAGTGGCAGTAGCTGAGGTGTTTACTGCACTGGGTAAGTTACAGATTAAGCTGTAAGATGAAAGTTAAAGTGTTTAGATATTACTCATAAATTAATTTTGATTCTGAATAATAAACGGGTAATATCTATGACATATTTTATGTTAAATTAAGCTAGTAATTTTTTGTTTTAAAATAATATTATTTTAAATAATATATTTATACTATTTTAATAGGATAGAATTAGATGAAAGCAGTAATTCCTGTAGCAGGATTAGGTACACGTATGTTACCAGCCACAAAAGCTATTCCAAAAGAAATGCTGACTGTGGCCGATAAGCCATTAATTCAATATATCGTTCAGGAATGTGCTGCTGCAGGAATTAATGAAATTGTTCTGGTTAACCATGCATTTAAAGCGGCAATTGAAAACCACTTTGATACAGCATTTGAGTTGGAAACACAGTTGCAGAACAAGGGTAAAATGACATTATTGGATGAAATCCGAAATGTATTACCTCGTGGAATGCAAATAATACAAGTCCGTCAAAGTGAAGCTAAAGGTTTGGGTCATGCAATGCTGTGTGCTCGTTCAGTTATTGGTGATGAACCATTTGCTGTTTTACTGCCAGATGTGCTGATAGATGAAAAAGCCTGTAATCTGGCTACAGATAATCTGGCTGCAATGCTAAAACAGTTCCAGACTACACAGCGCAGCCAGATTATGGTTGAACGTGTACCGATGAGTGAAGTTAATAAATACGGTATTGTTAATTGTAATGGTCAGCAGGCTGACTCCGGAAACAGCATCAGGATGAGTGCCATTGTCGAAAAACCTTCAACAGAACAGGCTCCGTCTGATCTGGCTGTGGTTGGCCGTTATGTACTTTCAGCCGGTATCTGGTCTAAGCTGGAAAAAACACTGCCCGGTGCAGGAGGCGAGATTCAGCTTACTGATGCCATCGCCGCCCTGATGCAGCAGGAAGCTGTGGATGCTTTTGTGATTCAGGGTTATTCACATGATTGCGGTAACAAACTTGGCTATATGAAAACTTTCATTGAATATAGCCTGCGTCATAATCAATGTGGTACCGCACTCAGACAATGGCTGCAGCAGCAAGCATTTTGATACAGGCAGATACAGACAGATATAAACATCGTTTACATTTTGCCGGATGTTTTGGGCAAATGATTCAGGAATAGTTGCAGATCATCTGGTAAAGGAGCGGTAAGCTGTAAAATATTGCCACTAACCGGATGAGTCAGCGTTAATTCAGCAGCATGTAAAAACATTCTTTTCAGCCCGGCTTTTTGCAGGCGCTTATTTATCTGATAATCACCATAACGCTCATCTCCGGCAATAGGGCATAACTGTGATTGCATATGGACACGTATCTGGTGGGTGCGGCCTGTTTTAAGTGTTGCTTCCATTAATGTTAATGCTCTGATGCCCATATGGTGTAATTGTTCGCCTGCATAACGTTGCAGTATCCGGAACTGTGTATGTGCCCGTTGTCCTTCCTGAGTATTACCGGCGATACGTACCATTTTTTCCCCTTGTGCACCGGTATATTTCAGCAGTGGAAGTTTAACTTGCCGTATATTTTCCGGCCAGTTGCCAATGGCCAGAGCTAGATACACTTTATGCGGATGATTCTGGCGGATTGATTCATGCAGTTTGACCAAAGCACTGCGTTTTTTGGCTATCATCAGCAAGCCGCTGGTATCTTTATCCAGCCGGTGAACCAGCTCCAGATAACGGGACTCAGGGCGGGCGCGGCGCAGCTGCTCAATGACGCCAAAACTGATACCACTGCCGCCATGTACAGCAATACCGGCTGGTTTGTTAATCACAAGTAATACATCATCTTCATACACAACCGTAAATTCCTGAGCCGGAATAGCCAGAGTTGTTGCAGATGCGTGTCTGGCTGCAATGCGAATAGGAGGTAAACGGATCTCATCATTGACCTGAATCCGGTCTGTTCCTTTACAGCGTTTTTTGTTCAGCCGGACTTCTCCGCTACGAATAATGCGCTGAATATGACTTTTCGGTACTCCTTTTAATTCCCGTATTAAATAATTATCCAGTCTCTGACCGGCACTTTCTGCACAGACAGATAAAAACTGCACTGAATCTTTGCTTAAAACCGTCATATTGCTTATAATCCGTAAGCTTTTATAAATAAATAAAAGTCATCAGTGGTCATGACCAAATATCGTGTTGGCAGACTGAACTGAACCAAAAATGGCCGCATTTTGCCCGAAGCTGAAAAAGTGCCTGAAAGCGCAATTTGGCTGTAAATAATGAAATGTTAACGTATTTACCGGAAAAACGCACTGTTGCAGGCGTATTTCCCCGTGTTGCTGACCAGCCGTCAGCAGCAAGGGTTAGTGATTAAGTTTGACTCCATCAGGTGGCAAGCCACGGCTTCAGACGTGATCAGGCAGGACAAAACCTGAAAACGCAGCCGCTAATGTGCCCGAGCACCTGACAGAATAACAGAAGAATGGCTACCCCAGTTAAGTGTCCAATCCATACTGATCGGATACCGGACACACCCTGTTTAGCAGGAATTATGATGCTGAATGGCGGATATGATCTTTACACCTTCTTTATGATGAAAGCCTGTTTAGTTTGCCGCGAATGACTTAATCGGGCAAGGCTATGGGTGTCAAATACTAATTACAACGCCTCGTCAGTGCACACAACGAGGTTTTCATGAAACGAATGTTATTCAATGCTACACAGGCGGAAGAGCTGCGTGTGGCTATTGTGGATGGGCAAAGTCTGCTTGACCTTGACATCGAAACGCTGGGGAAAGAACAGCGTAAAGGCAATATCTATAAAGGTGTCATCACCCGTATCGAACCTTCTCTGGAAGCATGTTTTGTAGACTATGGCACAGACCGTCATGGTTTCTTACCATTTAAAGAAATCTCACGCAGCTATTTTCAGAATTATGAAGGTGGGCGTGTCCGGATTCAGGATGTACTTTCAGAAGGTATAGAAGTCATTGTACAAGTGGAAAAAGATGAGCGCGGTAATAAAGGCGCAGCTCTGACCACTTTTATCAGTCTGGCCGGACGCTATCTGGTATTGATGCCGAACAATCCGCGTGGCGGCGGTGTTTCCCGTCGTATTGAAGGAGAAGACCGGCAGGAGCTCAAGCAGGCAATGAGTGAGCTTGATACACCGCGCGGAATGAGCCTGATTGCACGTACAGCCGGTATTGGACGCAGTACCGAAGAATTACAGTGGGATCTTAATTATCTGATTCAGTTGTGGCGGGCAATTGAGCAGGCGGCACAGCAGCATAGTGAGCCTTACCTGCTGTTTATGGAAAGTTCCTTACTTATTCGTGCCATTCGCGATTATTTCCAGCCGGATATCGGGGAAATTCTGATTGACTCTCAGGAAGTGTATGATCAAATTCGTGAGTTTATGTCTTATGTGATGCCAGCCTATATTAACCGGTTGCGGCATTATACCGACCATATTCCGCTGTTTTCCCGTTTTCAGATAGAGCAGCAGATTGAGTCTGCGTTTTCGCGTGAAGTTGCTTTGCCATCCGGTGGTGCTATAGTTATCGACCACACCGAAGCATTGGTATCCATAGATGTTAACTCTGCCAGAGCAACCCGTGGTGCGGATATTGAAGATACTGCTTTCAAAACCAATATGGAGGCTGCTGAAGAGGTTGCACGGCAGATGCGTTTGCGTGACCTGGGCGGACTGGTGGTTATTGACTTCATTGACATGGAGAACAGTAAAAATCAGCGTGATGTAGAAATTACCCTGCGTGAAGCGCTGAAAAAAGACCGTGCCCGGGTACAAATGGCTAAATTGTCTCGCTTTGGTTTAATGGAATTATCCAGACAACGCCTGAAACCATCATTGGGAGAAAGTAGTCATACCATTTGTCCGCGCTGTGCCGGCACTGGTTTTATCCGCAGTATTGAATCAACTGCATTACACATCCTGCGCATCATTCAGGAAGAGTCAATGAAAGATAACACCGCTGAAGTACGGGTACAGGTACCGGTAGATGTGGCTACTTTTCTGCTGAATGAAAAACGTGCTGAACTGTTTGGTCTGGAAGAACGCCTTGATGTATGTGTATTGCTGATTCCGAATATTCATCTGGAAAATCCGCATTACAGCGTGACCCGTGTACGTACTGATAATGTCGAAGAAAATACCGTTCCCAGCTACCATCAGGTACAGGAACCGGAAAATACAGGCGAACTGCCTTTTTCTATTGGTCAGAATAAACCGGTTAAGCCAGAGGCGGCTGTTAAAGGAATTCATCATACTCAACCTGCTCCGCTTATTGAGAAGACCGCTGCAGGTAAAACTGAATCAGCAGGTATGTGGAAAAAACTGACTGGCTGGCTGGGTAATCTGCTGGGTGGAAAAGCGGTTGAATCTGCTGCATCAGATCGTACGGTAGCAGAAAAAACTGTCAAAACCACGCATCAGAAAAAAAATCAGAAATCCCAGACACAAGAACGCCGTCAGGCACGTGCCGGCCGGCTGGCTAAAAATACTGATTCAGCCTCCAAAGGTAATAGTACCAATGACAATAAAGTATCAACTGATCCGGCAATAACTAACCGGTCAGCCAATGAGAATCGTAACCGGCGTGAAGAAAAGCGTGCTGACAGATATGCAACGGTACAGGCTGATACAGTAGCTGATTCAGTTCAGGAACAAAATACTTTTAAACAGGAGCAGAATACCTCGCGCAGACGTCGTCAGCGGACATCAGGCAAAAATGAAATGCCTGTGCAACAGGCTAATATAATTAATCCGGTAAATGAAGCTCAGGCCGGAGATCCTCTGATTATTACTCTGACAGATACCGGATCGAAAAGTGAACGGCATAAAGCACGGCATGATAAAAATAGTCGTCGACAGAATGGTAAGAAAAAACGCAATTACATTGTTTCTGCCAGAAAAATAAGTCGAAATATTGATATTGCCGCTATTACTGCACAAATACAGCTAACTACTGAGCATGTACTCAATCCTGAAAAAGATATTAATCGTATTAGTATTTATTCAGCGCAAACGAATACGTTGAGTGAAACTCATGATGTAATCGTGCAAAATGCAGTCGCACAGGCAAAGCTGGCTATTACACATGTGCTGGCGCAGTTAGAAACTGAGCGGCAATTATCTGTTGTTGATAAAGCAGATATTGCTGGTACTGAAACTATTATTCAGACTCAAGAGGCAATTACAACTGAGCCTGAAATAATGATTACCAGCACAGATGCAGATATCAGTTTGTGCCGTATTGCAGAACAAGGCGGGCTGATACTGGTTGAGACCAGTGCGGATAAGGCAGTTTTAACCGGTAATGATGCAGAGCCGGTTCCGGTGCAGCCTAAACTGCGGCGTAAAGATATTATGCTTAGCAAGGCAGATGCTGCTGCTGTGACACAGGCAGTCTTGGAGCAGGTTGAAACCAGAGCATAGACAGATGTGCGCGCTTTTGGTAGCTAAATGATTAGTATTTCGTTTGTATGAATACCATCAGCGCTTCTGAGAAAATATCATGCTGAATAAAGAATGATATTTATAAATTACTTATTAATTTGTACAATACTGTTAACCAATTAAGCAGTTATTGGAATGTATTTTGTACAGGTGACAATAAGTTACCTCTGATACAATAGCTGCTCAGACTGATTATTTAATTCAGTTACTGTGTTGAAAAAGTGCAACACTTTTAAAAACTGAAAATATTTTATTTTAATGGATTATTTTGTATATAATTCATTGAATATAATTGAAAATATTGTTATTTACCTATTATTTGCCGCAGTAGGATTGGTCAAAAGTGTTGTGTGTTTGCAAATGAATTTGTTTTTTTGCAACTAAAGCATTATATTGACAGCCATGAAATCGCTAATGCGGCGATTAATGCAAAACTTTAAAAGCTCTTCATTAGGTTTTTGAAGTTTGTTTTTTCGACATAGAAAAGGAATACAGCAATGAAAAAAACCCTGATTGCTTTGGCTTTGACCACTTTGCCGGTTGCCGCTATGGCTGAGGTTGTTTTGTATGGCCAAATGAAAGCAGGCTATGAAGTATCTTCTAAAAAACCAGGTCATGACAGTCGTGGTCCGTACCAGAATGGTATTGGTGACTACGGTTCACGTATCGGTTTCAAAGGTTCTGAAGATCTGGGTAACGGTCTGAAAGCTATCTGGCAGGTTGAATCTGCTATCCATCTGGGTAATAGCAATGACCAATCTGATGGCTGGGCTAATCGTGATTCTTTCTTAGGTTTGGAAACTAAATACGGTACTGTTCGCGCTGGTCGTATTAGCAATCAGATGAATGCTAATATGGACATCGTTGATGCATGGGAATACAACAATCAAGCATTGGGTCTGGGTAAATTCACCCGTACTGATGCACGTTATGTAGGTATCGCTTACGATTCTCCGGAATGGGCTGGCTTTAACTTCAACTTATTGTACTCTCCGCGTGATAATGTAAACGGTTATAATCGTAATGCTGAATACTTGGCCGGTGTCGGTACTGGTGAGAAATACAGCCTTGGTTTGAACTACCAAAACTCTGGCTGGTTTGCTAAATACGGTTTTGACTACCTGAAAAATTCTGCTGTTAAAACTGATGATGATGGCACAACAGATCTGAAAGATGGTCAGGTACACCGTGTTGAAGGTGGTTATGATGCCAATAATTGGTTTGTGGGTGTTGGATATCAGTACACTAAAAATACTACTTCATACTACAGAGGTTTAAGTGAAAAGGGTCTGGGTAGTATTGGTGACCATAATTTAACTGATGACAACCAGGGACAGGAAGCAGCTCTGACTGTTGGTTATCATTTTGGTAATATTTTCCCGAAAATTTCCTATGCTCATGGCTGGGATGTAAAAATTAACGGTGACAAAGAGAAAAATACCAAATACGATCAGGTTGTGTTAGGTGCTGATTATGACTTCTCTAAACGTACCACTGCTAACGTACAGGCAGGCTGGTTGCGTGAAGGTAACGGCGAAGGTCTTGGTAAAGACAAAACTACTGCTTTCGGTGTTGGCCTGAAACACACATTCTAATTAGTGTTTAATTCTTACTGATTAGTATTTGAGTCTAATCCCTGATTGTAGAACAATTTAGTTTGTTTTTCAGTCAGGGATTAGTTTTTTAATAATATAAATAAAATGCTATTCCAAATTATTTAACAGCTGGTTCTTCTACATTTCATTCTCGGTTTTCCTTTCAGAATTTCAATACGAATACATCGAAACCTAATGATTAATGTTATATTCGAATAAATCATTTTTAGGCAAATATGTATGGAAAAACTCTGATAAATTATTGATATAGAAAAACTAAATAGAAATTATTATTTTTATAAAAAATATAGATATTGATATTACTGAATTATTATATTGTGATGAATATATACTGGTATAAGTTATTATTTGAATTCAATAATTATTTGTAATTAAGTTCAGAAATCAATGAGAATTCAAAAATAAACCATATAAGAATATTGATATTTATCTTAACAGTACTGGTTTAACTGAATACAAGTAAAAAATGGTTTATCAGTATTGTGGTTCCGGTCAAGGATATTTATAAATTAATTCTCCGGTTGTTGTAAATGACTTTTCTATACAATTTTTTTCTGAAAAATAAAAAATGTATTTTTAATATTTATTAAAGTGAATTGTTGTTTTTTTTAGTCAATATTATTTTAGTATCTAAAAATATAATCAGCATTTAAATACATTTCTAATATTTATTTTACCTATTCTTTAATGAGGAAAATTACCTGAATCAATAATTAGAATCAGTGGTTTGCTTTTTTATTACCCGACCAGTATATTCCGCACACTCGTCGTAATGGCGATTGATGTAAAACTTCAAAAGCTCTTCATTTGGTTTTTGAAGTTTGTATTTTTGACGTTGAGACTAGGAATACAGTAATGAAAAAAAACCTGATTGCTTTGGCTTTGACCACTTTGCCGGTTGTTGCTATGGCAGATGTTGTTTTATACGGCCAAATGAAAGCAGGCTATGAAGTATCTTCTACTAAAACCAGTGGTGACAGCCGTGGTCCGTACCAGAATGGTATAGCTGATTATGGTTCACGCATCGGTTTCAAGGGTTCTGAAGATTTAGGTAATGGTCTGAAAGCTATCTGGCAGGTTGAGTCTGCTATCCATCTGGGTAATAGTAATGGTAAAGCTGATGGCTGGGCTAATCGTGATTCTTTCATTGGTTTTCAGTCTGAATTCGGTACTGTTCGTGCCGGTCGCATTAGTAATCAGATGAAGGCCAATATGGATACAGTTGATCCATGGGAATACAACAATGAAGTGCTGGGTTTAGGTAAATTTACCCGTACCGGTCAGCGTTATGTAGGTATTGCTTACGATTCTCCGGAATGGGCTGGTTTCAAATTTAATGCATTATACTCTCCGCGTGATAATGTAAATGGCGGTGATCGGAACAGTGAGTATGATTATGGTATGGGTGCCGGCGATAAATACAGTATCGGTCTGAATTATCGCAATGCCGGATATTTTGCAAAATATGGCTTCGATTATCTGAAAAATTCAGCAGCTATAATTACTGAATCCGGTAACACTAAATTAAAAGACGGTCAGGTACATCGCGTTGAAGGCGGCTATGATGCTAATAATCTGTTTGTAGGTGTAGGTTACCAATATACCAAAAATACCAGCTCTTATTTCAATGGTTTAAAAGGTGCTTCTATTCCTGTAGGCGTAAATGAGCAGGGTAACTTAATCAGCATGAATGTTGGTGATCATAATGTAACCTGGGATAATCAGGGACAGGAAGCAGCTCTGACTATTGGTTACCACTTTGGTAATATTTTTCCGAAATTCACTTATGCCCATGGCTGGGACATTAAGTTGGATGGCGATAAAATGAAAAATACCAAATACGATCAGATCGTATTAGGTGCTGATTATGATTTCTCTAAACATACTACTGCTAATGTACAGGCTGGCTGGTTGCGTGAGGGTAATGGCTACAATGAACTGAACGAAAGCAGAGGTAAAAATAAAACTACTGCATTTGGTGTTGGTCTGAAACATACTTTCTAATCAGGCTTTGTTAGCTGATTTTAGAATAAACTCCGCAGCAGCGGGGTTTATTTTTTATATCCGGTAAATCTAACCAGTTAATTATTGAAATAAAATACATCTGTACTTTGTATCTGCAATCAGATTTGCATAATTATTTAATTAATAATTTTACTTAAAAACCGTTTTTGTTTCTGTTTTATTTATTACGATGTCGTTTGATATACCAGTATATCAGCAAAGCAAATACAGCTACTATCAGAATAACAGCAAAGAGCAGTTTCGTGTATTGTTGAAACTCTGCAAACAGCCATTGAGCAGATTGTCCGAACAGATAACCAAAACTAACGATAATGGTTGCCCAGAGTAAAGCACCCAATGCATTAAGTACCAAAAAACGATGGAATGTTACTTTACTCATACCGATGGCAATTGGACCGGCAATACGCAAACCATACATGAAGCGTACCCCGATAATAATGACAGAGCTGTGCTTACACAGCAAACGATCGGTTTTGGCTACCATCGGATCCAGTTTAGGGAAATGCTGCAATAGGTGTTTACCGTAATAACGGCCGAGCAAAAAGCATATCTGGTCACCCAGCATCCCGCCGCCTGCCGCACACAGAACTGAAGGCAAAAATAACAAATAGCCTTTGTGTACGAAAAAGCCGGCTAGCGTCAGTATGGTTTCACCTTCAAGAATGCTGCCGATAAATATGGCCAGATAGCCATAGTGATTCAGTAATTGCTCAACATTCATCTATTCATCTATTTAATAGGGTTAGAAAGAAATCATTTGTTAAACATAAGGTTGTTTGAACTGTTCTGGCAATCTGTTTTGCCAGAACCAGACAAAATTTACACGCCATATTGACGGCGGTAATCTGCTACCGGCTGGCGATAATCAGCCAGTGTTGAGTCATTTTCTAATAACAGTAGTAAATCTTCCAATGTGGCAATGGCCGTTACCGGTATTTGATACTGTTGTTCGACTTCCTGAACGGCGGATTGATTTCCCTGACCTTTTTCCATGCGGTCAAGTGCAATGGCTACACCTGCGGTAACCGCGCCTTCACGCTGAATGATGGCAACCGATTCACGTACGGAAGTACCGGCTGAAATAACATCATCTATAATCAGTACACGACCTTTAAGCGGTGCACCAACCAGTACGCCACCTTCGCCATGGTCTTTTGCTTCTTTACGGTTATAGGCATATGGTACATTACGCCCTTCTTCCGCCAGCATCATGGCTGTTGCTGCGGCCAGAATAATGCCTTTATAGGCCGGTCCGAACAGCATATCAAATTCAATACCGCTGGCAAGAATCGAGCGTGCATAAAAACGTGCCAGTTGCAGAATACTATAGCCATCGTTAAACAGTCCGGCATTGAAAAAATAAGGTGATTGTCTGCCGGCTTTGGTTGTGAATTGTCCAAATTTTAAAACATGCTGTTGCAGAGCGAAGTGCAGAAAATCCTGACGGAAATCAGACATAATGATCCTTAATGGTAAAATGGCAGATTAAAAATTTTAAGATGTAAATTTTATCATTAATCGAAAGGACATGCGGATGCGCATTATTTCAGCCAATGTAAACGGAATACGTTCAGCTACCAGTAAGGGTTTTATTGATTATCTGGCGCAAGCACAGGCTGATATTGTGTGTGTTCAGGAATTAAAAGCCCAGGAAGCGGATATGACTGAGCAGATGAAGCATCCGCTAGGTATGTATGGTGCGTGGCACACCGCAGTGAAACGCGGCTATAGTGGTGTGGCAATTTACAGTAAACAGCAGCCTGATGATGTACAAATCGGCTTAGGATGGGAAGATTTTGATCATGAAGGCCGCTATGTACGTGCTGATTTTGGCAAGCTCAGTGTTATCTCTGTGTATTTGCCGTCCGGAAGCAGTTCGGAAGAGCGGCAGCAGGCTAAATTCTGTTTTCTGGATAAATTTTTACCGGTTCTGCGTGAATTGCAGGCCTTACAGCGCGATATCGTAATCTGTGGCGACTGGAATATAGCGCACCAGAATATTGATTTAAAAAACTGGCGCGGCAATCTGAAAAATTCCGGTTTTTTGCCGGAAGAGCGTGAATGGCTGAGTCAGATTATCAATGAGCTTGGCTGGGTAGATATTTGGCGTACACTGTATCCTGAGATTCCCGGTTATACCTGGTGGAGCAATCGCGGGCAGGCTTATGCCAAAGATGTAGGCTGGCGTATTGATTATCAGATGACTACACCTGCACTGGCTGCCTGTGCACAAACTGCTACGATCTATAAAGAAGAAAAATTTTCTGATCATGCGCCTTTGATTGTTGATTATGACTATCAAATAAAGTGCACGAAGTAATGCAATTGGTTTTCGGCAGTCATATAACAATCTGATCAGCGGGTAGGGCAGCATGCTTTATCCGTTTATGATAAATTCTATTTCCCATTGCTACATTAATTGCATTCGCGTAAAGTGTTCAGTAAACGCCTGTATATTGATTGTCTGATGGCAGACTGATATTTGCCGTGGTAATAAATATGGGAATATCAGGAACCGGTATTCATGGAACTGAGTTAATGTGATTTAATTAATGGTTTCTACAATATCGTATTCCTGCATTTTATATAATAATGTTCTTTTGCTGACGCCTAGTGAGCGGGCGGTATTTTCCCGGTGTCCGTTATTTAGTCTCAATTCATTAATGATTAATTCTTTTTCATAAATTTTGACTTTTTCTTTTAAGGTAGTACCCAACTGTTCATCTTCACTAAAATCAGGATGAAAATCAGGTGTTTTTTTATGAGCAATAATTTGTGCGGGCAAATCTTGCGGATAGATAAACAGTCCGTTGGACATGACCACTGCATGTTCGATGGCATTAGACAATTCACGTACATTGCCCGGCCATGGGTATTGATTAAGTACTTCTACCGCACTAATCGAAAAATCCAGTAACTCCTTATTATTTTCATGGCAAAATTGATTGGCAAAATAGCGCGCCAGCAGCATGACATCATTTTTTCGGTCGCGTAAGGGTGGTAAGCTTAATTCCATTACGTTCAGTCTGTAGAATAAATCTTCTCGGAATTCACCAGTGCTGATCATATCCTGAAGGCTGCGATTGGTAGCGGCAATCAGCCTGAAATCAGTTTTAATTAATCTGCTGCCACCGATTGGTTCGAATTCTCTTTCCTGGATTACCCGCAGAAGCTTAACCTGTAGATTGGTTGACATTTCAGCTACTTCATCCAGAAAAAGTGTCCCTTGGTGTGCACGCTCAAATAAACCAATCTGGCGTTGATAAGCGCCGGTAAATGATCCTTTTTCATGTCCGAACAAAGTACTTTCCAGCAAGGTTTCCGGTAATGCACCGCAGTTTACTTTGATAAACGGCCCGGTTGAGCGGGTACTGTAATAATGAATGGTTTTGGCGACTAATTCTTTACCCGTACCGCTTTCACCAGTAATCAATACGGTGGTTTTGGTTTGTGAAATTTTGGCAATATTGCGGCACAGTTCCATCATATTCGGGCTGTTAGTCAGAATATGACCCTTATTATCCGAGCTGAATAATTCTATTTTTGGCGATAAATCCATTCCCTCTTTTTTAGCTTTGCTCAACTCCAGGGTACGTTTTATCAGTGCTTTGAGTTCATTCAGGTCAAAGGGTTTAACAATATAATCAATTGCACCGAGTTTTAATGCTTCTACCGCCGTATCCACACCGGCATAGGCGGTCATAAGAATGATGGATATATCCGTATTGTTCTGTTTAATTATTTTCAGTGCTTCCAGCCCGCTCATCTGAGGCAGGCGATTATCCATTAAAATTAAATCAACCGGCTGCTGTTCTAAGGTTTCAATAGCGTCTTCTGCATTATCAACAGCAATAACCTGATAATGTTCCTGTGATAAAAAAATAGATAACAGTTTGCGCAGATTTAATTCATCTTCGACAATTAAGATTTTTTCTGACATAAATTCCGGATTATAGTGTATCAGTTAACGGGAAGTGCTACTTCAACCGTAACACCATTGCTGTGCTCATTATTTTTAATGCTAATTTGCCCTTTATGTGAGGAAACTATTTTCTCTACCATGGCCAGACCCAGTCCGGTACCAGAAATTTTAGTGGTAAAAAACGGCGTGAAGATTTTATCCATTATTTCGCTTTTAATGCCTTCACCATCATCCTTTATCCGGATTAATTGATACTTTTGGTTAGCAGACAATAATGTAGAGATTTCAATGTTGCCCTGATCACTGACTGCCTGAATGGCATTGATTAATAAATTCAGTATTGCCTGTTTGATTAATTCTTTATCCAGATACAATGGCGGTAACTGGCTGGCTAATGAAAGAGTCAGGACGATGTTATTTGAGCGGTGAGATGAATTAACCAGTACCAGCACTTCATTAATCAGGTCGTTTAATTGCACCGAAACATAATAATTTTTTGAGGGTACTGAGAAATCAAGTAGCTGCTGAATTACCTGATTAATCGAATCTACTTCTTTCAGAATAATATCAAGATATTCATTTTGCTCAGCACGAGGTAAATCATTTTGCAGATATTGCACGAAACCGCGTACTGCAGCCAGCGGATTGCGGATTTCATGGGCAATGCCTGCCATCAGCTCGCCCAGTGCCACCAGACGTTCGGTTTGCTGGATTAACTTTTCTACTTCTTCCCGTTCGGTGATATCTTTAAAAATAACGACGGCACCAATAATATTGCCCTGATAATCTTTCAGATGGCTGGTGCTGGCTGAGATTCGGATAATTTGCCGGGCAACCGGGAAATCTACTTCCACACCGACATGATCGATACCATTATATAAAGTATCCAGTAAAGGACTTTGAAAATTTTTATCATCAACTATGGTTGAATATGGCCGGCCAAGGACTTGTTCCAGCTGATAGCCGGTGATTTTTTCTGCAGCCGGATTTAACATGGTAATAAAGCCATTATTATCCACAGTAATAACTGCATCCAGTGTGTTTTCCAGAATCAGCTCGTTGATGGTTTTGGTTTTTCTAAGCTTTTCGGCCAGACTGTTAATTCCGCTGACAATTTCATTCAGCTCACCGCGTATAACCGGCAGACGACTATCCAGCGAGAAGGGGAGTTTTTCCAGCCCCTGTTTGATTATATTGATATCAGTATTCAGTTTTTTGGATAAAACAGAAGCAATACAAATACAGCTCAGCATACAGATCAGGCTAATAATAATGACATTTTTATCAAATACAAACGCCTGTTTTTCAATGTCATCCAAAGTTTCATTAGCCCAGATATAGCCGATTATCTGATTATTGCGCACAATGGGAATCATGGCATTCATGATATTGCCGCGGACTTGCTGGCCGGTTTCAATCATATGCCGGCCGCTGGTCATAACTTCACGCCCTTTATGCTCAGCCGGAATAGATTTACCAACATTCACACCATAGGCTGACTGCGGGGCATACAACACAATGGCATCTAATTGTTTATGATAATAACCGGCTGCAATATTCGGCATATCTTTCAGCAGCGGTTCAATTTTAGGAGAGAGATACTGATTAAGCTGGGTAATTTGTTGTGTTCGGGGCAGGCTTTTATCCACCTGCTGGTAAGCATCACCTAAAAGCAAATCCAGAGTTTTGGTAATAGCATAAAGTTTATGGCTTTTTTCCTGTTTGAGAAGTTCGCGCCCTTCTTTATCAATTAGAACGGCACAGACAAAAATTGAAAAACAGGATAGGAAGGTCACCAGTAAAAAAATACGGGCACTGATTCGGTCCGGATATAGGCGCTGAAGGAAGCTGGTGTTCATAAGTGCTCAAATATCCATAATTATCAATAAAATATTTTTAATATCCGGCTGGTACACAGCCAAAATATTTATCTGAATTAATTTTAAATTATCAGATGAATTATGCAAATTAACAAGTCAGGCGATATCGGATAAATTCATTACCACCTGACTGATTAACCTAATCATATGTCTGTTAACCAGACATAACTCTTAGTTTGACCGGATTATCATTAACAGCGTTCCAGAATAACAGCCGTACCTTGTCCGCCGCCAATGCATAATGTTGCCAGTCCCAGCTGTTTATCACGATGAAGCATGGAATAAAGCAGGGTAACCAGAATACGCGCACCGCTGGCACCAATAGGATGACCCAGGGCAATGGCACCACCATGAATATTGGTTTTATCCATGTCAAAATTCAGCTCGCGTCCGACACCGAGGAATTGGGCAGCAAAAGCTTCATTTGCTTCGATTAAATCGATATCAGACAGCTGCAGTGCTGCTTTTTGTAAAGCCAGCCGGGTTGCCGGTACCGGACCCATTCCCATTATGCTCGGATCTACGCCGCCAGAAGCATAGCTGCGAATATATGCCAGTGGTTTTAAGCCTAATTCTTTTGCTCTGGTTTCTGACATCAGCACAAGAGCAGCAGCACCGTCATTAATACCGGAAGAATTACCCGCAGTTACTGTACCGTCTTTTTTAAACGCCGGTCTGAGTTTTGCCAGACCTTCCGCAGTGCTGTCTGCTTTGGGATATTCATCCTGTTTGAAGATAATATCGCCCTTGCGTGAGCTGATGGTGACCGGAACAATTTCTGCTTCAAAGTCACCTTTGTTATTAGCTTCCGTAGCCAGCTTTTGAGAACGCAGTGCCAGTTCGTCCTGTTCCTCACGGCTGATAGAATACTGTTCAGCAATATTTTCTGCGGTAATTCCCATATGGTAATGATTGGTAGCACAGGTTAATCCATCATTCACCATGGTATCGTACAGTTCGGTATTACCCATTTTCAGTCCCCAGCGGGCTTTACTGCCAAGCAGATAGGGTGCCTGAGACATATTTTCCATACCGCCGGCGACAACAATATCATTGTCACCGGTTAAAATACTTTGTGTGGCCAGTACGATTGATTTAAGTCCGCTGCCGCATACCTTATTTACAGTAAAAGCCGGTACGCTGCTGGGAATACCTGCATTCAGTGCAGCCTGCCGGGCAGGATTCTGTCCCAGTCCGGCCTGAAGCACATTACCCATAATCACTTCATTTACCGCACCGGCATCCAGTGCAGCACGTTTTAAAGCTTCGTCAATAACAACTTTCCCCAAATTAATGGCACTGACAGAGGCAAGTGAACCATTAAAACTGCCGATGGCGGTGCGTGCAGCACTGACGATTACGGTTTTTGTCATAATAAACTCCCTTTTTTAACTAGAAAAAGTACAGACCAATCAGGAATATCGGCGTAGTGAATATCAGCGCTGTCATACAATATCCCATAATGTCACGCACCCCGAGACCGGCAATAGCCAGTGCAGGTAATGCCCAGAATGGTTGCAGCATATTCATCCATTGTTCGCCGTAGGCAATTGCCATCGTAGATTTACCTAAATCAGCACCCAGAGCCTGTGCGGCAGGAATCACGAACGGGCCTTGAATAACCCAGTGGCCGCCACCTGACGGTACGGCAAAATTAATAATGCCGGAGCTGAAGAACGTCCAGATAGGGAAGGTATCCTTGCTGGCAATATTGATGAAAAATTCAGTGATAAGACCACCCAGACCGGAATGTTCCATCATCAGCTGAATACCCGCATAAAACGGAAACTGAATGATAATACCGGCTGTGCTTCTGGCTGCATTGGAGACAGCACGCATGTACGCCATAGGTGTACGGTGTAACAAAACACCGGCAGTCAGGAATATCAGGTTAACGGTATTAATGGTGATATTAAAACCATTATGATAGAAGTAAATCAGCAGATAACTGATACCCAGAGCACCTACTAGCAAAGAAAGCAGCTTACTTTCTTCCATTTTTTCAGCTATGGTAGCTGTTTTCCGGTCAAGCTTACGCTGAAAATCAGGTTCTGGAGCCAGCAGCTCAGGATTAACCACATTCACTTTACCGTCAGTTCTGACCATAAACCGCACCAGAAGAGGTAAACAGATAATCAGCATAGAAGTAATAAAAATATTACTGGCTGAAAACATGGTCTGAGAAATCGGCACAATACCCTGCGGATTAGCGTCACTAATCATAAAGTGTGCAACAGGATTCCCCGGAGTTGCCGCCATTAAAGGCATTGATCCGGACAAACCGCCACCCCATGTCATAAAAGCAATATAAGCACAGGCGATCAGTAAGCCATAATCCACATTCTTAACCTGTCTGGCCACTTCCTTTGCCAGCATGGCACCTACAACCAGACCAAACCCCCAGTTTAAAATACAGGCAATGCAGCCGACAAAAGTAACCAGCATGGCTGCTTGTGTAGGAGTTTTAGCCAGAGAGGCAATAGATACCAGAACAGATTTCACCGGAGGTGAGCTGGCTAAGGCATGGCCGGTAACCACAATTAAGGCCATCTGCATACCAAAGGCCAGCAAATTCCAGAAGCCGTCCCCCCACATTTTTATCAGACCCAGAGGCTGTGAATCAGTTAATCCCCAGGCCATGAAAAAAATGATAAAAGTAAGCAGTAAAGCAAATATCAGCGGGTCAGGCAGATATTTACTGACCAGATTAGTCGTATGTCTGGATAAACGTGAAATCATAAAACTTATGCCCCTGTAGCAATGGACATCGTTTTCAGATTATCCGCAACAATAAACTCTGCTGTGGTATGCGCTTTTACAGTATCAACATCCACACCCTCAGCGGTTTCAATCAGATACATTTGACCGTTTATAAATTCAAATACAGCCAGCTCAGTAATAACCATGCTGACTTTACCTTTCGCAGTAAGCGGTAAAGTGCATTCCGGTAATATTTTCGGTTCCCCGGTTTTAGTACAGTGTTCCATGGCAATAATTACCTTTTTCGCACCTGTAACCAGATCCATAGCACCGCCCATACCCGGCACCATTTTGCCCGGTACCATCCAGTTAGCCAGATTGGCATGCTGGTCAACTTCCAGTCCGCCAAGCACACAGGCATCGACATGACCGCCGCGAATCAGCATAAAAGAAAATGCACTGTCAAACATCGCCGCACCGGGAACAATGCCGCAAGGCTGACCGCCTGCATTAACAATATTAGGTTCATCAACTGTTTTAGGCCCCAGCCCCAGAAAGCCATTTTCTGATTGCAGTGTAATATTGATACCTTCAGGCAAATAATTCACCACCTGAGTTGGTAAACCAATCCCCAGATTAACAACATCCCCGTTACGTAATTCCTGAGCAACACGGCGAGCAATTAATTCTTTTTTATCCATTGTCTTTATTCCTTAATCGTTAGTGCTAACCATAAAATCAACTAATGCTGCCGGTGTCATCACCGCATCAGGATGTATCTGGCCGACTTCTACCAGTTCATCAGCCTGAGCAATCACCGTGTCAGCAGCGGTAGCAATCAGCGGATTAAAATTACGTGCAGCATACTGATAGACCAGATTACCGTTGTAATCAGCCTTATGCGCATGAATGATGGCTAAATCAGCACGGATTGGCAGCTCAAGTAAATACTCACGATTATTAACTGATAAAACTTTCTTGCCTTCAGCAACAATCGTACCCACTCCGGTAGGTGTTAAAACTCCGCCCAGTCCGGCACCGCCGCAGCGAATCCGTTCAGCCAGCGTACCCTGCGGTACCAGCTCAACTTCCATCTCACCGGCAATCATTCTTCTGCCTGTTTCACGATTGGTGCCAATATGGGAAGTAATCACTTTTCTGACCTGATTATTGTTAATCAGCGGTCCGACACCAGTGTCTACAAAAGCTGTATCATTTCCGATAAGTGTTATATCCTTAATACCCGATTCCAGAATTGCATTCACAATCTTTGACGGCGTACCACACCCCATAAAACCGCCAAACATAATCGTCATACCGTCTTTAAGAAAATCCCGGATTTTATCGGTAGTGATTAATTTTGTTTGCATCAACGGCTCCTTGTTACACGTTAAAAATTCATCTATGCTTAAAAGCAAGCCACTTTGCTATTGCAATTTGTATACCAGGTTGGAATAATGAAAATAAAATAATAAAATATTGATTTGTAAAAATAAATTTTATATGACAAAAGGGTTTTGAATAAACTTGGCGCAGAAAATTGCACTTGCGTGCAAAAAAAAATTGCACGATTAAATATTTATTATTTATTTGACATTAATGATAAGTAAGAAATTACATTGATTTTAGTTACACCAGCAGACAAGAAAAAAAGTATCAGAATAATCTAGGAGAATAATTAATATTATAATTTATTGGATAAATAATTCTATATTGATAAAAATACTTCAGTTTATTTTTATCATAAATTCTTCAGGAAAATTCCGATGAAGTAATTTGTATAAGGAAAAAACTATATAGTATCTGCTTGGCGTGAATAAACCATAATATATTTTATCAATTTTCAGGTCTGAACTAAGAAGCGCAGAACCTGAATACGTTCATTAGGGTATAAAAGCAAATAGAATTTAAGCTATACAACCATATCTGCAATTAAATATATAGAACTACCAATGATTTGTATTTATTAGGCAGTTTTTGAGGCTTAAAATGGCTAAAAAGGCTTGACGAGTTTAATATCGCCCCCTATAATGCGCTCTTCCTTTCCCTGATAGCTCAGTCGGTAGAGCGACGGACTGTTAATCCGCAGGTCCCAGGTTCGAGCCCTGGTCGGGGAGCCAAAGGGTCGTTAGCTCAGTCGGTAGAGCAGCGGACTTTTAATCCGTTGGTCGAGCGTTCGAATCGCTCACGACCCACCAATATCCTCTCCATTTCTTTATTATATTGCTAAGTTATTTAGCTCAGCTTGTTCAGCATAATAGCATTTCTTTAAATCTTCTTGTTATTTATCTGTCTAAATTTATTGCTATTTATCTAATTCTTTCAAATTAACATCAATATATCTTTATACCTGCTACGAGGATGATTAGTTTGTTATTCCGATGAAGCTCTGGTGTAATATTTGTTGTATTAGATTAGTCAACTGGTTTATCTAGCCAAATCATTCACATAAAATTTTCTTCAAACTTTAAATTATTGATAAACCATTTCTTTGGAGATAAATTTAAATGTATGGTAGTAAAATCTCTGATTTATTTAATTTGAAACAGCTAGCCTTATTTATTCTTAATGGTACCGCACACAATCCTAGTTAGCTCTCTGACAATCAGGTTATATTATCTTAATTTATAGCAATTGATGTACTTTTTCATCATTTTCCTAAAATAGTTTTGATAAAAAAATGGTTTGATAAGTATATTTGTAAGTAATAATTATTCTTGGTAACCAATTTTCTGATTAAATCATTGGCAAAATTTATGTATCAGAACAGATAAAAAAATTATGAAATTCATTATGTAAAGATATTTGTTGATTAATTAATAAAAATTGGTTTATATTTAATAAAATTATTATTTATTAACAAATTGACAGGAAAGTTATATGAAGAAAATTGTTAGTTTATTGATAGGGTTATTTATTACCTTAGCAATTGCTGCATGCGGTGGTAATTCTTCACCAGAAGCTGCTGCAAAAGCATTTACTAAAGCTGTATATAGTGGTGACAGCCAAAAAGTAATTTCCATGATTTATCTTAGTGAACAAGATAAAAAAGAAGCAGGAGTACAGGATATATTATCTGGAAAAATTAAATTGATTGTTTCGCATGCCAAAGAAGCTGCTGATAAAAATGGCGGGTTGAAAAATATATCCATTGAGGATGTCAAATATGACGATGATAAAAAATCAGCACATGTTCAAATAGGTGTAACTTTCAAAAATACAGAACAAATAAAAAAGGAAAATGTATATTTAATTAAAACAGATGATGGCTGGAAGGTAAAAGGTTAACCGATGAAGACCTGCTTAAAGCAGGTTTTATTATGTATAGATATTTAATATATTTTTTAATGATTTGCCTGATTCTGCTGACCGGTGGTTCTACTTCATTTATTTATGAAAGACATCCTCCTTCATATCCACGCTTGATCCGGGATTTACCCTTACTCGAAGTTGGTGACTGGGTTGTGCGTTTAGGTACTACGAATGACAGTCGATGGATTCGTTATTTGGGAAAAAGTGAGTATTCACACATTGGGATGATTGTGCAATTGCAGCCTAAGGTTTTAGTTATCCATGCTACAACAGATGACGGAGAATCAGTATCAAATCAGGTGATGATTTCCGAATTAGAACATTTTTTTAGTCCGGTATTGGCTCAGAAAGGTGCGGTTATAAGACCTTTATTTTTGAATAAGCAAGAAAAGCAACGGATTGCTGCACAAGTTTTGAACCAGCGCGGAAAACCTTTTGTCTTAGATAACAAAAACGAATCTCATTTATATTGCACAACATTACTATTTGACTCAATTGCTCAATTTCATCCGTCATTTAAACCTGAATGGAATTATATATCGGTGCCGTTTTTTGAGGGTGAATATCTGTTTCCTCAGGCATTTGTTAATTATCCCGATACCAAAGTAATTTATCAGATTAAGAATAACTGAAATTTGGGTTGATATATTATTGTTTAATATAAAATATATTTCTATTATATAGCATTAAAGATTTAAATCAGATTTTTTAACATGAATATGTATGTTTAGTAATCTGTATAGCTATACAGATTACTGCTGTTATTCCTTTCAGAATATTCATCCAAAAATTTTGATTATGGTTTGACTATAGATTATATGCTTAAAATGGTAAATATATTTAAAAGACATAATAATACTGTCGAAATTAAGACTTTGTGAATAAAGTTAGTTCTGATTTATTTTTATACATTTTGTGATTTCAGGACAGATTAATCAGAAGCAGGGGAGGTAAATGCTCAGATTATGGTAGCTCCTAAAGTATTCTGAAAGTGCTTTAATGCCCAGGAATGTCCTACCGGGTCAAAGCTGGCAACAGCATGCTGATGAACGACAATCTGATAATTAAGGTTATATGCATCAACTGCTGTATGTAATACGCAGATATCAGTACATACGCCGGTTAAATGTATTTCGGTAATATTTCTTTCACGCAGACGTAAATCCAGGTCTGTTCCGCTGAATGCAGAGTAGTGGCGTTTATTCATCCAGTAAACTTGAGGATTGGTTTGATTGGCTGTATACAACTGGTTTAATGAACCATAGAGATTCTGACCATTGGTACCTATGATATTATGCGGCGGAAATAATTTATTTTCTGGATGGTACTTATCATCAGGCTCGTGCGCATCAATTGCAAATACGACAAAATCTTTCTGCTTTATAAACGTTCTGGTCAGATTTACCATTTCGTTTTCTATGGCTTGTCCTGCCTGACCGGTTGTCAGTGCTCCGTCTGTGGCAATAAAGTCGTTGGTATAGTCGATTGAAATAAGTGCTTTCATATGTCTATTATCAAATTGTTATTGTTGTCTGAGCTCTGTGAATTATAAATCATAAGTTAAACTGATTTTATTTTATTGTGTCTATTGGTATTGTATAATTTTACTTCTTGGCCAAGGTTAAATTCGCGAGTTCGAATTCAGTTTTTCGTTTTAACTCTTCTTCCAAAGACTTTCATTAAAGTACATAACTTTTGAAATTACAGTATTAACTGTAAATTTATCTTCCGTTAAAGACCATTATCATTCGCTTAAAGTAAGTACATTTAAGTCCACCGATAAATTTATCGGCAAGTGGTGATAAGACCAACGCTACATTGATCCTAGACAGCAGTATAACTGGGTATTTTACCTTCTTTCCTATTTCGTCGTTGTTTTAGGTCGGGTGAGTATTTAGTGATTACATCGTGCAGTTTCTTTAAGTTATAGAAGTTTGTGCGGTTTACGTTTCTATCCCTTGCTTTTTTAATTAGGGATACTGGTCATATCCCATTCTGAAGTTGCGTGGGGTACAGATAAAAGCTTCTTCACCTAAATATTTCGAATCAAATTATAAATAGTATCATTAGCAAATTGTGTCTTAAACTCAACTTTAATAGATTTACTTATTTGACTGAATAGTGCTTGTGCATGTTTTATCTTACGTTCTTCTTCAAGTCTTAAACTATCCTTTCCATCTACATTTTTTGTTTCGATAATAAAGTTTAAATAATCACCTTTTGTTGTTTTGACAACATATGCAAAGTCTGGGGAGTACGTGTATCCACCTGCTACAGGGATCTTAATGGAGTTCTTAGGTATTTTTGTAAAAACAGCTACAGACTGAATCTCTCCATCTGTTATGTTGAGCCTTTCAAGCTCTGAGTCATAAAAGACTTCTTCAAAAAGATAAGAATCCAACGGTGGTTTTATGTTGTCATTCAATATACCAAGATCACTTGATAATATCTCACTCACAGGCACACCGTCTGCATTAGTGAATTTTGTAGGATGAATTGAACCTGAAATCACATTATATCCAAGGCTGAATTTGTTAAATGAATTGTTCAGCAAATATTTGCTAAAACCAGATTTAATTTTTCTGATTGTTTGAATGTTCAGGTAGTCAGTGATATTGATAATGTCTTTTATTTCACAAAACACCTTATGCAAGGTATCGTGTTTAGCAAAAATAGTTTGTGATAAGTTATCAAGAAATTCCCGATAGCTCATTGTGTTGAGTTTAGCAAAGTTATCATCGTCACTGACGATACTTTTCGACATTGCCGTATCATTATGAATATAAATTCTATCAATGCGAGTATGAACACCTGATTTAGTAAATCTTTCTGTTTCTTCGAGCATGAATGACTTAAAAATGGATAAGAATTCGTTTTCGCTATTTATTTTATACTCAATCACTGCTTTTTGATTGATCAAATCCCATAGTTCTTTCAGCTCACTGAACTTGCCAATACGCATTTTAGTGCGTCTTTTTCCATCGGTGGCTTTTTTGATTTTGCCTGGTTTCAATCCGGCAGGGAATGCAGCCGGATATTTGGCTTTTAAGTGACTATAGGCATCCGAATCTTTGAAGTTGTCATTATCATCAATGATCTCGCCATCAAAAATTTCATTCATGAGTGTTCTGGATGAAAGCTCAGGATACTGAGATAGGATTTTATCCTTAAGCTCCTGAGTAAACTTACTCGGAACGGTTTCTTTGAAAGAGCTATCATTGACCTCTTTTACAAGAGAATCGACAAAATCTTTTTCTGTAAAATCAACATAATAGTTGAGAGTAAAATTGCGGTCCTTCACACGGCACATGTATTCATTCACAGGAAGACGTAAACCACGCCCTACCTCTTGAAGTTTAGATGTGGTGCTACCACTCGAACGGAGCTTACAAATCTGAAAGACATTTGGGTTATCCCATCCCTCACGCAACGTCCATTTAGAGAAAATGAAGCGGCGAGGATTTTCTAAAGACAATAGAAGCTCTTTGTCATGAAGGATTTCATTGATTTCCTGCTCAATTTTTTCATCTTTATCATTATTGTCTTTTGAAAAATAACCACCATGAACAGAAGATATATCCTTAACAGTTTTTTCAAGGTAGTTTCTATAAAACTCATCTTTCTCTATTTTTAACAATTCATTAGCTTCTGCCAAAACATATTCTTCGAACTTATTTTTCAGGCTTCCGGCAATATCATTACCATCACGATAGCCTTCAATATCATCAATGAAGAAAAGAGTAAGAGGCTTTATGCGTGGCCTTTGTGTCAGATACTCTTTCTCTAATTTAAAGTGTTCTTTGACAGCTTTACGCATCATGTTATCCGCAAGTGTCTGAGCGTAAGAATAGGGGTTTATCGAGTTACCAATTTTTAGCTCAATACCATTACTTAACACTGCTGTAGTCTTGTTTAAAGCATCAAGAGTTAAATCATGGATCGCACTATGCGTCTTAGATAGTGATTCACCTTTGGCTAATTTAAACGTTTTTTTATTGCTATTTTCATTCAGTTCAAATGTAGCTTCTTTTCCGTCAGATTTGACGAACTTGAGATTGGCATTACCCTCACCGACAATATCTTCAATGTATGCATCAATACCTTTAACAAGATCTTCATTGAATGCATCCACGGCTGTAAGACGATAAACTAAGTTCTTATAGCCTTCACTAAAAGTTGCGCCATAGCGGATGATATATTGTGCATTAAATTTTTCAATATTTTCCCATGTCTTTTTAGCCGTAGGAAATTTATGAGGCTCATCAATGATAATGAATGGTTTTATCGCACTAAGTGCAGAAAATGGAGTATCAAAAAGGTTATCAAACAAGCTAACATCATAAGTATCAGTTAAAGACTTAGAGTTAATCATCCCTGAGTTGATCACAAGAACGTGTATGTATTTCTTATTAAAATTACTTGCTTCAACAAAATCATGGATAGCTTGAGGCATGTATGATTTTGCATTTTTACCTGAATTTTTCTGACTTTCAACAACGTAAGTCTTTAGTTCACGCTCATAATCATCTCGAAAGTGTTCTTTTAAAGCATCACTTTTTAAAAAGTTTACTGTTCCGGCTTTGATTGATAAGGTAGGAACAATGATGATAAATTTATTAATGCCAAAGGATTTGTTCAAGTCAAAAATTGTTTTGGTGTAAGTATAAGTTTTACCTGTACCTGTTTCCATAGAAACATCAATCACATTGCTTTTAGCATCGTAATTATCTTTTGAGTGCTCAATACCATTGAACTTCTGAACTTTTTTTAAGTTGTTGTAGTATTGTTGTTCAGATAAATTCAGTTCTGGATTAGCTAACAGGCGAATAGCGACATGATCCGTCTGCTGAGGTATGGCGGATACAAAGACATTCATCACCGCATCTACGCCAGCCTTTTGATGAGGTAAATTCTTTTCGAATATGAACCCGTTAGACATGATTAGTTCCTTACCACCAAATCTAAATCAATAGATTTTTTATTCGCATAATTTTTTAGTGCTTCATTAAGTTCCATCTGTTTCGCACTTTCGAAGTTGCTGCCATAAAATACAACTTTGTTAGGGGCAAAATCTTTGTCTGAGTCCAGCTTTTGAAGTAAAGCTCTCAGTGCTTCACTGGTGAAATTAGGCGCAATCAGATACAGACGACCATCGCACAAGTGCGCTTTATAACCATTAAGATCAACATCTTCAATAGGTGTTGTCAACAAACTGCCATCATACAGGCACCATGTAGTCAGTAGGGTGTCGTACTGTGATTGAGTTAATACAACATCATCAAAGAAGGTATGGTTCGATAACGTAAGTTCTGACTCATCTTTTGTACGAAAATCATTGACTGTTTCAAATATTTTAAACCCTATATCACCACTATAATCAGGATTTTTAGTAAGAATGCTCTTAGAGGCTTTTTTTATCCGTGATTTAGTAATTTCAAATATATTTTTATATCCAGATTTATATGCCTCGCTTCCACCATCACATTCTTCATCTAATTGAACTGAAATGTAATTGATCATTTTTCCAGTTATTAGATTATGCTCTAATACTGCATGTGCAGTTGAGCCAGAACCTGAAAAAAAATCTAATACTAGATCATTATTATTTACAATAATTGTTAGAATGGCATTTATCAATCCAATGGGTTTTGGATTAGGGAATACCTCTTTATTAAAGCCTAGAGTGACTAAGTCTTCAGTTCCTCTCTCGCTATTTGCAAATTTATGCGTCCACGAACTTGTTGGTTTTACTCTTTTATCTTCTGTTAAATAATCTTTAACAGCTATAGTCCATTTTGAACGGACAGACATATAACGAGGCTCTAGTAGATGACTTTTTTCTCTTGCTGAATCTAAATTCCATCGCCATCTTCCATCAGATCCATCCTCACGTGTTGGTTTTATTGAAATATACCCATCTTTTTTTTCTTCTTTATATGTTGGGTAAAAATCCTTTGTTGCCTCATTATACATAAAATAATAGAATAAATTTGGTCGATCATCTCTCCTATCATTGCTTCCAGTTTTTCTTAAATCAATATACCTAAATTTATTTTCACCGTCCGTGTTATTATATCTTTTAGTTACGTTTTCCTCTGGTTCCCACCCAAAAAAATCAATTTTTTCTTTTTTATAGCACAAGATATATTCATGAGAGCGAGCAATGTATTTGTCATCTGAACGCCCTTTCGGGTTATTGATGTTAGCTATATTTGAAATGAAGTTCATTTCACCAAATATCTCATCACATAAAATTTTTAATTGTGATTGTTCGTTATCATCAATCGAAATAAAGATAACGCCATCTTCGCGGAGAAGCTCACGAGCAATATAAAGACGGGGGTAAATGAATGTCAGCCATGCACTATGACTACTTGAACCTTTGACAGTAAAATCGAGGATACGTGTAGCTTCATCAAGATCGATACCAGCCAGTTCAGAAAGCTGTTCAGGTGTAAACTTGCGATCATCGTTATAGGCAAACCCATCAGAGCCTGTGTTATATGGCGGGTCAATATAAATCATTTTCACCTTTTCAGCATACGCATTAACCATATGCTTTAATACTTCGAGGTTATCCCCTTTGATTAACAGATTCTGACTGTTTTTGTTCTCTTCACGTTGGTTATGGTCTTTATCTTCGGTTAGCAACGTTTTTGGCGGTAGGTTAGCCAACAGACGGGCATAGGATTTGCCAAGCCAGTTTAAACTGTATGACTCTTTGGAGAGTTCAACATCCGATGATTTGACGATCTCAAGAAATTTTTCTTGAATGAAAGCCCCGTTTTTATCAAAGCATTGAGGGAAGTTAGCTTTTAAAACAGCAAGTTGTTTACTATTTGCTGTTTCAACTTCTGAAAAAAGTGTTTCTGTATGAGTGTTCATGTATTACCTAATTATTTTATTTCTTAGCCATACATACTTGATGAAAATAAATGATAAGTTGAAGTTATGGTTTTAAGCTGGTTGGAAAATTAATTCTATTTAAACCATAAACAGTTAATATGGCTTGGCAATCATCACAATACCGCATCAACGCCAGCCTTTTGATAAGGTAAATTCTTTTCGAATGTGAACCCTTTAGACATTATTAGTTCCTCACCACCAAATCTAAATCAATAGATTTTTTATTCGCATAATTTTTTAGTGCTTCATTAAGTTCCATCTGTTTCGCACTTTCGAAGTTGCTGCCATAAAATACAACTTTGTTAGGGGAAAAGTCTTTGTCTGTGTCTAACTTTTGAAGTAATGCTTTCAGGGCTTCACTGGTAAAATTAGGCGCAATCAGATATAAGCGACTATCACATAGGTGCGCTTTATAGCCATTAAGATCAACATCTTCAATTGGTGTTGTTAATAAACTACCATCATACACACACCATGTAGTCAATAGGCTGTAATACTGTTCAGATGTTAACACTGCATCATCAAAGAAAGTATGGTTAGATAGTGTAAGTTCAGACTCATCTTTTGCTCTAAAGTCATCAGTGGTATGAATTATTTTGAAACCTATTTGGGCTATATTATTACTTGTGGCTGCTCTTTGAATAAAAACTTCCTGTATTCTTTTTTTAGTTATTTCAAAAATAGATCTATACCCAATAGAATAAGCATTCTTTGTTTTATTTATACCCTCATCTTGTTGTATGCATATAAAATTCCTGCATCCAGAATCTTTATCATTCAAATACACAACAGCTTCTGCTGTTGTTCCTGAACCGGCAAAAAAATCAAGAACCAATGAGTCCTTTTTTGTTCCGATTTTTATAAGATCAGATATGAGAGGAACAGGCTTTGGACCGTCAAATAGCTTATCTCCTAAAAGGTTTTTAAGTTCAGTTGTTGCTGTGCTCGTACTATATTCAGGTTTATACCAAATTGATTTTGGTTTTTTAGTTGGTAGATCACCAAGAGCTGGCCGCTGTTTTTTATAGATGTTTTTACCATCTTTTATATCTATTACTATCAAGTTATAAAATTCGTCATTTATTTTTTCCTTTCCCCATGACCACGAAAGTTCTTCACCTGTAGGGCTTACTGGGTAAATAACATAATCATTTTCGTGTAGAGGTGTGTCATCATCTGTTACATAAACCTTGTTTTCTGAACTGATGAATACAGGAAACCAACCTTTTGGTCTTGATTTTCTTGAAGCATCTTGACCTGTACGTTTTAATGTATCAGCTCTCTTAAATAGGCCGTATTCATCTTCATCCCATTCTTTTTCAACTTCATTTTCATCGATATCGAATTGGCCTAAATGACAAATATCTTTGTTTTTAGCATATACATATATATATTCATGTGTATCTGAAAAGCCAAAGTTATCATGGTTTCCTTTAAGATTCATGATTGTAGGAAGTTTTGCAACAAAATTAACTTGACCAAATACTTCGTCGCATAATAAGCCTAACTGTTTATCTTCATTATCATCTATGGATATGAAGATAACACCATCTTCTTTTAAAAGTTCACGAGCCACATACAAACGAGGATAAATGAATGTCAGCCATGCACTGTGGCTGCTTGAACCTTTGACAGTAAAATCTAGGATGCGTGTAGCTTCATCAATATCGATACCCGCCAACTCAGAAAGCTGTTCAGGCGTAAATTTGCGATCATCGTTATAGGCGAACCCATCAGAACCTGTGTTATATGGCGGGTCAATATAAATCATTTTCACCTTTTCAGTATAAGCATTAACCATATGCTTCAATACTTCGAGGTTATCCCCTTTGATTAACAGATTCTGACTGTTCTTGTTCTCTTCACGTTGGTTATGGTCTTTATCTTCGGTTAGCAACGTCTTTGGTGGTAGGTTAGCCAACAGACGGGCATAGGATTTGCCAAGCCAGTTTAAGCTGTATGACTCTTTAGAGAGCTCAACATCCGATGATTTGACGATCTCAAGAAATTTTTCTTGAATAAACGCCCCGTTTTTATCAAAGCATTGAGGGAAGTTAGCTTTTAAAACAGCAAGTTGTTTACTATTTGCTGTTTCAACTTCTGAAAAAAGTGTTTCTGTATGAGTGTTCATGTATTACCTGATTATTTTATTTCTTAGCCATACATACTTGATGAAAATAAATGATAAGTCGAAGTTATGGTTTTAAGCTGCTTGGAAAATTAATTCTATTTAATAAGTTTTATCTGCTCCCATTTTAGTGGACAGATTTATTAAATTATTCTGTCCATTTATTTCCGAATTGAACAGATGATAAATAATTTAAATGTAAATATTTTTTTACATAGTTATAGTACCTCAATATGCTATAAAATCATTGAATTAGCCTGTGTTATATCATCTAACTTATGTCAATAGATCTATTCTGTTTTAAGATTATTAAAGAAGTTTTAACCACCACATTATCATAACAAATGCCTTTATGACTAATGCTGCATTTCAAACCTTAAGCAGTTAATATGACTTGGCAATCATCACAATAATATTGACCACAACTATCACCATGAACAATCACTTTGCTTGGATAAGCATGTTGAGGCATTCCCATGGTTAATGTTTGGCACACCAATGAACGCTATATCTTTGTATTCATTATTAAAATAAATAACTTGTTAATACTTAGTTACTTATAAAAAGACATCATCGAAGATTAAGATGAAAGCGCCAAGAAATTTAATTTATTACTATTTAATATTTAACTGAGTTTATTGAGTAAATCTAAAAAAGCAAGTAAAAGCCAAAAGAGTGTTGTTAATTTAGTACAGGCACTCTATGAGGAAGGTACTATTAAAGAGATAAAAGAGAAAATAGCAATTATTAAAGAGGTTTTAATGGATAGTTTCTGGCAAACACCAGAACTGGATAAACTTGAGTATGTGCGTGTTGAGTTGCGTGATTTAATTAAGCATTTAAAGGACGATGCTAATGGTCAAACATTTAATGTAGATATTGAAGACTTTATTGAATATGTAGGTGAAACAGAAAGCTTATTTTCTGTGAAAACTTACAAACAACGTGTTATCGATTATTTAATTGAAAACTCCTGGAATCCCGTTATTCAAAAATACGTAATCTTGAGCCTATTACTCGTGCTGATACTGTTGAACTTGAAAATGTATTATGGAACGAACTTGGAACAAAAAGGGAATATAATAAATTTACTTCTAATACCCTAGCAGGTGGCAATGTAGCTGCCTTTATACGCTCTATTGTTGGTTTGGACAAACAAGCCGCTGAAAAACGTTTTAGTCAATTTTTATCCGATAATCAGCTTAATTCACAACAGCAAGAATATTTAAAAACCATTATAAATTATGTGAATGAAAATGGTGATATCACTACTGATGTATTGATCAATGAGTCACCTTTTGACAGCTATGACTGGCAGGAAGTGTTTGGCGATAATGTAGCCTTTATTTCAAAATATGTTAATACCTTACATTCAGTTATTGTTGCGAGATAGTATAAGATACAAATAGAACTACCTAAAAATACACTTTGTATGTAATAGTGAATTAGTTTTTTTCGTCTCGATATAACGTATCTTTCATTCTGACAAAAAATAACGGTGTATCGAATATGACATTGTTAACTGATTTAACCATCTGTAAATCCTAATCTGCACTGAAAACCTATCCTCTAAAAGACGATCTTGGTTATGGATAGTCTGTGTAAAGTATTTATATAGTTAATATTTCTGTAAATTTGGTTGTAATACAGTTGCTTAGATGAGTTCGGGTCATAAGCCAGTCGCCGGATTGCAGTTCGCTGCCAAGCCGGATGCTGCTGCGGCCGTAGCGGCTGGTAATGTTGTCCCATGCTCTCATTAGTTCAGGGCGATGATTGTGCTGGCTATGGCAGAGTAAATCTAACTGCCGGAATATGTGCACTGGTTCGATGCCACCCAGTTCAATTCCACATTTTTTATATTCGTAGCCGGGACGGTAGATGCTGTTTAACAGGTGCCGGGCAATGTGGTTAAGGGTGAGTGTATCGTTACTGGCCTGAGGCAGTTTGGTAATCCGGTAGCCGTTGTATTGTGGCAGGTCGTGGCGAAAGCGATTGGTGTAGATAAATACACCAATGATATGTGCCTGACTGTTTTGTTCGCGCAGTTTGGCTGCTCCGGCGGTAATGTGATGGCTGACGGCCGCCTGTAAACCGTCAAGATTGGTGACTATGTTGCCGAAGCTGCGGCTACGGACGATATTCTGGCGACCGGCTTCTTCTGTGATGAGTTCGCTACAGGGAATTCCCTGCATTTCCCGCTGGGTACGTTCGAGTACAACACCAAATTGTTTTCTTAAGGTTGGGGTATGGGCATTGATGAAATCCAGAGCGGTGTGAATGCCTTGGGCGGCGAGTTTGTGACCGGTTCTGCGGCCGATACCCCAGATTTCGGTAACCGGTTCGCTAGCAAGGGCTCGTTGTCTGATATTCTGATTCCAGTCTGTCCAGACAACAACGCCATTGAAGTGATGGCGGTGGCGTTTGGCCAGATGGTTACAAAACTTAGCTAGTGTACGGGTAGGGGCAATGCCGACACATGTCGGTATACCTACCCATTGTTGGATACGGGAGCGGATATTGTGGCCGAGCTGATGCAGGTTGTTCAGACCGTGCAGGCTGGCAAAGCACTCGTCGATTGAGTAGATTTCAATGGCCGGTACCAGTGAGGCGATGGTGCTCATCATGCGTCGCGACAGGTCGGCATACAGCTCGTAGTTGGACGAGAAAACGATTAGTTTGCCTTGCCGCACGAGGTGCTGAATCTGAAAGTAAGGTACGCCCATTCTGATGCCCATGTCTTTGGCTTCATTGGAGCGGGAAATGACGCAGCCATCGTTATTGCTTAGTACGATAACGGGTTGCTGCCTGAGTTCGGGGCGATAGGCTCTTTCACAGGAGCAATAGAAGTTATTGCCGTCAATCAGGGCAAACATGGGCAGGATTCAGGGCTTGCAGCAGATGTTTATGCTGACGGATGATTTGATAGATGTCGCGATCAAGCTGTCCTTGCGGCTGATTGAGCAGGGTTTGCAGTTGATCGGTATTGCTGGCACTGCCCAGATAAATCCAGTGGTGAAAGATGTGGTATTTGTGCTGTTCTTTTATATAGGCGTAACTACTAAACGGCCATGCAGCCAGTTTAATTTTCTGTAAGGCCAATGCAAGTTTGAGGTTGTGCATGTCGGCGGTAATTTTGTTGATGCAGGCACCACTGCACTGATGCAGCTGATGGCGGAAGCAGGGGCGGTTATTGCTGCCTTTTTCGATCCCTAGAATTTGCAGACACAGATCGGTGTTGCTGATGATGTTTTTAATGCTTTTCTGTGCATCGCTTTTGTTGTGAAACAGGCCGTAATAGTGCTGTTCGCGGTTAAGCTGAACGTGGCGCATGGGTACAATGCTCAGGGTATTGTATCCGTTAGTATTGGTATTCAGCCGGAAGCTGAACAGGTCTTTCTGACGGCGCAGGCGGCGGTTGAGAATGGGCTGACGCTGCTTAATCTGAGCTGATTCGGTGAGCAAGGCGTCCAGTTCGCCGCTACAGGGGATAATGTCGATTTTTCTGGCTTGCTGTGACAGGCTCATTTCTTTGCTGTTGTGCACGTCTTGACTGAAATGGCTCATCAGGCGGGTTTTAACTTGCTTGCTTTTGCCAATATACAGAGGAATGTCGTTGTCACCATAAATAAGGTACACGCCGTAATCGTCGCTGATGTTGTCCAGAACATCGCTGTGCAGGTGAGCGGGCAGGCTGGGGCGCTGCATGATGGTTTTACAGGCCTGATGCAGGATGTTCGCGGGAAAGTTGTGTCTGAGCTGCTGCCAGAAGTCGTAGATAGCCCGGGCATCGGCAAAGGCCCGGTGACGGTTTTGCATGTCGATGTTATGGCGGGCAATAATTTTGTCCAGTCCGTGATGTTTGTGTTCAGGATAAAGCAGACGCGATAGTTTAACGGTGCACAGTTGCTGCGGGTTGAATGTTCTGCCCAGACGTTTAAAAGCCGCTTTGATGAAGCCGTAATCAAAACGCACATTGTGCGCTATAAAGATTCGCTCTTTGAAGATGGCTGCCAGCCGGTCGGCAATTTCATTATCGAAATAAGGTGCTTTTTCTACCATTTTATTGCTGATGCCGGTAAGAGATTGAATAAAAGGCGGAATGCTGGTATCGGGATTAAGCAGGGTATGAAAAGTTTGTGGCTGCTGCTGTCCGGCTTCTGTGTAAATAACCGCGATTTCGGTAATACGGTCGCTGGTGGTGCGTCCGCCGGTAGTTTCGATATCGACAAAGGCAAGTTGCTGATCTGAAAACATGGTTTCTGGGTTAGCGGATGTGTTTGATAACGTAGGTTACGACGCCGACGATGGCAAGGGTGTCGCCTTCTTTTAAGCTGAAATTGGGATAAGATTGGCTGCTGTTTTCGGAGTGTAGTTCGATGCGGTTGTTATCCAGTTTGTGCAGTCGTTTGATGGTAAATTCATTACCTAAATCGGCCATGACGATATCACGGTGTTTGGGTGTGAGGGAGCGGTCGATGATAAGCAAATCGTTACGGCTGATGCCAGCATCCTGCATAGAATCACCACCGCAGCGTACGGCAATGGTGGCAGCCTGATTTTTTATCAGGTACTGGTTGAAATCCAGATAATCGCTGATATAGGGTTCTGCCGGGCTGGGAAAGCCGGCGGGAATGGTTTCGGTGGCTAAGGGAATGTTGAGCCGCGTGAGGTTGTCGGCTATTTTCCAGTAGTCGGCAGGCAGATGCTGTGCCGGTCGCAGCGGGGTAACAGCCAGCTGATTCATCAGGTGTTCTACTGCCGGTATCAGGCTGACGGGAATGCGTTTGACTATTTTGGGTCCGGCAATTCTGGCTTTGCGTCCGGCGCCGGCTCTTACGCCGCCATGCTGATTGTGTTTTGCTGCTGTATCAACCACAATTGTGCTCATCTTGATTAAGTTATTTAATCAAGAATGGTAGATTTTTGATTTTTCTGCGTCAATTATGCCTGCTGCGGATGGCTGGTAATGGTTTGTTTTTTATCTGTTATGCTGTCGGATATTACTCATACTAATCAAAGCTAACTTATTTTATAGTTTTGAATTGGTTTGTATTGATGCTATCGAATGCAGATAAATTGTGATGGCACACAATAAGTTTACTGATGTTGTGCAGGCAGGGAGGCAGAACGGGCCGGATGGCTGTTTGAGCCTGAAGCGTTACTGGCTGAGTTTATTTCATCTGCAATCCGGTCCAGGGTAGTGGTGGTTTCCAGATGGGTACTTTGGATATCCGAAGCGGTGATAGCCGCAGCTTCACTGATGCTGTGTGTGCTCTCATTATGTGAACAGGCTGTCAGGCAGATAAGTGTAAGAGTGAATAGTGGAAGAGGAATTTTCATGGTAGTTGTACGGATGCTGATTTAATTCTGCTTATTATGATCGGGTAAGTGGTGTACAGCCACATTGGGTGAGCAGCTGAGTAGTTTCGTATACAGGCAAACCCATGATGCCGGTGAAGCTGCCGCTGATATGCTCGACCAGCATTCCGCCCAGCCCTTGAATACCGTAAGCTCCGGCTTTATCCAATGGCTCACCGGTAGCAATATAAGCGGCAATCTGTTCATCATTTAAGGCGGCAAAACTGACTATACTGGTTTGCAGGGTCTGAAAGGTTTGGTTTTGCCAATAGATGCAGACTGCTGTATGGACATGATGTTGTTGTCCTGACAGCAGTTTAAGCATGCGAGTTGCATCGTTGATATTTTCCGGTTTGCCGAGAATCAGATTATTCAGGCTGACGGTGGTATCGGCGCTGATAAGGGGAAATTCTGGTGGCTGTTGTTTGCTTTGCTGCCAAGCATTGAGTGCTGCACGGTTTTTCATGCTTGCCATGCGCTGAACATAATCTGTGGCGTTTTCATCTGGATAGGGGGTCTCATCGATCTCTGCATTTAGCCGCAATACATGGTAGCCAAGATTAATGAGGATTTCATGCCGGCGCGGGCTGCCTGATGCAAGATAGACGGTTAGCGGATTCATTGATACAGGATGATTATGTATGGTTGAAATTGACTACGGTTATTTTAGTATTGCTTTAAGTTAGCATGTTGCTTGTTAACGATATAATAAAAGATTATGCCGGATATTTGTTAGCTGCAAGTCATATCCGGCAGCAGATTAGGTTTACTATTATCGGTTTAATGGTTTACGTCGACAATAAATCGTCCTCGGATTTTACCACTAATGATATCTTCTGCAATGTCGCGACACTGATTCAGCGATATGGTATGCGCGATATTTTCTAATTGCTGAATGTCCAGATGTCTGGCAAGAAAATCCCAGGCTGCAATACGTTTTGCTCGTGATGCCATGACGCTATCAATACCTGCCAGAGTGATACCTCGCAAAATAAATGGCGCAACTGTGGCCGGAAAATCCATACCCTGTGCCAACCCACAGGCAGTAACAATGCCACCATACCGGATTTGTGCGCAGATATTAGCCAGGCTATGAGAACCAAGCACGTCAATGGCTGCCGACCATTGTTCCTTTTGTAATGGTTTGCCTGTATCAGACAAGGTTTTGCTGTCGATAATATGCTGCACACCTAGTTGCTGCAGATAATCTGTATCGTTGATTTTGCTGGTAGCTGCGGTAATGGTATAGCCCAGCCGGATGAGTAACATAATCGCCACTGATCCGACACCGCCGGTGGCTCCGGTAACCAGAATATTACCCTGTTTTGGGGTAATGCCATGCTCGATTATACGTTGTACACACAAGGCTGCTGTATATCCGGCGGTTCCGATAATCATGGACTGTCGGGCAGTTATGCCTGCGGGTAGGGGGATAAGCCATTCTGCATTGAGAAAAGCACGCTGGCTCATGCAGCCCCAGTGGGTTTCTCCACAGCCCCAGCCATTTAAAATCACTTTATCTCCGGCTTTGAAATGCTTACTGCTGGTGCTAATAACGGTTCCGACACCATCTATACCGGGAATCATCGGCCACTGCCGTACCACAGGTCCGCTGTTGGTAATAGCCAGGGCATCTTTATAATTCAAACTTGAATACTGCACCTCAATCAGGGTATCACCTGATTGTTGCAACAGGGTGTCTTCACTAATATTTTGGATGTTGCAGGAAAATTCAGTCTGATTTTTTTCTAAGAGTATGGCTTTGGATAGCATGATGATATTCCTGTTACAGTTAACTAGACGAATGGTTTATTTTTATTATAGACCGGTTGTCTAGTTGTAAGTAATTATTGCCGAATCTATCCAAGTATAAGGGATTTTGATTAAATTTCAGTTAAGTAGAGTGTCATTAATTATGGCTGGCAACAGATATTGGAAGCTGACTAATGGTTTTTTATCAGATTAAAAAACTGTTCGGTAAAGATATCCAGCGGCGTTGCATTTTTGAGTAATTTGGCACGGCTGACTGCACCTTCCCAGCCAAGCCAGAAGAAGTAAGCCAGTTTTGTGCAGTCTGTTTGTGAACTGATTTCTTGCTGCTGTTGCGCTAGCTGCAAACAGCAGGCTATTTTTTCCTGCCAGTTGTGCAGGATATTATTGAGTAAAGCAGGATAATTTTGTGGCAGAAGAGATTCATCCTGCATTAGCTCACCCACCAGACAACCTCTGTTGAAATGATATTTGACCATGCTGGTTTTGGCATCTGTGCAGAATGCATTAATTCTGGCCAGTGCGGAAGAGATATTCTGGTTTAATAAATGTTGTTCCAGTTTTTCAGTAAAAAAGTGGTCGTAGTATTCGAGTATGGCTATGCCAAACTCTTCTTTACTCTTGAAATAGTGATAAAAAGAACCTTTGGGTACGCCTACCTGTTTCAGTATGCTTTCAATATTGGCACTGATGTAGCCGTGTGTGGTCATGGCTGCTACGCCGCTGCGGATAAGGGCGATTCTGGTGTTATTACCTTTGCGGGATAATGAGGGGGTACTGAATAATTCTGTCATTGTTATAAGATTTTTGCGGGCTGGTTGGGACAAATGGCTGTGTCAGGGGTCAATTTGATTTTCCCTGTTTTCTGACGGCAGTGCGACATAGCCAGTCCAGACAGCTGATGGGCAGGAATTTTTTCAGATACCAGAAAAGGTGTGCCGGGACGGTAACCGGATAACGTGCTTTAGGTTTGCTGGCATTGAGTGCACGGGCGCAGACCTGGGCGCATTGTTCGGCAGTCAGTGTAAACGGTGCGACAGAACCGGCAGCCTGCAGGCGGTTGAGCTGTGCCTGATAGGCGGCACGATGCACGCTGTTTTCAACATCTATATATTGTTTGAATTTAATCAGTGCATTGGGACGAAAGCGACTGGTGATGGGGCCGGGCTCAAGCAGGCTGATATAAATACCACTGGCATGAGTTTCATGACGCAATGTATCACATAGTCCTTCCAGTGCAAATTTACTGCTGGTATAAGCACTGCGCCATGGCATGGCTGCATAGCCCAGTATGCTGGAATTTACCAGAATACGACCATGCTGCTGACGCCGGAAAATTTTCATTGCTGCGTTGATGCATTGCCATGTGCCGAATACGTTGGTATTAAACTGTTCCTGTAAGGCTGCCCGGCAAAGATCTTCGGCTGCGCCTGTCTGACCGTAACCGGCATTGCAAAATAAAGCATCAAGGTGGCCGAATTCGGCTATTACGGTTTCGATAGCTGCCTGTATCTGTTCATCATTGGTAATATCCAGTTGCAGACTGTGAAAACCTTCTGAACGTAAGCGCTTTACATCTTCTGCCCGACGGCAGCTTGTATAAACGCGCCAGTTGTCTTGTCGCAGAAGCTGAGCGGTTGCATACCCGATACCACTGGAACAGCCTGTGATCAGAATAGTTTTCATCATATTTATGTCGGTTGGAATTTATTTACCGGATGTAGTTTAACATGCCGGAAAATGGATATGTCTGGGTTGTTTGACAGTTATGCTGTTAGCAGCAGGCGGGAAAATATCATTTTCCTGTCTGTGCGGAATATGCAGCTTCTGCCGGTAATCAAATTATTTTATTGCGTTATCAGCGTGCTTTGTTTAATCATTAATCAAAAGATTACTGTTCTTTTTCAGCTGCTTCATCATAAGCGTCGACAATTTTCTGTACCAACGGATGGCGTACTACGTCTTCGCTGGTGAATACGTGAAAATAAATCCCCTCAATGTTGCTAAGTTTTTCACGCGCATCTTTCAGACCGCTTTTGATATTTTTAGGTAAGTCGATCTGGCTGATGTCACCGGTAATCACTGCTTTGGCTCCGAAGCCGATACGGGTCAGGAACATTTTCATTTGTTCCGGTGTGGTATTCTGGGCTTCATCCAGAATAATATAGGCTCCGTTAAGTGTGCGTCCGCGCATATAGGCCAAAGGTGCGATTTCAATCAGCCCTTTTTCCAGTAGTTTGGTCACACGGTCGAAGCCCATCAGGTCATAAAGGGCGTCATACAGGGGACGCAGATACGGATCGACTTTTTGTGCCAGATCGCCCGGCAAAAATCCGAGTTTTTCTCCGGCCTCTACAGCTGGACGAACCAGTACGATACGTTCTACCTGATGTTTTTCAATGGCATCTACTGCGGCGGCGACAGCAAGATAGGTTTTACCGGTACCGGCAGGTCCCAGACCAAATACGACATCATGTTTTAATAATGCCTGTATATAACCGTTCTGACGCGGGGTGCGCCCGCTGATGTTGCCGCGGCGGGTGCGCAGTGTCCAGACTTTGGGTTCATGGTAGTCTGAATTTTCCTGGGTGGTGGTTTTGGCTTCTACCGCAGCTAAATGGATGTCACTATCGCTGATATCGCGCTCACGCGCTATGCTGGCCAGATTCTCCAATGCTTTCACTCCTTGACTGATATGTTCTCCGCTTAAGGTAAAATGGTCAAAACGACGGGTAATTTCAAGATCCAGAGCTTTGCCCAGGCTGATAATGTGCTGGTCTAATACGCCGCACAGGCGTTGCAGAGAAATATTGTCTATCTGATGTAACTGATAATGGCTGGTTTGACTCATAATTACAATAAATAAAAAGATAAATATTGATTTTAATATGTAGTCAGGCTGATCGAAAGCAAGAGAGGATGATTTGATAATATTTTATCTGATAAAAGTGTTTTTTGTGTTTGCTTAAAGAAAACACCGGCTGATCTTGCCGGCAGAATTGAGTTGATATAGATTGTAGGTGTAGTGGAGAAATGCTGCAGGCAATTTATACTACTGCATATATAAATAATTCTGAAATGGAACATTGCATGCGAACTGCGACAATTACGCGTAATACCAGTGAAACAAAAATACAAATAAGTATTAATCTTGATGGCACCGGTGTAGGAAATTTTGATACCGGAGTGCCTTTTCTGGAGCATATGCTTGATCAGATTGCCCGTCATGGGTTGATTGATCTGGATATCCGTTGTCGCGGAGATCTGCATATTGATGATCATCATACTGTTGAAGATATTGGTATTGCGCTGGGACAGGCGTTAAAACAGGCACTGGGTGATAAATGCGGTATTACGCGTTATGGTCACAGTTATGTGCCGCTGGACGAGTCTTTGAGCAGGGTGGTGCTGGATTTATCCGGTCGTCCCGGTCTGGTGTATAACGTAGAGTTTACCCGGGCGTTAATCGGCCGGTTTGATGTGGATTTGTTCAGTGAATTTTTTCATGGTTTAGTGAATCATGCCATGATGACTTTGCACATTGATAATTTGCGTGGTTTGAATGCTCATCATCAGGCAGAAACGATTTTTAAAGCCTTCGGTCGTGCTTTGCGAATGGCTGTTACTCAGGATGAGCGAATGGCAGGGGTGATGCCGTCGACGAAAGGTACGCTGACTGCATAATGGTTTTGTATAGATTCTAATCCGCTGGTGTGTATACATTGGCGGATAAATTTATTTATGTCGGTCTGTACGAGTAATTATGAAACCATCTGCAATAATTTATTTTGCAAATCACAATTACTGATGGCTGTCTTATATACGTTATGTTGTATTTGAAGTGATTGATTACAGTTTCTATCGGCTTGTACAACAAATTGCTGATGAATATGCCGGTTATTTATATCTTTAGGATTATTTTTTTACGGTTAGTTGTCATTGAATTTAACGGATAAAAATAAATGAAATCAGTCACCGGATAATAAAATTCTGATGGATAATATGGAAATAATCAGCATAATTGCTGATAAATATGTGTTTTTTTAGCAAGATTATGGCTACGTATCATAATCTGCCAGTTTCAGATTTTCAGCTATCCGGTGTTCATGTATGATAACAAGCTGTTTCTTTGCAGGCAGCCCGTTAGTGATAACCGGACTCCGGATAAACTTTTGCTGCAGGTATGTTCAGTTGATTTTATAAAGATATGAAGATGAAAGTAGCCATTGTCAATTATGGTATGGGAAATCTGCATTCAGTGCTGAAATCTGTACAGGCAGCAAACCAGTTACAGCAGATGCAGGCGGAAGTTATTCTGACAGCCGAACCGGATGAGGTATATCAGGCTGATAAAATTATTTTTCCCGGTCAGGGGGCTATGCCGGATTGTATGGCTGCTTTGCAGCGGAGCGGATTGGCTGATGCACTGGAAGACGGATTGCGGCGCAAACCGTTTTTTGGTATCTGTGTTGGCGCGCAATTGCTGTTTGAATGTAGCGAAGAGGGTAATACGGCCGGATTAGGCTGGTTTCAGGGTACGGTACCGCGTTTTCAGGCTGCATTAAGTACTGATGGCAGACCACTGAAAATACCGCATATGGGCTGGAATCGTGTACATCAGATGCAAGAGCATCCTTTATTTGCCGGTGTGGCTCAGGATGAATGGTTTTATTTTGTTCATAGTTATTATCTGCGACCAGAGGATCCGTCAATTATTCTGGGTACGGCTGATTATGCCGGTAATTTTGCCTGTATAGCAGGCAGAGATAATGTTTTTGCTACGCAGTTTCATACTGAAAAAAGCCATGCGGCCGGTTTGCAGCTGGTGGGTAATTTTTTGCGGTGGGATGGTACGTTTTAACTGAAGTAAAGGTACCGGTGTTTAACTCGTCAGTATATTTGAATTTAATATGTTATTGATTCCAGCAATTGATTTAAAAGGCGGACAGTGTGTACGTCTTCAACAGGGGCTGATGGAAAAAGCCACTGTATTTTCTGATGAGCCTGCACAGATGGCTGTGCACTGGTGTCAGCAGGGTGCGCGTCGTTTGCATTTAGTTGATCTGGATGGTGCTTTTGCTGGAAAACCAGAAAATATGACCGCCATCAAAGCGATACTTGAACAGGTAGCGGATAATGTGCCTGTACAGCTTGGCGGTGGCATTCGTGATTTGCATACAATTGAACAATATCTGCAGCTAGGACTGAGTTTTGTCATTATTGGTACAGCAGCTGTGAATAATCCCGAATTTGTGCGTCAGGCATGTGCAGCTTTCCCCGGACAAATTATTGTCGGGCTGGATGCCAAAGATGGTATGGTTGCCATTGATGGCTGGGCGAAAGTGACAGATATTCATGTTACTGAGCTGGCCAGACAGTTTGCGGATGATGGTGTTAACAGCATTATCTACACTGATATTGGTCGCGACGGAATGATGAGTGGTGTGAATATTGATGCCACAGTCAAGCTGGCACAGGCAGCTTCTGTGCCGGTTATTGCATCCGGCGGGGTGAGCAGTATGAACGATGTGGAAGCTTTATGTGCCGTAGCCGAGCAGGGTGTTACCGGAGCTATTGTAGGACGCGCGATTTATGAAGGTTCACTTGATCTGGCCGCAGCACAGCGGATGGCTGATCAGTATAAGTAATAAATTTTGCTGACAGTGCTTGTATCAGAATATTTTCTGATAATCTGATTTTGTATAAATTAATAATAATCATATAGGACTCGATTAATACCGATAGCCAATATGATTTTTGGACTGTAACTGTACAGGTAATCAGGGAGGACGTTTATGGTTAGCATCTTAGGTGCGGTAGTAATAGTTTTATGGCTATTGTTTACAATGAACCGCCCGAGACAGACTTTTTTTCAGGCCAGTATATTTACGATGGCGATGATGGTATTCAGCAGCATCATAGAACATGCATGGCCGGAAGTTAACAATGTCTGGTTAGTAGGATGGATAGCACAATGGGTATTTGTATTCATTGTCATATGGCTCTTTGATATTATTGCTGTAAGTACTACCAGTGCCGTGATTTATACATTAGTTGTGGGTATTGTTTACTATTTTTATCAGAATCATATTTTTGCTCTGGTTGCGCAGTGGCTAGGTAAATGATTGCTGCTCAGTAGCAGAGAAAGATGGCATTATTATGGCTTTAGCCAAACGTATTATTCCCTGTCTGGATGTTGATAACGGGCGAGTAGTTAAGGGAATTAATTTTGTTTCTTTGCGTGATGCCGGTAGTCCGGTTGAGGTAGCACAGCGTTATAATGATGAAGGTGCTGACGAGCTGACTTTTCTGGATATTACTGCCAGTTCGGATAATCGTGATACGATTTTACATGTTATTGAAGCGGTAGCCAGCCGAGTGTTTATTCCGCTGACAGTAGGGGGCGGCGTACGCAGTGTTGAAGACGTGCGCCGCTTACTTAATGCCGGTGCTGATAAGGTATCAATTAATACCGCAGCAGTGACCAATCCTGAACTGGTTAGTGAAGCCAGTGCATTTTTCGGTAATCAGGCAATTGTTGTGGCGGTAGATGCTAAAGCAGTCAATGCCGAGAATACCTGCTGGGAGGTTTTTACTCATGGCGGACGCCGGCATACCGGACTCGATGCAGTAGCCTGGGCACAGGATATGGCCTTACGCGGAGCCGGTGAAATTTTGCTGACCAGTATGGATCGTGATGGTACCCGTGCAGGGTTTAATTTACCGTTAACCCGGGCTGTAAGTGATGCTGTGTCGGTTCCTGTTGTTGCATCAGGAGGTGTGGGCAATATTGAACATTTGATAGAAGGTGTTCAGGAAGGTCATGCTGATGCTGTACTGGCTGCCAGTATTTTTCACTTTGGTGAAGTACGTATTCAGGATGCCAAGATAGCCATGAAACAGGCCGGTATTGAGATGCGTATCTAATCTGGCTGCCGATAATGGTTGTATGTTTACCTGAAAATAAGGACAATTGCAGTGTTTGATACGCTTCTGGATGCGATAAAGTGGGATGATAAAGGTCTGGTTTGCGCGGTGGTGCAGGACAGGCATACTCAGCGCGTTCTTATGGTGGCATGGATGAATGCCGAAGCTTTGCGTCAGACAGTAAGTACTGGTCTGGCTCATTATTACAGCCGGTCACGCCAGCAGCAATGGATGAAAGGTGAACAGTCCGGGCATACGCAAAAGGTATATGAAATGCGGCTGGATTGCGACGGTGATGCACTGGTGCTGCTGGTCGAGCAGTCCGGAGGTATTGCCTGTCATACCGGACATGCCAGCTGTTTTTATCGTGTTTATCATGATGGTGACTGGCAGAGCACTGATCCGGTTATCAAAAATGAAAATGAAATATATACTCGTCCTGCCAATGGACACACATACTGATTAAAGAGGAAGCAGGATGACACAAGTACAGGAAAAAGCAGATTTTTCCAGAGTATTAACTGAACTGGCTGATGTGCTGGACAGCAGACGTGAGGCTTCACCGCAAACTTCTTATGTTTCTCAGTTATTGCATGCCGGTGAAGATAAAATCCTGAAAAAAGTTATTGAGGAAGCCGGTGAAGTATTAATGGCATCCAAAGACGGAGATAAACAGCATTTAGTTAAAGAAGTTGCTGATGTCTGGTTTCATACGATGGTGTTATTAACTTATCATCAGATTCGGGTTGAAGATGTATTGCAGGAATTGCAGCAGCGGCAAAATGTGTCTGGTCTGACTGAAAAAGCCAGTCGCCAGCCACAGTAATTACAATGGAATTTTAAATATGCGCAGCTGTGAGTAAACAGCAGGCGCATGTTTTTTTAGGCAGTTGAAGTAAAGGATAACATCATGGGCAGTTTTTCAATTTGGCATTGGGCTTTGGTATTACTGATTGTTGTACTGGTTTTTGGCACCAAAAAATTACGTAATCTTGGTAAAGATCTGGGCGGAGCTGTACACGATTTTAAGCAGGGACTGAACGAAAGTGACCGGGAAAGCACAAAAAATGATGATGTAATCGAACATAATAAAGACGACAGCAAAGTGTAGAAAGCATTTATGTTTGGTTTGGGGTTTGGTGAAATTTTACTGATTGCTGCTGTGGCTCTGGTTGTACTCGGACCGGAGCGACTACCCAAGGTAGCACGCAGTGCCGGTCTCTGGGTCGGGCGCATTCAGAATTTCATTAATAATGTTAAAACCGAACTAAGCCAGCAGGCCGGTGTGGCAGAATTCAGGCAGGCGCGTGACAGCATTGAAGCCGCAGCCCGTTCTTTTGAGCATGATATCAATGCCAATGTGCATAGTATCCGCGGGGAAGTAGATGCACTTAAACGTCAGCTCTCTAAAGATGAACAGCAGGCTGAAACAGACAGTACGCCTGAGTTCTCTGGGTCGTCACAAAATTATCATTTGCCGGTAAGGGAAGCACCGTTGCTGCATCGGGTATCGTTACGCCGGCAGGCTTTGCAACGCCGGCGGGATATGCGACCGCGGCACAGCATTACTCCTAAACTGCGGGTACGCCGACATTGATGGATAACCGATTGTGAAGCAGGTTGAAGAAAATACTGAATTGACGCTGATTGATCATTTGCTGGAATTGCGTCGCCGCTTGATGTGGATTCTGGGAATTCTGCTGCTGTGCTTTGCAGTTTTGGTGCCCTTTGCGCAAAAAATTTATACTTTTGTAGCTGAACCATTAATGGCGAATCTTCCGGCAGGTCAGCATATGATTGCCACAGAAGTGATTGCCCCGTTTTTTGTGCCGTTAAAAGTAACACTGATGGCAGCATTTCTGCTGACACTTCCGCATACACTGTATCAAATCTGGGCTTTTGTGGCACCGGGTTTGTACAGACATGAGAAACGTCTGATACTGCCATTACTGATTGCCAGTGTTTTATTATTTGCTTTAGGTATGGCATTTGCCTACTATCTGGTTTTTCCGGTTATTTTCCGTTTTCTTACCGGTGTTATTCCTGTCGGTGTCAGTATGGCAACTGATATAGATAAATATTTGTCTTTTATTCTAGGTATGTTTGTAGCATTCGGAGTAACATTTGAAGTGCCTGTACTGGTGATTCTGTTAAACAGAATCGGAGTAGTGTCTGTTCAGCAATTGAAAAAAGCCCGTGCCTATGTGGTGGTAGGTGCTTTTGTTGTAGCTGCCGTAGTGACTCCACCGGATGTGCTGTCGCAAACATTACTTGCTATACCGCTGATTCTTCTTTATGAAGTAGGAATTCTGGTGTGTCGCTGTTGGGGTAGTAGTAACAAAAAGACTGCTTTAACAGTCCACTCGGGAAGAGAATAGTTTTGTCACTTTTGCTTTTTTACTGAAATAACAGGCTGCCTGAGAATTTTCAGGCAGCCTGTTTAATAAATAATATAAGCCGGCTAATGATGTTATTCGTTGGAGAGTTGTATGAATCAGTCACAAATTGATTCGTGTCCGAGTATTTGCCGTCTGTCCACACTGATATGGTGGCTGGGGATGCTGACTTTATGCATTGTGCCATTTATGTCGAGTTGGCGGGTAGGTACGCTGTCAAGCTTTTATCTGGAAGCCGGGACGTTATTTTTTGCTCTTTGTCTGACTGGATTAACGGTACTGACACGCAAAACTCAGTTTTCATTTCCTCCTGCCTGTATCAGTCTGCTATTGCTCGCTTTTTTGCTGATGCTACAGGCAAGAGTTATGCATCTTACTTATATCAGCCAGTCTGATCTGACTGCTCTGGTATTTGTAGTAATGGCTTTGCTCGCATGGGCTGCACGGGCATGGGTGATTCGCATAGGCCAGACTCAGGCTGTCACTATTCTGGCGATGGCTCTTGTGCTGGGTGTATTACTGCAGTCAATCGTATGTGTAATGCAGTTTGCTGATATTGCAGGCCGGATACCGGGAATATTGCGCGGTCCGGGTAATCATTACATCTATGGTCAGCTGGCACAGCGCAATCATCTCGGGCATTATCTGATGTGGGGCGTGCTGGCACTGTGCTTTTTATGGGAACAGCGACGTCTGCCTAACTGGCTGGTATGGGTTTTATTAATCTGGTTTACCGGCATCATGGGACTGATCGGTTCACGGACGATTGTTGTCTATGTGCTGGTAATAGGACTGTCACTATTTTTCTGGCGCTGGCGTGCCGGCTCTGCAGCGAATCGCCTGTTGCTGATGCTGGGTATTGCCATAGGTCTGGTATTGCTGTTTCAGCTGATATTAAGCCCATTATTTGACATGTTGCTGCATATCAATTTTCAATCCGGAACAGCACGGCTGGAACAGGGTGGATTTGCCCGGTCTGGCAGACAAATGGAGTGGCATAAGGCCTGGCTGATATTTCAAAGCGCTCCGTGGTTTGGTTATGGCTGGGGCAGTTATTCATATCAGGGCTTTGCTATTGCAGATGTTTATCCGAATGGTTTTCGTCAGTATGAAAATACTGTGCTGTTTACTCATTGTCATAATCTGGTACTACAATTACTGGCTGAAACAGGCATAGTCGGACTGCTAATTGTCAGTGCCTGCTTTTTATGGGTTATCTGGCCTCATTTACGTAAAGGATTTAATCCGGCATCAATTGTGCTGATCAGTATGATTCTGGTGTCTTTATGCCACAGCATGCTGGAATATCCGCTGTGGTACAGCTATTTTCTTGCTGTGTTTGTTTTGTTTGTGGCATTAACGCCTGTATCACAGGAAGACTTGAAACGGTTTTGCCGTCCGGCGTCCGGCCGTGTAAATCAGTTTTGCGCCATAGTGGTATTGATTTCGATGGTTCTGCTTCTGTGGCAAATGATGAACTATCAGCGTTTTTTAAAAGTGCGTGCTGAACGTAATCTGCCCCAGGCTGAACAAGTAAGCCGTATGCATGATTTGCGTAATCAAATGTACTTTCTTCGTTATTATGTAGACATGGCAATTATCGAAAAGTTGAATGTTACTGATTCTTTTTTACCTTTATGGGGTAAACAGGCTGCATTGCTTGCCGGACGGTATCGCCCGTATAGCAACACTTTCATGCGCGGATTTTACTTAGAGCAAGCACATCAGAATAATGAGGCTAAAGAGTGGTTCAGCCATGTAAGTCATTATTATCCTGTACTTGTTCCTGGTTTTATAAGCAGATTTAAACAGCAGCCTAAGGCCGTGGCAGTAATACCACAATTGCAACAAGATTGCCTGAAATATCAGCAGCAAAGCATGCAGAAAGTGAATTGTTTATAGAGTTCAGACAAATATTTAACATAGTGCTTTTTAATGAAAAAATGAGCAAAAGCCTTGTTATTGTAAAGATAATCTCAACCTACATGTTAAGATACAAAGTGTAAATATAGTAAATTCGTCTGTAGTCAATACAGACAACGCACTTCCATTTAGGAGGATGATATGAATCGCGTATTATTAATTGATGATGATAATTTGTTGACTGAACTGCTCACTGAATATCTGACAGCAGAAGGTCTGGAAGTCAGCCGCGTTGCTGATGGTGAAGCCGGTGTTAAAGAAATTTTAACCGGTCAGTATGATGTAGTGGTTCTGGATTCCATGATGCCGAAAATGAACGGTCTGGATGTATTGAAAACGGTACGGGTTCAAAGCAAGATTCCGATTATTATGCTAACCGCCAAAGGCGATGATATTGATCGCATTATCGGTTTGGAAATGGGTGCAGATGACTATGTGCCGAAACCTTGTCAGCCGCGTGAATTGCTGGCTCGTATCAATGCTATCCTCCGCCGTACACATCAAAGTCATGACAATGACCAGAATGGCATTCCGAACAGTATTTCAGCCAGTGGTGTAGTACTTTATCCAGCTAAACGTCAGGTTACTATTGAAGAAGAACCACTGGAGCTGACCAGTACCGAATTCAATCTGCTGGAAGTTCTGATGCGTCATGCCGGACAAGTAGTTAGCAAAGAAACACTGTCTCTGGAGGCACTAGACCGGAAGCTGGCTAAATTTGATCGCAGTATCGACGTTCATATATCCAGTATTCGTCATAAGCTGGGCAATGCCAGTCTGATTCAGACTGTGCGTGGTCTGGGTTATCTGTTTGTAAAAAACTGAACCAGTGGATACAGGCTGTTAATAAACAGCCTGTTCTGATTTATGAAACTGTTCCCCCGTATCTTTGCTACTTTTTGTGCTGTTATTGTTTGTGCCATTTTTGTGGCCAGTTCTTCATTCTGGCTGGTACAAAACACTTTAGCCGAAACACGGTTTAAACAACAGCGTAATTTTGAAGAAAATCTGCTGAGCAGCACCATGAATGCGTTTCAGGCACGTGGTGATGCCGGTATACGCGAACAACTGGTTGAGTGGGGGAATAGTCCGGGTGGCGAAAACCTGTATGTTATTACCGGTGACAATAAAAATGACATACTAGGGCGCCCTATTGATCCTGAAGATATCGATAAAGCACATGAGTTCGCTTTGTCGCATCCGCACTCAAAACTCGTACAGATTGCCTATAATTCACTGGGTGAAGAATATCTCTTCATGATTCGCGGCTGGAATCATGAACGTACTCCACGCCCGCCGAGCCCATTTTTTATTCCCGGTTTACCCATTGCACCAGTCTGGCACGAATTTATTATTCTCAGCTTTATTATTGTTGTAGGTTTATTAACAGCCTATATTCTGGCTAATAATATTACCCAGCCAATCCGCGTATTGTGGCGCGGGATGGATCGTCTGGCTCACGGAAATTTGCAGACCCGTGTTTCTCATCAGCTATCAGAACGTCGTGATGAACTGTATTCTCTAGCCGTGCAGTTTGACAATATGGCAGATAAACTGCAGAAGCTTGTGGAAAAAGAACGTCACCTGCTGCACCATGTATCTCATGAAATGCGCTCTCCGCTGGCACGCATGCAAGCAATTATTGGTTTGATTCACGTACAACCACAAAAACAGGAACAACACTTGCAGCGTCTAGAAAGTGAACTGGGGCGTATGGATTTACTGGTAGGTGAACTGCTTACCTTGTCACGGCTGGAAACCTCTGATTTGCCTATTACGCTGGAACCTTTGTCTTTGGTGCCACTAATCAAACAAATCGTGGAAGACAATCAGGCCATAGCTATGCAGCATCAGCAAACTTTATCATGGCAGTGTGATATTCCTGATACTGCTATGGTAAAAGCCAATGAAAGCTATTTATATCGGGCTTTTGATAATGTTGTGCGTAATGCCATTAATTACAGCCCTGATGGCAGTGAAATTAAGGTTTATCTGCATGAGGGTGGTAAACAGCAATGGCAGGTTGATATCAGTGACAATGGCCCCGGTGTAGCAGAAAATCAGTTACCGCATATTTTTACTGCTTTTTATCGTGCAGACAGTAGTGCTAATAAACCGGGTACAGGTTTAGGATTGGCGTTAACTAAACACATCATTGATCGCCACCATGGCAAAATTTATGCAGATAATCAACAACCCAAGGGTTTAAGTATGCATTTTTTACTGCCTAAATTTACGCCGAGCAGAAACAGGAACCGCCAGAAAAATAAAAATCAGTTGCCTGTAGCCAACGGATAAAGTTATTTATACTTATCTGGCTGGCAGGTTCTCTCCAAAGAATACGTTGTAGTTGTATGTAAACTGCTACTATTTAAATTTCAATATCGATATGGTTTTAGTCTGGCAGATGTATAGTACGACAGATAACTATTAATCTGTGGTTCTCTGGTCTGGTTTTTCCGCGTCTGTTATCAGATTAGTTTGCTGGGTAAACCAGTCAGTGGCAATTTGATTGACCTCATCTATACCTTGCTTTTTCAGACTGGAGAACAGTTGTACCGTAACTTGTTGACGGGCAATGTAAGGTTGAAGTGCTTTTTTCACACTGGACAAGGTTTTAATTTGATCGTTTTTTGATAATTTATCTGCTTTAGAGAGCAGAATATGGACAGGACGCCGAGTTACCGCGAAAAAATCAAGCATCTGTTTGTCCAGCTCTTTAAGCGGGTGGCGGGCATCCATAATCAGAATCAGTCCGATCAGCTGCTTGCGTGTCTGCAGATAATCGCCCAGTAGTGTTACCCAATGTCTGCGGATTGCCTCAGGTACCTGAGCGTAACCATAACCGGGTAAATCCACCATAAACCCGCCATTAGTCAGTTCAAAAAAATTAATGTGCTGGGTACGGCCTGGAGTTTTGGATACATAAGCCAGACGAGTATGATTAGTCAGTGTATTGATTGCGCTTGATTTACCCGCATTGCTGCGACCGACAAAAGCAATTTCAGCGGTTGTTGCGGGCAGGTCTTTCAGATGATTAACGGTAGTATAAAAACGGGCGTGACGAAACAGATTCATGAGTAATTAAAAAAATAGTAAGGTGATAGCATACCATATTTTGAGCCAAGTCCGGATTCAGCTATTTATGTAAATGCTTGCTTTTAGGTGGGGTACTTGATTTTTTGTTTTATGCTGCTAAACTGCATTTAAGATTGTTTTAAGGAAATTTTCAGATGGAAGACGAGGTCTCGAGCAGTTGTATCGTGCATGCAGACGTGTTTTTTCTCTGATTTAAGGCAGCCTTGCTCATGCAGCAGGCTGCCTGTTTGTATTTAACACATAGGAAAAGAAAATGGATTTTAGCTGGTTAGGAGAACCGGCCACATGGGTAGGGCTGATTACCCTGATAATTCTTGAAATCGTTCTGGGTATCGATAATCTTGTATTTGTAGCCATACTGGCGAATAAAGCCAGTCCGAAAAAGCGCGACCATGCCCGTATAGCTGGTTTGTCTCTGGCAGTGCTGATTCGCATTCTGATGCTGGCACTGATGTCTTTTATCATTACCCTGACCAAGCCCTTTGTACATATCAGCGGTTTTGCCATCTCAGTTAAAGATCTGATTATGTTTGGCGGCGGACTCTTCCTGCTCTATAAGGCAACAACTGAGTTGCATGAACGGCTGGAAGGGCATACTGCTATGGCGTCAATTACCAATGTCTCCATTTATGCCAGTTTCTGGAGTGTGGTATTACAAATTGTCGTGCTGGACGCAGTATTTTCACTTGATTCAGTCATTACCGCTGTCGCCATGGTGCAACACATTACAGTGGCAATGCTGGCCGTGATTATTGCTATGGCAATGATGATTTGGGCAAGCGGACCATTAACAGAGTTTGTAAATCGCCATCCTACAGTAGTAATGCTGTGTCTGGGCTTTTTACTTATGATAGGGTTCAGCCTGATTGCTGAAGGCTTACACTTTGAAATACCAAAGGGTTATCTGTATGCCGCTATTGCTTTCTCCATTCTGATTGAGATATTTAATCAGATTTCTACCCGGAATACCCGTCGTAACGATATGATTGGCCGCTCTTGGCGTTATCGTACCGCTGATAGTGTGCTGGGTATGATGGGACTGCGTGAAAAAGAGCTGGCTAAAAATGGTACGCAAACTGATGATGACGAACATTTTGAAGAAAATGAAAAATCCATGATTCGCAGCGTGCTTACTCTGGCCGAACGTCCGATAATGGGTGTCATGACACCGCGCAGTGATATTGAACGTCTGGATTTATCTCAGCCGCGTGAGCAGCAGTGCCAACAATTACAAAGCACACCATTTTCACGGCTGGTAGTAGTAGGAAAGGCCGGAATTGATGAGCCGCTGGGATTTGTAAATAAAAAAGATTTACTTAACCAGTTATTAAGCGGAGAACAATTAAATATTCAGGCTGCATTACGGCAGCCACTGGTCTTACCGGACAGCAGCACTGTACTTGATGCTATGGAGCTGTTTCGTTCGCGAAGTGCTGATATTGCGCTGGTAGTTGATGAATTTGGCGCTGTACTCGGATTGGTCAGTATGAAAGATTTAATGGAAACCATTGCCGGTGATTTTCCAGAAGAGTATGAGCGTGCCGACGCACCCAGTATCCAGCAAAATGCTGATCATAGCGTTACTGTAGACGGCAGTCTTGAATATGCTATTCTGGCTCAGCATCTGCATTTGCCTACATTACCGGAAGATGCTGAGTACCATACTGTAGCCGGATTAATTATGGAAGAAATGCAGGATATTCCGGATGTCGGAGATACCATTGATTATGCCGGTTACCGTTTTGAAGTATTGAACAAAGACGGGCACCGTCTGGAACGGGTACGTATCAGCAAAATTGAACAGCCGGAATCTGAATAACTCGGTTGATAGCCATAAAAAAGCCTGCTGATAACAGCAGGCTTTTTTTGTTAACTAATTTGATTATTGAATCTGGCTACCGATAACGCCACCCAGCGCAGCACCGCCTAAAGTAGCACCAGTATCTTTACCTAACAGATTACCAGCCACACCCCCTATTACTACACCGGCAGCAGTATTACGCTGAGCTGGGGTCATATCAGCACAGGCAGAGAGAGAAGCAGCTACTGCAGCTATTAAAGCCAGTGTTTTTAGATTTGATTTCATGTTAATACCTCTTTCTATTCAGAATAAAGAATTGCGTGTTAATTAATATTTATACGTTACCTATAAACTATTTAACTACAAATAAAATATTATTTCAAAGTTAATTATATACCTTTGGCAAAGCAGTTTAGTAAAAAACTGCAATCAAAATCACAAATGCATTTTAGAGAAATATTCAAAATATCTGCCGATTATTCAAGTTCAGTAGCAGTATCCGTGTCAGTACATATTTCGGGTGTCTGGTGTGAAGGCTGCCTTTTTTCTTTATATTTAATCACAGCCCTGTCCAGTTTATCCATCAGACAATCGATAGCAGCATACATATCATTATCCAGACATTCAATATGGATATCTTTACCGGAAAGATGCAAATCAATTTCAGCTTTTTTCTGTACTTTAAATACAGAGAAAGTGACAGTTGCGCTGATGACCTGATCGGCATGACGGATAATGCGCTCCAGTTTATTCAGTGTGTAGTCTTTCAGAGCTGCGGTAACATCAAGATTCTGTCCGATAAATTTAAGATTCATAGCCTGATCCTTTTTAAAGGGTTTAGGAAAAAACAGAATAAATTTTATGGAAGTTAACTGAAAATTAATGATTACTGTACTGTACTTTACGTTGGTGCGCCGGAGGAATTTTCAAGTCCTCACGATATTTTGCAACTGTGCGCCGGGCTAGATTAATACCCTGCTTAGCCAGCTGATTTACCAAATGTGTATCAGAATAGGGATGTTGCGGGTCTTCTCCGTTAATTATACTTTGCAGAAGTGATTTAATTGCTGTCTGACTGTTACCTGTTCCATCATCCGTTGCTGCAACAGACTGATTGAAAAAATAGCGTAGAGGAAAAACACCTTGTGAACAGGTCAGGTATTTCTGATTGATTGCCCGTGAAACAGTACTCTCTGCCAGTTCGAGAGCCTGAGCTGTTTCTTTAATAGTTAAAGGAGCCAGCGCCAGAGAACCAAAATTGAAAAAATCCTGCTGTTGCTGCAAAATCCATTCGCCCAGACGTTGCAGAGTGGTTTTACGCATCTGCAAGCTGTGAAGACACGTTTGTGCTTCCTGCCATTTGTTTTTACACATAGTATCCATCTCTGTGCTTTTTTGCTCTATCCACTCTTCGACACCGGGTTCTATTCTCAGCTGAGGAAAAGTATCATGCAGAAGGCGTATCTGCCAATTACCACTTTTATTGATATAAACTTCCATATCAGGGCGTACAGACAGAATACCATTACGATCAGGTAATCCGTAACAGGGATAAGGATTCAGTGCGCCAATGAGTTTACAGGCTGTTTCAAGTGTGTTTGCAGAAAACTGGGGCAATTGCCGGCAAAGTTGTTTAAACTGATGGGTACTCAGCCACTGACCAAAGTGTTTGCTAATCAGTAAGCGCGCGCAGGTATGAATTTCATCATTATCGACAGATTCGTCAGACAGATTATCCAGTTGCAGTAACAGGGATTCCTGTAAATTCCGAGCACCAACACCAGTAGGCTCAAACTGCTGCAGAATCGTCAGCGCCTGTGCCAGCTCTGTTTCGTCCAGCCGCCATTCCAGCGGTGCATTTTCTACCAGATCAGTTAAACTGCTGTCCAGATAACCCTGCTCATTCAGATTCTCTATCAGAAAATACACCTGTGCTGCCGTAACGTCATCCAGATCGTATTCACATACCTGCCGGCGCAGCAATTCATACATATCAGGATTGTCGGCAATCGTGTCCCAGACATCACTTTCGGCTTGCATAATACCCAGCTGTGGCGGCTGTACATACTGAGTATCAGAAAAGCTGTCTTCAGATGTATTTTCTACTTCCTCAAGAAAAGGATTATCCGCCAGCCAGCCGGCTACCAGTTCCTGCAATTCCAGCGTAGACAGCTGCAACACCTGTAGCGATTGTTGCAGCTTCGGACTAAGGCGGGTTGTAAGACTGAGTCGGAGATGAGTAGCTGGCCTTTGCATAAGCAGTTAATACTCGAAATGCTCACCCAGATAAACAGCGCGTACCTGTTCATTATTAACCAGCTCTTCCGGTACACCGGAAGCCAGTACACTACCCTGATTAATAATATATGCACGGTCACAGATGCGCAGGGTTTCACGTACATTATGGTCAGTAATCAGTGTGCCGATACCACGCTGTTTCAGGAAAGAAATCAGATTCTGAATATCAATCAATGCTATCGGATCAACGCCGGCAAACGGTTCATCAAGCAGAATAAAACGTGGATTGATAGCTAGTGCCCGCGCAATTTCGACTCGACGCTGTTCACCGCCAGACAGGGAACGTGCAACATTGTTGCGCAAGTGCTCAATATGCAGGTCGGCCAGTAGCAGTTCCAGCTGTTCGGCTCGTTTTTCCGGCGGATAATTAATTTCCAGAATAGCATTGATATTCTGGGCTACTGTCATTTTACGGAAAATTGATTGTTGTTGGGGCAGATATCCCAAACCCAGACGAGCCCGCTCATAAACCGGACGATGAGTAATTTCCTGCCCATCTAGCATAATATTGCCGCTATCAGCCGCTATCAGGCCTACAATCATATAGAAGCTGGTGGTTTTACCGGCACCATTCGGACCAAGCAGTCCGATTACTTCGCCACTGTTGACTTCCAGTGTGACATCGTTAACTACCTGACGCTGTTTAAAACTTTTTTTTAGACCGCTGACACGAAGCTGACTTGGCGGCACAGTAGGCATTACATTCATGAGTATGGATTATTTCTTTTTCTGTTGCGGTTGGATAATAACGTGTACCCGGCCTTTAGGCGCGCTTTTAACGGTATAAACCTCAGTATTGGTGTTATAAACAATTACTGCACCGCGTGCCATATCACCACCACGGTTTACCTGAGCATTACCAGTAATCGTAACAATACCGCTCAGGCTTTCATAATGTACATTATCTCCGTGACCGGTTACCATGCCATCTTTTTCCAGCTGCTGTCCGAACGTAGCAGGCTTGCCATCAGCAATAATTGTCTGGTTACCGGCATTATCCTTATGCGCAGTGATACGGGCTGCATTCATATACATACTGCCCTGCCGCATTTTTACATTACCGGTAAATACGGTTGTTTGATTCTGTTTATCCAGAGAGCCTTGATCGGCTTCAATCTGAATAGGTTGCTGCCGGTCACTTTCCAGTGCCCATGCATGCATACTGCCGGCAAGCAGACAAAAGACTGCTAAAATTTTGCCGTTAATGAGAGTGCGGGTCATAAATAATCGCCTTTACGCGTGCGGGTAAATTCAGAAAGCCGCGTTGTTTGTCGTATTCGAAACCTTGTGATGTACCGTGAGATATACCATACTGGTAAGAAACCTGTGCATCAGTTTTGATAACCTGAGTTTGTGTATCAACATGTAATACACTGGTTTCCAGCTGTCCTGCCGGTTCATTTCCCACCGGATTTTTGTGCCAGACTACCTGTCCCAGTAAATCTACCTTACGGCTGTCGGTATAGTATTGTCCGGTATTGGCCTTAATACGATAAAGTTCAGCACCGTTTTTATATAATCCCATATTGGGATTATCGATATAAATAACAGTTTGCTGCGGAAACTGCCGGGCAGCAGTGGCGTGAATAGTTTCACTTAACTGGCCGTGCTCATCATACCGTTCACCGTCGATTAAATTAATCACATATTTAGGCTCTTTCGGATTCAGAGGAACTTCCACTGTCTTGATATCAGTAATCCGGTCTAGCCAGAAGCTTATGCCGCCAAGTGCTACTGCCAGAATCAGCGGGAATGCCCAGTTACTGCGGCTGCGAATCACATTCATGCCAGATACTCCGCCATATCCTGAGCCAGAAAGCCCTGTGCATCCAGTAATAAATCACAGACTTCACGTACTGCACCGGCTCCGCCGGGCGCACGAGTAACATAATCAGCATGCTGTAACACCAAAGGATGAGAACCGGGTACTGCAACTGCCAGCCCGCAATGTTTCATAACCGGTAAGTCTACGACATCATCGCCGATATAAGCACATTGCTGCTCATCTAAATTAAGCTGCTGTAATAATTGCCGATAACAGCTGCGTTTATCCGAAATACCTTTGAAATAATGTCCGATGCCAAGCTGCTGTACCCGGATACCGACAGAGGGTGCGTCGCGTCCGGTAATAATTGCCGTTTGAATGCCGTGGCGGTGCAACATCTTCAATCCGTGGCCGTCAAGTGTATGGAATGATTTGATTTCCTCGCCGTTATCACGGATAAAAATACGACCGTCAGTCAGTACGCCGTCTACATCCATAATAAACAGTCTGATTTTCCGGGCAGCTTCAACCACCGCACTGGCAGACATAATCGTATTCATCGGCATTCCTCAGTCATAACATTCTCACGCATTTAAACAATCCGTGCCTGTAATAAATCATGCATATTCAGTGCACCAACCGGACGATTATTTGCATCAATTACTGCCAGCCCGTTTACATGATTCTCCTGCATGATTTTCAGGGCTTCCGTCGCCAGCCGGCCGGCAGTGATGGTTTTAGGGGTATGTCCCATTACATCGGCCATCAGCCATTCCTTTAATTGCTGGTTATCCTGAAATAAACGGCGTAAATCACCGTCTGTAAATAAACCGCAAAGCTCTCCGGCAGTATTGACTACCAGCAGCATTCCCAAACCTTTTTCACTCATGGTAACAATGGCTTCACGCAAAGGCGTATCTTCCTGTACCAGAGGCATATCTTGGCCGCCATGCATAACATCAGCCACCGTTAACAACAGGCGTTTACCCAAACTGCCGGCAGGATGGCTTAGCGCAAAATCTTCAGGTGTAAACTGGCGTGCACGCAGCAGTGCCACCGTAAGCGCATCACCCAATACCATTACCGCCGTCGTACTGGATGTTGGAGCCAGCCCTAACGGACAGGCCTCCTGTGATACATGTGCGCATAAATGGATATCCGCATGTTTCGCCATACTCGAACTGGTTTTACCAGTTATACAGATCAACTGCACATGCTTACGTTTGATGGCCGGTATCAGCGCCAGAATTTCCTCGCTTTCACCAGAATTGGATAATGCTATCAGCACATCGCCATCAACAATCATACCCAGATCGCCGTGTCCTGCTTCAGCCGGATGTACAAAATAAGCCGGTGTACCAGTAGACGCCATCGAAGCGGCAATCTTACGCCCGATATGACCGCTTTTGCCCATACCGGTGATAATCACCCGTCCGTGGCAGTCGAGAATTGTGGTTACCGCCTCAGCAAAATGCTCATCCAGACTATTGGCAACTTCACGTATCGACTGCTCTTCAATAGCAAAAACTTCTTTACCCCAGCCTAAATATTTATCCTGTAAATTCATAACATCATCAGCAGTAATAATAAGCAAACGAAAACACAATAAAGTTAACCGGATTATAACCTGATACCGGTTATTTTGTTTGCTTCGGAACTTGTCAAATTACACCATCCTCGTTAGAGTAATCCATAATTCATGAATAACCAGTTTAATCGATTGATTAACCTTAATAAAACATATCTAACGTATATTTACTATAAGGAAATAATATGGCCGTATTAGCACAAGTCAATACATTGGGGCAGCAAATCTGGCTGGATAATCTTTCCAGAAACCTGATTCAGTCAGGTGAACTGGCACATATGCTTGAGGCGGGTATCAGTGGCGTGACTTCCAATCCGGCCATTTTTCAAAAAGCCTTTGCCAGCGATACCCTTTACCAGAATGATATTAACCAGCTAAAACAGCAGCCACTGTCCCCTAAACAGCGTTATGAACAACTGGCCGTAGCCGATGTACAGGCTGCATGTGATGTCTGTCTGCCCTTGTATGAACGCAGTCAGGGTAAAGCCGGATTTGTCAGCCTTGAAGTGGCGCCAGATCTGGCCGATGATGCTCAGGCTACCGTTACCGAAGCCCAGCGACTATGGGAAGTTCTTAACCGACCCAATGTCATGATAAAAGTACCAGCAACAGACAGCGGAATACAGGCATTAACCACACTGGTTGCACAGGGCATTAATGTTAACCTGACCCTGCTGTTTTCTAAAACCCAGCTTAGCAAAGCATGGCAGGCACACGCTGCCGGCATTCGCCAGCGTCTGGCACAAAATCTGCCGGTTAACCGTATTCAGGTAGTCGCCAGCTTTTTCCTGTCCCGCATTGACAGCGCTCTGGACATCACGCTGCCGGAATCTTTGCAGGGTAAAACCGCCATTGCACTGGCCAAAACAGCTTATGCGGAATGGCAGGAATTTATCCAGAGCCGTGAATTTACCGATCTGGCAGCACAGCAGGCAGCACCACTGCGTTTGCTATGGGCATCCACAGGGACTAAAAATCCGGCGTATTCCGATGTTTGCTATGTAGAAAATATTATTGGTGCTGACACCATTAATACCGTACCCACCAACACGCTTAATGCCTTTATCGATCATGGACATGCCGATGCCACACTGACACAGGATGTACAGCAGGCTAAAAACGTACTGATTGAAATTCAGAAGCTGGGTATTAATCTTGAATCCCTAGCAGTGCGCTTACAGCAAGAAGGCTTACAACAGTTTGTGGATGCATTCGATGCATTACTGCAACCTCTGGCTTAAACGGAATAAATAAAACACAACAGACATACGGAAATCTGAATTGTGGCTTACCGGTTAGACTTATCAGAATAATCGGTAAGCTTTTTATAATTTTAGATTAAAAAAAGCATATTGAAAATACATTTGTAATATAAAACTTAAAAAATATTAATTTAAATGATAAATCACACTTGATAATTTAAAATATAGATAAATGAATTAATTTTTAAATTTATATTTAATAATTTTCAATTTTAAAATTAATAATAATAACTATAATTTATAATCTAAACATAAATAATAATCAGAACAATACCATATAAGCCGCGCTGAATTAATCTTAACCTTATAATCGGTATTGCAGCCAGCTTTTGGCCATAAGCCATAATCTTTATCCAAGGCTCAGATGTGTTCATGGCTGCTGAATTCAGACTAATATACATAAAAATGCCACAAAAGCATAAAACTCTTGTGGCATAAGCATGAATTGTCACTCAGCCGGCAACCGACCGGCAGCTCTGTTAAATTTTAATGTAAACCGACAATATTGCCTTCAGCATCAATATCAATCTGTTGATAAGCAGGCAGAGTACCCAGCCCCGGCATAGTCATCACATTACCCGCATATACACGAATAAAGCCCGCACCGGCCGATACCTGTAAACGGGCAATTTCAACATCAAAATCTGTCGGAACATTTTTCAGATTCGGGTCTGCACTGATAGATAATGGTGTTTTCACCATGCATAACGGTAAATGATCAAGCTTAAGCTGCTTGATTTCTTCAATATTCTGCAAAGCCTGTGCCGACAGGTTAGCCTGACGCGCGCCGTATTTCTTCACCATGGTCTGAATTTTTTCCGGCAGCGGCATATTGTCAGCATAGGGCAGAGTAACCGAATTTTCTTGATTGCAGGCAGCGACCACATGCTGAGCCAGAGCCTGAGTACCCGCACCACCCTGAGTAAACGCATCACTGATTTCACATGCATAGGCACCGTGTTCCAGCGCATACTGGCGTACAAAATCCAACTCTTCCTGATGGTCGTACGGGAAGCGATTAATAGCCACAATCACAGGCAGGCCATAGCTTTTCGCATTCTGAATGTGCCAGCCCAGATTAGCACTGCCTTCAGCCAGCAGTTCAACATTACACTGAGTAACTTCTGCCGGTAACGGCTGACCCGGCTTAATATTAAACCGGCCGCTATTTGATTTCAGACTGCGTACCGTGGCTACCAATACAACGCATGAAGGTGCCACACCTGTCTGGCGGTATTTAATATTAAAGAATTTCTCCATGCCCATATCAGAGCCGAAACCAGCTTCTGTTACCACATAATCCGCCACTTGCAGGCCGACCATATCCGCCAGCACCGAAGAATTACCATGAGCAATATTGGCAAACGGTCCTGCATGAATCAGTACAGGAGTCTGTTCTGCTGTCTGCATCAGATTCGGATTAATCGCATCTTTCAGTAACACCGTCATCGCACCGGCTACCTGAAGTTTTTCTGCCGTAACCGGATTGCCCTGAGTGTCATAAGCCAGAATACTCCGCCCGATACGCTGGCGCATATCCTGTAAATCCGTCGCCAGAGCCAGAATCGCCATTAATTCGGAAGCAGCAGAAATCTCAAACCCGTCTTCACGCTCCACACCATTAACACCACAGCCCACACCTACTTTAATCCGGCGTAATGCACGGTCGTTGTGGTCGATTACCCGTTTCCAGACAATCCGGTTTTTATCAATATTCAGCCGCGGCAGCTTGGTTTGTGCCGTAAATTCCTCGCCCAGATGTTCTTCATGGTATAAGCGTGCATCCAGAGCCGCAGAGGCGAGATCATGAGCCGCTGTAATAGCGTGAATATCACCGGTTAAATGCAGATTCAGCTTTTCCATCGGCAAAACCTGTGCCTTACCGCCGCCGGCTGCCCCGCCTTTTACCCCGAATACCGGTCCCAGACTGGGCTGGCGAATACAGGCAATTGCTTTCTTACCGATAAAGTTCAGCCCCTGACTCAGCCCGATAGTGGTTACTGTTTTACCTTCTCCCAGCGGTGTCGGGGTAATAGCCGACACCAGTACCAGCTTGCCCTGTTTGCTATCCGGCTGAATCACCTTTAAATCAACTTTGGCTACTTCACGGCCGTAAGGAATAAGGTATTGTTCGGGAATGCTGCTGTTGCGGGCAATTTCGGTGATGGGGAGTAGGGATGTACAGAATGTCATGGAGCATTTCCTTAGTACGGATTATAAAATATTGTAGATGAAACAGAATAATTGTAAGTTGATTTTCATAAACCTGACAAAATAAATGGTAAAGTAAATTGCGAAAATAACTTATCATCCGGTTAATAATGAAAATTTTAGTTTGTATGAATTTTTATAAAAGGCTGATTTTAATAAATGTTGTTTTTATAATACAATAAAGCCATGTATGAAATAACATATAATATAAAATAATCATTTATAAAATTTGTAAATAATTTGAATGAAGTTTTTAAAAAATACCATTTTTTAAACCTATATGTACAAATTAATATAATTTTAATATTATTAATTATTTTATTAAATTAGGTCTATTTATATCCTGATTATGAGTACTTTTTCACAAGCTAATAAAGAAATTTTAGAAGGTCAAAAGGCAATAGGTTTTGATTATCAATTTGATTATTTTGTTTTTCGAGCTTTACAATTAAAAGAAGATGAAAGTATTGGTTATGAGGTTTTGGATGATGTCCACTTAGAAAAAGCAGATGGGACTACAATTTTATTTCAATTGAAGCATTCTTCTCAAAGAAAACAAGATGGTACAATCAAAAATCTCACTGATTTAGATAATGATTTATGGCACACACTTTATAACTGGGCAAATAAAATAAATACAATAAAAGATTTTTTAGATAGACATTCTTTTGTGTTAGTAAGTAATAAAAATGAAAATTCAAATGGTAATCAATTTATTGATTTACTTTATGATTTTAAGAAAAATGGTAATTTGAGAGAAGCTAGAGATGAAATCGAGTTAATATTAAAATCTACTAACTCTGAAAATATTAAAAGAGAAATTTACTCAGTACTTAATTTATCTGATAAATCACTTGGGGACTTTTTACGCAAAATCCAAATTGATCTAAACGTAGATGACATCATTGCTAAAAGTAAAAAATGTTTAATTGATTATCATATACAAGAAAAAGATGTAGATAAATTCTACGAACATTTATTTTCTCAATTGAAGAGAAATTCATTTGAACAAATTAAAGCAACAGGAAAATTTATACTTACTAAAACTCAATTTAGCATAATCTATAATCAGATTCATTCCTCTACTATTAGTAAAATAAAACTTCCAAAAAGAGATTTTGGCAAAATAGAACCCCCTGCAAATTTAGAAGAATTAAATTTTGCTAAGCAATTAATTGATATCAAAATGGTTAGTATTGCTTCTCTCAAACAAAAAACAAAACTAATTCAATACTGTGTTGAAATGCTACATACAGATAAATATATAAAATTTTGGCTTACGGATTCGGCTATTACTTATGCTGATATACAAGATTATAAAGATGAATGTGTTAGACTTTATAATAATATATTCGATAGACGCTACCGAAATATTGATTTTAAGTGTAATTCGGGAACAAATATTAATGAATTAGAAGAAGAAATTAACGATACCGGTGTTCAAATCGTATACGATGTTAGAGAATTAAATGTGAAAATGTCAAATTATGATTCTCAATTAAGTATAGAATTTAGTAATGGTTTTTTTTGGTTGCTTTCTAATAAATTAGAAATTGGATGGCATTATGACTGGCAGAATAGGTATAAATAATGAAAGATTTTTATTATATATATAATAATGAAGCTTTGGCATGTTGTGTGTTTATTGCAGCATTGAATCATTGTCAAACTTTTGATATAGCCCGTTCGTGTCTTTTGTTGCCATTAGTTTTTGACCAAAGAATGGTTAATTATTTTAATATAAAAAAAATAGATATGAAAAATCTGCATATACTACAGCAATTAATTGACGATAAGCCACATGTATTTTTATCTTTTAATTCCAGATATAAAATGCTTTTGCCAGTTTGTATAAATTCATTAATTATATTGTCAAAATATAATTTGATTGAAATCGGTAAAAATATAAATATAATAAAAAAAGGGGCAATTACATTTGAAAATACAGAGTTAGGTGAGCGATTTAATAAAATTAGTAAAGTGATTCCTAAAATTATTGATATAATGAGTTTATACTCTACTGATAAATTATATAAAATTTTGAAAATACAATTATGAAATTTATTCTTCATGAAATTAAATTATGGTTTAAAGATAAAAAAGCTACATCAAAATCTTACTATTTTTTGCCAAATAAAATAAATGTTATTACAGGGGATTCAAATACCGGTAAAAGTAGTTTTCTTAATATTATTGATTACTGTTTACTTTCAGATCAGGTTAAAATTGCAATGCCTATCATAAAGGCAGTTGATTGGTTTGGTATAAATTTCACTATTAACAATGAAAATGTATTTATTGCACGAAGAAGTGCTAATAATGGAATTTCTTCAATTGATGTATTTTTTGGTAAAAATTCTTTTCCTGAAATTCCGTATAAAAATTCGGATAGACAGGAAATACAAAATTCTTTGAATGCAGCGTTTAATATAACTCAGGAATTAAAGGATATTTTAAATATTTCCTATAGAGATTTTTTACTATTTAATTCTCTAACGGAAAATATAATTGCATCTCAAGAATTGTATTTCGATACAATATATTTTGAGCAAGAATATCCAAGAATGGATTATATAACTAAATTAAAAACAATATTTAATTTTATAACTGGTATAACCACTCTAGAAAACATCAAAACTGAAAAAGAGTCAAACGAAATTCAGGAATACATTAAAAAATTTGAAGATAAAAAAAGAAGAAATAATAACAATAATATTAAATATAAAAATGATTTAATAGAAATTTTGGATGAATGTAAAAAATACAAGCTTCTTGATGAATCTCTCAATTTTGAAACAGTTGATGAAATTATTGAAGCTATTGAAAGTATTATACCTGATATTAATATTATTGATAATAATAATGTTTTGAAAAAAATTGATAAATTGAATAGTAGTAAGAAAATTTTGCAAGATCAATTATTTATAATTAAAAGATATAAAAAGGAATTAAATAATTATCGTAATAATTTAATTAAATCTGCAGATAGTTTACAACCTATTGATTTTTTATATGATAATTTATCAGACCAAATAATATATCCTTTAGAAACACAGGAGTTTTTAGAATATTTAAAAGTATCATTATTGGATATTAAAGAAAAAACAAATAGTAATAATTTTATTCCTAATAATATTATAAATGAGATTACTTCTATTCAAGAAGAGATAAAGCTAATCGATAATGAAATTATTCAAGAAAATAAAAAAAATAAAAATATTCCCTTAGAAAAAAATTATAACTGTTTTATCTTAGGTAATATAAAAGGAAAACTAAACAACATTAAACAGTTTTATACTAGGAAATATGTTAATGTTAAAGAAGAAACATTAGCAGATAAAAAGAAAAAAAATATAGAATTATTGGATGTTTTGAAAAAAATTAGTACAAATAAAGAAGAGAAAATAAATAAATTAAATATGTCAATTCAATTCTATTATTCTCTGTATAACTCTATACCTGTTTACAAAAATTATGTAACTAAATTTATAGTTGAAGAAATGTCATTGAAATTATATCCATCAAATGATATGTTTCCAATAGGTAATCTAGGTAGTAAGTCTAATTTCATGTTTATGCATTTATATTTTTATCTTGGATTACATACTTATTTGCTAGATAATGAATTTTCTTATTTACCACAATTTTTATTTATTGACCAACCGAGTATTCCCTATTATGAAGGCAATGATGATAATTTAAAACTTTCCCATGCTTTTAATTTACTTAATAAATTTATTGATATAGTAATAAATGAGAAAAACACAGATTTTCAAATATTTATGGTAGAACATGCTCCTAAAGAAAATTGGGAAAATACTCTTATTCATTTCCATACAGTTGATGAGTTTTTAAATGGTGTTGCTTTAATACCTCAACAATTAATTAAAAATGATTAAATCGATGCGTAATATTCATTTAGGTAGTTTTGAAAAATTGGTTATACATTATATTGGCAACAAAAGTAGTGCGGATGGTGTACGATTATGTGATGAGTTAAGTAATTATAAAAATGTCGAAGAAATTCTTAATAAATTGATTACTTCCAATTTTAAATTTGATGAGTTGTATCAGTTTCATTTTTTTCCTGATTTAGAGCTCAATCCGGTTTATGCCATTATCAAAGCCATGTTTGAGCATACAGATATTGATGATTTTATTAATCAGTCAAAAAATATGGGGCGTTATCTGTATGAAAAAAGTAATCATCCGCAAATTAAGCCCGGTGAATTGGGTGTATTTTATCTTGCGGACTGTACGGTAGATGATGAAGTAGTGGATTGTATTGGTATTTTTAAATCAGAAAATAAGCAGAGAATTCTGAAAGTTGAAGACCGGCAGAATGGTTATGATTTAGCTGATATTGAAGGATTAAGCATTCAGAAACTGGATAAAGGCTGTCTGATTTTTAATCTGCATTCAGAGCAGGGCTATCTGGTTGCTGTTGTAGATAATACCAACAAACATGCAGAGGCCAAATACTGGACTGAGGATTTTTTAAGTATCAGACCTGTTAATAATGAATATCATCAGACTACTCAGATTATGGAAACAGCCAAGCAATTTATTGCTCAGACCATGGATGCTGATGATGAGGCGAGTAAATCAGAAAAAATCGGTTTGCTGAACAGGTCTGTTGATTACTTTAAAAATAATGAGCAGTTTGATTTGCAGGAGTTTGAGCAGCGGGTTTTTGCAAATGATGATTTGATTCAGCAATATCAGGATTTCAGTCAGAATTATGTGCAGGAAAATCAATTAGAACCGGTTAAAAGCTTTGCTATTTCTCCCAAAGCGGTAAAAAAGCAGGAGAAATATTTTAAAAGCGTGGTGAAGCTGGATAAAAATTTTCATATCTATATCCACGGTGGTAAAGATATGATTGAAAAAGGGCGGGATGAAGACGGGCGTAAGTTTTATAAAATTTATTACCAGCAGGAAAAATAGTAAACCTAACTTATTTAGTATTTTTGATTGTCTGCAAGAATGACGATAAGTCTGACAAAATAATGTCAGACTTATCGTGTTTGTTTACAAAGAGAATAACTCTCTAATAAAAATTTATTTACCAAAAATATTACTAAGCGTGAAATAAGTATATTGATAAAATTATTAAAAAATTTATGGTAGTAAAAGTGATTTTACTCTTATCAGCCTGCAACTGAATATAAGTTTATGCAGAAAGTGGTTTCTAACCAATGAAAACAAAAGCTGGTTTCGGTAACATTAGAAATTGAAAATCTTCGAATCTAGCAGAAAATGCAGCTATTCTTATAGCAGAAAAAAATTAATTCAAAATTTTTAATCAATAAATTTCTATGAATGTATGACTAAATTAGCGATATTAATATATCCGTGAATGGAACTTATTTATTATTATTGTTTTATATTTATACTAGCCGAATTAACTTCAATATCAGTTATGGGAGGCTGATTTTTTACTATATCAGAAAGATGTCTATATTTTTTCCAGTAAATAATCGGATTAGAATTATCCGGAAGTTTATCAGCATACTGGAAGGTATAATTCTCATTCGTTACATTTGTTTTTATATTAATGAAAGTAGAGTAAAAATCAATTAGATTTAATCCGCTAATCGCTTTTTTTACCAGAATATGTTTTTTTTCATCCGGGGCTAAATAAAACAATGGTACCTGATATTCTTGTAATAAACTCAGATCATGAAAAACACGATCTGGTTCAACCGATAATCCGTGATCTGAAAAATACATTAATTTATATTTTTTTCCTTTCATAAGTTCTGTAAGTTTTTTTATAAATAAATCTAATTTTTCAATGCTTGCCACATAGCAGTCAGCTTGATTATTTAGTTTAAAATTTGATTTAAAATCATTAATTTGCGAGCATATTGGTTCATGAGAGCCCATCATATGTACAAAAACTACTTTTTTGTTACTGTTTTTGTTTATTACTTCCGAAACAATGGGTAACATATGATCATCATCATTAAAGTTAGTATAGTATGGACCTTTTTTTAAAAATTTGGATTTATCAGTTGTACCAGCTAATGCAGAAAAAATATTATCTCCATATTCACTTGTGCCCTGATTGCTAACCCAGTAAGTCTCATACCCGGATTTTTTTGCTAAGGAAACGAAATTAATTTTCCAGTCAATCTTATTTTTTTCAGGATAGGCTTTAAATAAAGTTCTAGTTAAGGATTGTTCTGTATTCGGACCAGCAGCCACTAATCCATCAATAAAAATTCCATTGGCTGTATTTAAAAAAGGAGTTGTATTGAGAGGGTAGCCATATACGGATAAATAATCTTTTCGTACAGATTCACCGATTACGACTAAAAATATTTCAGTATTATCATCTTCATTTAACCGACTTACCCGGATATTGTTATTATTACTGCCAATATATTTTTTCATTTCTTCATGTATTGAATTTATTTCTTGATATGCAGATATGATGTTTTTTAAAAATGCACTATCATTTACTTCCAGCTGCTGATAAGAAATGCCGAATAAAGTTATTATATAAAAGAATATAAAGCTTATTACTGAGACAAATTGTGAAATTTTATTTTTCTTAATTTTTTGTGTTTTTATAATTTTATTTAAATAATAAATTAAACCTTGAATAAATATAAATACTACAGTAATTAAAATTTGCTGTTTAACAGCCATGAGATAACCAATAATTTCAAGTTTATTAGTTTGTAATAGTGGCATTAATAAATCAGCTGTTGGTTTGCCGTAATTTATCCCTGTAGGAAAATAAAATGATAATACGGAAAACGTAACTAACAGACTTATTAAAGTAAATTTATTTGCCGAACTTAATATGTAACAACCTAAAAATAATAATCCAGTAGAAATAACTGTATGATCAAAATCATAGTAATAACCTAAACCATATATAAGAGCTAAAGTAGATATAATATATAAAATAGGTAATAAAACTAAGGCTGTTTTTCTGGTTATCACTCACATACCCCAATTATTTATTTAAAGCAGCTAGGTAAGAAATTTTGCTATGTGCTTAAATAGTTTATTGATTTGTATTATGAAAATAATATTTGATTTCACTAAGCTGTTAATATTGGTTCTTAATGATAAATTCTTCTATCATATTAGAAATATTATAATAAAGTTTTAGGTATAGTTCTCCGGTTTTAATTGAATCATAATCCATTTGTTAATAAGCGACTTGTAAATAGTACATTGATAATATATATAAACACAGAGTAGAGATGATATTTTTTAATGTGTCTATATCTAAGATGTATAAATTACAATTCTTTGGTCCCGCCGACAGGAATCGAACCTGTATCGCACGCTTAGGAGGCATGTGTTCTATCCGTTGAACTACGGCGAGACTTTTTAAAAACAGAGCTATGGCTGAAATCTGCCATAGCCCGCTATTTTAAGAGATTCGGGCTAAAGATGCCAAGGCTAAATCTCGCATAGCCTGGGTGGTTTCATTAACCGGTAACTCATTCAGGCAGTTAATTGCGGCATCTACGGCTTTTTTTGCCTGCATAGTGCAATAAGCCAGTGCATCAGAGTTGATTACGTGATCGTGAATTTTGTTGAAGTAGCTGCGGTCGGCGTGTTCCAGAGCATGGCGTACATCGGCTTTGGCCGCAGCACTGCCCTGATTAAGCAGGTAAATCAGCGGCAGGGTAGGTTTGCCCTCAGCCAGATCGTCGCCGACATTTTTACCAATGGTTTCTACATCACCGGCATAATCCAGTACATCATCGATAATCTGGAAAGCTGAGCCCAGATATGTACCGTAATTTTTTAAAGCCAGTTCCTGCTGTTCTGTAGCCTTGGCAAGTATGGCACCTACCTGTGCCGCCGCCTGAAAGAGTTTGGCGGTTTTGTATTCGATTACCTGTAAATACTGTTCTTCAGTGACATCAATATTACCAATATTCATCAGCTGCATGACTTCACCTTCAGCAATGATATTGGTGGCTTCTGCCATCACTTCGAGAATACGCAGGCTGCCGGAGCCAACCATCAGCTGGAAGGCTCGTGTGTAGAGAAAATCGCCCACCAGTACAGCAGCGGCATTGCCAAACAGATTATTCGCAGTTTTCCGGCCGCGGCGCAGGTCGCTTTCATCCACTACATCGTCGTGCAGCAATGTGGAGGTATGGATAAATTCCACCATGGCGGCCAGTGAAAAAAGCGGGTCTTCTGTATAGCCCAGTGCTTTGCCGGCAAGGATGGTAATTATCGGGCGCAGGCGTTTACCGCCGGCACTGATAATATACTGGCCTATTTGTGAAATCAGGACAACTTCGGATTCAACAGCACGGTTGATTACCGCATTAACACGGTTTAAGTCTTCAGGCAGATGTTTCTGGAAATAAGGCAGGTTCTCAAGCATGTGTTTAGTGTTTCTGCAACTGGTAATGATGATGTGTTTTAGCCATGTGTCCCCGAAACTGCCGGGCACTTTTGTGTATTATTATACTTGAAATTCATTTGGGAAATGAGAAAAGTTAGATTGGGTTAATAAAGATGCAATTGTGAATCGGTTAGGTAAATTATGCTGATGTATACACAAGCCGGAGCAGAAATTCTATGCTCAAAGCGGTGCATCCGTCACAAATGGTAATATATCCGGCAGCCGGTTAACAGTTATGCTGCAATATTTGTAAAGTATTTTTGTGTGTTTGTACGGTAGACCGGAGAGCAAATTTTATGACAATGAATAATTCAGCTCAAGTCTGAGTATGATAAATTATTAATATAAATCAGTTATGTAGTACTTCGCCATTTTATCCATTAATTTACCGGAACTTAAAGCATTACTTGAAGATGTTAATGATAAAATAAATTGCATAAAATCAGGTGCATTACTAATCATGCCGGAACCACCTAAATGATAGGCTTCAGGATTAAATATGCGTTTCGGATTATAGGACAAAATCTCGTTATTCCAAGATTCATCTAATTGCATGCAATAAGGGCTTGGCATGGGTAATGGCTGCGATAAAGCATCATGATAGTGAGTATCTAGTTGGTGATTATCCGGTAAGGTAAAACCGGTATTTGTCATATTTAAGGGAATGGTTATGGTGCTTTTTATTATTTCTTCTAATGACTGTTAAGTGACAGCAGTTAATACGCCATCTAAGACATCTATGCCATAGTTTGAGCGGGCTTGCTTTGGCTGTGACCAGTCAGTGAATGTAACGGGTCTTGCATATGCCCGGCGACACTATAAATAGCTTTCGGCGGGGCTTAATTTTTAATTGACTTAATTAATCTGAGCTATATATGCCATGAGATATTTATTATTGTTTTGACAGTAAAATCATGCGTTGATATAATCGCGAATTCCGTTTTTTGCGGAAATTTAATTTTTGTTTTTTAATTGAATTCCTATTGGAGTTGAGTATGTACGCGGTCGTAAAAACCGGCGGTAAACAATATAAAGTTGCCGTTGGCGAAAAATTAAAAGTAGAACAGATACCAGCAGAACTCGACAGCCAGATCGAACTGAATGAAGTTTTGATGATTGCTGACGGTGAAGCGGTGAAAGTGGGCACGCCTTTTATTGAGGGCGCTAAAGTAACCGCTAAAGTGGTTGCACATGGCCGTCACGATAAAGTACGTATTTTTAAAATGCGTCGTCGTAAACACTATCAGAAACGTCAGGGTCACCGCCAGAATTTTACCCAGATTGAAATCGTGGCGATTGCCTAATTGAGTGAAGGAATAACAGAATGGCACACAAAAAAGCAGGCGGTAGCTCCCGCAACGGTCGTGATTCAGAAGCCAAACGCCTGGGCGTTAAAGCCTTTGGTAATGAGCTGATTCCGGCTGGTTCAATTATTGTTCGTCAGCGTGGTACCCGTTTTCACGCAGGTGAAAATGTAGGTATGGGTAAAGACCACACTCTGTTCGCTAAAGTGGATGGTTATGTGGAATTTGCCGTTAAGGGCGCGCTGAACCGTAAAACCGTAAGTGTGCGTCCGTATACCGGCGCAGACGAGTAAGTTTTTACTGATGTTAAGCCCTGCCTTGTCTGGCAGGGCTTTTTTGTTATCAGGTCAGCTGGTGTGAAGAGGCAGCACAGATATTCTGTACTTTGGCTATAATCATGCTATGAGGTGTTCACAAGGGTATTACTGAGACTGGTTGCCCGGCATAAATATTGCAAACTGAGAATGATATGAAGTTTATTGATGAAGCAAAAATCGAGGTAGTTGCCGGCCGCGGCGGCAATGGTGCGGCCAGCTTCCGCCGCGAAAAATTTGTGCCTAAGGGCGGCCCCGATGGCGGTGATGGCGGCAGAGGCGGCAGTGTCTGGGCTGTAGCCGATGAAAATATTAATACCCTGGTGGAGTATCGTTTTGTTAAACGCTATCAGGCCAAAAACGGTGAAAAAGGTCATGGTTCAGACCGTTATGGTCGCGGGGCTGATGATATTGAGTTGAGAATGCCGGTAGGTACGCTGATTCGTGATGTTGATACGGAACAGGTTGTGGCGGATTTAACTCATCATGGTCAGAGGGTATGTCTGGCTAAAGGTGGTAAAGGCGGCTTAGGTAATATTCATTTTAAATCATCAGTAAACCGTGCTCCTAAGCAGGCCACACCCGGTGAAGAAGGTGAAGCACGCAGTTTATTGCTGGAGCTGAAAGTACTGGCGGATGTGGGTTTGCTCGGTATGCCGAATGCAGGAAAATCTACGCTGATTAGTGCAGTTTCGGCTGCACGGCCAAAAGTGGCTGATTATCCGTTTACAACGCTGCATCCTAATCTGGGGGTAGTACGCAGTGATGACAATCACAGTTTTGTTATGGCTGATATCCCCGGTTTGATTGAAGGAGCTGCTGAAGGTGCCGGTTTGGGGCACCGGTTTCTGAAACATTTGTCGCGTACCGGTTTGCTGCTGCATGTGGTGGATCTGGCTCCTTTCGATGAAGGTGTGGAACCGGCAGCAGAGGCGCTGGCGATTATTGAAGAGTTACGCCGTTATGATGAGGCTTTGCACGATAAGCCGCGCTGGCTGGTGTTGAATAAAATTGATATGCTGGCTGATGATGAGCGTGCCAAACGTGTGGCTCAGTTTCTGGCAGATATTGGCTGGGATCACCCGCAGCCGGATGATCAGTTTGAATTTGATCTGACAACCCCGCGGGTATTTCAAATCAGTGCACTGGCACGTGAAGGTACGCAGGAGCTGGTGCAGACCATACAGCGTTATTTGGATGTGAAGCATGAATTACTGGCAAAACAGCAGGCTGAACAACCTGTTGTGGCGGAAGTGCCGACTACAAACGGGTTGATACAGCCGGAATAATTATGCTATTCGGCTAATTGATGTAGCCACCTGTTACAGGTGGCTTTTTTGTATTGGAATGAATCAGAAAATTGATGGTACTGAAAAATTAGTTTGTCTTATTTCTGAAAGAACGGCGGCGGATAAAACGATATATCAATTGCAGGAGCAAGACGCTGACTAATGCCAGAACGGCAGCCATTGATATCTGATCTATTGTATATACCGTTGATTTTATCGGTGTGACTGTGCCGGCGGTAGCCTGATAGGTGGCAATGGTAATGCTGCGTGATGTACGCAGGCTGGTTCGTATCAGCTGTTGTTGTGCGTTTTGTTCAATAACTTTATAACTAAAGGTATCGTTATCATTTTTCTGTTTGCTGCCGTCAGGCTTTTTAGCCAGAAAAGTGGTATTGGCCAGTGTGTACTGCTGAACGTAAGAATAGGGCAGGGCAAGAAAGGAGCCGTCCGGTTCAAAGGCTGCAATAGTCAGATCGCGGTGCCATGGTTTGTGATTGGCCGCAGTTCTGCTGTCCTGACCGGCAAGCAGGAAAATAAATAAAATAAAGAAGCCGCAAAATAAAATCAGTTTAAGCAGTCGCTGTTTAAACTGACCGGAACGCTTCTGAGGCTGACTGGCTGCCGGATTATGCTGAGTACTCATGTAACTAACCACTGCTGATTGATTAAATTCAGTCTGAATAATGTCTGAAAGGTAATTTTACCTAATTTTTGGCCTGTGAAAGCTTATTATATTGTTATTAATACTCTGATACGGGTAAATAATTACCGATTTTATTGATTTTAATGGCATTCTGATTTGATGATTTATTTGTGTTCATCTTTTTTTCCGTGCCCGGTATGTTTGATAATGATGCCTCGCCGATGATAAATAATGGTATGACGGTCAAATGGAATTTGAATTTTCAGATGGAAATTATTATCATTAATTTTGGTTATTGTTAATCTGATACAGGAATGAGTGTATGAGTGAGCAACAGAATGTCGCTGAGCTTCAGGCTGCTGTAACACGTTTACAGCAATTAAATTCTCTGGTTCTGGCTACGGTAGCACAGGATGGTACCCCTCAGGCAAGCTATGCGCCTTTTGCTGAATATGATGGTTGTTTGTATATCTTATTATCCGGTCTGGCACCACATACACAGAATTTGCAGCAACAGGAGCAGGCTAGTGTGATGCTGATTGAAGATGAAGCTTCGGCACGCAATATTTTTGCCCGTGCTCGGTTGAATTATACGGTATCGGTTACGGTAATTGAAAAAAACACAGCTGATGGCATTGCCGCTTTACAGGCAATGAAAACAAAACTGGGCAATACAGTAGATGTGCTGTCTGAATTGCCGGATTTCATGCTGTTTCGTCTACAACTTGAAAAGGCTCGCCTTGTAACTGGCTTCGGCCGCGCTTATGTCTTTATGCCGGGTAAGGTTGATGGAGCAATACAGCTGACTGAAAAGAATGCTAAAACAGTGTGATACCGCTGTGCGCAGCGATTGCTCGGTAAAAATGGTTAAAATCCCGTACAATAGTCGTTTTATTCGGACAAACCGGAGCTGCGTGCATGTGGTGTTGGCCTAAACGAATTTGGGTAATTATCCATACGGTGTATGTATATGGTCTGCTGGATCTGGTTCAGCAGCATGTACATCCGTCATGGCTGCAAAGGCTGATACGTTTACTGCCGCGCGGACGCAAATACCGGCAGCTGGATGCAGCGGTACGGTTGCGTCTGGCTTTGGAAAGTCTGGGTCCGATTTTTGTTAAATTTGGTCAGGTATTATCCACCCGGCCGGATTTAATCCCTGCTGATTACGCGCGTGAGCTGGCCTTACTGCAGGACAGGGTGCCGCCGTTTGCCAGTGATGTGGCAATCCGGGTGATTGAAACTGAGCTGGGCAGGCCGCTGGCAGAAATTTACGCCCGCTTTAATCCGCAGCCGGTAGCCAGTGCGTCTATCGCTCAGGTTCATGAAGCCTATTTATTCAATGAGACCGGCGGTATCGGTCAAAAGGTTGCAGTAAAAGTTCTTCGTCCGGACATCGCGCCGGTTATTGATCAGGATTTAGCTCTGATGGCTGTAGGAGCGCGCTGGGTAGAATGGCTGTTTGCAGATGGCAAACGCTTAAAGCCACGCGAAGTAGTCGCAGAGTTTAAGAATTATCTGCATGATGAGCTTGATCTGATGCGGGAAGCCGCAAATGCCAGCCTGCTCGGGCGGCAGTTCAGTAAAAGCACTATGCTGATTATTCCGGCTGTTTACTATAATTATTGTGCGCGTCGGGTGCTGACAATTGAATGGATGGACGGTACTCCGGTTGCCAGTACCGATAAGTTGCGTGAAAAGAATATAGATTTGCACCAGCTGGCACGCTATGGGGTAGAAATATTCTTTACTCAGGTATTTGACAACGGTTTTTTCCATGCGGATATGCATCCGGGCAATATTATGGTCGCAGATGACGGCAGGTATATTGCACTGGATTTTGGTATTGTCGGCACGTTAACAGATTATGATAAGCGCTATCTGGCAATTAATTTTCTGGCGTTTTTCAATCGTGATTATCATCGGGTGGCTACTGCGCATGTGGAATCCGGCTGGGTACCGGCAGATACGCGGGTAGAGGAGCTGGAAGCAGCAGTGCGTGCTGTATGTGAACCGATTTTCAATAAACCGCTGGCAGAAATTTCTTTTGGTATGGTGCTGATGCGGTTGTTTGAAACCAGTCGTCGTTTTAATGTAGAAATTCAGCCGCAGCTGGTGCTGCTGCAAAAAACATTACTTAATATAGAGGGGCTGGGAAGACAGCTGGATCCTCAGCTGGATTTATGGGCAACTGCCAAACCGTTTCTCACCCGCTGGATGCATAACCAGATTGGTCTGAAAGCGCTATGGAAAACGCTAAAACAGGAAGCACCGGACTGGGCGCAAATGCTACCTGCACTGCCGCGTAAGCTTAATGCCCTTGTAGATGAAAAGCGTCAGCTTGAATGGCGTGATGCCTATATTCATCTGCTGCGTACGCAGCGGCAGCAGAATTTCTGGCTGGCGGTAATTGCTCTGGTGATGCTGGCAGTTTTTCTTTTTAAATAAAATTTAACTGTGTTTTCAATGTGAAGTTGTCGGGTATCAGCTTGCGGTGCTGAGATGGTAACCGTTATGGTTCAGCTGGTCTTTGGTTAATAATTGTACTGTTTTTATATTGTTCTTATGCTGAAATCTGCTTATAGTTATATGCGGTGCTTTAAGGTACGGATTTCGGGTTATAATTTTGTCATTGTTTTAGCTCGCGGTTCATCCGCATTATCTCATCTGTAAAGGAGTAGCCTTGTGTCGCGTGTGTATCCTTATCCTTTGATTGCTAAGGAAGGCTGGCCGTTTATTATTGGTAGCCTGGTGCTGAGCATATTAACTTTTTTCTGGTGCGGATGGTGGTCGCTGCCTTTATGGGTGCTGACAGCATTTGTGGTGCAGTTTTTTCGTGATCCTGCCCGTGATATTCCTGCAAATCCCGAAGATGTGCTGAGTCCGGCAGACGGACGTATTGTGGTTGTGGAAAAAACTACCGATCCTTACCGTGGTGTGAATGCTCTTAAAATCAGTGTATTTATGAATGTATTCAATGTACATTCTAACCGCAGCCCTATTGATGGCAAAGTGGAACGTGTAGATTATTTTAAAGGCAGTTTCCTGAACGCTGCGCTGGATAAAGCCAGTGCACAAAATGAACGTAATGCAGTTCTTGCGGTAACCAAAACCGGCCGGCCGGTAACATTTGTACAGGTTGCAGGTCTGGTAGCACGGCGTATTCTGTGCTACGTAAATGCGCATGATTTATTACATCGCGGTGACCGCTATGGTTTTATCCGCTTTGGTTCAAGGGTAGATGTTTATTTGCCGGAAGATGCTACTGCGCTGGTGGCTATTGGTGATAAGGTCAGTGCCAGTAGTACAGTACTGGCAACTTTGCCATTGCAGGCTCCTGATATCAGTGCTGAACCGCAAAGTAATACTGAAGAACATGCAGATCTGGTCACAGAAGCTGCTAATCGGGCAGCAGCTGCCGCACGGCATGTACTGTCTCAGGAATAAAGGCTATTAATTGTTATACAGGCTGTTTGTCCTTTGTAAGGTCAGGCAGCCTGTTGTCGTTCAAACCGGTAAATGATGAGCAGATTCGATAAGACCAATTTATCTGAGCAGCAGCCAGAACGGGTGCTGCTGGTAGGGGTATTGCTGGATAAGGATTTTCCGGTTGCTGCCGAGCGCCGGACAGTATTGTTTGAGTCGGCACTGGCTGAAGCTGAGGAGCTGGTACGTGCTACCGGAGCAGATTTAGTGGAAGTTGTTCCGTGTAAACGTCTTCAGCCGGACAGTGCATTGTTTGTGGGTAAAGGCAAAGCAGAAGAACTGGCACAAACAGTAGCTGAAGCCGGAATTGATCTGGTGGTCTTTAACCATGCGCTGACGCCTACGCAGGAGCGTAATCTTGAAAGGCTGCTCCAGTGCAGGGTATTGGATCGGGTTGGCCTGATTCTCGCTATCTTTGCCCGGCGTGCACAAAGTCAGGAGGGGCGCTTGCAGGTGGAGCTGGCTCAGCTGGTTCATTTATCCAGCCGGCTGGTGCGTGGTTATAGTCATTTGCAGAGCCAGAGAGGCGGTATTGGTTTACGCGGCCCGGGTGAGACACGTCTGGAAACTGACCGCCGTCTGATCAGGCAGAAAATTACCCGTCTGCGCCAGCAATTGCAGCAGGTGCGCCGGCAGCGGGCAACTCAGCGTAAAAGCCGGTATCAGGGTACACTGCCGGCCTTTGCGCTGGTGGGCTATACCAATGTAGGCAAATCCAGCCTGTTTAACCGTTTAACCAAAGCTCAGGTCATGGCAGAAGACCAGCTGTTTGCCACCCTGGATAATACAGTGCGCCGTTTGTATCTGAATGACCAGACCAGTGTTTTATTATCCGATACTGTGGGTTTTATTCGCGATTTACCGCACGGACTGGTAGCTGCTTTTGCGGCGACACTGGAGGAAACTGCGCTGGCTGATGTGCTGCTGCATGTGGTGGATATTACCCATCCGGAATTTGAGCGGCAAATAGATGCTGTAAATACGGTATTACAGGAAATTGATGCAGAAAACATACCGCAGCTGATAATTTATAATAAAATTGATAAATTGCCTGCTGAACAAAGAATGCAGGGGATTGTGCGTGATATACATGGTCGTCCGCAGGCTGTTTATATATCGGTACAGGATGGCAGCGGACTGGATGATTTACGTACAGCTATGATAGAAATGGCAGGTATGAAAAATGCACAACATAATAAACAGGATGAGTATTAATATTGCCTGTTGAGGATTTAGCTGAATATGACTCAAGAAAAAAATGATGTAATTAAACCAAATCGCCCCCATCGTCCGAACCGGCGCCGCCGGCTGCGTGATAACAGTATTTATTTGCTGCCTAATGCATTTACGCTGGCAGCACTGTTTGCCGCTTTTTATGCCATTACTCAGTCGATGCATGGTCATTATGAAGTTGCAGCGATTGCGGTATTTATTTCTATGCTGCTGGACGGTATGGACGGGCGGGTTGCCCGTCTGACTAACAGTCAGAGTGCTTTTGGTGAACAGCTCGACAGTCTGGCGGATATGGTAAGTTTCGGGGTGGCACCTGCCTTGATTGCGTATAAATGGCAGTTATTTCATTTTGGTAAAATCGGTTACTCGGTAGCATTTATTTATTGTGCCTGTGCGGCCTTGCGGCTGGCATTGTTCAATACTCTGATTGGTAAAGTCAGTAAGAAATGGTTTATCGGAATTCCCAGCCCGACGGCAGCTGCACTGGTAATCGGCTTAATCTGGGTAAGCCATACTTTTCAGGGTTTACCTCATGTAGACTGGCTGTGCCTGATTATTACTCTGTTTGGCGGTTTATCCATGGTGGTTCAGATACCTTTCTGGTCATTCAAGGAAATCAATGCTTATCGTAAAGTACCTTTTTTTGTAATGATTCTGGCTGTTATTGGCTTACTGGTAGTGACATGGGAACCATCAGTAGTACTGTTTGCCTTTTTCCTGCTCTATAGTTTGTCCGGTTATGTGATGTTTATCTGGCGCGTGCTGACTAAACGCAAATTTCAGCCAGAATAATGATGAGCACTTTCTATTGCTGAAAAAATAAGCTGATATATTGATTAAAGGAGAATAGTAATGGCAGTTAATTTGTCCGTGCCTGGTGATGAGCAGATTTTAGCCATTGACGGCGTGCAGGTATTTGTCGGACAGGCCGGAATCAAAAAACCGGAACACGATGATTTAACGCTTATTGTGCTTAACGGGATAAACAGTATCGGCGCTGTATTTACCCAAAACCGTTTTTGTGCTGCACCGGTACAGATTGCTAAACAGCATCTGGCTACAGACGCCGGAGTGCGTGCACTGGTAATCAATACAGGTAATGCCAATGCCGGTACAGGCAAACAAGGGCTGGATGATGCGCAGTTGATATGTGACAAGGTTGCACAGCAGATTGGTTGCAGTGCATCAGAGGTTTTACCGTTTTCTACCGGTGTGATTCTCGAACCCTTGCCGGTAGATAAAATTGTGGCTGCTTTGCCGAAAGTGAAAGTTGTACACTGGCCACGGGCTGCTGCTGCCATTATGACTACGGATACTGTTCCTAAAATGGCCAGCCGTACGGTTTATATTGACGGGCATAAAGTACGTTTCACCGGTATTGCCAAAGGTTCCGGCATGATTCATCCGAATATGGCTACTATGCTCGGATTTGTGTTTACTGATGCGGCTATAGCTCAGCCATTGTTGCAGCAAATGGTAGCTGAAGTGGCGGCTACATCTTTTAATGCGATTACTGTTGACGGAGATACTTCTACCAATGACAGTTTTGTGGTGGTAGCCACAGGTAAGTCTCAGCTGGGGCGGATAGAGTCAGTAGCCGGAAAAGATTACTTAGCCGTCAAAACTGTACTGGCTGATCTGGCACTGGAACTGGCACAGGCGATTGTACGTGACGGTGAGGGCGCAACCAAGTTTATTACTATTGATGTACGCAATGCTCTGACTGAAGCAGAGGCCAGACAGGTAGGCTATGCTGTTGCCCGTTCACCATTGGTAAAAACAGCTTTTTATGCCAGTGACCCGAATCTGGGGCGTATTTTGTGCGCAATCGGTTATGCAGGTATTGCTGATTTGGATGTGGCAGCAATTAAGGTATATCTGGGTGAAGTGCTGGTGGCAGAAAATGGAGGCCGGGCTGCCAGCTATACAGAAGAGGCTGGTCAGCAGGTAATGGCACAGAATGAAATTACAGTAACCATTGATCTGGCACGTGCGGAAGCACGGGCAAAGATTTACACCTGTGATTTATCCAGAGAGTATGTGACGATTAATGCTGATTATCGCAGCTAAGCTGTGCTGAATCAGCAATTACTGAACCCGCGTTTAACGCGGGTTCAGTGCTTTAAAGGATTTCTTTTTGTACAGCTGTTAGTTTGATTTCTACTTTCCAGTCAGGGTTAGCCAGCGCAGCCTGTATACAGGCTCGTGCCGGCGCTCTTCCCGGTGTAACCCAGCTATCCCATGCCTGATTCATGCCTTCATATTCCTGCATATTGCTCAGGTAAATTACTGCTTCACAAATATGTTGCTTGTCACTGCCACATGCTTCCAGAATAGTATCTATCTGTGCCAGAACATTGGCAGTTTGCGCTGTGATGTCGGCATCTTCATTAGTCGGAACTTGTCCGGCAAGAAATATCAGGCCGTTAACAATGGTGGCTTCTGCCAGGCGGTTACCGCTCTCGTAAAATTTAATACTCATAAAATTCAATACCCATATACTGGTTCTTGTGAAAATAGCCTGAACTACAATGTTATCTGTTAATGCAAGAATTTATTTTGTGGCCGAGCAATACTGGCCTGAAAAGAAAAAACAGACAGCAAAAGAATATAAGCAATGCCTTTTTATATCAATACTATCTTCTGAATTTATCGAGATATCGCTATATGATAACCATCATTTTTCACTAAGTAGTAAAATAATAATCCGTTATCTTTGCCTGAGTTGATGAGAATAATTGATGAGTAAAAGTAAATTTCCGGTTACTCCTGCTATCCGTTTTTTGCGTGCTCACCAGATACCGTTTGAACCGCGTGAGTATGCTTATGTTGAGCATGGCGGAACAGCACAGTCAGCATTAGCGCTTGGCGTAGACGAGCATGCAGTGATTAAAACCATTGTGCTGCAAAATGAGCATAAGCAAGGTCTGATTGTGCTGATGCATGGCGACCGGCATATATCTACCCGTCAGCTGGCACGTGAGCTGGGTATGAAGCATATAGAACCAGCCAGCCCGCAGCAGGCTAATAAATGGACTGGTTATCTGGTTGGTGGAACCAGTCCTTTTGGCAACAAGGCCGGATTACCGGTGTATGTTGAAAAAAGTATTTATTCTTTGCCATTGATTTATATTAATGGGGGTAAGCGTGGATTTCTGGTACAGATGCAGCCAGAATATCTGGCCTGCCTGCAGCCGCAATTAGTGCAGGTGGCAACAGAGACGGAATAATATTGACTAATGAACACAGGCCGGACGTGAAAGTCTGGCCTGTTTGTTTGCCGGCTAATAAAAATTTTTATTTAATTAGTCCGCGCTGATAAGAGTTATTAAAAGGCTGATAATTATGATCATGCAGCAGCTGGGCTGCTTCGGTTAACCAGTTGGTATTACGTAATAACACCCTTCCTTCCATAATCAAATCTGCCTGACCGGTTTGTAAAATATATTCAGCCAGATCAGGGCTGTCCAGCAGGCCAACGGTTGCTACCGGAATATTGACTACTTGCTTCATGGCAGTCGCAAAAGGTGTCTGATAACCGCCATGCACAGGGATATCCGGAGCATAATCCATAACACCGCCAGTGGAAACATCGATAACATCTATGCCGTCACGTTCTAGCCACTGACATATTTCCTGCCAGTCTGCAATACTGTTTTGCTGACCGGTTTTATCATAGTCGGATAAAGACATGCGTACCCATAATGAACCGGAAAATACTGCACGCATTTCGAGAGTAATTTCGTGCAGCAGACGATAACGATTCACTAAAGAACCGCCATATTCATCGGTACGCTGGTTGCTCAGCGGTGAAAGAAATTCACTGATTAGATAACCATGTGCAGCATGGATTTCAATTACATCCACACCGGCTTGCCGGGCTCGTCTGGCTGCAGCAATAAAATCTTCTTTGATTTGTGTGATTTCCGGTTTACTCAATGCTTTTGGCGTTTTCGAGCTGCTATTAAAAGGAATAGCACTGGGTGCAACCGGCTGCAATGCATCTGAAGCTTTGCGTCCGGCATGTGCCAGCTGCACACCTACTTTGCTGTTCAGATAATGTAGTGAATCAACCAGCTGAGAGAATTTTTCTGTCTGACTATCATCCCATAAACCTAAATCGTGTTTGGTAATCCGTCCGTCCGGCTGTACGGCAGTGGCTTCTATAATAATCAGACCGACATTGGCAATGGCACGTGCGCCATAATGTGCAAAATGAAAAGGTGTAACGATACCGTCTTCCTTTTTTACTTCATACATGCACATTGGTGCCATAACTACTCGGTTTTTCAGATTTAAATTACCAATGGTTATAGGAGATAATAATAATGACATTGATTGTTCCTTTTGATTATCTGATTCCTGATTGGGTGCAGTAAGTAATGTATAAAAACAATATTCAGATTATTTTTATTGATTTATTACTTCTTATCCAGTTCTCTGAATGATATCTGACAGGCAAATACAGCCTGCTATCAGCAAATATTTCATCAAGTTCATCATATAATAATATCTTGTTTGATAAACATAATTAATTATTATTTACTTACAAATAAAACTTATTTGTAATTTAAATTATTTATAATTTGTGACACAAATCCCCATACATGAATCCCTGCCAGTCTGCATCAATATCTTTTCCAAACGCGATGACTTTAAATAACTCGCCCATTTCATGTGCATCCAGCAGGGTATGACAGACCGAAGCAGTCTGAATGTATGCATTTTCTTCCGGTTTGCCGGTTTTTGCGAGTAATTCGGTTATACCCAGATTAAGCAGAAATGTTGACTGATTGGTATAACCAATTAAGTCCAGATGATTATCAATGCCGGCATCAGCAATACGGGTGAAATTAACATGAGCGGTTAAGTCAGTGAGTCCGGGATAAAAGAACGGATCATGAACGGTATGATGCCGGTAGTGGCCGATTAACGTACCCTGACGGCGCTGAACATGATAATACTGTGCTGCGTCAAAACCATAATCAATCCATATCATTGCTCCGCGTTTCAGCTTTTGTGCCAGTGTTGCTACAAAGGCATATTGTTGCGGATGCAGCTCAGACTGATAAGATTCTGCTGTATCAGGGAAAGTTTCCATGACCTGTTGTATTGCTGCGCTGGTAGCAGGTTTATCCTGCCAGACAAACTGGTTATTCAGCCAGCTAACGCCCATTTCTGTTATCTGATTTGCCTGACGGCGATAGACCGGAACAGGCATGGCATCCAGAACTTCGTTGCCTATCAGGATACCGTCAAACTGTTCAGGCAACTGAGTCAGGTGTGTAACTTTATGTATCTGATCAGGTGCATGAGTCTGAATATATTCCCTCTGACGCTGCGCCAGTTCTGCAGAAAGTTCAATAATGTAATAGTGCTGAAAGTGCTGGCTGTGCAGAGCTGGTAATACAGATGCTGCCAGATGACCGGTTCCTGCACCGAATTCATAAATATTGCCTGCTGTTTGTGGCAATAGTGCATCTAATTGATGCGCCAGCGTCTGCCCGAACAAAGGAGTCAGAACAGGTGCAGTAATAAAGTCGCCATCACGACCGAATTTTTGTGCTCCGCCGGTGTAATAACCATAGTCAGGTGTATACAGTGCCATTTGCATGTAGTCGGCAAAAGAAAGCCAGTTATTTTGCTGCCGGATTTTCTGCTGAATAAGTTCAGACAATTTCTGCGAACTGATTAATGCGGCATTTTCAGGAGTGGGTAAATTATCCATAGGATAGATGGTGGAAATTGTAAAGAAGATGGTCATTATAAACGCTGATTTTGGCTTATGTTGACCCTGGTCAAGTATCTGAAAAGGTACATAGGGACTGGATTGGATGATTAGTAAAATAATGATTTGATTTAAATATATTTTTGTATTTTAGATTACTTTTATTCGGCTTCGGAATTTGACTGGATTACATTGACCCTGTATGCAAAATTGCCTTATAGTGTGAATAAGTGTGTAAAGGTGTGGCGAAGTGGGGGATAATCCCGTTATATTGAATAGGAGCTGAACAGTGTTTGGCGGCGCGTATGAATTAAGTATAGACAGTAAAGGACGATTGGCGATTCCGGCCAAGTTTCGTGATTTGCTGGCGCGTCATTTCACTCCGGTACTGGTTGCCACACTGGAAAAGCGCACACATTTGTTACTGTATCCCGAGTCATCATGGCGCAGTGTGGAAGCTCAGCTGTTACAGCTTCCTGTGGCAGGCAACAGAGTATTACAGGCCTATCAGAATTTACTGTTGCATAATGCGGATACTTTGGATTTAGACAGTGCCGGCAGAGTATTGCTACCGGCACATTTGCGTCGTCTGGTGAATTTTGAGCGTGAAGTTTATGTTGTGGGTCGTGCCAACCGCATTGAAGTGTGGGGCAGGGCGCTATGGGAAGAGCAGAATAATGCTGCACTAGATATGGATGAAGATATGCTGGCGGCAGAGTTGGGTAAGACTCAACTGCAATTATGAGTGAACAGATAAATAATGGCGGTCATGTTACCGTTTTACTGAATGAAGCAGTTGCCGGTTTACAGGTACAGCCGGCCGGCGTGTATGTTGACGGAACTTTTGGTCGTGGCGGTCATTCGCGTTTGATTCTGTCTCAGCTCGGGAAAGACGGGCGGCTGGTTGTTTTTGATAAGGATCCGCAGGCGATTGCTGTAGCACAGGAACTGGCAAGGCAGGATGCACGGGTACTGGTTGTACATGAAGGTTTTTCTGCATTAAAGCGGTCGTTACAACAGCTGGGTATCAGCCGGATAAATGGCGCCTTGTTTGATCTGGGTATTTCCTCTCCTCAGATTGATGATGCAGGTCGCGGTTTCAGCTTCCGCTTTGATGCACCGCTGGATATGCGTATGGATACTACGCGCGGACAGTCAGCAGCCCAATGGCTGGCCGTGGCAGAAGAGCAGGATATACACGAGGTAATTAAAAATTATGGTGAAGAGCGGTTTAGTCGCCAGATTGCACGGACAATTGTGGCGCAGCGGGAACAAAGCCCGATTACCACAACCGGCCAGCTGGCGCGCCTCGTCGCACAGGTCGTCCGTACTCGTGAACGCGGACAGGATCCGGCCACACGTACCTTCCAGGCCATTCGCATCTTTATTAACCGTGAACTGGAAGAAATAACTGTGGTACTGCCGCAAGTGATGGAATGTCTGGTTGCCGGCGGACGGATGGCGGTGATTTCATTTCATTCACTGGAAGACCGGATTGTAAAAAGATTTATGCAGCAGCACAGCAAGCCAGCTCCTTTACCACGCTGGGCAGTAGTTAAAGAAGCAGAACGTGAGCAGCCGCCGTTGCGCCTGATAGGCAAGGCGCAAAAACCTGCTCTGGCAGAAATTGAAGTAAATCCGCGTGCCCGTTCAGCGGTATTACGGGTAGCCGAACGCAGTTATTAAACTAAGATTAATGATTGATTAATTATGAATAAAATCAACATTATTTTGCTTATATTGGTACTGGCTTCAGCTTTTGCTGTTGTAACAGTACAGGATCGTTCGCGTCAGTTTTTTATTGCGCTGGATAAAGCGCAAAAAGGGGAAAGTCTTTTGAACGAAGACTTTAGTCGCTTAAAGTTAGCGCAGGCAAAGTTATCTAATCATCAGTTGATTCAGGATGCTTCAGCCCGGCAGAATTTGCATTCGCCGTCATTGGCTGAAACGCAGATGCTGGATGCGCCGCGTTTGGTTAAGCAGTGATGTGAAGGGTCAGGGATTAATGGAGTACTGCTTCAGGCAGTATTTCCGGCAGTGGAACAAACTACTATGTTAATTAAAAACGATTATAAGCCACGCATGCTGCCCCGTGAGGTAAAACAGGCTAAGCCTGTAACCACTAATGGGCGGATTGTATTGGTATTAGGTGCTCTGGCTATAGCTTTTGCTATGCTAATCGGACGTGGTATCTACTTGCAGACTGAGAAACATGAATTTCTGAAAGAGCAGGGTGATCAGCGTTTTGTCCGTACTCTTCCGCTTACTGCTACCCGTGGCACAATTACTGACCGCAACGGAGCTGCACTGGCCATCAGTGCACCCGCAGATTCTTTATATGCTGTGCCCTCTGCCATGGAGCAGATGCCGACAGATACTCAGATTCAACAGTTATCTGCATTAATTGATGTACCGGCGGCAACCATTAAAAGCCGCCTTAGCCGTAATAAAGACTTCATTTATCTGAAAAGGCAATTATCGCCGGAGGTTGCTGAAAAGGTTGCTGCACTGAATATTAAAGGTCTTGCCTTTCAGCATGAAAGTAAACGCCATTATCCGATGGGACCGATTTTTTCCCATATTATCGGTTTTACCAATATTGACGGTAAGGGGCAGGAAGGACTGGAATTATCGCGTGAAGACAGTCTGCATGGTATTGATGGTGCTAAAGTTGTTTTGCGCGACAATAAAGGTAATATTGTTGATAGTCTGGATTCTCCGCGTAACCGTCTTCCTCAGAATGGTACGAATATGGTGCTGTCTCTGGATCAGCGGATTCAGTCAATTGCATATGAATCGTTAAATAAAGCAATGCAGTATCACACTGCATCAGCTGGTTCAGTTGTGGTTCTGGATGGTAAAACCGGTGAAATTCTTGCTCTGGTAAATTCACCGGGATATGACCCTAATAATCCTGGTGCCACCGATAGTGATGCACGCCGTAACCGTGCGGTAACTGATATGATTGAACCGGGTAGTGCGATGAAACCGTTTACCATTGCTAAAGGGCTGGATAGCGGAAAAATCAAACCAGGCAGCGGTTTTAATACTTTACCGTATAAAATCGGACCGGCGACAGTACGGGACACGCATAATTATCCTTATCTGGATGTGGGCGGCATTATTCAGAAATCATCTAATGTTGGTACAAGTAAAATTTCTGCAATGTTTACGCCCGAAGAAATGTACAACATGTATACTTCTGTCGGTTTCGGACACCGGATGCATTCCGGTTTTCCGGGTGAAACACCGGGAGTAGTACGTGACTGGCATAACTGGCGGCCGATTGAGCAGGCTACTATGTCTTTTGGTTATGGTATACAGATGAGTCTGCTCCAGCTGGCACGGGCATATACTATCTTTACCAATGACGGTGCGCTACTGCCAGTGAGTTTTCTTAAGCTGAACAGCGCCCCGCAGGGTGAGCAGATTATCCAGCCAAAGACTGCAAAGGCAGTACGCCATATGATGATTGCTGTAACGCAGCCCGGTGGTACCGGTTTGCAGGGAGCAATTGACGGGTATGATGTAGCCGCTAAAACAGGTACTGCGCGAATGCTGGTCGACGGACACTATTCTGATTCCAAGCATATGGCTACATTTATTGGCTTTGCACCGGCAGACAATCCGCGTGTTATTGTGGCAGTCAATATTCAGAATCCTACTACTAACGGTTATTACGGAGGGCCGGTTGCCGGTCCGGTATTCCATGATGTAATGGTTGGTACTCTGAATGTGCTTGGTGTTTCTCCGAGCAGACCGGTAAAATCCGCGCCACATTCTGAAACGCATTAATCTGAAGACAATCTGTGTGTTTGCACAGATTGTCTGTCTGTTTGTACCCGATAAAAATGTTTGAATCGACAGTATTATGTTTTCCCTGAAAAAAATTTTGCCTGAATATCATTTAAGTGCTGAAACAAGCCGGCTGATTGCTGGCCGTACACTGCGGGTGGATAGCAGAAAGGTACAGCCCGGAGATGTATTTGTAGCCTGTCAGGGTGAGTATAGTGATGGTCGTGATTTTATACAGGCTGCTATTGATAATGGTGCAGAATTTGTTTTCTGGGATGATGATGGTCAGTTTGTATGGCAGACCGGCTGGAAAGTAGCGAATGAGGCTGTAAAAGATTTACGTCAGCGTGCCGGACTGGTGGCTGCTGCCTGTTATGACTATCCGGGCAGAAAGCTGAGTGTCTGGGGAGTGACTGGAACTAATGGTAAAACGTCAGTGTCACAATGGCTGGCGCAGGCTTCCGATATTCTTGGCAAAAAATGTGCCATTATGGGTACGGTAGGGAATGGATACTGGCAACAGCTGAAAGATACTACCAATACTACTATAGACGCGGTATCTAATCAGACATGGTTACGTGATTTTGCTGAAGATAATGCTGTAGCCGTTGCCATGGAAGTGTCCAGTCATGGTCTGGATCAGAACCGTGTCGTTGGTGTCCCTTTTACCAGTGCTGTTTTTACCAATCTGACCCGGGATCATCTGGATTATCATCATAGCATGCAAAGTTACGGTGATTGCAAGGCTTCATTGTTTTACTGGCAGGGGCTGAAACACGCCATTATTAATATTGATGATGAGTTCGGCTATCGGTTATGGCAGGATTTATGCCGTGATTGTCCGCAGTTAACTGTACTGGCTTATGGTTTTCATGCTGATGCAGATATTCATATTAGTCAATTTCACGCTTCAGCAAGTGGTATGCAGGTGCATTTGCGTACGCCGTGGGGAAACGAAGTAGTACATACACGTTTACTGGGTCGGTTTAATGCTCAGAATCTGGCAGCCTGTATAGGTGTATTGTGTGCTAATGGTTTTACTTTTAATGAGGTAATTGCTGTCTGGCCGCAGATTAAGCCTGCTACCGGACGTATGGATTGTCTGATGGGAAGTAATCAGCCGTTAGTGGTGGTTGATTATGCTCATACACCGGATGCACTGGAAAAAGCATTATCGACTTTGCAGGAAATTAAACCTGACGGAGCGCATTTGTGGTGTGTTTTTGGCTGTGGCGGAGACCGTGATGCAGGTAAAAGACCATTAATGGGAGCCGCAGCCGCTGCAGGAGCGGATTATGTTGTCGTAACCAGCGATAATCCGCGTACAGAAAATCCTCAGGCAATTATTAATGATATTTTGCCGGCTATTGCTGAACCGGCACTGGTAGAAGCAGACCGTAAAGCTGCGATTAATTATGCTGTAAATCATGCAGCAGTTGACGATATCGTTCTTATTGCAGGAAAAGGTCATGAAACCTATCAGGATATCGGTGGTCAGAAACAGCATTTTTCAGACTTTGAAATAGCACGGTCAGCTTTGCAACAGCGAGTCTAAAATTTTGTAATTGCTTAATAATATGCCAAATTTAGATCTTAATTTTATTTATCAGACTTTTGGACAAGTGTTACCTGATAATAATCAGCCGGTCACACGGGTAGTTATTGATAGTCGCCAGATTCAGCCTGGTGATGTATTTGTAGCCATTCAGGGTGAACACTTTGATGGTCATGATTTTGTTGATGAAGTGCTCGCTCAGGGAGCACAGTTGTGTATTGTTAGTCGCTCAGAGTGGCAAAATAAGGCGAAATGTCTGGTAGTTGCAGACACAGAAAAAGCGTTGGGAAAGCTGGCACAGACATGGCGAATGCAGGTTAATCCGGCATTGCAGGTGTTTGGTATTACCGGTTCAGCCGGTAAAACTACGGTAAAAGAAATGCTGGCTGCAATTTTGCGGCATCATGCAGGTACTAGTGCGGTTCTGGCTACTGCCGGTAATTTTAATAATCATATTGGTTTACCGCTGACATTATTACAGTTAAAGCCGCAGCATCGCTATGCTGTGATTGAAATGGGTATGAATCATACCGGAGAACTGAGTTATTTAACTGGTCTGACCAAACCGGACTATGCTCTGGTTAATAACGCACTGCGTGCTCATATCGGCTGTGGCTTCTCAGATGTTGCTGATATTGCCCGCGCTAAAAGTGAAATTTATCAGGGTCTGAATGCGAATGGAACTGGTTTTGTTCCTACTGATGATGGTCAGTCAGAAATTTATATTTCAGCTTTGCAAGGTAAGCAATGTGTCCGCTTTGGTACAGAACAGGGTGATGTATATGCCAGCAATATTGTACTGCAGCCATTAAATATCAGTTTTGATTTGTGCAGCCCGCAAGGGGTGGTTAATTTACAAGTCCCGGTTCCGGGATTGCATATGGTACATAATGCTGTGGCCGCTTGTGCACTTGCTTTGGGTGCCGGTTTGCCCTTGGCAGCATTACAGGGATTGAATTCATTTGAGAATGCTAAAGGCAGATTGCAACAAAAGCGCAGTGTGCATGGCGCGTTGGTAATCGATGACACTTATAATGCTAACCCGGATGCCTTTAAGGCAGCTATCGATGTTCTGGCGGCTTTTCCTGCGCCACGAATTATTGTGATGGGTGCTATTGGTGAGCTAGGCAGTAATGCTTCTGCTCTGCATGCAGAGGTAGGTACTTATATACGGGCACGCGGTATTGATGCAGCATTTTTTATTGGTGACGAAGCGCGGTTTGCAGCAGAAGCTTATGGTGTACCGGATGCTTTTTATACGGATCGAAACAAACTAATTGATGATTTACGTGCATGGGATCAGCAGACAGCTACCATTCTGGTAAAAGGTTCAAGGTTTATGCATATGGAAGATGTAGTACAAGCAATAACACAGAAATAAATTATTGCTAACTCTCGTCAAGTAGTGCTGAACGACTTAAAATAGCCGTTTTTATCCGGCTCAGGCTATCTGGGTGATTATGCATCATTCATATAGCAATAAATTATTTAATAACGGTTATGGCTTTGGCTGTGACAAGGGAAAACAACCATGCTGTTGTGGTTAGCAGAAATTTTTCACTATTGGATAAATGGTTTCCATTTATTTCAATACACTACTTTTCGTGCCGTAATGGCGGCACTGACATCCATGGGGCTGAGTCTGGCATTCGGTCCGTGGATGATTCGTAAATTAACTCAGCTCAAAGTAGGGCAGGCTGTTCGCGATGACGGTCCCAAAACCCATCTGGTGAAAACCGGTACACCAACTATGGGCGGTACACTTATTTTACTGGCTATCACTGTTACAACATTATTATGGGCTAATATGGCCAACATTTATATCTGGATACTTTTGCTGGTTATGCTGAGTACCGGAGCTTTGGGTTTTTATGATGACTGGAAAAAGGTAGTTTACAAAGATCCGCACGGGGTTTCAGCCAGATTTAAAATGATCTGGCAGTCTGTAGTGGCTCTGGTAGCCGGTCTGGTGTTGTTTTATGTGGCACACTTAAGCTCTACAAATACTTTTATTGTACCTTTTTTCAAGGAAATTACTTACCCGCTGGGTGGCATTGGTTTTGTTATTCTGACGTATTTTGTCATTGTTGGTACTTCTAATGCAGTAAATCTGACTGACGGACTGGACGGACTGGCTGCTTTTCCTATTGTGCTGGTTGCTGCCGGTCTGTCAATTTTTGCTTATGTCAGCGGTCATGCTGAATTTGCTCATTATCTGCAGTTGCCGCATGTCCCCGGTGCGAATGAAGTTATGATTTTCTGCGCCGCTATTTGTGGTTCTTGCCTGGGATTCCTGTGGTTTAATGCTTATCCGGCACAGGTATTTATGGGAGATGTTGGTGCACTGGCTTTAGGTGCAGCTTTGGGTACGATAGCTGTGATTGTGCGTCAGGAAATTGTACTGGTAATTATGGGCGGCTTATTTGTTGTTGAGGCAATGTCTGTCATGCTGCAGGTAGGTTCATATAAATTACGGCGTAAACGTATTTTTCTGATGGCACCGATTCATCATCATTTTGAACAAAAAGGCTGGAAAGAAACTCAGGTTGTAGTACGTTTCTGGATTATTACCATGATTCTGGTACTGGTTGGTTTAGCTTCCCTGAAAATCCGTTAGTAGTCAGATAAGCAGGATCAGACGATATACATTTGGGTTAAATTTAGTGTAGGACTTAACCATGATTGACTGGCGTAATCAAAAGGTTTTAGTTGCAGGGCTGGGGCGTACCGGAATTTCAATGCTGGAGTTTTTAACTCAGGCAGGTGCTGATGTAGCTATTTATGATGTCCAGCCTGATGCAGAACAATTGCAGTCTTTAACTGAGCGTCATCAGGTTGCCGTATATACCGGAGAGCTGGCAACAGTGTTTGAACAGCACCAGTTTGATATTCTGGCTTTAAGCCCGGGAATCAGTCAGCGTCAGCCTGCTATTGTTGATTTTAAACGTGCCGGCGGTGTCGTACTGGGTGATGTGGCTATTCTGGCTGATTTACTTGAAAGCAGTAACAGTAAAATTATTGCAATTACCGGTTCAAACGGTAAAACCACTACTACCAGTCTGGTGGGTTTTTTATGTGCGCAATGCGGACTTGATACAGTGGTGGCAGGTAATATTGGTACCCCAGTACTGGAAGCCTATCTGGAGCGAGCAGGTAAAGCAGCAGATGTATGGGTTCTGGAATTATCGAGTTTTCAGCTGGAGACTACTCCCTGCCTGAATGCGACTGCTGCTACAGTGCTGAATGTATCAGAAGACCATCTGGATCGCTATGATGATTTTCTGGATTATGCACATAGCAAAGACCGTATTTTTCGGGGACAGACCATACAAGTGTTAAATGCCGATGATGTTTTTTGTCGCGCTATGGTACGGCATAACCGGCCGGTAAAATGGTTTTCTTTACAGCAAAATACTGATTTCTGGTTGAATAAAGATGTGTTGTGTGCCGGCAATGAACCATTGCTGGCCTGTGATGCCCTGTCTTTACAGGGTACACATAATGCGGCCAATGTTTTGGCTGCATTTGCTTTATGTGAAGCCATTGGCTTGGCGCGTGCACAATTGCTTCAATATGTATCCACTTTCAAAGGTTTACCGCATCGTGTGGAAAAAGTAGCCGAAGTGAAAGGTGTGACATTTATTGATGATTCTAAAGGTACTAATGTCGGTGCTACCTGTGCTGCATTGCTCGGGTTGGATAAACCTATTGTGCTGATTGCCGGCGGACAGGGTAAAGGTCAGGATTTTACTCCGTTGCAGGCTGCATTACAGGATAAGGCACGTGCAGTTTTACTGATTGGTGTGGATGGTCATCAGCTTGGAGCAGTTCTCGGACAAGCCTCCTATCCGGTAGAGTACTATGATGATTTGCCGCATGCTACTGAACGTGCTTTTGAACTGGCTCATCCGGGAGATATTGTGCTGCTTAGTCCGGCTTGTGCCAGCTATGATATGTTTAAGGGTTATGCACATCGCAGTGAGGTATTTATTGCCAGCGTCCGTCAATTGCAGGGTAGCGCAGCATGATAACTGAATCACGTCTGCTGGATCGCAAGCTATTACGACGCGGATATACTTTTGATCAGTCACTGTTATGGATGGTGGTATTGATGGCCAGTTTCAGCCTGATCATGGTTTACTCGGCCTCAATTGCGTATGCAAAGCATGATGGCGGCAGTACTTATTTTTATCTGATTCGTCAGGCTATTTTTCTATTGTGCGGCGGCGTACTTGGTTGTGTGGCTGCACGTATTCCTTTGCGAACATGGAAAAAGCTGACACCACTGGTGTTGCTGTTCAGTATCGTGCTGCTGATTCTGGTGCTGGTAATGGGAAGAGAAATTAACGGTGCCAAACGCTGGATTAATGTTGGGATGGTTAATATCCAGCCTACCGAAGTTTTTAAACTGGCGATAATTTTGTATTTATCCAGTTTTTTTACCAGACGTGCTGAAATCTTGAAAGAATTCAAAAAAGTCTGGTTTGCAGGTATTCCGGTAGGACTTGGTCTCGGGCTGATTATGCTGGAACCAGACTTTGGTTCATTTGTAGTGGTTTCTGTTATTGCGGTAGGCTTGCTTTTTCTGGCTGGTTTACCATTTCGCTGGTTTATGGCTGTAGTAGGTTTTGGTTTGCTGGCCATGGTTATGCTGGTGCTGTTTGAGCCTTACCGTATGGCACGTGTAGCCGGTTTTCTTGATCCGTGGGCAGACCCTCTGGGTAAAGGTTATCAGCTTACGCATTCATTAATGGCAATTGGGCGCGGTGGCTGGTTTGGTGTCGGATTGGGAGCCAGTCTGGAAAAACGTTTTTATTTACCTGAGGCTCATACGGATTTCATTCTTGCGGTCATTGGAGAAGAATTCGGTTTTGTCGGTATTCTGGTATTAATGTTTTGTTATATCTGGCTGGTAGTCCGGGCTTTTTCCATTGGTAAACAGGCTCGCGATTTAGAGTTGTTTTATGGTTCTTTCGTCGCCAAGGGTATTGGTATCTGGCTGGGTATTCAGAGCTTTTTTAATATTGGTGTGAATATCGGCCTGTTACCCACTAAGGGGCTGACTCTGCCTTTACTGTCATATGGTGGTTCAGCTGTTATGATTATTTTAATCAGTGTGGGTTTGCTGTTGCGAGTGGATTATGAGAACCGGCGTGTGATGCGTGGATTCAAAGTATAAATAATCACAGAACTCTGATAGTTTTGACGGGAAAATAATGAGTGTAAAAACTTTCATGGTCATGGCCGGCGGAACGGGCGGACATATTTTTCCTGCGCTTGCAGTTGCTCAGGCATTACAGGCACAGGGTCATCGTATTATCTGGCTGGGTAGTGACGGGGCAATGGAAACCCGTCTGGTTCCGCAGTATGACATACCACTGGAAACCCTGGCAATCAAAGGAATACGCGGTAACGGGCTAAAGCGTAAGCTAATGCTACCTTTTACCTTATTAAATACCATTGCGGCAGCACGTCAGATTATTCGCAGGCATCAGGTAGATGCAGTCATCGGTTTTGGTGGTTTTGTTACTTTTCCGGGTGGTATAGCCGCAAAGCTATGCGGTTTACCCTTGATTGTCCATGAACAGAATGCGATTGCAGGTTTATCTAATAAAGTGTTGGCTCGTTTTGCCAATCAGGTAATGTATGCATTTCCACAAGTATTCGCAAATGAAAACGGACTGGTAGGTAATCCGGTACGTGCTGATATTGCTGCATTACCACTACCGCAACAGCGCTTTAACGGTAGAAATGGTGAGCTGAATATTCTGGTAGTTGGTGGAAGTCTGGGTGCTGATGTATTGAATCAGATTGTGCCGCAGGCTGTGGCTTTGTTACCGGCTGAACAGCGTCCGCGACTGCTGCATCAGTCCGGACGAAATAAACTGGCACAGTTACAGCAGAATTATGCTCAGTGTGCAGTAAAGGCACAATGTGTTGAATTTATCACAGATATGGTATCAGCCTATCGTGATGCCGATTTGGTGATTTGCCGGGCAGGTGCACTGACAATTGCTGAATTAACCGCCGCCGGAGTCGGGGCAATTCTGGTGCCTTATCCGCATGCGGTAGATGACCATCAGACAGCTAATGCACAGTTTATGGTTAAAGATGGTGCGGCAATATTATTACCGCAGACGAATCTGAATGCAGAGACATTAATGGCTACGCTGGCCGATTTATCGCGCGAACGCTGTTTAGACATGGCGATTAAAGCACGTGCGCTGGCTCAGCCTGACAGTGCGGCTAAGGTTTCGGCAGCAGCCCTGGCGAGTATCCGTTAAATTTTGATTGAGCCGGATGAATTGTTGCAGACTCGAGCTGTCAATCGCAATTCAGACTGGCAGGAAAAGTTATAAAGTATGAAAGAAAACATGAAAGACCGTATCCGCCATATTCATTTTGTAGGGATTGGCGGAACCGGTATGTGCGGTATTGCAGAAGTTTTACATAATGAAGGTTATCAGATAAGTGGATCTGATTTGGCTGATAATGCCGCAACCCGGCATTTACGGGCAATCGGAGTGCATATTTGTTCTGGACACAGTGCTGAAAATATTACTGGTGCAGATGTAGTAGTGACATCAACAGCCGTTAAAAAAGATAATCCGGAAGTGGTAGCGGCGCAAGAACAAAAAATTCCGGTTATTCCGCGAGCCATGATGCTGGCTGAAATCATGCGTTTTGGTCGCGGTATTGCCATTGCCGGTACACATGGTAAAACCACAACTACCAGTTTAGCTGCTTCAGTACTGGCAGCAGCAGAGTTAGATCCGACTTTTGTTATTGGTGGTCGGTTAACTGCGGCCGGAACCAATGCCAAGCTGGGTAAAGGTGAATATATTGTTGCTGAAGCAGATGAATCAGATGCTTCGTTTCTGTATCTGACACCATTATTTACGGTCGTTACCAATATTGATACCGATCATATGGATACATATGATCATGATGTAGAAAAACTACATCAGGCGTTTGTGGATTTTGTGCATCGCATGCCGTTTTACGGCAAAGCCTTTTTATGTATTGACAGTGAGCATGTGCGCCAGATTTTACCGTTGATTCAGAAACCTTTTGTTACCTATGGTTTGGATGAAGGTGCTGATTTATATGCAACTAATATTGTTGCCGATGGTGCACAAATGCATTTTGATGTCCATACGCGTAAAAAAGGCATAAAACCGTTTAGTGTGACGGTCAATATGCCAGGGCGGCATAATGTTCTGAATGCACTGGCTGTCATCGGGATTGCACTGGAGATTGGTGTCTCAGTACCGGCAATTCAGCTTGGGCTGGAAAGTTTTGCAGGTGTGGGTCGCCGTTTTCAGCAGTACGGTGAGATTGCATTACCGAATGGTGGCGAAGCGTTACTGATTGATGATTATGGTCATCATCCTGTTGAAATGTCTGCAACCATAGCTGCTGCACGAGGTGCCTACCCTCAGCGTCGTCTGGTCGTAGCATTCCAGCCACACCGGTATACACGTACACGGGACTTGTTTGAAGATTTTGTTCAAGTTTTGAGTAAAGCTGATGGCGTGGTTTTAACGGAAGTATATTCTGCTGGTGAAGACCCGATTGTGGCTGCTGACAGTAAGGCATTAATGCGTGCGATCAGAGTGCTGGGTAAAGTTGAGCCGATTTATGTGGCAAACGTAGACGAAATGGCGCCCACGTTATTAAATGTCTTGCAAGATGGTGATGTTTTGCTCAATATGGGTGCCGGCAGTATTAACAAAGTACCTGCTATGCTTACCGGAATGTCTGCTGCAGTATAATGACTACAGTTTAATTATTTCACATACTGTTCTTATTAAAAGAAAAACAGGATTAATGACAAACAATGAGTGATTTTGGTAAAGTTGCCGTACTGATGGGCGGTTTCTCCAGTGAGCGTAAAGTCTCACTGGCTAGTGGTGCATCAATTCTTACTGCATTGAAAAGCCGAGGTATAGATGCACATGCATTTGATCCGTCTGAGCGGCCATTGTCTGAACTGGTCAGTGCCGGCTTTGAACGGGCTTTTAATATTCTGCATGGCTCTTATGGAGAAGACGGAGTTGTACAGGGGGCATTGGAAGCATTTGGTATTCCTTACACCGGTTGTGGAGTTGCGGCCAGTGCGCTGGGTATGGATAAATTCCGTAGTCGTCTGGTCTGGCAGGGAGTTGGTTTGCCTTGCGTACCATTTATTGTGCTGCATGATGATAGTGATTTTGCTGCAGTAGAAGAAGAATTGGGTTTACCTTTGTTTGTTAAGCCGGCAGCAGAAGGCAGTAGTGTGGGTGTGGTGAAAATCAGGCAGACTGGTGAGCTGGTACAAGTTTATCAGCAACTGAAACAGTACCATGGTGAAATTCTGGCTGAACGGGCAATCGAAGGTGGTGAATATACGTGTGGTATTCTTGGTGAACAGGTATTGCCAAGTATTCGCATCGTACCGGCAACGGAGTTTTATGATTATGAAGCTAAATACCTTCGCGATGATACCGAGTATCTGTGTCCGGCTGATCTGACACCGGCGGATGAGCAGTATATGCGTGATTTGACAGCCCGTGCTTTTAAAGCATTGGGCGGTCGCGGATGGGGGCGAGTAGATTTTCTGCGTGATGCGGACGGTACAATCTATATTCTGGAAGTTAATACTGTACCCGGTATGACCGGACACAGTCTGGTGCCTAAAGCTGCACGTGAAATTGGCTTGAGTTTTGAAGATTTGTGTGTTGAAATTTTAAGTCATGCGACTTTGGGATAATGCACAAGCCTTAAAACGGCTTTACCGGTGGTTATATGTATGTGTATTGTTCTGCCTGATGGCAGCAGGCGGATCGTGGCTGGTGCATTCGCCATATTTTCCGGTCCGGCAAATTCAGGTAATACATCCGTTGAAGCATTTGCAGTCGGCCGAAATTGAACAAATCAGCAGACAGTATTTGCAGGGTAATATTTTTACTGCAGATGTGAGTGCGGCACAATCTGCACTGGCTAAACTACCCTGGGTATATAAAGTACAGGTAAAACGAATCTGGCCGGATACGGTACAGCTTGATATCAGGGAACGGGACCCTGTTGCACGCTGGAATGACCAGCAGCTGGTGGATACTGACGGACAGATATTTAATGCAGTAGTTCATGAGCAGCTGCCGGTATTTGTTGGAAGCAGCGGTTCTGCTCGCTACATGACCGTACATTTGTTAACATTCGAAAATTTGTTGCAATCAACAGGTCTGCATATTCAGCAGTTGCAGTTAAGTAATCGTTCTGCCTGGCAGCTGACCTTAAGCAACGGAATAACCCTGAAACTGGGGCGGGAAAAGGTAGAACAGCGTTTGGCTCATTTTGTCTGGGCATGGCCACAGGTTTTACAGAAACAGGCCAGTAATATCGATTATGTAGATTTGCGTTATCCGGATGGTTTTGCGTTACGGTACAAAAATAAGGCTAATTCAGCTGCAAGTACCAGAACAGTAAATGCATCTGAAGTGGCGGATCAGTATGAAGCAAATCTGGATTGATCCGGACAGACCGATTGATTATTTGATTTTAAAGTGATGACCATGGTTAAAGGTAAAAAATACATCAGTGCACTGGATATCGGCACTTCAAAAGTAATCGCTCTTATTGGTGAGGTTCAGGAAGATAATGAAATCCACATTGTTGGTTTAGGACAGGCTCCGTCGCGCGGTTTGAAAGCAGGTATGGTGACCAATATTGAAACCACTGCACAAGCAATCAAGCAGGCCATGGAAGAAGCGCAGATGATGGCTGATGTACAGGTGGACTGTGTAACAACCGGTATTGCAGGTAATCATATTCGCAGTTTCAATTCACAGGGTGTGGTTAAAATCAAGGACGGAGAAGTCAGTCAGGCTGATATTGACCGTGCAATTGAAACGGCAAAAGCTGTCAATATTCCGCCGGATCACGATATTTTACATACAGTGGTACAGGAATTTATTATTGATAATCAGCCGGGTGTGCGTGAACCCATTGGCATGAGCGGGGTTCGTCTGGACACGCGCATACATATTATTACCGGTGCTATAACAGCGATGCAGAATATCCAGAAGTGTGTCAATCGCTGTGGTTTGCAAATCAATAAAATGATATTACAGCCACTGGCCAGTGGTCAGGCAGTACTGACTGAAGATGAAAAAGATCTGGGTGTCTGTGTTATTGATATCGGCGGCGGCACGACAGATATTGCCGTATATACTAACGGAGCTATCAGGCATACAGCCGTTATTCCGGTGGCAGGGGATTTGATTACCAAAGATCTGGCACAAGCGTTGCGTACACCCCACAGTGCAGCTGAATACATCAAAATCAATCATGGAGTGGCACTGGCAACCATGGACGGTCTTGATGATATGATTGAGGTGCCCAGTGTGGGTGACCGTAATCCGCGCCAGATTTCGCGTCGGACACTGGCAAGTGTAATTGGTCCGCGTGTGGAAGAGATTCTGGAACTGACACTGAATGAATTGCGCCGTTCCGGTTTTCCTGAGGATGTGCTGACTTCAGGCATAGTTCTTACCGGCGGAGCATCATTATTACCTGGAATGGTCGAGCTAGCAGAGGATGTATTTAATCTACCAGCCCGAATTGGTGTGCCGCAGGAAATGGGTGGTGTCTCAGAACGGATTCGCAATCCACGTTATGCTACTGCTATTGGTCTGTTACAGTCTGCCTGTGAAGAAGAAAACAAAACAGACATGCCTGTGGCAGCAGCTTCTGAACCGAAAGATTCATGGCTTAAAAAATTACAGACTTGGTTTAAGAACAATTTTTAACTCAACTCAAACATTAAATGACAGAACTTTTGCGCATTGTATATAACTGTCTATATAATGATAGCTATACAAGGGCAGATGACGTTTATGCATAGGTTTTGTCAGGAGACATAAATGCAATTGGTATATGATGTTGTGGAGACGGTAGTCGGTGCTGCAGTTATCAAAGTCATTGGTATCGGCGGTGGTGGCTGTAATGCTATTAACAATATGGTGGAAAATGCGGTTGCCGGTATTGAGTTTATCAGTGCCAATACTGATGCACAGTCTTTACAAAACAGTAAAGCATCTAAACGCATTCAGCTAGGCAATAATCTCACCCGTGGTCTCGGCGCAGGAGCCGATCCTGAAATTGGCCGTAACGCCGCAATGGAAGACCGCGAAGCATTATCTGATGCTATTCGAGGAGCGAATATGCTGTTTATCACCACCGGCATGGGTGGTGGTACAGGTACAGGTGCGGCGCCGGTAGTAGCTGAGCTGGCAAAAGAGATGGGTATTCTGACTGTTGCTGTTGTTACCCGTCCGTTTGAATATGAAGGAAAACGTATTCACGTTGCTAATAACGGGATTGAGATTCTTAAAAATACCGTTGATTCACTCATTGTGATTCCGAATGACAAATTAATGTCGGCACTGGGTGAAGATGTGAGTATGCGTGAGGCTTTTCGTGCGGCAGACAATGTATTGCGTAATGCAGTAGCCGGAATTGCTGAAGTCATCACTAATCCAGGTATTATTAATCTGGATTTTGCCGATGTGAAAAATGTCATGAGTATTATGGGTATGGCTATGATGGGTTCAGGCAGTGCACATGGTGTTGACCGTGCCCGTATTGCTACTGAACAGGCTATTGCCAGCCCGCTTCTGGATGATGTGACTTTAGATGGCGCACAGGGTGTGCTGGTTAATATTACTACCGCACCAGGCTGCCTGAAAATGTCTGAATACAAAGAAATTATGTGCATGATTGATGAATATGCACATGATGATGCCGCCCTGAAATACGGTACTTCTGAAGATGCCAGTATGGAAGAAGGCGAAATCCGCGTAACCATTATTGCAACCGGATTGCAGGAACAGAAAGTTTTACATCACCAGCAGCCGAGCAGTTTGCGTGTTTTGCAAACCGTACAGGCCACTGGTACTGAAGATGCCTATCCGGATATCGGAAGTGTGGTACGTTCAGGCCGCAGTGCCCGCGGGATGAATCTGGCTGCTGCTGATTTCTCAAATCAGTCTGTGCTGGATGACTTCGAAATTCCGGCAGTCATTCGCCGACAAGCTGATTAATTGATTAAAGTTATTAAAGCTGTCCGGGCTAAGCTCCGGACAGCTTTTTTATTTTAAAATCAATATATATAATTTAAATACGATATTGCTGGTATACGAAAATTTTTTTAAAAAATTAGATAATAGAGTCTATTCTTTAGAAAAAAGTGCAATTTCTGCAAAGTTTGTTTTGTACTAAAACCAACAATATTTTACTGAAATGATAATAGTTTTTATAACATGAATATCTTTTTTGTTATTTCATCAAACCAGAAACAGTAGTTTTGGGAATAAAAGCAAAATCCTTTACAATAGGTAGCTTAGATAATCTGTTTCACAGAAAAATTTAATTAAGTCAAAATAAGTATGAGTGAATCTATTCAACAATCAGACCGCAGTGATGATCACCTGTTACTTGGTCAGTATGCAGAACGTGCTTACCTTACCTATGCCATGAGTGTGGTAAAAGGGCGGGCATTACCAGATGTGGCTGACGGGCAGAAGCCGGTTCAGCGACGCATTCTGTATGCTATGAAAGATATGGGTCTGGCTCATGGTGCCAAACCGGTAAAATCTGCCCGCGTGGTTGGTGAGATTCTAGGTAATTATCATCCGCATGGTGATTCATCCGCTTATGATGCGATGGTTCGGATGGCGCAGGATTTTACCTTACGTTACCCTTTGATTAACGGTATTGGCAATTTTGGTTCACGTGATGGTGACAGCGCAGCAGCTATGCGCTATACCGAAGCCAGTTTAGCACCGATTGCTGAATTGCTGTTATCGGAAATCAATATGGGGACTGTGGATTTTGTACCCAATTATGATGACAAATCTTTTGAACCCTCTGTATTACCGGCACGCCTGCCAATGATATTGCTTAATGGCGCCTCAGGTATTGCAGTAGGTCTGGCAACTGAAATTCCTTCACATAATTTACGCGAAGTCAGTGCAGCTGTTGTGGCTCTGTTGAAAAAGCCTGAGCTGGATTCAGCAGCCTTAATGCAGTATTTACCCGGTCCTGATTTTGCCGGTGGTGGTCAGATTATTACTGCACCAGAGGATATTCAGGCAATTTATGCACAGGGTAAAGGCAGTATACGTGTACGTGCACGTTATGAAATTGAAAAACTGGCACGCGGACACTGGCGGGCTATTGTCACAGAATTACCTCCCGGTACCTCTGCGCAAAAAATTCTGGCTGAGATAGAAGAACAGACTAATCCCAAACCGAAAACCGGTAAAAAAAATCTCACTCAGGAACAGCAGAATACGCGCACATTAATGCTATCACTGCTTGATCGGGTGCGTGATGAATCAGATAGTCAGGCACCGGTGCGTCTGGCGTTTGAACCGAAATCCAGTCGTCTTCAACCTGAAGAATTTATGAATACTTTGCTGGCACAAACCAGTCTTGAAGGGAATGTGCCGGTCAATCTGGTTATGATGGGGCGGGATAATAAACCGGCACAAAAGAATTTATATCAGATTCTGCGTGAATGGCTGGATTTTCGGATACTTACTGTTACGCGACGTTTGCAATACCGTCTGGAACAGGTGGAAAAACGTATTCATATTTTGCATGGGCGGCAAACGGTATTTCTTCATATTGATGAAGTCATCAGGGTTATCCGTGAATCAGATGAACCCAAAAATGAATTGATGTCTGCATTCGGTTTAAGTGAGATACAGGCGGATGATATTCTTGAAATCCGTTTACGTCAGCTGGCCAGACTGGAATGGATTAAACTGGAAACAGAACTGAATAAACTACAGCAGGAACGTGATCAGTTAACCACCCTTCTGGAAGATGATAAAGCTAAAAAACGACTGATTATCAAAGAAATTGAGTCTGATACCAAAATCTATGGAGATGACCGGCGTACACTGATACAGCCGGCAGAGCGGGCTTCGCTTACCCGAACTACTGCAGATGAACCAGTTACGCTGGTATTGTCACAGAAGGGCTGGCTGAAAACGCGTGTCGGACACAATCTGGATTTAAGCCAGACTACTTTTAAGGAAGGTGACGGTCTGCTTCAGGCAGTAGAGGGACGTACAGTTTGGCCGGTAGTTTTACTCGATTCGCACGGGCGAGCATATAGTGTGGATGCTGCCAGTATTCCGGGCGGACGTGGTGATGGTGTGCCTGCAGGTTCATTGGTTGATTTAGATAAAGGTGCCAGAATTGTAGCTATGCTCAGTGCCTTGCCGCAACAGCATTATGTACTGAGTAACAGTGGCGGATATGGATTTGTGGTTGCATTTAAAGATATGGTCAGCCGTACTAAAAACGGTAAAGTTGTTATGACAGTTAATAGTGATGAGACATTGCTGCCGCCGCTTCCTGTACCGTCTGCCTGCCTGTCTGTAAACGGGCAGACTCAACTTATTGCCATTTCCAGTGCCAATCGCCTGCTGGCCTTTCCATTACATGAATTGAAAGTTATGGCTAAAGGCCGCGGTCTGCAAATTATGAGTTTACCGGCTAATGAGAAACTGCTTTATTTTACTCTGACAAATAAATCGGAATTTAAACTGGAGACTCAGGGTAAACGTGGCGGACGCTATCAGGAAACCTTACGCGTTCAGGATATTTTTAATAAACGCGGACATAAAGGTAAGGAATTAAGCGTTTCGGGTGATATCGTTGCCGTCTATGGTGATCTGGATAACGGAAACTAAGCCGGTATGAAAACGCATATAAATGGCTGGCCGCAATATCTGGACAGGCTTTCAGCTTTGCTGAATATTGCGCGTATAAGTCTGCTGTTTTCAATTATGACGTTTTATTTGCTGACCCGCAGCATGGATGAGCCCGGTCTGGCTGTACCCATATTCAATAAAATTGAACTGTATAGCTGGGCAGCGCTCTACGGTATTCTGATTGTCTTTTCCATGCTGGTGCCACGCTGGCAGAATCAGCCGGATGCACTACCAAATGTTAATTCTGCTGTAGACATTACCATGATAGCCTGGCTGATGAATATGGGTGGAGGAGTGGATAGCGGTTTTGGTATTTTACTCCTGCCATTTGTCGGTTCGGCCTGTTTGTTCAGCCGTGGCCGGTATCCGATGATTTATGCCGGTTATGTAACTTTACTGATTGTCATCATTACCTGGACGCAGCTAAGCCGTAATGGTTTTGCTAATCACAGTATGCGGATATGCATTATTGCCATCATGCTGATTGCCGCTGTCTTTCTTGTGGCCGGTCTGACTGCCTATGCCGCTACTTTACTGGCGCGTTCACAAAGTTTGCAAGATCAGCAGTCAAAAATGCTGGACAGTTACCGGAATTTGCTCGACCGTGCTTTTAATTATGTACAGGAAGGGGTAGTTGTACTGGATGAAAGCGGTCTGGTGTGGCTGATTAACCGGAAGGCGCAGAATTATTTCCCGATGCTGCTGGTTGATAAACAAACTGCTTTATTTCGTCAGGTTATGCATTACTGGCATACTGAACAGAAAAATATTTTCGAAATAAACTGTACACTGAATAATTGGCCGATGAGGGTGCATGCACGCTTGTTACAGGAAGCAAATACACCTTTACTGATGTTATCAATGCGTTCGCGTACTGAAATTGATAAGGAGGCTATGGCCATTAAACTGGCCTCATTAGGCCAGTTAACGGCTAATCTGGCTCATGAAATTCGCAATCCGATGTCTGCAATAAGACAGGCCAATGAATTGTTACAGGAAGAAAAATATGATTCGACACGACTGCGGCTGTTTAATATTATAGAAAATAATATCAGTCGTATTGATAAAATGCTTGAAGATATCAGTATGCTGAACAAGCGGGATAAAAAAAATAAGCAGGCAATTGATTTGCGGGTATTCTGGACTGCCTTTTTGCAGGAATTTATACTGATCAGGCAGCAGGCCGTAAATTGTATTGAACTACAAGCCGATAAAGGAGATTTAATCGTCTGGTGTGATTCGGTACATTTGCAGCAGATTATATGGAATCTGATGAATAATGCATGGCGTCATAGTTTGCAGAATAAAAATGCTATTCGTGTTATTTTTTGCATAGAAGAGCAAAATGAAATTTCCATTACTGTAATTGATAATGGGGCTGGTGTCAGTGCGGAAAATCAGTTGCAATTGTTTGAACCATTTTTTACGACTGAACCCAGTGGCACTGGTCTTGGATTGTATGTGGCGCGCGAGCTGGCTCAGGCTAATCATGGTCAGTTAATTTATCGCCCTGAAGTTAATGGATTTGAATTAACCTTGCCAAGGATGGTTGATGAATAATAATAATCAGATGGACTTAGAAAAGCCGGTACTGATAATAGATGATGAAGCCGATATTCGTGATTTAATGGAGTTAACCCTGATTAAAATGGGTTTGTCCGTAAAAACTGCCGCTGGCGTAGCTGAGGCAAAAAAGGCTTTACGTACGCATGCTTTCTCTCTGGTGCTAACGGATATGCGTATGCCGGATGGCTCTGGGCTGGAGATTGTTGATTATATTACTGCCCATAATCTGGATATTCCGATTGCAGTTATTACCGCTTACGGAAATGCAGCGCAGGCTGTACAGGCACTGAAAAATGGTGCTTTCGATTACTTACAAAAACCCATTACTCTGGCGCAGCTGCGTACTCTGGTTAAATCTGTTATTACAATCAATAATACTGCCGAAACCGAAATAGATAATAAAATGGTAACCGCATTTAAACAGTCTGAAAATAAACAAAAAAATGAAGATACTTCCGCAATGGTTAACGAACAGCAGGTACGTGAACGTTTACTGGGTAATTCTCCGTTAATAACAGAAGTACGTCAGTTGATCAGCAAGCTGGCTAAAAGTAACGTGCCGGTATACATCGCCGGAGAATCAGGCAGTGGTAAAGAGCAGGCAGCGCGCAGTATTCATGAACAGTCAGAACGCAGAGACAAGGCATTTGTTGCTGTAAATTGTGGTGCCATACCTGAAGCATTGATGGAAAGTGAGTTTTTTGGTTATAAAAAAGGCAGTTTTACCGGAGCAGAATCAGATAGGGCTGGTTTTTTTCAGCATGCGGACGGCGGAACATTATTTCTGGATGAAGTAGCTGATTTACCTCTATCGATGCAGGTTAAATTATTGCGGGCCATTCAGGAACGTGCTGTACGCCGGATTGGCGAAATGGAAGAAAAGCAGGTTGATGTCCGTATTATCTGTGCAACCCATAAAGATTTAAATGCTCTGGTTGAATCAGGTCAGTTTCGTCAGGACTTGTTTTATCGTCTGAATGTTGTATCTATTACCATGCCGCCATTACGTGAATTACGTGATGATTTGCCGCAGTTAATTCGGGTTTTACTGCAACGAATTTTGCATGATGAAACCATGACATTAACACCGGAAGCAAAAAAAGCACTGTTGCAATACAGTTATCCCGGTAATTTCCGTGAATTGGAGAATATTCTGGAACGTGCTATTGCACTGTCGAAAAATCATATTATTGAGGTAGATGATTTACAGATTCATAGCTATCAGCTGGATAATCCGCGTATTGAATCTGCAGAGAATGCCGGCAGTAATCTATCCGCAGATAGCAATGAGGAAATTGAGGATTACCAGTTCGGAAAAACTCAGATACAGGATTATCTGGATGAAATAGAGAGAAAAATCCTGGAACAGGCTTTGGCGCAAACCCGATATAACCGAACACAGGCAGCCAAATTACTGGGTATCAGTTTTCGTTCTATGCGTTACCGGATGGAACGGTTAGGGATTGTCTGATGGTAAAGCCTCTGATTTTAACCGGTCAGATAGCAGATAAAACTGATCTGATCACTCCTTTACAGAAATTGCTGGCCAGTAAAAATCTCTGTTATCAGCAACAACCACCCGAACAGGGATTATATCTGATATACGAAAATGACAGTCTTGCTTTAGCTAAAGCCGGGCAAAAAGGGGTCGTGCGGGTTGATTTTGTAGAAGGTACTGCACGACACCGGCGGCTTTTTGGCGGGGGAGAATTACTGGCACGTGCTATTCAGGCCAAAAACCGGCCGCTTGTCTGGGATGCTACCGGAGGTTTAGGTCGGGACGCTTTTGTAATGGCATCATTGGGACTGGAAGTTGTGGTATTTGAACAGAATCCTTATGTATATGTTTTATTTGCGGATGGACTGAAACGTGCGATGGTTGATGAACAGACTGCGCATATAGCACAGCAGATTCATCTGCATTATGGCAGTATCACTTTACCAGACGCGGAACAAAAGCAGATACCATTGCCTGATGTGGTCTATCTGGACCCGATGTATCCGCAAAAGCAAAAAGCAGCAGCAGTAAAAAAAGAAATGGCTTATTTTCATGAATTGCTGGGTAATGCAGATATAAATAATGATCAGGCTTTATTACTCGCAGCACAGAAATTAGCCCGAAAACGGGTTGTGGTAAAAAGACCAGCTAATGGGACAGTTTTAGCAGGAAAGACGCCGGCATTTCAGTATTTTGGTAAAACGACTCGATTTGACGGGTATATGCCTTTGTAGCTTTAAAAAGAAGTCAATTTTGTGAATCTGAATTATTTTATTTAAATTTAATACAGGGGGAGAATAACAAATGGCTAGAAAAGTCTGGGCATATGCTAAAGATAAAAATCAATGTTTTATCTGCGAAAATCAATCTTTGCAACCAAAAATTTTTTATATCTGGGATGTTCTGAGATTAAAAGAACAAAATTTTAAAAAATATCTGGAATTAACGTTTTATTCAACGGAACACGATGAAATTAATCGTCTGGAGTTAATTCCAACTGAACATGGCTTTTTTCGGTATAGATCCGACGAAATTGATGAAAACAATAAAGAGTCTATTTATCATTCTGCAGCGACAGTGATATTACTGGAAATGCCTGTAATTAAATTTACTATTGATAAAAATAAATATATTTTAAATTTTTCAAAATTTTTAGTTGAGCCGTGTCTTCGATTTAAGCATTTTGATCAAGATGAGGAAAAATATTATCCCGACCTTGTTGGCTATTTTTCTTCTGAGTGTGAATTGCAGGAAAAATGGAAAGGATGTCTGGCTATAGAGGTTGTTTATACTAATGCTTGTTATTCTAAAAAAATACACTCTTTTGAAAAGAATCATATACCGATCATTGAAGTGAGTATTTCAAAAAAATTAAAATTAGAGACAGAGTTTGGCGGTGAAATAAAATTTACAGTTGCAGATGTTGAAAACTATTATTTCTCACTAAAGAAGATTTTTGAGAAAAATGTATATGGCAAAATACGTTCAGATCCGGTGAATCATAAATTTTATACGGATAAGATTATTTCTCTTGAAGACGCATATAAGCGTGAATTAGAAAATAAGCAGCTATTAAATGATAATGAACAAGCAAATTTAAAAAGAGAGCTTAATTATATAAATCTAAAGTACGAAGAAATGAAATCTGAAGTATCACATTTACACAATTTACTTGAACAAATGAAACAACAGGAATGGCACTTAAATAACCGGTTAAATAATTATGCAGCAATGGGATTTTGGCAGAAACTAAAATTTTTATTTAATATTTCTGCAGATTAAATAATAAAGCTGCTTAGAAATTAAGGCAACTTTATTATTTTCTGGCAGATATTTAATCATTTTGATTTATTTAGAAGGTATAACCTGTCTGAACTTCTTCTGAGCCAATTAATTCAGTAATTAATTGCAGTAGCGGGCGCAATTCACCATAACGGCGGCTGGTTTTGCGTAAATATTTCAGGAAGCGATGAATTTCACCGCGATATTTATCTTTACCATCGCGGTAATATAAGCGGGCAAAGATACCGGCAACTTTCAGATGGCGCTGTACACCCATCCATTCAAAATCACGGTAAAACTGATCAAAATCGGTACGTACCGGTAATCCGGCAGCTCTTGCTTTTTCCCAGTAACGAATGACAATATCAAGTATAAATTCTTCGTCCCATTCGATAAATGCATCACGTAATAGTGATACCAAATCATAAGTAATCGGACCATACAATGCATCCTGAAAATCAAGAATACCAGGGCGGTCGCGGGTCAGCATAATATTTCGAACAATAAAATCACGATGTACATAGACCAGTGGCTGTGACAATATTACCGGTAATATATTGTTAACTGTCTGCTGCCATAACTGTTGCTGTTTCTCAGTTAATGATAAACCAAGTTCTTTCTGAACATACCATTCAGGAAAAAGTTGCATTTCCCTTTTTAGTACGGCTTCATCATATAATGGTAGTTGCTCCGGCTGGCTTGAAAGTTGTAGTTTGATGAGTTCATCAATGGCTTCCAGCAGCAATACTTTGTGTACTTCAGTACGTTTATCTTGTTGCAGTGCGGCCAGATAAGGGGTATTACCAAAATCTTCCAGAGCCATAAATCCTTGCTGTGTATCCAGATGATAGATTTCGGGAACATTAAGAGCCTGAAAAAGCTTTTGTACCTTAATATATGGCAGGATACTCATTTTATCCGGTGGGGCGTCCATACAGATTACTGTACGGTCGTCAGTAAAAGTAGCGCGGAAATAGCGTCGGAAATCAGCATCAGCAGCTGCAAAGCTAAGAACAAATTCCTGTTGCGGATAGCAGGTATGAAACCATTTTTTTAATTCAGATTCTCGTTGCATGACATTTTTCAGGTTAAAATAAACACTATTTTAACTGGCAAAGCCGTTTAGGTGATACTTTGTCCTACTTATTCTCTCCAAAACCATTAGCTCTGGCCTTAACAACGGTTTTTTGTACTTTGCCCGGGTTTGTTCTTGCGGCCTCACCTTTGTCTATGGGCGAAGGAAATGTTTGTACAGCGCCACAGCGTCCGAAAAATTTTGTTAAACCTGTACAAAGCAGCGGTGAAGCTAATCCGGGTACTGATGTTACCCGGGTTGTGGCTGACGATGTCAACGGGCAGTCACAGGTTCAGGTACATGCAAAAGGGAGTGTCATTATTGAGCGTAATGATGTCACTTTGAATTCAGACTGGGCTGATTATGATCAGGAAAGCCAGATTGTTAAAGCTGGTGATCACTTTACTTTAGATAATGGTAAGGGACGTGTTACCGGTGAACATGTTACTTACGACATGGCTAAAAGTACGGGTGTCGGTGATGCCGGCCGCTTTGAAATGGAAAATGATAACCGGCGTCTGCAAGGTGTCGGGGACGAGATACAGATGGGTGGTAAAAATCGCTATCGTCTGCAAAGTGCTAAATTCAACACCTGTAATCCGGGCGATGACAGCTGGTATATCCGTTCAGGCAGTATTGATCTGGATTATGATAAAAATGTCGGGGTAGCCCGTAATGCAACGCTGGTATTTGGCGGTGTTCCTCTGTTTTACACACCATGGATCGATTTTCCGTTAAACGGCAATCGTAAAAGCGGGTTTCTGACGCCTACACTTAAAGGAGGATCTGACGGTTTTGAAATAATGACTCCTTATTATCTGAATCTGGCTCCTAATTATGATGCAACTATCCGGCCGCATTTTATTAGTAGCCGTGGCATACAGCTGGGCGGTGATTTTCGTTACCTGCAGCCGACTTATCAGGGGCAGATTAGTGCTGACTGGGTGCCGAATGATCAGAAAAGCAGTCACAAAAATCGTGCAGAAATTGATTTTACCCATTCCCAGAGACTGGCAAAGGGATTAACCGGCGGTATTGACTATCATCAGGTCTCAGATGATGATTACCGGCGTGATTTTTGGAGCGGAGATAATGGCAGTTCTAATCTGAACCGGCAGGCATGGCTGAATTACCACCGGGATTTATGGGGCGGGACATTTGATGGCAGTTTAATGGTGCAAAAATATCAGACACTGGCCTCAATCAGTGGATATAAGGATCAGCCTTATTCACGTTTACCCCGTTTATCTGCTACGTGGAACCGTTATTTTGGTAATCATTACGCAGTCAATGTCTATGCTGAAGCAACCCGTTTTGAGGGCAGGGAAACTGGTCATAAAGACTGGTGGATACATAAATATCCCAATGGTACCCGTCTGGTGTTATTGCCAACATTTACTGCTGACTATTCCAATAACTGGGGGTATATCCGGCCAAAACTGAGTTTTCATGCCACTCATTATGATATGAACCGGCAGGATAATCAGGATAGCCGCAGTATGGATCGTGCCGTACCTTTACTTAGTGTGGATTCAGGCGTGACCTTTGAGCGTTTATGGAAAAACAATCGATTAAACAAGGGATATATTCAGACACTGGAACCACGTCTGTTTTATACCTATATACCGCGACGTAATCAGAATGATATGCCTTTGTTTGATACAGCCGAAAACAGTTTTACTTATGATCAGTTATTTCATGAAAACCGTTATTCAGGACAGGACAGAATCAATGCGGCTAATTTTATGACAACGGCGCTGCAATCTCGGATATATGATAGTACTAACGGTATTGAACGTTTCGCAGCCGGTATTGGTCAGCGCTTTTATTTCCGTGATGATAACGTCAAACTGAATGACAACACGCCTAAAAATAAAGAACGCAAACGCTCTGATATGGTGGCTTTTGGACGTGCTGCCCTGAGCGAGCACATCACAGCTGAAACTAACTGGCATTACAATCAGGATTTAAAAACATCTGAAAGTTATAACTTTGGCATCCGCTATACACCGAATGCAGGTAAAACTATCAGTGTTCGCTATAAATATGGTCGTTATGAAAATTTATACGATGATGTTTATGGCAAAATGCGTACAATAGATGTTGGTATTCAATGGCCGCTAACCCGTAATTACTATCTGGTTGCACGGCAGGATTATGATTTTAATAGTAGTACATCTCTGAATCAGACAGTAGGGATAGAGTACCAGAGTCCATGTCATTGCTGGAGTGCCGGACTGGTAGGTTCCCGCTATACAGATGATTACAAAAAACGCAAAACCGCCGTATTATTCCAATTGCAGTTGCGTGACCTGACAGGTATGGGAAATGGTTCCCTAAATCAGCTCACTTCACAAATTCCTGGTTACAGCAATACTTATGAGGTAAAACATTAATGAAAAAGATACATTCCTGGCTGGCAGCAACTATGCTGGCTGTAGTATTGCCTTCGGCAATGGCATTGGATATCAAACCAGTTGATAACATTGTGGCAGTTGTCAATGATGATGTAATAACACGTCGCGAGCTGGACTTAGTAGCAGCCCAGATGCGTTCACAGTTACCAAAAGGACAAAATATCAGTAATGCAGATTTACACGAGCAGGCACTTGCACAGCTGATACGTAAGGATTTACTGGTGCAAGCTGCCAAGCGCTCCAATATCCGCCTGACTAATGCCGATGTAAACGAAGCAATTGAACTGTTTGCTTCACAACGCCATATGACAGTTAAAGAGCTGATTCAGCGCATTGCTAAAGAAGGTGTGAATGAAGATCAGCTGCGCCGCACCATAACGGAAAACCTGCTGGCACAGAAAATTGAACAAAGTGAAGTAATGGGCAAAAGTCAGGTCAGTGATGCAGAGGTAGATGATGCTATTGCACGTGCCCAGCAGGAAGGACGACCTCTGCCGCCACCGGTTACAGCCTATTCCTATCATGTGCAACATATTCTGTTGAAAAACGATAACGATATCACACGAAAACTGATTGAACAGATTGCTCAGCAGGCACGTTCCGGTGCCTCATTCGATCAGCTGGCACGGCAGTATTCTCAGGATGGCAGTGCACAAAATGGCGGAGATCTGGGCTGGATTATCGATGGTGAGACTGTGCCGCCATTCGAAGCTGCGGTGAAATCATTGCAGCCGGGTCAGATATCCATGCCGGTGCGTACTCAGTTTGGCTGGCACGTAATCCGTCTGGTGGCTGTCAGAAGCAATGACAGCCCGCAAGAACGTCAGCGTAACGGGATGCGTGCAGTACTGGTACAGGAAAAACGCGAAATTCTACTGCAGAATTTCCTGAAACAGTTACATGATCAGGCCTATATCAGTATTCGTCCTTTGGATTAACTGCATAAAAACAACTTTTCTGCAATGCGTGCAGCCTGTATCAGTGTCGAAATGTCGAGTTTGTATATTCTGATAGCTAAGTATTTTTTATTGATTTTTCTGTGAAAAATATCATTATAATTCTGGCTTATTTTTATGAAGAATCAGTTAATTATTGCTGTTACTAGCGGAGAGCCGGCAGGTATCGGTCCGGATATCTGTCTGGATCTGGCCAGCCAGGACTGGCCGCAACGCATTGTGGTATTGGGAGATATGCAATTATTGCAGCAGCGTGCGGCACAACTGAATAAAAAAATTACCATACAGGCTTATCAGCCAGATAGTAACAAACCTGTATCCGGAGTACTGGAAGTTTGTCATATTCCAGTTCAGGTATCTGTTCAGGCAGGAAAATTAAACGTACAAAATGCTGCTTATGTATTGCAATTACTGGACAGAGCATATACTGGCATAGAACAGGGTGAATTTGCTGCTATAGTCACTGCTCCGGTTCATAAAGGAATTATCAACGATAGCGGTATTGCTTTTAGCGGCCATACGGAATATCTGGCTGCTAAAAGTGCTACTTCTCAAGTAGTAATGATGCTTACCGGTGGCGGTCTGAGAGTGGCTTTAGCCACTACTCACTTACCACTGCGGGCAGTAGCAGATACCCTGACACTTGAATTATTAACCGAAGTACTAACTATTCTGCATCATGATTTGCAGACAAAATTCGGGCTGATACAGCCGCGTATTCTGGTTGCCGGTCTCAATCCGCATGCTGGTGAAGGCGGTCATCTTGGAAATGAAGAAAATGATATTATTATTCCGGTAATCAGCCAGTTACAACAGCAGGGTATGCAAATAACCGGACCATTTCCGGCAGATACACTGTTTCAGCCTTTCATGCTTGAACAGGCTGATGCTGTTCTGGCTATGTATCATGATCAGGGATTGCCGGTATTAAAATATGCAAGTTTTGGAGAGGGCGTTAATATCACTCTGGGACTGCCTTTTATCCGCACCTCAGTGGATCATGGTACTGCGCTGAATCTTGCCGGTACTGGTGAAGCAACCTGCAGCAGTTTATTTGCAGCAATTCATGCTGCAGTGGATATGAGCAGACACTGGAAAGCAGAGCAGTAATTACGCACTTGTATTTGATAAATACCAACAGACATCATAAAATCTAAGTTGCTATACGGCATGGGAATTCTCAATATGGCTACGCCGTTTATTGAAATGAAAAATGTGGTTTTCGCTTATGGCGACCGACCCATTTTAAAAAATATTAATTTTAAACTGGAGCAGGGCAGTTTTACCGCTATTATGGGTAGTTCTGGAAGTGGTAAAACAACCTTGTTGCGTTTAATTACCGGTCAGATCAGTGCACAACAGGGGCAAGTATTGATCAATGGTCGTGATATTGCCGAATTCAGCCGCGAAGAACTGTATTACCATCGCCGTAACATGGGCGTACTGTTTCAGTTTGGTGCTTTGTTTACGGATTTATCAGTATTCGATAATGTTGCTTTTCCAATGCGGGAACATACTGATTTGCCGGAAAGCATGATACATGATCTGGTGGTCATGAAACTGAATGCAGTTGGTTTACGCGGGGTAGAGCAATTAATGCCGTCCGAGCTTTCCGGTGGTATGGCAAGACGAGTAGCACTGGCTCGTACAATTGCACTTGATCCGGCATTATTGCTATATGATGAACCATTTACCGGCCTGGATCCGATTTCACTCGGGGTAATAGCCAGTCTGGTGAGTAAGGTCAATAAAGCCTTACAAACTACCAGTGTAATGGTGACACATGATATCCAGCAATCTCTGGATATTGCCAGCCATGTGGTTTTTCTGGCACACGGTGAAATTATTTTTTCCGGTTCACCGCTACAAATGCGTGAACTGGATTCACCATGGATAAATCAGTTTATTCATGGTCAGGCAGACGGCCCGGTAGCATTTCGTTATCCGGCTACCACCACCTTACAACAGGATTTAGACATCGCGTGATGAAAGCAATCGAGCAACTGGGTGCAAAAACCCTGAGTTTTGTCCAGCATCTGGGGCGAGCAGCATTATTTCTGCTTGCCGCCTTGCTGCGCAGCGGAACAGTTTTACGCCGTCCGCGCCTGATGATCCGGCAAATGTATTTTTCCGGTGTTCTTTCTATTGTCATTATCGCAGTATCAGGACTGTTTGTCGGAATGGTACTGGGGTTACAGGCCTATACACAGCTGGCTAAATTTAAATCTGCTGATATTCTTGGTTATATGGTGGCTGCCGCCATGCTGCGCGAACTTGGTCCGGTACTGGCTGCAATACTGTTTGCCAGCAGTGCCGGTGGTGCAATGACCAGTGAAATAGGTTTGATGAAAACCACTGAACAACTGGAAGCCATGAATGTCATGGCTATTGATCCGGTGGCGAGAGTTATCGCCCCACGTTTCTGGGCAGGTGTACTTTCCATGCCTTTACTGGCTTCAATATTTAATGTGGCCGGCGTTTATGGTGCTTATCTGATTGGCGTAAAATATTTTGGCATGGATAACGGCGTATTCTGGGGTCAAATGCAGAATAATCTTGATTTTTACTACGATGTTGTAAATGGTTTAATTAAATCATTGGTATTTGGCGTAGTTGTTACTCTGATAGCTGTTTATCAGGGTTTTTATGCAAAACCGACATCAGAAGGTATTTTGCGCGCCAATACACGTACTGTTGTATCCAGCTCACTAACTATTCTGGCAGTGGATTTTATGCTGACCGCTCTGATGTTTACCAAATAGGGTGCAGATTAACAAGGTAATGATATGAAAAAAAACAGTCTGGAAATGCTGGTTGGTCTATTTGTTTTAATAGGCATAGTGGCAATTCTATTTTTATCTTTTCGGGTAGCCGGCGGTAATGGTATCGGCTCTTCCCAGCCTACATATACTTTATCGGCCTCGTTCAGCGATATTGGCGGTTTAAAAACACAGGCGCCTGTCAAAGCAGCCGGTGTTGTGGTTGGCCGGGTAGACAAAATTGTACTTGATCCGAAAACTTACTGGGCTAAAGTGACTTTAAAAATTGATAAACAGTACCAGTTTAGTACTGACACTTCAGCGCAGATTCTGACTTCAGGTTTGCTTGGCGACCAGTATATCGGACTGGAGCAAGGCGGCGACCCGGATAATCTGGCCGATGGGGATAATATTACTATTACCAGTTCAGCTTTGGTGCTGGAACAGTTAATTGGTAAATTTATGACCAGTTTTGCTGAGGGTAATGCCAAAAGCGATAATAAAAAAACAGATACTGCTGCTTCTGCAAGTGAATAAGTAAAAGTAACAGTAGATAAACAAATTTGATTTAATTAAAGGAATATATTAATGAAACTGAATAAATCTTCATTTTTCGGGGCGGTAAGTATTGCGATTATGAGCATTAGTATGGCATTTGCTTCACCACAGCAGGCAGTAAGCCAGCTTAAAGACAATGCTACTCAGGTATTGAATATTTTAAGTTCAGCCAATGGTAAAAATGATAATCAGGTACGCCGTCAGGCTGAAAACTATGCTATTCCGTATTTTGATTTTGAGCGCATGACTGCACTGGCGGTAGGTGCTCCGTGGCGTACCGCCAGTACTGCACAGCAGCAGGCATTAACTCAGGAGTTTAAAACCCTGTTAATCCGTACTTATTCCGGCACTATGCTGAAATTTAAAAATGCTCAGGCAAATGTATACAGTAATCCTGTCGTTAATAAGGGCGGACGCGAAATCATTGTGCGTGTAGATGTTACAACACCTAACAGTAAACCAGTACGTATGGATTACACCCTGTATCAGGCTGGCAATATATATCGTATTTACAATGTAGCTGTAGAAGGTGCCAGTCTGGTGACTGTATACCGCAACCAGTTTAATCAGACTATCAGCCAGAAAGGCATAGATGGTTTAGTAGCGGATTTACGTGCCAAAAACGGTAAATAATCATGCAAACCAACGTGCAGGGTAAAACCCTGATGATTCATGATAAGGTAACTATGGGTACAGTAGGAGAAAACGATTTCAAACGTTTCTGTGACTGTATCCAAACCGGACAAATAGAAAAAGTGGACGTCAGTGGTGTAACCGAAGCCGATTCTGCCTGCGTGGCATTGCTCGTGGCGGCTAAGCGGCTGGCGCACAGACAGAAATTTATGTTGCACATCGCCGGTGTGCCGGCGGGACTCATTACCCTGATGGCACTTTACGGTGTAGAGGAATCATTACAATGAGTAGTAAGAAAAAGTTGCTAACAGGCTGTGTATTGCTTGTGCTCAGTCAGGCTGGCTGGGCGGCAGCAGAACAGACCTATACTTATAAAGATCCGTATGAGGGTTATAACCGGGTGATGTTCAATATTAATGATCATCTTGATCGTTATATCATGACACCGGTTGCCCGCGGTTACCGAAAAGTCACTCCTTCACCTGTGCGTACAGGCGTCAACAACTTTTTCAATAATCTGCGCGATGTAGTAAGTTTTGGCAGTAATCTGCTGCGACTGGATATTGAGAAAGCCAGTACAGATTTCGTGCGCGTTGGTATTAATACTACATTTGGCCTGGGCGGTTTACTGGATATTGCTGATGCAGGCCGGATTCCGAACAACAAAAATACCCTTGGTGATACCTTTGCCTCATGGGGTTGGAAAAACAGTAATTACTTTGTTTATCCTCTTTTAGGTCCGTCGACAGTACGTGATAGTATCGGAAGTACCATTACTGATGTATTCCCGATAGAAAATGCTATTTTCAAGGAAGATGCTGTACGCTGGAGTCTTACCGGCCTGAATGGAGTGGCCTCGCGTGAAGCATTGCTGGATGTAACCGATAGCTTGAATGATGCTGCACTGGATCGCTATACATACATGCGTGATGTATATATGAAATTGCGTAACAATCAGGTAGGCGGCTCATTGTTTCCGGCAGATGATGACGATGATGACGATATAGATAATCTGGTAGCTCCGGGTAGTGATAATGCCGTTACCCAGCCGGCTTCTGTATCATCAAGTCAATCTGTTAAAAAAGTAACTGAATCAGATGATAATGTTCCGGCAACAACTGATTCAACACCAGATAAAAATACAGGCGACAACTTGACTGAATCTCCGGTTTCAGCAAGTCAGTCCTATTGGAATGTGCATTAAACGTTAGTATTTTATAACAGTAAAAAGTATCATTCCGAAAACTGAAATTCAGATCAGTATAAAACAAGGAATAAGACTATGTATGAAGTTAACCGCAGTGTATTTTTGCTTGTTCCGCTTGAACCATTCTGGGCCTGGTTGCAAAAATTGCCTGATATTGATCTGGAACAGTTATCTCTGGATATTCTGCAACAGGATGCCAATGCCTATCTGACTTCCGCCAGTGAAGATATAGATAGCTTGTGGGTTGAAATCGAACAGCGTTATGAGGATATCTTTGCAGCAGAACTGGCTGACTGGTGTGAGGATGAAAACTTGTGGCCTGATTTGAGCTTTGAAAATTTCAGAAACTGGTTTGGTGTACAATTTTCCACAGTAGTAACTGATCTGGCACAAGAAGAACTGGCGCGTGAAGCTTTTGTACCGATCGCCCTGAGTTAAGCAGTTCAGCTGTTATATCATGAAAAAAGCCAATATTGATATTGGCTTTTTTCTTTAAAACAGTTGTCTGATATGGATTCTGTGAATTGAAAAACTCATATTGTCATAAAAATTACTGTATAAATTTTAAAATATCTAACTATATTTAATATAATCAATTAAAATTACCTATCGTATTCTTGCAATCAGTTTGTATATGATGCACAAACGGAATTAAATTATATGCCGTACAGAAATAAATCTGTCTCGCGACGCCGGCTGTTACAGGCAGGCAGTGCTACCTTACTGGGGATAGCTGTGCCGCGTATAGTGCTGGCAGGTGCACAGCGTGAAGAAACCCTTTCTGATGATGTTGCTTCGATCATGCGCAATGCTGTTAATAATGCCAATCCTCCGCGCCTGATTTTTTCTTCGCCCGCAGAGGCCAGCCGCTGGCTAAATGCAATGTCGGGTCGCCTTGCTTCACATATTCCTGATGATTATGCACGTAAACGTTTATTAACCAATATTCAGTATGAATCAATGCGTGCCGGTCTGGATACACAGGTTATACTTGGCCTGATCGAAGTAGAAAGCCGTTTTCGTCAATATGCTATCTCCGGAGTAGGCGCCCGCGGTTTAATGCAGGTAATGCCTTTCTGGGTAAAACAAATTGGTCGTCCGGAACATAACTTATTCGATATTCGCACTAACTTACGTTACGGATGTACTATCCTGCGTTATTATCGAAATCGTGAGAATGGTAATATGGTAAGAGCGCTGGCGCGTTATAATGGTAGCTTAGGGCGTAGTACTTACTCGAATGCTGTTATCAATGCCTGGCAACGGCACTGGCAATGGGCCTGAATTCCCAGCATTTTGCGATATTTGTAATCTTTTAATTATGGGTTGTCATCTTGGACAGCCTGTATTCATTATTAGGAAACCACCATGTCTGTTAATAAAGTCATCCTGGTTGGCCGTCTGGGTCGTGATCCTGAAACACGATATATGCCCAGCGGAGATGCAATAACCAATTTTTCCATAGCTACCGATGAACAGTGGCGTGACCGTAATGGTGAACGCCAGACTCGTACTGAATGGCATAATATTACTCTGTTCGGTAAATTGGGTGAGATAGCCAGCCAGTATTTGCGTAAAGGCAGCCAAGTGTTTATTGAGGGCAGGATTCAAAGCCGTAAATATACCGGTAAAGATGGTATCGAACGCACCGCATACGATATTATCGGCAGTGAAATGAAAATGCTGGGTAGCCGCAATGACGGGGCTTCCGGCTCAGGTAATAGCTATGATCAGATGAATGGCGGAAATAACTATGCACAGGGAGGTAACTATAATCAGGATGGTTATGATGCTGCACCTGCTGCTTCCAGTCCGCCACCGGCAGCTCCACGCCGTCAGGCACCACGACCGGCTCCTACTCCTGCTCCGGTAGATGATATTGATGACGATATTCCGTTCTAATAACAAAGAATAGCATTGAATCTACTTTAAGCTGATAAAAACCTGATGATTTTTATCAATCAATTTTATACCTTTCAGAGAAATATCTTTGAAAGGTATTTTATTTAATGAAATATTAATACTTAGATTGGATAGTATATATTTTTATGTTGATTGGATACCGATCAGATGAAATAATTAAATTTAGCTCTTAAGATATAGTCTGGACTATTATTTATATAATAAATTAATATTTATTGATTAAGTAAATGTTTAAAATAAAGCATCTTTATGCCAGATGAAATGGTCTACCAGAACCCATTGATCCTGTTTTTTCTCATACCAGATAGTTAAATTTTCATCTTTATTGCTAGACCATGTAACTTCTCTGATTAGAATGTCTCTGTTTTCAATTTCTTTTTCTGTAAATGTGTTTCTTAAACCAATTCTGAATTCTGAAATCACACCATCTCCTTTGCCTAAAATAAAAGTACTATCTGTTAATGGCGGGTATTTTGATACTAAAGTATTAACTGGTATCTGTTGTATTTGATTTAAATTTATATTTTTTTCAGTAATAAATTCTGTATTTACATTCAGAGTATCTGTTTTATAGCTTTCTTCTAATGATTTGGTTTTATTACAGGCAGATAACAATATTACTAATAGCATAGCTACAAAATTTTTATTTGTTTTAAATAGATTCATATTGAAATAATTTTGGATTTTTAAACGGGATTATTTGATTAGATATAAAACAAGAGCGAAAGGATATACTAATAGCCTAATTTAAATCTAATTAGCGTAGTGATGTTGAATATTTTATTAACAAGCCAATCAATGTATATATTTTTTAAATGGTTAGCAGCAGTATTCTTTTGGTAAATTTGTTCTGATGAATTTTAGCAAAAAATTTATATCTGAGTGATTTTCCTTATCGGGCGAAACTGAATTTTTTAAACTTCATAAAAGCAAGCTGAATTGATTTACTGTATGTTATGAAATAACTAAAAGATTAGATAACCGAGGCATAAACTAATAAAATAATTAAAATATGTATATTTTTATTAAAATATATTTAAATGAAGTTTAGACTTCAGATAAATCTGGTGATGATTGGTTCGATTAATCAGATTAATGAACATACAAAGCCGCAGTATTGATGATGAATATTATGGCAAATTAAATTAGCTGATTATTCTATGAAATAGTCGTTATAAACGTTGCTATTTTATACCGGTCTGCTAAAATAGCACCTATGGAACAGCGCAAGCCGCCAAAATCGGGCGGCTTGCTTTTTGTTATTAATACGAAATACCGTTGATGCATTCTGCAGCGGTATCTTGGAGAAATATGATGCAAAAAATTCCGTTGACCGTAATTGGTGCTAATTTGCTGAAACAAGAGCTACAAGAGCTTAAAAGTGTAGCTCGGCCGGCTGTAATTGAAGCAATTGCTGAAGCACGTTCGCATGGCGATCTGTCGGAAAATGCAGAATATGAAGCTGCTAAAGAAAAACAGGGCTTTATTGAAGGCAGGATTGCTGAAATTGAGCACAAGCTTTCCCTGGCGCATATTATTGATCCAAAAGAAACCAATGCTGATGGTAAGGTGGTTTTTGGTGCTACAGTGAAAATGCAGGATCTGGAAACCGAAGAAGTAGTGAGTTACCAGATTGTGGGTGAAGATGAGGCAGATATTAAACAGGCTAAAATTTATGTCGGTTCACCTATAGCACGTGCTCTGATTGGTAAAGAAGAGGGTGATGTGGCAGAAGTTCAGGCACCGGGCGGTATTCGCGAATATGAAATTCTTGAAGTGTTTTATATTTAATTTATCTGCATTTAAAAAATTGTTTACTGTTTTACAGAAACTAGCCGGATAAAATAAAAGCGATTCATGTAATGAATCGCTTTTATTTATTCTGCCGGATTCTCTTTGCGGCGGAATAATATTAGTTGTTTGCCAATATGCTGAATTAATTCGGCATGAGTAGCTTTACATAGTTCTTCTGCAATGGCTATACGCGCTGCACGATCGTCACCTGCTACCTGTACTTTAATCAGTTCATGTGCATCAAGATTACGATTGGTTTCGGTGATTACTTCAGTAGTCAGTCCGTGCTGACCAATCAGTACTACTGCATGTAATTGATGTGCACGAGCTTTTAATGCCATTTTTTCTTTACTGTTTAATTTATCTGTTGCCATTTTACTTTCCGGATTAATTACGATCTGATTAGCCTGTTATTCAAGTTAGATTCAGAGTTGAGCTATTTTAAATGAGACAGACGATTTTTTATAGTTGAGAGGTCTTGTATATTTGTATTGAAAATAAAAATTCAAAATCAGTATATTAATAAGATATTTCTTATTTTAATTAAAATAGTAATTTATAAAACATTCAGGTATATTTAATTTCTGTGATATTTGTTTATTGTTGGTAATATTTATTCTATTTTAATTAGTTAGCAAAAATTAATATCTTTTTCGTTAAGTCATTATAATTATGAAATTTTCGCAGATTTTGTGCCTTGGCATACTGAGAGTTCTGGATACCTTTATTTTCAGATTAGTTGCAGGGCTTGGGTTGTGCGTGGTTTGTCTGCATTTAGTGTCGCATATATATACTAGAAGCAGCATCAAAAACCAATCTCATTATCCTTTTGAAGTTGCGGTATTTCAGTCTGATGGTACTTTTACTCAGGTAAATTATAGTACTAATAGAGATTTTAAACCGGAAAATACGTCATTTCTGGCCAAATTCCCCAGTGGGCAGGATAAATCATCAGATGGTAATTATTCCTTCAGTTATAAGGTACTTAAAGAGGAGCCACAGCTTCAATTGATTGAGATTGAAACTATTGACCTGGAAAATGATAGAAATACATGGGCAACATATGTTGCTACGGCCGATACTATCATGCCATTGAGTACCAGAATTGAAACCCCTGCTTATCTGCCGCTATGCGCTCTTATAGCTTTTATTCTGGTGCAGCTAATGAAACAATTTATCAGATATGTGCGCTGGTGTTTCACTATGTCAATCTATTCAGATGAATAACTTACACTACAAAAAAAGATTTGGAATAAAACCTGAGGAACAGGTCTGATTAATTGCTGAGTATAGCCGGCGGATAAAATTATTTATGCTGATGAATTTATCTTTTATATAAGGGGAAATGCTGTATTCTGCATCAATTTCACGATACAATGTGGTGATTTTTTCAAGAATTTGCATCATGGGTGTTCGCTCTAAATCTTCCAGTGCATGGCTCAACGAGCATGTTAACGATCATTATGTTCATCTGGCTCAAAAAGAAGGCTACCGTGCACGCGCAGCCTATAAGTTGCTGGAAATCAATGATAAGGATCATCTGATACGACCGGGTGCGGTAGTGGCTGACCTTGGCAGTGCTCCGGGTAGCTGGTCGCAGGTTGCGGCCAGGCTGGCTGGTGCGGCAGGACAGGTATTTGCACTGGATATTCTGCCTATGGAACCAGTGACGGGTGTACGTTTTATTCAGGGTGATTTTCGCGAGAATGACGTGCTGGCAAAGTTTGAAACTTTGCTGGATGGTTGTGAATTGGATCTTGTAATTTGTGATATGGCACCCAATATGTCTGGCAATAACATTACTGATCAGGCACGCAGTTTTTATCTGGCAGAATTGGGTCTGGAGTTTGCTCAGGCACATCTCAAACCGGGTGGTGATTTTCTGGTGAAGGTGTTTCAGGGAGCAGGTCTGCAAGAGTTTCAGCAGGCTATGAAGGATTGTTTTGCTCAGGTAATGGTTCGCAAGCCGAAAGCATCCCGTGACCGCTCGAGCGAAATTTATTTGCTTGGTCGCGGTAAAAAATAGTAGTTATAGCCAATGCTATGTGAGATGTTGGCTATATTAACTATTCTGAACAACAATTAATTAACCTCCTTAGGAGTTTCTGACAGTGCGGAATACCGTAAAGAATCTTTTGGTCTGGCTGGTGCTGGCGTTAGTATTAATGGCCGCATTCAATGCCATTACTGAGAAAAAAGAGAGTAAACAGCAAATTGAATACTCTCAGTTTATTCAGCAGGTTAACAAGGGTGAGATTGCCAGTGTAAATATTGAAGGTTCGGTGATTAATGGTCTGCAGCTGAAGGGCCAGCGTCATGATAAATCTTCTTTCATTACCAACGCACCGACACCGCTGGAAAATAATTTTGTTAGTAATCTGATAGCGAAAAATATTCGGGTTAATGTGATTCCGGAAGAAAAACCGGGTATTTTGACTAATATGTTTATCAGCATATTACCTATACTGTTGCTGATTGGTGTGTTTTTCTATTTCATGCGCTCCACACAAGGCGGCGGAGGCAAGGGTGGTGCCTTTTCTTTTGGTAAAAGCCGTGCCCGATTACTGGATAAAGAGTCTAATAAAACAACCTTTGCTGATGTAGCTGGTTGTGATGAGGCTAAGGAAGAAGTGCAGGAAATTGTGGATTATCTGCGGGCACCACAGCGTTATCAGACGCTTGGCGGGCGCGTACCGCGCGGTATTCTGATGTGTGGCAGACCGGGTACAGGTAAAACTTTACTGGCTAAAGCAATTGCCGGCGAAGCTCAGGTGCCGTTTTTCAGTATTTCCGGTTCTGATTTTGTAGAGATGTTTGTGGGTGTGGGTGCATCGCGTGTTCGCGATATGTTTGAGCAGGCAAAAAAGAATGCTCCCTGTCTGATTTTTATCGATGAAATTGATGCGGTAGGCCGCCAGCGTGGTGCCGGTTTGGGTGGCGGTAATGATGAACGTGAGCAAACACTGAATCAGCTGCTTGTGGAGATGGATGGTTTTGAAAGCAATACAACAGTTATTGTGATTGCGGCAACCAACCGTCCGGATGTGCTTGATCCTGCTCTGATGCGACCTGGCCGTTTTGACCGTCAGGTAGTGGTACCGTTACCGGATATCCGCGGACGTGAACAGATTCTGAAAGTACATGCTGCCAAAGTGCCTCTGGATAAATCAGTGGATTTACCTGTGCTGGCACGTGGTACACCTGGTTTTTCCGGTGCTGATTTAGCCAATCTGGTAAATGAAGCTGCTCTGTTTGCAGGTCGTCGGAATAAGACCAAAGTAGACATGAGTGACTTTGAAGATGCTAAAGATAAGATTTACATGGGTCCTGAACGTCGCTCCATGGTTATGCATGAGGATGAGAAAAAAGCCACTGCTTATCATGAATCAGGTCACGCTGTTGTTGCTGAGACACTGGATTTTACAGATCCGGTACATAAAGTAACGATTATGCCCCGTGGGCGTGCACTTGGTCTGACCTGGCAGCTGCCGGAACGTGACCGCATCAGTATGTATGAAGATCAGATGCTTAATGAGATTTCAATTCTGTTTGGTGGTCGAATAGCTGAACAGTTGTTTATTGGTCGTGTGTCTACTGGTGCTTCTAATGACTTTGAACGTGCTACTCAGATTGCGCGTGATATGGTAACCCGTTATGGTATGTCCAAAAAAATGGGACCTGTAGTATATGGTGAAAATGAAAATGAAGTGTTTCTCGGGCGCTCTGTAACGCAATCGAAAAATATTTCTGAAAAAACCATGCAGGAAGTAGATGCTGAAGTACGTCGCATCCTTGATGAGCAGTATGAAATTGCTTATAAAATTCTGGATGAGAATCGCGATAAGATGCATACCATGGCTAAGGCTCTGATTGAATGGGAAACCATTGACCGTGATCAGGTGCTGGAAATTATGGCCGGTAAGCAGCCTAGTCCGCCAAAAGATTTCAGTGAAAATATAGTTAAGGATGGCGATACTGAGCAGCCGTTAGCTGAGACTGAAACTGAAGCTAAGACTGATGCGGTAGCTGAAACCGAAACAGATGCTAAAGCGGATGGAGCAACTCAATCTGAAACTAAAGCTGATGCTGTGGCTGAGGATGTGGATAATACTGAATCTAAAGCATCTGCACCTGAACAGAAATCACAGGACTAATTAATGTAGTTATATGATTTTTAACGGCAGCAATAGCTGCCGTTTTTTCTATGTTTTATCTTAAAATAAGAGGCACAAAATATAATAGTAATATTGAAAATAGTTATTCTGGTATATAGGTATATGCTATTTTGGTTTATCTGAATTGTTGAAAAGCATGGTAATTTAAGGCAGGAAGATTCTGTATTATGTAAATGATAAAATACTGGTAAAAGCTGGTGTGATAAATTCAGCCAAACGGTTCATTCATGAAAGTAGTAAATCAATATTTCCCATGAGGCAAATATTCTTTCATTAATTAATTTGGCTGGCTTTAAAATAGGTGAATTTATAAATTGAATATTTCTTCATTATTATCAGTTATAAATGTGAAATCAGAGCAATTATGATGGTTATATTGGAGTCTGGATTATTTATATAACTCAGATAATGACAGGGTATTTAAATCTTGAGATTTATCAATTTATTTTACATCAAGGTATTCTGTCTTAGTTCTGATAGCAATTCTGGTTGTAGTTCAATATATCTTTGTTAATTTCAATATTTTTTGATTTGCAACGATTTTTAATAGATTTTATGTTTTTGTTATTTTAAGTGAGTCTGAATTTGTACTTTGCGGATAAAAAAATCAAGATGTGAAGAGAAATATCTTTATCTGGCTGAGCAGAATTTATTGCTAGTATTATGGGTTTAACCACAAATACAGGCTGTATGATTATTTGATAAATGTTAAGGGATTATGATTGAGTATGAATAATTCTGGTCAAAATTACTGGCAGTGCGGGCGTTTTCAAATTGATTTGGCGCAGCCGAAAATTATGGGAATCGTCAATTTAACGCCGGATTCATTTTCAGATGGTGGTAGTTACAGTACTTCTCTGACTCTGGCATTAAAGCATGCAGAACAGTTATTAAAAGATGGGGCGGATATTCTGGATATTGGCGGAGAGAGCTCCCGTCCCGGATCTGATTTTGTTTCACCTCAGGATGAGTGGAAGCGTATTGAGCCGGTATTAACAGAGTTGGTTACCTGGAATGTACCATTAACTGTCGATACACGCCGCACTTGGGTAATGCGTCAGTTACTTGAGCAGCAGCTGGCTGACGGAATAAATGATATTCAGGCACTGGAAGATGCTGGTGCAGTGGATTTACTTGCGCAGCAGCAGAATATTGGTGTGTGTCTGATGCATATGCAGGGACAGCCGGAAAATATGCAGCATAATCCTGAATATCAGGATGTGGTTACTGAAGTTGGTCAGTATTTGCAGCAACGGGTATCTGTGTGTGAACAGGCTGGGATTGAACGTTTGCGTCTGACAATAGATCCGGGTTTTGGTTTTGGTAAGAGTCTTCAGCATAATATTGCATTAATGCAGCACTTTGCAGACTGGCATGCGGCCGCGGGTTGTCCGGTACTGATTGGGGTATCACGTAAAACTATGATTGGTTTACTGACTGATGAAACTGAACCAAGACAACGGGTTGTTGGAAGTGTGGTGGCGGCAGTAGCAGCAGTGGCACGTGGTGCAGCAATTATACGGGTACATGATGTACGTGAAACACGTCAGGTTTTACAGGTATGGGCGGCCCTGGGCGGAAGTATTTAATAAGATAGGTTGCAGATTGCCAGCAGACGCGGGCTGCGGTTTTTATTATGTAATCTGAGTGGAATTTAATCGGATTCAGATTTATTGTGAACCGGATAGTTTTCAAATAACATTTTATTTACTGACTGAACAGCTATGCCTGTTCTACAATAATAGTCTTGAATTAATCGGTCGGAGCAGGTGATGGCAAAAAAATATTTTGGTACTGACGGGGTGCGTGGTGAAGTTGGTAAGTTTCCGGTAACCCCCGAATTTGTACTGAAATTAGCGTATGCTGCCGGACATGTACTGGTACAACATGGAACTGATCATCAGCCTACTGTGCTGATTGGTAAAGATACAAGAATTTCCGGTTATATGCTGGAAGCAGCAATGGAAGCGGGCTTTACAGCAGCAGGCGTAAATGTACTGCTTACCGGACCATTACCTACACCGGGTGTGGCTTATTTAACCCGTGCACTGCGTTTGGATTGCGGGGTGATGATATCTGCTTCACATAATGCTTATCATGATAATGGTATTAAATTTTTTGCAGAGGGCGGAGTCAAGTTAAGTGATATTCTGGAACTGGAAATTGAAGCAGAGCTGGAAAAGCCGGTAAAAACTGTCCCCTCCAGCGAGCTTGGCCGTGCACGGCGCATAAATGGTGCTGTTGACCGTTATATTGAGTTTTGTAAATCTACTTTTCCGAATCATTTGAATTTGCGTGGTTTGAAGCTGGTGGTAGATACGGCAAATGGTGCGGCATATGCTGTGGCACCTAAGGTGTTTCATGAGCTGGGTGCAGATGTGGTCTGCATCGGCGATCAGCCGGATGGTTATAATATCAATCTGAAAATCGGTGCGACATATACTAAGTCACTGCAGGCAGCAGTGTTACAGAATGAAGCCGATTATGGTATTGCGCTGGATGGTGACGGCGACAGGCTGATGATGGTGGATAAATTCGGCAAAGTCTATGATGGGGATGCGCTGATTTATGTAATTGCCAAAGCTCGTGCTGCAGCAGGCTGTCTGGATGGCGGTGTAGTGGGGACGGTTATGACCAATCTTGCTATGGAACTGGCGTTTAAGCGGCTGGGCATTGACTTTGTCCGCGCTAAAGTAGGTGACCGTTATGTTCTGGAACAGCTGCATCAGCATCAGTGGTCACTGGGAGGAGAAGCTTCCGGTCATATAGTTTGTCTGGATAAGCATAATACCGGTGACGGAATTATTGCAGCTTTACAGGTCTTTGCAGCCTTACAGGTTTTACAGCAGGATTTAGCCAGTATACTTACTGACTGGCAGCCTTTTCCGCAAACTATGATTAATGTTCATATTAAGCCTGATCAGGACTGGCAGAGTATTGCGGCGCCGGTAGCTGATGAGGTGATGAAACAGCTCGGAGATAATGGACGTGTGGTACTTCGCCCGTCAGGAACAGAACCGGTGGTGCGGGTTATGGTAGAAGCTCGTCAGACTGAAGTGGCACGTCAGGCAGCTGAAAAAATTGCCAATGCAATTAAGACAGGTTTGGCAGAATAAATCTGTCTGACAGGAATAAAAGAAGAACGGGCATTTTATGTTTGCATTGCTGGAAGCTTTTTTTACTGAGTATGGCTATGCAGCGGTATTTCTGGTATTGGTTGCCTGCGGCTTTGGTGTGCCGATACCGGAAGACGTAACGCTGGTTGCCGGTGGTGTTATTGCCGGACTGGGACATGCGCATATTCATACCATGTTTATGGTAGGTATGGCCGGTGTTCTGGTAGGTGATGGTATGATGTTTAGTGCCGGACGCGTATTTGGGCATCGTATTCTGAAATTTCGTTTTGTTCAGCGGGTAATGACGCCCAGGCGCTATGCTCAGGTACAGGATAAATTTGACAAATATGGTAGCTGGGTATTATTTATTGCCCGTTTTCTGCCCGGTTTGCGTACCCCGATTTATATTACCGCCGGTATCAGCGGGAAAGTTTCTATACCGAAATTTTTGCTGATGGATGGTCTGGCTGCAATGATTTCAGTACCCGTGTGGGTGTATCTGGGTGAATATGGTGCGGAAAATATTGACTGGCTGATGCATAAGGTGCATCAGTTCCAGGCAGTTGTGTATGTTGTGATTGGTGTTGGTGCACTGGCACTAGTCTATTACTGGTGGAAAAAGCGTCAGCGTATCCAGTTTTTTAAACGTAAAATTGCTGAAATTCGTCAGCGCAGGCGCAATCGTAAGCAGCAAAAACAAAATTTGAAGTAATACGCCTGAAATAAAGAAAAAGACAGTTGAGAAAACTGTCTTTTTTATTTATGGTCGCTATGTCAATTTATTATTTAGTTTCGCCAATTTTACCTTCACGACCGCTGAACAGGTTTTTGATATTGCTTTTATGCCGGTAAAGAACCAGTATATCAATCACTATAACAGCAATTACCCAGCTTAACTGAGGCATAAACCACCAGGCAGCAAACGGGCTGATCAGAGTAGCTATTAATGCGGCCAGTGAAGATACTTTGAAACCAAAGGCCATAATCAGCCATACTGCTGCACAAATAAGTGCAGTAGGCCATGATAAAGCCAGGAGTACACCCAGTGCAGTAGCTACGCCTTTACCACCTTTAAATTTGAAAAATACCGGCCACATGTGGCCAATGAGAACCACTACGGCAATTATGGCAATGGTATTGCTGTCCAGTTGCCAGACCGTCTGATAGTGTTTTGCCAGCCAGACGGCCAGCCAGCCTTTGAGTGCATCGCCTAACAGTGTAAGAGCAGCAGCACTTTTTTTGCCTGTACGCAAAACATTGGTAGCACCGGGATTGCCGGAACCATAGCTGTGCGGATCAGGCATACCCATACAGCGTGAAACAATAACGGCAAAAGACAGGGAACCCAGTAAATAGGCACCGATAATTGCAAGGTAATTGACCATAAAGCGGTTTCTTTAGTCTACAATCTGAGGGTTTGCATTTTAGCTCAGTAGGTTGGACATGGATACTATCTTTTTACACGGCATGACTGCGCAGACGCTGATTGGGGTATATCAGTGGGAGCGGCAGCAACAGCAAACATTGTTGCTGGATGTGGATATTGGTACAGATTTTCAGCAGGCAGCGCAAAGCGATAATATTGACGATACGATTCACTATGCCAGAGTGGCTGATGATTTGCGAGAGGCACTTGCTGAACAGGAATTTTTGTTACTGGAAGCACTGGCAGAGTATGTGGCGCAGTTTATATTGGACCGTTACGGGGCATTATGGGTGCGGGTAAAAGTGGTGAAGCCGGGTATTCTTGCTGGTATTAAGGAAGTGGGTGTACAGATTGAACGCCGGAATACCCAAGTATGATAATAATCTGTTTTTCCTGCTAAAGGACAAGATATGAATACGCCGGTCTGGACTGTGGCACAGATGAAAGCATGGGAGGATACACAGAATCGAAAAGGGTTGAGTTATGCCCGAATGATGGAACATGCAGGAAGTCGTGCAGCGAAGGATTTATTATGTCGGTTTCGTTCCCCGCAGCATACACTGATACTGTGTGGTAAAGGGAATAATGCAGGTGACGGGCTGGTATTAGCCAGAGTGTTGTCTTTACATGGCTGGCCGGTAACGATTATGTTTTTACAGGAACAGCAATTATCAGCTCTTGCAGAAGCCAACCGGAAATGTCTGCCGGTTACTGTAGATTGTATTGATGTTTCGCAATTGCATACTGTGCTGCCGTCTGTGCATCTGGTTGTGGATGCTGTTTATGGTACTGGTTTCCATGGTGAGTTGCCTCAGGCTATTGCACGTTGTTTTGATGCAGTCTCTCAGGCAGATGTGTTTAAGGTGGCGCTGGATATGCCCAGCGGTGTGGCTGGAGATGGCGAAGAAATAGCTGCCGGAAGTTTTCAGGCACAGCTTACTTATGCTTTTCAGGCCCTGAAACCGGCACATTGTCTGGAGCAGGTAAGACAGTTATGCGGAGAAATAGTACGAATTGATTTACTGGATTAGTGTTGATGGTTTTGCCTGCTCCATACCTGATAGCACTGAGCCAGGTGTAATAGCATGCATGCAGTAGCTCCCCAGATATGCCGGTTCTGATAGTGTAAATGATAAACCTTAAGCTTAAGCTGCTGATATTGAGTAATACTATGCTGGTATAGCTTGCTATCCAGAACAACAGGTAAGGGTACCGGGAATATTTCTCTGACTTCTGACGGGTTGAGCTGCCAGTGCAGAGATGAATTGGTCCAGGCCAGAACAGGAACAACTTTGAAACCGCTGGGCAGATAACATTGAGGTAAGGTTCCGACCAGCCGCCACTGATTACGGATTAGTCCGGTTTCCTCTTCGCTTTCGCGAAATGCTGCATTGATACTGCTTTCATTATTTTCCAGTTTGCCTCCGGGAAAAGCGATTTGTCCGCGGTGCTGGCGTAGTTGCTGACTGCGCTGAGTAAGCCAGATTTGCGCGTTACCATGATTCCAGTCAACAGGCATCAGCACCGCAGCGCAGCGAAAATTAACGGGCAGATGCTGTAATGCATCCTAGCGCTGATTAAGTATAGTAGGCAGTGTACTAGTGCATGTGTAATGTAAAAACTGTTTCAGCTTATCAGGTGTAGTAAACATTTCAATGATGCCAGACTGTTCTTTTTTCAGGATACTAAGTAATTTATATATCGTTCAGGCATAAATGACCAGAATAATTATAAAGAGGATTAACCAGTGGTTACCAGAGGGTGATTGAAGCACTGAAGTACTTAGGCGGAGTTGGCTGGCTAAGGATGTCAGTAAATAAATATGAGCAGGAGTTGAAAGCATCCGGAAGTATGCTTTAGACCTGGCAATATGATTTACGCTGGGCTGCTCAGCAATTGCGTAATGAGAAAAATTAAAACCAGTTCATAAACGGTGTGATTTACCGTGGGAACTGGTTTAATTTTAAACAGTAAAATTGGTTTGCAGTTAAGTAAATGGCGATGACGGACAGTTGCAGTATTTATTAATTTTGGCAACGTTATTTATCTTGCTGATAAAACGATGGTAACTGTTGCGGTTTGATTATTATAATGTACGCGAATACTGGGCTTCGGTGCGCTTCTGGCGCAAATAGCAGTCAAATACCATGGCGATATTGCGAATCAGCAGCCTCCCTTTGGGTGTTACCTGTAAATTCTGATCAGTAAGATTGAGCAAGCCAAGCTGTTGCAGGTGCTGTAAATCAGCCTGCTCAGCAGCAAAGTAAGTTTGAAAAGGCTGCTGCATGGCATGGCTATAATCAATGTAATTAAGCTGGAAGCGGCACATTAAATCCTGAATTACACGCCGGCGCAGTAAGTCGTCTGCATTAAGCTGGTAGCCGCGCATAACCGGCAGGCGGTTTTCATTCAGAGCCTGATAGTAGGCAGACAGTTCTTTTTCATTCTGGCTGTAGATATTGTTGATTTTGCCGATGCTGGATACGCCGATGGCGATTAAGTCACAGTCTGCATGGGTTGAGTAACCCTGAAAATTGCGTTGCAGACGGCCTTCAGATAAGGCAATGGCCAGTTCGTCATCAGGTTTGGCAAAATGATCCATGCCGATGAAGATATAGCCCTGCTGTAACAGATATTGAACGGTATTTTGCAGAATATCCAGTTTAACACTGCTGTCGGGTACGGCTGATGTGTCAATACGCCGCTGTGGTTTGAACAGATGTGGCAGATGTGCATAGTGATACATGGCAATGCGATCCGGCTGCAGAGTCAGTACGTGATCCAGTGTGCAGCGCATAGAGGCTTCAGTCTGGTGCGGTAAGCCATAGATTAAGTCGACACTGACAGAGTGAAAACCATTAGCTCTGGCTGCCTCAATAACTGTCCGGGTTTCAGCTTCGCTCTGGATGCGGTTAACGGCCTGTTGTACCGCCGGATTGAAATCCTGAATACCGACGCTCATCCGGTTAAAACCGAGTCTGCCCAGATGAGCTACAGTTTCAGCTGTTACTTTACGCGGATCGATTTCAATCGAATATTCACCCTGCTCTGACAGGGTAAAGTAGCGACTGATACTGGCAAAGATGTGACTGAGCTGGTCATCATTCAGAAAGGTTGGTGTACCTCCGCCGAAATGTAATTGTGCCAGCAGCGGTTTACCCTGCCAGTTTTGTGCCAGCAGTGCCAGTTCTTTATCCAGATACCGGATATATATATCGGCACGGCTGGTATCTTTGGTAATAATTTTATTACAGCCGCAATAGTAACAGATGGTATTACAGAAAGGCACATGTACGTACAGGGAGACTGGTTTGTCACCAATATTTTGCTGTAAAGCAGTTTGTAACTGAGTTGCGGTGAATGAAGTATTAAAACGGTCTGCTGTAGGGTAGGAAGTATAACGCGGGCCGGAAGACGGTAAGGAAGCAATAAGGGTACGGTCGAATTCTATGTTGATGCGTGGTGTGTTCATTGGATAATGATGGTTATTCTTGTGTTGGTCTGGTGAAATAGATAGGAGTGATAACTATTTATGGTAGAATACATCCGGCAGTAAAGTAAAGCAGTGAAAACATAATAAGCCAATTTTTTTATTAAATCAGGGTCTGAAGGAAATTCAATTCACTTTGTCTATAACAATACTATATTGGATAGTTTTTAAAAAATTGATTTATATCAATATGTTTGTTATATGATGTTCTGGGCAAAGTGTAATCAGTAATTATTAAATATATTATGATTAGATTGTATAAACAGGGTGAAATAGTACAGAAATTATGCGAAAAATGTTCTTTGCATATTCTCTGTATGCCGGTAATGCTTAAAGAGCGGGAACTAACCGATTTAGGAGCGATTATTCGTCAGAGTCGTCGTTTAAAAAAAGGGGAGTATCTGTTTCGTGCCGGTGAACCGTTTGATGCAATATTTGCCATACGAACCGGTTTTTTTAAAACCATGGTTAATAGCCGGGACGGACGAGATCAGGTAACTGGTTTTTTTATGTCAGGTGAATTGTTGGGGCTGGACGGTATTTGTCATAATGTTCATGGCTGTGATGCAGTAGCTCTGGAAGATAGTGAGGTATGTGAGCTACCATTCACTAATATGGAAGATGCCGGTAATATTTTGCCTTCATTACAAATACATTTTTATCGTCTGATGAGTCAGGAAATTCTGCGTACTCAGGAGCTGATGCTGATGCTGGGTAATATGCGTGCAGAAGAGCGTCTGGCTGCGTTTCTGGTGAATTTATCTCATCGTCTGAGTTTTCGTGGTTTTGCTGCAAATGATTTTATTTTGCGTATGTCACGTGAAGAAATTGGCAGCTATCTGGGGCTAAAGCTGGAAACAGTAAGCCGTACTTTGTCTAAATTTCAGCATGAAGGCTGGATAAAAGTTGAGCACAAGCATATTCAGTTATTAGAACCATGGATGTTGCAGAAAATGGTGATGCATTGTCAGCGGGCTGCAAGCTGAATTCAGTTAATGCTTAAAAAAGCTGTAGCATGTTATTGTTGCTACAGCTTTTTTGCTTGATGAGAAAAATTATTTTATATACCTGAGTTTGCAATATCGATCATGATTGTGCGTTAGCCGGGCTTATTTCAGGCGTATCCGGCCATCGCGGCAAGCTTAAGTGTGTCTTTACCATAAAATTTAGCCTTTAGATGACGCATCCAGCGGATTTTATGTAAGCTTTTGTTGACAATACTGCTTACTTCATCAGGTTGATTATGCAGTACGCTATGCCATAATTCTTTAGCCGGAACAGTTACGCCGAATTCCTGCATTAAACGTGCACCTGAGTGCAGATAGCATAGCCAGTCGCGGGAATGGCATTGCGTTAATGTCATCGCGGATAAAGGATCATCTTCGAAATCGATAAAGCCTATGCTGTCCTGATTAATGTAAATCATATTGCGCGCAAAAGTTTCACTCAGGTATTGCTTGCGTTTATGTACATCTTCGATGGCGTTAAGACCAAGCTGCCAGCGTTGCAACAGAAGTTCAGGCTGATGCTTACAGTGTTTCCATTCTTTTTCCAGATTGTGATCGCCAATATGACTAATCATCAGTGCATCCGGTTGTTGCGCCAGAATGGCAGGAACCCGCACTCCTGCTGAGGCCAGAGCCCGCAGACGGGATGCTTCGGTTTGCAGTGCAGGTATTCCACCCAAATTGGGTACAGGTTGCAGCATGTGAATACCACTTATTTTCTGAGCTATTTTTAATAAGTGATAGCGCCAGGCACTATTGCGTGCACCAGCTTGCCGTACCCATACTTTTTCGCCGTTAGTCAGTATATGGCTTTGCATCAGGCCGGTTTGTATGAGCAGGCACTGTTGTAATGCATGCTGATAAAAGGCAGAAGAGTCGGAAGCAGTCATGAAGCCTGTTGCTTGAATTCAAAAACGGGTATTGATTGTACTATAGTTAAGTTTATAACTCTTAAAATTAAGGTAATAAATCTTTTAGACGGTAATAACCTGTTCCTACCCATTGTATGGGCAGGCGCAGTAAACTGCCACCGGGAAAGTTGTGATGTATAATTTTTTCAAACATGCACAGGCGGCTGTCATCGCCGCTGATTGCCTCAGCAATAATTTGCCCGCTCATACCGGCAGCAGCCACGCCATGTCCTGAAAATCCTTGTAAAAAATAGAGTTGCGGGTTAAGACGCCCGAAATGGGGCAGGCGGTTCATGCTGATATCAACCAGACCTCCCCAGGCATAATCAATTTCTGCATCAGCCAGCTGTGGAAATACTTTAAGCATATCACGGCGCATACTCTGAATGAGTTGCTGCCGGCCGGGTTCACGACCGGAATAATTGACTTTACCTCCGAATAACAGACGTTTGTCTGCACTCAGGCGATAATAATCAAGTACAAAACGGGTATCACATACTGCCATGTTATTTTTGATGAGTTGCTGACCACGTTCCCCAAGCGGCTGGGTTGCAATCATATATGTACCTACCGGCAGGATTTTGGCTTCGAGCGCCTTTATAGGTGCCTGCCGGAGGCTGCGGGTGAAGGCATTGACGGCAATCACGAGATTTTTAGCAATGATATTTCCGTTTGGTGTGGTAATCCGGTATCCGTGCTGCCATGTTTCCAGCGAAAGCATAGGGGAATGTTCAAACAGCAATGCTCCGGCACGGGCAGCTGCACGAGCTAGTCCAAGTAAGTAGTTTAGTGGATGTAAATGTCCGGCCTGATGGTCAAAAATCGCGCCGGTATAGCGTTCACTGGCCAGTTGCTGTTGCAGCTGATTGGAATTCCATACTTCATAATCATGAAAATGATAGTGTTCGGCAGCTTCTTTCACCCATTCAGTTAAGGCACGCAGCTGGCGTGGTCGGATGGCTGCATGAGCGTAACCGCGTTGCCAGTCACAGCTGATTTGGTAGGTTTGAATCTGTTGTTCAATCAGAGTGACAGCTTCACGGCTCCACTGCCAGAGTGTTTGTGCGTTTTTCAGTCCGATCATGCCGGCCAGATTGCTCATTTCAGCAGCGTAACCATAAATGACCTGACCGCCGTTACGGCCGGAGGCGCCATAACCGATTCGGGCGGCTTCGATAAGTGCTACACTATGCTGCTGCTGTGCCAATGGCAATGCAGTACCAATTCCGCTCAGCCCGCCACCAATGATGCAGGTTTCAACTTCAACAGTACCTGTTAAACTTGGATAGTGGCTGTGGTCATTACAGCTGGCTGTATAGTAGCTGTCAATGCGTTCTGTATCTGGTGGCATATGGGTAGACATAGTTACATGATTAAACTGATTAGGAAGATGAAAAATTGGCAGCTAACCGAAATCAGATAGCTGCCATGTATGCATTTTTATTTGTTAGCCTCAAGTAACTGACTCTGTCGATAGGCTTCTGCCATTTCCCGTTCACGTCGGGTATTTTGCCGCATCATAAAGTAATTAATACCAATAACCAGTGTACCTACCAGTGCAATGATGATGGTGGCCAGTACATTCATTTGCGGATCCAGACCCAGTTTGATTTTTGAAAATATAATCATTGGTAAGGTTGAGGAACCCGGACCGGACAGGAATGATGTAATGACTAAATCATCCAGCGACAGTGTAATGGACAGCAGAAAGCCAGATGCAATAGCCGGAGCAATTGAAGGCAGTGTAATCAGAAAAAATACCTTTAATGGCCTTGCACCAAGATCCTTGGCTGCTTCTTCCAGTGACTGATTAAGCTCAGATAAACGTGAGCGGATAATAACAGTTACATAGGCCATACACAGGGTGGTATGACCAAGCCAGATAGTAAAAAAGCCGCGTTCAAAATACAGAAAGCTAAAAACACTGTTTTGCAACAATATCTGTACCTGAATAATTAACAGCAGCATGGACAAACCGGTAATGATGTCCGGCATAACCATTGGTGCAGAAACCATACCGGCAAACAAGGTATTACCACGGAAACGTTTGATGCGGGCTAGTGCATAGCCGGCAAGTGTTCCCAGAATGACTGCGGCTGCCGCCGAGCACAGAGCAATGCGTACTGAAAGCCACGCAGCATCAAGTATCTGTTCATTCTGTAATAATTTACTGTACCACTGAGTGGAAAAACCTCCCCAGACAGTGACCAGTCGCGAATTGTTGAATGAGTAGATAATCAGGACAACCAAGGGTATATACAGAAATGCCAGCCCCAGAAACAGCATTACTCTGAGAAACCAGGATGATATGTTTTTATGCATGGCTGGCTCCTTCTTCAATTTCCCGGTTTTCATAACGATGGAACAAGGTAATCGGAATCACCAGTAACAGCACCATAATGACAGCAACTGCTGACGCCAGCGGCCAGTTATTCTGATCGAAGAAAGCCTGCCACAGTACTTTACCAATCATCAGATTTTTTGGTCCGCCTATCAGTTCGGGTATCACAAACTCACCAACTGCCGGAATAAAGACCAGCATCGAACCGGAGATAATCCCGGCTTTGGATAGTGGCAGAGTAATGGAAACAAACGCTTTAATAGGACCGGCACCGAGATCGGCAGCGGCTTCCAGCAGGCGGTTGTCCAGTTTTACCAGCTGAGTGTACAGAGGCAGAATCATAAAGGGCAGATAGGTATATACCATAACCAGATTCAGTGAGAATGAGTTGTATAGCATATTCATCGGGTTGTTGATGAGTCCCCATTTGATCAGATAAGTATTAATAATACCGTTATGGCCGAGCAGGCTCATCCATGCATATACGCGCAGCAGAAATGATGTCCAGAAAGGCAGCATAATGGTAAGCAGCAGACCGTTACGGATTTTTTCCGGTGCCCGGGCGATGGCATAGGCTATCGGATAACCTGCCAGCAAACAGATAAGTGTCGTAGTGAAAGCTGTTTTAATTGATAACCAGTAAGTCAGCAGGTAAATATTATCGCCTAGATTGCCAATAAACATTTGTCCGAGAGAATGCCAGAAATCATTGAAAATGTCGGCATAATTCTGGTAGCTGACCAGAATATTTACCCGTCCCATTTCAGCATCTACATGATACAGCGGAGTATAGGGCGGGATAGCAATATCCTGTTCGGCAAAGCTGATTTTAAGTACGATAAAAAACGGGATAAGGAAAAGTACCAGTAGCCAGATATAAGGGATGCCGACAACCAGTCCCTGTGTCGGGCGCAAGCCTTTGAGGCGGTTAAACCAGTTCATGTTTAAGCTCCCGCGCCAATTAATGGGTCAGAGGACTGACCTGATTATCCGGCCAGCTGATGTAAACTTTTTCTTCCCAGGTGGGCATAGGAATGCTGTATTGTTCCCAGTATGAGGATAACACCTGACTTTTAATAATTTTGCCGGAAGGCAGCTGGATATGAAAAATACCAAAACTGCCCAGATAAGCAATTTCTTTGACAATTCCGGCTGACCAGTTATATTCCTGCTGAGGTTGCTCGCGATAGATGTTGATATCTTCAGGACGAATAGACAGCCAGATTTTCTGATCTTCCGGTCCGCTGATACCGTGACCAAGATAAACCAGTTGCTGCATTTCGGGGCAGTGAATAATGGTATGGTCGGCACCGTCTTCAGTCACTTTGCCTTCCAGAATATTGGTTTCGCCCATGAATTCAGCTGTAAAGCGGCTATTCGGATAGTCGTAAATATCAGAAGGTGTGCCAACCTGTTGCAACTGTCCGTCCGACATGATGGCAATACGTGAAGCCATTGTCATGGCTTCTTCCTGATCATGGGTAACCATAATACAGGTAGCGCCTACTTTTTCGAGAGTATTCACCAGTTCCAGCTGGGTTTGCTGACGCAGTTTTTTGTCCAGAGCGCCCAGAGGCTCATCCAGTAACAGCAATTTAGGGCGTTTTGCCAGACTGCGTGCCAGCGCAACGCGTTGCTGCTGACCACCGGAAAGCTGGTGAGGTTTGCGTTTGGCGTATTTGCTCATTTGTACCAGACGCAGCATTTCTTCCACCCGCGCACTGATTTCATCTTTGGGCAGTTTATCCTGCTTTAATCCGAAAGCGATGTTTTGTTCGACCGTCATATGCGGAAACAGGGCATAGCTCTGAAACATCATATTGATAGGACGGTCGTAGGGTTGCAGTTTAGTAATATCTTCACCATCAAGGATAATCTGTCCCTGAGTTGGTGTTTCCATACCGGCGAGCATGCGTAATAAAGTCGATTTACCGCTGCCGGAGCTGCCGAGCAAGGCGAATATTTCGTTTTTTTTGATGGTCAGATTAATATGGTCTACGGCGTAATTATCGCCATAGGTCTTGACGATGTCTTTAATCTGTAAGTAATGTGCTGGATCGGCACCGGGTCTGGTGATTGCGTTTTCGCTCATAATTAAAGGTTACTCCAGAAAAATCGTTCCAGCCAATGCTCGGCATATGGATGTTTACTGTAATGTTTAAAGAACGGTGCAAAAACGATTCTGCTCCTGCTTTAGGGGACGCATTGTATGCAAGCATTTAGTATGGGGCAATGAAATTTAAGTGTTAATACGTTTAAATTCTCCACTTAGAGTATAACTTTGTATGTAAACAGGGATTTAGCGGTACTTTTTAAATTGAATAAAATTTTGTTAGGATTGAGCTAAAGTACGGTCTGACAGAGAACATGCTGTCTGGCAGGCTGAATATTGCCTAGTGTATCATGTAATTATTGGCTGCTATATTCATTTAAACCTGATCTACTCAGCGGTTGTATCTGATAATGAGATTGTACTGATTTCAATTATAAAATGTGAATATGAGTATAAATGGATTATGCAAAAAATTTTCCTTATAATCAAATAGTTTGTTTTATTTTTTTCTGACTGGGTTAAATGAAAATTCGGTAGATATCTGTTTACGGCCGGTCATGACGATGGATGTAAAAGTAATGAAGAAAAAGGTGTTGCTGGGTATTTGTGGTGGTATTGCCGCATATAAATGTTGTGAACTGGTGCGGCTGCTTAAAAAAGCAGGACATCAGGTTAATGTTGTGATGACACAGGCAGCTACTGATTTTGTCAGTCCCACTACTTTTCAGGCACTGAGCGGAGAACCGGTATTGCTGGATACCCATGATGCTGCCGGCGGCAACGGGATGGCTCATATCAATCTGAGTCGTCAGGCAGATGTGATGCTGATTGCGCCGGCTTCTGCCAATACGCTGGCGAAAATTGCGCACGGAATGGCTGATAATCTGCTGACAACTCTGATAGCAGCCCGTACCTGTCCGCTGGCTGTTGCGCCGGCAATGAATGTACAGATGTGGAATAATCCGGCTAATCAGCGCAATCTGGCTTTATTACGTCAGGATCAGATAAAAATACTCGGACCGGCAGTCGGTGAGCAGGCCTGCGGCGAAACTGGCAGCGGACGCATGCTGGAAGCGGCTGAACTGGCGGAATTGCTGGCAGATGTCTGGACACTGCCGGTGCTGGCTGGTAAACGTGTGCTGATTACAACCGGGGCAACCTTTGAAGCCATTGATCCGGTACGCGGTATTACCAATATTTCCAGCGGACAGATGGGTATGGCTCTGGCACGTGCCTGCCGTGCGGCCGGAGCAAGTGTATCTTTGGTTTACGGACAGATTAATACGTCAGTGGCAGCAGGGCTGGCTTACACTGAACAGGCTGTCAGCGCAGATTCTATGCTGAATGCAGTCGAGCGTTTATTGCCACAGCAGGATGTGTTTATTTCTGTAGCAGCAGTGGCTGATTACAAAGTAAAAAACCGCAGTGTACAAAAACTGAAAAAACAGCCGGGGCAGGCTGTTCCTGTAATCGAACTGACTGAAAATGCCGATATACTGGCAACTGTAGCCGGCCGGCCGGATGCTCCTTTCTGTGTCGGCTTTGCAGCAGAAAGTGAGCATGTTCTGGAACATGCGCGTGTTAAACGGCTGAAAAAAGGTGTGCCGTTACTGGTAGCCAATGATGTGAGTCAGGCTATGGGTAAAACGACCAATCAGGTAATTTTACTTGATGACGAGCAGGAAACGGCTTTACCGCAAATGAGTAAAGCGGATACGGCTGCGGCTATTGTTGAACGGCTGGCACAATTATTGCCGTGACAGTAAAAGGCTGTTACTGATGTGTTATAAGGGCGTGCTGTCCTGATATTTTTAATGATCTATTATTTAAAGACTGGTTTTTATGAGTGCTTCTGAGTTATCTGTACAAATTAAAATATTACATCCGTCAATGGCAGAACAATTACCTGAATATGCGACGATTGGTTCGGCCGGGCTGGATTTACGTGCCTGTATTGAAGCACCGGTTACTTTGCAGCCGGGAGAAAGCTTTCTGCTACCGACCGGACTGGCCATACATCTGGCTGATCCGGGATATGCAGCTCTGATATTGCCGCGTTCCGGTCTGGGGCATAAACATGGAATTGTACTGGGTAATCTGGTTGGTTTAATTGATTCGGATTATCAGGGAGAATTAAAAGTATCGTTGTGGAATCGCAGTCAGGAAGCGTATGTGATTGAACCTCTGGCACGGATTGCTCAGATGATTATTGTGCCGGTTATGCAGGCAGCTTTTACTGTGGTTGATGAATTTGCGCAAACCAGCCGCGGAGAAGGCGGTTTTGGTAGTACCGGACATCAGTAATTTTTATTTAAGCAAACGAAAAGCAAGGTATCCGGATGGATAACCTTGCTTTTTTTTGCCATGGCACTGGCTAAAACTGCTTACTACACAATTAATTCAGCATTCTGACCGGCCATTCGGTAGTTTTAGGTTTGAAACCAGGATTATTACTGGCGATAACGCTCAATAAGCATATTCTGCATATTGGTTATTGACTCTTTCTCTGCTGGTTTAATGCGCTCATACTGACCATCCGGCTGCATCAGCCATGCACACTGATTATCAGCCAGCGCAAGCATCAGAGTTTCCTTGATTATACGTTGTTTTAGCTCAGGTGTTTCAATCGGTGTGCAAATTTCTACACGACGGAACAGATTTCTTCCCATCCAGTCGGCGCTGGATATCCATAGTTTAGAATCACCGCCATTTTCAAAATAAAATACCCGTGCATGTTCCAGCAGCCGGCCGACTATAGAACGTACCCGGATATTTTCTGATAAGCCTTTAACACCCGGACGCAGCACACATATTCCGCGTACTATCAGCTCAATTTGTACACCGGCCTGACTGGCTGCATACAGGGCATCGACAATAGAAGGCTCAACCAGTGCGTTCATTTTAGCAATAATACGAGCTGTTTTGCCGGCTTTTGCCTGCTCAATTTCGTTATTAATGCTGTTGAGAAGCATTTTGTGCAGAGTAAACGGGCTTTGCGCTATTTTATGCAGATTATTGGGTTGTCCCAGACCGGTGATTTCCATAAATACGGTATTAACATCCACGCTGATATCCTGATTGCAGGTCATCAGACCCAGATCAGTATAAATACGGCTGGTGCCCTGATGATAATTACCTGTACTGACATGAGCGTAGCGTTTCAGCCTGCCGTCTTCACGTCGGACTATCAGTGCCATTTTGGCATGAACTTTATAACCGAAGACTCCGTATACGACATGGGCGCCGGCAGCTTCGAGCTGACCTGCCCAGTTTAGATTAGTTTCTTCATCAAAACGGGCCATCAGCTCAACCACCACAGTAACCTGTTTGCCTGTCAGTGCTGCTTTCATCAGTGCTTTTACCAGGTCAGAGTTACTGCCAGTGCGGTAAATGGTCATTTTTATTGCAATAACCTGAGGGTCATCAGCTGCCTGCTGAATCAGACGAACTGTAGGTTCGAAAGACTGATAGGGATGATAGAGTAAAATATCGCGCTGGCTGATAATGCTAAACATATCGCGATTTTTATTCAGAATGGCCGGTGTGCCGGGAATAAATGGCGGAAATTTTAAATCATTGCGTTCAACCATATCCGGTACGGCCATTAGTCGTACCAGATTTACCGGACCGTTTACCCGGTACAATTCGTCGCGCCCCAGATGAAAATGACTAAGCAGGAAATCGTAAACGTGTGCTGGACAATTATCGGCTACTTCCAGCCGGACACCATCTCCATATTGTCTTCCCTGTAATTCACCGGCAATTGCCGTGCGCAGATTTTCCAGATCTTCTTCATCAACACTTAAGTCGCTGTCGCGGGTAAGGCGAAACTGATAGCAGCCTTTAACGCTCATTCCAGTGAAGAGTGTATGCACATGAGCATGCAGGATTGACGACAGAAATACAAAACCATCATGCCCGTCACATAATTCCTTAGGCATTTTCAGTACTCTTGGCAAAATACGCGGAGCCTGAACGATGGCCATGCCGCCGGTACGCCCAAAAGCATCTTTACCTTCCAGTTCTACTGCAAAATTCAGTGATTTATTCAGTAAGCGCGGAAAAGGGTGAGAAGGATCGAGTCCGATAGGGGTCAGAATAGGTAACAATTCATGCCGGAAGTAATCAGCCACCCACTGGCGTTGTGCCTCACTCCATTCACTGCGCGGATAAAAAGATATGCCTTCACTGCGCAGTGCCGGAATCAGCTCATCGTTAAATAATCTGTATTGTTCGGCAATAATGGCGTGAGCTTCTTCGGTTACATTGGCAATAACTGTATCCGGTAGTTCGCCATTGGCCAGAGGAATATGTGGTGAGAGTTCACGGGTACGCCGCAGCCATGCCATCCTTACTTCAAAAAATTCATCCAGATTGGAAGAAACGATACATAAAAACCGTAAACGTTCGAGTAAGGGTACCTGTGTATCCTGCGCCTGTGCCAGAACGCGACGATTGAAAGCCAGCAGGCTAAGTTCACGGCAAAGTAGATGTGGCTGAATTTCGGACATTGGCTATACCTGTAACTGTCATTAAGGGTAAGAATTTGTCAGTCTGGTGTTAATGTTACTAACATTGGCACTGTTTTGCTGTCAGGTCAAGCTTCATTTGTATTTTCTGGTGGCCAGCGGTTGTGGATATATTGTCCCGGGTTCTGGTAGTTCAGTACTTTAGCGTAATTGCCGGCAGCAGTGGCATTTGCCGGAATATTTTTAGTCACAACACTGCCGGCGCCAATAGTGGCATTGTCACCAATCTGTACATTTTCAATCAGATTACAGTTGGGTCCAATGTAGACGTTATTACCGATACAGGCTGCGGGTCCGTTGTTAGCGCCAATTACTGTGTAGGGAGAAAGATTGACATTGTTACCCAGTTGGGCACTGCTATTGATAATCAGCGGGCCGCCATGACCAATGTACAAACCATAACCCACTGCTGTGCGCGGGCTGATAATGATGCCGCTGCGGCGTTTTTGCCATGCATACATGGGATAGGCAAGTTTGCGCCATATTCCCGGTACGGAGGCCAGCCTGAGCCAGAAAGTAAAGCGGAAACCCCGGTTGAACAGATAATGACGAATAAAACTAGACCAGTCTGTACGGCCGCTATAACGAAACAAATCACTTTTAATAAGCTGGATAACCATAAAACAGTGCAAAAATGTCGGGAAAATAAAAGGCTGTTCGTCTCTGTGAAATCGAACAGCCATTAGTTTTTATTCCTGAGGCGGTGTATAACCACTGATTTGGTCGGCACCTTCGCCGAAGAAATAATTTTCCATTTGCTGAGTAATGTACTGACGGGCGCGGGGGTCGGCCAGACTAAGGCGGTTTTCATTAATAATCATGGTTTGATAACGTAACCAGCCATCCCATGCTTCCTGTGATACGTTATCGTATATGCGTTTACCAAGTTCATTGGGAAATGGCGGAAATTTCAATCCGGGCGCTTCTTTGCCCAGTTTAACGCAATGCACCATATGGCTCATGTGTTTTCCTTTGTGTCATTCAGGGAAAAATACAGATTGTAAAATATTTTGCAGGAGTTGGTTTAAAGCTGGCGGCAAAATATTTTCGACTGGCGTTTGTTACTGGTGTACTGTTGCTGCCGCTCTAATGGTAACTGTTCCAGATGAGCACTGATAAATCCGCGTTCGACAAACCAGTCACCAGTATGTGTGCTCAGAGCAAACAGTTCTTTTAGCTGTAATTGCTGTGCCTGTTTAATAACATGAGTCAGCAGCAGTTCTCCGTAGCCGCGGGCGCGGGCATTCGGTGAAACAATCAGACAGGCCAGCTCACCGGCATTTGCTTCAGGATAAACATGTAAAGCAACACAGCCATAAACATAACAATCCTGCTCAAGCACAGAAAATTCATGAATATGGTTTTCCATGTATTCACTGTCGCGCGGTAATAAAATACCGGCTGCTTCCAGTGGCGCAATCAGTTGCAGGATATCACCGATATCTTTATTAGCAGCCGGCCGGATACGCATAAAGGGCGCTTTAGCCATGGCTGTGCCGCTGCCTTCACGGGTAAATAATTCCTGTAACAGGCTGCCATCCTGTAGACCGGACAGTACATGCACCCGCTGAACACCGTGTTCAAGTACATGTGCTGCTGTCTGTAACAGCTCTGTCTGGCGTCTGCTTCCGGTGTTTTGTGCCAGCAGACTGGCAATTTCAACACAGTTCAGTTCACTGATGGTTTGTTGCTGTTCATCCAGTAAACCCTGCTGTGTGCCCAGAAAGATGAGTTTTTCTGCGCTGATGGCTTCTGCCACAGCCTGTGCAACTTCATTTACCTGCAAACGATATGACTGACCGCTAAGCGAATGACCGATCGGGCTAATTAATACCAGCTGATTGTGAGTCAGACGCTCTTCGATAGCGGCCGAATCTACTTTGCGAACACAGCCGCTGTAGCCCATATCTGTTCCGTTAATTACGCCCAGCGGCTTGGCGCGCAGGAAATTGCCGGCCGCAATACGCAGGTTCGGAGTGCTGTGCTCCATAACCTGTGTAGGTATCATAGATAGAGCTGCTTCCAGATTGAAGCGTGCAATTCCGCTGGCCTGTTTGACTAATTCCAGAGCAGCATTATCCGTAACCGGATTTTCATCTATGCTGATTGCAGTATCACTGCCGGCTATGGCCTGAATATACTGGCTGCACCCGTGAATAAGAACCAGCCTCATACCGAGGCTGGTTAATAAAAGTATATCGGCGGCCAGTGCTGCGAGTTTGTCGCTTACCAGAACATGGCTACTGATTGCTAAAACAAGCGTTTTACCATTCAGATGGTGGATATAGGGTGAAGCCTGACGAAAATCGTGAACAAACTGGTTACTTTTAAAAATTTCTTGATTACCTGCATGAATGTTCATTTTACTGCCATTAAATAAAATAACTGCATCATCAGTACAGTTAACGCAACAATGGTTGCCAGAGTCCAGTTAAATTCTTTGGACAGTTTATCCTGCTGATGATGTAAAAATTCGGTTTTGGCATGGATGGCATCGGTTTTTTCGATTGCATCATTAAGCAGCAATGGTACATCTGCCTGATTTGGATTGTCATTAGGCAGTAAGGTAAAAACAAGATTATTCAGGTTATTCACATTACTGTTCATGGAGATGCTGGTGGTGTTTTCTTCAGGCACATGGACTGGTGTATTGACTATTGGCGGAGCTTCTTTTACCGGCTCTGCTACAGGTGGCGGGTTGCGCAGTAATTCACTGCTGGCCAGCTGTGGCTGCGGCGCAGACGAGTGTTCCGGTTCCGGTTCAATTACCGTTGGCACGCGGATTTCAACTTTATTGGCTACTTGATTTAATAAAGTATTCAGATTCGGTCTTTTATCAATAACCGCAGTATTTTTTGGTGTTGGTGCACTGGTAAATATCTGACTCTGGGCATTTCTGCTGTTGGTCTGATTTAAATTCAGAGCATTTTGCAGTAAATCCATTACTTCACTGGCACTGGGTACCTGTTGTCCGGAAGCTGCCGTATTATTTTTGCTTCCGGCCGGCGGGGTGACATTTTTATTCGTACGGATTTTGGATACAACTGTAAATCTGTGCCGGCATTGTTCACACACAACACGTCCTCCGTCACGTGGCGGTGTTGCTACGATATTTTCTGCATGGCATTTAGGACAAATAACAGTAATTGTTTTAGACATGATTTTTCAGCAAACCAAATAGTTAAAAAGGAGGCAATTAAGTACTGTCAGAAGCAGATAGCCGTGTTATCGCATTAGTATGTCATGCCGGTATTTTCAGATAAATAGCAGAACCGGACAATTATGCTCTTTTACGACCACTAATACATACCCACCCGTCCAGTGTTTTAGGTGAGTTCAAATCAAACCACTGACGATATATTCCACTGAGTTCTTCTGTTTGTTCTGCCAGAATACCTGACAGGACAATTTCACCGCCGGTACGGGTACGTTCTGCCAGCATTTGAGCCAGCATGCGTAACGGATTAGCCAGAATATTTGCAACAACGATGTCAAATTTCTGACCGGCTGGCAAATTATCCGGAAGATAAAATTCAGCACTAACCTGATTTTGTGCAGCATTATCCTGACTGGCACGGATTGCCTGCGGATCAATGTCTACACCACAGGCACGGCCGACACCCAGTTTCAGTGCGGCAATCGTCAGAATACCTGAACCACAGCCATAATCCAGCAGAGTTTCACCGCTGCGCACATGCTTATCCAGCCATTGCAGACACAGCCGGGTAGTGGGGTGACTCCCGGTACCGAAAGCCAGTCCCGGATCCAGTTGCAGATTGATGACCCCCGGTTCAGTTGGCTGGTTATGCCATGATGGCGTAATCCATAAGCGTGAAGAAATCTGAATCGGATCGAACTGAGACTGGGTCAGCCGTACCCAGTCCTGCTCAGGAATGTTTTCAAGATAGTACTGTGGTTTAGCAATAGCACATTCCTGTGCCGCTGTAGAGACAACGGAATCAATATCAGTATTTTCATCAAACAGTGCCACAATGTTACTTTGCTGCCACACCTGTTCAGTGGGCATATCAGGTTCGCCGAAAATCGGCTGTTCATTATCATTGCCTGCATTGGCATCTTCAATGGCTGTACTTAATGCGCCGTTTTCAATCAGTGCATCGGAGAGCTTATCCACCTGATCTTGTGTAACTGTAATAACAACTTGTTGGTAGTGCATGGCTTTTTTACCGTAACTGGATGTTTTATAAAACTTCAGGCAGCCACCGCGGCTGCCTGCAAACAAAAGCGCAATGTATGCTTATTGTAAATTATTTTTGTGATTCTTTGTGTTTTTGTAACCATTGTTCAAGATAATGAATACTTTCACCACCATGAATGAAACCCGGATCAGCAAAAATATCACGGTGCAGGTTGGTATTGGTTTTAATACCGGTGATGGCCAGCTCCTGCAGGGCAACACGCATTTTGGCGATAGCTTCATTACGATCACGCCCGTGGGTACACACCTTACCAATCATGCTATCGTAATAAGGAGGTACGGTATAGCCCTGATAAATATGGCTGTCAATGCGTACTCCGTTACCACCTGGCTGGTGGCAGCTGGTAATCAGCCCGGGGCTGGGAACAAAAGTATACGGGTCTTCGGCATTAATCCGGCATTCAAAAGCATGTCCTTGTAAACGGATATCTGCCTGAGTGTAGGATAAGGGCAGACCGGAAGCTACACGGATTTGCTCCTGCACAATATCCACACCGGTAATCAGCTCGGTAATAGCATGCTCAACCTGTACACGGGTATTCATTTCAATGAAGAAGAACTCACCATCTTCATACAGAAACTCAAATGTACCTGCACCACGGTAGCCGATGCGCTGACATGCGGCTACACACGCGCTACCAATACGTTCGCGTTCTTCAGCGGTGATAAATGGTGCCGGTGCTTCTTCAATGACTTTCTGATGGCGGCGCTGCATTGAGCAGTCACGCTCACCCAGATAAATGGCATTGCCATGTTCATCACACAGTACCTGAATTTCAATATGGCGCGGTTTCTGCAGATAGCGCTCCATATATACGGCAGGATTACCAAAAGCAGCCCCGGCTTCAGTACGGGTCATTTCTACTGCGGCCAGTAAATCCTCAGCCTTTTCAACTACGCGCATACCGCGACCGCCGCCGCCGCCTGATGCTTTAATAATGACCGGATAGCCTACCGCAGCACCGATTTTTTCAATTTCCTGCGGATCTTCCGGTAATGCACCATCTGAACCGGGTACACAGGGGACACCGGCGGCCTGCATCGCCTTTTTCGCAGAAACTTTGTCACCCATCTGACGTATGGTTTCCGGACGCGGACCAATAAAAACGAAACCGGACTGCTCCACCTGTTCTGCAAAACCATCATTTTCTGCCAGAAATCCATAACCGGGGTGAATGGCATCAGCATCGGTAACTTCAGCAGCGGAAATCAGAGCAGGGATATTCAGGTAACTTTGGGTGGAACTGGCCGGACCAATACAAACAGATTCATCAGCCAGTTTAACGTGCAGAGCATCACTGTCGGCTTCTGAATGCACAGCCACGGTTGCAATACTCATTTCATGGCAGGCGCGCAGAATGCGCAGCGCAATTTCGCCACGATTGGCAATAAGAACTTTTTTTAACATGAGGCAGTACCTTGTAAAAAAGGGGAGTTATGACTGATATTAAGATTACTCAATAATAAACAGCGGTTCACCAAACTCCACAGGCTGCCCGTTGGATACGAGAATTTCTTTGACCACTCCACTGTGATCAGCTTCAATTTCATTCATCAGTTTCATGGCTTCGATGATACACAGAGTATCGCCGGCATTAACGGTTTGTCCCACTTCAACAAACGGTGCAGAAGTCGGACTTGCTGCCCGGTAAAAAGTTCCGACCATCGGTGATTTCATCGCTTTGCTCAGATCAGGACCGGCTGCCGGTACGGCTGCTGCGGGAGCAGCTTCTGCCGGAACTGCTGCTGGTGCAGCCATAACAGCCGGCTGTTGTTGTACTGGTGCAGAATATACTGGCTGAGCAGCAGTAGTGCGGGTAATGCGTACCTTTTCCTCACCTTCGGTCACTTCGATTTCAGCAATGCCTGACTCTTCTACCAGATCAATGAGTTTTTTAAGTTTACGTAAATCCATATTATGAACCCTTGTGTGATTGGACCTGATCGCAATAGGTATTAGTGTTGGCGATCTGTCTCTTGAATGTATTCAATTGCGCGGTGTAACGCTGCCTCATAACCATATACGCCCAGACCACAGATTACCCCCATGGCAATATCGGACAGATAGGAATAGCGCCGGAACGCTTCGCGTGCATGTACATTTGAAATGTGTATCTCAATAAATGGTTTGCAGGCAGCTGCAAAAGCATCACGAATGGCTACGCTGGTATGAGTAAATGCACCCGGATTAATAATAATAAACCGGGTATCATCAGTTAATGCAGCCTGAATGCGTTCTGTCAGAACATGTTCGGCATTACTTTGCAGTGTTTCCAGTGTTAGGCCGGCTGCCTGTGCCTGTACAAGCAGTTTCTGATTAATGTCTGCCAGTGTGGTATGGCCATATATATGCGGCTCCCGTAACCCTAAAAGATTCAGATTGGGGCCGTTTAAAACCAGAATTGAGGCACTCATAAATTAATTGTTTATCGCAAAATTGCGCCATTTTTGCCGAAAATGCGCGCAAATGTCCAGTATTTTCGTAAAAATTCACTATATAAACTACAACTGTTTTCCCGTATAACAGTCTGGCAGCCTTATTTTGCGTGCTTAATAAACTGATAAGCCGGATATTTAAACTGTGGCTGATAAGGGTAATATGCTACTGCTTCGCAGTCTGTGCAAGCCGGCTTATAATACGTCTTTTGCCTTTTTCGGGCACATATACATGCATATTAATGATTTTGATTTTGATTTGCCACCGGAACTGATTGCCCAGCATCCTCCGGCTGAGCGCGGCAGTAGCCGTCTGCTGGTGGCTTTGCCCGGGCAGTCTCCGGCAGACAGTGAATTTATCCGGCTGGCAGATTATGTGGCAGCCGGTGATGTTCTGGTATTTAACAATACCCGTGTAATGAAAGCCCGCCTTTTTGGCCGTAAAGCCAGTGGCGGTCAGATTGAAGCATTGATTGAACGAGTGCTGGATAACCATACTGCTCTGGCGCATGTGCGTTCGTCTAAGTCGCCCAAACCGGGTACAGAACTGATTTTCGAAGGCGGATTGCATGCACAGATGCAGGCGCGACAAGGTGAGTTATTTGTACTGCATTTTTCCGGCGACAAAACTGTATGGGAGCTACTGGAAGCGCACGGCCATTTGCCATTGCCACCATACATTACCCGTTCGGCTGATCATGACGATGATGAGCGCTATCAGACGATTTATGCTAAATATGAAGGAGCAGTAGCTGCCCCTACCGCCGGTTTGCACTTTACCGATACTATTTTGCAACAATTGCGAGATAAAGGCGTACACCTGACCGAAGTAACTTTACATGTGGGTGCAGGCACCTTTCAGCCGGTGCGGGTAGAAAATATTGCCGAACATCATATGCATAGTGAGTGGTATGACGTGAGTGAGGAAGTTGTAGCAGAGATTGAAGCGGCACAGGCGCGAGGAAATAAAATCTGGGCGGTAGGCACAACAGCAGTTCGCGCACTGGAGTCTGCAGCACGCAGCGGAAAATTACAGGCAGGCCAGGGCGATACCAATATTTTTATTACGCCGGGCTATGAGTTTAAGGTTATTGACCGCATGATTACCAATTTTCATCTGCCTAAATCAACTTTACTCATGCTGGTAAGCGCATTTAGCGGTTATGATGAAATTCGTGCCATTTACCAGCATGCCATTGGTGCCGGATACCGCTTTTTCAGTTATGGCGATGCCATGCTGCTGGGTAATCTGGCAAAAACAAAAACAGAATAAGATAAGATATAAGGAACATAACATGAGAATGTTGCATACTATGCTGCGAGTAGGTGATCTGGATAAATCACTGGCGTTTTATCAGGATGTGCTCGGTATGAAACTGCTGCGGCGGGAAGATTTTCCCGGCGGACGTTTTACTCTGGCTTTTGTCGGCTATGGTGAAGAATCTGACAGTACCGTACTGGAATTAACCTATAACTGGGATACGCATACTTATGATCTAGGTACAGGATACGGACATATTGCTATTGAGGTAGATGATGCTTATGCTGCCTGTGATGCTGTGCGCGCCAAGGGCTGTCGTGTAACCCGTGAGGCCGGACCCATGCAGCATGGCACTACTGTCATCGCATTTGTGGAAGATCCTGATGGCTATAAAATTGAATTCATTCAGAAGAAGAAATAAGTTCTCAGCATTATATTGATTATAACTGTGGCAGACTGAACTGCAATCAGTATCAATATCCTGACAGATGGTTTATAGCCATCTGTTTTTGTTCCAATGGAGTTTTGATTGCTTGACGCTGATTCAGACTGCCTATTATGATGCCATTATTCATATGCTTATTTATGCATCCGTTCGGGACGACCCGACCGGTAGATTCTCACGCAGGACGGCCTGCATCAGCCTTAACAGGAATCATTATGGCCTGGGTGTCATTATTGCTGGCCGGCATACTTGAAATAGTCTGGGCAATTGGTCTTAAGTATTCACAGAATTTTACTAAATTCACCCCGAGTATCATTACATTAGCTGCTCTGGTTGGCAGCTTTTTTCTGCTGGCACAGTCCATGCGTTCATTGCCGGTAGGTACAGCTTATGCAGTCTGGACTGGTATTGGCGCTGTTGGAGCAACCATTGTCGGTATCATTGCTTTTAAAGAACCGGCTGGTGCCATGCGTCTGATTAGCCTGACACTGATTATTGCCGGTATTATTGGTCTGAAACTGGGCGCACACTAAATTCATACTGTCCGGCAAGTTATAACATCCGATTATTAAATTTATATTAAGCCGGATTGTATTGCAAAGCTGGACATTTATATTAAATAATGATAATAATTATCATTATTTAATAATTTAAAATTCAAGGGGTAATTCAGTTATGAAAAAAATAATAACGCTGGCTGTGGCATCGGCTCTGATGATGGGGTTAAGTGCCTGTCAAAGCACTGCACCGTCAATTAACCTTACTCAGGCTGGCGAAGAAATTAAGATACCGGTACAACCGCAAAAAATTGTTGTGATGGATTTCGGTGCTTTAGATACGCTGGATGCGCTGGGTGCCGGCAACCGAGTTATTGCTGCGCCGGTAAGTAATATTCCGGCTTATCTGCAACAATATCATCATGCACAGGTACAGGATTCAGGCAAAATGAAGGAGCCGGATATTGCCGGTATTAAAGCTGCCAGTCCGGATCTGATAATCATGAGCGGAAGGCAGAATAATTTCTATAAAGATTTAAATGCCATTGCACCTACACTGAATTACTCAGTTAATGCCGGTGAAAATTATTATTCTGCGGTCAAGAATCAGATCAGAATGCTGGGGAAAATTGCCGGTAAAGAAGTACTGGCGCAGGAGCAGTTGAATGCACTGGATTTAAAAATGGATGCAGCCCGTCAGCTCGCACAGCAATCCGGTAAAAAAGCCATCGTGGTATTACATAATGATGGAAATGTGATGCTGATGAATCAGGGTAGCTATGCTGCGCTGATCTTCGATGAATTACATGTAAAACGAGCTGTAAATGCCAATGATCTGCCTGTACCGGATAAAGCTGAAAATGGCCGGCCGGCACGTATAATGGTTGATAATCAGTTTATTGCTCAATATCATCCAGATATTATTTACGTTGTTGACCGCAGTAAAGCAATAGGTAATACACCAATGCGCAGCGATTATTTTGATAATAAAGTTATGCAGAATGCAGGTACGCAAATCGTTAATCTTAGTGCTGACTTGTGGTATTTATCCGGCAATGGGCTGGAAAGTCTGAATCGTCAGATTGATGAAGTTATCCGGCCGCTGAACAGCATGAATTAAATTTTGTTCCTGTCAACATTACAGCCAGCCGTTATTACTAATGGCTGGCTTTTTTGTTGAAAACAGATAATAGCCTATCCTGATAATAGACATTACTGATAAAGACATATTATATGTAAATGTAATTGTTAAATTTTTTAAATCAGACACAAATAATGACCTGAATAAAGGTTTTATTGCTGTGTTTTCGATAATATAGTGGTTGTAAACAACAGAAAATATTATCTTCTGATAGTTATGAGTTAGGCAGGCAGTCTATACTGATTAACTCTGACCAAATATATCAGAGCAGATAAATATTTACAGTTACAACTATTTTACGGCACCTTCCTCGGAAAGGAATAAGAATGAAGATAGGTATTCCACGCGAATCTCTTGCCGGTGAAACCAGAGTAGCGGCTACGCCGAAAACCGTTACCCAGCTAATTAAATTGGGGCATGAAGTTGTTATTGAGCATGATGCCGGTAAGGCAGCCAGCTTGTCTGACGGTTTGTATCAGGAAGCAGGCGCAACAGTAGCCGATGCAGACACTGTCTGGCAGTGTCCGCTAATATTTAAGGTAAATGCACCGAATAAAGAAGAAATTGCCTCCATGCAATCCGGTACGATACTGGTCAGCTTCATCATGCCGGCGCAGCAGTCAGAGCTGGTACAGCAGTTACAGGCGAAAAAAATTACTGTGCTGGCAATGGACATGGTACCGCGGATTTCACGTGCACAGGCAATGGATGCATTGTCGTCAATGGCTAATATCAGTGGCTATCGGGCGGTAATTGAAGCTGCTGAAAACTTTGGCCGTTTCTTTACCGGTCAGATTACTGCTGCCGGTAAAGTTCCTCCGGCAGAAGTGCTGGTGATAGGTGCAGGGGTGGCCGGTCTGGCCGCTATTGGTACAGCCCGTCAGCTTGGTGCCGTGGTTAATGCATTCGATACCCGTCCTGAAGTTGCTGATCAGATTGAGTCCATGGGTGGTAACTTTCTGCAACTGGACTATCAGGAAGAAGAAAGCAGTAGTGGCGATGGCTATGCTAAAACCATGAGTGCTGCTTATATTGAAGCAGAAATGAAACTGTTTGCCGAACAAGCCAGACAAGTTGACATTATCATTACAACTGCAGCGATTCCGGGCAAACCTGCTCCCAAACTGATTACCCGGGAGATGGTAGACAGCATGCGTGAAGGTTCGGTAATCGTGGATCTGGCTGCTGCTACCGGCGGTAACTGCGAATATACCGAACCCGGTAAAATTATTACTACCGCCAATGGGGTGAAAATAATTGGTTATACCGATATGGCTAACCGTCTGGCCGGCCAGTCTTCACAGCTTTATGGCACAAATCTGGTTAATCTGGCACGCCTGCTTACACCAAATAAGGATGGTGAGCTGGCATTAAACTTCGAAGATGTGATTATCCGTAACATGACTGTTACTCATGAAGGCAACAGCATGTATCCGCCACCACCGATTCAGGTATCCGCCGCGCCAAAAGCAGAACCGAAAGTTGCAGCTCCGGCTCCTGTTGCGACAGCACAGCCGGCATCAGCAAACAAAAAAATCATCTGGGCAGCAATTGCAGTCATACTGATGTTGTGGATAGGTGCGGTTGCTCCGGTGGCTTTTCTGAATCACTTCATGGTATTTGTACTTGCCTGTGTAGTGGGTTACTTTGTGGTATGGAACGTTAACCACGCCCTGCATACCCCGTTAATGTCGGTAACTAATGCCATATCGGGCATTATTGTAGTAGGTGCATTGCTGCAAATCGGGCAGGGACATGGTTTTGTATCGTTGCTGGCCTTTATTGCAGTAGCGATAGTCAGCGTTAATATCTTCGGTGGCTTTGCTGTTACCCGCCGTATGCTCAATATGTTTCGTAAATAAAGGGGAAACGGTATGTCTCAAGGTATCGTAACTGCTGCATACATCGTTGCTGCAGTATTGTTTATTCTGAGTCTGGCCGGACTCTCACAGCAGGAAAGTGCCAGACGTGGCTGTTATCTGGGCATAGCAGGTATGGCTATTGCGCTGATTGCTACGGTTTTCAGTGAAAATGCGCACGGTCTGGGCTGGGTGATTATTGCCATGGTTATTGGTGGTGCAGTGGGTCTGCAACAGGCTAAGAAAGTGGAAATGACCCAGATGCCGGAGCTGATTGCTATGCTGCACAGCTTTGTCGGATTAGCTGCCGTACTGGTGGGTTTCAACAGCTATATCGACCCTCATGATGTAGACTCAGACATGTTCACCATCCATCTGGTTGAAGTATTTCTGGGGGTATTTATTGGTGCAGTAACCTTTAGTGGTTCATTAGTAGCATGGGGAAAACTGAATGGTAAGATTGCCAGCAGCCCCCTGCAACTGCCACACCGGCACCTGCTCAATCTGGGCGCACTGGTATTGTCATTTTTACTGATGCTGTGGTTCGTAGGTGTTGGCGGTTCCGGTTTTGCCCTGATTGTTATGACTCTGATTGCACTGGTATTCGGTTATCATCTGGTCGCTTCGATTGGCGGAGCAGATATGCCGGTAGTCATTTCCATGCTGAATTCTTATTCAGGCTGGGCTGCTGCTGCTGCCGGTTTTATGCTTGATAACGATTTACTGATTGTTACCGGTGCATTAGTCGGTTCGTCCGGTGCGATTTTGTCATATATCATGTGTCAGGCGATGAATCGCAAATTTCTGTCTGTAATTGGCGGTGGTTTCGGCTCAGCGCCGGTAGCCGCAAACAGTGACAATGTACCAGCCGGCGAAGTTCAGGAAATCAAACCGGAGCAGGTAGCAGATACACTGAAAAATGCACATAGCGTCATTATTACGCCGGGATACGGTATGGCGGTGGCTCATGCACAAAATGCAGTGGCCAGTATTACCGCCAAACTGCGCCAGCAAGGTATTAATGTCCGCTTCGGGATTCATCCGGTAGCCGGACGCCTGCCCGGACATATGAATGTATTACTGGCTGAAGCAAAAGTACCTTATGATATTGTACTGGAAATGGACGAAATCAATGATGATTTCAGCGATACTGATGTGGTACTGGTGATTGGTGCCAATGATACGGTCAATCCGGCAGCAGTAACCGATCCGAATAGTCCTATTGCCGGTATGCCGGTATTGCATGTCTGGGAAGCTAAAAACGTGATTGTATTTAAACGTTCAATGCAATCCGGTTATGCAGGCGTAGATAATCCACTGTTTTATGAAGAAAATGTCAGAATGTGTTTTGGTGATGCCAAAGCTACCCTAGATGAAGTGGATAAAAATATTTAACAGTGAAAAAACAGTCTGGTCATTTACCAGACTGTTTTTTTATAAAGCTCGATCAATACAAATCTTAAGAAATTCAAAATAAATCTAAATATTATCCTATCTGCTAAAGATTACAGAATGTTATTTATTGAATAAAGAATCACACCTTCCCCTTTTCCGCCAATCATATTCATTGCCAAATTAACTGGTCTGTGAACATCAGGCATTATTCAATCAGCGCTTGGGTAATACTACCGGACAAAAATCGGAATCTGTACGGATAAGCGGGCCGCCAACTGCATCTACTGCAATAGGTATTGAAGCAAAAATACCCGGTATCAGGGTTTTCCCCTGTTCATCTTTTACGCCCCCCAGCGTTTCTGCAATTGCAGATGGTTTACCGGGTAAATTCAGAATAAGACTATTGCCACGCAGTACCCCTACCTGACGCGATAAAATAGCAGTAGGAGTGAAATGCAGACTAATTTGCCGCATTAATTCACCAAAGCCCGGAATTACCCGATCGGCTACTGCCAGCGTTGCTTCCGGAGTTACATCGCGTAAATAAGGGCCAGTACCGCCGGTAGTCAGAATCAGAGGGCAGGCATCTTCATCGGCAAGCTGAGTCAGAATACTTTCAATCAGTGGCTGTTCATCCGGAATCAGGTGCTCAACAAATTCCAGAGGATTCAATACCGCACGCTGTAACCATTTTTTCAGTTCAGGCAAACCCTGATCCGTGTAGACGCCAGTAGAAGCCCGGTCACTGATAGAAACCAGACCAATTTTTAATAAAGACAATGTATCCATTTTCAGAGCTCATCCAGCATTACAAAGACAATTATTGTAATATAGACCCTTTAGCATGTCAGTGAAGCAAGATGAATTCAGACGAGTTAACTCATTTCAATAACCGTGGCGAAGCTCATATGGTAGATGTGGGAGCCAAACCCCACAGTAAGCGCATTGCCATTGCAACCGGTATTATCAGTGTCAATGAAACTGCGTTTAATAAAATACGCAATGGTGACAGTAAAAAAGGGGATGTGCTCGGTATTGCACGGATTGCGGCAATACAGGCATCTAAACAAACCAGTAATTTAATACCTTTATGCCATCCGATAGCACTTACCCGGGTTAATGTTGATTTCAGTCTTGATAATGAAAAACGCAGTATTACTATTTGTGTACAAACAGAAAATACGGGGCAGACCGGAGTTGAAATGGAAGCATTAACTGCTGCCAGTGTCGGACTGCTTACTATTTATGATATGCTCAAAGCAGTAGATCGCAGTATGATTATCAGTAATATCTGTCTGCAACACAAAGAGGGTGGACAGTCCGGTACCTGGCATCGCCTGCCCTGATACTGCTAAAATAAATGTAAACGAATAGTCACTGAAAAATAAATAGTTGCCTGAGCAATTTAGTCTCAGAAATATTCTGTCAGTGACTTTAAATAAGCAAAGTTACTATTAACAAAATAGCTGTGATGATAAACTATACTCAGATCGTCTATGACATTGAAGATAAATTGTCTTAGATCCTATTCTGCTACGGATGAATTGCATCAGTATTATCATTAAATCCGGCAAAGCCAATAATATATCTGTAAGTCACCTAAATTAATTCTCTGCTATTTGAAAGCTTCACCTGTCTTTTCGTATCTAATTTAATCATTATTAAATACAAAACGTGTTGATTAAACAGAACCCTGAATAAAAAAATTTCCGCTTATCTGAATCTTCAAATTTATACTGATAATGAGTTAATAGTTTGATTTCGCTATGATTTATCTATGCATTTGTAGGTTGTAACTTGATTTATAGTTACACATTAAAAAATTAATATAAAAAGTGAAGTGTTAACTTTATATATACTTTTTAGTTATAATAAAAAAATTTAATAGTATAATCAAAATCAATGAAAAATAAATGAATTTGCTGTTTTTGTTTACAATTTAATTTTCCAAAAAATTTTTGAAAGTTTTATTTGTATATTAAAGAAAATTTTAGTATTGGAAATATAAAACTATAAATATAAATATAAATTTACTGATTGAAATTTATTTAAAAATTAATCAAAAATTAAGTTTTAAAGGATTTTTATGGAGGTTTATTTTAAGAGTATTTATTTTGAAATAATAGTAAAATACTATATGTTTAACAAAAAATTCACATATAATGACTTGAAAAATATTGCCTTAGGTTAAACAATTGTTTCAGAAAATGTGATATTTTATTTTATTTGGTCATTTTTTTATACAAAAAAAGTACAAAGACACGAAGTCACCCATTTTCTGGCATTTCCTTGCGCATGACAAAATGGTATTATCCATTCCGTGCCAAGCAAGCAAAGTGAATGTTTAGCCAATGTGCGTTATTTAATATTAAATGCAATACTGTAAGTAAATAGTATAGCATTAACGTTAAAAAATTAACGTTTACTTTATTTATATTAAAGTAATTAGTTAATGCTCCTAATATATTTACAGACTAAATTATATAGTAAAAGTTATATTTTGCAAGTTTTAATTTAAAGAATGTACCAAAATGTTGCTTTTTTATAATTTTAAAATTGTAAATTATTGTTTGCAAATATATTTTAAATTTGACCTTACATATTTTTATTTGAAGGTAATTCCCATATGGAAAATTTTAACGTCGGCTTTGCCTCTAGAATGCAGGAAGTAGTAGATATTCTGAAAAGTGTTTCTGAATTAGCAAGAAGAGTAGGGGTTGCTTATCCGACTGCATCTAAATGGGTTAAAGATGGTGCGGAACCAGGTACCAAAAATTTAATTAAAATAGCTGATGCTGCACAGGTAAGTCTATTATGGTTAGCAAAAGGTCAAGGACCTAAATTTGAAAAGGACAGAGAAAATAATCAAAAAGATTGCTATGCAACGCTGTCCAATCCTTTATCTGTGAATACCGGTGCTCACCTCAGTGAAAGCAGTTGTGATTATGCCGGCCGCTCAAATGAAATATATGCCGGAGATTATGCATTTATTCCAGAGTATTCTTTGCAGAATTCATATGAAATCAATGCAAGTGAGAGTAATGTTTTATGCACATTTGCATTTAATCGTATCTGGCTGAAAAATATCCTGAATGTAGATCCGCAAAAACTGAGTACCTTTATTATCAAAGATGACAGTATGGCCGGAATACTTAATCACGGAGATCATGTACTGATTAATCATGATAAAAAAGAAGGTGGTGATGGTCTGTATGTATTGCGTATAGGAAATAATATACAGGTTAAACGTACGCAGCTAAAACCGAATAATCAATTACTGGTTACTTCTGCTAATAAAGAATACGAAGCATTTACTATTGATCTGAATAATCCTGAGGAAAATTTTGAAATCATTGGTAAAGTAGAATGGTACTGCAGAAAAATCTGATTGGTACTGATAATTCCGGCATTGAAATGCGGTGTTATTGTCCGACTCAATTTATATGGCGGTATTAATACAGAATCAGACCATCACCGGCAAAAAACTCTGTAAGAGGATTAAAATAGACAAACTGCTTTATTCTTACTTTTAATATCCAGTGCTATTTATTTTGTTCAATCAAATATACAAATTGGCAAATGTATTTTCATTGTGTTATTTATACTGAATTTAGCGTAACTGACTGTCTTTGCTGCCACGCCGGTTATATAAACTGAATGTTTTCTGCATTTCCTTATCCCGTTCGGCCTGACAGTGAACACAAAAACGAACGCCCTGAATAGCCTGACGACGCCCGATAGGAATTGCTTCGCCACATTCTTCACAAAATTCTGCGCTTTCATCTGCGGTATCTATTTGCTGGCGAACATGATTGATGGCATCTTCTATTGTGCTTTCAATCTGCTGATTTACCGCATCATCTGATGCCCAGCCGCTGGCCATAATAAACTCCTTCAAAATAATAGATTATTAATATGGAGTTATATTGTCTTATTTCAATATATTACTGATTAATATAGATATTTATTGATAATGTGAAGAGGGAACGAATCTGGATTACTGGATTTTATGATCAAACATAAAGTTAATCATTGAAACGGTTTTAATATTTTACTTTGAAAATAATCAATCTGCTTTATGAATGGCTAATCAGAAAATAAAAATTTATATTCTGAAATTATTTTTCTATTATATTTTGCTTACTTACGAGAATAAACAATTTTCACCTGTTATTTGGCATATGAAATACAGATTCGGATAAAACTTAAATTAATCTATCTAAATCATAATTTTATTTACCTGTAAATGGATTGCAATATGCGCTATGGTTTTATAGACTGATTTTGATTTCTCTTGTTAAATCAAAATATTGCTGAATAGGATATCAACCATGGATGCCCAGAAATTTAAAGAATGTATAGAAGCCTGTAACCGCTGTATTGCTTTATGCCAATATTGTTCTACTGCCTGTCTGCAGGAAGATGATGTCAAAATGATGGCTAAGTGTATTCATCTGGATATGCAATGTGCGGCGATGTGCACACTTGCTGTTAATTTTATGTGCATGAACAGTGCTTTTATCGTACAGGTGTGTCAGCTGTGTGCTGAAGTTTGCCGTGCCTGTGCTCAGGAATGTGGTCGTTTTAAGATGGATCACTGTCAGCGCTGCGCTGAAGCTTGTAATGCCTGCGCGGATAAATGTATGGCTATGGCTGCATAAATAATGAAGTATGTATTGCAAAATTTTTTAAGCCATTGTTTCTGACAATGGCTTTTTTATGGTTGTTATGTTATTGAAAATATAATTAATTTTATACCGTTTTTAGCTCTAAAATGTCTAAAATAAACAGGGTTAGCCAGATAAATAGCTAACCCTGTTTACTGTGTTAGTCAGATAGCTTTATTTCAGACCAAGTACATCCTGCATATCAAACAAACCATGTGGGTGCTGACGCAGCCACACTGCCGCCCGGACAGCACCATTAGCGAAAGTAGCACGGCTGGAGGCTTTATGGCTGATTTCTACGCGTTCACCATCAGTAGCAAACAATGCCGTATGTTCGCCGACAATGTCACCAGCGCGGATAGTTGAAAAGCCGATTGTCTGCGGGTCACGCGCTCCGGTATGTCCCTCGCGCCCGTAAACGGCACAGGTTTTTAAATCACGACCTAGTGCATCGGCAATTACTTCTCCCATGCGCAGAGCAGTACCAGAAGGAGCATCAACTTTATGGCGATGATGTGCTTCGATAATTTCAATATCGTAGCCTTCATTTAATACTCGAGCAGCGGTATTAAGCAGAGCAAAGGTCAGGTTGACACCTACACTGAAATTAGGGGCAAATACAATGCCAATTTTTTCAGCGGCTGAGGCAATGCGTTGTTTACCTGTTTCATCGAAACCGGTCGTGCCGATAACATCATTGACACCAAGCCGTTCACAGATAGCCAGATTATTCAGTGTGGATTCCGGTTTGCTGAAATCAATCAGTACATCGGTATTGTCCAGTACTTTTTCCGGGTCGTGACAAATACTAACACCCAGCTCCAGACCGATAGCAAACCCGGCATCTAGACCGATAGCAGGGGAAGCGTCGTGTTCCAGTGCGCCGCTCAGAACACAATCCTGGCGCTGACTGATGCTTTGAATAAGGGCTCTGCCCATACGCCCGTTGGCACCGGCTACAGCAATTCTTAAACGTGATGTAGACATGTTTTACTCCGTTACAGGTACAGGCTGAGCAGTTAAAGCATCACCTTCGGCATGTATCAGTTTTCCGTTGGCATCAAAGTAAAGAGTCAGCTTCTTCTCTTCCTGAATTTCATTAGCACGGGTTATAACAAACAGATAATCCCAGCGGTTGGCATGAAACGGATCACGGAGTAAAGGAGTGCCAAGCAGCATTTGTACTTGTTCACGGCTCATACCGGGCTGTAAAGAGTTCACAACATTCTGGTCCAGCTCGTTACCCTGAATAATTTTCAGTTTGTACGACGGAATTTGTGTCAGTTTTGCTGTGGAGCATGCGCTCAGGCCTAGAACGGCCACTGCCAGCAGGCAGTATATTTTTTTCATACTGATACCTCTGATCCGGGACGAAACAGTTAGCAATGGCGATGGCGACATTGTATGACACCCAGTGGGCAATTGCCTTAAAAGTGCGTATTATAGCGAGTATTATTACTTAGTGGTGAAATAAGCATCATGAATAGCAATGTAGCTCAATTAAAAGATAACGGTTTAAAGGTTACTGGCCCCAGACTGAAGATTCTGGAGCTATTTGAAGCCCAGCCTGAACTGCATATGAGTGCAGAAGATGTATACCGGCGCCTGCTTGATGAAGGCGTGGAAATCGGTGTGGCCACCATTTATCGTGTGCTTACCCAGTTTGAACAGGCCAATATTCTGTTACGCCATCATTTTGAAACCGGTAAAGCCGTATATGAATTAAATCGCGGCGGTCATCATGATCATCTTGTATGCATTAAATGCGGTAAGGTAACTGAATTTTGCAGTGAAGAAATTGAAAAGCTGCAAAAGAAGATTGCTGATGATAACGGCTACCGTATTGTTGACCATGCTTTGTATATGTATGGTGTATGCACTGAGTGCCAGCAGTTTGACAATAAATATCTCTGAAACTGAAATAAAGGGCAGGATATTCAAGTATGAACCAGCCTGAATACCGCTTACGTGTTCCGGTTCTGAGCAGGAATAATCTGGATTTTCCGGATATTGAAACTGCACAGCAACAACGTGACGGATTGGTGGCTGTTGGCGGCGATTTATCTCCTGCCCGAATACTGGCTGCATACCGGCAGGGTATTTTCCCTTGGTATTCACCTAATGAGCCTATTATGTGGTGGTCTTTTGCGCAGCGGATGGTACTATTTCCGGCAGAGTTGAAAGTCAGTCGTTCTCTGGCGAAAAATTTGCGCAATAAGCCTTATGCCGTGACCATGAACTATGCTTTCCGGCAGGTGATTGCCAACTGCGCCCAAACGCCGCGCCCCGGGCAGAACGGTACATGGCTGAGCGCAGAAATGCAGCAGGCTTACTATTCGTTACATCAGCAGCAGTATGCTTGTTCATTTGAATGCTGGTATCGGGATACAGATGGCAATACTATTCTGGCTGGAGGCTTATACGGCGTGCTGATTGGGCAGATATTCTATGGTGAATCCATGTTTGCTCATGCTTCGGATGCTTCCAAAATAGCTTTTGTGCATGCCGTGCATTATTTGCAGCAACAGGGCGTACCGCTGATAGATTGTCAGGTTTACACTGACTACTTAGCCAGCTTTGGTGCCCGTAAAATTCCTTATGCTGAATTTGCAGCTTGTCTGCATGAGTTTAATCCACGTTCACTGGCACAGCCAGACTCTTTCAAATCACAGATACTGGCAGATAATGGTGTTATACCCTTACCCAGAGATAATCCAGAACTGAATTATTGATTATAGGAATATTGTATGTCTTTACAACAAGTAATTGAAACTGCTTTTGAAAACCGCGCGGAAATTACTCCGGCTTCTGTAACTGCCGAAGTAAAGGAAGCTGTAGCTGAAACTTTACAGCAACTGGACAGCGGACATCTGCGTGTGGCTGAAAAACAGGGTAATCAGTGGCTGGTAAATGAATGGGCCAAAAAAGCAGTATTGCTGTCTTTCCGGATTAGTGACAATGTATTGGCAGATGATGCAGTCAATCGCTATTTTGATAAAGTACCTACTAAATTTGCCAACTGGACTGGCGCAGATTTTCAGCAGGCAGGCTTCCGTGCAGTTCCAGGTGCAGTAGTACGTGCCGGCAGTCATATTGGTAAAAATGTAGTACTGATGCCTTCATTTGTTAATATTGGTGCATTTGTTGATGAAGGTACGATGGTTGATACATGGGCAACGGTAGGTTCCTGTGCTCAGATTGGTAAACATGTTCACCTGAGTGGCGGGGTAGGCATAGGTGGTGTACTGGAACCTTTACAGGCAGCACCAACAATTATTGAAGATAACTGTTTTATCGGCGCCCGTTCTGAAATTGTTGAAGGGGTAATTGTCGAAGAGGGCAGTGTAATTTCGATGGGTGTATTTATTGGTCAGTCTACTAAAATTTATGACCGTGAAAGCGGTGAAATCAGTTATGGCCGGGTACCAGCCGGTTCTGTTGTGGTTTCAGGCAGTCTACCGGCAAAAGATGGCAGCCATAGCCTGTATTGTGCAGTAATTGTCAAAAAGGTAGATGCCAAAACCCGTGCTAAAACCAGTGTTAATGATTTACTGCGTGGAATTTAAGTTTATTCAGGTTTTATAAATAAAAGCCTCTTACTTGCTGGTAAGAGGCTTTATCTTTATTATCTGTTGTATTTTAACGTATATTGCGGCTAATTTTATTGGCTATCAGAGTAGCCGCTGTTAATACTGCACCCACCAGCAGCTTGTTGCGCCAGCGTTTGGGTTTGTTCGCCAGCTTAAGTGCTAAACCTCCTGCTGGAATTTTATCCACAATATTCAGCGAGCACTGCCATAAACGTGATTTATGGGTATTATCGCCATTCCTGAGCTGCTCTGCGAGTAATTTTAATCTCGTACCTTGTGCCTGTATGTCCAGCAATTCGCGTTGTTGTGCGATATTCAACTTATCAGATTTACTCATGGTCGTCTGTGTTCTCCATTGGCTTCATGCTTGCCGGTGTGTCTGAGATAGCTTAGATCTTCACTCATTGCATCCAATGTTTTTGTCATAAACTGGCTTTGCTTGCGTAACAATTTAATAATTAATATAGTCAGAAGCAGAATCAAAAGTAAAAACAGAATGGCAAGACCAAAAAATACCCATACTTTAGCCTGAGGGGAAAGTACAGTATTCAGACCGAATAATAAACTGATAAATCCCAGAAAAAACATTACTCCGGCAAGTACAACAAGTACCATCAGTACAATAATACTTTGCAGCTGGACAATCGCATCCAGACGCAGCATACGTAAGCGAATCCATAATAACTCAGTGCCGTAAGTCAGCCAGATTTTCAGCTGGCGCAGGTCACGACCAAGATTGCCTATACTCATGGTATATTATCCGTTAAAAAGTAAATTATATTCAGGCAACCGATCGTTAGACCAGATTGCCTGAATGAACTTATGCCGTAAGTTGTTTAGTGTCTGCAACGTCCCAGCAACACTCCGGCAAGAAAGCCGACTGCGGCAGCAACACCCATAGCATAGTATGGTTGTTCATGTACCAGCTCATCAGTGCGTTCTGCTGTAGCACGGGCTTTTTCTGCCAGTGTACTTTCGATATCGCACAGTTTGGATTTGGTATTGCTTAGTTTTTTACGAAACTGATCTTTCAATGCTTTGGCCTGATCAGACCCGTTGTCGCCGGCGTTTTCATATAAATCTTCAACTTCATCCAGTACAGAACGTACTTCTTTCATTAAATCTTTTTTTTGTGAATCAAAATCAGCCATGGCAATTCTCCTTCCAATTGGCGTGGAATTTATCTACGATTTAACATCAGCAACCGGCTTAACCCTTGCAGTACGGCAAACAGACTGTCTGTTGTATTGCAATATCGGTTAAAATAATCATTGGCTGCTAACATTTGTTGCACAATGATTACCTTAGCACAAGGTTATTGATTTGCACAGGTATATTATATTGGCGATTAACCGCTTGAATAGAGGTAGATGATGACTGAGCTGGCGCTGGAAAAAATATATTCGGGTAAAGTACGCGATTTGTATGCAATTGACGAGAAACGCATGCTGATGGTAGCTACAGACCGCTTATCGGCTTTTGATGTAATTTTACCTGAACCTATAACAGGAAAAGGCGAAATTCTTACCCAGATATCAAATTTCTGGTTTAAAAAACTGCAACATATTATGCCTAACCATTTTACTGGTGAAACAGTTTATGATGTGCTGCCACGCCAGCAGGCTGACAAAATTGCCAAACGGGCAGTTGTGGTAAAAAAATTAAGCCCGTTGAAAATAGAAGCTATTGTTCGCGGTTATCTTTCTGGCAGTGGCTGGCGTGATTACCAGCAAACCGGAGCTGTTTGCGGAATTAAATTACCAGCCGGATTGCGTGAAGCTGAACAGTTACCAGAGGTAATTTTTACTCCATCAAGTAAAGCTGCTGTAGGCGACCATGATGAAAATATCAGTTTGTCACAATGTGCTTCTCTGTTGGGAAAAGAACTGTCAGAGCAGGTAAGTGCTAAGGCGATTAAGCTATATTCAGAAGCCGCGGATTATGCACGCAGTAAAGGTATCATTATTGCCGATACCAAATTTGAATTCGGTTTGGATGAGAATGGTGTTTTAACGCTTATGGATGAAGTGCTTACCCCGGATTCCAGCCGTTTTTGGTCTGTAGACAATTATCAGGTTGGTAGCAATCCGCCTTCATTCGATAAACAGTTTATCCGTGACTGGCTGGTAGAGTCCGGTTGGAATAAACAACCACCGGCACCACATATACCGGCAGACATAATTGCCAAAACACTGGCTAAATATGAAGAAGCTCTGCATCTGATTGCCGGAGCATAAAATATTATGAATGGCAGGCAAGCGGTCCTGCCAGTATCATCCTATGTATATCAGCTCATACTTTTTCCGACAGGAATATTGAGTAGTGGGGATGGTTTGCCTGCTTTTATTGCTGATTTAGAGCACTATTATCTGATTGTGCTTTGCTTGTGATTTTGCTTATAACAGCACTAATCAGTCTATTGACCTTATTCTGTATCTGTACTTGTTAAATCTTACAACACAGATAGTTATTAAATTACCTCTTGGATATTTTACAAATCTCATGATAGGTAGTTTGTGATTCAGCAATACAAATGGAAACACCGGATTTATAGGTTGCAGTACCAGAAAATTGATTCAATAAACCATTTGCTATCAAAAGTGACATATTACTTTATAAAACAAAAAATCTGTTATAACTATATAATACACCACCAACTGGCCTCACTGTATTTGCTGTTTATTCCAGTCTTATCAGTGAGGCTAATATTATTTTTAAACGGTTTACTGCTAATCTGATATTGAATATTATCAGACTGCATATTAGCCATCCGGCCAATTGCTACTTTATTGTTATCTGATGACGGAAATTACTATGCCACAACACCCCTATCGTCGTTTACGTCCTGCGCACTATGAGTTACCCGAAGTAGGCATATCCGAATCAGGCAATATACGTTCTCTCCATCTGGGTACGTCTACTATACAAAGTTCTATGAATGTCGATGATCCGGCAGAACTGGTACTATCGTATAGCCGGGCTATGATGGCATGGCTATTGTTTGCCGACAGTATGCCCCGGCATATTACCCAAATAGGTTTGGGCGGTGGCTCATTTGCACGCTGGATAGATGCTTACCTGCCTGATACCTGTCAGACTGCTGTCGATATCAACCCTCAGGTTATCAGCATTGCCCGCAGTATGTTTGAGCTGCCATTTGAGGGCGAAAAATTCGAAATTATTGAAGACGATGGTGCCGAATACATCAAGATACTACGGGGTAATACAGATATCATTCTGGTTGATGGCTTTGATGGTGAGCAGATTATTGACAGTCTGGTTGCTGAACCTTTTTTTGAGGATTGCCGTCAGGCACTGAGTGAGCATGGCATCTTTGTTACTAACTGGTGGCAGGGTGACAAACGGTTTCAGACTTTTGTGCGCCGGTTGCGTAGTGTATTTGACAACAGAGTACTAATGGTGCCGGCTGAAACTCATGGCAATATTGCCGTACTGGCCTTTCAGCAGCCTCCTTCAGTACGTGACTGGGATAAACTGAAAAAACGGGCTGCACAGCGTGCAATTGAATTTAATCTGGATTTGCCTGCTATGCTGGCTTCAGTTAAAGCTCAGCAATCAAACAGTAATCGTGTGCTGACATTTAATGATTAAATATTTCATACTGGCAAAATGGATATTGCCGGTGTGAACAGAAACAAAGAATAAAGGAAAACCCGTGAGTTATTATGCTAAACATCTTTTTGTCTGCACCAATCGCCGAGATAATCCGTGTCGCCAGAGCTGTGGAGACGATGATGTTGGTGCAGATGCAGTTGATTATCTCAAAGGTCATGCTAAGGCCATGGGGCTGATGGGAGTAGGTAAGCTGCGTATCAGTAGTGCCGGCTGTCTTGGGCGGTGTGATGAAGGGCCGGTTATGGTGCTTTACCCGCAGGGGCGCTGGTATACCTATGTAGACGAAAGTGACCTGCAGGAAATATTGGATGAAGAACTGGCAAACGATCGTGTTGTTACCCGATTGTTAATGGATAAACCTGAATGTAATGAGTAAATCTGATGCTGAAGCAACAACCGAACATCTGGATTAACGGGCCGGCAGGACGGCTTGAAACTATTTATTTACCTGCGCAGGGTACCGCATGCGGTGTGGCTGTAATTAATCATCCCAATCCTTTACAAGGTGGGCTGAATACCAATAAAGTGGTACAGACAGCAGCAAAAGCACTTACAGGAATGGGTTTTCACTGTTATCTGCCTAATTTGCGTGGCGTGGGTAAAAGCGAAGGAGAGCATGATTATGGTCGCGGTGAAGTGGCAGACTGCCTTGCCGTGGTTGACTTTGCCCGTGCTCAGCATCCGGAAGTTAGTAAACTGGTATTATCCGGTTTTTCTTTTGGTGGCTATGTAGCCTTGTTCAGCGCGCTCACTGCAAGACCGGATGCCTTATTGCTGATGGGTCCGGCTATAGGTATGTACACTATTGATGCACCCAGTGCCTATAATCCGGCTACTACATTACTGATTCATGGTGAAAAGGATGAAGTGGTACCGTTGCAGAACAGTCTGAACTGGGCTGAAGGGCAGGACTTGCCTGTATTGGTTGTACCCGGTTCCGGCCATTTTTTTCATGGCAAACTGATTTTACTGCGTCAATGGATTGAAAGGCTATTCCCTGCATTATTGACGAAATAAACGATAATATGTCTTTTGCCGGCAATTATCTGATGTTGGCAAAAGGCTATATTTAATTATTACAGTTTTTAATAGAAATATAAGCCATTGCCATTGTTTTAATTAGCTTAAATATGTAAATATAACAATAGAAATATAAATTGTTCACTATTTTATTTAATTAATTTAACTGCTATTCGTACTTATATGGAAAAATTAAAAATTTTAAGAAAATCATGTAATTATACACAAAAATATTTAGCTGATCTTCTGGGGGTAAAAACGAAAGATATAAGTGATTGGGAATCGAATAAATCTCAACCAGAATTAAAAACACTAAGGGATCTTGCGGTAATTTTTGGTACAAGCGTTCTTGATATTTTAAGTAATGACACAGTTTCAACAACACATTGGCAACCATGGCAAAAAGAAAAAATAATTGATTCTTTTTGGGGGCATATTGGCATTCTTTTATGCAATTCTACTAATATTAAATGGTATCCGATTACCTCTGCTACAGCTCAAAGAATTCAAGAAAGCTTGTGTTATGATCAAGATATACATGACCAATTACTTTCTGTTGATACACTAAATAACCACTTCCTTATTATTAATACTAAATCAATAAAAAAAATTTCACTTCTCGATGATTCATGCGGTGCCCCGGAAAATTGGGAAATACCTTGGGATGGATATCAAGGCTTAGGAGCTGAAGAATATTACAACCTTATAGAAGAATATTTTTGGGATGAGGAGTACTTTTATGAGAATACTTCAGAAAAATTACAATTAGTTATTAAGGATTTGATCGAAGAGAATAATTTTACTGAAGAAAATGTTGATGAGATAACACACAATATAAATATTTATTTTTCTGATAATACATCCGAATCCATCTCTATAGAATATGATTCTAAATTTGTTGATACTATTATGGATATTGAATTAGGAGTCAGTAGTAGATTTCGTTGCTTTGAAGATTTAAACGGTGAAAAACATTTTATATCTGAAGAAAATATTGGGTTAATTGATATACCTCTTTATTTATATAAGAAACAGCTTCAGCAATTTTTTGATAATGAATAGGTAATTTATTATGTATACACAACAAGAGAGAAAAGATATTTATATTGGGGAAATATTCGAATTTATTCAGCAAATTTTGGATTTAAAAAAACACAAAAAACATATATTTTATCGCGGACACTCAAGTGAGCGGTATCGCTTAGTACCCTCACTTTTTAGAAAAAATAGTCAAGGTCGTTCTATATATAGTTCGCAAGAACATATTTTATATCGAGAATTGTACATGTCTGAATATAAAGAATTTATCAATGATAGATATACATTAGATAAATTGGTTAGAATGCAGCATTACTCAATGCCGACACGATTACTTGATTTAACTACTAATCCACTTATAGCCCTTTATTTTGCATGTAAATCAAGTGTAGATATGGATGAAGGTATAGGGGAAGTGATTATATTTTTTATAGATGATAAGCATGTCAAATATTATGATTCTGACACGGCGAGCTGTATTGCAAATTTGGCAAGATTATCCGATCAAGAAAAAGAATCAATTAAGTTTAACTTTGATCGTGAACGTTTTAATCAACAGACCAGTATAAAAAAACTTCTTCATTTTATTCGAGACGAGAAACCTTTTTTTGAACCGAGAATTGATAAATACGATTTACAAAATATTATTTGTATTAAGGGAATTAAAAATAATGAAAGAATAACTTCTCAGTCGGGTGTCTTTCTTTTATTTGGTTTAAATGCTAGTTTAGAAGAAATTGGAAATGATTTTATTCAAATCAAAAGAATTAAAATTAAGAATAGAAAAAAAATATTAAACGAACTAGACTTACTTAATATCAATGAAAGTACAGTTTTTCCAGGTATCGAAAGTTCTGCTAGATATATTTCTTTCAAAAATAAAGTTGACTAAAAATTTGAATCTGAACTCGTTATTTTAATTATAAATTTTTAATTGATAGATAATTATATAATTTATTAATTGTAATGAAAAGCTTAGAATAATTAAATTAATTCTAAGCCTTTATATATTAATATTGGAATTAATTTTTAATTACTATCTAATTTACTTGGGTTTGATGTTCATCCCCTTGACGAGAACGAATACGACCTATCTGATAAACAATTTCGCCTTGTTGCTGCAAAAATTTCTGTATCGCATCTGCATCTTCTGCATTCACTACCAAAACCATACCAATACCGCAATTAAAAGTGCGGTACATTTCCTGAGTTTCTACATTTCCAGCTTGTTGCAGCCATTGAAAAAGTTTGGGTAATGGCCATGATTGAGAATCAATGGCTGCAACGGTGTTTTCAGGAAGAATGCGGGGTACATTTTCACTGATACCGCCACCGGTAATATGAGCCATACCTTTGATGGTAAATTGTTTTAGTGCCGCCAGAATAGGTTTTACATAAAGCCGGGTCGGGGCAATGATTGCCTGGCGCAATGTTTTACCCTGATTAAATTCAGCATCAAGTTCAGGCTGGGCACGTTCGATAATTTTACGAACCAGTGAGTAGCCATTGGAGTGAATACCGTTTGAAACCAGACCTAATACAACATCACCTGCAACAATGCTGCGTCCGTTAATTACCTGTTCTTTTTCTACAACGCCAACTGCAAAGCCGGCCAGATCATATTCGCCATCGGGATACATGCCCGGCATTTCTGCAGTTTCACCACCAATCAGTGCACATCCGGACTGTTCACAACCGGTTGCAATGCCTTTAATAACAGCGGCGGCACGTTCAACATCCAGTTTGCCGCAGGCAAAATAATCCAGAAAGAATAATGGTTCTGCCCCTTGCACCAGAATATCATTGACACTCATGGCTACCAGATCAATGCCTACGGTGTCGTGCTGATCCCATTCAAATGCCAGTTTCAGTTTGGTACCTACACCATCGGTACCAGAAACCAGTACTGGGTGGCGATATTTCTGGCTGATTTCAACCAGGGCACCAAATCCGCCCAAATCACCTAATACTTCAGGCCGCATGGTACGCTTAGCAAATGGTTTAATTCTTTCAACCAAAGAATCACCAGCATTAATATCAACACCGGCATCACGATAACTCAGGGACTGGCTCATTTGGTGTGTTTCCTTTGGGTAAGACGAAGCAAGTTAAATTAAGATGGAGTAAACTAAAAACCGGATAATTTTAACATTTTTCACCTTTTGCCGGTGTGTAAATTATTAGAGTTTGTGAGCAGAGGATAGGCGTGGCTGGCATTCACAGATTTGGATTATTTCTGTCAGAGAAATTAATTTTTAAAAATTCAATTATCTATTCAGTATTTTTTATATAACACTATTTCAATAAGTATTTATTGATTATTTCATGCTATTTACAAGCTCTGATATTTTCTGTTTTGCCAGTTTGACCGAAAACATAAAGAAAAAGGCCGAATCTGATGATTCGGCCTGAGTATTAGCTCTGCCGCAGGCAGCTAATAGTAATTGTAAATACTGCTTAGGCTTTACGAGCCGGCAGTTTTTCACGGATACGGGCAGCTTTACCGGTTAAGCCACGCAGGTAGTACAGTTTGGCACGACGTACATCACCACGACGTTTAACTTCGATTTTTTCAACGGCTGGAGAATATAACTGGAATGTACGTTCTACACCTTCACCGCTGGAAATTTTACGAACGATGAAGTTACTGTTCAGACCACGGTTACGACGGGCGATTACAATGCCTTCATAGGCCTGTAAACGGGTACGGCTACCTTCAGTAACACGTACAGAAACAACCACGGTATCACCTGGTGCAAAAGCCGGAATTTCTTTATTCAGGCGAGCGATTTCTTCTTGCTCTAATTGTTGAATTAAGTTCATATTAAGCTTCCTATTATAATGGGATATCCCGTTCCTCTTGTCTGATCGTCTGCAAGAGTCTGGATTCCTCTGGGGTTAATTCACGATCGGCCAGTAAATCCGGACGGCGTGTCAGTGTGCGCCTGAGCGCCTGAGTTAATCGCCACTGTGCGATTAAAGCATGATTACCGCTACGTAGAACGTCGGGAACTGTCTGCTGACGAAATTCTACCGGACGGGTGTAGTGTGGGCAATCAAGTAAACCATTGGCAAATGAATCTTCTACTGCTGAGCGCGTATCGCCAAGTGTGCCGGGTAACAAACGGATTACTGCATCCATTAACATCATTGCCGGCAATTCACCGCCGGAAACCACAAAGTCACCAATACTGATTTCGGTTACTTCGTTGCTGGTCAGGATGCGTTCATCAATACCTTCATAGCGGCCGCACAGTACAATCAAAGCTTTTTCTCTAGCCAGATTTGCTGTCTGTGCATGATTCAGTGGCTTGCCCTGCGGACTCATATAAATCAGCCGTCCTTCGGGACAAGTCTGTCTGGCTGTATCAATGGCTGCCTGTAAGGGCGGAGCCATCATAATCATTCCCGGGCCACCACCAAACGGCCGGTCATCAATATAACCCAATGGGTTATCAGCGAACTGGCGCGGATTAATGGTAGCAAATTCCCATATACCTTTTTGTAATGCACGACCGGTTACGCCACTGCCGGTAAGGGCGGTAAACATTTCCGGAAACAGGGTAATGGCCTGAATGTGCATCAGTAATCACTGCCCCAGTCAACAACAATTTGCTGTTGAGGCAAGTTAACTTCATCAATGTACTGTGAGACAAAGGGAATCAGTTTACGGCCAAAAGCACCATCTACTACCAGTACATCATGCGCACCGGTTTGCATTAATGAACTGACAGTTCCCAGATTTTCCTGTGTACGGTTATGTACCTGCATTCCGATCAGGTCTGTCCAGTAATATTCATTGTCATCGGTTTCGGCAAAGCTGGCGCGGTCTATTTCGATGGTAAAGCCGCGCAGTAATGCTGCGCTGTCACGATCGGTTATGCCGTCAAATCTTACCTGTAATTCATCGCCGCTGATTTTGCTTTCGGCTATGCTTACAGTTTTAATCTGGCCATCTTTACTCAGCTGCCATTGCGGATAGTCGAGCAGGCTATCGGTATATTCAGTATCAGAATGGACTTTCACCCAGCCTTTTACTCCGAACACACCTTTTATATAGCCCATTGCTACCCATTGTGGCTGTGTACTATTCATTTGCTTTACTGCTAAATCAGGCCGCAGCCTTTTGTTCTTTAACCAGCTTGGCAACAGCTTCGCTTAATTGCGCGCCCTGACCAATCCAGTGGTTCAGACGGTCTGCGCTCAGACGTACGCGTTCCTGTTTCTCATTGGCAACAGGATTGTAAAAACCAACGCGTTCGATAAAGCGGCCGTCACGACGGTTGTGAGAGTCTGCTACGACAATGTTATAGAAAGGACGGTGTTTAGAACCACCGCGAGCCAAACGGATAACTACCATAGTGTATTCCTTAGTGAAAAAATCGAAGTAATTTTATTCTGCCAAGATAACAGAAAATCGCTAATTTTAGTGGGTAATTCCTAGTCTTGGCAAGCTGTTAATGCATATTTGTTGCGTATATAGTGTTTCGAATCTGCTTGTTATCGGATGTTTATTTAATTAGCATTGCTGCTGAGGCATGTGGTTTAAGTTGTTGCTATATCTGTTTAAATTGATAGAAAACGCTAAAGTGTGATTCGGATGCGCAGGTGGCTGTAGAGATGTTTTTTTATAATTATATTATATAAATCATATTGTTATTATTATAATCTATAATTGTGCTATCAGGTTTTTATTAATAAGGGCTGCATAGCTTCATTTCTTCGCGTATCATAGCTGATACATGTTTTTGCGGATATTTTAACAATGAAACAGATTTTTTTGGATTTTGAACAACCTATAGCTGAACTGGTACAGAAAATTGATGAATTGCGCTTTGTACAGGATGAATCAGCTGTGGATATATCCGAAGAAATCGCGCGCCTGAAAAAGAAAAGCGACGATTTAACCAAAAATCTTTTTGCCAAACTGACGCCGGTGCAAATTTCGCAGGTATCCCGTCACGCACAGCGTCCGTATACCTTAGATTATATTGATGCTCTGTGTACAGATTTTGAAGAATTGCACGGGGATCGTGCGTTTGCTGACGATGCCGCCATTGTTGGCGGTTTGGCACGCTTTAATGGTGAAAGCGTAATGGTTATTGGTCATCAGAAAGGCCGTGATACCAAGGAAAAAATTCGCCGTAATTTTGGGATGCCTAAGCCCGAAGGATACCGTAAAGCTTTGCGTCTGATGAAGCTGGCAGAAAAATTTCAAATTCCTCTGCTAACCTTTATTGATACACCGGGAGCTTATCCGGGCATCGGAGCGGAAGAAAGAGGGCAGTCTGAAGCCATCGGCCGTAATTTATACGAGCTGGCACGGCTGCGTGTACCGGTTATCTGTACAGTGATTGGTGAAGGCGGTTCCGGCGGGGCTCTGGCAATCGCTGTAGGTGATTACATCAATATGCTGCAATTTTCGACTTATTCAGTGATTTCACCTGAAGGTTGTGCATCTATTCTATGGAAAACGGCTGAAAAAGCTCCGGAAGCTGCTCAGGCTCTGGGGATTACTGCCAAACGCCTGCATGATTTGAAATTAATTGATACTGTGATTGAGGAACCTCTGGGAGGAGCACATCGTAATTATCCGGAAATTATGCAACGGGTAAAATCGGTGCTAACCCGTCAGCTGCAAGATGCTAAAGGCAAACAGTTGTCGACATTGCTAAGCCGGCGTTTTGATCGTCTGATGAGCTATGGTCAGTTCAGCGGTAAGTAAATTATGTGAGAGTATTGCACAACAATGGTCAGCCTCTATGGCTGACCGTTGTATTTTGGCAGTAGGTCTCAGCGGCGGGTTGGATTCAGTGGTATTGTTACACGCGCTGACTCAGTTGCGTGATAGTCTGCCGATACAGATATCTGCAATTCATGTGCATCATGGTTTAAGCAGATATGCGGATGAGTGGGCTGCATTTTGTGAGCAATTATGCGCATTGTGGTCAGTTCCGCTGCAACTGGTCAGAGTAGATGTGCGTGCGGCCGGAGAGGGATTGGAAGCCGCTGCGCGTAAAGCACGTTATCAGGTTTATGCTGATAGTGAAGCTGATGCGGTAGTACTGGCGCATCACAGAAATGACCAAATTGAAACCTTTTTTTTGGGGGCTCTGCGCGGTGGCGGTTTACGTTCGCTTTCAGCTATGCCGGCGATACGTTCATTAACTGAAAATACTGTTATCTGGCGTCCGCTATTGCATTTTTCCCGGCAACAGCTCAAGGCATATGCAGATGCCGCAGGACTTGGGCATATTGAAGATGACAGTAATAGTAATTGTGCCTATTTACGCAACTGGCTGCGTCTGGACGGTTTGCCATACTGGCGCACACATCTGCCACACCTGGATACCCAGATAGAAGCGGCAGTAGAACGTTTACAGGATGAACTGTCCTTATTAAATGAAATAGCTGAAGCTGACTGGACTATGCTGCATGCACAGCAAAGGGGGTTTCAGATACCTTTATGGCGTAATTTAAGTGAATCACGCCGTCGGCAGCAATTGCGTTTATTTACGCAAAAGCATTGTTTGGGAATGTCTACGTCTGCGGCTCTAACAGAATTTGCACGACAGTTGATGGAAGGCAAAACCGGTGCACAATGGGCTTTACCGCATGCACGTGTGGTCTATTATGATTCCAGATTATGGATTGATAAGTATGATGTAAGCGGGCAGTGGCACTGGTATGGATTGTTACCGGTATCCAGTCAGAAACTGGTTACTGCCCGTTATCTGCAATGGAACCGGCATCCTTTTGGTTTGGCGGAAACTGATGCTGCGTGGATAGTGCGTCAGGCAGATAATGAAGATACTATTGTTCTGAGAGGAGGAAGAAAAAAAGTTAGAAAATTATTACAAGAAAGGAAGATCCCTCCTTTTATGCGTGCTGTCTGGCCGGTTTTATGTGACTCAGACAATCAGTGTGTCGCTGTTATTAATGTTGCTGTTGATATTGACAGAGGTATAACTGACGGATGGATGCCAATTATGGAGGACTTGCCTCTAAGGCTGTAAAACTTTAAGGCAGATACTAGATTTATCGCAGATTCAGCTGCTGATTGATGCAACAACAATAATGACTAGAGGATAACAAAATGCATGATGATTCTACCCGGCAGGTGGAAGAGCAGGTGTTGGTGCGAAGGGCTCAGCAGGGTGATGCTCAGATTTTTAGTTTGCTGGTCAGAAAGTATCAGCGTCGTTTAAAACACTTTCTGCGTCGTTTTACTCATGATGAGCAAACAACGCTGGATGTGGTACAGGAAACATTTCTTAAAGCTTATAAAGCTATGCCGCAATTTCGTGCCGGAAGTCAGTTTTATACGTGGCTTTGCTGTATCGGTATGAATACGGCTAAGTCTATGGCAGCTGTTTACGGACGTGAACCGCAAATGATTACTGAGATTATGGATGAGGACGGAGATGAAACTGATGTACTGGAACATTTGTCAGATTATCAGACTCCGGAGGATTTATTACTTAATCGTGAGCTGATTGATGCTGTTGATGAAGCAATTAATCAATTGCCGGCCAATCTGCGTCAGCCGATTATTTTATCAGAGATAAATGGTCTGACCTATGAAGAAATCGCTCAGGAATTAGGCTGTCCGGTAGGTACAGTGCGTTCACGTATTGCACGTGCCCGCGAAACGTTATCAGCCCAGATTGATACCAGATTTGAAAGAAAATAAGTCCCTCTGTAAATTGAAATTCTGATTTTCAGAATTTGGTAAAATAATTCTGGTAATTAAGTTAATCAGCATTATTTGGCATTTCGCCACTTATATTTTAATCTGGTATATATACTTAATATTATGCAAAAAACAGTTTATCTGTAATTAGCAGATAAACTATCTTTTTTCTTGATGTGTTACCTGTGTCCGGAATCTGTCCGGCGGGCTGAGGTAATATATTTGCTCTGTCTCAAATTAATTTATCGGGTCGAACTGGGATGCAGGAGATTTGCTTGTAATTGCAGCTATCTGTCTGTAATGACTAAGATAATTTGTCAAATTTGCTAAGTATTTGTAAGAGTAAGGAAAAAAATTATTTCACTTACTCTTGAATTGCGGCGAGCCAGCCCTACTTTAAGTAACGAATAAATTTATATTTACGCCCCGCTGAAAATGCGGGTTTGTATTAACCAACTTTGCTGTGCCTCGGGCACTAAAGATGTGGAGAAGATAATATGACTATTCGTCCTTTGAATGACCGCGTTGTCGTAAAACGTCTGGAAGCTGAAGAAAAAACTGCTTCTGGTATTGTGTTACCCGGTTCTGCTGCTGAAAAACCTGATATGGGTGAAATAATTGCCGTAGGTAATGGCAAACTGCTGAAAAACGGTGACCGTCAGAAACTGGATGTTAAAGTTGGCGATAAAGTAATTTTCGGAAAATACAGCGGCCAGACTGTTAAAGTAGACGGTGAAGAGTTGCTGGTAATGCGCGAAGAAGATATTTTCGGTATCGTTGAATAAATTATTTATCCAGAAATTTAATTTTATTGCGTAATTAATTATTAAAGATTAGGAGTTGCAAATGGCAGCAAAAGACGTGAAATTCTCTGACGAAGCCCGTCAGAAAATGGTTGCTGGTGTCAATGTATTGGCTGAAGCAGTAAAAGTAACTTTAGGCCCTAAAGGTCGTAATGTATTGCTGGATCGTGCCTTTGGCGGACCGCACATCACTAAAGACGGTGTGTCTGTTGCTAAAGAAGTAGAATTGAAAGACAAATTCGAAAATATGGGCGCACAGCTGGTTAAAGAAGTGGCTTCTAAAACCAATGACGTGGCTGGTGACGGTACCACTACTGCAACTGTTCTGGCTCAGGCTATTGTTACTGAAGGCATGAAATACGTTACTGCCGGTATGAATCCGATGGATTTGAAACGCGGTATCGATAAAGCTGTTGAAGCTGTTATTGCTGAACTGAAAAATATTTCTAAACCGGTTCCGGAAAAGTCTAAAGAAATTTCTCAGGTTGCTTCTATTTCTGCCAATGCAGATGAATCTATCGGTGAAATCATTGCCAAAGCCATGAATGAAGTGGGTAAAGAAGGCGTGATCACTGTTGAAGACGGCAAATCACTGGAAAATGAAGTAGAAGTTGTTAAAGGTATGCAGTTTGACCGCGGCTACCTGTCTCCTTACTTTGTTACTGATGTAGAAAAACAGATTGCCGGTCTGGACAGCCCGTATATTTTGTTGTTTGATAAAAAAATCTCTAACATCCGCGATTTGCTGCCTGTTCTGGAACAAGTGGCAAAAACCAGCCGTCCGTTGCTGATTATTGCTGAGGATGTTGAAGGTGAAGCTCTGGCTACTCTGGTAGTAAACAACATTCGCGGTATCCTGAAAACCGTTGCTGTTAAAGCTCCGGGCTTTGGTGACCGTCGTAAAGCCATGTTGCAGGATATTGCTATCCTGACCGGTGGTACTGTTATTGCTGAAGAAGTTGGTCTGTCTCTGGAAAAAGCCACTCTGGAAGATTTAGGTCAGGCTAAACGTGTAGAAGTTGGTAAAGAAAATACTACTGTGATTGACGGACTGGGTGACAAGGCTGCTGTTGAAGCACGTGTTGCTGAAATCCGCAAACAGATTGAAGTGGCTACCAGCGACTACGATAAAGAAAAATTGCAGGAACGCGTGGCTAAACTGGCCGGCGGTGTGGCAGTAATTAAAGTTGGTGCTGCTACTGAAGTTGAAATGAAAGAGAAAAAAGATCGCGTGGATGACGCCCTGCATGCTACCCGTGCTGCGGTAGAAGAAGGTGTGGTAGCCGGTGGTGGTGTTGCCCTGCTGCGTGCCCGTGCTGCGATTAAAGACCTGAAAGGTGCTAATGCCGATCAGGAAGCCGGGGTGAAAATCGTACTGAAAGCAGTTGAAGCACCATTACGCCAGATTGTTGCTAATGCCGGTGATGAACCAAGCGTTGTAGTAAACAATGTGCTGAATGGTTCTGGTAACTACGGCTATAACGCAGGTACCGGTGAGTATGGTGATATGCTGGAAATGGGTGTACTGGATCCGGCTAAAGTTACCCGCACTGCTTTGCAGCATGCTGCTTCTATCGCTGGTCTGATGCTGACTACTGACTGCATGATTACTGAATTACCGGAAGATAAACCTGCTGCTCCTGATATGGGTGGCATGGGCGGTATGGGTGGCATGGGCGGCATGATGTAATAGTCGTGTCTGGCTAACTAGTCAACATATAGCTAATAGTGAGCATAACTGGTGTTATGCTCACTATTTTTATATTGAATGGTTTAACTATAATAATGGCCAGATGCTTCAGATTTTATCACCCACATATCAGACAAAGTAATCATTCTTTTGCTGTTAAATGTGTTGAGGATGATATTGTGTAAAAGTATAGTATTAACCACATTTCTTTTGTTAGTAATTGCTTATTATTAATTTTTCAATGTGTTAACTATGCTTTAGTTTAAAGCAGATTTATAAGCTTTATACCTTTTATTGTAGCTATTAGTTTTTTACGTCTGTGGAAAATATCTTTATTTCGATTTGATTTTTTCAATAAATCTTAGTCAATAAGAATGTTATATAGCTGAAATATTGTTAAATGAAACTTTTATCAATATTTCAGCTCATTTCATAAAATGACTAATTATCATAATGTGAAAAATGAAATTTCAAATCTAAAAAACTGTTTGGCTATTTTCAAAATAATCTTCATAAATCAATTCAAAATTTGATAAATTAAATTTATTGGTAAAATCACCAACAAAGAATTCAGTCTGTTTTATGCAGAGTAAAGCAGGGTGATACATTCCTATGAATAAAAAATTATTTTTCAGATGATGGATTTTCAAATAAGAAATAGCTTATTGCGCAAATAACAGCCATGACTACCCAAACGCCAACCCAAGAGAATTGATGTAATAGCCATGGAATTATGGCTGGGGTTGCAAACAGAATGAAAAATACTACTGTATTAGCCATGGCTAATACAGTTGCAACACTCTTTTGTCCGGCAACGGTAGCCAGTTCGGTATATCCGATTCCATGCCAGGAAGAAATTGATATACCAGATATAAGAATAATGAAACTAGCAAAGTAGGCAAAATGATGTATATTGAATTTATATGAAAAATAAGTAAATACGGTAAGGGCTGCGAATAAGATGAATGAAAGGGCTGTAACCGCTTTCAGAAAAAATTTTCTATTTCCCTTTTTATCTGTATAAAAGCCACTACCGATACGTGTTGGTATTGAACTGATTTGTATGAAAAATAGTAGGATACTGATATATCCAATACTTAATCCGGCAAAATCGTGCAAGAAAAGCATTGAAAATGTCATCAATGCAAACTGTGGCGCACATAAAATACCCACAGCTAATACGATGCGCCATACTTTCAATGATTTCATTGGCTGAGTTGATTTATTTTTTAGTGATTGTGTTATATCCGGTGTTTTGCGTTCACTCTTACTATCCGGATCAATAATCCATAGATAGCTGAATAATGCAGCCAGAATACAAATAAATGCCGATATAAATAGTGTGGTCGAGAATCCATAATGAATTGATATATAAGGGTAGAATAATGCTCCTAATGCATAACCAAGTGGTACAGCTGCCTGCCTTACACTCATTGCTAAGCCGCGTTGCTGTGGTTTAAACCATTGTATGATCGCTTTGCCACTGGAACCATTTACACTGCTCCCAAAAAGACCGACTACTAGTAAACCGGCACATAAGATGATACTTATTGAATTGTGTGATGATATTCTTGCAAAATAAGCAAGGATGAAAAGAGCTATGGCAGTCGTAGACAATCCTGCAATTAATATCGGCCGATCTCCGAAGCGATCGGTGGCAATTCCCCAGGGTAATTCACTTACAGCAATTCCAAAACCTACAATTCCCATTAAAAGCCCTAATACAGATGTTGGGATATGGTAATCATTACGTAGAATAATGGATGCAGCAGGTACGCCCCCGATAACAAAGGTAAAGCATGTATTAGCGAATGCACCTGTAAATAAAACTTTCCATTTATGGTTATCAGAAAAAAAATTTTTATTTTTATCCGGCAATTTGTTTGAATTTAAAGACATTGATGAACTCCTGTTGTTTTTCCAGAAAATAATAGCTAGAATTTTTTATATCTGTAAAACAGGATTTTTTGATTTATTTATAACGGAAAATCCGATATATTAAAGAAATCTAATGACACTAACTGATGAAGACTGATTACACTATGGAAAAACTTGATTTAGAAATTCTTCACACATTTGTTGTCATTGTAGAAATGGGCAGCTATACAAAAGCTTCGAATATTTTATTTAAATCTCAATCGGCTATCAGTGAACAAATCCAAAAGCTTGAGGTATTTTGCGATGCACAACTGCTACATCGTGGCAGATACGGCGCGAAACCGACAGCTATCGGTGAAAAAATGTATAAGCATGCAAAAAAGATATTATCTTTAAATGATAATATCATAGCTGATATTAGAAACCATGATTCGGTATATGAGCTGACACTTTCAATTACGGATTATTTTATGCCTGCCACGATAGCATCTGTATTAAGAGGGCTACGTGACCAATGTCAGAATATTCAATTTAATGTCTCAATTCAGAGCAGTTCAAAAATGCTTCTTGAACATACTCTGGAACAATATGATATCGCCTTATTTATTCATTTAAACGGACAGCGATTACCCGATAATGATAATTTTATGGTTGTAGGGCATGAACCGCTCTGCTGGGCTGGCTCGAAAGATCTTAGTATAACCGGATCTGTTCCGCTGCCAATTATAACTTTGCCAAAAGGCTGCTTATTACAAAAATCAGCTATAGATAAATTAGAAAATAATAAAATATCTTATAATTTATCTCATTATGCTTCCAGTGTTATTGGTATGCAGTCTGCTATTGAGGCTCAATTAGGCATAGGCTGTCTGAACAGATCGTCAATGTCTAAGAAATTTATCGATTACACCGATATCCTGAAACTTCCGACATTACCAGATATTGATTATATTATGTATTATAAATCGGAGAAAAATCCTTTTATAAATACGATAAAAGGATTAGTTGAGCGGGTAACAAGCAATGATAATGCTTTCGAAAAATAAAAATTTTTAAAAATATTATTATGCTTATCAATACTGGTGTTTTCGCTAACTCAGATCTTAGATAATTCATAATATCGATTGATAAGTTGTTTTCTGTCAACTTTGCCAATATGAGTCATGGGTAATTCGTCAATGATATATATTTTTTTTGGCATCTGGTAACGTGCAATTTGTGGTTTTAACCAGTCTATTAAAGTATCTTCGGTTTGTTCAGTATGTGCTGCTAATACCACAAATGCCACTAATCTCTGTCCGAATTCCTCATCATTAACACTAATAACGGCTAAGTCGTTAATGTCAGGATGGTTAACTAAACATTGTTCGAGTTCGAATGGGTAAACATTTTCACCGCCTGAAACTATCATGTCATCAGCCCGGCCATTTAGATAATAATTATTTGTACTGTCTTTTTGAACTATATCACCAGTAGCTGTCCAGTTTTTGCCCTGAGTGGACCACGCACATTTGATATAGAGTTCACCTTTTATCGCATCCTCTTTGCCATTGTTCATTAATTTGGCTGATAGTCCTTTAACCGGCTTACCTAGAGTTGATGGGTGAGTGATCAAATCATCCGGCGTTGCAATCAGGCATATTCCAGCTTCCGATGTGCCATATAAGTTAAATAACACTTTACCAAGTTGATTAATTGTTCGTCGAACCAGTGTGACAGCAATTGGTGCACCGCCGGTGATGATGCATCGTAAACTGCGTAACTGCGTTACAGAATGGTTCATCATTCGACTGAGCATTAAGGGAACGAGGGTGATCACTTCAATGTTATGTTTGTTAATAAGTTGACAAATTTTGGCGGCATCAAAGCGTTTATTGATAAATATAGTGGCACCTAATAGTACCGACATACACAATGTCGCAATACCAAAACCATGGTAAATCGGTGTTGCTATATAGATTCTGTTATATTTGCTCAGGTTTAATTTCATCAGCAATTGATAAAAAGGACTGATAAAATTTTGTGCTTTACTATTGCGTCCTGCCATTTTAAAACGTCCAGTTGTACCACTGGTTAACACAGTAAGTTTATTAAAATGGGTAACTTTAAGATTGCCGGAATTGGGAGGCATCTTATCATTTAAGAGCGAGTAAATGGAAATTTGCTCCGGATGATCTGTCGGTAATGATTTGACATCAATTAAGATAGGAATTTGAGGATCATGTATGATCCAATCAAATTTTACCGCATCTTGTATATTTTGTAATTGCTTGGCTGATAGTTCTGTATTGAGTAAGTAAATATCTGCACCTAGCCGGGCAATAGCAAAGAGAGTTTGAATCATAATAGTATGATTACTTGCCATTATGGCTATTTTTTGATGCGGTTTTATGTCACAATGCGCTGCTAATTTTTTGGCTAAATGCTGTGACTGCGTATAAAGTGTACGATAATTTATACAATTGTCATTTTCATTAATGGCGATTTGGTCTGGGCTCAGCTTCTGACGTACATAGAGCAACGCCATTAAATTCATTCCAACCGAACGAAAACTCATTAATAAATAAAAAATTCCTTTAAATGTCAAAAGTTTAATGGTGTAAAGCGCTTTGATTGTTTTTATCATCATTTTCTCTTAATGTAATAACAATTTAATTTAAACCAGATGCCATTAAACAGGACGCCGGCCAATTGCACTATCATCGCCCACCATGGTTTATATTGGCGTTTTTGTGTTTGTAATAAATAACTTATAATTGTAGCAGCTTGCTTTGGCTGTAATGCAGGTAAGTTCTGATAAGCTCTGGTCGGCTCGATCATCCTTGTTTTTACTAAAGGTAAATATGCTGTCGATACTTTAATTTGCCGGTTTTGTAATTCAGGCATTGCTGAACGCAGCCATTGATCGAATGCCGTTTTTGAGGCTTGATATGCTGACCAATTCACCGCTGGCGCAAACAACACATTGACAGCCGAAACGTTAATGATATGTCCTTTACTTTGCTGTAATTTGGGGATAAGTGCAAGGCATAATTGTACCGGAGTCAGGTAGTTTAATTTTATGGTTCGTTCAAAATCATGCTGGCGGTCTAACGATTGCATGACCGGGCGACAAATCGATTTACCGGCATTATTAATAAATATGTCAACAGGTAAATTTTGTATATATTTTATGAATCCATCAAGTTGTTCCTGATCACGCAAATCAGCTGCATAAATGTCAATTTTAGCTTTGCTCATAGTAAGCCGTTGCTTTAATTCGCGCAGTTTATCAACTGTGCGCGCAACCAATATTAAGTTGCAATCAATATCGGCTAAAAGATAACAAAGCGACTCACCAATGCCATAACTGGCGCCTGTTATAATGATAGTTTTATGTTTTAACCGCTGTGTTAAACGGCGGATATTAGGTTTATGTACATAAAACAGCAAAAAGTTAAGCAGTTTAATCAAAGCAACGGATTTCAATTGTAAATAATATGAACAGCAGCATGAAGGTAGTAATTAATAAATCAATAGGTTATTTATTTTTGTTACGTCATCATTTTAATTTCATATGTTAAATAATTAGTATGGTTAAACCTTGTCCTTAGCATGGATCAATAAAGCAGGCTATCATCATGACAGAATAAATAGCGGGAATGTAAATCATCCTGGAATATCATATATTCCAAAAAGATAAACAAACCTTGCCAAAGATACAATAAAAAATTAATGCTACAAGTTTAATTGATAAATTTTATAGATTTAGTAAATGAAAAAGTTATATGCCTATAATATAGAATGAACCATACTTTTGTATAGTTACATCAATCCAGACTATAAAATCGATAATCATCTGAGAAAGCAAAGGTTTGGATTTAGAAAACTTGTGAGCCGTTTCTTTTAAATAATCGTCTTCCAGCATACAGACAAAACGAAAATCAAATAAATCACTTTTAAGTTCTTTTAAATTCTGGGCTTGATCAACTCTGGTCTTAAGCCTTAATAGTGCCGGTTTTATAAGTAGCCATTGTTCTGTATTAACTTCGGTGATTCCCCAATGCCCATATTCCCCGTATTTAGGAACATACTCGTATATAATGCCCTCAATAAAGCTGAACGCTCCTTCTGTCAGGTATTTAGATGTAGTACTGTAGACGGCTTTTTTATTAGGAGGTATGGCGAATTCAAAAATAAGCCCGCCTATGTTTTTATAATATGATTGTAAATTAAAATTAATCATGCACACACTATTATAATTCTCAAATAAGATTAAAACTGTATTAAATACAGGTACACTGAATATATTTTTAATTCAATTAATATATTATTTTAAATGGAAATTTGATTTATTTTAAAAAAAATCAACTAGATACTAAGTTATATTTTAGGTAAAAAATTAGGTATTTTATACATGTATTTATAGCTTAATTATAAATAATCATTGCAGTTGTGTTATTGTCTTTTCAATAATATTAGAATATTTTAGCATGAAATAAAAAAAACGGTTTAATTGAATTAATCTGTTTTTTCCATAAAATTTCTTCTCATCCACAGCTACCGGTTTAGGCTGAGTATTAAATTTTTCTAAGCCGATACCAAAACTTACCAAACAGTATGCTTCTAGGCATGATAGCACTATTATGGTAGCTGAGAAGTGGGTAGTTGATAATAATTTATAAAAAATTAAAGCTTTATTTAACCAGTTCTACGCCGCGATTAGCCAGTTCATCAGCTTTTTCATTTCCCGGATGTCCGGCATGGCCTTTAACCCAGTGCCAGTGTACCTGATGCTTACTTACTTCGCTGTCCAGTGCCTGCCACAGTTCAGCATTTTTTACCGGCTGTTTTGAGGCAGTTTTCCAGCCGCGTGCTTTCCAGTTATGAATCCATTCCTGCATGCCGTTTTTAACATATTGTGAATCTGTATAGATGTTAACAATACACGGGCGTTTTAATGCTGCAAGTCCTTGAATTACAGCTGTGAGCTCCATGCGGTTATTGGTGGTATTAGCCTCTCCGCCGAAAAGCTCTTTACTGTGGCTGCCGGATTGTAAAAATGCCCCCCAGCCACCCACGCCGGGATTGCCTTTGCAGGCACCGTCGGTATACAGAGTAACTTCACTCATATTCATAGTTGATTTAAAAATGCTTACTATATCACGTATGCACAGGTAAAACTTTTCCGGGATTCAGGATACCTTCGGGGTCGAGGTTATGCTTTTGTGCCTGCATCCATTTGATTTCTGCATTACTGCGAACACGTGGCAGCCATTGATTTTTTAACTGACCGATGCCATGTTCGGCAGCTATACTGCCATGGTAATTTAATACCTGTTCATATACGACTTTATTGATGTTTTCTTCATATTGATAAACATCATTATTCATAATATCAGCAATAAAAACGTTGTAATGCAGACTGCCATCACCGAGATGGCCGAATAAAATGGTCTTGGTTTGCGGAAAGGTTTTAATCAGTTGTTGCTGGCAGTTTTCGACAAAGTCAGCAACATGTTCAATCGGAACGACAATATCATGCTTGATACTGGCTCCGAGACTGCGTTGTGCAGCAGATATGTTTTCACGCAAGCTCCATAAATGCTGACGTTCTGTTTCAGACTGAGCAATAACTGTATTAAGCCAGTTACCTTGTTCCAGTACGCTGATTAAGGGATCGGTTAAATTTTGTGCCGGCAGGCTATCGCTCAGTTCTACCAGAATATGCCAGCTCGCATGAGTTGGTTCGCGTAACTGACTATAGCTGGCTGACAAACTCAGAGCCGCTTGACTGATCAGTTCAAAGCTGGACAGGCGCTCGGCAAAGTAATTTTTCAGTGCGGCTAACAGACTGGTGGCAGCGTGAATATTGTCTACGCCAATCCAAGCTGTTAATACACTTTGCGGCGGAGCAAACAGTTTTAGTGTGGCTGCGGTAATAATCGCCAGTGTGCCTTCACTGCCAATGATTTGCTGACGCATTTCATAGCCACTGGTGTTTTTATGCAGTGGATACAGGTGACTGACCAGTTCGCCATCAGACAGGACATATTCCAGACCCAGTACCAGATCACGCATTGTGCCATAACGCACTACATTCAGACCGCCGGCATTACAGGCAATATTTCCGCCTATCTGACAGGAGCCTTCACTGGTCAGACTCAGGGGAAAATAGCGATTGGCAGTTTGAGCGATTTTCTGTACTTCAGCGAGTATCATGCCGGCTTCTACAGTAATGGTGTTGTCAGCCAGATTGAGTTTGCGTATGCGGTTAAGTTTACTTAACGACAGGATAATTCCTTTACCGGCAACAGAAGCATGCGGTGTAGCACCGCCGCACAAGCCGGTATTTCCGCCTTGCGGAGTAACAGGAATATGCTGCTGATGGCAATAGCGCATAATTTCCTGTACAGCGCTGACAGTATGCGGTTGTAATACTGCAAAAGCCTGTCCATGATAACGGCCGCGCTGGTCGGTACAAAATGGTTCGATAAGCTGATTGTCAGTGAGGATTTCATCAGGCGTAAGGATTTGCTGAAACCGGGCTAGATGAATGGTGTGAGGCATGGCAGTTAACCCTGTAGACACAATAAGCTGATTGTACGGTAATTAAAAATTGCGGGGCGGTAAATATACGCTATCGCTGAACGTTTACAGTACAATATGGTTATTCAGTAATATTAGTAAGGATAGGGCATGTATTTTGTTGATCGCAGTGCTGTTGTGCTGAAACCTGCTCAGGCTTTTCTCGACTGGCTGAAAAGTACCAGTGATGATTTGCCTGAGTTAACTTTGTCACAGCTACAGAGTAATTGTACTACATTGCTGGTACCGGAATTTGAAACTCCGGAACAGGTCATTGGTTATATTGGTGAACGCTTTAATCTGATTTTTGAGGCAGAGCTGTCTGCATGGGAGGTTGAGCGTAAGCTGTGGCCGGTATTGGATATTGATCAGTTCTGGAATTTTTTTACAGTAGAAGTACATGATATGGTACTGGATCTGGTAGATACAGATATACATATATCTCCGGTATATGGTGAAGAACAGGTTTAGTATCTGATGATGGCGTGTGTTGTGCGGCTGAAGCCATCCCGATGTGCTTTTTATCTGGCGGTGATTATGCATGTACTGACACTAGTGGCTATTGTGTTCTACAGCACAGGCTGGTTGTGTCTGGTATGGCTGCTGGTATGGTTATTATCTGCATTATGGGCAGGTTATGGCTTGCGGCAAGGTAGAGTCAAAAAAATTGAAATCAGTCCACAGGGGCAGGCTTCACTGCTATTTACACAGGGCAAAGCTGCTGTACCGGCTAAACTGTGTTGCAGTGGTATTGTTATCAGAGCAAATATGATGGCTTTACACTGGCAAACTTCGCGCGGCTGCGTATACCAGCTTTTGCTACCGGATATGACCGATGCGCAGGCATGGCGAAGATTACAAGTATGGGTACGTTGGTGTCAGCCAAACAATACACAATCTGTTTTGAGGCAATCAATCTTGAATAAGGTAATCCGCAGGCTCGGGCTGAAGGATAAGAATTAAAATAATGGCAGAAAAATTTCATGCAACTGGTTTGTCTTCATGGCTGCAACATCTGGAAAATGGTGTGGCCGGCGGCGAAATTGAAATGGGGCTGGCCAGGGTAGGCGCTGTTCGTGACCAGATGGGTTTAAAGCCGGTATGTCCGCTGATTGTTGTTGGCGGAACCAATGGTAAGGGTTCTGTGTGTGCCTATCTGACACAGATTTATCATGAAGCCGGTTATCGGGTTGGTACCTTAACCAGCCCGCATTTGTTACGTTTTAATGAACGTATTGCGATTAATGGTGAAGCTGTTGCTGATGATTTGATTGTCAGTGCGTTTGAGCATATAGAGACAGCACGGGCTGAGATACCGTTAACCTATTTTGAGTTTAATACGCTGGCTGCCGTAGATGTATTTATACGTCAGCAGGTAGACGTAATGATACTGGAAGTAGGGCTGGGCGGGCGGCTGGATGCTGTCAATATATTTGATGCCGATGTGGCAGTGATTACCAGTGTTGATTTGGATCATGAGGCATTTCTTGGTGATACAGTAGAAAAAGTGGCATTTGAAAAAGCAGGCATTATGCGTGCTGGAAAGCCTGTAATTTGTGCTCAGATTCCTGTACCGCACAGTCTGTCATCGCATGCGGCAGAGGTAGGAGCAGATTTACTTTTGTTTGGCCGAGATTTTGATTGCCATAAGATGGAAATGCAGCAGTGGTCGTATCGTTTTCATCCACAAGAAAGTAGTTTATATACAGGTGAACATGCCCGTCATGCTTTACCGATACCAGTATTGCGCGGTAATTTTCAGCTTAGTAACGCGGCTTGTGCATTAACTGTACTGGAATGCTTGTCTGAACGTTTGCCTCTGGATATTGGTGCAATTAAACGCGGCTTGTTGCGCGTACGCCATCCGGGAAGATTTCAGGTGTTGCCCGGACGACCGGTTACGGTACTGGATGTGGGGCATAACCCTCATGCAGCAAGGGCATTGCGCAGCAGTTTAATTGCTTTACCCTATGCAGAAAAACGCATGGCTGTATTCAGTATGCTGGCTGATAAAGACATTGATGCGGTTCTGGAAATTATTAAAGATCAGTTTGATTGCTGGCTGATAGCTCCGCTTGCTTTGCCGCGCGGTATGACTGTACAGGCTTTACAACAAAAATTTATTCAGCATAATATTACTGCTGTGACAGCTTATCCTGATGTTAAAGAAGCTTATCAGGCTGCTTTATCAGAGGCCGGTGAGAATGATAGAATTGTTGTATTTGGTTCGTTTCATACAGTAGCAGAAATAATAGATTTATCTTCAAGGTAAATTCTGAAAATAGAAACGATAAGGTCAGAGGAGTTAGTGATTAATGAATGCACAGGAAAATTATGAACAGCTGAAACGGCGCAACAGGCGCCGTTTGGTAGGTGCATTAATTATGGTAGTCATTGCTGCTATATTGCTGGTTATTATGCTGAGCCGTCGCACGCCTCAGTCTGTACCGGCACCGCAGCTTGAAGTCAGAACTGCTTCGTCAGAAACAGCTTCCGGCACAGCAGGTATGGTGTCTCAGGCGAGTGTTGTGGCGCAGGCACAATCTGCTTCAGCTATAGTACTGGAACCGGTAACGGCGGCAAGATCATCTGCGGTAAATACAACTGTCGGTTCGGGTAATGCATCTGCGGCATCTGAACATAAACAGGAAAACAGTATATCCAGACCTGTGATGCGTGAAGAAACAACACATCCTAAACCTGTCTTGCCGGCTAAAATAAATGATACACCGGTAAAAACTCCGGTACCGTCAGAGCGACGGCCAAATGATACTGATTCAGCAGGTATCAAACCGTTTTCTGAAAGAAAGATTGTTGAAAAAAATAACAGACAACAAGTACATACTGAAGCAGCACCAGTTGTTAAACCAAAACCGGTTATTAACAGAACTCCGGTAGAAACAACAGAAAAAACTAAACAGGTTCCTGTTAATACGGTAAGCAGTAACCGCCCTAAAACTGAACCTGTAACAGTAAAGCCGGTGAATAAAACACCAGCCAGTACAGTTGATACTACACCTGTAGTAAAAAACAGAAGCGAAGTTGCTAATACAGAAAAAAAACCTGTGTCTGCAACACCTAAACCAATAAATAAAAATCCAGTACCCGTAAAACCGGCATCGACAGCAAAACCGGCAAATAATACGGCAGGCGGTAAACTGACACCGCAGCAGATATTGGAAAATAAAGCTGCCGGTACGGTATCTAAAAATTCTGCTTCCGGTCAGAATCGAGGCAGTGCTACCAGTAGCAATAATAAATTGCCTGTTGAAAGAACGGTGATTCAGATTGGTGCCTATACCACTGAGGCGCAGGCTAATCTGGTACAGCAAAGGCTGGCTGTTGCCGGTGTCACTACCAGTATCAGTAAAAGTCAGACTAGTAAAGGCACACTGTATCGGGTACGTAGCCAGGTTTATAATAATCGCAGTCAGGCTTTGCAAAATCTGGATAAAGTGCATGCTGCAGGACTGGACGGACTGGTAATTGGTTTATAGGAAGTTGGTATTGCATGACCCTTTTTGATGTGCTGGCTCTCGGCCTGATATTGTTAACAACTCTGGTTGCTATGATGCGCGGGCTGGTGGGCGAAATAGCTTCACTGTTATGCTGGGTGGTCGCTTTTGTTGGAGCCAAGTTGCTGGCCGCACCTGTGGCTGATATGGCTTTTACGACTATGCAGCCACGGGCACTGGCTGTTTCATTATCATATGTGATGGTATTCGGTGTTTTGTGGATTATTCAGCGCCTGATGCGCACAGTGATTACTTCAGCATTGAAATCAATCGGGCTTGGCGGAGTTAACCGTATGCTGGGCGCCTGTTTCGGTGCAATTAAAGGAATTATTATTGTCACTTTGGTGGTGCTGATATGTTCTTTTACTGATTTGCCGAAATCTCCTGTGTGGCGGGATTCATTTACAGCAGGCATGTTTGAAAGGCTGGCGATGGTGGCGGTGCCTTATCTGCCGTCTTTTCTTGCTGATAAGCTGAATTCACCATCGGTATAACAGCATGAACATAAGTAACCGAATACAACGCGCGTTTTTAATAACAAAAAACGCGCGTATTTATTTGTCTTGAATGGAGAAAGTAATGTGTGGTGTATTGGGTATTGTGGCACATGAACCGGTAAATCAGCTTTTATATGATGGTTTACAGATGCTGCAACATCGCGGACAGGATGCTGCCGGAATTGTTACCGCTGAGGGTAATATGTTTCACATGCATAAAGGTCGCGGTATGGTACGTGATGTATTCCGTACCCGTAATATGCGTGAACTGATAGGTAATGTTGGTATTGCTCATGTCCGTTACCCGACAGCCGGAAATGCCAATTGCAGTGCTGAAGCACAACCTTTTTATGTAAATTCCCCTTTCGGAATTGTGCTGGCACATAATGGTAATCTGACCAATACTGAGGAGTTATTTAAAAATGTCTGTTTTACTGAATTACGCCATGTAAATACCCGCTCTGATTCTGAAGTGCTACTTAATGTATTGGCACGAGAGCTGGAAAATCAGGTTGGTAATCGTACTGCACTGGCTTTATCGGATATTTTTGCTGCTGTGGCCGCACTGCATAAACGGGTACATGGTGCGTATGGTGTGGTGGCATTAATTGCCGGTTATGGTTTACTGGCTTTTCGTGATCCGCTTGGTATCCGGCCTCTGTGTCTGGGTAAAAGGGAAGAGAACGGTCATACAGATTATGTCGTTGCTTCTGAATCTGTGGTTTTCCCTAGTCTGGATTATGAGCTGGTAAGGGATGTGGCACCCGGTGAAGCTATTTTTATCAGTAATGAAGGCCAGTTATTTTCACAGCAGTGCGCACAGGAACCTCATCTGATGCCCTGTCTGTTTGAATATGTATACTTTGCCCGCCCGGACTCTGTAATCGACGGAGTATCGGTATATCAGGCTCGTCTGAATATGGGGGTAACACTGGCAGAAAAGGTAAAACGGACACTGGATTTAGCAGATATTGATGTAATTATGCCTGTACCGGACACCAGCCGTCCCAGTGCTATGGAGCTGGCTTTGCATCTGAATAAGCCTTACCGGGAAGGACTATTTAAAAATCGCTATATCGGCCGGACATTTATTATGCCCGGGCAGGCTGTGCGTAAAAAATCTGTGCGGCAAAAGCTTAATCCGATGAATTATGAGTTTAGTGGTAAAAAAGTTCTGCTGGTAGATGATTCTATTGTACGCGGGACAACCAGCCGGGAAATTGTGGATATGGTGCGTGAAGCAGGAGCGATAAAAGTTTACTTTGCTTCTGCTGCGCCGGCTGTATTGTTTCCGAATGTTTATGGTATCGATATGCCAACCCGGGAAGAATTGATTTCATACCGGCGTAATGCAGAGCAGGTGGCTGCGGAAATTGGTGCCGATGGTGTTGTATTTCAGGATCTGGATGATTTGAAAGAGGTAGTTTTAAAGCTGAATCCGCAAATTGAAGGTTTTGACAGTTCTTGCTTTGACGGCCGTTATATTACGGGTGATGTTGATGAAGCTTATCTGCAACATCTTTCTGAGAATAAAAATGCATTAGCCACTTCTTTTGTGGTTCCCGGTTTGATTGAACACAGTGTCAGCGTGCAGGAAGATGAGGATGAAGAAGAATAAACTGATATTTTAAATTTTGCGGCTAATCGGATAAATAACAGAATTGCTGAATATTCGATTTTTCAGCGGATTTAAAGAGATAATCATTTTATAAACAGACAGTAATCAATAAAGCAGCCTTAATGGCTGCTTTATTTAGTAGGGCAGATTTCATTAAAGCTTTTATCTGCTCGGCAGTATTTAATAATCAATAATAACTTTCATGGCTTTTTCATCTGCAGCATGCTTAAAGACATCATAAGCTTTTTCCAGTTCATTAAAGTGGAAGTGGTGAGTAGCCAGCTTTTCCATCGGCAGTTTGCCTGAGCAACAGGTTTTCAGCAACATGCCGGTAGTGTTGGCATTAACCAGACCTGTGGTAATGGTAAGATTTTTAATCCAGAGTTTTTCCAGCTCAAAGTTGACTGATTGCCCATGTACACCTACGTTAGCCAAGTGTCCGCCTTCTTTTACCACGCGCTGACAGATATTCCATGTGGCTTCAAGCCCGACAGCTTCCATAGCGCAGTCTACTCCGCGGCCGCCGGTGTATTCCAGAACACGCGCCACCGCGTCTTCACTGGCAGAATTAATGATTTGCGTGGCACCCAGCTCTTTTGCCATTTGCAGGCGGTTATCATCCATATCAATCATGATAATCTGGGAGGGAGAGTATAATTGTGCGGTTAATAAACAACTCATTCCTACCGGGCCGGCACCGACAATGGCTACTGTATCGCCTGGTTTAACATCACCGTATTGCACGCCGATTTCATGTGCAGTAGGTAAGGCATCTGACAACAAAACAGCCACATCTTCATTTAAATTTGCCGGTAATCGGTAAAGTGAATTATCTGCAAAGGGAGTACGTACGTATTCAGCCTGAGTACCATCAATCATGTAGCCCATAATCCAGCCGCCACCACTCTGGCAATGTGCATAAAGCTGTTTCTGACAATTTTCACAAGTACCGCAGCGGCTGACGCAGGAAATAATGACTTTATCGCCTTTTTTAAAGTTTTTAACCGCACTGCCTGTTTCTTCAATAATACCAATCCCTTCATGCCCGAGAATACGACCGTTGAATTGACCGTCTTTTTGAATGGCGGTTTGTTCAATTTCCGGATTTTTTCCTTTCCAGATACCCAGATCGGTACCGCAAATAGTTGTCCGGGTTAAACGAATGATTGCATCAGTTGGTTCGATAATAACTGGTTTAGCACGTTCTTCAAAACGAATGTCACCTGCTCCGTAGTACACCATTGCTTTCATGTTGTTTACTCCATAAACTATTGAAAAATAATCCAGATATCTTTCTGGAAACCTCTTAATATGATTGTAGTGCAAAGAGATTCACACCACAATTTACCTGAGTATTTTCTTTAAAAGGTTTATCTGATTATTAATCTGCCTCAAGTTTGAGCGATTTATTGCTATAAAGATAAATAGAATTATGTCATAATAGATAGTTTGAAATAATAATAAATATAAAGTTCAAACATACACTAATGGCTGGAAAAGCAGTCTGAAAAAATCCGCAGACTAACTACGGATTTTTATGTTAAATCACTAAATTATTAAATTATTTTTTTCGATACGGGTTTACCATCCAAACCTTCCATCATGTCGGATAATTCGTCTGCATGATCTTCTTCTTCAGCAAGAATATGTTCGAGTATGCGTTTAGTAGTAGTGTCATAATCGCTGACATACATAATGGCCTGCCGGTAAAGATCAATCACAATACGTTCTGCAATCAAATCTGACTCTACCATATCCCGTAAAGTTTCTCCCTCAATATATTCTGTCGGTGAACGCTGAATAAACACATCCGGATTCAAATCCGGTTCACCGCCAAGCTGGGTGATACGTTCAGCCAGCATAGCTGCATGTTTTTGTTCCTGCTCTGCATGTTCCATAAATTCTTCTTTAACGGCATCCATAAACAGGCCGGTTGCCATGTAGTAATGTCGCAGATAACGCAGTACACACACCCATTCTGAAGCCAAAGCTATATTAAGCAGTTCGATTACCCGTTCTACATCCAGCTCATACGTAGAAGTAATCGGTCCGTCTTCATAATTTTTGCGTGCATTTTCCCTTAATTCTTCAGTTGTGCTGAATTTAATATCTCTTTTTAGCGGTTTGCGTTTGTTCATGCTTATCTCCTTATTTATCTAAACAAGTTACGGTTTGTTGCCTTGTGTTCCTTTTATAACGGTAACTGATTGTGTAAGTTGTTGTCTATGAAAGTATTTTTAATATAAGTAATAATTAGCTGAATTTAATCGCATATTGTTTATTTAAATGTTTTCTTCTAAATATTTAATATATCAAGTCAAATATAATTAATTTATAAAGCATATATTTATGTTTTATGAGTAAAAAATTTTAAAAATATTATTCTTTATGCGTAAAAATTTTATTTTTTTTAATGAGATACTGCATTAATGCCTTTCAGAGCCTGTATTTCGCCGGTTTAAATCAATATTGTAAATAAAGCTATAAATTATTTATTTGGTATATTTTTTTATAATTTACCAATCTGAAATTAAATACATAATAGTACGGAATATTAAAATAGATAAAAAAAATCTTATTTGGTTAATAAATATATAGACAAGTAAATCAGTAATTTAGACCCTGTATCATGCCTGAATGCTAAACCCGAACTGAATAAGCAAATCAATGTTCATTAAGGTTATCAAGAAATATTAATAAAAATGAAATTTAAATTTTTATATTTATTTTTCAAATTAAGATAAAGGAACAGCCAGTATGAAACATTCAGCTTTAATGCTTAAATCAATAGTGATTGCTGTTTCATTTGCTTTAACTGCATGTGGTGGCGGTGGCAGTGGTGTTCATTCTAATTCTACAGAAACTGGCGGTAAACCGGGCGGAACCGATCCCGGTACCGGAAACCAGACACCGGGAGACGGAGAAAATACACCGAATGTGCCTTCACCAGTTACTCCTCCTCCGGTTACTCCTCCTCCGGTTAATCCAGATCCAGACAAACATGAGCCGGTTAATCCGACTCCGATAGATCCGGCTGATAATATTCCTGTTCCTTCATCCAATCCGTCGAGAATGGACAGTACCGAATCAGCAATAAAAGTTCCGTTGAGTAAAAACCAGTATCCCCGCAGTGTATACGGTGAGGATAATACACAGGCTAACCTACTAAATCTGAAAGATGCACGGGATCAGGGGCTGGATGGTAAGGGGGTGAAGGTCGGTATTGTTGATTTGCCAGTCGATGTTAATCATCCGGCTTTACCTGACAATGTTGTTGATTTGGGACAGTTCGGGACACCTTATAATGGTAAAGCTTACCCGCATGGTGATGCAGTAGCTTTAAATATTGCTGGTAAAGATGTCAGGGGTAAAAAAATTGGAATTGCTCCGGAGGTGCAAATTTATTCAGCCAGTGCAACAGATAGCCGTGGGCCGGGATTAATCAATTTACTGGCTACCATAGATTCGTTTAACGCGCTTGATAAGGCTGGCGTGAAAATCGTCAATAATAGTTATGGCGCTAATTATTATAGTAATAAGCAATGGTACACTAATGTAGCTAAAGCTTATTTAAATGCAAATAATCCTGCTGATAAATCTGCATCCTATATCGGTCGTTTTGTTTCTCTGGTTCGGGATGATATGCTGTTTATCTGGGCAGCTGCCAATGATGGGCAAAGTCAGCCCAGTATTGAATCGTTATTTCCTTTAATTGAACCTGAATTGCAGAAAGGCTGGATCGTTGTTGCTGGTGTAAATAGCGATAATACAATTCAACAGTCTTCCAACAGATGCGGCGATACTAAAAATTGGTGTATGGTGGCTTATTATCAGTATGAGATTGCTAATTTATACGCAAAGCCCGGCGATGATATTAATGCATTGCCACTAACCTATATCACGGGCACTTCATTTTCTGCTCCGCAGGTTACTGCTGCTGCGGCACTGGTTAAACAAAAATATCCCTGGATGACCAATAATAATTTACGAACCACATTACTGACGACGGCCACTGACCTGGGCGCTAAAGGTGTAGATTCGGTATATGGCTGGGGACTGCTGAATATTGGTAAGGCGGTTAACGGACCGGCACAATTTGCCTTCGGTGATTTCTCAGCAAATGTAACCGACGGCAGCTATGTATTCAGTAATGATATCAGCGGGCAAGGCGGGCTAATCAAAGATGGTACCGGAACACTGATATTGCAGGGTAATCATACTTATCAGGGTAAAACGCAGATTAATTCCGGTACGCTGGCTGTAAATGGCAGTAGCCAGTCTGCAACGCAAATTGGTAAAGATGCTGCTTATCTGGTTAAAGGCTTCACTGGTTCAGTAGATAATTCAGGTACATTTATTAGTCGGGATGCCACTGTTAATGGTAGTTTTAACCAGACGGCAGCGGGTACTTTTCAGACCAGCCTTGGTAGCCGAACTACTGTCAATGGTACTGCCAGTCTGGCCGGTAGATTATATTTCGATGCGCTTAAAGCCGGTTTTGTGCCTCAGACAGGGATAAAAGTAGCTGTTATTAATGCACAAAAACGCTTGGGTGAATTTGACTCAACTGAATTTTCCGGCGGAATTCTGCTAGATGGTAAAACGGTTTACGATGACAATAACGTAGATTTTGATATTACCCGTATTTCTGCACAAAAAGCTGTTATGGATAATGGTCTGTTAACCCGCAGTATTGCCGATCCGGCAATAGAGTCCGCTGCCAGAGCTGTGGATACGGCTTTCAGCCAGCTGGATGGTATACCCGCAGCGGACCAATATAGTGAACAGGATAAAGAATTATTCGATGGTGCGGCCAGAATTCAGAATGTACAGTCCGCTCAGAGTTTAAGGCGGTCGTTATATTCTTTATCCGGTGCGGTTTACAGTAACGCTAATATGGTCAGCACTCTGACATTAGGAAAACTGAATAGTGACTTTATGTCTTCAATTCAGAATAACTCTGATGAGGTTAACGTGATTATGGAATTTAATCATTCACAGAATCGCTGGAATCCCACTGTCATCAGAGGAAAACAGAATACTAATAGCGGTATATTCGGTATCAGTAAAAAATTTGGTAACGGATTATCTGCAGCGATGGCCTATACTTTTCAAAATACCGGCTGGAATGAACAATATGGCAATGCTGATATTAAAACCAATGGTTTAACAGTAGGTTCATTTTATGCGCCAAACCGATGGAACGGCGCCTACATATCCGGCAGCTTTGGATACAACCGTTTTTCCAATGATGTCAACCGGCGAATATGGTTGGGTGAGTCGTCAGAAGCCACGGGAGCAAAAGCCAAAGGTAACGTATGGCAACTGGCTTTTAAAGGAGGTAAAGCATTTTATCTGAATCAATTGATTCTGACACCGCAGCTCGGTCTGAGATATGATTATTTACAACAGAATCATTTTAGTGAAAACGGGGCAAACGGTTATGGTTTATATGCCCGAAAGCTTAATAAAGGTGTTGTAGCTGGTTTGGCCAGTATTCTTACTCAATATCGTTTTGGTATACGGGATACTGTGTTTGATATTTTCGGACAGCTGGGTATTGAGCATGATTTTCGCGATAGAGAATATGCAATGAGCGGAGGTTTTGCCGGAATACACGGAAATGAACGTTCCGGTAAATGGGCTTCAGCAAAAACACGCTGGAATGCTGCTGTAGGTGGAAACGTACAGATCAGCCATAATCTGAAAGCAGGTATTCAGTATCAGTATGAAAATGGCAGCCACTGGCACAGTAATTCAGGAATGGCAAACTTAAAAATCACTTTCTGATTATGATAAGTAGTAAAACGGATAATCAACCGGATTTCAGGCTAACTAAAATTCTTTTTTAAGAAATTAAAATTTTAATTTAACAGAATGCTGTCTGACTTGAGGATTTATTGTCGATGTTAAGTTAACAAATAAATGTATAATGTAATGGCTAAAATGAAAAAATCAGGCGTTAAAAAAAATTTATATAGTGGTAAGTAAAACATCAGTAATTATAAATTTATTTTTACCGGATTAATCCTATGATTATTAAAATAAATACTAAAGCCTTTTATGCTTTTATTATGACACTTCCAATATTGATTATAGTAATTGGTATTGATGCTTATAATATTTATATAAATAGAATAACAGTTTCTCTGATAATTCTGAATATTATAACTATTTTCTATCCGATATTTAAAATCAAGGATGAATTTGAAAAAATAGGAGGATTTGGCAATTATATTATTGAAATTACTTCTGAGTGCCTGACAAAAGAAAAAAAAGGAAATAAGACATACTTTGAGTGGCAGGATTTTTATTCAGTGATTAAATTTCACAATAGAATTTATTTGTATTTAAAGAGAAAAAACTCTATCAGATCATATAGACGTTTAATATATTTGGATAGAAAAGACTTTAGCAGTAAAGATGAATTTGATGCCTGCTTCGAAAATTGTAATACCTATATAAAAAAGCAAAGTATAAAAATTTGATTAATTTGTAAAAAAACCACAAATAATTTACTTAAAATTAACAGTTATTTATGAGGAAATTTTTTTATTCTGTTTTTTAATGAAGTGAGAAAAATAGAATAGATAAAAAAGAATAAAATTTTAGTAATGTAAATTGATTTCTGACTATATATAAAAAAAGAACCCGGCATTTAAAAATTTATAAGCCGGAATGTAGGAGAAAAGCTTATAAACAAAATGACCGGGTCAGGGAAATAAATAGCTTAGATATTCAGATATTAATAATATCAGTCAAATTAATTTATGTCTACAAATATTTTCTTATTATTACTGAAATATACAAAATATTTTGAATATAGTTTTGATATATATATAAATATTTTTAAAACTGTGTTATGAATGATGTTAAATCAGAAATTAATGTAATGTCTAATATTGTAAATTACTGATTTTTATTATAATTTTTTTATATAAGCCGACTTATTAATATGTGCTGGGAAATAGCTTTTAGTGTCAAGAAGCTGGTTGAAGCAGGAAACAAAAACTTTACCAGATATATCATTAGGTATTTATTTGCATAATAAGCTGAATGCCAGACATAAATTTATTCAAATAAGGTTAGCTATGCTTTTTTATTGCTGTTTTAATGAGTATGTAGCTATTTTTTATATTTTTTAATATTTTAGGGTAATTGTAAGATATTGAGTATTTAAATTTATTTTGGCTATACTGATTGGATTATGCAATATTGGTTTATAAGGGAATTTTGCGAATATGGCTATTTTATCTGGAGCCAGAACAGTCCAGAAGGTGGCCTGTGATCATCGTCAGAGTATTCTGGCATTTAGCACAGGTAAGAATGCTGTTGCTGCGTATCTGGCAATCAGGGATAGTTTTACTAAGATTTATCCCTATTATTTGTATCTGGTGCCCGAGCTGGAATTTGTAGAAGAACAGCTTGATTTATATGAACGCCAGTTTAATTTCAAAATTACCCGTTTGCCGCATCCTGCACTGTATCAGATGCTCAGTGCACATGTTTTTCAGCCACCATCTAATATATCTGTGATTGATAAGGCAAATTTGGTGAATTTTGATTTTGCCGATATCCGCCGGATGATGTGCAGAAAATTTAATTTACCGTCCAATACACCGGTAGCGAATGGTACCAGAGTGGAACATAGTTCCAAACAGCGCCTGAGTATGCAGAGACACGGATCGATTGTGAAGAGTCAGAGTCAGTATTATCCAGTATGGGACTGGAAAAAAGGGGATTTGCTCCGCTGTTTTAAGCAGCATAACATCAGGCTGGGAAGTGATTACAGGGTGTTTGGCTGCTCATTTGATAGTCTGGATTTACGTTTTTTGTTACCTGTTAAAGAACTCTATCCGAAGGATTACCGAAAAATTCTGGAGTATTTTCCGCTGTGTGATTTAGAAATTTATCGCTGGGAATGTGCTAATGGAAAAAGATAAAACAATGAAAATTAAAGTATCTGCACAATCTGTTTATAACAGAGGAAGGCAGAGAGGTAAATCCGAACCAGTTTCATGTTCAAAGCATGCTGACAGGAATACAGATGCAGATGCATTAGAACAGATGAGAGAGCTGAAAGAAGAATTTCAACAGGTTAAAAAAAATCCTGCGCAGCTCAGACAAAGGGTGACTGACAGTGAATACTGGTGTGCTGTCTGTTTTCAGACCTATGAACAGTTGATGGTTTTTCTTGGTGAAATAACAGTACCGGTTTTTGAAAATAAGTATATTGACGGGCAGTTACTGGCACAGAAAATGGGTATTGAGCTGCCCCCTGGCAAAGTGAGATTTCGTTTGCCCGGTTATATTGATAAAGATTTCCAGGAGTTAGCAGAAAAAGAGAAATAGAAATCTGTGACATATAACTGCCGTTGGAACCGGATAACAGCTCTGTTTTTCTGAACAGAGCTGTTTTATTGAGTACATTTATACAATAGCCGTGCGTTTATCCCATTCTTTGCTCAGACGTTTTGCTGAAACCGGATAGGGTGTTTTCAGCTCCTGAGCAAACAGGGAGATGCGAAGTTCTTCCAGCATCCACCGGAATTCGGCAATGGCTGCAGGTACTGGCTGATTTTGTTGCCGGTATTGCTGTACTTTTTTTTGCCAGGTATCAGTAAGTTCCTGAATGTCGTTTTCCCGTGCATTATCACGTGCCGGATTACTGCCGTATTTATCCATACGTCTGAGCATGGCTTGCAGATAAACCGGCAGACGTGGCCACTGCTGCCATGGTGTGGCACTGGCAAAACCCGGATAAACCAGACTGTTCAGATGCTCACGCAGAAGCGGGGTTAACGGGTGTTTACCCAGATGGCTGCTGACTTCAGTATAAGCCTGCGCTGTTTGCAGGGCATATTGATTAACAGCTTCTTTAACTGCCGGTAAACGGCTGCGGGCACGTTTTATCTGTTCTTTAAAAGCTCTTTCATCACGCGGCAGTTCATCTTCACCTATCAGAGCCCGATCCAGAACGGCATGAGTCAGGTCTTCACGCAAAGTATCAGTACCCAGGTGTTTAAGCAGCATGGCGATTTGGGTGAAGTCGGGCAGACCTTTATTCAGGTCTTTAACCTGTTCTTTCAGTTGCAGACTCATCAGAGCAAGTACGCCGCTGCGGTGTGCCTGTTCGGCAGCCGCCGCTGTATCAAACAGCCTCAGGGAAATACTGCCGTTTTTTTGCAGTTGCAGGCCGAGATAGCCGGTAAGCTGTTGCTGAGCACGGGCAAACTTGATGCTTTCCGGTAGTTTACCTATATCCCAGCTGGTAATGTTATCTCGCTCAAACTCATTGCTGTTGTCACGGAAAGTAACCGCAGCCGCCTGTCCGAGCTGTTGTTGCAGGCTGATAAGATCACGGCCGCTGGCCAGCTCTGTGCCGCTGTCATCAATCACCTGAATATTGAAATAACAATGTGCCGGTAGTTGCTGGGTTTGCCAGTGTTCGATGTCTATCTGGTTAAGCAGACGCATGTCTCCGGCCTGACGGGCAATGGCATGTGCCAGCTGAGGCAGTAAAGGCGCATTGATATCGGGATGATTGCTGAGAAATGTAGTGATGAAATCAGGTACAGGCACGCAGATCCGGCGAATTTGTTTGGGTAAAGCTTTTATCAGTAACTGCAGCTTTTCTCGAATCATGCCGGGAACCAGCCATTCCAGTCTGGATGCATTGATGCGGTTAAGCAGTGGCAGAGGCACAGCTATAGTGACACCGTCAAACGGATGATGGGGTTCGAAACGGTAGCTGAGCGCACAGCGACCGTCTGTAGTATCAAGGTATTCCGGAAACTGGCTTTCAGTAACATTACTGGCTGCATGTTGCATCAGGTCGTCACGGCTCAGATACAATAGTTTCGGATTTTCTGCCTCTGCCTGTTTACGCCACATTTCAAAGGTACGGATATCAGCCAGCGGCAGAATACGGCCTTTGTTTTCTACATTTGCCGGCAGACGCTGGTCGTAGAAACTGAACAGTGCTTCTTCATCTACCAGTACATCCTGCCGGCGTGATTTATGTTCCAGTTCGGTGATTTCTTCGATCAGTTGATGGTTATGCCGGTAAAAAGCTGCTTTAAGATCGCATTCCTGCGCTACCAGTGCACTGCGAATAAAAATTTCGCGTGCTTCTTTGGCATTGATGCGCCCATAGGCAACCGGGCGGCGGGGCAGAACAGTGAGGCCATAAAGAGTAATGCGTTCACTGGCCACCACTTCACCGCGTTTCTGTTCCCAGTGTGGCTCAAAATAATGATAGCGCAGAAGATGAGGTACTTCGCTTTCAATCCATTCCGGTTCAATCTTGCCGACATCACGGGCATAAAGTCGTGAGGTTTCGGTTAGCTCAGCAGCAATAATCCATTTAGGCTTACTTTTAAACAGAGCGGATGCCGGAAAAAGGTGAAAATGAATTCCTCGTGCACCGGTATAGTCGTGGCCTTCGGGGCTTTTCAGTCCGACATTGGCTATTAGTCCGGTCAGCAGGGCACGGTGAATTTGTTCGTAGCTGGCTTCTTTTACCTGTTGCCGTTGCTGACGCTGCTGCCGGCGGACGATTTGCTGCTGTTTGAGTTTTGCGGATAAGTCCTGATCACTGCTGTCAGTTATGGCTGGACGGGGATGATTGTCTGGTAATTGCCGGTAAGCACCGGCCTTATCGGTAAGTTCCATATCTATGGCAATCTGTGCCAGCTGGTGATGCAGCTCGCGCCATTCGCGCATACGCAGATGAGAAAGAAAATATTGATGACACCACTGCACCATCTGACGATTGGATAACCCTTTGTCACGTTCGCGCTGATAGGAATCCCAGATATTCAGATAGGCGAGAAAATCCGACTGCTTATCGTTAAAACGTTCATGTGCTTTGGCAGCAGCTTCACGAGCTTCCATTGGTCGTTCACGCGGATCCTGAATCGACAGCGCAGCCACAATAACCAGCATTTCGGCAACGCATTGCAAGCGTTTCCCCGCCAGCAGCATGCGGCTGATACGCGGGTCTACTGGCAGACGTGCCATTTGCTCACCAAGTTTGCTTAGCTGATTATGTTCATTTACTGCGCCCAGTTCGAGCAATACCTGATAGCCGTCATTGATATAGCGCTGGTCAGGTGCTTCGAGAAAGGGGAATGCATTAACATCGCCGAGTTTCAGGCTGATCATGCGCAGGATTACAGCCGCCAGATTACTGCGGATAATTTCCGGATCTGTAAAGGCAGGGCGCTGATTAAAATCCTGCTCGCTGTAGAGGCGTATACAGATACCGGCGGCAACGCGACCGCAACGGCCGGCGCGCTGATGAGCCGCAGCCTGACTGATAGGTTCGATATGCAGTTGTTCGACTTTAGCACGGGCTGAATAGCGTTTTACCCGCGCCAGTCCGGTATCGATAACATAGCGGATACCGGGTACGGTGAGTGAGGTTTCGGCAACATTGGTAGCCAGTACGATACGCCGCTGACGACCATTGGGATGAAAGATTTTATGCTGTTCGGCTGCTGACAGGCGTGCAAATAGAGGCAGAATCTCATCATTGCGACGCAAAGGTGATTGCTGTAATGCATGTGCTGCTTCGCGAATTTCTCTTTCACCCGGCAGAAAAATCAAAATATCACCTTCACCTTCTCGTGCCAGCTCATCTGCGGCATCGACGATGGCATCATTGATTTCTATTTCAGCTTCGTCTGCATCTGTGGTGTGCAGCGGACGGTAACGTACTTCTACCGGATAGGTACGTCCGGATACTTCAATCACCGGTGCTGCTACACCGTTCTGTGTGAAATGTTTACTAAAACGTTCGGCATCAATTGTAGCAGAGGTAATGATGACTTTCAGGTCTGGGCGCCGTGGCAGCAGTTGTTTGAGATAACCAAGCAGGAAATCAATGTTCAGGCTGCGTTCATGCGCTTCATCAATGATGATGGTATCGTAAGCACTGAGAAAGCGGTCGGTCTGGCTTTCTGCCAGCAAAATGCCGTCAGTCATCAGCTTGATGTAGCTTTCCGGCGCGGTTTTATCATTGAAACGCACTTTATAGCCGACATGCTGTCCGATCCGGCTATGCAGTTCTTCAGCAATTCGTTCGGCTACTGAGCGTGCGGCTAGCCGCCTTGGCTGAGTGTGACCAATCAGTCCGGCTACTCCACGGCCTAGCTCAAGACAGATTTTCGGTAACTGGGTGGTTTTACCGGAACCGGTTTCACCACAAACGATAACGACCTGATGCTGACTGATTGCCTGCTTGATTTCTTCACGTCTTTCATGCACTGGCAAAGTGTTATCGTATTCGGGTACAGGCAGTCCGGCCAGACGTTGCAGATAAGCCTGATGAGAACGCTGGTAACGGCTGTTTACTTTTTCCTCGCCACCGAAACGGGCAGGATTTTTACAGGCTTGATACAGATAATAGCGGTCTTTACTCAGGATTTGGTTAAGTTCGTATACAGACATGGCACAGAGATTGCCGGAAAATTAGTAGTATGTGTATTATACCAAATCTGCCAAAACTGCTTTTTTACAGGCATTCCATGGCAGATTTATTTCTCAGAATCAGATAAACAAAGATTTAAATGAATAACCAGATAATAAGAATACAGATTTTTAATTGCTATGCGGAATAATTATTAAGTCTGGGCCGGAAAGCAGCAGAAAAATTATTTTAATAAACACGCTGGTACTAAGTTATGCGGATTAGCATAACTTTCAGTTTGGCTTTTGGCTTTGAATCTATGCGTTTCTAGTGATGCGGGTGTTGCCGGCGCCAGATTTTCGCGCCAATCATAATAAATACGCCAAACAGAAAAGTACACACCAGCCCCATAAAAATGAGCATAATCCGTGCCATTGACATCCGTACGGCAGCATCATCTCCCAAAAACAGCCAGATAAACCATGCAGCCAGTACGACAAACAAAGCAATCATGGCAGTAATCAGCCCCGTCATTTTGCGTGAACCGGGGGTATTATTGTTTTGCATAATAAAGCCTGCTAGAAGTGATGGATAACAAGAGGTTTCCCTTTATGGCTGACAACTTCTGTATCCAGATTAAATATGGTTTGAATATGGTCTACAGTAATAATATCTTCTGGTGTACCTTGCATAACAATCTGCCCGTCTTTAAGAGCAACAATATGATCAGCATAGGCTGCTGCCATGTTGATGTCGTGAACCACCATAATGGTAGCCAGACCTTGTTCGCTGGTCAGCTGGTGTAACAAACGCATCAGCTCACGTGCATGATACATATCCAGATTGTTAAGCGGTTCATCAAGAATAACATGTTTGGTTTGCTGGCAGAAAGTCATGGCTACCAGTGCGCGCTGGCGCTGTCCGCCGGAAAGTGCACTAAGATAACGCTGTTGCAATGGTTCCAGCTCAAAGCGCTGTAAAGCCTGATCAACAATTTGCTGGTCTTCTGCTGTGATGCGTCCCTGATTATGCGGATAGCGGCCAAACAGTAATAAATCACGTACGGTAATACGGCTCTGTATGTTGTTCTCTTGCGACAATATAGCCAGTTTTCTGGCTATGGCAGTTGATTTGCTGTGGCTGACTTCAAGTTCATCAATATGGATATTGCCTTCCTGTAAAGGTTGCAGGCGGGCAATCAGCGAGAACAATGTAGATTTACCTGCACCATTGGGACCAATCAGCGCAGTAATGCTTTTATCCGGAATATCAAGATTAATATCGCGGAGAATGGGTGTGCCGTTGATGTGGTGGTTAACATTTTTTATGGTAATCATAATGCTGTCAGGTTAAATCGGTGCAAAAAATGGTGATGATAAAAAGCTACTGTTGCAGCTTAGCGTTTGCGTTTTAATACCAGCCACAGAAACACAATGCCGCCGCAAAATTCAATAACCGCACTCAGTACGCCCTGCATACCAAGCAGCTGCTCAAATATCAGCTGGCCGCTGACCAGTACCAGTGCTGCAACCAGAAATGCTGCCGGCAGCCGCAGCTGATGTTTCATATCGGGGGTGCAGGTATTAACCAGTGCGCATATCAGTAAACCGAAAAAACTGACCGGACCGACCAGTGCAGTGGAAACCGAAACCAGCAGAGCAATCCATAACAAAATGCTGTGGCTCAGCCGTACATAGTTAATACCCAGAGCAATAGAGGCATTGCGTCCGAGCATAAGAACATCGAGCTGATAGCGCATCCGCCAGATCCAGACTGTACTGAACAGCATGATACTCATGCCGATAATCAGCATAGTGACATTCACGGAGGTAAACTGAGCAAAATAGCTGGTTTGAGCAACCGTAAACAGAGTAGGGTCAATCAGGCGTTGCAGCAGACTATTGAAACTGCGAAACATGACTCCGAATATCATACCGGTAAGTATCAATCGGGCCAAATCACCGTTACTGTTCCGGGTTAAAGTGCGAAACAGCAGGAGCGAGGCAACCATCATTATTGGTGCTTCGATAACAAATTTGCTCAGCACACTCATACTGGTGAATCCCACTGCACCGAATACAAACAAAGTAATGGTTTGCAGCAACAGATAAAGTGAATCGTAGCCAAGTAATCCCGGTGTAAGAATAGGGTTATGGGTCAGAGTCTGGAAAAGTAAAGTGGATACACCAACTGCGTAGGCAACAGTAAGCAGCATCAGCAGCTTTTTACCGCGCAGTTGCAGTACAAAATCCCAACTTCCTTTAACGCCATATGTCATAAACAGAATACTGGCAATAATTAACAGAATACCGAGCACACCGAAAAAACGTGCACCGGAGCGATGTGACGGCATGGTGGAATTAAACTGCATGTACAGAAGGCTTTCTAAACAGCAAATACAGGAAAATCACGGTTCCGACGATACCGAAAATCAGAGACACCGGTATTTCATAAGGCGGGTCGATAGTGCGGCCGATAATGTCACAGATCAGCAGAGCGTTGGCACCCAGGAGTGCAACTGCAGGCAGATTCTGACGTAAACGGTCACCTGCCAGCCGGGAAATAATATTAGGTACTACCAGCCCGATAAAAGGAATCTGTCCGACTGTTACCACGACAATGGCAGTAATCATGGCCACGGTAATCAGGGAAATCCACATCATTTGTGCATAGTTGATACCGAGGCTGGTACTGATATTCTGTCCCAGTCCGGCAATGGTAAGCCGGTCAGCCAGAAAATAAATAACTAATGTCATCAGACCGGTAATCCACAGCAATTCGTAACGTCCGGCGAGTACTGCAGAAAAATCACCGGCAAACCACACCGCCAGCAATTGCAGGGTATTGGTTTCCACGCCGATAAAATTCACCAGTGCTTCAATAATACTGCCATAGATTATGCCGATTAGCGGAATCATCAGTTGCCGGTGTGCAGGCAGACGCCGAAATAAAAATAAAAACAGCGTCATCCCCAGCAAAGCAGCCAGACTGGCGCAGCTCATTTTGGTCAGCTGACTGGCCTGCGGCAACCAGATGGAGACCAGTAATACCCCAAGTGCTGCACTTTGGGTAGCACCAACCATACCCGGTTCCAGAAAACGATTGCGCAATACTATCTGTAACACCATACCCGCTACGGCCAGTGTGGCTCCGGTGAGAATAATCGCCAGAGAGCGGGGTAGACGGCTATACAAAAGCAAAGAACGGGTATCACTACTGATAAACAGATCACCCCAATGAAAAGAAGCTGCACCAATACTAATGCTGATAATCAGTAAAATAGGTAACAGCAAAAAATTGATTGCATTAATCTGAGAGGAACGAAGCATATGACAGAAAAAAATACAGACAACAGGTTTACGCTAATACTGCATATTTATGCAGCATAGCGAAACCTGATTATCGTGAATAAAACTCCGGCTTAGTGTGACATTGCCGCTTTAATATTGGTCAGATCAGTTTTCATTTGCTGTACACCGCCTGCGGCCAGATAAGATGCGCTGCTCAGATAAATAATGTGACCTTCTTTCCATGCTTTAGACTGACGTACCAGATCATTATTCAGTACAGCCTGAGCGGTTTTACCTTCTTCGCCGATGGCAGCAGTACGGTCAATAACGAATAACCAGTCGGGATTGATTTTCTGCACGTATTCGAAAGAGACAGACTGACCGTGCGGAGAAGCCGGAATGCTGGTATCTGCAGCCGGTACGCCAACCTGAGTATGAATCCAGCCAAAGCGAGAGGAAGAACCAAATGCTGAAAGTTTGCCGGCATTAACCATCAGAATCAGACCAGTGCCTTTTCCTTTAGCTGCCTGCTGAGTTTCATTAAGCAGATTCTGGATATCATCATGCAGTTTTTTCGCTTCTGCTTCTTTCTTGAACAGTTTACCGTAGCTATCAAGCATTTTCATGCCATCGCCAATTAAATCTTGTCCGCTGTCAGACATATCGATAGTAGGAGCAAGAGCAGCGAGTTCATCATATTTCGGAGCGGTACGACCTGCGATAATAATAAGCTGTGGTTTTAGCGCATTAAGTGCTTCCATATCCGGTTCAAATAAAGTACCGGTATTGTTTACCGTTTCCAGAGTTTGCTGCAGATACGGTACCAGCACTTTTTTCGGGGCACCGATAACCGGCACTTTCAATGCCTGTAAATCATCCAGTGTAGCCATATCAAATACCACAACTTTAGACGGATTCTCCGGTACGGTTATTTCTCCGCGGGCAGTATTTATTGTCACTGTTGGTCCGTTAACAGCAGTTGCAGCAGCAGACGAAGCATTACTGGCAGTGTGATTCTCATTGGTTTTTTCGCCACAGGCAGAAAGCAGAGACAAAGTTAAAACAGACAAAGCAAGAGGTTTCCAGCAAGATTTAATCATTTTTCAGTATTTCCTATCATTATCGTTTGCATTAATTATACCGCCTGAACAAGGCTAAAGTTAATTTTCTTGAGCAGGTGCCTATTTATCAATAAATCTGTGCCGTGCTTCATGATAACTTTCTTCATTTTCTCCCTGACGCCAGTAGGGGACGGCATAATGGCGCTGAGGCGGTACTTGCCACTGTGTACGCAGCAATTCACGCAGTGGCTTAACCAGTGCTGCTTCACCGGCAACCCAGGCAAAGTCATCATCATTCAACGGGGCAAAACTGCTTATATGCTCTACTACAGCAGGAATCTGGCTCAAATCACCAAAAAAGGTATGCAGATGCATTTTTTCAGGTAACGGGAGTGATGCAGGCAGATCTTCTGCCTGCGGTAATAACAGCACAACGTCGCCGCTCGCATCTGCGGCAATATCTGCCAGCAGAGATTCAATTGCCGGAAGAGCTGTAATATCACCGGCAAATAAATAGCGTGATGCTGTTTTCAGCATCGGATTCGGTCCGCCGGGGGAAGAGATTCCAAGAATATCTCCAGCCTGAGCATGCTCGGCAAAAGATGAAGCGGGTCCGGTGTCTCCGTGTTTGACAAAATCGATACTTACCGTACACGACTGTGCATCATAATTGCGAATGGTATAGGTACGCACAATCGGTTTATTATCCGGCTCAGTCCAGTTAAAACCATGACCGGAAAACTGGGGTAATTGTGGTGTTATCTGACCATCCGGTGCCAGAAATATTTTGATATGGGCACCATTGTACTGATGCGGATAATCGGTCAGCTCCGGACTATGCAAAACCAGCCGGCGTAAATTCGGGCTCAGATCGATAATATCCTGAACGCGTGTCAGATAAGCCTGATGTGGTGAACGTTTATTCATTTTATTGCCTGATTACTGGATAAAATAATGCCTGCTGCAGGCTTTTGCCAAACAGGCTGCCATGATTTTCCTGCGGATAATGCTCATATCTGATAGTTAAATCAGTTTTTTGCTCTAATTCGTTAATCAGTTTGTTAATCAGACCGGCATATCTGGCTGTCTGCTCATTGCGTATGCGGATACGTGCGGCCGCCTGAGGATTTTTCGGTAATTTACCGGCTTTGAGTTTACTACTGAAAACCCACAGACTGCTGCCGGAAAAAGCCACCTGACGTTTAAGCATGGTTTCAGCTTCCTGCTGTAACAAATCGCCGTGTAACCAAACGGACGGATCGGCAGCAATATAGTGCTGAAAAAGATTAGGCTGAGTAAACAAAGTATGCATAACCATCAGCCCGCCGTAAGAGTGCCCCCACAGAGTTTGTGCATTGGGATTAATCCGAACCTGTTGATTTACTGCCGGCATAATTTCATTCTGAATTAAATCCAGAAATATATCAGCCCCGCCGTTTATTCTGGTTGAATCAAGAGGATCGGTATTGTCATTATCCGGCGCAATGGTGTAATCGTAGGCCCGTGCCTGCGCATCAAAGCGTTTATCTGTGGCATAGCCAATCAGTACCAGCACCGGAGGTTGAGGCTGTGCAGACAGTGCCCGCATATTTTCCGGCGTCAGAAAATCCAGTGCAGCATTTCCGTCCAGAATATAGAAAGCAGGAAAACCCTCTGCAGGAGCTCTGCGGTCGGGGGCTGCTATATAAACCCGGTAATGACGCTGTCTGTCTGCAGAAGTAAACGCAAGCGTATTAAACAGATAGCCGCTGTCTGATTGCTTTAATGCAGCAAAATTAGCTGGTTCATTCAGATTAGGCTGAGCTTTGGCTGTGTTGTGCAAGATTAAGGCCGTAAAAAACAATAAAAGAAAAATAATAATCTGGCGCATATTTAATCTTTCCGTCAGTTGATTGGTGTTACAGAACATATGGAGACAACAGGACGGATGTGCGGTAAGATTTTGTTTCTGCATGGTAAAATTAATCGAATACCAGTTAAAAATATTGCCGGATCAAGCGGTTTGGTTAAAGTACAGTCAGATTGAATAACCTTTGTCTGTTTACTTAATAAAGTTGCTCATTATGTGTAAACAATAATCATTACTATTTATGATGGTAACTGAAATTGATTGATAAGTCACGGTGAAAAATAATTTGCTTGTAAAAAAACAGGCTGCCTGAATGGCAGCCTGTTTGCAGAAAGCATCAGAAAGAAACTTTCATACTGCCCCATACTGCTCTGCCGCGTTCATTGTATGTATATGCAGTGCCGCGCAGTGTAGAGGCGTAGATACGTTTATTGAATATATTTGACATTCCGGCTCTGATATTAATATTTTTATTTACAGCGTAGCCGGCGGAAATACCCCAGATACCATAACTGCCGATTTCTTCTCCGCTCAAACCGGTAGTTCCTTTTCCTCCGTTACCGATACCTGCCTCAACAGGATTTACCGGTACTGTACGCGGTTTCTGGCGACCATAGTAAGTATAGGTAAGTAATGTGTCCCATTTTTCAGCAGGATTCCAGGCCAGAGACGAATTAATCGTATATTTAGGGATGACAGATAAAGGATTGCCGGTTTCCTTATTTTTGGAGTTAAACATATAAGTAAAATTGTTTACCCATTTCCATTTACTTGAAAAAGGCAGGGTTAAATTGCCTTCCAGTCCTTCTACCAGCGCTTTGCGGGTATTGGTCCATTCAAAATAGTCATATCCGCCCGAGCGAGAGTTCGTGCCAGTACTATCCGTGAATATAATCTGCCGGCCGGCTTCAATCTTATTTTTGTAATCATTGCGGAAATAAGCCAGAGAAGCCAGATAACCGTTTTTATTAAATTCAAAACCCAATTCTTTATTAATACTGGTTTCCGGTTTGAGATTACTGTTACCTATCAGATAGCAGCCACGGCCGCCTCCGGAAGAGGTGGCACAACCATTGCCTTTGCTGTACAGCATATAACTGTCTGTACTCTGGTACAGATTCGGAACTTTGTAGGCACGTGCTATTCCGCCTTTAATCAGCCAGTTCGGATGAAGCTGCCATGACAGATTAACAGCGGGGCTGACATTACCGCCCGTTTTATTATTGTGATCATAGCGCAGCATTGGTACCAGTTTTAAATAGTCGGTCAGGCTGATATTGTCTTCCACATAGCCGGCCCAGCTGCTTAGTGACGGTGTGTGGTTAGCCGGAGCCGGATAAACTGCCCCGGGAAGAGGTATACGGCGCAGACCATCCGGATCATCCAGTTTATCGTGCTGATATTCTGCACCCATAGTCAGCACGTGGGACACACCTAATGTAAACGGAAAGTGTATTTCACCCGTCAGACGTTTTGTTGTCAGTGTACTGTCTTTATAAGTAATATCTTTGCTGCCCAAATCCTGACACAAGCCTTCAGGACCACCTGACAGCGCTTCAGAGCAGTGGCTGTTGGTAGTTTTATCGTATTGTGCTACCAGCTTGCTGTCGCCCCAGTCCCATATACCTTCATGAGTCAGTGCAAAACTCTGGCGGTATACTCGGCGGGTTTCCTTACCATATAAACTTTGGGTGTAATCAGTCTGTACATTATTGGGACCATCACCGTTATAACGATTGCCCTGCCGGCTGTAGGTAGTATCCAGTGTCAGAGTTTGTGCCGGAGAAAGGCGCCATGCTAGCCGTCCGCCAATATCTTTATTAATCAGACCTTCCTGTCCGGCAGCCAGCGATTTGCTGCCTTTATCATTCGAACGCTGATTAATAAATGGTGAATCTGCATCAGTACTATTCAGATTGCCATATATCCGAAAACCGAGTACATCCTTAATAACCGGACCGGACAAATCAAAGCCGATACGATGTGTATCTCCTTCTTCTTTATCTGCCGGCAAATTCATAAACGCATTGATAGAACCGTGAAACTCATTACTGACTTTTTTTGTCACAATGTTCACTACACCGCCAGCTGCACCAGAACCATAGCGTGCGGCAGCCGGTCCGCGAATAACTTCAATTGATTGAATTTCTGCTGCCGGTACCCAGTTGCTGTCGCCAATGGTGTCACGCTCACCGCGCCAGCTCATGCGTGCACTGTTACGCGAAGTAACCGGCCGGCCGTCAATCAGTATTAAGGTATTTTCCGGACCCATTCCGCGAATATCAATCTGGCGTTTATTGCCATGCTGACCGGAAGCAGTATTACCGGTCAGATTGACACCGGGCATTGTACGCACCAGCTCAGAAATATCATTGACCGGTGTTTTGCGTTCAATATCCTGACTATCAAGTTTAGAAACACCGAGAGACTGTTTAACCTGCTGTTCGGCGGTGACGTAAATATCGTCCAGCTTTGCTGTATTATCCTGAGCATAAACAGTGCTGCCGGTAAGAAGAATGAACGGAATCAATGCCAGTTTAAAAGAAGGAAAAGGGTGATCAGACATACTATTGAGCTACGAAAAGAGATAAATTGATAAATCTGCGAATAATAATGAATACCATTATTATTTTCAACTAAAACCATACTGATTAAACAAAAAATACAAATTCATACTTAATCAGTATAATAACTATCGGTACTTACATAATTCAGTTTAATGTGACAAAATTTGACACATTTGGCAAATAATCTTTTCAGTGAGATGATGAGAAATGTGTATTGATAAATTAAGAAATTGATTTATTGAAAAGAAATTAACAGAGAATTTTGTTTTCAGGCTGGATATTCAGCAGAAAATGTAATTCTGACAGGCATATCTTTATCAAAATAAAAATACATACAAAGAATTGAAATTAAAATAGAAAATAATCAGCTAAATGAGAAAATCAACTTTTTATATTTGTCAGTATATTTTTTTATTGTTATTGATTACAGGTGTCTTACCTGCGTATGCAGAAGATTTTGTTTCAAATTCCTTTAATACAACCGGACAAGTAAAAATATTGCCGGTGACTCAGACTTGTAAGGGTACACCATGGCAACATATTGTATGGGTGCATGTACATGATAATGAAGAAACTGCACGTCAGACCGCATTAATGGCATTAAACCAGATTCAGCAGGGCTGTTTGCTGGATTTTCGCCATGGTGGCAGCCGGGAAATCAGGATACAAACAAATGAAGTAAATTATCACTTTGATCCAAATAGAATTTTTACTGAAACCGGCCGGAAGAACGCGTTAAAATGTCTGCGCGGTAATTGTGCTCAGGCAAGAGAAGAGTTAACTCAAGAGGTCGACAGTTTTCTGAATCAGTATATGATTCACGCCAAATTGATTGTTGCTTTGCATAACAATCATCCAAGTGGATTATCCATACGAAACTATGTGCCTGGTGGCTCAATGGCGCATGGAATGAGCCAGGTAGCGGTCAGCCCTGATAAAGATCCTCATGATTTTTTCTATGTTACTAGTCAGCGAGCCTTTGAGTTTTTGTCCGGTCGGAGTTTCAATGTCGTTTTACAGAATAATCAAACTGTTCGTGATGATGGTTCATTATCAGTATGGGCCGCCCGGCAACAGATTGATTATATTAATTCTGAAGCCGGTACCGGAAATCTGGCCAGTCAGATGGTTATGCTTGCAGCAGTATGGGCGTATATGCAGGAATATTACCTGTAATTTTCTGGATTTAGCAAGTCTGGACAAAGTTATCTGATTTACAATTATATACGTCGGATATAATTGTCTGACTATTAATAATAAAAAACTTAATTTAAAAATTTTGTCAAAAAATTTATTAAAAATATATAAATAAATCAATTTATTATGAAATAAAAGTACATATCTGATTTTTTAATTAAAATAAATAAATTTTTGTATTGAATAATCAAATATAATAATAAATATTACATTTGCAAGTTAGTCGGAAAATCAATCAAATTTAAACATATAAAAACATCATGAGTTTACATCACCAGGGTTTTACATTAATTGAAATAATAATTGCTATAGCAATAATAGGGATACTGACTGCCATTGCCGTGCCTACTTATATGGATTACAGTGCAAAAGCTCAGCTTGCTGAAGCAGCAGATCTGGCAGGAAACCTGAAAGCGCAGGTTTTAGATAGTTTACAGAACCAAAAATGCCGGGCACAAAATCCATCAGAGTATAGCTATAAAGGAAAATACGGAATTGCAGAGATTACGACAGAATTTCCTGTCGTGAATGCTCAGCATTCTGCTACTGCCAGAACAGGCTGTTCTATCCGATATACGGTATATTCGCAGAATGCTTCATTTGTTCTGGTAAATAAATATCTCGAATTGGATGTACTGAGGAACGGAACATTAAAACTCAATAACGGCACTATAGAACAAAAGTATTTGCCTAAAGCTTTGGTTATTTAATCAGCCGCAGCATCATTGTTGAATTTAAATGAGTCTGTATACAAAATTTTGGATAATTCAGATTTAATATTCTTTCGAAAAATACATGTTATTTTAAGAAAATGGTATGTGTTTTGCTTTCATTTCTGTAAATATCTGATCTGGTCGGACAATGAAAATATATCTATTAGAAAAAGGTTTTACTTTAATTGAGTTAATGATCGTTATTGCTGTAATCGGGGTGCTGGCGGCTATAGCGCTTCCTGCTTATAATGATTATATAGCTCGGACGCAAGCTAGTGAGGCTTCGAGTATGGCAGGGGTATTGAAATTACAAATTTTTGAAAACCTGCAAAATAATACATGTTTTGATTCAGGAACCAATTCTGTTGTGAGTCAGACCGGTAAATACGGTACGGCTACTATTGGTGGTAATGCATCAATATCATCAGGGGCTTCGGCTAATTCGGTTACGGGATGTACAATTACTTATAAAGTAAAAAGTACAGAAGTCTCTGCTGCTATTGCAAATAAAATACTGGTAGTGGATGTTTTGAAAAACGGATCCTTACGTAAAAATAGTGCTTCAACCATAAATAATAAATATATTCCAAGAGCATTTCTAAATATTTAAAATTTAAAAATCAAAATATTATCTTACAGATACATTTTTGTATTTAAAAAATAATTAAATTTTAAAACTTGGCATGAAATTTGCTCCAGTATTATATAAATTGATGTATTAATGAATTTTCAACCGTTTTGTAAGATGGAGAATAATATGAAAGCATTCCAAAAAGGTTTTACTTTAATTGAATTGATGATTGTAATTGCAATTATCGGTATTCTTGCTGCAATTGCCGTACCTGCTTACTCTGATTATATTGCCCGTTCTCAGGCTTCAGAGGCTTCCAGCCTTGCTGCTGGTCTGAAAACTCAGATTATTGATAATTTGCAGAATAATAATTGTAAGTCAGGTGACAATAATGCACTTGATGCCACCATTGACGAACAAACTGGTAAATACGGTAAAGCAGAAATCGGTGGTAGTGCTAAAGACGGCAGTCTTTCTGCTAACGCTCCAACAGGCTGTACAATTACATATACAGTAAACGGAACTAAAGTATCTGCTTCTATTGCTGGTAAGAAATTAGTATTAGATGTATTGAAAAATGGTTCACTGAAGAAAAATGCAGGCTCAGATATGCCTGATAAATATATACCTAAAGCATTCACAATCTAAATACTCAGGAAATCTATACATACAAAGCCGCGGTAGCGGCTTTTTTTTTCATTAAGCATATATACATATGAAACGAATTAAGTATGAGTTTTGATAAGAATTTTCCAACAATTATTAAAATAGCAAATCTGTTAAAGTTTTATTTTCCATTACGATTTTGGATTTTTTTATTACTTTATTTATTAATAACCAATGGGTTGTTCTGGCTGGCTCATATTTTTGTTTACTCTGAAAGATATATTATTGTTTTAGAGTATATATGGATTTTGCCCTTAATATTCCTGCGCAGACGCTGGTCATTAATATTATTTGCTCTGGCATACACGGTAGTATATATATTTGATATTCTGTACTGGATTAAACAATTTTATCATTATGATAATATTGTCGAGTTTATTGAGATTTTACGTTTTATTCCTCATGCCCCGAAATTATACTGGTTATTTATAGCAATATTTGTTCTGTATTTAGCAATAAGTCTGTTTCTCATACTTAAATATATTGTTCGGCTATGTTCAGGCAGAATGATATGGTCATTGGGCTTACTGTATCTGATTTTTGCAGTTTTCTTCTTTGATTATCGCGGGGTCAATCTATCCAATCGTTATCAGACAACCGGCTGGTGGGGAAGTTATTATGAAACGATTCAAAATCTGAAATTTAATCATGAATTTTTCTGGCGAGGTACGGTTAAACCGGAATTTTATGACTGGCCGCACGGCGGTGTATTGCAAAAGCAGATTGATATGCAGAATCCGCCTAAAAAAATATTGTTCATTCTGAATGAGTCGTGGGGAACGTTTATACCTGAACACGGAGCTGTTAATCCGTCTGTTGATGCCCCGTTAATAAATATTCCGAATGTGCAGTTAATTGCACAGGGAGAAAATCCCGCACTGCACAGTACTATTATGGGAGAACTGCGTGAGTTATGCGATTTAAAAGCTAAAAGTTCTAATTTTGTTCTGGGTCCGTTCGATAAATTCAAACAATGTGTTCCTATACACCTGCAAAAAAAAGGTTATCTGGTTCAGGCTTTTCATGGTTCATATTCTAAAATGTATGACCGTAAAGACTGGTATCCGCATATGGGTCTGCAAAACGCCCGTTTTTTCCCGCAATTCAGTAATATCAAACAATGCCATTCATTTCCCGGCGCTTGTGACTATAATATTGTGCATGATGTGTCTGCCGCAAATAAAGCTGCGCAGGACAAATCATTTATCTATTGGCTGACACTCGATACTCATCATCCGTATTCTGAAAAGGATATACTTGGTAATTATACTTATGATTGTAAACAGCCGATATTTGACGGCCGGCAGGAGGCATGCCGGAATCTGAATTTACAGCATCAGTTTTTTACTATGCTTGCCAATGAAATTAAGGCCGGAGGTTTTAAAGACACAGACATAGTGGTTGTTGGTGATCATAGCCCGCCAATTATCCTGGATAAATATAAGGACAGTTTTAAGGAAGATTCTGTGCCATTTATTCATGTACGTGTACATTAATGTAGCTTAGCATTAAAAAAGCCGGACAAATTTCTATTGTCCGGCCTTTTTTATATGCTTAGAAAATTCAGTATGCAGTTTATCGGCCAAATATAAAAGTTGTTAATTGATATTAATAGAAATCAGTATTTATCTAAAATTTTCTATGATCTCAATTTAATTTTAAATCTCTGATTTTTTTTAAATTCAACTAGCTGATGGTTTATTGGTATGGCTGGTCAGACAATGATAAATGGTTTGTGCTATGCGTTCACTTGCTCCCTGATGCTGCCGGATAAAGGCTTGCGCACTGGCAGACATCTGCTTTCTTTGCTGTGAATTATCCAGCAAAGCTAGGGTTGTTGCTGCCCAGTCTTCTGCAGACTGAATTTGCCTGGCTGCTCCTGCGGCAATTGCTTTGGGTGCGGCGTCGGCAAAATTATAGGTAGAAGGACCAAACAGAGTAGGGAGTTTACACACAATCGGTTCGATAATATTATGGCAGCCGCTGTCGACCAGACTTCCGCCTACAAAGGCAATATCGGCACATTCATAGTAGGCAAACAGTTCGCCGATACTATCACCTATCCAGACCTGAGTCTGTTCGGCGATATTCTGGTTATCACTGCGTTTTTGGGTAATAAAATTCAGTTTTTCGGCATATTCATAAGTTGGCTCAAAGCGCTCAGTATGACGCGGAACGATAATCAGCAGGATATTGCCGGTTTTTTGTTTTGCCCATGCATCAAGCAGTAACTGTGCTTCGTCTGTGCCGTGATAAAAGCGGGTACTGCTGCACACAACTACCGGTCTGTTACCAATACGCTGTCTGAATGTTTGTGCCAGTTCAGCCATTTCTGCCGGCGGAGTAATATCATATTTGGTATTACCACAGACCTGAATATTGGCAGCACCGATTTGTTTAAGCCGCTGAGCATCCGTCTCAGTCTGAGCGTAACAGCCGGTTAACGTGGCAAGTGCCGGTGCAACCAGTGAGCGTACTCTCAGATAACCATGCAGAGACTTTTCGGATAAGCGCGCATTAGCCATAAACAGCGGAATCTGATTGTCGGCGCAGACATTAATCAGATTCGGCCAGATTTCTGTTTCCATTAATACGCCGAATACAGGCTGGTGATCCCGGATAAATTGTTTAACCCAGGATTTTTTATCATAGGGCAGATAACGGCATTGTGCTTCAGGAAAAAAATGCTGTACTGTGGTACGACCGGTAGGTGTGGTTTGCGTCATCAATAATGGTTTATCCGGAAAATACTTTTGCAGCGCACGGATAAATTGTAATGAAGCGCGTGTTTCACCAACAGAAACCACATGAACCCAGATGCCGTGTTTTACCGGATCGGGATAAGGTTTACCGAAACGTTCAGACCAGTTAAGCGCATATGCCGGTGCCAGCGCAGCACGCCGGCGTAAATACCTGCGTAAAAAAGGGGGTGCTATCTGCCATAAGATTTGGTATAAAAAATTCAGTAGCATAGGTATTGCTTGTAATGGTCTGTTGCAGAGAATTATAAATTAAAAAAAGCTGATTATCAGGAATGATTCAGCAGCCATAAGTCGAAAAAGCAGAAGCTGTATTTTGCGGTTAGTGCCATTCTGTTATCTGCGCACTTAAGCTTCAGCCATATCCAGTGCCTGGCGAATATTGACTTCAACAATACGCGAAACACCTTTTTCCTGCATAGTTACCCCTACCAGCTGCTCGGCCATTTCCATCGTCAGCCGGTTATGGGAGATATACACGAACTGAGTCTGTGCCGACATTTGCTGAACCAGATTGCAAAAACGGCTGGTATTGGCATCATCCAGTGGAGCATCTACTTCATCCAGCAGACAGAACGGAGCGGGATTAAGGCTGAACAGGGCAAAGACCAGACTCATGGCAGTTAAGGCTTTTTCTCCGCCGGAAAGCAGATGAATAGTGCTGTTTTTCTTGCCCGGCGGGCGTGCCATAATGGATACGCCGGCGCTGAGTAAATCATCGCCGACCATATCCAGTCTGGCCTCACCACCACCAAATAAGGTAGGAAAGTAGCTTTGTACTTTTTCGTTTACCGCATCAAAAGTAGTTTTAAAGCGGGTTTTGGTTTCTTCATCAATTGTACTGATGGCTTCTTCCAGTAAGGCAATAGCCGCCTGTACATCTGCTGTTTGTGTCTGATAATACTCAGCGCGCTCATGTGCTTCTTCCAGCTCCTGTAATGCCGCCAGATTAACCGCACCCAGTGCATTGATTTTCTGTGCCAATGCCGCAATTTCCTGATTCAATTCCGGTACAGCCTGCTGTGACTGATTAAACAGCTCTGCTAATGCCTCCAGATCAGCCTGATTCTGTTGCAGGGTTTCGTGAAAACGTCTGGCATTCAGCAAGGCTTCCTGTTGCTGCAACAAGGCAGTCTGAGTATCGGCCTGTAACTGCGGAAGCTGGCTGTTGAAATTGTGCTGCTGTTGTTGTATGTGCTGTAATTGCTGCTGGAGCTGTTCAAGCACTTGCTGTGCAGTTGTACACTGTTCAGTAGCTGCATCGATTTGGGTATTCAGTTCTTCGGTTTGCAGGGTTTGTTCATCTTCCATTTCCTGCTCGGCAATCCCGAGTGCAAGCTCGCTCTGACGTTCCTGCCAGCGTTCCGTTTCGCGTGCAATACGCTGCTGTTCCTGTGTGGTAGTCTGAATCCGCTGTTGCAGGCGTACTATAGCCATTTCTACCAAACCCTGCTGCCGTCGCGCTTCCAGCAATGCCAGCTGGCTCTGTTTCAAAGTTTGCTGCTGGTTTTGCTGGCTGGCAGTATGATTTTGTAATTGCGGACGCAATTGTTCTACCGCGAGTGTAAGATTTTCAGTATCAGCCTGCGTTTGCTGCTGCACATGCTGTTGTTGTGCCAGCTCACTGATGATTTGTGCGCTTTCCTGCTGAATATGTTCCTGCCGCAGTTGCCCCTGGCTGGTGCGTGCCAGTAACTCAGTAGCCTGAGCAGAGGCTGTCTGCCAGCGCTGTTGCTGCTGTTTAAGCTGTTGCTGACACTGATTCAGCCTTTCTTCCGTGTTCTCAAGGTTGCGCTGTGCCAGCTGCATGGTTTCTGTAGCCTGCTGTAAAGGTTGCTCCAGTGCAAGCAGTGCCTGTTGCTGTTCGCGCAATTGCTGCTGCTGTTGCAGCAGACTGGTACCATTATCTTCAGCATACAATGTCACACTGATGGCATCTATGCAGTGGCCTTCAGGAGTAATAATAAGTTGTTGTGTCTGTAAATCAGCCTGTTTGAGCAAAGCCTCTTCCAGTGTTTCTGCACAAAATACCTGTCCGAGCCAGTATTGTATGGCTTCGGAAAATGGAGCCTGAACTTCTATATGCTGTAAAAGGGCATTTGTTGCCCATTTTTGCTGGTTGATTTCAGCCGTCTGATTGACCCAGACGGTTGTGCGTTCTGGCAGAGTATCTCCAGGTTGCAGCTGTTCGGTATACTGTGCCTGTAGTCTGTGTCCGAGGACAACGGTTGTCGCATGCTGCCATTTTTTGGCAACCTGCAAATGTTGCCACAATAAAGGAATATTACTGTCGGTTTCGTTTTCTGTACTGCTGCGCTCAGCTTGTGGAAGCATGGCTGCTAACGCTTCTACCTGCGCGTTAAGGGTAAGCTGCTGTTTTTCCAGCTGCCGGTATTGTTGCTGAGCCAGAAGCAGTGCTTCCCGTGCGCTTTCACGCTGCTGTTCATATTGCAGCAGGTTCTCTTCCAGCGTAGTTACAATCTGTTCCAGCTCTGCTGCTGTCTCACGGGCGGTTTCCAGCTCTCCGTTTTGCGGTAAGGCCAGTTGCGTCAGCTCTTCTTCCAGACGCTGCCGGCGCTGCTGCAATTGAGCAATGGCCGCTGTCGCATGCTGGTGCTGTTGCTGTCTGATGGCCAGTTCACGTTCCAGACGTGCCAGCTCATTTTGCTGGTTCTGACGTGTGCGCTCGCCCTGATGAGCCAGTTCTTCCAGTTCCGGCATGCGCGCTTCATGTTCCGCGGCCTGTAAAGCCCATTCTTCACGCTGTAATTGCTGTTCTTCCAGCTCTGAACTAGCCGATTCCAGCTGTTGCTGTTGCTGAATATTTTCATTGTGCAGACGTTGCAACTCAGTTTGTGCCTGAGTCTGTTCCCGGGCAATACGCTGCTGCCAGTCGCGCCGATGGCGAATCTGTTCTTCCAGCCGTGCCCATTGTTCGCGCAGGCCGGCACGCTGCATCTCAGCTTCGCGTACTCGCTGTTGCTGTTGCTGTTCCTGTTCGCGCAGCTGCTGTAATTGTTGTTCCAGTGTTTCCAGTTGCAGCTTCAGTGATTCCTGTGCATTGCCATGCTGCTGGTAAAGTGCTGTGGCACTGTCTGCCTGATGCAGAGCCTGCTGCCACTGGCTGTAATCAAATAAATTCTGTTTATCGGCTATCTGAGTTTTCAGCTCCTGATAGCGCTGTGCGGTATTTGCCTGTCGCCGGAGTTTTTCTACTTGACGATCCAGCTCGCTTTGTAAATCGGCCAGTCGCTGTAAATGTTCACGGGTATCGGCAAGACGATTTTCGGTTTCACGGCGGCGTTCCTTGTATTTAGACACGCCGGCGGCTTCTTCGATATGGGCACGCAGCTCTTCCGGCCGTGCTTCAATGATGCGGGAAATCATTCCCTGCTCAATGACGGCATAACCGCGGGCACCGACGCCAGTACCGAGAAACAAATCGGTAATATCACGGCGGCGCACAACCTGATTATTAATGAAATAAGTAGAATCGCCCTGACGGGTCAGCTGGCGTTTTATCGCCACTTCGGCATATTGTCCCCATGCTCCCTGAAGCTGGCCGTCACTATTGTCAAATACCAGCTCCACACTGGCACGCGGTGCCGGCCGGCGGGTATTGGCACCGTTAAAAATCACGTCCTGCATGCTTTCGCCGCGCAACTGCCGGGCGGAAGCCTCTCCCAGCACCCAGCGCACAGCATCAATCACATTGCTTTTGCCACAGCCGTTTGGTCCGATTACCGCTACCAGTCTGCCCGGTACAGCAATCGTGGTGGGATCTACAAAGGATTTAAAGCCGGAAAGCTTGATATGGGTTAGACGCATAGCAACAATAAAGCCCGGGAAAAGTGCCGAAAAGCGACTATTTTAGCCTGTTTTAAGTAAAAAGACAGTTTTAGTTATCATGAATAACAACCAGTCCTGAACGGATAACACAAACCGGAGCCGGCTTAATTGTGATTACCGGCATACCCATGCTTATCCAGCCCGTCGATAATCGCACAGTGTGGTGAAGCATCACCGCCACAGCGGTTGTACCAGTTTTCCAGAGTCTCTTTCATGCTGGATAAATCATTTATTTTCTGGTTAAGACGCTGTATGTGCTCGCCTGCCAGTGCTTTGACATCAGCACTGGTGCGTTGCGGATTGTTGCGTAATGCAAGCAGCTGGGCAATCTGCGCCAGCGAAAAATCTACTTCGCGGGCATGTCTGATAAAGCACAGTGTGGCAATATCGGCTTCACTGTAATCGCGATAGCCGTTACTCTGGCGTACAGGCTGAATCAGTCCGGCAGCCTCATAATCACGGATGGTTTTACTGGATAAACCGGTTAATTTTTCTGCGGCACTGATATTCATAAGATTAAAATCTGAATTTGCATATGTAAAGCTTGACTCTATCACAGTGTTAAGGTTTAAGCTGTACTTTATCTACTTTTTATTAAACCCGAATCCATAAGGAGACAGAAATGCAAATGGTTCAGTTTAAAATTGACGGCATGACCTGCGAAGGTTGTGCCAAAAGTGTGACATCAGCACTGCAGGGCAGCCCGGGTGTGGAAACTGTGGCGGTTAATTTTGCAACCGGTATTGCCGATATTGGCTTTGACGACAGCCTTACTAACGTAGATACCCTCAAAGCCGCGGTTGAAGCTGCCGGTTTTGATGTAGTTTAATCCTCAGATATGCGGCTGGAAAACAGAAGGACAGAACCATGGAACAAACTCAGCACACCAACGGCAATACAGCCGAAACAGCGCGCTTTGCCATTGAGGGCATGGACTGTCAGGCCTGTGCCAACCGCATAGAAAAAGTATTGCGCCGGCAGCAGGGTATTATTGCTGCCGATGTAAACTTTGCCAGTGATGAATTACAAACCTGTTTTGACAGTAAGCTGCTGAGTACAGACGATATAGTTCAGATAGTGGCAAAAACCGGATTTAAAGCCACAGCCGTAACCAGCGCCAGTATAGAAGCACTGGCTGAAATGCAGAATGAGGAGCATAAAACGACAGCGATACCGTGGCGTCTGGCAGTTATCTGGATCATTGCTCTGCCTTTTGTTATCGGTATGCTGGGCATGCTGCTGGGACAGCACTGGATGCTGCCGCCATGGTGGCAGTTTGTTCTCGCTTCGATTATCCAGCTTGGTCTGGCGTGGCCGTTTTACAATAGTGCGATTAAATCCCTGCAAGGCGGCGTAGCCAATATGGATGTACTCGTGTCTCTGGGCACGGTCGCTATCTGGCTCTATTCCAGTATTATGCTGTTTAATCATCAGCATGATGCGCATCAGTTTATCTATTTCGAAGCCAGCGTGATGGTAATTGCCTTTGTTTCGCTGGGCAAATATCTGGAACAGCGGACTAAAAAGCAAAGCCTTAACAGCATGAGCATGCTGCTGCAACTGACCCCGAAAATGGTGCGCAGACAAACAGACAACGGCTGGCAGGAAGTACCGCTCAGCCAGATACAGAAAGGTGACATCCTGCAAACCAATGCCGGCAACCGCATCGCTGCCGATGGCATTGTGCACAGTGGTGAGGCATGGTGTGATGAAAGCTATCTCACCGGTGAATCTAAACCATTACTGAAACAGGCTGGTGATAAAGTACTTGCCGGTGCATTACTGAGCAACGGCAGTATCACCTATCAGGCACAGACCCTTGGCAGTCAGACTCTGCTGGGTGACATGATGCAGGCACTGGCGCAGGCACAGGGCAGTAAAGCACCGATTGCACGGCTGGCTGATAAGGTATCTATGGTATTTGTGCCTGCCGTAGTTACCATAGCCTTATTAACTTTTATTCTGAACTGGTGGTTCAGTGGTGATTTTAACGAAGCAGTGACCCGCGGCGTAGCCGTACTGGTAATTGCCTGTCCGTGTGCGCTGGGGTTGGCCACACCGGCCGCGATGATGGTGGGTATGGGGCGCTCGGCGCGGTACGGAGTATGGTTTAAAGATGCAGCCTCACTTGAGCGTACCAGTCAGGTCAATACGGTTGTACTGGATAAAACCGGCACTCTTACTCAAGGCAAACCCCAGATTGTTGCCCAGTGGCGAAATCCTGCTTGTCAGTATGATGCGCAAACTATTCTGCAACTGGCTGCCGCCGCTGAACAGCTCACCACTCATCCGCTGGCGCAAGCAGTGATTCAGGCTGCTGAACAGCAAAACCTGCCGGTACTGACCGCCAGCAATAGCCACAGCGAAATCGGGCAGGGTACACAGGCGCAGGTAGACGGTTATGGCGCGGTAAAAGTCGGTAATCCTGCATGGTGCGGTTTCAGCATACCCGGGCAATTACAGCAGCAGGAAATCTGGCAGATTGCCAGTATTGTGGTTGTCGCTATTAATAATGAAATAGCAGGTGCATTTGCTATTGCTGATGCTTTAAAAGAAGACACTGCCAGTGCAATTAAACGTTTACAGCAGCAAAATATTGATATTCATATTATGAGCGGTGACCAGCGCAGTGTAGTTGAATATATTGCCAGACAACTGGGTATCAGCTATTATCAGGCAGAAATGAATCCGCGTGCTAAAGCCGAAGCGGTGAGAGTGCTGATGCAGCAGGGCAAGGTGGTAGCGATGGTCGGCGACGGTATCAACGATGCGCCGGCACTGGCCGCGGCGGATGTCAGCTTTGCCATGTATGGCGGGGCAGATGTGGCCACCAATACTGCTTCAGCTACGCTGATGCGCCATTCGGTGACTCAGGTAGCCGATGCCCTGGCTCTGGCTCACGCTACTGTACGCGTTGTTAAACAAAACCTGTTTTTTGCTTTTTTCTACAATATTCTCGGTATCCCGCTGGCCGCAATTGGCTGGCTCAGCCCGGTAATCGCCGGCGCGGCAATGGCGATGAGCTCGATTTCAGTATTGCTTAATGCTTTGCGACTGCGAAAAAGCAGGCTGGACTGAATAATAAATTTTCTGTACAGGCAGATAAATCGCTGCTTGCATAACAATAAAAATAAAAATAAAAATATCAGTTTCTTAACCCTACCAAAAAAATCTGCAACTAAAGTAGTAGTCTACTTTGGCAATGTATTTTTTTATCTGTCTGATTGTAAATAATTTATCAGATGATAATCAATTGCCGGATATATGATTTAAAAGAATCATAACTTAACGAATAATCAGAAAAAAAACAGCTTTTTTTCTATTCGGATTTTCTTATTGCATGATAGATATGGGCTAAGGAGAAACTTAATTATGAATCATACGGATATATTTCTGCCAGTAAAGAATAAAGTATCTTATTCTATATTTTTGGCATCAATTGCTCAGGTGCTTAAACTGAGTATCTGGCTAATGTTGATCTGGGTCCTGTACCAATTAATGTTGGATGCCAGTGTCTTCCCGGGACTGCCCATTCTCTCTCTGCTTGTGCTGAGCATTCTTTTTTATACGCTGAGAACTTATGCCCATGATAAATCTCACTATGCGGCATTTGAACTAGAAGAAATATTACGAACCAGGCTTATCAAAAAAATCAATCAATTGCCAATTGAAACGGTTAGAAACATGGGCAGTGGGAATCTTGTTAAAACATTAATTGATGATATTAAAGAATTACATGCTTTTGTGGCTGATGCTCCACCTTTAAAAGCTGAGGCATTCGTTACCCCAATTTTTACCTTACTCGTTTTATTTATCTTTAATTGGGTCTTTGCAAGTATTGTATTTGCAATCACTTTAATTACTTTTCTGCTGCTGAGTTTTATCATGAAAAAAGCTAAGCTTTTAAAGGAAAGCTATAACAATGCAACTATTCAAATCAACGGTAAAATCATTGAATATATTCAGGGAATGAGTGCAGTAAGAACATTTGATGCCGGGGAGGGGGCATTCGGTCAATATCAAAAAGCGCTGGAAAATTATAGTCAGGTGGTCTTTCATTGGTTGCAATCTATGCGATTGTCTACAAAAATTGCCCGCAGCCTTTTCTCTGCTATGCCGATGAGTATCATATTAGTTGTTGGATTGAGCATAGCCCAGCTAAATGACCAAATCTCTTTTATCACGACGTTCTGTTTTTTATTGCTGGCGATCGGTATTGCAGAAAGTGTTTATCCTGTGATGAGCCTGTTTCAGATATTACAAAAGTCAAAGGCAGCAATAGAAAGGATATTTGAAGTTGAAAATCTGCCAATTTTAAAGGCTCCCTCCAACCCGCTATTACCTGACAATAATGAGATTATTTTTAAAAACGTTGGGTTTTCTTACCAGAATTCTGGCACTGTTTTATCCAATATCAATATCAAAATTCCTGAAAATTCATTTACTGTTCTTATTGGTTCATCTGGTTCTGGCAAGACAACGCTGGCTAATCTCATTCCTCGCTTTCTTGATACAACCTCTGGAACGATAACTTTAGGTGGCGTGAGTATAAAAGATATTGAATACGCTGAACTTATGTCGAGAATTTCATTTGTTTTTCAGGATAACTTTTTATTCTCGTGTTCGATCGCAAATAACATACGCTATGGGTTAAACGGTATCTCTGACGATGACGTTATTGAAGCCGCCAAAAAAGCTGAAATTCACGACTTCATTCTGACCCTTCCTGAACAGTATAACACTCTGGCAGGAGAAAGAGGGCAGCTATTATCAGGTGGTCAGAAACAGAGAATCACCATTGCCCGGGTTTTTCTGCAAAATCGACCAATCGTTATTTTAGATGAACCGACGGCTTTTTCTGATGCCCGAAATGAAGCTTTGTTGTTAAAAGCCTTTAACCGTCTAATTGATAGAAATAAAACTGTCATTATGGTAACTCACCGCTTATCGACGATTGTTAATGCCGACCAAATAATATTATTGGATAAAGGGATGATTAAAACTCATGGGACACATAATGATTTAATCGAAAATTCTAGTGACTATAAATTGTTGTGGCAAGAGTATAACAAAGCAAAAAGTTGGTCGATTCCAGTCAATAATTTGGCTGATGGAGAAAAGTGATGAAAGAGTATCTTAATACACACACACGCACAACAAAATCATTGCTGACAACGTATACTGGCTTAATTAATGCGGCAGGTAAGCAAAAGAAAATATTGATCCGCAGTCTGATTTATACTGTGATTTCCTCTTGTCTGTTTGGCATTTCGCTGGTTTTACTATATCCCTTATTTGCTGCGCTAGAAGCCAAAAGTATTACTGCAACACTCACTCATTTAATTATTGTCGTTGTTCTACTGGTGGGTAGTTTTATTTTTAAGGTGCTTTGTGAACGCTATGATGCGGATGGTTATTCGACCTTAGCCGTTACCGAGCTAAGGGAAAAATTAGGCAATAAGTTACGTAATATTTCCTTAGATTATTTAAGTCAGTTTAGATCTGGCGAAATAAATCACCTTATGATGCAAAGCGTAAATGAAGCGGCAGTATTTACATTTATGCTACTCAATATCATCATTACCGGCGTGGTTATACCACTGTCAGCTGCAATTGCCTTGTTATTTTACAGTTGGCAACTTTCTTTGATGATGCTTTTGGTTTTTCCAATGGCAATTCCACTCTATCTGTGGCGCAGGAAGGCCTATCGCAGAGGTTTTAGCATTCTGGCAGAGGCCAATGCAAAATTAAAAGGTGAAGCTGTCGAGTTTGTACAAGGACTTGATGTATTAAAATCGACAGGCCAAACCGAAGAAAAGATGACAGAATTTGTTAAGGTAACAACAGATGTAGCAAATATACTGCGCATTGGCACGAAAAAAGGGGAAAAACCTAATTTAATTATAACCATCGTGATTCAAGCTGGTTTAATCCTTATTATCTCGTTAGGTGCGTATTTGGTGAATGCTGCAACCATTTCTTACCTCTTGCTAGCCTGCGTGTTATTAATCGTTGCTCGTTCCACAGATGTATTAAACTTTTTTGTACAAATGTCATCGATGCTTGAATCATTGGTTATAGGGTATGAAAAATTGCAGGAACTGTTGAATGCACCGTCATTACCAGAAAAAAAGGCAGAGATTATGCCTGAGCATTATAATATTGAATTTGAACGAGTTAACTTTTCGTACCGGGGTCAGGACAAGTACGTACTTAAGAATATATCCCTTCATATTCCGGAAAAAGCATTAACCGCTCTGGTCGGTGCCAGTGGCTGCGGTAAGACTACAATAACCAAGCTTATTCTCCGGTTTGCTGATGTAATATCAGGCAGTATTAAAATCGGTGGTATCGATATACGAGATATGTCTCAGAGGCAGTTAATGAGTCTAGTCTCTGTCGTATTTCAGGATGTTTATTTGTTTCAGGACACCATTATTAATAACATCAGAATGGCAAAATTATCCGCTAGTGACGAGGAAGTCATCGAAGTTTGTAAACAGGCAAATTGCCATGAATTTATCCAGAATTTCCCCGACGGTTATCAAACACAACTGAATGATATTGGCAAAAGTCTTTCTGGTGGGGAGAGGCAACGTATCTCTATTGCCAGAGCCATTTTGAAAAACGCGCCTATTCTTATCCTCGATGAGCCAACTGCCGCACTCGATACTCAGAATGAACTGGCAGTGCAAAAGGTGATTAATAAGCTCGTACAAGGGAAAACAGTATTAGTTATTGCCCATCGGCTTTCAACTATCATCGGAGCTAAGCAAATTGTAGTAATTGATAAAGGCGAAATAGTGGAAAGTGGTACTCATCAGCAGTTATTGCAACAAAATGGGATTTATAAGGAGTTTTGGCATCTCCAGCAAAATTAACCTCATCTGCTACCTTCTGCAAATTATGAAGTTATACAACTTAATGTTTTGCAATATTCTTAGTCGTTTGCTTATTGACTTTGAAATTGGGTAGTAAATTTTTAGAAAATTCCTTATTGTAAGTTTGATATGCAAAAGAGGATATTGTCTTTATCGTTTATTTGTTTGTTGATAATGGTTTTTCAGACCAGATTGGTTTATTTCTTATCTATCCGAGTATTCCTTCTTTTATTAACGTCTAGGTAAGAGCTCACAACGATCAAAAAACTATCTACGGTTAAAATTCCATGCGCATATTGAATTGATGATGAGTTTACCTTATCCATTCGCAGAGTAACTGAAGGCACTATGGTAGTGAAGATTTAAATATGACATGCTTTAAGGAAATATCAACGGAATATCGATGCTCTTTTAGTGTCTATATTAGAGAGTTTTAATAGCATATTTTTCTTTTTCGATTAGTGAGTAAAGTACATGCTTAATTTGCTCACCAGGATTGCTGGCATTTTGTAAGATCAGTCCTTCGGTGAGGGCTATAAATATTTGAGCTAAAGATTCATTAGGTAAAGAGGGTTGTACTCCTTCTGATTTGAAAACAGCGCATATGATTTCACCTAGCGATTTATTGTTTTCCCGTTGCAGTTGGTTGTAGTACTGTTTGAAGTTTTGATCTCTGCTGGCAATAAGCTGCATTTCTATGTCTAAAATAACACAAATGGTGTTATTTTTTATTTGATCAACATAGCTGTTTAATCCATTTATCGAGATGGTATTATTTTCATTATCAATAGCAAGCGCTGATTTTAAGCTTAACCTTTCTTCTGATTTAAGTTTTTCTGTGAGTTGTAGTAATAAATCGTATTTATTTTTAAAATTTGAGAAGAAAGCACCTTTTGAAAAACCTGCGCCTTCACTTATCGAGTTAATGCTTGTTTTATCAAAACCAAATTTAATAATTTGTTCTATTGCAGCTGCAAATAACATTTCTTTAGTTTCTTGCTGTTGCTGTGCTCTCGTTTTTCTTTGCATACTTTATATACTTCGCTACTTCATGTATTCCAAATATTTATACACTTTAAAACTGTTTTAAAAACGATAAATTATTTGATTAATAAATATTGCCATTTCTAAAAGATTAGAATAACATATATTTTTTGAGATACCAATTGGTATTTGAATTCTGTCTGGTATTTTACTTGTGCCGAACTAGGGCTATTTAATAAGGATTTTAGAAATGAACGTAGTGTTTGTAACAGGTGCAACAGGATTATTAGGCAGTAGTATTGTAAGAATTTTGATTGATCGCAATATTAAAGTAAAAGTATTGGCAAGGTCGGTAGAAAAAGCTAAAAAGCAATTTCATAGTCCTTTAGTTGAGATAATTGAGGGAGATATGTTAAACATAAAAGGCTTTACTGCGCATTTAAAAGGATGTGATGCTTTATTTCATTGTGCGGCTTTTTTTAGAGATAATTATAAAGGTGGCAAGCATTGGGATGAACTTTTTAATACGAACGTAAAGGGTACAGAACAAATATTAGAAGCAGCCTATGCAGCAGGAATCCGTAAGGCAGTTTATACCTCATCTATTGCAACTTTGTGTGGTAAAGAAGAGGAGTTAATTGATGAAACCATGCAACGCCCTGTAGAGGGTAGTGATAATTATTATAAAAGTAAAATTTTAGCAGAAGAAAAAGTTAAAGAGTTTTTAAGTAATCATCCTGATATGTTTATAACCATTGTATTACCTGGTTGGATGTACGGTCCTTTTGATATGGGACCAACTTCATCTGGGCAATTAGTATTAGATTATGTTGCTGGAAAAATGCCAGGTGTATTACCTGCAAGTTTTTCAGTCGTTGATGCTAGGGATGTTGCAGAACATCATATTGCTTCTTTAGAAAAAGGTAGAAGTGGTGAAAAGTATCTTGCAGCAGGGTGTTATATGGAAATGAAGGATATTTTTAAATTACTTGAAAAAAGCACGGGTGTAAAAATGCCAACTAAGCTTATCCCTTTATGGTTATTAAAGGCTATTGCAATGGGGCAGGAAATTTATCACGTATTTACACGTAAACCTATTTTATTAAGTTATTCGTCCGTGAATTTGATCGGAAATGAATACAAGCGCACACATTTTAGTCATGAAAAGAGCGCTAAGGAATTAGGCTGTCAATTTAGACCTTTAGATGAAACGTTTACAGATGTTGTCACTTGGTACAAAGAAAATAATTACATTTCTTAATAAATTATTAGGTACTATATTATTTCTGTTGGGTTCATCTCTCGTCTATTACCAATTTTGGGGCTGTATTAGGACCAGTTTGTACAAACCGTATGTCTTGCTTCACGGTTAATCAACCCTTACCAAATAGCGATGGTTACCCATTTACTTTTTCAGCAATCCTGGTATTGATATGCTTAATCCCGCTCTCTACAGGATTAAAAATAGCAATCGCTGGACATAATTAATCTTTGTCACGTTGAGGTTTGTAATAAAATGTCCCATAAAGAGATCAAAAACATCCCCAAACAGATTCAGAAATTATTTTTTACTTTTTTTAGTGTTTATTTATAAAATATACGTATAACCATTGGTATGCAACGCAAGTAGAAAAATATTGATAAAGCTTGCATCAGTAGATAACTGAGTTTTCAAACAGTCTGTGCCAAAAGCTGATTTTGTTGCAGTTGGGAAGAGTGTTAGATTTTTGTTACCAGTACTGTATCAGTGAAGCGCCTATCTCTGCTATCTGTTTATTTCGCTCATCCATAGTTGCACTGCTTCCAGTTAAGTAGATAATGACGATACGAGAAGGTTTTCCATCAGGTCCCAATACTGCGACAATACCACGAGAGCCCTGTTCACCTGCTCCCGTTTTATCAGCAATAAACCAACCCTTAGGAAGTACAGAGCGTAAAAGAGGATCGCCTACTTTATCTGCTTCCATCCAATTGATTAATTGCTGTTGAGAGCTTGCCGTAAGCGCCTTTCCTGTTAATAATGTAAATAATGTTTTTGACATCGCTTCAGGAGTGGTCGTATCACGTTCGTCTTCAGGTAAGGATTCATTCAACATTGGTTCCCAGCGATCGAGGCGGGTAGTCTGGTCATTTACTTTGCGCAAAAACTTGGTTAATTCTTTTGGCCCACCAATTGAAGACAATAGTAAGTTAGCAGCGGTATTATCACTCATTGTTATGGTAGCATTGCATAACTCAGCTACGGTCATACCCTCAGAGAGATGTTCTTTAGTAATCGGTGAGTATTCAATCAGGTCACTCTGGCGATAGCGTATGCGGCGATCAAGTTGCTCTAATCCTGAGTCAACACGTGACAACACTGCACTACAGAGTAAAACTTTAAAAGTACTCATCATCGGAAACCGTTCTTGGGATCGATAACCTTCAATGAGTAAACCATTACTGAAATCAAGTTGCGCATAGCCGACACGTGCATTAAGTTGACTCTCAATTTCTTTAATTTTATCTAGGGTCGTTGGTACAGCAAATGCTGGCAAACAAAGTGTAGAAAGTAAAAGAATAAGAAATATACGAAAATGTCGCATATAGACGCCCTGTTAAAGTTTGATTTTTATAGCTATAATAACAGCATATTGAATGATGAACAACAAAAAAATAAACTAATAGTGATAACTGATTATTTTTAGCTATACTTGAATTTATAGTTCAATTAATGACATCTTAATTTTTGCTTCAAGTATGAAGGCAGCCTTAGGGCTGCTTTAGTATTTTAATGATATATTGGTGGTAAAATACAATGTATTTATTATTCACAAAATTTTAGCAACTCAACACTGTTTTTGCCTGATTAAGTCCTTTGAGAGATCATTAACAAAAAAAATTATACAAAATATTTTTATTTAAAAAGCAGAGGTTTGTTTAGCTCATGTAAATGATATTTAGTCTAAATAATATAAATTTGATAAGGATATACGAAATTCTTACGACAATGAAAATGTAACATTTACTAATGCGCTTCTGGATCGACTGGTTCATCATTGTGATATGGCTGAAACAGGCAATGATTCTTATCGGTTTAAAAATACTTCATAAATTAAAGATAGATAATATATTTATATGCCATTAAAAGTGGTTTATTTTCGCTCTAGCACTTTGGTATATTTTTACATTAACATTGATAACTACTCAGATTTTGCACACTTTAATCTACGTTTTATTTTGAACCGCACATGTATTTATGCTCAGGCTGGATGAAAACTAATAAATACTTTCGACTTAATGGGTATTTTATATGATCAACCATGTCATGACGTAGCAAGCAAATATGGCTTAATCCTTTGAAAATAAGTGATCGTAGAGCTTTTTAATTATTGTTAGCAATCGTAAAGTATCTATACAGAAAATTAAAAGCACTTTATATTACACGAGGTATATTGGCTCTGGATTTTTGGCTGGTGGTTTGTTTTTAATTTTACGCAATAAAGGTATTGCGCTGGATAAATTAAGCCTTATTCCACTCATGTCTTTGCCACTTAGCTTTAAAGTGTTATGGGCGCCGTTTATTGATAAATATTTAAAAACATCTTCAGGCCATTATCGGAACTGGCTGTTGATTGCGCAATTTTTGATGATATTGGGTTTATTTGCGATTGCTTTTATTGATCCGGTTAATAATTATTTATTAGTTTTGTTGGCCATTTTATTTTTTTCATTTATTATCCTCACGCAAGATTTGGCGTTGGCAAACTTAACCAGCAACATTTCTGAAGAGCATGAGAGAGGTCTTATTGCTAGTCTAGATGTTAGCGGTTTTATGTACGGCAATATTATCGGTGGGGCCATTGTGTTGGTGCTATATTCTTACACAAGCTGGAGTGTCTGTATAATTTTTCTCTCTGGGTTTTTGGCATTTTTATTTCCATGGAGGCAAATATGGTTTTTTAATGAGTATAAGTTCAGTAAAAACAGTCGTATTTCTGAGACTACTGACAAAAATTATTGGAAGAATATTGTTTCAGTCTGGGAGGGAAAGAAAAGCTGGTGTGCTTTGCTGGTTATTATCTCTTTTGGCAGTTCTCCCTCTTATAATCTGATGCCTCTAGCGCTGCTTGATAGCGGCTGGTCGTTAGCTAATACTGCCCTTTTGCTAAAATTATTCGGTACGATGATTTTGGTGATAACTATTTACGTTGGTATTCGTCAGCTTAGAAAATTGACCCGGAAACAAAGCTTGTCGTTTTCTATTATATTCCATGCTTGCTGTTTATTGTCATTTATCCCTATCTCGCTTGGTCATAATAATGCCTTGTTAGTTTATTTTTCATTTTTCCCGTACTTTGTTAGTTTGCAGTTTGTTCGTACCTGCCTATATACCATTATTTTGGATAATGCTGCCAGTAGTGTAGCACCGACTACAGCCGCCAATGCTCAGATGGCAATTTTGGGGGGGTTTGATTTAATCGTTACATCCTTAAGTTTTTATTTTGCTCAAAAGTGGGGATATTTTGTCATAATCACTGGTTCTGTTGCGATTGCTTTTTTTGCCGCATTTTTGGCAACCAGAGTCGTCCAAAATCAGTCCGATTAGCATTAACGCTATAGCTATTAAAACATTAAGTAACACGATGACATTCAATCAACAAAATTTTTCTATCAAAAAAATTATTTGAACCGTCCGTTACTTATTTGCAGCAATAAATTATTTAGCGTATTAGGAAATTTACTGAGCAAAAAGATGTGGCTAACTCTTATAACAAAAAAGAAGAGTCAGATAATATCTTTTCGACTTTAATCATTCCTGAAACGCCCGCAAGTATCGAATCCTATATTGATAATGTAAAAAATACTATCATTCCTATTTGGTCTCATTGAGCAAACCCAACGTATCCAGGGCATATGACCAGCCCCATGCCATCGTTAATTCCAGAAATGGGTCGATTAATTCAGACATTAAATCAAATTATAGTTAAGCTGGAAACCAGCAGAGGATTAACACTGCCAGAGCATCAGTTGCTTAAATTATTGCATAAGGCAGTATTTAACTATAATGATGATTTTTAAGCGGATATTAATCAGGGTTTTAGTATAACACCGAGGATTTTTACTAATAACCAGTTTGATTGCGATGCTTAATTTTTTTAAAACTAAGCTTGTTTATGCAAGCTCGAAATTATTTCTTAGCTTCTGCTAACCCATGTTAAATTCAAGCAGCCGGAATAGGGATATTGACAGCTATAACAGTGTTTTTTAGAGTAAAATTACACTTTATTGATGCTGATTACACTATAGATAAGCCGTGTTTGTTTGATTAAGTCAGTTTTGAAATTTACAGCAGCTATTTTGCTGAACTAGCAGTAAATTCACTTAACAGAAAATGTCCAACATGGTTTCTCAATGTATTAATTGATTTCTCAGGGGGAAGCAGACTATGACTAAAACAGAAATAACCAAAATAACAGAAATAACTGATTATCCCTTAATTCAAAAGCTGGCACAGGCATTGTGGCAGAGTGAAGATTATGGTCATGGGGTAGCCATTATGGTTGGGGCGGGCTTTAGCCGCAGTGCAGCTACAACACAGGATATCAATAAGAAAATGCCAGTTTGGGCAAATTTGGCTGAAAAAATTGCTGAAGAACTTGGAGAGGAGGAGCATACAGATGCTTTACGTCTGGCACAGATATATCAGGATTACTTTGGTAAGCAGACGCTATATGATTTATTGAAAAATGAAATTGATGATGAGATATGGCAGCCGGCAGAGCTTTATCAGCAGTTATTAACCTTACCCTGGACTGAAGTATTAACCACAAACTGGGATACATTGCTGGAGCGTGCGGCTAGAGATATACATGAACCTATCTATGATATTGTCAATAAACAGGAGGATTTAGCCTGTTGTCATTCTCCCCGGATTGTAAAATTACATGGCACAATTAATCTCAGTAGCGATTTGATTTTTACCCAGGAAGATTACCGTCATTATCCGCAGAAATACGGCATTTTTGTTAATTTTGTCCGGCAGGTGTTTTTAGAAAACGAATTATGTCTGATAGGCTTTTCTGGAGATGATCCGAATTTTCTCCAATGGATAGGCTGGGTAAGGGATAATCTTCAAAGCAATGCACGACGTATTTATCTGGTAGGAGCATTGAATTTATCTTTTGCTAAACGGAAGTATCTGGAAAGTTTAAATGTAGCTCCTATTGATTTATCTGAGCTTGTTGCCGATATCGATGATAGAGATTTAAAACATAAAACGGCAATTGAATTGTTTTTAACACAACTGTCAAACTTAGAGGTAAAGAAAGTCTGGGATTGGTTTCCTAAACAATTCGATGAAATTATTAAGCTTTATTCACGTAACCAAGGAGAAATAAAATTAGATGAAGCTCTTTCCGCTTTAAGAAAGGATAGAGAATCATATCCAGAATGGATTATTTGTCCTAATTTTTTAAGATTAAGTTTAATAGTACAAATATATAGATTCTGGTTTTTAATCCCTGATATTTATAGACAATGAGTAATCATTTTGTTACAGCTTGGTGAAAATTTTAAATATATGTTGAAATTAGACCATAAATATTTTGATCATGATAAATTCCATTTAAGTATTCAGCCTGTTTTAGAGTTCCTTCATAACTAAAACCGCATCGTTTAGCAACCGCATTACTTTTAGGATTATCCACTGAGCATTTAATAACAAATCGTTTAATTATTTTTTGTGATGCATAGTAATGAGTAAGTGCTTGAATTGCTTGTGTCATAACACCTTTACCTTCTGCTTGGCTATTGAGCCAATAACCAATATAGGCTGTCTTATTGTTTTTATCTATTCGATTGAAAGACAGTAAGCCGACAGGGTTATTATTTAGTAAAATTACATAAGTTTTGGTAATATCTTTTTGATGCTCGACTGAACAATTATCTAAAAAATTTGATGTGTCTGCTTCATTATTAACAAACTTAGGCCAAGCCATAAATTGACTAAAACTATCACGATTAACATCAATAATATTGTATAACTTAGTTGAGTATTGTCGATCTGATGGCACTAAATGAATATGTTCATTGACAAAGATACTTTGTTGATTGGTATTTGTCATTAATTATTCCTTTAAGAGAGTATAACCAATTCTGAGTTAATATAAATTGAAGTATATGTTAGAAACAAGTTACTTTATGAATTAGTGTGGAGATATGGAATAATTTTTTATTATGATATTCGTAAAAATATTCAAACCATGTTACTGGAAATATGTGACCCTGCTATGGATATTCTGAATCGAAGCCAGCAACCGATTACAGAGTTACAAAATATTCTGGAAGAAGCTAAAAATGATGCATTGCCAGAGGTACGTTTTGCCGAAACTGATGAATTTTATAAATTACGAATAAATTAATCTGCTAAACCATATTAATTAAAGTGCCAATGAATAAAATATTTAAATTTTAGTGCTTTATTTTCAGCTATAGAAATCAGACTTAATAAAAAAGGTTGCTATTTAGTAAAGTAGCAACCTTTTTTTAATCCTATTTACAGTAACACCCGCTCAATCCCTCCGTTACTGGCTTTCTGCACAAATTCATCCTGCCAGTTTTCGCCCAGTATATGTTTGGCCATTTCAATCACTACATAATCGGCCTTGATATTTGCATCATCAGTATAGCGACTCAAGCCTTGCAGGCAGGCGGGGCAGCTGGTAAGGATTTTTACCGGTTCGCCCTTAGGCAGCTTGGCTTTGCCTTTTTCGATTTCTTCCTGTTTGCGGAAGCGTACCTGTGTGGCGATATCCGGCCGGCTGACGGCAAACATGCCGGATTCACCGCAGCAGCGGTCTGACAGAGGTACGTTCTGCCCCATCAGCTCATTCACAACTTTTATCGGCTGTGTGGTTTTAATCGGGGTATGGCAGGGGTCGTGATACAGGTATTGCCGGCCTTTTACGCCGTTCAGTTTCAGGCCTTTTTCCAGCAGGTATTCATGAATATCGAGTATGCGGCAGCCGGGGAAAATTTTATCGAAGTGATAATCTTTGAGCTGGTCGTAACAGGTTCCGCAGCTTACAACTACGGTTTTGATATCCAGATAGTTCAGGGTATTGGCTACACGATGGAACAGTACGCGGTTGTCCATGGTGATTTTATCGCCTTTGTCTTTATTACCGTCGGCAGTTTGCGGGTAGCCGCAGCACAGATAGCCCGGCGGTAAGACGGTTTGGACGCCCACATGCCAGAGCATGGCCTGAGTAGCGAGACCTATCTGGCTGAACAGTCGCTCGGAGCCGCAGCCGGGAAAGTAGAAAACAGCTTCGGCTTCATCGCTGATCTGCGGATTGCGGATAATCGGTACGGTGGTGCTGTCTTCGATATTCAGCAGGGCACGGGCTGTTTTAATCGGTACGTGGCGCGGTAAAGGGCGGTTGATAAAATGTATTACCTGTTCGCGGATTTCCGGCTTGGCGGTGGTGGCACGCGGTGCGGTTTTCTGGCGCTTCAGCCAGCCAAGGCTAAAGTGCTTACCCATTTCATAGCCCCAGTTTTGCAGTCTGAAGCCGGCCTTAACGACGCCTGTACGCAGGGCTTTGATGGTTCTGGGGTCGGTGGCGTTAAGAAAGGCCATGCCCATGTAGACGGTGGGATTGAATTTCTTTTTACCGGCTTTGCGCAGGTAGTTGCGCATGGCTACGGTGACGTCGCCAAAGTCGATTTTTACCGGACAGGGTTTTATGCAGCGGTGGCACACGGTACAGTGATCGGCCACGCTGTTCAGTTCATCAAAATGTTTCAGGGAAACGCCGCGGCGGGTTTGCTCTTCGTACAGGAAGGCTTCGGTAAGCAGACCGACACCCAGAATTTTATTGCGCGGTGAGTACAGCAGGTTAGCGCGCGGTACATGGGTACTGCACACGGGTTTACATTTGCCGCAGCGCAGACAGTCTTTGATGGAGTGGGCAATTTTACCCAGCTCGGACTGTTCCATAATCAGGGATTCTACGCCCAGCAACTCAAAAGAGGGAGTATAGGCTTTGTCGAGGTTGGCACCGGGCATCAGTTTGCCGCGGTTAAAATGGCCGTGCGGGTCTACCTGCTGTTTGTAATCCCAGTAGGGCTGCATTTCTGCCTGTGTCAGGTAGTCGATTTTGGTAATGCCGATGCCGTGTTCACCGGAAATAACGCCATTAAGGCTGCGCGCCAGTGCCATGATGCGGTCTACGGCATGATGGGCAGTTTGCAGCATGTCGTAATCGTCGGAATTAACCGGTATGTTGGTATGGACATTGCCGTCACCGGCATGCATATGCAGGGCAACGAAGACACGGCCGCGGATGATATGGCGGTGAATTTCGTCGAGTTTTTCCAGTATCAGGGTATCGGTTTTGCCGCTGAATATTTCGGCCAGTGGCTGCATGATGTCGCGTTTAATGGATACGCGCAGATGAAAATCACGCATGGCGATAAAGCAGCTCTGGTCGCCAGCCGGTTCGTTGTCTTCAAGTTTTTGCGGAAACTGCTGCAGATAGTCGGCCAGTGGTGTGTCGAGATGGTTGAGCAGCCATGTCCAGCGGGTCTGAATGCCGGTGATGTAATCAAGGGCATGCTGTTTGCGAAAGCCGAGCAGCTCGGCGCTGGAAAGGTCGGTATCGAGTTTATCTACCGGCAATTTGGTTTGCAGATATTCGATGATGGCAGCGCACAGGGCAAGTTTGTTCTGAATCGACAGCTCAATGTTGATGCGTTCGATACCGTCGGAATAGCTGCCAAGCTGTTCAAGAGGGATAACAACGTCTTCATTGATTTTAAACGCATTGGTATGGCGGGCGATGGCGGCCGTACGTGAGCGGTCGAGCCAGAAAGTTTTGCGTGCTTCAGGGGTAACGGCGATAAAGCCTTCGCCGCAGCGGGCGTTGGCCAGCCGCACGATATGAGCTGCTGCTGCCTGTACTTCATTTTCATCATCTGAAACGATGTCGGCCAGTAATACCATTTTCGGGCGGCCTTTGCCAGCTGCTTTGGTGGCGTAGCCTACGGCGCGCACGTAGCGCCAGTCGAGATGCTCCAGTCCCGCCAGTTTGACGGTTTTATGGTTAAGCATGTAGTTGCGCACTTCGACGATAGACGGGGTGGCATTGGCTACGGTGCCGAAAAACTCCATACAGATGGTACGGGTGTATTTAGGCATGCGATGCAAAACGAAAGCAGCAGAGGTGATGATGCCATCCGTGCCTTCTTTCTGCACACCCGGTACGCCGGCAAGGAATTTATCGGTGACGTCTTTACCCAGACCCACTTTGCGGAAACGCTGCCCGGGTACTTCGAGACGCTCGGTTTTAAGGATGCTGTAGCCGTCGTTATCAAGGGTATGTATGTCAAATATGGCGGTGGTTTCGTCGTGGATTTTGCCGAAATTATGGCGTACACGTTCTATTTTCAGCCATTGCCCCTGAGGGTTGACCATTTTCCACCACGCCAGATTATCCAGAGTGGTGCCCCACAATACGGCTTTTTTACCGCCGGCATTCATGGCTACGTTGCCGCCGATACAGCAGGCATCGGCAGATGTCGGGTCTACGGCAAAAACCCAGCCGGCAGCACTGGCCGCTTCTTCTACACGGCGGGTAACTACTCCGGCACCGCAGGTAATTACCGGATAAGTGCCTTCCAGCCCGGGCAGTTGCTGTAAGGCAACCGGGCTGTACTGGTCGAGTTTTTCGGTATTGATTACGGCGCTCATGGCGTCCATCGGAATAGCACCACCGGTATAGCCGGTACCGCCGCCGCGCGGAATGATGGTGAGCTCCAGCTCAATTAAAGCGCGTACAAGCGGTGCAACTTCTTTTTCGTGATCCGGGTTGATAACTACAAAAGGGTATTCAACACGCCAGTCGGTAGCATCGGTAACGTGGCTAACGCGCGCCAGCCCGTCGAACATAATGTTGTCTTTGTGGGTGATTTTACGCAGGCGGTTGAATACCTGTTCGCGTTTGCTGCGGGTTTTGCCAAAGCTGCTGTCAAAATCGCTGATGGCCTGCTCTGTACTTTTTATCAGCTGCTCGACCATCTGGTTGTTGTCGCGCCGTTTCTGAATTTCGCTGAGGCGGTGGCGCATTTCTTTAACCAGCGCCTGCTGGCGGTGCTGGTGTTCGAGCAGGTCGTCAATCAGATAAGGATTGCGGATAACTGCCCAGATATCTCCGAGTATTTCAAACAACATTCGTGCTGAGCGGCCGGTTCGTCTTTGCTCGCGCAGCTGTTGCAATAAATCCCATGAATGGCTGCCGAGCAGGCGGATGACTATTTCCCTGTCGGAATAGGAGGTGTAGTTATAGGGGATTTCGCGTATACGCTGACTGGCTTGTGTGCTCATTAAACGTGTTCCGTTCCGCTCTGCTGGCGTTAAATTGGTAAGGCTGTAAATTGGTTATTTTAACTGTTTACTTTACTTTTCGCAGTTTTGTCTGATAACAATTTAGGTGAAAACAGTGGTAATGGCAATGGAAAAATCTGCTGGTTTGATGGTATTTTGTTTCATGTACCCGTTTTTAAAGGTGCATTTTATTATTTGGCCGGATGCTTTCCGGCTTTTGGGTACTTACAGTTTAAGTGCAGAATAATTGATTGGCATGTAAGTCTGTAAAGATGCTTTTATTGAGAGAGGTAAGTTAATTTACGGATTCAACGGGGATAACCGGTTTTTTATATCCGGGGTTGTAAGGTCCGAAGAGTATGCCATTAGTTTCCTCAGCTGACAGTAAACCGGTATCTACTGCACCGGCAACGATATAAGCTTTATCGGAGACTTTATTTGAAATCTGTGTAATCACAGCATTGACCATCAGTGAAAAAATATCATTGTTGCTATTATTACTGGAATCTATAGTGATATTTTTTTCTCCGCTCCAAATAATCGAACCGTTTTTAGCATCTATCAGTTTGGCTTCTACGGTAACTGTGGTAACGCTACTGATTACTTTGTATTTTGTGCCATAGTCTTTTACGTTTAAGTACAGGATGGCATCAGGATTGTAAATCTGTCTGATTTTGTTTATGTCTATTGCCTGAATTTCAGCTCCATCATTCAGACCATTGTCTTTAAATGTTTCATTAACCAGAGCTACAGGAAAAACATAATAACCTGATTCAGCTAATGGTTGTGTTGTCTGAGCTAATACAGCATATGGTGCTTTTGTATCAACTGAGGAGCTGGTGGGCAGTAATACCAGAATAGAATGCGGATCACTTTGCCGGAATTTGCTGTAATCATGCGGTTGTGGCTGGTAATGAGAGGTGGAACAGGCGAAAAGTAAAGTAGTAACCGCCAGAGAAAGCAGTAATTTGAAAAAGCGCATTATGATTTATCTTTGTCAATATTTTTTAACAGGAAATTCATATAAGTTGCTGATTCGGGAAAAGCAGCTTTTTCTTTTTCAAACTGAGCTTTAGCACCGGAGCGGTTGCCGGCCTGTGCATAGAGCATCCCCAGATGTGCATGGGCTCCCGGTGCCGGCTTACTGTGATGATTGGCGGCATCAATAAAATATTTTTCCATACCGGCAATCTGTTCTTCCAGTGAGGTTTTACCGTCCAGTGCCTGATATTGCAGTTTGTGATAATCACCCCAGTAGTAAAGTGTGGCAGACTGACTCTGATGAGCGCATACAGCCAGTATCAGGGTCGCGATGGCGGTTGTTATTATTTTTTTCATTTCGGATTTGATGTGTGCAGAAAGGTTTTATGTTAAGGCTGAGGATTCCATTGTCCTGATTCAATGCCATTAACCAGATTGTTTACTGCTTCTCGAATGGCTAAATCAAGCACTTTTCCGTTAAGGGTTCCGTCATAGCTGGCATAGCCGCCGGTACCGAGTATTTCGCGTGTGGAAAGTTTGAATTCTCCGGCACCCTGACTTGAATAAACGATTTCTGCTGTTTGCACATCAATGATGTTAAGGGTAACTTTGGCATAGGCTACCTGAGTTTTTCCATGACCAAGAATGCCGAATAACTGTTCATCACCTATATTTTTACGTCCGAATTCTGAAATATCACCAGTTACAATGTAGCGCGCGCCCTTGAGCTTTTGTTGCATACCGTTGATATTGGCTTCATTACGGATTTCATCCAGATTAGTACGATCCAGAACAATAAAACGACCTGTTTGCTGTAAATCAGTCATCAGAATGGTTTTCGCCTGACTGGTAAGCTGATTATTGCTGTTGCTGAAAATACCGCCGCCCAGATTACCACGGCTGTCAAACTTCCCTACAGCCAGCTGAGTTTTTATGCCGTTGTATGCTTGCTGATAAGTGGCTACTTTGGGAGTGTTGATTACTTGTGATGTTTCTGTTGCACAAGCGGATAGCAGGCTGGCACTCAGCAGGGTAAGATAAATTTTTTTCATATTGAGCTGCATATATTATTTCTTCAGCTTGTATCTGGGAAAATATTGATGTTAAAAGATATTATTAGTATTTTCAATTAAATATAATTTATATCCGTTCAGGATGCAGAGTATCAGAATTTTTCCTGCGGGCTTAAATAACGCCATTGCCCCGGTGGCAGGGCACCCAGTTTGATTTTACCCATGCGTACCCGTTTCAGACCGGTTACACGTAAGCCTACCAGTTCACACATGCGCCTGATTTGGCGTTTTTTACCTTGTTTAAGTATAAAGCGCAGCTGATCCTGATTTTGCCAGCTGACTTTAGCCGGCCGCAGTTTTTCACCGTCAAGACTTAATCCGTGGTTCAGCAGCGCCAGACCGCTTTCACTCAGTTTGCCGGTTACGCGTACGAGATATTCTTTTTCGATACCACTGTGTTCACCGATCAGCTGTTTGGCAATACGCCCGTCCTGAGTAAGTACCAGCAAGCCTACCGAATCGATATCCAGACGGCCGGCCGGCGCCAGATGGCGTGTATGCTCCGGTTGAAACTGAATCCGGCTTTTGTCTTCCTGCCAGTGGTTGGCTTCGGTAATCAGCTCAACGGCCGCACGATAACCTTTTTCCGGTTGCGCGCTGACAAAGCCTACTGGCTTATTCAGTAGAATGGTAACGCGTTCGGCTTGCTGACGGTGCGCCTGCCGGTCGAGGTCGATGCGATCACTATTAAAAACTTTTTGTCCGAGTACGGCAGTTTTACCATTAACTTTTACCCAGCCTTTTTCAATATAGCTGTCTGCTTCACGGCGTGAGCATAAACCCAGTTGCGCCATGCGCTTTGACAGACGCTGAGCTTCGTTTTGTTCTGAAGTTGTCATGCTTTATGCTCTTTTTGTCGATTAGAACCGGCTACCATATCCAGCAGGAACAGGCGGCAATCCAGATTACCGTTAAATAATGGGATTTTACGTTTTGGCGACAGACGCATCAGTTTGGGCATATCACGGTCGGCGCTGAACATACCGATCAGCCAGCCGGCAAAATGTTGTTTCAGCCAGCTGCCTAATTGAGGATATAAAGCGTGTAAGAGCTGAATTTCAGAAAGGCGGACACCATAAGGCGGATTGCTTATCATGATGCCGTTATTCCCGTTCGGACGGGTATCCAGAGCATCAGTTACCTGCCATTGAATATATTGCTCCATACCGGCATAGCGGGCGTTGTCCTGAGCCAGTCTGATTAGTCTGCTATCAATATCTGCTCCGAAAATCGGTGCAGATGGTTGGTGTATGGCTGCCTGAGTAGCGCGACGCAGCTGCTGCCATAAATTATCATTATAATTATTCAGCTTTTCAAAACCGAAAGCACGTTCCAGCCCGGGTGCTGTGCCGGTGGCAATCAGTGCGGCTTCAATGGCAAGGGTACCACTGCCGCAAAAAGGATCCATAAAGGGCTGGCTGCCGTTATAGCCGGCCAGTAACACTAAACCGGCTGCCAGATTTTCACGTAATGGTGCTTCACCGGTGTCACTGCGGTAGCCACGTTTGAATAAGGCTTCACCACTGCTGTCCAGATAAACAGATATTTCGTTTTTCTCAATAAAGACATGAATGCGGATATCCGGACGAAATTTTTCTATACTGGGGCGGCGGCCAGTTTTATCGCGAAATACATCGCAGATAGCATCTTTTACTTTGAGGGCAGCAAAATTAAGGCTGTTGATTTGTGCCTGTTTGCCTTCGATATGAATTTTGAAATTTTTATCTACGTCAAACCATTCAGGCCAGCAGATTTTCCGGGCCAGTTGATAAATTTCGTTTTCGTTGCGAAAGTAGCCGGTAGTCAGACGGATAAGTACCCGGCTGGCTACACGGCTGTGCAGATTAATTTTGTATACGCTGGCTAAATCACCTGTAAGTGCGATCCCACCGTCACGATTATGAATCTGCTCACAGCCCAGAGTAACCAGTTCCTGATTTAATATGGTTTCCAGCCCGCGCGGACAGCTTACGAAAAGAGAATATGAATTCATGCAGTACTTTATTTAAAGAAGATAGGACATGCTAAATTGGTTTGCGCATGTATAAATAGTATGATTGTAATATTGAAGTTTATGTGCTGACTATTGTTTATGTTTTCGGGCTTGCAAATTTGAGTGATTAAGCGTGAAGATAACCTTAAGATGAAAAGGGATAAGAAGCTGTATATGTCTAATTAATCGAGGATAAATACCATGTTTATTTTTAAACTGCATTATTTGAAGCCGATAGAAGAAGTGGAAAAATATTTGCCTGCTCATCGGAATTATTTGCAGGAACACTATGATAGTGGTGATTTTATTGCTTCCGGCCGCCAGGTACCGCGCATCGGCGGAGTTATTCTGTGCCGGGCGGCCAGTAAAGAATCGGCGCAGTCTATTATGGTTAAAGATCCGTTTTACATTCATCAGATTGCCGAATATGAACTGATTGAATTTATACCGACAAAATATGCATCAGGTTTTGAAGCGTTTATTTAAAAAATATTTTCAGAATGATGTTTACTTGTTTTTTGTGTTACAGGCAGATAAACGGTAAATCATCATTATGCTGACGCTCAAATCGCATTACTGGTTTTATTAGCCTGATGTGTAAACAATTTTATGATTTAAGATTACTTTTTTCATGGTCAATCAGCCATTTTTTACGTTCCAGCCCTCCGCCGTAGCCGGTTAATTTACCATTGGAGCCGATTACTCTGTGACAGGGAATAATAATAGCAATACGATTAAAACCATTGGCATTGGCTACCGCCCGGACAGCCTGAGGATTATGCAGTTTTTCTGCCTGTTGTTTATAGGTGGTGAGTTCTCCGTAGGGGATCTGTTTGAGACAATTCCAGACTGCCTGTTGAAAATCAGTGCCGGGAGTATGTAGTGGAATAGAAAAATATTTTCGTTTTCCTTCAAAATATTCCTTAATTTGAATTCTGGTCTGAATGATATGTTCATTTTCACCAAAAATAATTGTGGCATTCAGTAATTGCTGTAATTGTTTAAACTCTGTTTCTAACATCCGCCGGTAGACAAATTCCAGCAAACAGACTCCCTGTTGCGTGGCGCAGACAAACATCGGACCTATAGGCGTGGTCAGCCGGTTAATAAGTATGATGTTGTTGTTTAAATGGCCGGATGGTGAGTTTTTAGCAATTTTTTTATAGATATAGCCAAAGCCGCTTAATGATCCATAACCATTATCGAAAGCGACATCTATTATTTTTTTACCGGTTTTCAATTCCTGATATGCCTGATTAATCCGGTACATTCTCTGATATGCCTGAAAAGTAATTCCATAATTTTTTTTAAACCAGCGGCGAACAATTTCCGGACTGATTTCATGTGCTCTTAATACGGAATCAGAAATTTTTATCTTTGGATTCTGAGTAATCATTTTTATGGCATTAATAATCTGTTCGGGTGCCTCATTGGCATTTTCAGTCGGTCGGCAAATTTTACATGGGCGGTAACCTGCATTCAGAGCTTCTTTGACTGTATAAAAAAATTCTGTGTTTTCTAATTTAGGCTTTTTTGCTCTGCATGTTGCGATACAAAATATTGAGGTGGTTTTCACACCTGCATAAAAAATACCAACATAACTTTGATCTTTTGTGAGTAAGGCCTGATAGTATTTTTTGATTTCATTTATCTCTGTAACTGGCATTTAAAATATACTTTCCTGTATTTTGTGAACACTGTAAACCAATTCATCTGCCTGCAATGGTGTAGTTAAATTACTTTTTTTGCATAATTTAATTAGGCGTTTTTAAGCTAAAAGATTATGTAATTAGGTTCTGGAATGAGCATAGTTAAATTTGCTCCAATGTAGTTTCTGTTGATGTAGCAGTAAATAAAAAGATATTAAAAATTAATGCTGACAATAACAACCGAAAAATGGATAACTATTTTTATAATTTGAATTATTAGATTGTATGATTTAATCTCTTTGTAATTTAAAATAAAAATATTGTGAAAATAATATAAATCGGTTTTGCAAAATGAGTAATGAAAAGATGGAAACAAAAAAATCAGATAAGTTTTTAAGTACTCTGGAAGCGGCTCAAAAAGGAGATGCGGATGCCCAATTTAACCTGGGTGTTATGTATGAGAACGGAGAAGAAACAGAGCAAAATTATGCAGAGGCATATAAATACTATAGGCTGGCTGCCGAACAGGGAAACATTGGAGCACAAGTCAATTTAGGTTTATTTTATAGCGAGGGTTATGGCGTAGAGCAGAATTATGAAAAGGCAGCTGAATATTATGCAGCTGCAGCTGCACAGGGAGATGCTATTGCTCAGTATAATTTAGGTCTATTGTATGAAAATGGTGATGGTGTAGAACAGGATTATGCAAAAGCATTTGAATGTTATGCAGCTGCGGCTAAGCAGGGAGACGCTATTGCTCAGTATAACTTAGGTGATTTGTATTATTTCGGTAAAGGTACAGAACAGAATTACGCTAAAAGCTTTGAGTATTGTCAGTTGGCTGCGCAACAGGGTGACAGTGATGCCCAATTTACTCTGGGTATCATGTATGAGAAGGGTAAGGGAACAGAGCAAAATTATGCAGAAGCATATAAATACTTTAAGCTGGCAGCCGAGCAGGGAAATAGTGATGCACAAGTTAATTTAGGTATTTTATATGAAAACGGTGATGGTGTAGAACAGAATTATGCAAAAGCATTTGAGTGTTATCAGGCTGCCGCTGAGGAAGGAAATCCTATCGCTCAATATTATGCAGGTAGTATGTATTATTATGGTAAAGGTGTAGAACAAAGCTTGATTAAAAGTATTGAATATTATAAGTCAGCTGCGGAACAGGGAAATAGTGATGCCCAATTTACTCTGGGTATCATGTATGAGAAAGGTAAGGGAACAGAGCAAAATTATGCAGAAGCATATAAATACTTTAAGCTGGCCGCTGAACAAGGAAATATTAGGGCACAAATTAATTTAGGCACTTTGTATTATGAGGGTAAGGGTGTAGAAAAGAATTATGCAAAAGCAATTAAGTATTATCGATTAGCTGTGCAACAAGGTGATAGTGATGTGCAATTTCATCTGGGTAATATGTACAGAGATGGAGAGGGGACAGCACAAGATTATACTGAAGCATATAAATACTATAGACTGGCTGCTGAACAGGGAAATATTGATGCACAAATTAATTTAGGTATTTTATATAAGTATGGTTTTGGTGTAGAACAGGATTATGCAAAAGCATTTGAGTATATTGCAGCAGCTGCTGAGCTTGGAAATGCCACTGGACAGTGTAATTTAGGTGATTTGTATTATTTCGGTAAAGGTGTAGAACAGAATTACATTAAAAGTATTAAATATTATAAATTAGCTGCGCAACAGGGTAATAGCGATGCCCAAAATAAACTGGGTGTTATATATGAATGTGGACGGGGAATAGAACAAGATTTTGCAGAAGCATACAAATATTATAAGTTTGCAGCAGAACAGGGAAATATTGATGCACAAGTTAATTTAGGTGATTTGTATTATTTCGGTAAAGGTAGAGAACAGAATTACGCTAAAAGCTTTGAATATTTTCAGTTAGCTGCGCAACAAGGCAATAGCGATGCATAATTTGCTCTGGGTCTTATGTATGCAAAAGGAGAAGGAAAGGAGCAAAATTATACAGAGGCATGTAAATATTATAAGCTGGCTGCGGAACAGGGAAATAGTGATGCACAAATTAATTTAGGTATTTTATATGAAAACGGTGATGGTGTAGAAAAGAATTATAAAAAAGCATTTAGGTATTATCTGGCTGCCGCTGAGCAAGGAAATCCTATCGCTCAATATTATGCAGGTAGTATGTACTATTATGGTAGAGGTGTAGAACAAAGCTATATTAAAAGTATTGAATATTATCAGCTAGCTGCGGAACAGGGAAATAGCGATGCACAATTTTCTCTTGGCCTTATGTATGAGAATGGAAAAGGAACGGAGCAAAATTATACAGAGGCATATAAATACTATAAGCTGGCGGCAGTACAAGGACACTATAAAGCTCAGAATAATCTGGAGTTTATGCAAGAAAATGGTTTTGGAATAAAGAAATAAAAGTATTTTCAGAAAATTTATAAAAAAAGTAATACAAAAATCTTTGATGATGTCTGAATGCTACATAACTTTTTTATTATTGATCTCTGTGATTGAGGTTATTTATATTTGCAGATAAAAATATTCTTAAAAAGTTTAAAAGCTTACTGTAAAAGGGATAATAAGAAGATGGAAACAAAAAGTTCAGATAATTTTTTATGTGTTCTGGAAGCGGCAAAAAAAGGAGATGTTAATGCCCAATTTACTATTGGATTAATGTATTACAAGGGTGCAGGCGTTGAGCAGAATTATATTAATGCTTTTAACTATTTTAAGTTAGCATCTGAACAAGGTGATAGTGGTGCTCAATATAATTTAGGCGTGATGTATTACTATGGAGAAGGAGTAAAACAGGATTTTACAAAGGCATTTTATTATTGCCGGTTATCTGCTGAACAAGGGAATGAAGATGCTTTGCTCAGTCTGGCAAACATGTATGAAAAAGGTAATAGTCTTCAGCAGGATTATGATAAAGCTATATATTATTATCAGCTAGCCTCTGATAGAGGAAATATAAATGCACAGTTTCATTTAGGATATGTTTACTATAATGGTATAGGGGTAGAACAAAATTTTGCGCAGGCATTTAAGTATTATCAACTGGCTGCTAAACAAGGACATGCCGATGCTCTGACTAATCTGGGTATGATGTATAGCGAAGGTTCAGGCGTCAAACAGAATCACAAACAAGCCTTAAAGTACTTTCATATTGCAGCTTTAAAGAACAGTCCGGAAGCACTATTTAATCTTGGTGCATATTACAGATATGGCTATGGTGGTATTGAACAAAATGATACCGAAGCTATTAAATATTATAAATTAGCGGCTGATCAGGGTAATGCAATTGCACAATATAATCTGGGCGTAATTTATGAGTTTGGTCAGATTGTCCCGGCTGATTATTCTAAATCAGTTAAATATTATAAACTGGCAGCCAAAAAAGGGTATTCTTACGCTATCTATAATTTAGGGCTGATGTTGTTTAATGGTAAGGGTATTGAACAAGATTATCAGAGAGCTGCTCAGTGTTATCGTCTTGCTGCTAAAAAGGGCTTGGCAGCTGCACAATATAATATGGGATTAATGTATTTCAAAGGTACAGAGATAGAACAGAATTATGAAGAGGCTGTCAAATATTTTCAATTAGCGGCAGATCAGGGAAAAATTGGTGCTCAGGCTCATTTGGGGTATTTGTATAGTGAGGGAGAGGGTGTTAAACAAGATTATATAAAATCATTAAAATACTACCAATTGGCTGCCGACCAGGGAGATTCGTTCTCACAAAATAGCTTAGCTAATATGTATGAGAATGGTGAAGGAGTGAAACAGGACTTTGCAAAAGCAGCCAGATATTATCAGCTGGCGGCTAAACAGGAAAATGCAGATGCTCAGTATAATCTGGCCTATATGTTTTTGAATGGTACCGGTGTCAAACAAAATAAACGGATAGCTAAAGAATTATTCGGTAAGAGCTGTAAAAATGGTAATCAGGAAGCTTGTGAAATATACAATCAATTGAAATAAAACCATATTGGTTATCATGGATATTATTTTTCATTTTAAAACTATGAATTCTGAAATTTTTTTACAGTAGATTTTAATAAGTAGTCACTGTTATTTAAATTTTATATCATGAAATTTAACACTATTGATAATATTTCTCTGTTTATGATTATGAAATAATTTTGCTTTTCTAAAGCAGATTCTTGTTTTATGTCTATAATTACCCATATTAGTTTATTACCTGAATTATTCAGGCTGATCATGATTTTTTTATGTTAAATTAGGGTGTTATGAATAAACAAGCAGTGCAGGAGGCGGAGTTTGCTTCTCGCCTGGTAAGCTGGCAGCGTCAGCATGGCCGGCATGGTCTGCCATGGCAGTGTCGTGAACCATATAAGGTATGGTTATCGGAAATTATGTTGCAGCAAACGCAGGTGTCCACGGTACTTGATTATTATCAGCGCTTTCTGGCTGCATTTCCTGATGTCCGGGCACTGGCGGCGGCTGATGAAGATGAAGTGCTGGGTCTGTGGCAAGGGCTGGGCTACTACAGTCGTGCACGCAATTTGCATAAGGCTGCCAGGCAAGTTATATCTGAATTTTCAGGAAATTTTCCACACAGTCGTGTGGAATTACAAACTTTATGTGGTGTAGGTCGCAGTACGGCAGCAGCGATTGCTGCATTTTGCTTTGATGCACGCGAAACCATTCTGGATGGTAATGTAAAGCGGGTATTGTGCCGGGTTTTTGCTCTGGACGGTGATATTGCGAATAAAGCTTTTGAAGATAAGCTCTGGCGCAAAGCAGAAGCCTTGCTGCCACTTAATGCAGCAGATATGCCGGCTTATATTCAGGGGCTGATGGATTTGGGAGCAACGGTATGTAAGCGCAGTAAGCCAATATGCTGTTCATGTCCGATGAACGATCTGTGTCAGGCATATGCCCAGAACCGTATTGCTGAATTACCGCGTAAGAAAAAAGCTGTAAGTGTAAAAAATTTATCGCTATATTGGCTGGTTTTACGTAACTGTGATGGTGCAATATTTTTGCATAAACGTCCTGCTAAAGGAATATGGGGTGGTTTATGGTGTGTACCATGTGCAGACAGTCTGGATGATTTGTATAAACTTGCTGCAAAGTTTGGTTGTACTGCTGAAGATTTAACTGAAGGTATTGAATTCAGTCATCGTTTAACTCATCGTCAATTGCTTATTCTGCCTTTTGCTGCTCAGATAAATACCGGGCAGGATGCTGCATCTTGTGCAATAACTGGTGAATGGGTATCAGCCAATAATCTGAATGCATATGGTATCCCTAAACCGTTATATGATTATCTGAACGTAAAACAGAGCAGTCTTTTTTAATTTGATTATTATGTTAATAGCATAATTTTTAACCGCTATTTTGCTGCGTATATTTATTTTTAAATTTGTCTGTTTTATGTGCATATTATCGTTATTAATATTATATATTGTGAATAATATTGTTTTTTAATTTGTATAGCGTAAATATAATTGACACTGACATCACAAATATGTATAAACGCTATCTTGCTGAAATATTGCTGTCTTTCAGATGTTTTAGTTATTCAGACAGAATAAAGAAGAGAAAGCTGTTGTTTCAGTAAGGTGTGCTTAATTCTATGTATTAAGTATCTGATTATTTAACCGGGAATAAAACAATGGAAGAAGATTCGAGTCGACCGTTTATTTTATTAAAACAACAACTGCAACAAGGCCGTTGATGTTTCCGGGTTAACAGTATCTGCCGACCGGGAAATATCATGGTCGGTGAGGTACTGTTTATGAAAAAATTCAAAAAAATCATTTCCCAACCAGTGGTAATCAAGGCTGTGCTGGAGTCTCGCAACAGTCTTGACCGTACACTGTCTAATTTACAGACCAGTTTAAATGGTCTGACTGAGCAGGATGTTAAAGAAAGACTGATCAGTTTTGGCAATAACGATGTAGTGCACGATAAAGCACCATCAGTCTGGCTGCAATTATTACTAGCCTTTAAAAATCCGTTTATTTTTGTTTTACTGGCGCTGGCTTTAGTAAGCTTTTTCACTGATTATCTGATTCCTTTGCATAATGGTGAAGAAACCAGTGTGAGCGGTATTACAATAATTCTGGTAATGGTTCTGCTCAGTGGTGTACTCAGTTTCTGGCAGGAATATCGTTCCAATAAGGCTGCACAGGCGCTGAAATCTATGATCAGCACCACTGCTACAGTAGTGCGCCGCAGCCATAGAGATATCAATGCAGAACAGCTTGAAGTACCGATTAAAGAAGTGGTACCGGGAGATATTATTTTGTTATCTGCCGGCGATATGGTACCGGCTGATGTGCGTCTGATTGAATCACGTGACTTGTTTATCAGTCAGGCTGTACTGACCGGTGAGTCTATTCCGGTAGAGAAATCTGATACTCTTGGTATGAATAGCACGCTTGCTATTGAAGAGCAGCCATTATCAGCTGATCCGCTGGATGCAGAAAATATCTGCTTCATGGGTACTAATATTGTCAGTGGTACGGCTAAAGCCGTGGTTGTGGCAACAGGAAATGATACCTATTTTGGCTCTCTGGCCAAATCAATTGTCGGTACACGCAGCCAGACTGCGTTTGATCGCGGTGTAAACAGTGTTAGTCATTTGCTGATTCGTTTTATGCTGGTTCTGGTGCCGGTGGTGTTGCTGATTAATGGCTTCACTAAGGGAGACTGGGGGGATGCTGCTCTGTTTGCACTTGCTGTTGCTGTCGGGCTGACTCCTGAGATGCTGCCAATGATTGTCAGTGCCAATCTGGCTAAAGGTGCTATGGCCATGGCACGGCGTAAGGTAGTGGTAAAACGCCTGAGTGCTATTCAGAATTTCGGTTCAATGGATATTTTATGTACAGACAAAACCGGTACATTAACTCAGGATAAAATTATTCTTGAGCATTACACGAATATTCATGGCAATAATGATAGTGAAGTTTTGCAACTGGCCTGGTTAAACAGTTCCTATCAGAGCGGTATGAAAAATCTGATGGATAAAGCCATTGTGCGTTTTGCACAGGAGCCTGAAAACAGGGCAGGTATCAGCGATGGCAGCTATCATAAAATTGATGAATTACCGTTTGATTTTATTCGCCGGCGTTTATCTGTGGTTTTACAGGATGAAGAACAGCGCCATGTGCTGATTTGTAAGGGCGCAGTGGAAGAAATGCTGTCTATTTCCAGCTGTGTTTATGAGCACGGAGAATATCTGCCATTAGATGCAGCGCGGCGGGAACAATTGCTGGCTTTAGCTGAAAGCTATAATAAGGAAGGTTTCCGGGTACTGGCGATTGGTAAAAAATACATTAGTACTGAAGCTCAGAAAGCACAATATGCAGTTGCTGATGAAACTGAGCTTACTCTGTGCGGCTTTCTGACTTTTCTAGATCCGCCGAAAGACAGTGCTGCACAGGCTATTGCTGCGCTGAGTGAAAATGGTGTGACTGTTAAGGTTTTAACTGGTGATAATGCGATTGTTACCCGTAAGATTTGTTATGAAGTCGGAATTGAAGCCGGACAGCCTTTACTAGGTAGTGAAATTGAGGCTCTAAGTGATGAGGTACTGAAACCTCTGCTGGAAAAACATACTGTATTCGCCAAACTAACACCATTACAGAAATCACGGATTATTCGTCTGCTTCAGGAAAACGGACATACAGTCGGTTTTCTTGGTGACGGTATCAATGATGCTCCGGCTCTGCGCGATGCCGATGTCGGTATTTCTGTGGATACGGCTACTGATATTGCCAAAGAATCGGCTGATATTATTCTGCTGGAAAAAAGTCTGATGGTATTGGAAGAGGGCGTAATCAAAGGACGTGAAACTTTTGGCAATATTATTAAATATCTGAATATGACTGCCAGCTCTAATTTTGGCAATGTGTTTTCAGTATTGTTTGCCAGTGCGTTCCTGCCATTTCTGCCTATGCTGGCTATTCAGTTACTGATTCAGAATCTTCTGTATGATTTTTCTCAGCTATCATTGCCGTGGGATAAAATGGATGAGGAATTTTTGCGTAAACCGCGTAAATGGGATGTATCCAATATCAGCCGTTTTATGCTGTTTATCGGTCCTATTTCCTCTATATTTGATATCAGTACTTTTGCGCTGATGTGGTTTGTGTTCCATGCTAATGCGCCGGAAGTGCAGAATCTGTTTCATTCCGGCTGGTTTGTAGAAGGTTTATTGTCACAGACTCTGGTAGTACATATGCTGCGTACCCGCAGAATACCGTTTGTACAAAGTACCGCTGCTTTACCGGTATTGCTGATGACAGGGTTAATTATGGCTATTGGTATTTATATTCCGTTTTCGCCAATTAGCAGCTGGATCGGGCTGGTACCGCTACCATGGCAATATTTCCCCTGGTTGGTACTGACACTGGGTTGTTACTGTGTTGTAACTCAGATAGTGAAACGCTGGTATATTCGCCGTTTCGGACAATGGTTCTGAATATTATGTAAAAAAAAAGCGAGTTGAGTACTCGCTTTTTTCAGGTCTGAATCAAATAAGGACAAGCTAAATACTGATTTTATTGCCTGAATAATTTTATCAGGATGAGTATAAGAACTGGCAGTTTTAAGATTGAATGATTATTTTCAGTTTGCTTTATGACTGATATTTATAGTATTTTAAATCATATTGAAATTATTATATTCAGAAAAGAGAAATAAATGGCATTTACTGAAACTGAAAAAGCGGCTTTGCTTACTGTAAAAGGGGTAGGAGAAAAGGTAATTATGCGTCTGGAGCAGATGGGTATTGACTCATTGGATAAGCTTGCTTTTGCAAACCCACAGAATATTACTGAGCAGGCAGCCAGTTTGGTTGGCAGTAGCTGCTGGAAAAATAGTCCGCAAGCCAAAACAGCTGTCACTATGGCAGTAGATTTTGCGCGTGGGAAAGTTCAGAAATGAGTAAATCTGTATTGTTTAGAGCAATTAACTACTGTATGTCTGATAAAAATATATTATTTATTAACAACAATTTATCAGGTTGGTTTTTACTATTATTTAATTTACAGCACTAAGATTGCACGAAAGTCATTGATATTGGTTAATGTCGGGGTTGTCACCAGTAGTTGTCCGGTTGTGCTGAAAAAATCATATGCATTATGATTATTCAGCATATCTTGTGCTGATATTCCGGCCTGTTCAGCACGGAGTAATGTATCAGGTGTTATCCATGCTCCGGCATTATCTTCGCTGCCATCAATACCATCTGTATCGGCCGCCAGTGCATAAATATTGTTTGCTCCATTCAGAGCAATAGCCAGTGCCAGTAAAAATTCAGTGTTACGACCTCCGCGTCCTTGTTGCCGGTTCAGGGTAACAGTGGTTTCTCCACCGCTGAGAATCAGCAAAGGTTTACTGCGCTGATGCCGGTTTTGCTGAAACAGAGCGATTCCGGCCATCACCTGAGCCACCTCCCGTGATTCGCCACCTATACGGTCTCCCAGATACAGTACTTCAATTTCCTGATTGATTGCCCAATTTTGCACGGCAGTAAATACCTGATCAGGGTTAATAATTATGTGAGCACTGCTGTTTGGAAGATTTTTAGGTGTTTCTGCATCAGCTTTATTTAAATAGGTGATAACACTTGCGGGGAGATCGATTTGGTATTGATTTACGATACGTTTAATATCAGCCAGTGTGGTAGGATCGGGCACACCTGCGCCGGAGCCTATGGTACTGATATCATCACCAACTACATCTGAAATAGCCAGAGTGGTGATATGTGCTGGTGCTGCTGCGGCAGCCAGTCGACCGCCTTTGATGCGAGAAAGATGTTTCCGCAGTGTATTCATAGCGTCTATGGGAACACCATTACTAAGTAACTGGCGGTTAATATATTGCTTATCAGCCAGTGTAATGCTGCTAACAGGCAGTGTGGTCAGAGCGGAAGCACCGCCGGAAACGAGATAATATACCTGATCGTGCGGATTTAGTCCGCTAACAGCATTAAGTAAGGCCTGAGCAGCAGCCTGTCCGGCAGTGTCCGGCAGGGGATGACTGGCTTCGAGTACTTTGATGTGCTTTGTAGGGGTGGTGTGTCCGTAGCGGGTAACAACGACACCGGATAATGGCGGATAGTCTTGTGGCCAGATTCTTTCCCATTCAGCCGCCATGGCAGCAGCAGCTTTGCCTGCACCGACAACTATCACTCGTCCGCATGGATTGGTCTGTGGTAACCAGTTACTCATTTTATTCACCGGACTGGCTTCTTCGATAGTATAGCGAAATAATTGCTGTAAAAAGCTGATGGCATTATCGTGGCTGAGCATACTGTTCTCCCCTTAGATTTTTTACTGGATTTTAGCGGTTTTTAGCAGTTTCAAATTTTTCTGCCAGAAAATCAATAAAACTACGCACTTTAGCGCTGAGAAATTCACGATTCATATAGGCTGCATACAGTGTATGGCTTTCCGGACAAGCGATGTGTTCGATGATTTCTAAACGTTTTTGTTGTATATCTTCTCTCACCATCCATTCAGGCAAGTATGCCAGTCCCATATGATTAAGCGCCATCTTGTGTATTAGCAGAGCACTGTTACTGGTACAGGCAGGAATAAGCGGTAAATCAAGATGAACGTATTGTGGTAACAGACCATAATGCTGTTTCAGGTCTGCTACAGTATGCGGCATGCCGTATTTTTCCAGATATTTCGGGCTGGCTACCCATAAAAAATCAATGCGGGTAATGGGTTTAACAATGAGATTGGGTTCAGGGTTATTGGTGACACGTAAAGCAAGATCGATACCCTCTGCAACCAGATCGGTACGCCGGCTGTCCAGGTTGATGGATAAACTTACTTCCGGAAATTGCTGCCGGTATTCTGATAGAATTTCACCAAACTGGCGTGAAGCACACCAGTTAGGAGCGGTAATTTTAAGTAAGCCCTGCGGTTTGACCGTACCAGCCTGTGCAACACGTTTGGCTTCGGTAAGTGTATCCAGTGCTTCTACACAGCGATGATAGTATTCCTGTCCGGCTTCGGTAAGGCTGATGCGACGGCTGGTACGGTTGAGTAGTTTAGCCTGAATGTTTTTTTCCAGATGATGCAGGTGTTTACTGGCCATCGCAGTAGAAATATCCATAAATTCAGCAGCTTTAGTGAAGCTGCCTAACTCTACTACGTAACGGAAAACCCACATGCTTTGTAATGTGTCCATTCTGTTTCTTTAAAGGAAATAATTATTTAATAAAAATGATATCGTTTCTTTTTAGTAAATTCAATACACTATTTTCATGTTTTTTATGAATGAATGGCAGAAATTACTATGTTTGAGATAGATAAGATTCATACTATGGGGGCTGAGTTTGCTTTGGGGTTACTACGTATAGTCGTAGCTTTTTTATACATACAGCATGCCACGGCAAAATTTTTATAGCGGCGATTTTCAATGACTGACGGGAATGGATCAATAGTGTTATTTTTGATAATAAGTGTTGCCGGTATGCAGGAATGATTGGGAAGTATTCTGTTGCCGGCGGTGGTCATTTTTAAGACGGAAAATCGGTTTCAATAATTGCAGATTGTTACTTAAATGGCATTTTAAGCAGATGCCGGTGCTAGCGATAATTTTATGTATCTGCTGAAATAATTATTATAAACCTGGATTTATGTCTGATAAGAGTTATAAAGGTTTAATTGGAATGGATTGGATTTTTTAGGAATATATGCCAATTTCATTAGAAAAAAGATTATTTATTTTGTACTAAATTTTTTTATTTAAAACTAATGCTAATATCTTTTTTTAGATTTCCAATAATCCGGAGTTGATTTAGATTTTCGATAATAATAAATTGCAGTAATAATAATCATAAAAGATAAAAATAAATAACAATAAAACTCAAATTTACGGCTATGATTGCCTTTGATATCTGCTACTTTAGGAAAAAATTTACTATAGATAATTTTAATTGTATTACCAGGAGATAAGTGATAATCGCTACGAATATTTGTAATATAAGTTTTATTGTGTTTGTCGGTATATATAACTGTCAGTATATAGACTTCCCCAGTTTTTCTTGAGGAAAAGATAGATTCTTTGGAATCTATTACCGTAGCGAATGTTTCTTCACTGTATCTGGAAAGTATGAAAAGTAATTTTGCATCATATAAAGTTGTACCTATAATCTTAAAGCTAAAAAATATGGCAACCACTAATAAGAGGATTTTTTCTATTTTACTCATAATATAAAGAATAATAATAAATATTTACATATTAAATTAATTAAATAATATAATTTATTTATTTTTACAATTCAAGCAATATATAAAATGTTCAGAGTATTTCAAACCATGTGTCGGTTGTGTGCTCTGAACATCTTTATCAGTGATGACTTAATCAAAACGGCGGATATAACGAATTTCATTCCGGCTGATTCGGTACCTATGCGCACAATATTCTGATAATGGCGATTTTTATAACTGACGAGACTGGATCAATAGCATTTCGATAATTGGTGTTGCTGATATGCTGGAATGATTAGGAAGTTTTCTGTTGCTGACGGGTCTGTTTGTGCGGGCTGAGTGGTTTACTGTTGTTGGTCGTTTTAAGACAGAAAATAGGTTTAAATAATTGCAGATTGTTACTTAATTGGCATTTTCAGTAGACACAGGTGTCAGTAATAAGTTTATGTATCTGCTGAAATAATTATTATAAACCTGGAATTATGTCTGATAAAAGTTAAATTGGAATAGATTGGATTTTTTTCAAGAATATAAGCTAATATCTTTAGAAAAAAGATTATTTATTTTGTATTAAATTTTTACTTAAAGCTTATGCTTATATTTTCTTTTGGATCTCCAAAAATTTGGACTGGATTTGAATTCCTGATACCCTTGAATTGTAAGAATAATAAAAATAAAGCAAATATATAAATTTATATTAAATTTCTTTTTGCGCAAACTGTTGTCTTTGCGATCGGCAACTTGAGGAGAAAATTTATTATAAATAATTGTAATTTTATCGCCAGGCTTCAAGCTATTTTCGGTTTTGATAGTATTTGTAATATAAGTTTTATTATATTTATCAGTAAATTCGGCTGTTACTAAATAATATTCACGATTTCTATAGACATAGGATTCGCTAGTTACTATCGTAGCTAATGTTTCTTCCCCATGTCTGGCAAGTCCGAAAATAATTTTCGCATCGGAGAAAGTTACAGCCATATATAGTGCGGTAAGGACTATAAAGCTGATATAGCAGGATATTATTATTATTTTGTTTATTTTTTTCATAATAAGGAGCTAATAACAGATATTTATATATAAAATTCATTGTACTAATATAAATTATTTATTTTTACAATTCAAGTAGTATATAAAATGTTCAGAGTATTTTAAACCATGTACCGGTTGTGAACTCTGAACATTTTTATCAGTGATGACTTAATCGAAACGGCGGGTATAGCGGATTTCACCTCCGGCCGATCCGGTACCTATGCATACAATGCTTTGCAGTGCACGGCTAATCTGATAGGTGATGCTGATGATCTGGGTCGCACTTTCAATTCCATACAGATAACAGATATAAAGATTATCAGACAGATGTTTGTCGATTGTGATGACCTGTTCTGCAGGATTCATTAGTAAAGCTGCTCTGTCTCTACTAGGTAACCAAAAACCTACACATTTTGTAATGTGTTCATTCTGTTTCTTTAAAGGAAATAATTATTCAGTAAAAAAGATATTGTTTCTCGTTAGTAAATTCAATACACTATTTTTTTATCTAAAACTGATACTAATATCTTTTTTTAAATTTCCAATAATTTGGATTGAATTTAAATTCCTGATAATAATAAATTGCAGCAATGATAATCATAAAGGAGGCGAATAGTTCTGCAGAAAAATTATTTTTACGGTTATGGTTGCCTTTGATATCGGCTACCTGAGGAGAAAATTTATTATAAATAATTGTAATTTTATCGCCAGGATTTAAGTTTTTATAGGTTTTAATATCATTTTTGATATAGGTTTTATTATAGTTGTCGGTGTATTCTACTGTCAGTATATGGAGGACTATCCCACGTCCTTCGTCTTGGGATTTGGTATCTATTACCGTAGCTAATGTTTCTTTTCCGTGTCTGGTAAGCCCGAAAATAAATTTCGCATCGGATAGAGTTAAACCTATAATCGAAACGCTAAAAACTATGGCAGCCACTGACAAGAGTATTTTTTCTATTTTTTCCATAATAAAATTATTATAACAAATATTTACATATAAAATTAATTAAATAATATAATTTATTTATTTTTATAATTAAAGCAATATATAAAATGTTCAGAGTATTTTAAACCATGTGCAGGTTGTGTACTCTGAACATTTTTATCAGTGATGATTTAATCAAAACGGTGGGTATAGCGGATTTCACCTCCGGCCGATCCGGTACCTATGCGCACAATGCTTTGCAGTGCACGGCTAATCTGATAGGTAATGCTGACGGTCTGGGTCGCACTTTCAATTCCATACAGATAGCTGATATAAAGATTGTTAGACAGATGTTTGCCGATTGTGATGGCCTGTTCTGCAGGATTCATTTCGCCAGTCTGACTATTTCGGGTTTGCTGGCTGGTAAGGCCGATTTCGTCAAGTAAACCAAGCTTGTCATTCAGGCCTCCGGCAAGCCAGGCACTGGCCGCAGCTGCAATGGCGGCTTCGTCACCGGCGCTGCCGCTACTGGGACGATTGAGTATCAGCCACGATAGTTTGTCTTTTTCACTCATGGCTTCATTGGCTATCAGATTAATACGCGGGCTATCCAGCCGTCCGAGTGCTTCAACACCCGCACCAACTTGTGAATAACGGCGTTTGGCACGTATTTTCAAATTGGGATTATCCATCGGACCTACGAAAGAAATGGTACTCCCATGCTGAATAACCAGATCCTGTCCGTAAGCTTTGTATTGTCCGCGAACAACGTTTACTGTACCAACAATTTGAACCGTGCTGCCCGGATTGGCAGTAGCAGTAAGCTGACCGCCAAGCAGAACGTCAATCCCTTCAGCACTGAAACGGAAAGCATCATTCATGTCTAAATCGAGATTGAGCCGGATAGGTGTAGGGCGTTGCTGTTCTGCTGTCTTTTCGCGACCCAGTACGACAACGTCGTCATCTAACTGTGGCATTCCTGATTTTTGCATACCAAAGAGACCTTTATCGACTTTTAGTTTGCCGTTCAGAACAATTCCGTGTGCAATAGTATACAGTAGCTGAGTATTTCCGCTTATGGTAAGGCGACGGTTTATCTGATCAAAAATATTGTAATGGTCAAAGTGGGCAGTAACGTTAATATCTGGAGTGAGTTTGGTCATATCTACTACGCCACTGAGTTTAATAGTTCCGTCACGGCGCGCAAAACTAAGATTGTCAATTAACCAGCGCCGCCCCTGAAAGTGGCTTTTAAGGTTGCCGTTTTCAAGAATAGTGCCGTTGGCCTGATCTCGGTAGTAAAGGTTATTACCGGTAAGCGTACCATTAAGCAGAGGTTCATTCAGATGTCCGCTGATGCCGGCTTCGGCATGCATATTGCCCTTAAGCTGCATACCAATGGGCAGAAGATTGCGAATAGTGCTCAGATCAGGGCTATCAAGTTTTATACGTCCGCTGATGGGGGCAGTACTGACTTTGCCGTTATTGTCAGGAGTAATAACCAGTGTGGCATCTGTAGTTCCATAACGGGTAATACCACTCAGATGATTATTGATATGACCGTTCTGGAATTGTGCATCCAGACGTACATTTTGTAAGCCAAGTTTCTGCTGATGCTGTGGCAGGGTAATGTCACCGCCCTGCTGGTATAGTTTCAGATAGCCCTGCATGTGGCGACTGTAACTGAAGTTCCAGTCACCACCAATGATCAGGTTTTGCTCAACGGGTAATTCTATGACGTTGTGTAATTCGTGCAAAGCCAGATTGCTGGCTGAACCACGGGTAATCAGACCTTTATTTTTATCCCAGTTCAGATTATTCAGAGTTAAGTTACCGTTCAATGCAGCCCAGCGTGCATTTTGCATGCTGACATGCTCGGTTCCGGCCTCAAGCTGAATAGGATTGAGCAGTTTCAAATTAAGTGCGCCACTTATATCCAGAGCATTAACTCGTCCGCGCCACTGATAATGCTGGTCCAGACCACCATGCGTACTGAGATTAAAATGGTAAGCTTTGCCATCCAGAGTCAGATTGCTGCTACCCTGAAGCTGATGCTGGCTGCCGCGGCCATTGATTTTAATGTCGGTACTGTTAATGACCGTGGGTTTTTCGCTGGTGCTGCCAGCGATGCTGATATGATCTGCATTCAGGTTAACCAGTAATGGCTGATTAATATCAGGTGAACCAACAAGTTTAAAATCCAGCTGATTAATGTTAAGTAGTTGAGTAATTTGCAGGTTGCGTGCCGCACCAGTAAGATTTGCTGTAATTTTTTTTGGTTCTCCGGCGATAAAGCCTTTGGTGCTGAGCAAACCTTTCATGCCTAATCCAAATAATCCCAGATTGGGTGCATTGATATCAAGATTGAGCTTGTCACCTTTTTTACCAAAACTGCCATTGGTAACTATCCGGTTCGGGCCGGCATTGAGGTTAATATTGGCCTGTTCCAGATGCTGATTGCGATAGCGGATGACAGCTTTGCCTGAAAGAGGTGCACCGGAAAGAATGCTGTTATGCCAGAGCATGTCTGCCTGAATGGCAGGTTGTTGTCCCAATTGTCCGTTAACGTTGATATGTCCGTTGATACTGCCTGCCGGAAAATCTGAATTAACTTTGGCGGGATTAAAATTGTTGCTGTTGATGGCCAGCTGGATTGCTTTATTCTGATACAGTGCCAGACTGCCTTTGGCATTAAAGCTGCCGCCGCCATTGGGGGTGATGTTCAGTTTATCGAGTATCAGGGTTTGCTGATGTTTCTGTTCATCAGTAATAATCTGAATCGAACCTTCGCTGTTGCCTTTTTCACTGGACAGAAGCCATTGGGTAATCAGGCCGTTGAAACTACCGGATACACGAATATGACCATTAAGTGAACCGGGTAGTGGTGTAGCCAGAGCATCGCTGGCGTAAATACGTAATAATTGGCTGTTGATATCGAGTTGTCTGGATGCACTATCGATATTTCCGCGGGTGATGATTTGTCCCTGCTGAAGCAGACGTGTGGTTAATGCCGGTAAGATAAGTTTGCCGTTATTATCGATGTTAATGTCACCTTCAATACTGCGTACAGGTAAACCGCCATGTTTGGCATCGTTGTAGGCCAGTGGCTGTTCATTCCCAAGCTTAATATGTCCGACAAGCTGACCTTTGCCGTTGTTTACGGGTGCCAGATCTAAATTGAGATTCAGATCGGCAAATGGTAAGTTTGCATTAAAAGCAGCCGGATTAATATGGCGGCTTTGAAGATTCAGGCTGATGATTTTATGATTGAGTTGCAGTGCATACGGTCTGATGATGGCATGGGTACGGAAATGAATATTTCCGCCGTCCAGGCGGGCAAATATATCTGGCTGTTGCAGACTGCCTTTGATGAGCGCAGCACTTTCAACCGCAGTTTTATCAATGGTGCCGCTTCCGTTCAGCTGTCCGCTCAGTATAAAGGGTGTCTGAGTGGTAATGGCTGCATTGCCGTGGATGCTCTGCCATGGTGTATTCAGCTCACTGAGAATAAGCTGATGTTTGTGATAGTCAAAAGTGTAACTGGCCTGGCTGGCAAGCAAAACTGGCGTTTCTTTTTTACCCAGTGTGAATCCACCAAGCTGAATGTTATCAATAATAACTTGTAATGGCAGACTGATGCTGTTGGGTAGGGTAGGAACGGGCTTGGGTTTGGGTACACTATGGTCTATATAATTAATTTTACCAACATCGAGCAGCCGTACGTGGAAGCGACGTCGCCATAATTCACGATTATTCCAGTCAAGACGTACTTTATCTATGGATAAATCAAAATCGCGATGGCTGACGTGAATATCTGTGCCGGAAAACCCGCGCCAGATAGTGCCGGTCAGATTTTTTGTCTGGATGTGCACCCCAAACCATTTCGGGACAGTATGTACACCAAAACGCAGACCGGATTCTGTACCAATCAGCCAGCATAATAGTGCCACAATAATAATAAACAAAGCCAGCAGAGAATACAGACTGGTTTTCAGCCATGATTTCCAGCGTGGTTTACGCGGGGGTACGGAAGGCGGCGTGGCGGGAACAGGTGTTTCGCCTGAGTTGATGGTAGTTTCAGCCATTAGAATTTAGTTCCCAAACTGATAGACCAGCGCCATTTTTCATCATGATGGCCATAGGCTATATCAAAGGCAAACGGGGCAACCGGATTAAACCAGCGTACTCCGAATCCACTGCCATGACGCCATTGCATGTCGCTGAAGTTTTTCGATACCGAACCGGCATCATGAAAAAGCGCCAGAGAAAAATCTTTATACACTGGAATCTGGTATTCAACACTGGCTACAGCCAGCGTACGGTTAGGTAACACTGAATTATGTGAGCTTTTAATACCGATACTGTCTATTTCATAACCACGTACGCTATTGGCGCCACCGGCACGGAACATCAGCACAGAAGGTACGTTTACAGCATCACCGGTATGTACATAGCCAATCTGGCTGCGTAAAAACCATGTTCCGTATTTTTTATTTTCAGGGGTGAAATAGTAGCCGCCACTAGCTGTAACTCTTTGCATGGATGCTGATGATATCAGTTTACCCAGAGTGGTACCTACCTTACCTTCCAGATAATAACCATTAGCCGGTCGCAGCTGGGTTTCTATGTTCTGCCGCTTCCATGAAGCTGTCACCATGGTGGCATAGCTGTGTCCGAGATCAGGTCCATTTTCAATTTTGCTGCTTTCAGTAACGTATTCAATCCCGATTCGCGAATCAATTCCGTCACGGTCTCGAACCTTCCACATCCCGCTGGATAAGGCGCGGCTTTCCAGATGCTGGACAGTAGAGTAGGTATAGTTAAGATTGCTGGTCCAGTAGTGACCGCGATTGTCACGAGGCTGGCTCAGACCTAAACCGAAAGTAGTCTCATAGCGGTCTGTATCCAGCAAGGTTGAGCCGACAAACCCTTTATGAAAAACATTATAGTGGTCATACCCACCACGAAAACCCGGACCGTTTTTGGTGTCATAACGTAAACCAAAGGTCAGCTTCTGGCGCCGCATTTCACTGACTTTCACCAGAACCGGCACCTGATTATTTTCCATATGGTCAAAATCTGCACTGACTACGGCATTACCATAATGGCTGTCCTGTTCCAGTGCCTGCTGATAGTCCAGAAGTTTGTCCAAATCATAGGGAGAGCCGGAAGCAAAACTGGCCATACCAGTGACGATTGAAACAGGATATCGTTCATTTCCGCTAACGTGAATATCACCAAAATATACAGGCTGCTTACTGTCAATTGTGAGAGACAGTTCAGCCTTATTTTTTTGCGGATCAATAGTTGCACGGCTGGCGCTAATGGTTGCCAGCGGGTATTTTTTGCGCACAATAGCGCTGAGAACAGAAGATTTACTTGCTGACCAGTTACTCTGAGTAAACGGGTCGCCTACAGGCAGCACCCAGTTATCAATAGCAGTTTTGTAATAGTTGGTCAGATTATCGTCACTGGTTACATCACCAATCAGAGAAACGTCGACATTTTCAATATGGGTCAGCGGACCGGGCTTTATATGGATAATGTAACTATTGCTTTGTTTCTCCAGATTAACTTCAGCATTGAAGTATCCCTGAGTTTCCAGCATGGTTTGCGTTTGCTGCGGTGCTTCTTCTGCCAGAAAACTGAGCTGCTCATCATCCAGATCTTCAATCAATTGCTGAGTAATCAGAGGCAGATGATCATAAATCAGTTTTTTTAAGGATGAATTGTTAATATCTATGGTTACAGGAACTCGCGGACTTTTTGGTGTCTGAGGCTGTTTTTTTTCCTCAGATTCCTGCCCGTGCAGTAATCTGTGCAGCAGGCCGGTTTTGGGTGGCGGAACATCATCATCAGTATCATCACTGTCTGCTGGCAGGCTCACAGCCCACACCATGGAGGTAATGGACGACAGTAACATACTTAAAAACAGCCATTGCAAGCGCTTCTGCGTGAAATATACCAAAATCAGTCCTGTTTCAGAAAGTTAAAACATATGTCAGTTTTTGCAGTCTGTTTATGTCTGCTATTGTAGCGTGAAACTGAAATTTCATCCTATGCCTTGAATGACACAGATATTCTATATTAATGTACAAACAAATTTAAAGTCATGATAACAGGTTTAGTGAAATGTTAAATCATCAAAGCTGTTTACTGACTTGGACGAATGTCGGACATTTTTGTAGAATAAATAATTTAGGTTAATATGGATTGTGTTATCCATTCACCCGAATTTACTGAGGATTAATTGTGGCCGGAATTATTCATGTAGGCAATATTGAAGTAGCCAACCATTTACCGTTTGTACTGTTTGGTGGTCTGAATGTACTGGAAAATCTGGATTTAACAATGCGCACATGTGCACATTATGCAGAGGTTACCCGTAAACTAGGCATTCCGCTGGTTTTTAAGGCCTCATTCGATAAAGCCAACCGCTCTTCTATTCATTCCTATCGCGGAGTAGGGCTGGAAGAAGGAATGAAAATTTTTGCTGCGGTTAAACAGGAATTCGGTGTGCCGGTAATTACTGATGTTCATGAACCCTATCAGGCTGCACCGGTAGCTGAGGTTGCCGATGTATTACAGTTGCCGGCGTTTTTAGCCCGTCAGACTGATTTAGTGGTGGCACTGGCACAAACCGGTAAAGTAATTAATATCAAAAAACCTCAGTTCCTAAGCCCGCACCAGATGAAGAATATTGTTGAAAAGTTTTATGAAGCCGGCAATCAGCAGCTTATTCTGTGTGAGCGTGGCAGCAGCTTTGGTTATGATAATCTGGTAGTTGATATGCTGGGTTTTGGTGTGATGAAAAAAGTTTGTGCTGATTTACCGGTTATTTTTGATGTAACCCATGCATTGCAGCAACGTCAGGCTGATGCTGCCGCTTCAGGCGGGCGTCGCAGTCAGGTACTGGATCTGGCATTAGCCGGTATGGCTACCCGGCTGGCCGGTTTATTCCTTGAATCACATCCTGATCCGGATAAGGCACGTTGCGATGGTCCCAGTGCTTTACCTTTGAATTTGCTCGAACCATTTCTTGCTCAGCTTAAAGCTGTGGATGAGCTGGTAAAAACCATGCCGGTACTGGATATTAACTAAATAAGTATATTTTTGCATAAAAAAGCAGAGCGTTTTGCTCTGCTTTTTTGTTGATCAGGTAAAAGTTCAACCAGAAGGATTTTATTGCTCAACAGAACCGGAATTCTGGTACAGCGTAAACAATGGTACTCCTTCATCTCGAATTTTTTTGCCGCCGGGCAGGTCTGTAAATTCGATAATTGCAGCTGCCTCTACTACTTCAGCACCCAGTTTACGAATCAGTTTTACACCGGCATTCATCGTACCTCCGGTGGCAACCAGATCATCTACCAGCAGCACACGAGTCCCCGGTTTTACCGCATCAGTGTGCATTTCGATGGTTGCATGTCCGTATTCCAGTTCGTAACTTTCCGCAATAGTAGTAAAAGGAAGCTTGCCTTTTTTACGGATGGGAACAAAACCGACATTCAGCTGATAGGCAAGAGCAGCACCGATAATAAAACCGCGTGCATCCAGACCGGCCACAACATCAATTTTCTGATCCATATACCGGTAAACCATTAAATCTACCAGCAGACGGAAGTACTGCGGGCTTTGTAATACCGGAGTAATGTCGTGAAATAAAATTCCTTCCTGCGGCCAGTTCGGAATTTTGCGAATTTTTTCGGCCAGCGCGTCAACACCTATGACTTCGGGATGAGTCTGCATTATAAATCCTTTAAAAATAAAGACTATATGCGAAAGTTATAAACGCGGGACGAGCGAAGTTATTTGCATATAGTGTATGCGAAAGTTGCGCATAATAGCACTATTCCTGTTTTTCTACAGCCTAATATGAAGCATAAAATGGTCTGTTTTGGTAAAATGGTCGCCATAATTTACACAAATCAACAGGTTGATAACATGGTTAGCACGCCTGATCAAGCTCTTGTCACCAATCCATGCTTACCGTGTGTCTGGTTAGATGATTATATTGCCACCTTACCAGCAGCGATGGGAGTAATGCTCCGGCATGCCCAGAGTTTGGTAAATAACAGCTATCCGAAAGACGCGGTAACCTTTGCCGGTGAAGATCTGTATATCAATTTAATGGCTGCTGCTAAATCGGTAGCAGATATGGATTTGATGGCCGATGCTGTTGCCGCCACAATGCTGAGCTGTCTGCCCAATTATGTCACTGACTGGAAAAATATTGTCAAAGAAGAATGTGGTGACAGTGTAATGCAGCTGGTTGCAGGTTTGTATCAGGTACAGAAGCTTACTTATTTTGTCAGCATCAGCCCTCTGGCTACACAGGAGGAACGGCAGCAGCAGGCTGAAGCAATGCGACAGATGTTACTGGCGATGGTATCGGATATCCGGGTCGTACTGATTAAACTTGCCATGCGCGCCCAGACCATGAGCTACCTGAGTAAAGTCACAGACGAAAAATTAAAAAAGGACGTAGCTAAAGAAACCATGACAGTTTTTGCCCCTCTGGCCAATCGCCTGGGAGTATGGCAGCTGAAATGGCAGCTTGAGGATTTAAGTTTTCGTTATCAGAATCCGGATGAATATAAGAAAATTGCCCGTCTGCTGGATGAAAAGCGTACTGAGCGTCTGGACTATATTGAACATTTTGTTGATACCCTTAGACAGCAACTGAGCCGCCTGAATATGCATTTTGAAGTGGCCGGACGGCCAAAGCATATCTATTCTATTTACCGTAAAATGGTAAAAAAGAAACTGAGCTTTGATGGTTTGTATGATATACGGGCAGTACGCATTCTGGTGGATACAGTAGCAGACTGTTATGCCACTCTAGGGATCGTGCACAGCTTATGGCAGCCTATACCGGGTGAATTTGATGATTATATTGCTCATCCTAAACCCAATGATTATCAAAGTTTGCATACTGTTGTCGTCGGACCTGAAGACAAAGGCGTGGAAATCCAGATTCGAACTTTTGATATGCATCGTTATGCAGAGTTTGGTGTAGCCGCTCACTGGCGCTATAAAGAGGGTGGCAAGGGTAATGAAGCCTATGAACATAAAATCGCATGGTTACGTCAGTTGCTCGACTGGCGCGAAAATATCGCCGAAAACGATAGTAGCCGTGAAGATCTGTCACGTGCTTTCCAGACAGAACTGTTTAACGACACTATTTATGTTCTGTCTCCGCATGGCAAGGTATTCTCTTTACCGGCTGGTGCCACTCCGATTGATTTTGCCTATGCATTACATACAGATATTGGTAACCGTTGTCGCGGTGCCAAAGTAGACGGGCAGATTGTCCCGTTATCCACACCATTGGAGAATGGTCAGCGGGTTGAAATTATTACTGCACGCGAAGGTAAACCATCGGTTAACTGGCTGCATGACGGTTGGGTGAAAAGTAATAAAGCCATTAGTAAGATTCGTGCGTTTATCCGGCAGCAGAACGGTGAATCCATACGGGAATCAGGACGTGCTGCGCTGGAAAAACAGTTAGTAAAAATGCAGGTGCAGCCAAATATTCATAAACTGGCTGAAGCTCTGGGATTTTCCAGTGCAGATGATTTTTATCTGTCTATGGGGCATGGTGAAGTTTCCGGCCGCATGATTCAGAAAGCAGTCGATACTTTACTGGAAAAACCGGAAGCACCGGTAACAGAAAACCATTTAGTCAAACGCAGTAAAATCAAGAAAAATTTTGGTGGTGTTCTCGTTGATGGTGAGGCTGGTTTATTTACGACACTGGCTAAATGCTGCAAACCGGCATTCGGAGACAAAATTATTGGTTTTGTAACACGGGAACGTGGTATCTCAATCCATCGCAGCAATTGTTCTTCGTTTCAATATCTGGCTCAGATTTCTCCGGATAAGGTATTACCTGCATCCTGGGCAAGTGATTCAGCCGGGCAGGTTTTTGCTATTGATATCGAAATTCGTGCCAGAGACCGCAGTGGATTATTACGCGATATTTCTGAAACACTGGCACGCAACCGGCTTAATGTTACTGCGGTACAGACGTTATCACGTGATATGGAAGCTCAGTTGCGATTTACTGTTGAAGTACAACAGGTAAATGATTTACCCCGGGTACTTAGCCACCTGAGCGATGTTAAAGGTGTACTCTCAGTAACTCGGTTATAAGCAATTGCTATCCGCTGCGGATAAATTATCAGCTTATTTATCATTTATCTGAACAAGCCACGGACTTTGTACCTATGTTCGTGGCTTGTTCAAACTGCTTAATATCTATTTCTTTTAAGTAAGAGAGTTTTATGCCTCCGGAAAATATTTTTCAATTAAAGCGTATAAGATAGCAACCGTTTCGCAATCCACTCTTCCACTATAGTCAGTCGGACGGAAATGCAGTTGAAAAGCACGTATCAGTTTGTTGAATTGTTCAGCATCAGCGTCAGCACCGGTGATATCGTAACCATAACGATTTAATTGTTTTAAAATGGTTGCATTATCAGGTATCCCTTGCTTTGTGAATTGGATTAGATAATTTAATTTGGTTTTTGTATCAAACCAGGCGCCAATTCCAGCTTTGTACAGTTCTTTCCATGGAAAGGCCGCACCCGGATCACTTTTGCGTTGTGGTGCGATATCTGAATGACCGATAACATGAGTTGGCGTAATGTCCGGATAACGCTGGAGAATATTCAGAGCTAGTTGTTTGAGCGCTTTAATCTGATTTACTCCATAGGATGGAAAAGTAAATATACCGTTATTATCGGTAGCCAGATTAACAACTTCTATACCTATGGAAGTATCATTCAGATTACTACGACCTTGCCAGCTACTGACACCTGCATGCCAAGCCCGGTCTGTTTCTGCCACCAGATTAAAAATACGCAGTTCTTTAAAGCCGGCTGCCTGATAGCTTGCTTCTGCTTCATCCGGAATCAGATAATGAATACTCGTATTTGGACCGGTGAGTGATTTGATCGAATCAGCAAAATTTTCAGCAGTATAATGCAATATTAAAAAACGTACACGCTGGTTAAAACTGTTTATAGAGCGATAGCTATTGTAGTCAATATTATACATATTATTTTCTCCTTTATATTATATTGATAATTTGTTTAATTTTGTATGAATAAGATATTGGTAATTAAAGATTTGTTATTTACTAATCTAAATTTATAGATAATGCTAATAAAATTTATTTTTAAATTAAATATTTATTTAAGCTTTTATGTATGGATAATTATAACATTATTAATATAAAAAGTAAATGTTAATTTATTAGTATGTTAATTATATTGTTTTTATATGTAAAGGATATTGAATGATATGCTATCTTTACCATATATATTCAGGTATAATTAACCCAGTCAAATTTTATTTAAGAAAAGATTTATTTGATTGATTATTTTGAAAATTTTTATTGATTGTTATTTTTATTACAAAATAAAATAATTTAAAGTTTATATGAAAGTAAAGATTAATCTTTCTTTGTTCAAAGAGTAAAATTTTTATTATGTTACGAAAGAATATATTATTATATTTTCTATATATTGTATCATCTATCATTTTATTATTCGGACTTGGTTATACAAAAAATTGGGAAAATAAAGATATAATTGTTGGTTTTATATTTTTGGGTTGTTATATCTTTGGTACTAAATACAGATTTACATCAATAATTTTATTGGTTACTTTTTCTGTTTTATCTTTTTATTTTCCAACTGGAATTATTTATGGCAAGCCGACAGAAGCAATATTAATACCCTTAATACAAACCAATAAATTAGAAATTATTGGTTATTTAATGGTTATAAAATATAAAATATTTTTATCTGTTTTATTTATAATTATCCAATTTTTTATATATCAAATATCAAAAAAAGAAAAACATAAATTTAAATACTTTATTATATTCGCATTTATATTTTTATATATAGTTAGTTTATTCGGAATCTCAGTTAATCATCATGGTATAAATAGAAATGCCTTTTTAAAAAATTCAATAGATTCATGGAAAGCTATCCGTAAACAAAAAGAAGAACAACAAGTAAGTTTAGGTGATAGTAGTGCAATTAAAATAGAAGGTAAAATAGACGACAATGATGATACAGAAATAAGGGTAGTTATTATTGGAGAGTCGGTACGTAGAGATTATATGTCGGTATATGGTTACCCTCATAATACAACGCCTTTTCTCAACACTTCAAATGGTATATTTATTAATGGATTTGTATCAGCCGGGCCAAGCACAGTTTTATCATTATCACGAATGTTATTTAAAGCTGATCCAAAAGAAAATCAAATTTTATGGGGTATTAATGTCATTTCTCTTGCAAATAAATCTGGATATGAAACATACTGGATTAGTAATCAAGGAATAAATGGATGGGGTGATGATTTACTTTTTAACTTATCCAAATTAGCAAGTGAGGCACATTTTTTAAAAAAAGGCGATTTTGATTCTGGTGCAAATGATGATATTGAAATGTTACCCGTGTTTTCACAAATAATAAATAAAAATCAGAATTCGAAAGTTATATTTATTCATATGATGGGTTCTCATGAACCAGTATGTAAAAGATTAGGAGAATTTAAACCTAGTTTTAATATAAATAGTGAAGCTGGTTGTTATGCAGCTACAATAGAAAAGCTTGATTCATTTATTAAACTCATAACTGAAAATTTAAAAGGGAAAAAATATAAATTGATGTATTTTTCTGATCATGGATTGTCTGTTGAAAAAAAACATTCTTTTCATGACGTAGATTTATATGAAGAGTATCAGGTTCCTTTATTTTATTTAGATTCAAAAGAAGAAAAACATATTAATTTTAATAAAACGATAAGTGGTATAAATTTACTAGATATATATTCATCATTTATCAATGTAAAAACAAATGTTACCAATAGTGATTATAGTTTTAAATTATTAGATCAGATACAAAATGATCCAGACCCAATCATATTCTGGGAAAAATACAAACCTATTTCAAGTATACAAAAGAAACAAGCGGCTATAACTGATATTAACGCGGGCATTATATTGAAAAATGTTAAAAAATTGAATAAAAATCTTCAACTTTCAGATAACTGTTCTGGTTATATTGAGGATGTGGAGATTGCATTTCCATCAAATTCGCGAATTTATAAAATATTTGGATGGGCTGCTTCTAATAAAGTAAAAGAACCCTTATCTGGAACAGTAGGTAGTTTTATCATAAGTAATAATAAAATAATTTTTGTAGAGGGCGAACCTGGATTTAGACCTGATGTACAGCAACATTTTGGAACCCCGAAAGAAAAAGGTAGCTATTATGGAATAGTAAGTTATTTAGATAAGAAATATATTGATCCACAAAATAAAATCTATTTTGGTTACAAAAATGAGAATGATAATTATACTATTTGTAAACCATATAGATAAATATAAATTTAAACAAAATAACCTACTTTTGTAGGTTATTTTGTTTTTAAAAAGCTAGAGTTTTTCCATTAAACTTCTTTTAAAACAGTAGAATTGATAGATATTTTAAATTAATTTTGGCATTGAAGAAAATATGTTTGCTAGTAGAATAGAAAATTATTTTCTGATAATTCGATTATTCTTATACTTAATATTTAGATTATTGACTTTAAAAAATTATTTACTAATTAATTTTATTATATTTGCGGAATAAAACAAAAGTAATTTGAATATTTTGGCAAAAAGTAAAATAAAAAAACGAATAAAGATACACAAGCAGAAAATTTCACCTGAAATGAAAACAAGTTGTATAAGTTGTGAAGATTCTATAAAAAATAATATACCGTTAATAAAAAACAAAAAGAGGCAGTTTATCAGAGATAATCCGGAGCTGCTAAGTAAAGAATTAAATGAAAAGGATTCACTATTTTCAATATTAAAAAAAATATATTTTACAGGTTTAATAGTAGAAACAGATATAATCAATATAAAAGTTAAAAAATTAATTCCGAGCAGAATTAAGTTTAATTTTCCGATTCCAAACAAAAGCTTGAATTGGTAAGTATAATCACCAATAGAATAGTAAAATCCAATCATGCAGATTATAACTAATGAGTAACTAGTTAAAAACATAAATAAATCTTCGGATACAAGTCTATAAGAAGAAATCTGAACATTTTTTTCTGCCCGTAAAAAATATTTTATGATTTTTATATTTATTAGTATAAAAAAACTGACTGCCCAGCAATATAAAATGAAATATATCATTAAACCATAAATAGTGTACGCTAAATCTCTGTCGATACCTAATAAATAAACAACAAAGTGAAATAGCAAAATCAAACCAATGTTAAGTGCTAATTTAAAAAATAAAGATTTAAAAGAAGATGATTGATTTTTGCTGTTGCGAATGAAAATAGTTTTAGTCGTTTTGAACAAAAAAAAGAAGTATAAAAAGAGAATGAAAGTTATTTCCATCAGACCCAAAACTGACTCTCGTGTAAAAAATTCATTAATATCTCTAAAACCGCTAGGGAGTTCGAGTATAATGAAAAAAACTATTGTAAATATTAAATAGTTAATTAAAAATCTGATCAATTTTCTGAGATTTAAGTAATGCTGAATCATATTTAAATTTTATTGTCAATAAAAATTATTTTATTATATATAAATTTTTCAAATTAAATATATTTAAATGTTGTGGTTTGATTTAAATCATATATACAATTGATCATTATATTGATGAGTCAGTTATCATAATTGCCTTAAATTACAGCGACTGGAAAATAATATTATCTGCTGCTGAACTCATTAAAATATTCAGATTTATCACTAGCTGTTTGTATATTATGAATGACTGTTTAAAAATTAATTCTGGCTCGGGCTATTACATTTCTGATTAAAATGCTGCATTTGGTACTGATGTTATAAATAATGGAACACGGAATAAGTATATTGGTTCATAATTAAATATATAGCGATACAAGTCATCATATTTATTTTGCAGTAAGTATTGAGTGAAGTTCATCTACTTTTTTCCGGAATTAATTAGTTAATATTTTTATCATTAAGCTGAACGTAAGAAAAGCCATTTGATTATTTTGGCGAAAAATAAAATTAAAAAACAGATAAAGATACAAAAAGAACAGTAGAGAATATTAAGTAAAACAATATCTGTTTGATTATAATAGGTACTTAATAATCTATAACCAGAAATACTGATAAAAAAGGTAATAAGAAATAGTGTGAAATTAAACAGTAAAAATTTAAATGAAAGTGATTGTTTATTTTCAGTCCGGGAAAAAATTGCCTTTAAAGCTTTAATAACTATAGAAAATAAAAAAACCAAAAAATTAATCAGTGCTATTAAACCTAAAAAGAAACATGCACCTGATCGTTCACATTCATCATAAAAATAAAATAAGAGTGCTCCAACTGAACACAGTATAAATATGAAATAACTGACAAATAATATTAAAAAATTTCTAGATAATTTTTTATGTAAAGAAATTTGAACTATTTCTGTCATTTTATTATTCCATTTAACAAATTCAGAGATAATTATATTTATGTATTCTTTTTAATGTAAAGAAAAACAAATATTTAAGCTGGATTCTGATTAAAATTTTCTGCCTTCTGTACGCTGTCTGTAAGCTGGTAGCACTGGTAACATTACTGGAAATTATTAATAATATCCGGTATCTCTGGTTTCCGGTCATCAGCATGTAGTCTGATGAAGAGATAAATATTGTTTTGACACATTTCTGAAAATACCCAGTATTATCTAAAAAAGATATTTACCCAGGCAGCAATGTTTCAGGCATTCTATAATTGTATATTCAGTATTGTAAATAAAATTTCTGAATATTCCGGTATTGTTTATTGGTAATATTAATATAACTGATAGTAATCAGATTAATTTATTAGTATTAATGTAAAGCATCATATATCTTTTCGGCCAGAGCAAGGCTAATACCTTCCGTCTGACTTAAATCATGCACACTGGCGGCAACCACGCCGCGTAACCCCCCAAAACGGGTTAATAGTGCCTGACGCCTCTTGCTGCCAATACCCGGTATGTCGTTGAGTGAAGAAGTGACTCTTGCTTTGGCACGTTTCTGCCGATGGCCGGTAATGGCAAAGCGGTGGGATTCATCCCGGACAGTTTGTAACAAATGCAGGGCAGGATTGTGCGGTTCTATCCGGATATTGCGCTGCTGATGCGGAATAATCAGTTCTTCCAGACCGGCTTTTCGTTCCGGACCTTTGGCAATACCGACTATCGGAATATGAATACCCAGCTCCTGCCATACATCCAGAGCCATATGCACCTGACCTTTACCTCCGTCTATGAGCACCAGATCCGGCCACGCACCGATACTGTCATCATTATCTGCCAGTCGTCCGTAGCGACGGGTTAATACTTCGCGCATGGCGGCATAATCATCACCGGCCTTTGCGGTTGTAATATTATAGCGACGATATTTAGCAGGCTGCATGGCTTCATCTTCATATACGACACATGAAGCAATAGTAGCCTCGCCCTGAGTATGGCTGATATCAAAACATTCAATCCGGTTGAGATTTTCTGCATCCATATCCAGCAGTTGAGCCAGCGCTTCAATACGGTGTTGCTGGCTATGCTGCTGTAAACGATGCTGTTCAATAGCCATATGTGCATTGCGTTCCGCCATATTCAGCCACACGCGCCGTTCACCTACAGTTTTATGGATAAACTGAATCTGTTTACCGTTTTCGTTGTTCAGTGCTTCACACAGGCTTTTGGGCAGCTGAAAATTACTGATAATGATATCCGGCTTATTTTTACCCAGATAGTGTTGTGCAGCAAATGCCTCTCCATAGTGATTGAGTTTTTCGGCAACACGGTAGCGGGTATCCGGAAAAAAGTTTTTATCCCCGACATGCCGGCCGCCGCGAATGCTAACCCAGTGAATACATACAATATCATTTTCTTCAGCCAGCGCAAGAATATCAATGTCATTGTGACGAGCCTGTTTGCTGTCGATAAATTGCTGAGACTGCATTAGCCCCAGTGCCTGAATCTGATCTCGCACCTGTGCTGCCGTTTCAAAATCCAGCTGTTCAGCAGCATGTTGCATTTTGGTATGCAAAGAAGCAGTCAGCTCACTGGTTTTTCCCTGCAGAAAGCTGATCGCAGCTTTAACACTGCTCTGATAATCTTCAACTGTGATATGCCCTGTACATGGACCGGAACAACGCTTAATCTGATAAAGCAGACAGGCACGGTCGCGATGCTCAAACACACTATCTTCACAAGTACGCAGTCTGAATACTTTTTGTAATGTCTGGATGCTGTTACGTACCGCATAGCCATTAGGATAAGGACCGAAATACTGGTTATTTTTTTTCAGACTGCCGCGGTAATACGCCATTTGCGGGAACTGATGTCCGCTCAGCATCAGATAAGGATAGCTTTTATCATCCCGGAACAGAATATTGTATTTCGGCGATAATGCCTTGATAAAGTTATTTTCCAGAATCAATGCTTCTGTTTCTGAATGAGTGGCTGTAATTTCAATTCGCGCCACTTGTTTCACCATAAGCTGAATCCGGGGCGATAAATCGGTTTTCTGAAAGTAGCTGCTGACACGGCGTTTCAGATTCACTGCTTTGCCCACATATAATACTTTATCATTTGCATCGAGCATGCGGTATACACCCGGCACTAAAGGCAGGTTTTTAAGAAACAGAGCTATATCAAATTTATTACTGTCAGCATTGCTGGATGATGTGGCTGTGGTATTGGTCATAGTAATGGTATATCTGGTTAACAACTATGTATGCAGCCATAAAAAAGTCCATAAGCTGCGTAAACAACTTATGGATAAGGAGTAAAATAGTCAAGAGTAAAAATTTATTTACAATTCAGTCGTACATCTTCATCATAACGTTTAATCAGCGCATCGCGATTATTGGTGCGCAGACTGTCAGCCATTTGACGGTTCATCTTCGAAGTTTTGCAGGCGGCTTCACGGTTTTTCTTGTTTTGTTCTTCAATTTTTTTGTTCCGCTCATCTGTCAGCTTGTTCTGTTCTTCAATTTTACGGTTAAGTTTTGCCTGCTGTTCTGCTATTGAATCAGAACTGGCTTCAGCATTAGGCTGAGGTGCTGCTACAGGCGTGGCAACCTGTGTGCGCACGTTAAAACGCTGAGTTTTAGCAGGTGAAAGATTAACCGGGGTGTCTGAGTATTCATTTACGCCTTTGTTATCACGCCATGTATATACCTCCACAGCACCTGCTATTAATGTGCTGCCCATCAGTACCATTGCCAGTGACATTTTCAGTATTTTGTGACGCATGTTTACTTTTCCTTGGGTTTGAAATATATGTTTTGACTATTATACGATAAAAAAAACCAATGTTTGCCAATTGACCGGTTTATGTAAAAGTATATTTTGCGAGTGTGTCGTATATTTGTTAAAATTGCCCGCCAATTCCCTTATCTGAATTTCTTCTCATCCTCTAAAAAGAAGCCCTAAAATGCGTATAGTCGAAAAAGCTTACACTTTTGACGACGTGCTGCTCGTACCTGCTCATTCTGAAGTACTGCCGCGCGACGTTATTCTGAAAACTCCGCTTACCCGCCGGATTAATTTGAATTTACCCCTGGTTTCAGCGGCGATGGATACGGTTACTGAGGCTAAGCTGGCTATTTCCATGGCTCAGGAAGGCGGTATTGGCATTATTCACAAAAACATGAGCGTTGAACGACAGGCACGTGCCGTAGCCAATGTTAAACGATATGAAAGCGGAGTGGTCAAGGATCCGGTAACCATTACACCTGATACGCTGATTGGCGATTTAATCGGTCCCGGGCGTAAATACAAAGTTTCCAGCTTACCGGTACTGGAAAATGGCAAAGTTGTCGGTCTGGTTACTAACCGGGATTTACGTTTTGAACGTAATCTGCAGCAAAAAGTATCCAGTATTATGACCCCGCGTGAGCGTCTGGTTACAGTAAGTGAAACTACCAGTATCGATGATGCCCGTGAATTAATGCATACACATAAAATTGAGCGTGTGCTGGTAGTGAATGAAGACTGGGTGCTGAAAGGTCTGATTACAGTAAAAGACATATTAAAAAACACAGCTTTTCCTAATGCCAATAAAGACAGTGAAGGACGGCTGAGAGTAGGCGCAGCAGTAGGAGTCGGAAAAGACACAGACGAGCGGGTAGCTGCTCTGGTACAGGCCGGAGTAGATGTACTGGTGGTGGATACAGCACATGGACATAGTCAGGGCGTAATAGAACGTGTACGCTGGGTAAAACAGCATTATCCGGATGTAGATGTCATTGGCGGTAATATAGCAACAGCCGCTGCTGCGCGTGATCTGGTTGCAGCCGGAGCGGATGCAGTTAAAGTCGGCATCGGGCCGGGTTCTATCTGTACAACCCGTATAGTAGCCGGTGTAGGTGTGCCGCAGTTAACCGCGATTCATAATGTGGCTGCAGAACTTGCCGGTACCGGTGTGCCGCTGATTGCTGACGGTGGTATACGCTTTTCAGGTGATCTGGCTAAAGCACTGGCAGCCGGCGCCTCTGCGGTAATGCTGGGCGGTATGTTCGCCGGTACTGAAGAAGCACCGGGTGAAATTGAGCTCTATCAGGGACGCTCTTATAAATCCTATCGCGGTATGGGTTCAATGGGAGCCATGAGCCAGGGCTCATCTGACCGCTATTTTCAGGATAATGTCTCCAGCGCTGATAAATATGTGCCGGAAGGCATTGAGGGACGGGTACCTTACAAAGGACCAATCAGCCAGATTATCCATCAGCTCGTAGGCGGATTACGCTCCAGTATGGGCTATCTGGGCTGTAAAACCATTCATGATATGCATGATAAGGCAGAATTTGTTGAAATTACCGCAGCGGGTATGAGTGAGTCGCATGTACACGATGTGCAAATCACCAAAGAAGCACCGAATTATCATGTACGCTAAAATAATGTTGTAAAATTTGCAGTCAGTCTAAAGGGCAGCCGGCGGGCTGCTCAGCAGATTAATAAAAATTTTCTTTTTTATTTAGTAATATCTGCATTGCCAAAGCAGAGAAGATTAGCTAAAATGCATTGCTTTCATGGCAGTGTCAGATATTATGTCTCTGCCATAATCAAGCACGTAGCTCACGCTTTTTGCGTGAAGTGGCGTGTTTTTTTTTGCCTGCAACTGGTAACTGGAAGCACGATTATTAATCCATAAAAAAACAGATTGTCGTTATTGACGGTCTATTAAATACACAGGACTCATCCATGACTACAAGTGCAATTCTGGTGTTGGCTGACGGTTCCGTATTTCATGGTGTCAGCATTGGAGCAGCCGGGCAGGCAGTTGGTGAAGTAGTCTTCAATACCAGCATGACTGGCTATCAGGAAATCCTCACTGATCCGTCTTATACTCAACAGATGGTGACTCTTACTTATCCGCATATCGGCAATACCGGTATCAACAGTGAAGACACTGAGAGTAAACAAATTTATGCTTCCGGGTTAATTATTCGCGACTTACCTTTATTGCACAGTAATTTTCGTGCGCAAGAAAGCCTGTCCGATTATCTGAAACGTCAGCATACTGTGGCAATCGCAGATATAGATACCCGACGCCTTACCCGTTTGCTGCGTGATAAAGGTTCACAGGCCGGCTGTATTCTGACTGGCGCTGATGCAAATAAAGAACAGGCTCTGGAAATGGCACGTGCTTTTGGCAGCATGGCCGGAAAAGATTTGGCACGGGAAGTAAGCTGTTCTGCAAAATATAAATTTACTCAGGGTGAATGGCAGCTGGGACAGGGTTATGTTCAACCGCAAGAAGCCAGATATCATGTGGTTGCCTACGATTTCGGGGTAAAAACCAATATTTTGCGTATGCTGAGTGAACGGGGCTGCCGTCTGACTGTGGTTCCTGCTACTACACCGGCAGCTGAAGTACTAGCATTGAATCCTGACGGCGTATTTTTGTCTAACGGGCCGGGTGATCCGGAACCTTGTGATTATGCCATTAAAGCTGTACAGGAAATTCTGGCACATAAACTGCCACTATTCGGTATTTGTCTGGGACATCAGCTGCTTGGTCTGGCTTTAGGGGCGAAAACCCGCAAAATGCCTTTTGGTCATCACGGAGCCAATCATCCGGTACAGGATATGGATACCGGCCGGGTTGTGATTACCAGTCAGAATCATGGTTTTGAAGTAGATGCAGATACTTTACCGGAAAATGTTCGTATTACTCATAAATCGCTGTTTGACGGTTCACTACAAGGTATTAGCATGAACAGTCAGCCGGCTTTTTCATTTCAGGGACATCCGGAAGCCAGTCCGGGCCCGCACGACGTTGCCTACCTTTTTGACCGCTTTATCGAACATATGCAGGCGGCAAATAAAAATTAATTGCGTGATATTACGAACTACATTTATTGAGAATAGTAAAAAAGTACAGGAATCCCCATGTTTGGTATTACTGATCTGGGAACGTATATTGTCGGTGCCATAGCAATTGTTCTGCTGCCGGGACCAAATTCAATGTATTGTCTGGCCATGGCCGGAAAATATGGAGCACGGGCTGCTTATTGTGCGGTTGCCGGAATATTTCTGGGTGACAGTATTTTGATGTTGCTTTCAGCCTCAGGTGCAACTTCAATTATCAAAACCATACCTGCATTGTTTTTAATACTGAAACTGGTCGGTGGCTTGTATTTGTTTTATCTGGGCTGGCAGTTGCTGCGTTCAGCTTTTAAGCAATGGAACAGACGTCAGCAGGCTGCTGCAGATGTTTTCAGACAATCATTGTGTGAGCCGGCACAAGCCAGTAAACCGCTTCCGGCACGCCATTACTTTCAGCATGCTTTGCTGCTCAGTTTGTTAAACCCGAAAGCAATTTTGTTTTTTCTGGCTTTTTTTGTTCAGTTTGTTGATCCGCATTACTCACATCCGGCATATAGTTTTCTACTGCTGGCTATTATTTTGCAAATTTTCAGCCTGTCTTATCTAAGCGTACTGATATTCAGTGGTTTATCGCTGGTCAAGTGGTTTCGTCACTATCAGCGTCTGGCTGCCGGGGCAGTAGCCACAATCGGGCTGATGTTTATTGCGTTTGCACTGAAATTATGGACGGCAAGTATCGACTAACCGATTGACTGTCAGAAAATCAATCCTGCCGTACCGCTAAATTAACAGATAATTTTTGATAAAGGTATCAGTATGCCTAAGCGCACAGACTTAAAATCTATCCTAATTATTGGTGCCGGTCCTATTGTAATTGGTCAGGCATGCGAGTTTGACTACTCTGGAGCTCAGGCATGCAAGGCATTGCGTGAAGAGGGCTATAAAGTCATTCTGGTTAATTCCAATCCGGCTACGATTATGACAGATCCGGATATGGCTGATGTTACTTACATTGAGCCGATTATGTGGCAGACAGTGGCAAAAATTATTGAAAAAGAACGTCCCGATGCAATTTTGCCAACGATGGGCGGGCAAACGGCACTCAACTGTGCTCTTGATCTGGCGCATAACGGTATTCTGAAAAAATATCAGGTAGAGCTGATTGGTGCATCCGAAGATGCAATTGATAAAGCAGAAGACCGCGGCCGTTTTAAAGAGGCAATGAATAAAATCGGCCTGCATACCCCGAAATCCTTTATTTGCCATAGCATGGAGCAGGCTCTGGATGCACAGGCACAGGTTGGATTTCCTGCATTAATTCGCCCGTCTTTCACCATGGGCGGTAGTGGCGGTGGTATTGCCTACAATAAAGATGAATTTATTACTATTTGTGAACGTGGTTTTGATGCTTCACCTACTCATGAATTACTGGTCGAACAGTCTGTACTGGGTTGGAAAGAATATGAAATGGAAGTGGTGCGTGACCGTGCCGACAATTGCATTATTATCTGTTCGATAGAAAATTTTGATCCGTGCGGTGTACATACCGGTGATTCGATTACAGTAGCTCCGGCACAAACACTGACGGATAAAGAATATCAGCTGATGCGTGATGCTTCTCTGGCAGTGCTGCGTGAAATCGGTGTGGATACCGGTGGCTCTAATGTACAGTTTGCCGTTAATCCGCAAAACGGCGAAATGATTGTGATTGAAATGAATCCGCGTGTCAGCCGTTCTTCTGCTCTGGCTTCTAAAGCTACCGGTTTTCCGATTGCCAAAATCGCAGCTAAGCTAGCAATAGGCTATACACTGAATGAATTGCAAAATGATATAACCGGCGGACGCACACCGGCTTCCTTTGAGCCTTCCATTGATTATGTGGTAACTAAAGTTCCCCGTTTTGCCTTTGAAAAATTTCCGTCCGCAGATGATCGCCTGACGACACAGATGAAATCAGTCGGGGAAGTAATGGCTATCGGTCGTACATTTCAGGAGTCTGTTCATAAAGCTCTGCGCGGTCTGGAGGTTGGTCTGAGCGGCTTTGATTGCCGCAGCAGTGACCGTGCAGCCATTCAGCGTGAACTGGCTAATCCCGGTCCTGAACGGATACTGTATGTCGCTGATGCATTTCGTGCCGGCTTTTCATTAGAGGAAATCTATACAATTTGTGCTATTAATCCGTGGTTCCTGGCACAGATTGCTGATCTGGTTAGCGAAGAACAGAAACTAACAGCGATCAGACTGGAAGATATCGATTACAGTTATCTGCGTAAACTCAAACGCAAAGGTTTTGCTGATAAACGGCTGGCGCAATTGCTTAATCAGGATGAAGCCAGTGTCAGGCAGCATCGTTATGCCATGAATCTGCATCCGGTTTTTAAACGCGTAGATACCTGTGCAGCTGAATTTGCTACCGATACTGCCTATCTGTACTCAACTTATGAAGAAGAATGCGAAGCGGAACCGACACAGCGAAAAAAAATTATGATTCTTGGTGGCGGACCAAATCGTATCGGTCAGGGTATTGAGTTTGATTATTGCTGTGTACATGCTGCATTAGCATTGCGCGAATCCGGTTTTGAAACCATTATGGTGAACTGTAATCCTGAAACAGTTTCGACAGATTATGATACTTCTGACAGATTGTATTTCGAGCCGCTTACCCTTGAAGACGTACTGGAAATCTGTCATACCGAACAACCTGACGGTCTCATTGTGCATTATGGCGGCCAGACGCCTTTAAAACTGGCTAATGAACTGGTAGCTAATGGTGTCAATATTATCGGTACCTCAGCTGATGCCATTGATGCAGCAGAAGACCGTGAGCGTTTTCAGCAGATTCTGCATAAACTGGGATTGCGTCAGCCGGAAAACCGTACAGCACGTACAGAGGCAGAGGCACTGCAACTGGCTGAAGAAGTTGGTTATCCGCTGGTAGTACGGCCATCTTATGTACTTGGCGGACGAGCTATGCAGGTAGTGCATTCATCTAATGAATTACAAACCTATATGCGCGAAGCTGTACAAGTATCGAATGATAGCCCGGTATTGCTTGATTACTTTCTCAGTCACGCTATTGAAGTAGATGTAGATTGTGTATGTGATGGCAAACAAGTAGTTATTGGCGGCATCATGCAGCATGTGGAACAGGCAGGTGTCCATAGTGGTGATTCAGCATGTTCCATTCCGCCTTATTCGCTAAGTGAAGATATTCAGAATGAAATTCGTCGTCAGACAGCAGCCATGGCAATGGCTTTAGATGTAGTTGGTTTGATGAATGTGCAGTTTGCGGTACAGGATGATATCGTTTACGTACTTGAAGTCAATCCGCGTGCTTCACGTACTGTTCCATTTGTATCTAAAGCCACAAGTGTATCTCTTGCTAAAATCGGAGCAAGGGTTATGGCCGGTATTTCATTGGCCGAACAGGGTTACACACAAGAAGTTATTCCTGAATTTTTTGCAGTTAAGGAAGCCGTATTTCCTTTTATTAAATTTCCCGGCGTAGATACCATTCTTGGGCCGGAAATGCGCTCTACCGGTGAAGTAATGGGTGTCGGTGAAACATTTGCCGAAGCATATTTAAAAGCCCAGCTCGGAGCGGGTGAACGTATGCCGACTATTGGTAAAGTGTTTCTGGCTGTACGTAATGAAGACAAACCTGCTGTTGTTCAGGTGGCAACCAATTTTCAGTCGCTCGGTTACGGACTATGTGCCACTCGCGGGACAGCAGCTTTTCTGGCTGAGCACGGAATCAATGTGCAAGTGGTGAATAAGGTAACTGAAGGGCGCCCGCATATTGTTGATGCCATTAAAAACGGTGAAATTGCTCTGGTTGTTAATACTGTTAGCAGTGATGTACAGTCTATTAAAGACAGCCATTCAATCCGCCGTAGTGCACTGAATATGCGTATTCCTTTATACACTACTGTTGCAGGTGCTTTAGCGATGAGTGAAGGAGTAAGCCGTTTATCCCGTACTGATGTTTATAGTATTCAGAATTTACATCAGCGCATAAAGACAGCACTGCAAAACTAATTATTTCAAGGTAAAAAGCTGCTGATTGCTAATAATGCAACCAGCAGCTATTTTATTAATAAAAAAACAAAAAATTTACTTTGAAATCATTAGAAAGTAATAGCTTTAGTCTTTTACCAAATTCAAGTATGAACAAAGCCTGAAATCAAATTGCAGGCTTTGTTTTAAAGTACAGTTGTTAATTACCCCAATATGCAGCTACAGTATTATGCTGATGAGGCAATACTGTCTGCTCAGGAGCCATAAAACCAGTTATATTACCGGCAGACATATCTGTCATTGCTGTAATCAGCTGATTTACCTGATTAGCAATCTTGGCTTCATGTGTACTGTTCGTGACAAAGTATCCAGTTTGGTTGATATTCTGTCCCTTATTACTATTTGTATAAACACTCCTGTCGCTGATTTCCGTAAATTTTTTGCGTTTGATTAAAGTGTTAATCTGATTCAGCTTAAGCTCCTTACAATCTATGCTTTTATCTTCGAAATTTATAGTTTGTATAAGCTGTTTTTTGCCAAAAAAGTTTTTGATTAAAACTGAATCAGTATCAGAGTATCCGGAAATTATCAGATTAGACCCTTCTTTGCGATAAATGACTTCATCAGATCGAATATCAGTAAACTGGATGATATTTGTATCCTGTTCGAACTGATTACTTTCAACTATTGTATCATGACCATGACCACGGCTGATTACATAGGTATCATTGCCTATACCACCTTCCAGATAATCATTACCCAAACCTCCTACAAGAATGTCGTTACCTTTACCTCCATATAAGTAATCATCCCCGATGCCTCCATTCAAATAATCATTACCCTGATCGCCATATAAGCTATCATTACCGGCACCTCCTTCGATATAATCATCTCCGCCTTTGCCATGAATATGATTATTCAGATTGTTTCCGATAATAACATTATTCTTATCATTTCCATAACTGGTTTTGTTTTCCGCAAAAATCGTATCAGCTGGTAAAATTTCAAACTCAATTTGTTGAATTGCCTGTTTACCAAATTCGTCAGTAGCGACTAACTGTACAGTAAACCAACCACTTTGAGATGGAGTACCACTTAGCTGATTAGTTATTGGATCAATAGTCAGCCAGCTGATATCATCTTTGGGGTTAACTGCTTTTAGAGTATATTGCAGTTTATCGCCGTCTTGGTCAGTAAATAGATGGTCGATTTTTCCAAAAGACCATGATTGTTTTGCAACCAGTCTTTGATCTTGTATATGTCCGACAGCTTCTGGTGTATGATTAGCTTGAATATTTAGGTGAAGCGGTATATGAGCACTTAAACCGCCAGTATCTGTTCCTGTAATCTGAATAATGAATTCACCATTTAAATCTGCATCAGGTGTACCATATAAGGTTTGAGTATGTTCATCATAATTTAGCCAGTCAGGCAAACCATCTACGCTAATAAAGATTTCATCTGATTGATTTGGATCTTTAAATAAATTATATGGTAGCTGATAACTAAAGAAACGACCTCCTCGGGTATTTAAAGGATCAATATGCTGTGCTACTTCTGGTGCTAGATTACGTTCAGGTAGATTAATATCTAAATCACCATCATGATAATCATGAATAATAATGCTTGAATTAAAATCACCAGTTATTATCAGATTACTGCCATTTTTTTGCAGCTTCAATTTCCCTGAATACCATACAGTATCTTTTACTGCATCGATAGTCCATTTTAAATTATTTAGACGAACATTATCGATACTGATATAACCTAATCCGTCACTGTCGGTAATATGATTAACAGATTCTCCTATTAAATCCGTACGAGAAAATACATAACCATCAATTCCTTTACCGCCATCAAGATAATTATTTCCTGTACCACCCATTAAAATGTCATTACCATCATTACCATATAGTTTATCGTCACCATCGCCACCAATTAAAATATCACGACCATTGGCACCAAATAGTGAATCATTACCAAGACCACCATTAAGTACGGTGTCTTCATTACTGTAAGCATAAAGCTCGTCATCACCATCAGTACCGGTTTGGGTTAATTTTTTAATATCCTGCACATTTAACCGGGTACCGTCAGCAAATTCAATGAAATCAACCCGATAATTTCCTTTTGCTTCATTCAGAAAATAATTCTGAACAATAATACTGTTATCACCCTGAAGGGTTCTGATAGCCAGATTATTGCCGGTACGCCGGAAAATTAAATCAGCCTGACTGATATTATCGGTAAAGCGGATAATATCTTCGCGATTACCGGATGAATCATAGTTATTAATAACATCATGACCGAAATTGCTGCCAAATATATAAATATCAGAACCGGCACCACCTTCCAGATAGTCGTTTCCTGTGCCGCCGGTCAGAACATCATTACCGGCACCACCATAAATACGGTCGTTACCGTCGCCGCCAATCAATGTATCATTACCGTTTGCGCCAAATAGTGAATCATTACCAAGACCACCATTAAGTACGGTGTTTTCATTACTGTAAGCATAAAGTTCGTCATCACCATCAGTACCGATTTGGGTTAATTTTTTAATATCCTGCACATTTAACCGGGTACCGTCAGCAAATTCAATGAAATCAACCCGATAATTTCCTTTTGCTTCATTCAGAAAATAATTCTGAACAATAATACTGTTATCGCCCTGAAGGGTTCTGATAATCAGATCATTGCCGGTACGTCGGAAAATTAAATCAGCCTGACTGATATTATCGGTAAAGCGGATAATATCTTCGCGAATACCGGATGAATCATAGTTATTAATAACATCATGACCGAAATTGCTACCGAATATATAAATATCAGAACCGGCACCACCTTCCAGATAGTCGTTTCCTGTGCCGCCGGTCAGAACATCATTACCGGCACCACCATAAATACGATCGTTACCGTAACCGCCAATCAATGTATCATTACCGTTTGCACCATAAAGCTGGTCATTGCCTTTCCCGCCATTCAAATATGTATCTTTTGTACCATATGCATACAACTCATCATCACCATCAGTTCCGGTTTGAGTAAGAGTACGAATATCTGAGATATCCAGCCGGCTGCCATCTGAGAATTTAATATAGTCTAGTTGATTTTCACCGGAAGCACGGAAGAAGTTGATAAGTTGTAATGAATCAGCTGAATTTTTAGCCACAATATAAAAATCCAAACCCTTGCGATAATAGATAAAATCATCTTTTATCCAATTATTAAAGTATACAGTATTAATATCCTTACCTGAGGGATTGAATTCGAGTAACTTGTCGTTGCCAAAATCTTTGTCGAAGATGAATAGATCTGAGCCTTCACCACCTTCCAGATAATCATTACCGGTACCACCAATAATAATATCATCGTCATCGCCGCCATAAAGAATATCATTACCGGCACCACCGATTAATACATCATTACCAGCACCGCCATCAAGGTTATCATTACCATCTCCACCGTCAAGCAAGTCATCCCCGCCATGACCTTTCAAAGTATCATTGCCAGCAAGGCCCATCAGCGAATCATTTGATTCATAACCATGAATAATATCGTTATTATCTGTCGCCTGTAACAATAATGCTTTGATTTCCTCTACATTAAGCTGTTTTCCATCAGCAAATTCAATCAGATCAATTTCATATCCGCCGTGACCATCTTTAATGAAGAAATTTTCTATTTTAATTTGATCGGTAGTATTTCTGATTTTCAGGAATAAATCATTACCTTCGCGAACAAATATCACTTCACTTCTTAAAATACCGTCAGTAAAACGTATTTTATCTATTTTATCTGTACCGGTATCATGATTGTGAATAACATCCTGACCAAATCCGCGTGCGAATTCATAAATATCTGAGCCAGCACCTCCATCCAGGTCATCGTTGCCTATTCCGCCGATAAGAATATCATTACCGGCACCACCTTTAATAATATCTCTGCCATCACTCAGAAGATTGGTACCAATCAGAATATCGTCGCCATCACTGCCTGAGCATACACTCAGTTTATCCTGTGCCGTCTGCCCCAGATGATTACACCATTGTTCATATACACCATGAGTTTTAGCATAATCAATATACTGATTTAAAAGATTAAATCCTTCCGGCCAGAAACCATCGTACTGATAGGCAAGAAATTCTCCTAAGTCAACAAAAGCTTTTTCCGGATTATGCTGGAAAACCTGATTGAAAGCCGCAGTAGTATCTGAAAAATCTATAGATATCTGATCATTTTCTAATTTGAATGTTAGCTTCTCCAGATATGGTTTCAGACGTGTCTGGAATAGCAAACTTTCATACAGGCTATCACGGATACTGTTATAAGTATCATCAATAGTATCCAGAAGTTTCTGACGTTGCTTTGCGGTGCCTGCATAAAATAGTTTAGAAGATTCACCTGTAAAAGCATTCAGAATGTTCAGCTTATTGCTGTAAGTATCAAATTTTTTGAGCCATTCCGGATCTGCAACTTTTAAGCCACCTTCTTGTGAAGGTGTAAAACCTGAACCGCCACTATTTGAGCTAACTCTTATCCAGTCTGTACCCAGAGAATATTTAGCATTCTCATCAAACTGAGGATCGGATTTTGCCCATTCCAGCAATAATTTATCTAGTAAAGACAATTGTCCGGCCCGCGTTTCGGTATTCGAATAAGTATTTAAAAGCTCAGCGAGTTTATCTGAAAGCGCTGCTGCATCGCGTAAGTCACGCACCCGGCCTGTACCTTTTAAATTCGGTGCCTGTTTTTGCTGTTCTGTCAGTTTAACTTCTTCGGCATACTCACTGAAAATCGGCTTATGCTCAAAATTGACATCACCCATTTCATGGGTACGCCCGTCTGTAGTTTCATAACTTCCGATTTGCGCTAAAGTATTGCCGTTACCCAGATTAGTATTTGTATTTTTATTAGCCAGATTCAATGCTTTAACACCAACTTGTTCCAGCGTAAACAATTCATTAGTCTGGCTGATGCCGTCCTGATTCAGATCTCGCCATACACGTAACTGATTGAAATGTTTATCCTGCGCATCTACTCTACCATCACCATTACTGTCAAATTCACGTAATGCAGCATAACCGTCTTTTGCTTTAGTGCCGTCAGCCAGCAACGTACTGTCACCAAACAGTTCAGTACCGTCATTAATGATACCGTCACCATTACGGTCAACAACCAGCAGACCGTCATCAGCCTTTACCCAGCCTGTAGCCGTGCGGATACCATCTCCGTCATGATCGAAGACAGCCCCGTTTAATTTTCTGGAACCAACTGTTTCAATACCATCTCCGTCAAGATCCAGTACCAGAGGATCATAGATATAATACTTACCGTCACGATTCCAATTTAACCATTCTCTAGTATGTTCACATATCCAGTTTCCGAAATTAAAAGGATCTAGGGTAAAATGTTTATATCCGAAATAAAGATTACCTAAAGTTTGTACAAAACCGAGTGGATTTAATGCACCTAGATTATCAAGATTATGCCAGTCCAGTGCAGAACCGGGCCAATCTGAAGGTGTTAAAGATTCAGGATCAAAACGGGTAAAACCCTGTGCGTCTGATTTTAAAATTCCGTCTAATGAGACTTTTCCTGATTGTGCTATATTAGTCAGCAACACATCAGCCATATTATTAGAAAAATGGTTATAGTTCTTATCATCATACTTCGATAGTCTTGAGCGCATAATTACATCAGTAGCAAAGCGCAAAGCTTTATCAATAACATTATTCAAAAATCCGCCAGCTCCGCGGCTATTAGTAGCTACTGCCACGTCTAACCAAGTATTTAAGCCTGCAGCATCTGGATTACCCTGTGGTATAGTTGATTTTAAATATTCATATGCTTTTGAATAATTTGCATCCTCACCATTAGCTATTTTTTCTCTAATATCATTTAAAATTGATGTTAATTCTTTTTGTTGAGCTTCAGTTAAATCATAGGACGCATTTTCGGCTAAATATGCCTCTAAGTTTAAATATCCCTTAAAATCTTCACCTTTAGTAAAACAGTTCATAAGTTCTCCCAATTAATCAATTACTTTACTATGTTTTTGAATAAAATTAACAACACGATTATTATTTTTAACAAAATCTCTTACAATTTCTGGATGATCAAGTAGACTTTCATTATTTTTATATATATTTATTAAAGCATCGGCAAAATAGTTCTGATCGTCCGGTTTATTCTTCCCATGTAAATATCTTGAAGAATATATCGTATAACTTAAACCAAACTCTTCGTATAATACAGAATGTATATCAGTCTGATGTGGATAGGAATCATCTTTATTATTGGAATCAAAAGGCCAAAATTCAATGCTAATATCTTGTTGACTACTATCAGATTGATTAGCAAATATGGCTAATTTCCTATCAATGCCAGCACGATATAGTGCCAAATTATTTTTTTGTTCTTTAATAGAAAATCTAAAGTATTGCTGTTTTAACCAGTAATTTCCATATTCCAATTCAGTTTTGCCAACTATGGGAAACAATGGGAAAATACCTAATGTTGTAATTGGTTTAGAAAAATCAGGACATTGATAAATGGCTTCTTCATTATTAGGGAAATCGGAAAATGTAGGTAACTGGTACATAATGCTAACAGCAATTTCTTCAACCTTTCCATCAATAATTTGATGTTTCAGATTTGTACCAAAGAAACAGCGAGGAAGTGTAATTTCTAACTTTTTATCTGATACTTTTGACGGAATACGGACAGTAATCTCTGTGGTGTCTGTCATTATCTTTTGTTCCTCCAATTTTTTAATTTTGTCCTGTTCACTGTTGCCATTAAAGCAGCCGGTTAAGCATAAAAGCAGTATACAAAGCCAATATTTCATATTTTTCCTTGTACTGTCTGGTTTAAATATTTATTTAAAATTCCCCTTACTTTTGATAAAATCAACCGAAAAATAACATTTAATCAGATAAATAGCAAAAGCATAATGCATTCAAATATTGTGTATTGAAGATTTAAATTGAAAAAAAATTCTTTTTATTTAGTCAGAATATGATATTTATTGTACTTTAAATATTCATTAAAGCACAAAATTGCTAAATCGAAATTTTAATTATGATTAATTAATATATATATTAATTGTTTTCACTACCCAAAAATTATATTTAAGTCTGTCTTATTGTAAAAATCTTTAGCTAATGCACTAGCTAATCAACGACTTTACTGTGCTGATGGATATAATCCAGAATACGGTTATTATTCTGAATAAAACCCAGTTGAATTTCCGGGTGGTCAAGTAAACTTTCATTGTGCTTATATATTTGAATTAATCCATCAGCAAAATAGTTCTGGCTTACTGGTGGTTTATACTTTCCATGTAGAAATCTCGAGGAATATACAGTGTAAGCAACACTAAACTCTTTATCTAAAACAGAATAAATATCAATTTGATGAGGAAAAGCATTGTATTCATCCTTAACATCAAATGGCCAGAAATCAATTCTTAAATCTTGTTGATTGGTTTCGGATTTATTAACAAACATAGTTTGTTTTCCTGAAATATCAATATAATACAATTCCTGATTATTTTTCTTTTCTTTTAAACGGAATCGGTAATTTTCCCGTTTGAACCAATGATTTCCATATTCCAGTTTTTCTGCTTTTATATTACGATATAACGGCGCAAAACTAAGACCTACAACAGGCTTAGAAAAATCAGGACATCGATGAATTGCTTCTTCATCATTGGGAAAACCTGATAAAGTAGGTAAGGCAAATATAATTGCTGCTGCCTTTTGCTCGACTATACCATCAATAATTTTATTTTTTATACTAAAACCAAACATGCAGCGCGGCAGGGTAATCTCCAGTTTTTTACCTGATACTTTTGATGGAATACGGACAGTAATCTCTGTGGTGTCTGTCATTATCCGTTGTTCCTCCATTTTTTTAATTTTGTCCTGTTCACTATCATTGTTGCTGTTAAGACATCCGCTTAAACTTAAAATTAATAACAAAAGCAATATTTTCATTTTGATATTCCAAAAATCTGCGAGCGTTTAAATTTAATACTACATTATTTTAATAAATATTAACATAAAATAACATTTATTTAGTTAATCACAAAGCATATAAATATTTTTATTTAAAGATAATGATTTTTTATAATTTCATATTCACTCAGCTGTATTCAGACATTTTCAGCTTTCTCCCTGTGCTTGTTAGTATAATGACTTTATTGTAATAAGAATAAAGCTATGTATTAACAATGCAGACTGCTATATCTTGCACGATTAAAGGAAATTTATGGCTTTCAGAAAAGAAATTTTAGACTGGTGCGCTCAGGAGCTGGCGGTTGCTCAGTTTCGCGATTTCAGCCCGAATGGGTTACAGGTAGAAGGCAGGGATGAAGTTAGCACTATTGTTTGTGCTGTCACTGCCAGTCAGGCTGCTATTGATTTTGCCGTAAAGCAGCAGGCAGATATGCTGCTGGTTCATCATGGTATGTTCTGGAAAAATGAAGCGGCTGTGATTACAGGCTGGAAAAAACGCCGTATTCAGACATTATTAACCAATAATATTAATCTGGCTGGCTATCATTTACCGCTGGATGCACATCCGCGCTGGGGGAATAATGTGCAGCTGGCTCAGCGTTTAGGCTGGCAGATTACTGGCTGTGGCGGTGAACAGAATTTAATTCAGTACGGTGCTTTAACCTATGAGCAAACTGCAGAACAGCTGGTTCAGCAGATTGAGCTAGGCCTGAATCACAAACCCATATTGCTATGTGCCGATAAACAACAACCAGTACGCAGGCTGGCTTGGTGTACTGGCGGCGGCCAGAGTTTTTTTCAACAGGCTATTGATGCCGGGGTTGATGCATTTATTACAGGTGAAATATCCGAACCGCAATACCATCTGGCGCAGGAATGCGGAGTGGTATTCATCGCGGCAGGGCATCATGCTACCGAAAGATATGGTATTCAGGCACTTGCCTGTGCATTAGCCAGTGAATTCGGGATTACTCAGCAGTTTTTTGATGAGCCTAATCCGGCTTAAATGAATTTTGTGTGATTGGTGGTAATTTATATAATAAAAATTTTAATAAACATAAACTTAAGCTATTTTTCTGGTAAAAATAGAGTCATTTGTCTATAATTGAATAATTTTTAAACACCACACTGTATTGATTATACAGTAATTCTGGGAAACTAATTATGATGACATTATATGCGGGCATCACTTGCCCGTTTAGTCAGCGTTGCAGCTTTGTGCTGTATGAAAAAGGCATGGATTTTGAAATTAAAGATGTAGACGTTTTTAATAAGCCGGAAGATCTGGCTGTGATGAATCCGTATAATCAGGTTCCTGTTCTGGTTGAACGTGACCTGATTTTGTATGAATCCAATATTATTAATGAATATATTGATGAGCGGTTTCCGCATCCGCAGCTAATGCCGGCAGACCCGATTATGCGTGGTCGTGGCCGTCTTGTTTTATATCGTCTGGAAAAAGAACTGTTCAGTCATGTACTGGTGCTGGAAAATCCTGAATCAAGTAATAAGGAAATGAACAAAGCCCGCGAAGCCATTACTCAGGGCTTAACAATGCTGGCTCCTGCATTCACTAAAAACAAATATATTATCGGTGATGATTTCTCCATGATTGATGTGGCGCTGGCTCCGCTTTTGTGGCGTCTGGATCACTATGATATTAAGCTGCCAAAATCAGCTGCACCATTGCTTAAATATGCGGAACGTATTTTTCAGCGTGAAGCGTTTATTGATGCCTTAACACCAGCCGAGAAAGCAATGCGTCGTTAAATTATCCTGACAAAGGGGAGCACAATGAGCAAGCTGAACACCAAACCGTATATTCTGCGCGCATTGTATGAATGGGCGCTGGATAGTGGTTATACACCGCATATTGCTGTATGGGTAAATGATAAAACTCAGGTACCGCTTCAGTATGTAAAAGACAATGAAATTGTGCTTAATATCGGGCCTGTAGCCGCACATAATCTGAATATAGATAATGAATGGGTTAGTTTTTCTGCCCGTTTTGGCGGCGTTTCCCATGATATATGGATTCCGGTTGGTCATGTAATCAGTCTTTTTGCCAGAGAAACTGGTGACGGCATGGGGTTTGATGTAGAACCTGTTACTGAAAACAGTGAACACCCGACAGCAGGCGAGGATAACACCGTATCTGAAAGCCAGCCTTCTGTGCCAGAGAGTTTACCTGCAGATGACAGTAATAAATCTGGTGCGAAAAAAGGTTTGAAGATAGTTAAATAACGATTGTTATTAATAGAATATCTTCTTAGCAAATAAGAAGTAATTTGTTTATTGATAAACAAGGCTGAAACTGACTGATGGTTTCAGCCTTTTTAATTTTTTAAGATTCAGACTGATAACATTTTATTCTATTTATACCTAATAAAGTGTGGCAAATAAATCAGTTCTTATAGCTAATAAGTATATATAAATTTGATGAAAAATTAGCCGTAATCTGAACAGACAGTAAATAAAAATTTTGAAGCTATGCAATTTTAAAACTATATATATATTTGAATATTAGTTATAAATTAAAAATATTTACAATATGTCATATATATAAATTAATAATTTTGCGGATGTATATCTGATTAAATATGCGTTAACAAAATTTTTTCAGAGTTATTCTCTTATATCAAATTGTTAAAATAGTACTTCATTACGAGTGTAATACCGGTTAAAATAGCCTTGTCTTGAAATTTGACATTACAATAATATTCATTAGCTTTACATTTACTGGAGTTTGAACACATGAACCAAACTGCTGAATTTGCAACAAACAGTAATGAACTAAGTGTACAGCTTGCACACAAAGAGCAAAAATTTAAAAGAGTAAAGTTCTATTTTAATGTCATATTTGCTTTGTGTTTTCTGGTATTTGCTGTAGGGTTGGTATGGATGAATACCATGGCAATTGCCAGCTCATTCATTACGGCTATGATGTTTGGTATGGCCTATCTGGGCGTAATTATGATATTTGAAGAAGATATCAAAGAATTAAAAATCAAATTGGAAAAAACACAATCTGTTTCAGCCTGATTTTCTGAGCGTTAAGAGATGGCAGCTTTAGTCAAAGCTGCCATGCAAGATTAATCAGATACTTTGCTGTTATCAGTTGGATCCGATCTGATTTTTACTTGTAATGGTAACTGCCTGCGTTTTTAACGTGATGGTCTCCGTAAGTGCTGTTTACTAAAATAAAGATAGATAAGCATGGTACTGCAACCTATCAGACACCAAAGCATGTCTTTCTGTGTATCCCATACATCGCCCTGTGTACCAAGAAAAGTAACTGCTTCCTGATTACTCAGTGTTGCTACCAGCCACTCGAACAATTCGTATATGGCACTAATTGTCATACATACACACCCACTCAAAAATACCACCCAGCCGCGATAGCGTATAATTTGTAATCTCCATAGTAATTCACTGGCTATAATAGCTGGTGAAAAGCCTTGAAAAAAATGTCCAAGCTTATCGTAATTATTACGTGACCAGCCAAATACACCGCGCAGATAATTAAATACCGGCTCTTCGGCATAAGTATAATGTCCGCCAATCAGTAATATAATTGCATGAATTAAAACTACCCAGTACATAAGCTGACTGAAACGAAAGCGGGAATAGGTGAATACAAGAAGTATCAATCCTAGCAATGCCGGAAAAACTTCAAGCCACCAGGTAGGGTAGTCATGCGGCTGATAAGCAGACCATATGAGTACCAGTGTAAATATTATCAATTGCAGAATATGCGTTTTCATACCATACAACACCTGCAAATATTCAGTAGCAGAATTAAACTGAAACTTAAAAGTGAAAAAATTTTTACCGATATCAATCTTAATTTGGCTTTTTTTATAATAATCTGTATATTAATCTTGATAAATGCACAGGGCAAATATCAGTAATGTGCAGCATACAAGCTGTGACCGGTTTAGTTACAGCAATTTTAGATTTTGGCAGAGTAACTTCCATACAGCTAATGGCTGTTTATAATAGTTTTTATATATGAATTTAGTGTATTTATCTGGTTTGTAAGTTATTTTTATAATCCTGAAAATATAATAAATTGTTTTTTATGAAAAATAAAAACTATCGATTACATAAAATCATTTGATTATATTTATTGAGTAAATTTGTGTACTATACATCCATCGATTAATTCAACCTGTACATTCAAGGAGATATTTCATGGTTGCTAATGTTAACACTGAAATCAAACCGTTCAATACCACTGCCTTTCATAATGGTAAATTTGTAGACATCAGTGATGCTGACGTAAAAGGTAAATGGTCTATATTCTTTTTCTATCCGGCAGATTTTACTTTTGTTTGTCCTACTGAATTAGGTGATCTGGCTGACCACTATGAAGAATTGCAGAAACTGGGCGTAGAAGTTTACTCTGTTTCTACCGATACTCATTTTACTCATAAAGCATGGCACGATGCTTCTGACACAATTGCCAAAATTAAATACTTTATGCTGGGTGACCGCAATGCTACCCTGACAACTAATTTTGGTGTACTGCGTGAAGGTCAGGGTTCCGCTGACCGTGCTACATTCCTGGTTGACCCGCAGGGTATTATCCAGTGTGTGGAAGTAACTGCGGAAGGTATCGGTCGTGAAGCTTCAGATCTGGTACGTAAAGTTAAAGCTGCACAATATGTTGCTTCTCATCCGGGTGAAGTTTGTCCTGCTAAATGGAAAGAAGGCGAAAAAACTCTGGCTCCTTCTCTGGAACTGGTTGGTAAAATCTAACACACTTAAATACACACATCAAAAACTTACTGTTAAATAAACAGTCATTCAGCCCGAATACCGGCTGCGGTATCCGGGCTTTTTACTAAAACAAAAATGTAGGCTATCAAAAACAGAATATCTATAGTTTATTTTTATTAATGTAATGGAGCAGTAAAATGTTAGACGACACTTTGAAAAACCAACTAAAAGCTTATCTTGAATATGTAACCAGACCGGTTGAAATTATTGCTACGCTGGACGAAAGTAAAGGTGCTCGCGACATGCTGGCACTGTTACAGGAAGTAGAGGCGTTAAGTGATAAAGTCAGTCTGCGTACCGATGGTCAGTCTGAACGTAAGCCATCTTTTGAAATCACTAATCCCGGTGTGCATACAGGACTGGTTTTTGCCGGTAATCCGATGGGGCATGAATTCAGTTCACTGGTACTGGCTTTATTGCAGGTAGGCGGTCATCCATCTAAAGAAGCAGAATCATTACAGCAACAAATTAAAAATTTGCAGGGCAGTTATCACTTCGAAACCTATTATTCTATTACTTGTCACAATTGTCCGGATGTTATACAGGCATTGAATCTGATGACTATTCTCAATCCGAATATCAGCCATACAGCTATTGACGGAGCATTGTTTCAGGAAGAAATTGAAGCGAAACAGATTATGGGTGTGCCGGCAGTTTTTCTGAATGGTGAACCATTTGGTCAGGGCAGAATGGAACTGGCAGAAATTGTTGCTAAACTGGACAACAATGCTGCAAGTGCGGCAGTTGATGAACTGAATGCAAAAGCACCGTTTGACGTGCTGATTGTGGGCGGGGGACCTGCCGGTGCTGCTGCCGCTGTATATGCAGCACGTAAAGGTATTCGTACCGGTATTGTGGCCGAACGTTTTGGTGGTCAGGTTCTCGACACGCTGGATATTGAAAATTACATATCTGTTTTGCGTACCGACGGTCCGCGTTTTGCCCATGATTTAGAAAGCCACGTACGCAGTTATGATGTCGATATTATGAATTTGCAAAGAGTCAGTGCGCTGGTACCGGCTAAAACTACAGGCGGACTGATTGAGGTACATACAGAAAGTGGTGCTGTTTTAAAATCGCGTACCGTTATCCTGTCTACAGGTGCACACTGGCGCTCAATGAATGTGCCCGGTGAACAGGAATACCGTACGAAAGGTGTGACTTATTGTCCGCATTGTGACGGTCCGTTATTTAAAGGCAAAAATGTAGCCGTAATTGGTGGTGGTAATTCCGGTGCAGAAGCTGCCATTGATCTGGCTGGCGTTGTTAAGCATGTTACTCTGCTGGAATTTTCCGACAAAATGCGTGCTGATGAAGTATTACAGCAAAAATTGCATAGTCTGCCTAATGTTCAGATTATTATGAATGCTCAGACTACCGAGGTAACCGGCGAAAACGGCAAAGTTAATGGTCTGAACTATTTGGACCGGGTAAGCAATACAGAACATCATCTGGCATTGGAAGGTATTTTTGTTCAGATTGGTTTATTACCAAATACCGGATTTTTGCAAGGTACAGTAGACTTAACTGAGCCAATGCACGAGATTGCAATTGATGCTTTTGGTAAAACCAGTGTGCCGGGTGTTTTTGCTGCCGGTGACTGTACAAACGTACCTTATAAGCAGATTATTATTGCTGCTGGTGAAGGAGCTAAAGCAGCATTAAGTGCTTTTGATTATCTGATTCGTACCAGTGCAGCTAATTAATAACTGACATAAAAAACCACTCAAAACCAATCGTTTTGAGTGGTTTATATTTTTATCGGGATATTTACAGACTTGATACGATGACATTTATGGAATATTTTTGAAAAAATTATATATTTTCATGCCAGAATTTCATTGTTTATGCTAATCCGGCTTATGGAAAAATATTTATTGGCGCAGCTAATTTAACGTTTTATTAATCCATACGTATTATTAAATTCAGTTTTTAAGTATCTGAAAAAATTCAACTTATAACGAGCGTATATTTAGACAGTAAACCCCAGCATCATTCCCGTATCTTCATGTTCCAGTATGTGGCAATGAGCCATGTAAGGAAAACTGGCTGGCGCACTGTGGTTGAATTTCACCAATACCTTACTTACACCACCTTCTACCCGTACCGTATCTTTCCAGCCTGAGCGATGAGCAGCAGGCGGTTGTCCATTTTCATTAAGAATGCGAAACTGAGTACCATGAATATGAAACGGGTGCAGCATCATATCGCCTAAACCGGATATTTCCCAGCACTCATATTTCCCTTTACTGGCGGCAAATGCCGGTTTATTCATATCAAAAGTCAGTCCGTTAATCCTGTTGGCATGCATTAAATCTAATGCGTTTTTATCCGTGTGCATATTATGCATCATTTCCATATGAGACTGATGCATAGACATATGCTCCATTGGCATAGCTGATTTTCCCGCCAGTTGCTGTAAAGCCTGCATACCCATACTGTCCAGCTCAGGATCCATAGACAGCTGAAAATGGCGGTGTACAAGCTGAGACAGAGCCGGTAATACAGGCAGAGAGCTGGTAAGCTGATCGGGTAAAGATGCATCATTACGCGAAGAAAGTACAGACACACGAACTATCGGGCAGGGCTGATCAAAAGGCGGCAGATTCATGCCCATCTGTTTTACCGGTAAAGTAAGCAAATCAAATGCTTTACCGTTACTGGTGTCAACCATTACTTCAAAACGTTCACCGGGCAATACCGACAGGCCGGACACCGTTACCGGCTGAGGCAGAAAGCCACCGTCACTGGCAATAACATATAAAGGGCGGCCATCACTACAGGCAAAGTTCAGTGTTCTGGCATTACAGCCATTAAGCAGACGTAATCGCAACCAGCCACGCGGCGCGTTATGCTGAGGATATATCTGACCATTACACAGCAGAGTATCTCCAAACCAGCCTATGGCAGCACTCATAACATTAAGCTGATAATCAATTTGTCCGGCTGTATTAAATTTTTTATCCTGTACGATCAGAGGAATATCATCTAATCCCCAGTTTTTGGGGATAGGCAGACCAGTACTGACAGTATCTTCCAGCAAAAGCAAACCTGCCAGCCCCATTGCCACCTGACGGCCGGTCTGCCCATGCTGGTGCGGATGAAACCAACATGTTGCAGCAGGCTGGCTTGAGGTAAATTCAATTACTCGTGCTTGTCCGGCTGGTATACAGGCCTGAGGTCCGCCATCTACTTCACCCGGTACTTCCAGACCATGCCAGTGTACTGTTGTGGCTTCAGTTAATTGGTTTTGCAGTTTTATCTGTACCGGTTTGCCCCGGAAAATACGTATAGCAGGACCAAGCAAAGCACCATTATAGCCCCATGTCTGCGTCTGATAATTGCCAAAACGGCTGGTGCCCTGCTGAATAGTGAGCTGAATCCTATTATCTTTACCGGTATCTAATAATGGCGGAATAGCCAGTACCGGTAAATTCAGAGTATTCAGAGCATAAGCAGAAAGCGGTAGCGTAGCTGCGGCGCTTACCATGGCCGAATATCTGAGGAAGTCTCTTCTGTGCATAATGATTCTTATGAAGAAAAAGAACAGCTTAAACCTTCACCTAAGTTGAATGTCAAGCCTGTTTTGCTGAAAAGAAAACCAAAGAATATTTAAACAGAAACAGGGCACAGCATTAAATGCTGTGCCCTGCAGAAAGCAGCAGTAACCATATGGCTACTGCCGGATAATGCATTATAACCAGGTATATTTATAACCCATAGTACCTTTAAAGCCTTTGCGTTTATCACTGCCAAAGTTTTTCTCGTAACGGATATCGCTGTAGAAATCACTTTGACGGGTGATTGGCAACTGAATACCCAGACCGAGTTCGCCCCAGGTTTTCGCATACTCTTCTTTCAGACTGTCACGACCAATATCAACTGATTTCGGATTAACAAAATCATGCCAGATATTCGCGATACCATAGAAAGAGGATGACGGCAGGTTATCACGGGTATCACCATTATAGCCGAAACGCATACCTACACGACCGCGCAGTGCAGACGGATCATGCTGGTCAACATGGCGGATTCTGTCATTAAAATCATCCAGAGACAGATACTGGTATACCAGCTGAGCCTGCGGCTCTACAAACCAGTTATTTCCATAAACAATAAATGATTTACCTGTTTCAGCTGATAAAGCTGCGCCCCAGCCGTTCTGATGTACAGATTCGTTCGAACGGGCATTGTATTTATTGCGCAGATAAGTTACCTGGCCAACAAGATCCACATAACCGCCATTATTGCCGTAGAAGGTACCATAACCGCCAACACTTACTGCATCCGTACGGCCTTTACCTGTGTAATGGTCATCAACAATATAACCATTCTTAGCACGATACTCATCGCGGAAATCATTTTCATTATGGCCATAAGCTACATAGCCACCAATATGCCGACGTATTCCGGTTTTCTCATTTTCATCCAGAATAAAATCATGACCAATCTGTAATACAGATTGATTACCTGCGGTATCCAGACGTTTTTTACCATCTTTATCCAGATGTTTAACCAGAACTCTGCCCCATGTCTGCTGCTGATCATCACCAAGAGCAGTATTATTTGAGCCGGTGATATTGTAAGTCTGGTTTTCACCGCGGCGCTCATGTAATGTGCCAATCGTGGTAAAGCCAAGTTCCATATCTGCTGTAGGCATCTGCACATAACCGGAAACCGGTTCTGCATAAATTGGTACTTCTTTTATGGGTGGTGCTGGCAGAACAGGCTTATCAGAAACAGTAGGTCCGGGCGGAACAGGCACAACAGGATCAGGTGTTTTAGGTTGTGCAGTTAAAGTCCATGCATAATCAGTTCCTGAAGTAGTATCTATTTTTTTAAGCTGAGCTTCGCCGGCATTAGTAGTCGGAGCGGAACCGGTAAAATCATTGCCGCTACTCTTACCGGCTACATGTACCACTACTGCAGAATGAATAGGAATCTCTTTCAGAGTTACATCGCCATAGATACCTTTTTCGTTTAATGTACGCACTGTTGTAGGGGCACCGTCTACATCGCCATGAATATCAACGCGGTCGCTATAAGAAGTGCCATCCTTATTCCATACAGTATTAACACGCATCAAACCGCCACCGGTATAGTTACCATTAACAGTGATAGTATGGTACTGGTCTTTGTCTCCGGCATTAACTTCAGATACTTGCGGAAATATAATTGTCCCAGTTTTGTTTTCCAGCTTTGTTAATACAGAGTTTCCGGTATTGTTCCAGATACCCTGATTATCCAGATCTAATATCCCCGAACCGGAATTTGTTGTCACGCCGGTAAAGGTTCCGGTATTTGTGGCAGAAATAGATCCTGAGTTAGCGTTAATCAGCTTACCTTTGAATTCCTGTTTATTTTTAAATGTAATTCCGCCTTTACTGCTTTCAGTATTATTGGTTATATCCGTTTCCATACTACTGTTATTGGTTATATCAATAATACCACCACTAGTATTGCTGATTGGTCTGTTCAAAGTTTTATTATTGATAATAGTAATCGTGCCATTACCAGTATTCTGAATTTGCCTCAGACTAGTATCGTTAATCCTTACACTGGTATTATCATTAACCACATTAGCTTCTACATCACCATTGTTAGTAAATGTAATGGATCCGGAACCATCATTATTAATATTGCTGTTTAATACAGCTTTATCCTGATTCGTAATGCTGATATTAGCAGCACCAGTATTAGTAATATCACCAGTATTTGTGATAGAGCCGTCAAGGGTACCGTTATTGGTAATATTGATAGCACCAGCGGCTCCATTAAGAATATCGCTGGCTATCTTACCATCATTGTTTAAGATGATAGTACCGGTATTGTTATTAGTAATATTACCGGTTATACGGCCGGTATCTTTGGTATTGCCAATATAGATACTGCCTGTTCCCTTATTTTCGATAGAGCTAGTTAACTCCTTATTGTTGGTGATCTTAATATTATAGTCGCCAGTACCTTTATCACCGGTATTGGTGATAGTGCTGTTAAAGGTTTTGTCATTAGTAATACTAATAGTACCAGTATTCTGATTGGTAATAGTGCCGTTAAAGGTATTTCCACTATTGGTAATATTAATGAAGCCGGTACCGGTTGCATCATTATCAATGTTACCTTGAAAATCGCCTTCATGCATATTATCAATGTTAAGATGACCACCGGAATTAGTAATTTTAGAGTAATTAGCCTCACCGCTGTTTTCGATATTAACCCTACCGTTTATATTAGTAATATCACCCTTAATAGTAGAAGTTTTTGCATTGTTGTTAACAGTAATCTCACCAGTGTTATTATAAATATCGCCGGTAAAAGAAGAGCCTTCTTCATTGTTGTTAACAACAATACTACCATCGCGATTTTCAATAGTGCTGTTTAAAATTTTATTGTTATCAATCCAGATATTATCAGGATCATTTTTATTTACTTTAGAACCGGTATTGGTGATAGAGCCATTAATGGTACCGTTATTGGTCAAGGATATCCCGCCTGTACCATTATTTTCGATATAGCCGCTAACGGTATTTTTATTTTTTAAAGAGATCCCGCCTGTACCTTTATTTTTGATATAGCCGTCAAAGGTACCCTTGTTATCCAGAGTAATATTACCATCCTTAGTATTAGTAATATTACCGTTTATAACAGAGCTGGCTGTATTATTTTTAACAACAATACTACCATTGCCATTATTATCAATATTGCCGTTTAAATTTTTATTGTTATCAATCCAGATATTATCAGGATCATTTTTATTTACTTTATAACCGGTATTGGTGATAGAGCCAACAAGGGTATTGTCATTGGTAATTTTAATAGAACCAGTATTCTGATTGGTAATAGTACTATTAACAGTACCCTTATTACCCAGAGTAATCATGCCGGTACTGGTTGCATCGTTATCAATGGCACTTTCAAAATTACCGCTCTCAGTATTGATAATGCCAATCTTACCAGCATTGGAATTAGTAATTTTTTTAGAGGGATCAGTCTTACCGCTGTTATTGATAGCAATATTACCATCCTTAGTATTAGTAATATTACCGGCAATAGTAGAGGCAGAATCTTTGTTGTTAACAGTAATATTACCATCCTTAGTATTGGTAATATCACCATTAATAACAGAGCTGGCTTCATTGTTGTTAACAACAATAGTGCCACTACCATCATTATTAATAGTGCTCTTTAAATCTTTATTGTTTTCAATCAATATATTAGCAGTAGTATCATTTATTTTATCACCGGTATTTGTGATAGAACCGCCAAGGGTACCGTTATCGTTATTGATAATATGAATAGTACCAGTATTCTGATTGGTAATAGTACTATTAACAGTACCCTTATTATCCAGAGTAATTATGCCGGTACTGGTTGCATCGTTATCAATGGCACTTTGAAAATCGCCAACCGCTGTATTGATAATGTTAATCTTACCATCTTTGGAATTAGTAATTTTTTTAGAGGAATCAGTCTTACCGCTGTTATTGATAGCAATAGTACCATTGCCATCATTATTAATAGTGCTGTTTAAAACACCATTGTTGGTGATATCAATATTGTTGGCGGCGACAGTACTTGTATTACCGGTATTGGTGATAGAGCCACTAATGGTACCATCATTGGTAATCTTAATAGCACCAGTATTCTCATTGGTAATTTCACTATTAACATTACCGTCCTTGTTATTGGTAATGTCAATCTTACCAGTATTGGAATTAGTAATTTTAGAGGAATTAGCCGTACCGCTGTTATTGATAGCAATATCACCATCCTTACTATTAGTAATATCACCATTAATAACAGAGCCGACTTTATTGTTGTTAACAACAATAGTGCCACTACCATCATTCTTAATAGTGCTGTTTAAAATATGATTGTTATCAATTACGATATTATCAGCTGTACCTTTATTACCGGTATTAGTAATAGAGCCGTTAAGGCTATTCTCATTGGTAATCTTAATAGCACCAGTATTCTCATTGGTAATATCACTCTGAACCAAATTATTATTATTCAGAGCAATAACACCCTTGCCTTTATTCTTAATAGTGCTATTTAAAATATGATTATTATCAATTACGATATTATCAGCGGTACCTTTATCACCGGTATTAGTAATAGAGCCGTTAAGGGTATTCTCATTGGTAATTTTAATAGAACCAGTATTCTGATTGATAATAGTACTATTAACAGTACCCTGATTATTCAGAATAATCATGCCGGTACTGGTTGCATCGTTATCAATGGCACTTTGAAAATCGCCAACCGCTGTATTGATAATGTTAATCTTACCAGCATTGGAATTAGTAATTTTAGAGGAATTAGCTTTACCGCTGTTATTGATAGTAACTATACCGTTATTTTTATTAAGAATATCGCTGTCTATAGTACCAGTATCGGTATTAGTAATATCTATCAAACCTGTACCGGAATTTTCAATCTTATTCCGTGTATTATCATTCTGGATCTTACCGCTGTTATTGATAGTAACTGTACCGTTATCTTGATTAGTAATATTACCGGTAATAGTAGAGGCAGAATTTTTGTTGTTAACAGTAATATTACCATCCTTAGTGTTAGTAATATTACCATTAATAACTGAGTGAGCTTTATTATTGTTAACAGTCATAATACCATTAGTATTAGTAATATCACCATTAATAATAGCCTCTTTATAAACAATTTTATCTTCAGTTTTATTTTTATCCTTAATAACGAAGATGGTTTCATTATTGTCGACAGTAATATTACCATTGTTATTATTAATAGAGCTGTTTATATTTTTATTGTTGGTAATAATTATATCACCGCCCGCATTGTTATTAATTGAACCATTATTAATAAGACTATCATTATTTTTAATGATCTCATTAATTGAATCCTCAGTAGAATCCTCATTATAATCTACATTAATAAGATCATAACCATTAGTGATATTTATTTTTCCTGAGCTATCATTATTGACATTACCTGAAAGTGTTCCAGGACCAGTATCAGTACCAGTATTTTTAACGATAACTGTACCGTTAGCTGTATTTTTGATAACCGAATATTCATCTTTATTTTCAGGCAACGGTGCAGATTCCAGTGTACCTTTATTATCAATAGTAAATATACCGCTTCCATTGTGAACAACAGTATTTACCTGACTAGAAGTTGTGGCTGTTTTACCATTATTGAAAGCTACTGAACCGCTCGCACTTTGATCTGAAGCAATTACAGAGTTTTTCCCGCCATTTACAGTTAGCTTTCCCACATTATTATTAAAAGTGCCATTATTTGTAAGTATTATTCCGGTTGTAGTTGTATTTTCTTCTCCCGTGTCTTTATCCGTAACAGTAATTGTGGTATCACCATTTGTCGTGTAGGTACCGCCTCCAACATTAATAACGGATGGATTTTTATTATTACTATTAGTAGACATGTTAATAGTTGTATTACCGTCAACAGTGATTGTTCCTGACTGAATATCTATGGCTGAGGCATTACTTTCAGGGGCATATGTTGTTATATTGAGATCTTTTTTAATATGGATTTCAGGATTTTTATTAGATGAATTGTCATCATCATCATCGTCATCACTTAATTCTTGTATTTGTTGAATCGCACTATTTTTTCCACCTTGATAAATTGTTACAGTGTCTGCTTCAATAGTCCCCCCATTATTTATAATTGCTGAAGTGCCTTTAACAACATTTTTATTTCCTGTTATCGTTATATTATTAGCGGTAATAGTACTATGATCATTCAAAATGCCAGCATCGCTTGCTCCTCCTTCATCGGTAATAGTTATATCATTGTCGACATCTAACGTAGAGTCATTTTTAACTGAAATAATTTGTGCCGAAGTACCTGTATTAGTGTTAGTAGCATTAAGATCATGCTTAACAGTTACAGTGGAACCATTATTTACCAAAAGAGCACTACTTTGATTATTTTTTTTATTATTTGTAGTAGTTATATTATCTGCTGTTAATGTGCTATTACCCGTTATATTTATTACTTTTTCAGTGGCAGCACTAACGGGGCTTCCAACAGCAGTTATGTCCGTACCCGTTATTTCAGAAGATTTCTTTGCTGTTATTGTCGCATAATTAATAGAACCATCTACATTGCATGTAGAGCCAGAAACATTAATATTTGGATTAGCAGCACCATTCGCTGTTGTAGTAACGCAATCTGCCGCATATGAATTTATGCTGATCATGGCAAGGGCAACAGCTGCAGCGATTTTGACACAGTTATTTTTAGTTTTACCACGTACTAGTTCCGAGCAGGCTACCCATGTCTGTGTTGCTTCACTCCATTTGGATTTATAAATGTTATTCATCGGTTTTCCTTGATTATGCAGGTATTTAAAAATAAACAGTAGCTATAAATTTACAAATTTGTTTTATTTGCACGCTAATTGCTAATTAACAAATAAAAATAATCCTATACGAAATAATTATAGAAGATATGTTATATCCTATTCAAATAAGGTTAACTTTATGATAATAACATTAGCGGATAGCAGTGTCGGAAAGTTGATCAAAATATTTTAGAAAAATAAGTGTTTTCATAAAAATACAAAGCAAATATGCTATATGATATTTTGATGTGTAAAAGAGCAGGTTTTATATTTCATAAATTAACATTCTCCAGATTAATAAAGCCGGATGTTACGGGTAGAATTATAAATGTTAATAAAAGTTTTTGTTATTTATTAGTTTTTGTGTTTTATGCTTAACTAATATTACCGGTTTTAAAGCCAGTACTGACGTGAGATTTACGGATAATTAAAAAAAATATAAAAATCAGAAATAAGTGTATTAATTGTGCAACTATATGCATGTAAAAAGGATTTTATTCTAATATTTATTATATTTATGTTAATTTTTAAAATATGATTAGTTAATTTGCCAAAGCTAAATTCGGAGAAATGTATTTGTTATAAAGTATAATTAACCAATTGCTTTTTTATGATGAATAAATGTTAAATGAAAATTACTGTTTTAATGTAAATATATCATTCGGACTGAGATATATTCAGCTAGACAGATGATAAAAATCATAATTAAACAATTATTTGGTAGCTATAGTTTAAAATATTGTTTGCAGAATATTATAAATATAATTTTTAGCTCAGGATTTTTACAGGATGTGTTTACAGTGATTATTGAATGAAAATGCATGCCTGTATAATAAAATTATAGTATTTATTATTTATGCAGATTATTTTATTAAGCTATAAAAAAGCCGCTGAAAGCGGCTTTTTTTAATAAAAACTCTGTTCTGATACAGAATTTTATGGGTTATCTGGTGGGTCCAGTGGGGTTCGAACCCACGACCAAGGGATTATGAGTCCCCTGCTCTAACCCCTGAGCTACAGACCCGTAATCTGTGTATTGTAACCAATACGGATGGGTATTGCAAGGTTTTACATAAAAAATCACCCGCTCTTGGCGGATGATTCTGGTTTTAAACAAAAAAATGTTTATTGTTTGTTTTCGTCACTATCAAGAAAGCTTTTCAGCCGGTCAGAGCGGGTAGGGTGGCGCAGTTTGCGCAGGGCTTTTGCTTCAATCTGACGGATGCGTTCACGGGTAACATCAAACTGTTTACCCACTTCCTCAAGTGTATGATCGGTATTCATGTCGATACCGAAGCGCATGCGCAGTACTTTGGCTTCGCGCGGAGTCAGGCTTTCAAGTACATCTTTGGTTACTTCGCGCAGACTGGAATACATGGCTGCATCTGCAGGTGCGACGTTGTTTGCGTCTTCGATAAAGTCGCCCAGATGAGAATCATCATCATCACCAATCGGAGTTTCCATTGAAATAGGCTCTTTGGCAATTTTCATGATTTTGCGGATTTTGTCTTCCGGCATTTCCATCAGTTCAGCCAGTTTGGCAGAATCAGCTTCTTCGCCGTTTTCCTGCAGATACTGGCGGGAGATACGGTTCATTTTGTTGATGGTTTCAATCATGTGTACCGGAATACGGATGGTACGAGCCTGATCGGCGATAGAGCGGGTAATCGCCTGACGAATCCACCATGTGGCATAGGTGGAAAATTTATAGCCGCGGCGATATTCAAATTTATCTACGGCTTTCATCAGGCCGATATTACCTTCCTGAATCAGGTCGAGAAATTGCAGACCGCGGTTGGTGTATTTTTTGGCAATGGAAATCACCAGACGCAGGTTGGCCTGAATCATTTCCTGTTTGGCTGCGGCAGTTTCCTGCTCGCTTTTCACCATATTTTTGTTAATCTGTTTAAGCTCATCCAGTGAGATCTGGGCAGACTGCTCCAGATTGGCCAGTTCGGTCTGTTTTTCGATGATGGCATACTGAAAACGGCGCAATGCTTCATTCCATACGCGGTTCAGGGAGAGTTCTTCATCTACCCAGCCCAGGTCGGTAGTACGATTGGTAAAGCTTTTAATAAAATAGTCGCGTTCCATGTGGACGCGGTTCAGGGCAATATCGCGAATCTCGCGTTCAAGCTGTCTTACCTGATTAACACGCATACGCAGATTGTCGCACAGGCTTTCAATCTGACGGGTAGCGAAACGCACCTGTAGCAGTTGTTCGGCGATTTCCTGCTGTAATTTCAGGTAATCGTCATGGTGACTACCTTTTTCCTGTAAGGTGGCAACCATAGTATCGTACAGGCTTTGAATACCATCAAAATGTTCGAGTGTTTTCTGGCGCAGTTCTTCAAGGTTGGCTGAAGCGGCCAGTGCTGCACTCTCTTCATCATTTTCTTCATCATCAACGTCTACACTGTCATCACTGTCATCAGTAATTTCGGTGTCTTCGTTTTTGGTATCCAGACCAATGCCCAGTTCATCCAGCAGCTCTTCATGCGGGTCGACAATGGCTTCGACTATTTCGTCTACTTTGATTTCGTCTTTGCGCACGGCATCAATCAGAGCAAGTATTTCTGCTACTGATCCCGGACATGCGGAAATGGCCTGAATCATGTTACGCAGGGCATTTTCGATTTTTTTGGCGATGATGATTTCATCTTCACGGGTCAGCAGGTCTACCTGTCCCATTTCACGCATATACATGCGTACCGGATCGGTGGTTCGTCCAAATTCGTTGTCGGCATTGGATAGTGCTGCTTCTGCTTCTGCTACTGCATCGTCATCGGTCATGTTGGCGGTGTTGTCGCCCATGAGCAGGCTTTCGGCATCAGGAGCTTCTTCTGTAACCTGAATACCCAGACCGGAGATCATCGATACAATGTTGTCAATCTGATCGGCGTCAGACATTTCGTCGGGCAGGGCATCATTGATTTCGGCGTAGGTAATATAACCACGCTCTTTACCCTGAATAATCAGCTGACGCAGGCGGGCACGCTGTTCTTCTGCGGTTAACGGGCGAGTATCATCCTGTTCCTGACTGGTATCAATAGTGGATTTCTTAGGTGTGGAGTTTGCCATATTTTACTCGATGTATTCACAACGACTTTGTCGCTGCAAGCGTTTACAATAACCGCCGGTTTATACTGACGGCATTTTGGACGGACTTAAAAGTAGCAGTAGTAACTGTTTTTCGTCGGCACTTAGTCGCTCATGCTGGAGTTTGCGCTTCAACGCATCAATCTGCTGTGTTTTAAGGTTGTCCAGTAATTTTTGCATGCCCTGTCTGAATGTGGTGCAGTCATCTTCATTGCCTGGCTGCATGACATCCGGTGAGTCCATATAATCATGAATAATCTGCCGGATAACGGGTTCAAATTCAGTATTACGCATCAGTTCCAGCACGGCACCACTGTTTAACGGGGTAACGGAGGCTTGAATACGTTCAGCCAGCGCGGCGAGGCATGCATAATCGCCGTGCAGGTCCAGATATTCTGGTAGTTCTATATATACGGCCCATTGCGGATTTATCAATAGCGCACGTATCTGCTTTTGCACTAATGACATGACTGGCGGTTGCCGGAAAGTATTGCGGGGTAATTGATAACTTTTCTGTCTGATAGTCTGAGGTCTGGGCAGTTCCTGCCCGAGCAGTTGTGCCAGATTGTGTTCATCAATACCTACTTTCCGACTAAGCTCCTGACGCAGCAGAAAAGAAAGTGCAGGTGCTTTGATTTGCGCCAGTAAAGGACTGGCGGTTTTAATTAGCTCCGCTTTGCCTTCCTGTGTATCCATATCAATATTTTCTGTCAGTACCTGCCAGAAATAGGCTGATAGTGGCAAACTCTGATTGAGTAATGCATCTTCAAATGGTTTTAATCCATAGCTGCGTACATAACTGTCAGGATCGTGTTCGGCCGGTAAGAACAGAAAGTGTAAAATTTTGTCGTCTTTTAACTGCGGTAAGGCATTTTCTAAAGCCCGCCAGGCTGCTTTTTTACCTGCGCTGTCGCCGTCAAAGCAAAAATAGATATGGTCGCTTTGCCGCATCAGTAAGCGCACATGTTCGGCGGTGGTGGCTGTACCGAGTGCGGCTACTGCATAGCCCAGACCAAACTGTGCCAGGGCAACTACGTCCATATAACCTTCTACTACCAGTACACGCTGTGCTTCTTTAATGGCGGCACGTGCTTCATACAAGCCATACAGATTACGACCTTTATCAAACAAGGGAGTTTCAGGTGAATTAAGATATTTAGGTTCGCCTGAATCCAGAATGCGCGCACCAAACCCGATAATCTGACCGCGGGTACTGCGGATTGGAAACATAATACGGTTACGGAACCGGTCGTAATGGCGGTCGTCTTTGGTGATGACCATACCGCTGTTTACTAGTGCATTGCTTGGATAGGGCTGGAATACTTTTGCCAGTGCCTGCCAGTCATCAGGTGCATAGCCCAAACCATAATGAAGAATGATTTCATCGCTCAGCCCTCGCTGCTGTAAGTAATTCTGAGCACTTGGCGAGGTTTTAAGTTGTTGCTGGTAAAAGGTGGCGGCATCAGCTGTGGTTTGTTCCAGTGTCTGCTGTTGCTGTTTAAGGGCTTTATGTGCCTGTGAGTTGCTGTTGCCGATCTGTCTGGGTACGGTCATTCCGATCCGGTCGGCCAAAAATTGCACAGCTTCCTGAAAGCTTAATCCTTGATATTCCATGATAAAGCCAATGGCTGAACCATGTACACCGCAGCCAAAGCAATGATAAAACTGTTTGCTGGGACTGACAGAAAAGGAAGGAGATTTTTCTTTGTGAAAAGGGCAGCAGGCCATGTAGTTGGCACCGCTTTTTTTTAACGGTACAAACTCTTCAATTACATCGACGACATCAATTTTATTTAATAATTCGTCAATAAATTCACTGGGAATCATGCCAACTATGCCTGCTATCTTCAATATGAAAGATTGGAAAACGGTCTTTCTGATCTGCTGTTATGGTTAATGCAGATAACTTTTAGTTTAAAAGCTGTTTGATTTTTTTGCTGACTTCACTCATGTCAGCTTTACCGGCCAGTGTTTTTTTCAGTACACCCATAACTTTACCCATATCACTTGGCTGCGTAGCGCCTGTGCTGGTTATGGCTTCTTTAATTGCTGCGTCAATTTCAGCTTCGTCGAGCATTTTGGGCAGATAATTCTGCAGCAGATCGATTTCTAACTGTTCTTTTTCTGCCAGATCAGTTCTGCCAGCCTCGGTATACATGCGTACAGACTCTTTGCGCTGTTTCACCATTTTGCTGATAATAGCTATGAAGCGGGTATCGTCTACTTCGATTCGTTCATCTACTTCGATCTGTTTTATTGCAGCCAGTGCCATTCGAATGGTGGACAGGGTAGCTGAATCATGATTGCGCAAGGCAGTTTTCATATCTTCTTGCAGTTGTTGTTTCAGGCTCATAATAATGCTCGCAATAAATAAAAATTAAATTAGTTTAGTATGATACTGCTAAAATTGCGGTGCTTCAGATAGTTATTTCTGTAAAATGCAAATACCGCAAGCAATAGCCTGCGGTATTGTTTTCAATTGTATTTATTTCCGGTTACCAGAAAATGATAAACCGGAGCTACCAATTAATAGAATTTTGGTGGCAATTGCTGGCTGCGCAAGCGTTTCTGTAAACGTTTTACGGCTGCTGCTTTTTTACGTTTACGTTCAGTAGTTGGTTTTTCGTAAGCTTCACGAGCACGCAGTTCGGTCATCAGACCGGTTTTTTCAACAGAGCGTTTAAAGCGACGCATCGCAACTTCAAAAGGTTCATTTTCTTTTACACGTACAGAAGGCATGTTTTTTTCCTGAATAAATGAGTTCTGATGCTGATTACTTATTAATCAGCTAAATATTTAAATATTGCCACTTAGGGCTAGGGCGGTGTTTACGGTACCGCATAACCGTTTACAACATCACCTCCTAAGGTGTAAATAATGGCTATATCTGTGATAAACAAAGTAATAACAGACATAGGTTTATTTTAAAAATAAGGCAGAATTATGTCTGATTAAATATCGTTCGTCAAGATGATATTTAACAGATATATATATGAATATTTATCAGGAAAGATTGTTCAGACGCGGTTTACGCGGCGAATCTGAGGTACAGAGTGCAGATCCCGGGTAATCTGGTTCAGCTGGTCTAGATCTTTTACCTGTAAAACAAAGCGAAATTCGATAAATCCCTCAATGCCTTCAAGCTTTTTCGATGTTGTTTCAACCGACTTGATATCTCCGCCATTAGAGGAAATGGCCTGAGCAATAGTGGCCAGTAAGCCATGACTGTCGATTGCATTCAAACACAGTGTTGTTTGATAGTTGCTTGCCTGCATAATATCCCAGTTAGCATCAAGTTGAAGCTCAGGATCTGTTTTCAGAATGGTACTACAGGTATCACGATGGATGATGATTCCCTGATCTTTGATTAATAGGGCTTTAATAGTATCGCCGGGAATAGGGTGGCAGCATTTGGCCAGATGAATATGGGTAGATTCATTGCCGGTAAGATTAATGGGTGCCAGTTTAATAGTGTTGTTAAAGTGTTCTCCAGCCAGCTCTGCGATGTGCATGGCTATAGAAACCGGTTGCAACAACCCCATACCAACTTCGCACAGGATATTTTCAAAGGAAGTATTTTTCTGTTGTAAATCGGCCAGATATTTATCTTTCAGGCTGTCTGAAAGTAAAACGTTTTCCGGTAACAGGCTGGAGAGTGCTTTTTGTAATAATTTCTCACCCAGACGGATAGCATCTGAGCGATTCATTTTTTTAATCTGGCTGCGAATGGCGCTGCGTGCATGGCTGGAAACGGCAAAATCAAGCCATGCCGGGGTAGGATGACCATTGCTGGAGGTAATGATTTCTACTGTATCACCAGTGTGCAGTCGGGTGCGTAATGGCATAAGATTGTGATTAATACGTGCTGAAACAGTGCGATTACCAATGCCGGTGTGAACTGCATAAGCAAAATCCACCGGTGTGGCACCTTCCGGTAAGGTAATGATTTTGCCTTTAGGGGTGAAAACGTATACCTCGTTTGGAAACAGATCAGTTTTTACATGTTCAAAGAATTCAATGGCATTGGCACTATGCGCCTGAATATCAAGTATGCTTTGCAGCCATTGATTAGTACGCATCTGAGCCTGATCAAAGCTATTCTGTTCACCATCTTTGTGCATCCAGTAACTGGCTATACCGCGTTCGGCAATGGTATCCATTTCATGTGTACGAATCTGTACTTCAATTGGCAGACCATACGGACCTACCAGTATGGTGTGCAGACTCTGGTAACCATTATTTTTGGGGATGGCGATATAGTCTTTGATTCTTCCCGGCTTAGGCTTGTAAAGATTATGCAGTACGCCTAAAGCGGTATAGCAGGCCGGTATATTATTAACGATAACTCTGAATGCATATATATCCATTACGTCGGCAAAATGGAGATTTTTCCGGCGCATTTTTTCATATATGCTATAAAGATTTTTTTCCCGGCCTCTTACCTGTGCCTCGATATTGGCACTAACCAGACGCTGACTGAATGCGCGCAGTACTTTTCCTACCACGTCACGCCGGTTACGCCGGGATGACTGAATAGCTTTGGCGAGTACTTCATAGCGATGCGGATACAAATGCTTGAATGCCAGGTCCTGTAATTCGCGGTAAACATGGTTTAATCCGATGCGATTGGCCAGCTGCGCATAGATTTCCATGGTTTCCTGAGCAATACGTCTTCGGCTGGCTGGTTTTTTTGCTGACAGTGTGCGCATATTGTGCAGCCGGTCTGACAGCTTGACAATGATCACCCGTACGTCCTGTGTCATTGCCATAATAAGCTTGCGGAAACTTTCAGCCTGTGCTTCCTGCTGGCTGTTATATTCCAGTTTTTCCAGTTTCGATAGACCGTCAACCATATTGGCTATGGTTTCTCCGAATACGGCAATAATTTCTTCTTTGGTGGTACCGGTATCTTCCAGTACGTCGTGTAATACACCAGCGCATAAAGCCTGAATGTCTACATGCCATTCAGCCAGTTGTGTCGCCACTGCTATGGGGTGGGTAATATAGGGCAGACCACTATTGCGAAACTGTCCCTGATGTGCAGTTGCACCGAATTCACAGGCTTTGCCAAGTAATTGCAGATCATCTTTTCCGAGGTAAGAAGCGGTGTGCAATAATTTATTCTGTGCCTCGGTAATAATGGCATGATAGCTGTTTTCTATTTGCTGCTCACAGCATTTAAATTGTGAAGCAATATCGGTATATGCTGAAGTATTAATTTCGTTTAAAATTTTCATCCCCACCTGTCCTAATGCATGACTTGGCAGATGAGAATCTGAAGTACCTAAATCTTCAAAAGCAATTTTGATTAAAACGGCAGCAAGAGCTTGTACTCTGTGCAGATTTTGCGCAAGAGATATAGTAATGGCAAAACTGCGTTCCAGTAATGCAGTTTTGCCAGTTTTGTCTGCAAGAGAATATATATAGGCGCATGCCTGTTCCAGCAATTCCCAGCGTTCCTGTTTATTCAGATATTCCGTATGTGCGAAAAGATTATCCCGCCATTGATTTACTGGTGGTTTATAAGGCACGCTGGGGGGGTACATGGCTGTTTGCCTGTATTATTTTTGCTGGTTAAGTAATTCTGTTCCGATTTGTCCGCCGGCAATTTCGCGTAAGGCAATGACAGTCGGTTTATCATGATCTTCTTCGACCAGTGCAGTAGCGCCGTTGGCAAGCTGACGAGCGCGTAAAGCAGCTATCATGGTCAGGTCAAAATGATTCGGAATACGTCCGATACAATCTTCTACAGTGATACGAGCCATAATCTGAGTTCCATTCCTGATATCAGGATAAGTAATAAAAGTTAAATAAATTATTTTTCGGATAAAATTTGTATAATTGTCTGGCTTTGTGCTTTGGCACGCAAGCCAACTGAGCGAATAATCGCCAGCAGGTCATTTTCTGCCTGTGTAATCTCTTCATTAACAATCACATAATCGAATAACAGGCTTTGCTCTATTTCTTCACGTGATTTTTCCAGCCGGTAGGCTATTACATCTTCACTATCTGTGCCTCTGTTTCGCAGACGTTCGTTCAGTTCAGCCATTGACGGAGGCAGAATAAAAATGCTGGTGGCTTCCGGTAATAAACGGCGGATCTGTTCAGCACCCTGCACATCTATTTCCAGAATAACGTTATAGCCCTGTTTTGATAATGACTCAACAGCTTTTAAACTGGTGCCGTAATAATTACCATAGACATTTGCATGTTCTATGAAGGCATTGGCAGCAATCATTTGCTCAAATTCATCACGGCTGACAAAATGGTAATGAATGCCATTTTGTTCTCCATCTCGCGGCATTCTGGTGGTGTGGGAGATAGAAATACGGATATCAGGCTGACAGGCACTCAGACGTGAAACCAGAGTGGTTTTGCCTGTTCCGGAAGCGGCGGAAACAATGAAAATATGTCCAGATTGCAACATAATAAAAATTTAGCGGTTACGGTGATTAATTATGCCACAACCGTGATTATTGCGCCAATCTGGAGATAATATTCTTACTCTTTATGTGACTGGACAGTATCTTTCATTTCATGCTGTTTTCGGCTAAAATGCTCAATTCAATTTCCTGCTGATTGTCATGACCAAGTTTATTTTTGTAACTGGCGGTGTGGTCTCTTCACTGGGTAAAGGCATTGCCGCTGCGTCTACTGCTGCTATTTTAGAATCCCGTGGTTTAAAAGTAACCATGCTCAAACTGGATCCGTATATTAATGTTGATCCGGGTACAATGAGTCCTTTTCAGCATGGGGAAGTATTTGTTACTGATGATGGTGCTGAAACAGATCTGGATCTCGGGCATTACGAGCGCTTTATTGATGCTACGATGCAAAAGCGCAATAATTTTACATCCGGCCAGGTGTATGAAAGTGTAATTCATAAAGAACGCCGTGGTGATTATCTGGGGGGCACTGTTCAGGTTATTCCCCACATTACTGATGAAATCAAACGCAAAATTCATGAAGGTGCTGCCGGTTTCGATGTGGCGATTGTCGAAATCGGGGGTACGGTAGGTGATATTGAGTCTTTGCCTTTTCTGGAAGCCATCAGACAAATGCGCAGCCAGCAGGGGCGAACCAATACCCTTTTTGTTCATCTTTCCTATGTACCGTATATTGCGGCCGCAGGTGAGATAAAAACCAAACCGACTCAGCATTCCGTTAAAGAATTACGTGAAATCGGCATTCAGCCGGATGTGCTTATCTGCCGTATGGACCGGCCGATGCCGGAAGAAGAAAAACGTAAGATCGCTTTGTTCTGTAATGTTGAAGAGCGTGCAGTTATAAGCTGTTATGATGTTAATAGCATTTATGAAGTGCCGGCAATGCTTCATGATCAGGGTATTGACAATATTATCTGTGAGCAGCTGCAACTTAATGTTCAGCAGGCCGATCTGACTGCATGGAATAAGATTGTTTATTTAGTACAACATCCGAAACACAAAGTAAAAATTGCCATGGTCGGCAAATATGTCGATTTAACTGAATCATATAAATCTTTGTCGGAAGCTTTAAAGCATGCCGGTATTCAGACCGAAACTGAAGTAGATATTCATTATATAGATAGTGAAGCTTTGGAAACAGAAGGAACGGCCTGCTTAGAAGATATGGATGCCATACTGGTTCCTGGTGGTTTCGGTACGCGTGGTGTTGAAGGAAAAATCGCTGCTGTTCGTTATGCGCGTGAAAAGCAAATTCCTTATCTGGGTATCTGTCTGGGCATGCAAATCGCGCTGATTGAATATGCACGTGATGTGGCTAATCTGGATGGAGCTAATTCAACTGAATTTGATCTGAAAACCCAGCATCCTGTTGTTGCTTTGATTAGTGAGTGGCAGGATAGGGACGGGCAGATTGAAAAGCGCGATGTTAATACTAATCTTGGCGGTACGATGCGTTTAGGCGCACAAGAGGTTAAGCTGGCTGACGGCTCATTGGCAAGAAACATTTATGGTAATGAGTTGATTCGCGAGCGTCATCGTCATCGTTATGAAGTTAATAACTATTATGTGCCACAGTTAGAACAGGCTGGTTTGGTTATTGGTGGTGTATCTACCGGGCATGAGCATTTGGTTGAAACAATTGAATTACCGAATCACCCTTGGTTTTTCGCTTGTCAGTTTCATCCTGAGTTTACTTCAACACCAAAAAATGGCCATCCTTTGTTTACAGCCTTTATTAAAGCAGCATTAGCTTATAAAAAATAAATTATTATAGTTTTTATTAGAATCAGGCTATCCGGATTTCCAGATAGCCTGATTTTTTATTTATATCAACATTAATTTTGCTATCACTGATTACATTTTGTATGATGAATTAAATTATTACTAACTGCACATCAAAATTTTTACTTATGAAGAAAGTTATTTTGCTGGTTATTGTGGCACTGGGCTTATGGTTATGGTTGCAAAGCACAACAGACGAGCAGCCAAAAAGCCAGGCACAGGAACAGGTAATTAATTCCTTTAAATCTATGCGGCATAGTTTTACTACTGCACCTGTTGCAAGTAATCCAAAGGAAAGTGTGTCGATTGAGCAAGCTCAAAAAGAAAATCTTGATAAAGTACAGGTATATGGAGAAGGTAAAGTTATTAAAACATTACCTGATGATAATAAAGGCAGTCGTCATCAGCGTTTTATACTGCGTACAGGCACAGATAGTACGGTTTTAATAGTGCATAATATTGATATAGCGCCGAGGCTGAATGATTTGCAGCGTGATGACACAGTTGGCTTTTCTGGTGAGTATATCAGTAACAACCGTGGCGGATTAGTCCATTGGACACACCATGATCCAAAGCATCGTCATCATGATGGCTGGCTGTTATATAAAAATAAGCGTTATCAATAGCAATCGTTTATTGATATCTTATCCATTAATATTTTATCATTTAGAAATGGACATTTAATTAAAGGAAATATTGTGAATAATTTTACATTTCGCAGTCCGTTAGCTAATTTACTTTCAAAAAATTGGTGGATAGTACTTTTACGTGGGATTGCTGCATTGATTTTTGGGTTGCTAACGTGGTTCTATCCATTCATAACTATAATGGTCATGGTTATATTCTTCGGTGTTTATGCTTTAATAGATGGTGTAATGGGCGTAATCATTTCTATTAATGGTCGAAAAAGTCATCAGGATTGGTGGTTAATGCTGATTTGGGGTATTGTAAGTATTCTGGCCGGTATCCTGACATTTTTTGTTCCGGGAATTACCTGGCTGGTTTTAATTACATTTATTGCTGCTTGGGCTTTGATATCCGGTATATTTCAAATTATAACTGCAATACGTTTACGCAAGACTATTCAGGGTGAATGGTGGATGATTATTGCCGGTATCTTATCGGTTTTGGTGGGTATTATTCTGTTAATTGATCCAGTGCAGGGCGGTATAGCATTAACTTGGGTAATTGGTGTTTATGCAGCATTATTCGGTGTCATGAATATTGCATTGGCTTTCCGGTTGCGCCGGTTTGCTATCCATCCAATCAATTAAGAAATTTATTTTGTAATTGAATTTATTGTATTGGTAATACAAATAATGAAACTGGCTGATTAATTAATAATCAGCCAGTTTCATTGTTCAGACACTAATTACTTTAGTACAGCAACCATTGCATTAGCTACGTATTCTATATTACTGCTATTTAATCCAGCCATGCACATACGACCATTTTCAACCATATATACACCAAATTCGCTTTTCAGACGTTGAACCTGCTGCGGATTTAGACCAGTGAAGCTGAACATACCCCGTTGTTTTACAAAATAGCTGAAATCGCGTTCTGGGAATTTTGCCTGTAAAACTTCATGCAAACGGCTGCGCATAGCGCGAATACGATCGCGCATCATATAGACTTCCTGTTCCCATTGCTTGAATAACTGATTATTGTTCATTACACGGTCAACGACATGACCGCCGTGTGCAGGAGGGCTTGAATATAAACGGCGTACAGTAAATTTAAGCTGACTTTGTACAAGACGGGCTTCTTCAGCTGTCGGGCAGACAATACTTAGACCACCCACTCGCTCGCCGTACATTGAAAGATTTTTAGAAAAAGAGTTGCTGATATAAACACATAAGCCTAAATCAACAGCTTTACGAATAGCATAGGTATCGGTTTCTATATCGTCACCAAAGCCCTGATATGCTATATCCATAAAAGGGATAAGCTGTTTTTGTTTGATAATCTCAAGCAGCTCATCCCATTGTTCTTGGCTTGGGTCTACACCGGTAGGATTATGGCAGCATGGATGTAACAAAATAATATTGCCTGCATCCAGTTGCTGAAGGAATTGTTTTAATTCTGTGAATTTAATGCCAATTGTTTCAGGATCATAGTAGGGGTATTTTAGTACTTCTATGCCTGCACCCTCAAAAATACTGATGTGGTTACCCCAGGTAGGATTGCTGACATAGACTTTTGCCTGAGGAAACCAACGGTAAATAAATTCAGCACCGACGCGCAGGGCACCAGAACCACCAAGGCTGGCAATGGTAGCAACTCGTGCACTTTTAATAGCTTCATGTTCACTGCCAAGTAATAATTTCTGGCAGGCCTGGCGATAACCGGGCAGTCCGTCCATAGGCAGGTAATCATGTGGTAAATTTTCTTTAACCAGTTGCGATTCTACGGTGCTAACGCATTCCAGTACTGGGACATGGCCGGTATCGTCATAATAAACACCAACACCCAAATTTACTTTCTGATTACGTGAATCTTGTTTGTATTGATCCATCAGACCCAGAATGGGATCGCCCGGATAGTATTCGACATTCTGAAACATCTCAGTTCCTTAGAAGACAGCAATATTATTTAACAGAAAAAAGAATTGCCGCAATGCAATCAGGTTGATTGTACCTTAAATGTCTTTACTTTTTATTAATTCTTGATGTTATTTTTTTACAAAAATCAAATCCCACACACCGTGTCCCAGACGTTTTCCGCGTGCTTCAAATTTAGTTTCCGGCCGGTAGGCCGGAGTGGCAGCAAAATTATCAGCAGTATTTTGTAATTCAGGGAAGTTGGATAACACTTCAAGCATCTGATCGGCATATTCCTGCCAGTCGGTAGCCAAATGGATATAGCCGTTTTGCTTCAGTTTGGGAAGTAATTGGGCAATAAAAGGTATCTGAATCAGACGTCGTTTATTATGGCGTTTTTTATGCCATGGATCAGGAAAGAAAATATGAATCCCATGCAAACTATTATCATGGAGCATGTAATTGACGACTTCCACCGCATCGTGGCGCATCACCCGTATATTCTGAATATTTTGTTCCTGAATCAGCTTTAGCAGATTACCTACGCCCGGGCCGTGTACATCAATAGCCAGAAAATCACACTCAGGCAGGTTTTGGGCAATTGCAGCTGTTGCTACTCCCATCCCAAAGCCAATTTCCAGAATTTTTGGTGAAGGACGATTGAAGATGATATCTAAATCAATTTGATTTTGGTTAAAATCAATACCAAACAGTGGCCATTGAGTATCAATGGCACGCTGCTGGGCAGCTGTCATATGGCCTTGACGAAGAACAAAACTGCGGATGCTGCGCTTATGATCGTGATTATTTTCCGCCTGGAGATCGGATTGATTAGTCATACTTTATCTTGTGTTTAATGTAAAAGTCGATAATAGAATTAGGCGCAGATTCTAACATGCTTCACAAGATATAGGGTTTCAGAGTTGTGGCTAGTGTTTCGGTTACAATATTATCAGCTATCATTGCCTGCCCAAGTTGTTTGAGTGCAACAAAACGTAATTTTCCATCAATTACTTTTTTATCATGGCTCATATGTCCAAGCCATGCCTTAAGTGACATCGCCGGAGGGAGAACGGGTAGCTTGGCCTGATTTAATAATGCAATAACACGCTCCGTATCTTTTTTGTTCAAATAACCCAGTTGCTCAGATAAACGGCAGGCAAGTACTGTACCGGCAGCCACAGCTTCTCCATGCAGCCAATTACCATAACCCATTTCTGCTTCGATGGCATGGCCGAATGTATGTCCCAGATTTAAATAAGCACGGATACCGGCTTCTTTTTCATCGGCACCCACAATTTCAGCTTTCATCTGACAGCAACGATAAACGGCTTCAGCTAGTATTGATGGATTCTGTGCCATTAATGCGGTGATGTTATTTTCCAGCCATTGAAGAAATTCGATATCACCCAATACGGCATACTTGATTACTTCTGCTAAACCGGCAGAAAATTCACGTGCTGGTAATGTTTGCAAACTGTTTAAGTCAATAAATACGGCTTGGGGCTGATAAAACGCTCCAATCATATTTTTACCTAAAGGATGATTGATTGCTGTTTTACCGCCAACTGATGAATCTACCTGACTGAGCAGTGTTGTAGGAATCTGGATAAAAGGTGCGCCGCGCTGATAGGTCGCAGCGGCAAAACCTACCATATCGCCGATTACACCTCCTCCTAAGGCCAGTAAGGTGGTTTGGCGTTCGGCACGGTTTTGCATCAGACCATCATAAATTAAATTGAGAGTTTCCCAATTTTTATACCGTTCTCCGTCTGGTAGAATAATACTGAAATATTCATAACCTGCCTGATTCATGATTTGCTGCCATTGAGGTAGATACAATTCAGCAACGGTTACATTGGTAACAATGGCAATCTTATGATTTAAATAAGGAGCAAGAATATTTTGTGCGGATTCCAGCAGATCACTGCCAATAAATATCGGGTACTGGTGTGAAGCAGTTGCAACAGAAAGGGTATACATGATGGGTTATAAAAGAGAGAGTTGTTGAGAGGGGTATCGTAATAATCGAATTAATCGATTAATAGTCCTGGAGCTATAAGGACTGTCTACATCTATTATGGTATGGGCTGTTGCACGATAGATAGGATCACGTACGGTATATAGTTCTTGCAATTTTGCCAGAGGATCAGAAACTTGAAGTAGTGGTCGATTTTTGTCGTGCTGAATTCTGCTTAACAGTATTTCCGGTTGTGCATGCAGATAAACAACGTGACCATTTTGTTGCAGTTTAAGTCGGTTTTCGATTTGTAAAATAGTACCGCCACCAGTGGCAATAACAATATTTTTTTGCTGCACTAGCTCGCTGATAATGGCCGCTTCCCGAAACCGAAAACCGGCTTCTCCTTCAACTTCAAAAATAGTGGGAATAGATACGCCAGTACGTTCACATATTACTTGATCGCTATCATAAAAATCGCGATGTAATTTTGTTGCCAGTTGTTTACCAAGAGTAGTTTTACCTGCTCCCATCAAACCGATCAGAATCAGATTGCCAGCTATATTATCCATGTCTGTTATTGTAACTGAGAGCCGTAGTTTATGCATTAGTAAACTGATGTAGATACTTGATGAATAGCATAATCTGTAAATGAGTATATTTCTGTTTTTCTAACTTTAAAAAATAATAGCGAGAAAAGTAGTTATATTTGATAAATAGAAAATATAACTTTAATAAATGTTTTTCCTTGTTGATATTTAATAATTAAAAAGCCAGCCTGTTTTATAGGCTGGCTAAATTTTTGGAGGGAAAGTTAATTAATATTTCAAAGGTGCGCTGGCAGAATCAACTACCCGGGGTGTAATGAAAACAAGTAATTCATTACGTTGCTGGGTATTCTTTCTGTGTTTAAACAAATTACCAATGCCCGGAATATCACCTAATAAAGGTACTTTATCCACACTGTTTTCATTATTTTCATTGTAAATGCCGCCAATGATTAATGTTCCACCATTTTCAATCATGGTCTGGGTAACAACATTGCGTTTTTGCATACAGATATCGCCTGAACGAAGTACATCCGGTGCGACATTCGAACATGCAATCGGACGATCATTCTGTACATTCAATGTCATAATGATATTGCCGTCAGGAGTAATCTGTGGTGTTACTTTCAACCCTAAGACTGCATCTTTAAAACTGGTTGAGGTAGCCCCGCTTGAAGTAGCTTCCTGATACGGCACTTCATAACCTGATTCAATTTTAGCTTCTTTACGGTCCTGAGTTAATACACGGGGTGAAGAAATAATTTTGGTTTTACCTTGAGCCTGAGATGCTGAAAGTTCCAAGGCAAGTGCACCTGATGCAAAATGGTGTACCCAAGAAACTACAGAAGTAGGATTAGTCACTCCAAGATTAACATTTGGAAATCCATATTGAAAATTCGGATAACGGGTTGAACCATTATTTTCAGAATTCACGCCGACAGCACCGCCAATTTCAGTTCTATTAGTTCCTCTGGTGTAACCGAACTTGGTACCTAATTCACGCGCGAAACTATCTGTAGTTTCAACAATTCTTGCTTCAATTAATACTTGCTGAGAAGAAATATCAACCTGAGCTATCAGTTTTTCAAATTTTTTAATTACACTACTAATATCAGTGATAATTAAAGTGTTAGTTGCCGGATCGAGTAAGGCACTACCACGAGGGCTCAGAATACTTTTACTATCGCTTGAGCTACCGTCATCTGACAAATGCAATATTTTCTTAAAATCCTCTACACTGCGGTATTTAAGCTGGAATGTCTGAGAAATTAACGGACCTAAATCATCCAGTTTCCTTTGTTGTTCAAGAGAGGCAGTATCTCTGGACATGAATTCATCACGCGGAGCAATGTTGATAACATTTCCTTCACGACGCATATCAAGATTTCGTGTTTCCATAACCAGATTCAGAGCCTGATCCCAGGGAACATCTTTCAATGAAATGGTCATTTTGCCTTGAACGCTGTCACTGGCGACGATGTTCATGCCAGATTCTTTTGCCAGAATTTGTAAAATAGTGCGGACATCAATATCCTGAAAATCCAGAGATACGCGTTTACCTTTAAATGATTTATTATTAGCTTGTATTCCCTTATTTTCTACATCAAATTTGCGTGAAATCTGCAGGACAAGATTATTGCCACTTGTCATTTGAGTATAGTCCCAGTCACCCTGCATCTGAATGCTAACTTCAGTGTCGTTACCGATTCTGCGTAAACGTATGGCTCGTACCGGTGTACTGAAATCGGTAACATCTAAGTTACGTTGCTGTTCAGTTAATAAGGGAACATTTTTATAGGTTAAAGTAAGAGTCGCAGCGTTACTTTTAATGGTTGGCTGTGCTTTGCCATTCAATCCGATAATGGAAACCACACCATTACCGTTTTTACCTTTTTGAAAATCTACATTAACCGGAACCGGATCAGCAACATTGTAAGCATTATCAGCTACACTGGAAGTCTGACGGTTAACTACTTGTTCAGTTATATTAGGTGCCGGATAAGGTGCATTGAATACCGGAGCAGAATCGGTAGGAACAGAAGCTTGTTTATTTTTTGCTTTGTTTTTAACCGGAAGCGGGTCTTGTACATAAACCCAGACTTCATTACCTTTTATGGTTGCATTATATTGTGCTGCTTTTGATAGTGAAAGCATGATGCGTGTTCGGTCAGCTGTCTGACCAGCTTCAATCTGCTGTAATACAGGATCATCAAATTTAAGCAGATTCTGTGGTACGGTTAAACCGGTACTCGCAAAATCCAGTGCAATACGTGCAGGATTTTCGGTTGTAAAACCACGTGGTAGAGCCGGGTCTTTATCAAAATGAATTTTAATCAATCGTTGTTGATTTTGCAGTGCACCAACATTAATAGCAGTAATATTTCCTGCCATTATACTCTGACTCAGTAAACCCAGACCCAGAGTGGATAAAATAGATATGGTTTTAATTTTCATATTTGGTACCTTTTATTCTTAAATGGGTTACTTGTATCAGTCGTCTTGCTCGGTTGTTTCCGTGGAGGTGCTGTCTGCAGCCTGTAAAGGTAAGCTGGCACGATGTGTTGTCCAGTTACCGTATGAGTCTTCAACTAATTCTGAAATTACAATTTCATCTTGCGTTATTGCCGTAATACGTCCGAAACTTTGTCCGAGATAATTTCCCACATTAACGGTATAAACATGTCCGTTTACAGAAATAAATGCAGAAGGAGCTTTACCTGCACCCTTTATCAATCCAACGTAATGTAATTCATCTAATGAAAAATTTTCCAGAATTTGTTTAGGCCGGTTTAAATCTGGTGCATTCGAACCCTGAACCCCGGCCTTAAATCTTGCCGGATCAAAAATATTCAGTTTTGGTTGTACAGGTGGCGTATAAGTAGGCTGAATATTTAACTTGGTTTCATTGGGTTTAACATTCTGAGTTTTTACCTGCTGTCTGGTGTTTTGCATCCATTCATCTAAATCTTCATTTGCTGAAGAACAGGCACCTAATGCAAAAAGACCAAGAAAAAGTAAATATTTATTCATAATTTATCCGTTGCATATATGTTATAAAGTACTGTTTTACAGAAACTAGGCTTATTTTTTATCATTGTTCTGTGCTTTTATTTCTGCATCGGTTAGTGCTTTATAGGTATTGGCAACCGCGTTCAAAGTAAGCGTATTATCTTTTTCATTCCGTTTGATAACAATTGAGTTCAACGTTACGATTCGTGATAATTTTCCTACATCGCGGAGAAACTGGCTAATCTGATTGTAATTGCCTGTCAGGGTAATGTTGTAAGGTAATGTTTGAATTACCTGCAGTTCAGACTTTTTGTCAGTTTGATTATCTGATTCAGTATTTTGGACCTGAGCAGGTGTTACACTGTCCATATTTAGTCCGTTTTTGGTTGCGCATTCATGTAATTCCTGAATCAGATTCGGAATTTCAGCCTGTGTTGGCAACTGCTTTAATAATATATTAAATGAGCCATTAATAGAATCCAGTTCTGCTTTTAAAGCATCCAGATGAGCTGCCTGTCTGCTTTTTTCCGTATATGTCTGTTTCAGTGTTTCTTCTTCCTGCCGCAGCTGACTGATTTGTTCATTTAAACCACTGTAAACAAAGAAGTAGGCGAGAATTAGAATAATAACAATGATTGCTCCGGCAATACCTAATTGTATAGGCTTACTTTGCTGAGGTAGGGAGTTTAAATTAATTGCTTTCAAATCAATATTTTTTGCCATGTTCAACTGCTCCTTCAGTTTGATGCGGCTGCTGCATCAGACGCTGCCTCATTTTGATCTGCAGTATCTCTTGGGATTGGATTAGTATTCTGATTTGCCTGAGTAATGTCATATGGTTGCCCAATATTGCTATTCAGAGAAATACGAATGCTGAATTCTTGTACATTATTTACCCGTTTAATATTGAGTAATTCTGGAGTGCTGAATAATTGTCCTGGTATTGCATTCATAAATGCAGCAGTTTTAGCATCACTGAATGCTTTACCATTGACTATGTAGGTAGAGGAATTCTGAGCTTCAATACTGGTTATGTACAATCCCATAGGTGCTACGGTATTTAATGTATCCAGTATACGCGCGGCTTCAAATCGTTTGTTTGATAGTTCTTCAACTTTTTCCTGTCGCGCGATAAAGTTCTTACGTTCTTCCTGCAACTTGGAAATTTCTGCTATTTCTGAATCCAGTTTTTTAATACCGTTCTCTAACACCAGATTACGGCTTTCCTGACTGCTTACTCTGCTTTCAACAGCCAGATAGCCGAGGAAAGCCAGACCGAATCCAATCAGGGCAGCTCCGGCTAATAATGTCTGAAATTGCTTTTTTTGCTTGGCTTGTAATGCTTCGCGGTAAGGCAGCAGGTTAATTTTTAATAAAGGTAACATCTTATAATCCTCTTATAGCCAGACCAAATGGAACGGTTAATAAACTGCTGTCTTGAAGTAATTTCGCTTGTGTGATGTTATCACTTGGCTGTGCTAGTAATACAGGGTTGATTTGCTGTGCAGGTATACGTGTTTGCTGAGTAATATTTTCAGTAAATTCATTAGCACCTTTATTGCCATAGCCGAAAATCAGGATTTCATCAATTTCATTTTCCTGACTGGCTGAAGTAAAGTAAAACTGTAATACCCTCTGTATTTCCTGAATAAACTGTTGCTGGAACGGCTGTGCCACAGCTGTATTGTAATCTTCAGGTTTGGATGGATTATAAAGCATGTCCCATGCTTCTTCTTCGGTAAACTGATAATTGCGTCTTAAAGACTGCATCAAATGATCATAGCCAAGATTAATTTCCTGTTTGTAGAGTAACTTACCGTGGCACATGATAATTGCCTGAGTTTCACTATAATCAATGTTGAAGACAGCAACACATTTATTGGTAAGTTCCGGTTGTCTAAAATTAATCCATGTGATGGCACTATTCATTATCGCCATTAAATCTACATCCATTTGGCTGGGTATTATTCCGGCATCAGTATAGACATCCATCAGTATATTTACATCATCCCGCTTACCATTAACTAGTAACAGACATTCTTTTCCCTGATCGTTTGTATCAATCTTCTGATAATCATAACTGACTTCATCCAGAGAGTCATATTGACTCAGTTCAGCCATAATTTGTTCTTCTTCGGTATACTCTGTATCCAGATCACGGTCGAGGAATTGGACTGACACCTGCTTTTGTGAAATTGCCGCTGTAATGTTCCGGCAATTACTTTGTAGTTTTTGTTTTGCCTGTTGTAGGTAAGCAACAAGTTCTTCATGATTTTCTATACTGCCATTACCTACAATATTTTTTGGTAGAGGGACAACAACGTATTTTTCGAGACGAAATTGATTTAAACTGCGTGCATTTAATAGCACCATATTAATGCTTTTATCAGTAATACTGATACCAAGACTTTGTCTCGAGGATGTTGTGGCCACCTTCTTATTCTTTGAATTTATTTTGAAATTATTCAGTTTCATGAAAGGGCTTTCTGTCTGTTTATCAAACGGGTAATGTCGGGTGTTGAAAATTACTGTTCTGTGTTGCTAACAAAATTAAGACCAAAGTTTACTTTATTTTGGATATATTTCGCAGCCTTAAATGAAAATTAGTTGATTATGATTAGAAAATTATTACTTTCAACCGTAGGTTTGCTTGCCGGGCTGGCGCTTTTTGCTGTCGGTTTGCTGGCAGTAGCGATTATGGTTACCTATCCGAAGCTGCCTTCTCTGGAAGCAGTGACGCATTATCAACCCAAACTGCCGCTTACAATTTATTCGGCAGATAATAAACTGCTGGGGCAGTTTGGAGAGGAAAAACGTGCTTTTACAAGAATCAATGACTTTCCTCAGGTGCTGAAAGATGCAGTGGTAGCCGCTGAAGATAAACGTTTTTATGATCATGGCGGAGTCGATTTTATTGGTGTAACCCGTGCTTTGATTACAAATCTAACTGGTGGTGTGCAATCTGGTGCCAGTACGATTACTCAGCAGGTAGCACGTAATTTTTATCTGACTAATGAGCGCACCTATACGCGTAAATTTAATGAAGCGCTTCTTGCTTACAAGATTGAACAGAAATTAAGTAAAGATCAGATTCTTGAGCTTTATTTTAATCAGATTTATCTGGGGCAGCGTGCTTATGGGTTTGCTGCCGCTTCTCTGGTTTATTTTAACAAGCCGGTACAAAAACTGGACTTGGCAGAAGCAACGATTTTGGCTGGTTTACCTAAGGCTCCTTCCACCTTTAATCCTGTTGTAAATCCGCAACGGGCTAAAATGCGCCAGCGTTATATTCTCAATAATATGGTGGAAATGGGCAAAATTACACAAGCTCAGGCTGATGCTGCTTTTGCAGAACCATTAAATTACGTTCATTATCAACAACCTATAGATCAAAATGCGCTCTATGTTGCTGAAATGGTTCGCCAGCAAATGTATGAAAAATATGGTGATGCAGCCTATACACAGGGATTTCGCGTTTATACAACAGTCAATTCACAGGATCAGGCTGTAGCAACTGAAGCATTGCGTAAAACATTGAATAATTTTGATAGAGGTTCGGCTTACCGTGGAGCGGAAGGATTTTTTGACCTGAGTAAAATCCCAGAAGATATTCGTGATGAGCAGATAGAACAGTATCTGGCAAATCGTTCTGCTGTAGACGGTATGTTGCCGGCTGTAGTAACTGAACTTGGTTCAAATTCAATTGTGGTGTACATAGGTGGTGTAGGTGAAAGTAGAATTAGCGGTAGTAGTTATAACTGGATTAAACGTACCATTAATAATGCGAAACTGGATGATGCTGCCATACGTGTGGGCTCAGTAGTACATGTGCGAGGTGATGGTAAGAGTTATCGAATTGTACAGCAGCCGGAGCTTCAGGGGGCGATTGTTGCTCTGGATGCCCAGACTGGAGCTGTAAAAGCTTTGGTTGGTGGTTATGATTTTTATCGTCGAAGTTTTAACCGTGTGACTCAGGCCAAACGTCAGCCCGGTTCTTCTTTTAAGCCTTTTATTTATTCAGCAGCTATTGCTAAAGGCTTCACGCCGGCGACAGTAGTAAATGATGCCCCGATTGTTATGCCGGGAATGGGTGCAGGCGGGCGTGCTTGGACACCTAAAAACTCAGACGGTCGTTATGCCGGATTTATCACGTTACGTCAGGCCTTAACTGCATCCAAAAATATGGTTTCAATCCGTATACTGATGGCTATGGGTGTTGACTATGCCAGACAATATGTCCAGCATTTTGGTTTTCGTCTGGATCAGATTCCGAATAGTCTATCTATGGCACTTGGCAGTGGTGAGGTAACGCCAATGCAGATGGCTGAAGGTTATGCTATTTTTGCTAATGGTGGTTTTAAAGTTTCCAATTATGTCATTGACCGGATTTATGACAGTCGTGGTAACCTGCGTGCACAAATGCAGCCATTAGTTGCCAAGCAGAATGCGCCACAGGCTATTGATCCGCGCAATGCATTCATTTTATATCACATGATGATGGATGTAGTTAATCATGGTACAGCTTATAGTGCACACGCACTCGGGCGTAGCGATATTGCAGGTAAAACGGGTACAACTAATGATAATAAGGATGCTTGGTTCGTAGGCTTTAATCCGAACATCGTTAGCGCAGTGTATATAGGATATGATCGTCCTCGCAGTATGGGACGTTCAGCCTTTGGGGGTACAATTGCTGTACCAGTATGGCTGGAATATATGCGTTATGCATTAAAAGGCAAACCTATTGTGAATACACCTGTTCCAGTCGGTATTGTTCAGAAATCCGGAGAATATTTTCTTAAAGAACATCAGACAACTAATCCTGATTTACCACTGGATAATCGTGCTGACGGACCGGTAACTGCCAAAACGAACGGTAAAAGTGGTGATGTTGATGATGCTGGAGAAGTACCAGTTGTCCCCAAATCTGGTACTAATAGTCAGTTAGACTCATTATTTTAAAATTTTGTATTAATAAAATTGTAATTTACTAAAATGGGCAATCATTCGGATTGTCCATTTTTATTAACTGTTGAAATATAAATATATTAAATCATTAATATTTAATTAATTAATAATGTTCTTAAAATTCAATGTGTAAAATATATTTTTAAATATATAAATTTGAATTTGGGAATAGTATGTCTATAAATATATAAAAATTATATCAATAGTTTGTTTTAAATTTGTCATATTGTTTGGTGTAATTGCATAACATTGAGTTACAATGTTTAAACGAATTATCACAATCTTTAAAATAAATTTTATGCCTGATTTTGGTTTAAAAAGAAAGGAACAATATGAGTGAGCAACAATCACAGACTGAGCAGTCTGATGAAATTAGTACGAATGATAAAGAAGCAAGATTGAAAGTTTTTGAGAGAAGTGTATTGGAAGGCAGGCATACTGATGAAGATTCATCTACAGCGCCTTTACCTTCAAATTATCCTTATCGTACCCGGATGAGACGTTCAACATATGAGCGAGAAAAAGCCAAATTGCAAATTGAACTCTTGAAAGTGCAAAACTGGGTTAAGGAGTCGGGTCAGAAAATTGTATCTTTATTCGAAGGCAGAGACGCAGCGGGTAAAGGGGGAACGATTAAACGCTTTATGGAGCATCTTAACCCTCGTGGTGCACGGGTAGTGGCTCTTGAAAAGCCTACTGAGACTGAAAAGGGTCAATGGTATTTTCAGCGTTATATTGAGCGCTTGCCTACAAGTGGTGAAATGGTATTTTTCGATCGCTCCTGGTATAACCGTGCCGGTGTGGAACGTGTAATGGGCTTTTGTCAGCCTCATGAATATTTGCAGTTTATGCGCCAGACTCCGGAATTGGAACGTATGCTGGTAAATAGTGGTATATATTTGTTTAAATTTTGGTTTTCTGTTTCCCGTGAAGAGCAGTTACGTCGTTTTATTTCACGGCGGGATGATCCTTTAAAGCACTGGAAACTTTCTCCTGTTGATATTCAGTCTTTAGATCGCTGGGATGATTATACCGAAGCTAAAAACGATATGTTTTTCCATACTCATACCGGCGATGCGCCATGGACAGTAATTAAATCTGACGATAAAAAACGCGCACGACTCAATTGTATACGCCATTTCCTCACTGAACTAGATTATCCGGGCAAGGATATTGCTGCAATAGGTGCAGTAGATAATTTGATTGTATTAAAACCTCAGACTCAGTTTAAAGATTCAACAGATACGCATATTGATTAATTGTTTCGTTGTAAGACAATTTCGAAAGAGGATTTAATTAACATATCATATAATTTTTAATGGGTATGCAAGGGTTGTTTTAGTTGGGTAAATGTATCTTGTGTGATTTTATATGAGAATACGAATGATTTTTGTGTTGTCTTTGTAGAAAGTAGATTTGCGTGGAATTAACCAAGTATATTACTGAAATGGCTAAAGCAGCCAAAGATGCTTGTTATGCTCTTAATATGGCATCTACTGCACAGAAAAATCAGTTATTGTCATTTATTGCATCGGGTCTGTCTGCTGAACGAAATAGGATTCTTGCTGCCAATGAAACTGATATAAGTGCAGCACGAAAACAGGGAATAGATACTGCTTTACTTGATCGGTTGCAACTTAATGAAAGCAGGATAGCGGCAATGATTGATGGTGTACATCAGGTTGCTGCATTAGCGGATCCTGTGGGTGAAATGGATGAGTTTCGTGTACTGCCTAATGGTATTACGCTCGGTAAAATGCGTGTGCCGTTAGGTGTAATAGGTATGATTTATGAATCTCGCCCGAATGTGACTCTGGACGCAGCCATATTATGCCTGAAAACAGGCAACAGCTGTGTGTTACGGGGTGGCAGCGAAGCAATCAATACTAATAAGGCAATCGCTTCGGTCATTACATCATCATTAAAGCAAGCCGGTTTACCAGAAAATGCTGTTAATCTGCTGACTAATACTGATCGTGCCGGTGTGGATATACTGGTGGGTTTATCTGAATATATTGATGTAATTATTCCGCGGGGCGGTAAAGGTCTGGTGCAGCGAGTAAATGAAAAAGCACGTATACCGGTTATCAAACATTTGGACGGTATATGCCATGTGTATATTGATGCTTCTGCAGAGGCAGAAATGGCGATTAATATTGCTGTAAATGCTAAAACATCGCGTTACGGAACGTGCAATACTATGGAAACTTTGCTGGTTCATGTTAGCCGTGCAGCAGAGTTATTACCTGTACTTCAACAAAAATATGCAGAAAAGGGTGTTGAGTTACGAGGCTGTAAACTTACTCAGAAAATTTTGCATAATGATATTATTCCAGCTTCAGAAATTGATTGGTCCACTGAGTATCTGGCTCCGGTTCTTTCAATAAAAGTAGTCAATGATGTCAGTGAAGCCATCAGTCATATCAATTACTATGGTAGCCATCATACGGACAGTATTATTACAAATGATTTATCTCATGCGCAGTTATTCTTACGTATGATAGATTCATCTAGTGTTATGGTGAATGCATCAACTCGTTTCGCTGATGGATATGAATATGGCTTAGGCGCAGAAATTGGAATTTCTACTGACAAAGTCCATGTACGTGGTCCGGTGGGTTTATATGGTTTAACCAGTCAGAAATGGATCGTTATGGGGCAGGGACAAGTACGTCTTTGAAATTTCAGCGCTATAATATTATTTAAGCATATACTGATATGTCATTATATGCTTATTATTATAATTTCAGGTTTTGATTTCCAAAACTTTTAAATAATTGATTTATGAACTTATAAATAAAATATTAGTTTTCAGATTAAATGAAAATTGAATATTATTATTTTTTATGTCACTGATATTATTGTACTGATGAATTTTTACAGAAATTAAAAGGGCATAATGTGAAACGTATTGTATTGTTTATTGCTACCAATCTTGCAGTCATCATTGTTATTAATGTTGTTCTGAATATTCTTTGTGCACTTTTAGGTATTAATATTTATAGTAATGGCAATGGTATTTTGTTATTACTGGCTGCTGTTGTTGGTTTTACCGGTTCTATTATTTCTTTGATAATGTCCAAAACGCTTGCACTTAATTCAGTTAATGGGCAGATTATCGGTCAGCCGCAAACAGCTGCAGAGGCATGGCTGTTAAATACAGTTGCCAGTCTGGCCAGTCAGTGGAATATTGCTATGCCCGAGGTGGCTATTTATGATTCTCCTGAACCTAATGCTTTTGCTACCGGAGCTACACGTAACAGCTCACTGGTGGCGGTAAGTACTGGTCTGCTGCATAGTATGTCGCAGGATGAAGTAGAAGCCGTGCTTGCTCATGAAATGGCCCATATTGGCAATGGAGATATGGTGACAATGACATTGTTACAGGGAGTGGTTAATACTTTTGTTTTTTTCTGGGCTAACCGTATTGCTGATGTTGTAGCCAGAAAAGAAAATGGTGAGGTGTCTCATGGTACTTATTATCTGGTAAGTATGATTTTGCAGACAGTGTTCGGTTTTCTGGCAAGTTTAATTGTTATGTGGTTTAGTCGCCAGCGCGAATATCGTGCAGATGCCGGAGCAGCGCGTCTGGTGGGTGCGCCTAAAATGATAGCAGCGCTGCAAAGATTAAAAGGTGAAACCAGTCATTTACCTGCTGGTATGCAGGCTTTTGGAATTGCCAGTGAAACTGCTGATGCTCTTTTTAGTACTCATCCGACACTGGATAACCGGATTAATCGCTTACGTCAGATGTGATATTAATATGATAGAAGTAGTTTTTGTCTATATCAATCTGACAAATCTGAATTTAATCAGGACTGTTTTTTAAACACCTAGTTTAATCCATGGCTTGTACTTGTATCTGTTTTAGTGAAAAGAATTTCAAATTTAATTATTAAGCGGCAAAAGATATTGATATATTTTGGTTAAATAGCATACATATTTAAATTTATTATTATCTAAGTGGTAATCTTGTATTGTTTATACAAAATTTAGTTGTTTTGTGGCTATATTTTAATTCATTAGACTTTAATTCATGATTGCTGTAACAATATATAATTTTACAAATCAAATTATGTTTTTATAATAAATAGAGAGAAAAATGCACAACTACTTAACCCCGAATTTTACTTTTGCACCTATACTGCCGGATCATGCACAGGGCAGTCGGGTGTGGGATGATAATGGTCAGGAATATATAGATTTAGCCGGCGGTATTGCTGTTAATGCACTGGGGCATTGCCATCCTGTGTTAATTCAGGCACTGACTGCACAGGCACACAAGCTTTGGCATATTTCTAATATTTATACAACACAGCCGGCACAGGATTTGGCAAAAAGACTCGTAGATAATACCTTTGCCGAGCAAGTATTTTTTTGTAATTCCGGAGCAGAAGCCAATGAGGCTGCTTTCAAGCTGGCTCGCAAGTATGCACGAGATCATTTTGCCGGAACTGAAAAACATGAAATTATAGCTTGTGTAAACGGATTTCATGGACGTACTTTGTTTACGGTATCAGTAGGCGGGCAACCTAAATACAGCAATGATTTTGCACCTTTACCTACCGGAATTAAACATATTCCGTTTAATGATTCCTCAGCCATTGTGGCAGCTGTTAACGATAAAACCTGTGCAGTTGTCATTGAACCTATTCAGGGGGAAAGCGGAGTATTGCCGGCAACTGAAGAATTTTTGCAGGCAGCCAGAGAGGCTTGTGACCGGCATCAGGCTTTATTGATTTTTGATGAAGTACAAACAGGTATGGGGCGGACGGGAAAGCTGTTTGCCCATCAATATTATGATGTTCAGCCGGATATAGTTTCCAGCGCCAAAGCTTTGGGTTGTGGTATTCCTATTGGTGCAATGCTGACCACAGCTCAGATAGGAAACAGTTTTACACCGGGCAGCCATGGCAGTACTTTTGGTGGTAATCCGTTGGCCTGTGCCGTCGGCTGTGCTGCATTTGATATTATTAATACACCGGAAACAATGCAGAATGTGCTTCAGCAAGGGAAAAAATTACAGGCAGGTTTGCAGGAACTTGCTGAATCAACTGGCGTATTTTCTCAGGTAAGGGGTCAGGGATTACTACTTGGCTGTGCTATGTCTGAGGCATATTCAGGAAAGGCTGCTCAGTTAATGCAATTGGCTTTACAACATGGTTTGCTGGTTTTGGTTGCCGGTAATAATGTCTTGCGTCTAGCTCCGAGTTTGTTATTGAGTGATGCTGATTTACAAGCAGGATTACAACGACTGAAAGCAGCGATTACGGCTTTTATACATATCTGATGATGGAATTTATGCCCAACTCAAACAGACAGCATATTGTTGTATTAACCGGATCCGGTATTAGTGCTGAAAGCGGTTTACAGACTTTTCGTAATCAGGGAGGTTTGTGGGAGGGTGAACGTGTAGAGGATGTGGCAACACCGGAGGCATTTAAGCGTCAGCCATTATATGTGCTTAATTTTTATAATCACCTAAGACGTCAACTGCTAAAAACCGAACCCAATTCTGCTCATGTTGCTCTGAAACGTCTGGAAGATGGTTATGATGTAGATATAATTACTCAAAATGTAGATGATTTGCATGAGCGAGCCGGAAGTACTCATGTTTTACATTTACATGGTGAGTTATTAAAAGCCAGAAGTTGTGTTGATGAAAATTATATTGTGGATTGCCCGGGGGATCAGAAAGTAACAGATGTTGATGTTAATGGTTTTCCGATGAGGCCGCATATTGTCTGGTTTGGTGAGGCGGTGCCTATGATTGAACAGGCTATACAAGTGATGCGTTCAGCTGATATTGCAATTATCATTGGCACTTCCTTGCAGGTTTATCCGGCCGCTGGTCTAATCCAGTATATACCACCGAACGCTGAAATTTACCTTGTTGATCCCCAGCCGATTGATGGCTTGCAAAATGTACAGATTATTCGCGCACCGGCTCAGGCTGGTGTATCTAGTCTGGTTAATGAATTACTGCAACGTCCTGAAGCACATTCTTTATCCTGCTGATATGGGTGGTATATCAAAATCAAATTTTAGTTAGTGCTAAAATTTCTGTTCTGATTTTCTAGATTCTTGTAAATTAATATGACAAAAAATGATTTAGTCATTGCCAGCCGCGAGAGCACTTTGGCTATGTGGCAGGCTCATTATGTACAGCAATGTCTTCAGACTGCATATCCGGGGTTATCTGTTGAAATTCAGGGTATGACAACCCGGGGTGATCAGATATTGCATCAGTCTTTATCCAAAATAGGTGGTAAGGGATTATTTATAAAAGAGCTTGAGTTAGCCTTGCAAAAGGGAACAGCAGATATTGCTGTGCACTCTCTTAAAGATGTTCCTATGCAACTTCCGGATGGCTTTATCTTGGCAGCAATAACTGAGCGGGCTAATCCGTTTGATGCATTTGTTTCTCATCAGTTTAGCTGTTTGGCTGATTTACCAGCTAATGCCATAGTCGGAACTTCAAGTCTGCGTCGGGAAGCTCAGATTAGGTTGCTGTATCCTGATTTGCAGGTAAAGCCTCTGCGGGGTAATGTGCAAACACGTCTGGATAAACTTGACAGACAGGAATATGCTGCAATTATTCTTGCTGCAGCCGGTCTTGAGCGACTGGGTTTAGAGCAGCGAATTCAGTGTATATTATCTCCAGAAATATTGCTGCCAGCTGCCGGTCAGGGGGCGCTGGCTATAGAGGTTGCCGCTCATCGTGAGGATTTACTGACTTTATTACAACCATTACACCATCCTGTTACAGCAGCCTGTGTTACTGCAGAACGTACTCTGGCACGTGTACTTGGTGGTAGCTGTCAGGTACCGCTGGCAGCGTATTGTACTGAGAAATCCGGCATGCTTGAGTTACGTGGTTTAGTGGCATCTGTAGATGGTGTAACAGTGTTGCGAGCCAGTGAAAAGGCAAATATTAGTGAAGCAGAGCAGCTGGGTTTGATGGTTGCACATCAGCTAGCTAATCAAGGTGCGCAGCAGTTAATTAATGATGTTTTATCTACCCGATGAATACTTTACCATGTCTGGTGCTAATGCGTCCGCAGCTGGCAGCTACTGCCGATATAGACTGTTGCATTCGTTATGGCTGGCAACCTATTTTACTTGAATATCTGCAATTACAGACACAATCAGCGGCTTTAAACCGGCTATCTGGTCAAAGCCAGAGTCAGAATATTATTTTCTGGGTTAGCCCAAGTGCCGTACATATTGCTGCAAATTATGTTTCACGTTCTGATAAATTAATACATGTGGCAGTGGGTGCTGCTACGGCATCAGCATTATCCGGTTATGGATTTAAACAGATTGTTTATCCGGAAAATGGACATGATAGTGAAGCAGTTTTACATTTGCCTGTATGGCAGCAGCGTAAAGGTAAATTGCTATTTATTAGAGGTATAGGCGGCCGTGACTGGCTGATTAAGCAACTGCATCAACTAGGATGGCAAATTGAGGTAGCAGAAGTATATCAGCGAAATCCGGTACCTATAAACTGGTCAGTTATTTCAACACAGGCTGAACAGGGAAATTTGAAGGCAGTGTATATGACGACAACTGCCGCAGTCCAAGCGTGGTTTACTCAATTACCTCCGGATTTGTACGCAGTTAGCAAAAGCTTGTTATACTTAGTTCACCATCCGCGCATAGATTCTGCGTTAACCGGATATGGTGTCCAGACACTTCATGTTCCGGACTTATGTCGCGGACTGGCACTTTTGCATTCACGCAGCACCTGATGCTATTTTCTTCAGTAGTGCTGTTAACCTATTATATAAAGTAGGGAGTATACCGAATGAGTGAACAACAGAATGCACAGGCTGGCCAGCCTCCTGAACAGGAAAAGCAGCCATTGCTGGTGAATAAACAAGGCGAAGTTAGTGCTCCGCCCGAATCGGCTACTTCTGCGGTTACTGAAGCTACCAATAAAGATCTAAACACGACACATCAAACTATGAATTCCCAAAAAAACAACACAGTATCAGATGCTTCTGCATCTAGTATTCCTGTTCAGCCATCTCCGGCAAAACAGTCGCAATCCGGCTCAGGTAAGGGAATTGCTCTGGGCGCGCTGGTATTATCATTACTGGCTCTGGGAGCCAGTGGGTTTTTATTTGTTGAAGGGCAGAATCAGCTTAAAAACCAGCAGATACAATTTGATCAGAAAATCGACAATGCTGGAATTAGTGCCAGCAAAACAGCTGTTTCGATAGAAACCAGCCTGACACGCATTGATGAGTTAAGTCGTCAGTTGCAGGAAATTCAAACCCAACAGAAAACTCAGGGTGATAATGTAGACCGGCTTACCCGTGCCTATCAGGAGCTGGTAAAAAATCGCACTGACTGGCTGGTTGATGAAATAGAAGCTACATTGAATCTTGCCTCTCAGCAGTTGCTGATTTCCGGTAATGTTCCTGTTGCAGTTAATGTACTTGAAAGTCTGGATGGCCGGCTATCTCGCTTTGACCAGCCGCAATTGCTGCCTATCAAAAAGGCTATAAGCAGTGATTTGGAAAATCTGAAAAACCGGCCTTATCTGGATGTTGCCAGTGTTTCATTGCGTCTAAATCGTCTTGAGTCTGCTATAGCAGGTCTGCCGTTAGTAATTGAAAATCAGTTACAGCCCGGAGTGACAAGTAATACACCGATAAATCCAAATGCTTCATGGTGGCAGCGTACATGGCAAAATACTTTGCACTCTTTACGCAGTATGGTAGAAGTGCGTCACATTAATCACAATGATTCAATGCTAATGTCGCCTGAACAGATATATTTTGTACGTGAAAATCTGCGGCTGCGATTGCTGGATGCACGTATTGCTCTGATTCAGCGTCGCGGAGAAGTCTATGTTGCTGATTTAAATGGTGCAGAAGCTGCTGTTAAGCAATATTTTGACAGTGGTTCAGCAGCAACGCAGTCGTGGCTGAAAGAATTAACTCAGTTAAAGACACTTAACGTGCAAACTAGTCAGGACAATAGTCTGTCAGCCAGCCTGGCTGCTGTACGTGAATACCAGAATCAGTCTGGAATGGATATGTCAACGGCGTTGCCGGATTTAAGTGCATCATCTGCCAGCAATGTACCGGTACATACCGAACAACAACAGGCTAGCCCTATAAACAGTAATAATGCTTCTGCAGCGTCATCTTCCAGACAGGGAGACCATTCATTATGAGATCTCTATTATGGTTGATTGTTCTGTTTATTGTTGCAGTGGGTGTCGTACTTGGTGCGAAATATTACAGTGGTGATGTGTATATTGTAGTTGAGCAAACTCTGATACGTATCAATCTGCAGCTGTTTATTGGTCTTGTGCTGCTAACGGTAGTGCTGTTGTATATATTTTTACGCATTGTTATGGGTTTTGTGCATTTACCCGGTCACTGGCATCACTGGCGTATCAATCATCAGCGCCATCAGGTTGAAACAGCATTAAATCATGCTGGTTTAGCCTACTTTGAAGGTCGCTATCAGTTTGCTGAGCGTGAGGCTGAGCGGGTCTTACGTAATAAACAGGGGCAGCACAGTCGTGCTCTGGCCTTATTACTGGCTGCGCACAGTGCTGATCAGATGGATGACAGTACAACACGAGACCGTTATTTAGATGAAATTGCAAAGTTGCCGGAAAAACAGCAGCTTTCCCGCTATTTGCTTCTGGCTCAATCAGCTTTATCACAGCACAATAATCAGCAAGCCAGAAGTGCACTGGAAGCAGCAGCCAAAATCAATCCGAATTTAACCCAGCTTGTTAAGCTGCAGTTACGATATGACTGGGAAAAGCATGATGCTCAGGGTGTTTTGGAAGCAGTTGATAAATTAAGCCACGCAGGAGCGTTAAGCAAAAGCGAACAGCATAATTACCAATATTGGGCTTATCGACAGTTACTGGCAAATGTTAAAGAGCCGAGTGAGCTGAAAAGTAGTCTTAATTTGATTCCGGTAGATGAACGTGAAAGTACACTTAGTGCAAACATTGCAGAAAAATATCTTCAGCTAGGTATGTATACTCAGGCATTGAAATGGGTAAAAAAATATTATCCGCGCACTCATGATGCTTCACTATTACCTGCATTTAATCAGGCCAATCAATATCTAAGCAGTAAAGAACAGCAAAAAAATATGGTAACCGTCGATAAGTGGTTACAACAAAATCCGCAAGACCCGGACTTACTATTGTTGATGGGTGAGTTAAGTTATCAGCAACAACTTTGGGGAAAGGCAAAAACTTATCTCGAAGCCAGTTTGCAGGCCAGTAATAATAATGTAACCAGATTGTTATTAGCTAAAGTACTGGAGCAATCCGGTCAGAGCGAGGCTGCCGAGCAGCAGCGTAATGAAATTCTGGCCACAATTGGTAATAATGATGAGTTGTAATTTTTAGTTTTTATTTAACAGGCAGTTGGTACTGTATGTACTAACTGCCTGAGGTTAATTATGGCAGTTTTACATAACGATACTTTTTTACGTGCTTTACTAAAGCAGCCGGTTGAATATACGCCGGTATGGTTAATGAGACAGGCTGGACGCTATTTACCGGAATACAGAGAAACACGGGCGAAAGCCAGCAGTTTTCTCGCACTTTGTCATAATCCAGAGCTGGCTACAGAGGTGACTCTTCAGCCATTGGAGCGTTTTGCACTGGATGCTGCTATCTTGTTTTCCGATATTCTCACTATACCGGATGCAATGGGGCTGGGTTTGCATTTTGTCGAAGGTGAAGGACCTAAATTTACTCATCCGTTGCAGTATGAAAAGGATGTGACACGTTTACAGGTTCCTGATATGAACCGTTTGCGCTATGTGTTCGATGCTGTTCATAGTATACGTAATGCTTTGAACGGTCGTGTACCGTTAATTGGTTTTTCTGGCAGTCCGTTTACACTAGCCTGTTATATGGTTGAAGGAGAAAGCAGTCGGGATTTTCGTTTATTGAAAACCATGCTTTATCAGCGACCGCAATTGTTACACCGGATACTGGATATTAATGCGCAGACAGTAACAGCTTATTTAAATGAACAGATAGCTGCAGGTGCACAGGCCGTACAGATTTTTGATACATGGGGCGGAATTCTCAGCGATAAAGCTTTTCAGGAGTTTGATTTACGCTATTTGCAACAGGTCGTTTCAGGCTTACAGCGTGAAGCAGATGGTCGTAGGGTACCAGTCATTATATTTACTAAGGGCGGTGGCCAGTGGCTGGAACAGTTAGCTGCACTGGGTGCTGATGCGTTAGGCGTGGACTGGACTGTCAATTTACAGCAGGCACGTCAGTTGGTCGGACAGCAGGTGGCATTACAGGGAAATCTTGACCCGCTGGCTCTATTTGGTGATTCAGAAAGTATTACAGACGAAGTTAAGCGTTTACTTGCTGCTTACGGAGCTGGCAGCGGACATGTATTTAATCTGGGTCATGGTATCAATCAATATACTAATCCGGAAATGGTGAAATGTGCAGTAGATGCGGTACATCGCATTTCTACAGAATATCATCAGAATTAATTATTTTTATTTCAGAGAATATTAATTAATTCTGAAACAAATAAATGATGTGAATAATTACTTGCTATTTCTGGCAGTCACAGACTTAGTTTTCTGTACCTGCCAGAATTTTTATCTGATATTTATCTCAATTCATTATATAGATTATTTATCCATTTATAATCTACTATATTCTAGACATTAAATAATTGGTTTACTTATATGTTACATGATATACCCTGGGCTGAAATTCTTGTTGTATTACATGTGATTGTGGTTACTGTTCTGGTAGTGAGAGTGTTATACCATCAGCGTAATACAGGAGTTTCCGTTGCTTGGATTCTGATGTTAATGGCTTTTCCTTTAGTCGGGGCTGTAGGCTACTTGTTAATTGGTGAACCCAGGCTGGGTTCACGCCGGCTACGTCGTCAGAATGAACTGGTGAAATTTTATCAGGGATTCAGTAATAAATATCTGCATAATTTCAATCAGCATGCTTGTAGTGGTCTGAATGAACGTTATCATGGTATCAGTTTGATTGCAGCCGATAAAACCGGATTTGAGGCTACCGAATACAATCACTTAAAGCTTCTTACCAATGAAGAAGAAATCATTGCTGCCATTCGATATGATATTCAGCATGCGAAAACAAGCTGTTTACTGGCTTTTTATATTGTTGATCCGCAGGGAGAAATTATTGAACTTCTGAATGATGCCATTGCAGCAGCACAACGAGGTGTGGTTACCAGTATGCTAGTTGACAGTATTGGTAGTGTAAAATTCTGGCGTAGTGACTGGCCTCAGCGTTTACGCAATGCGGGTATTACATTGACTGAAGCTTTACCCGTTCAATTATGGCGCACTTTTCTTGTACGTGCAGATTTGCGTAACCATCGTAAAATTGCGGTTATAGATCAGAAAATTGGCTATACCGGCAGTTTTAATCTGGTCGACCCGCGTTTTTTCAAAAAAAATGCCGGTGTCGGACAATGGGTTGATGTGATGATGCGTTGTGAAGGAAGTCTGGTACAACCTCTGGCAGCAGTATTTGCCGGTGATATGGCAGTAGAAACTGAATCTAATTTAATGCAGGTACAGCAATGGGTAGACAGTTACGGTAAACAGGCGCTCATGCATAATCTGCAAGTTGCACAACAGGAACAAAGTGGTGTAGTAGTTCAGGTGATTCCTTCAGCACCTGAGCAAGGCAGTCCGGTTATTTACGACACTATTGTTAATGCAATTCATGCCGCTACACGACGTATTATTATTACGACGCCTTATTTTGTTCCGGATGATGCTTTGCTGCTGGCTTTAACTACAGCTGCTACCAGGGGAGTGGATGTAACTCTGATAGTACCGGAAGCAGTGGATTCAATGCTGGTGAAATATGCTTCACGTGCATATTATCCAAGACTATTACAGGCTGGGGTGAAAATTGCTTTGTTTAAGGGTGGGCTGTTACATGCTAAAACTTTAACTGTAGATAGTGATTACACTTTGTTTGGTACTGTAAATATGGATATGCGCAGTTTTTATCTTAATATGGAAATTAGTCTGGCTATTTATGATGAAAGTATGACTGAAACAGTAGTGGCGTTACAGAGCACTTATTTGAAAGCTTGTGAATATATCGAACTGAAAACATGGCAGGCTCGTTCAAAGTGGTGGGGGCTGGTGGAGAATACAGTGCGTCTGGTTGGTCCGTTGTTATAAATTTTAATAATGAAAAAACTGCCGGCTAAAACCGGCAGTTTTTTTACCTGATTATTTTTCTATCAGTGTTGAAAAAGTATTTTCAGAATGTGATGTTTTAAAATGTTAATAAGATAATATTATGTTTAGGAAAATATAAATTAATCTACAAGCCATATTTTTAATAGTTTATTGACAGTAAATATTCATAAATGTTATTTGTCATGGTTGGTTAATTTTATAATAATTTTATATTAATATTTTTAATTTTAAGAATAGTAGTTATGATACACACACATCTGAAAATATTAGCTCTGTCACTGACAGCGCTGCCATTTATGGCTTATGCCAATGATAAAAAAGATGAAGCAGATTTGCCGGATATCGAAGTCACTGCTTTACGCACTAATTCAAAATGGCTAAATACTACAGCTTCTGTTTATACTGTAAATGCAAATACAATCAAAAATACGCCTAAAACTAATATCTCTGACGCTTTGAAAGCTATTCCGGGTTTACAAGCTCTCGAAAGAGAAAATTATGCTCAGGATGTGCAAATATCCATGAGAGGTTTTGGTGCCCGTTCGACATTCGGTGTTCGCGGAATCAGGATTTATGTTGATGGAATTCCGTCTTCTATGCCCGATGGACAGGGGCAGACATCCAATATCGATTTAAATTCTCTGGAGAAAATTGAGGTACTTGGCGGACCCTTTTCTTCTTTATATGGTAACTCTTCTGGAGGAACTATTCTCGCGACAACCCATGAGGGTACAGGTAATCCGAGTGTCAGTGTTGGTTTTAACACAGCGCGTTTCGCTAAGCAGCAAACTTCATTTCAGTTACAAGGCGGAAGTAAAGCAGCGAGTTTACCTGCATATAATATAAGTTCAAGTTACTTTGATACCAATGGTTACAGGGAGCATAGCGACGCAAGAAAAGTCCTCAATAACGCAAAATTTACTTGGGATTTAAATGATGGCAGTACATTGAATTGGGTACTAAATCAGGTTCGTATCCGTGCTGCTGATCCCGGAGGACTGACACGTAAACAGTGGCAAGAAAATCCGCGTCAGGTAGTTCAGAATGTCAGAGATTATAATATGCGTAAAGAAATTGACCAGAGTCAGACCGGTCTGACGTGGGATAAATCAATTAATGAGCATAACAGCTTATATGCTATGGCGTATGCAGGCAGGCGTCACGTTGTGCAGTACCAGTCAATTCCGGCCAAAGCTCAGACAGCTCCTAAACATGCCGGAGGTGTTATCGATTTTACCCGTCATTATTATGGAACCGATATTCGCTGGCTGAATACAAATACAATACCTAATCTAACTTTGATTGGAGGTGTGGCGTTTGATAAGGAAAATGAGGACCGGCAAGGTTATAATAATTTTAGTGGTCCGCATTTAGGGATTAAAGGAAAATTACGCCGTGATGAGGATAATACCTTATGGAATTTAGATCCTTATATTCAGTTTTCATGGAAATTTTTACCTGAATGGTATTTGGATGGCGGGTTACGCTATAGCAATGTGCATTTCAGAACACGTGATCATTATCTGGCTAATGGTGATGATAGTAGTACTATGCGATACCATAAACTGTTGCCCGGTATTTCACTAGGCTGGAACTTTAGTAATCAGGCAGCAGCCTATGTTGCTTATGGTAAAGGTTTTGAAACACCGACATTTACTGAAATGGCATACAGACCGGATGGACAGGCTGGTTTTAATCGTAATCTTAAGCCTTCTAGCAATGATACAGTTGAAGCAGGACTAAAATTTGAACAGCTGTGGGGCCAACTGATAGCTACAATTTTTCATACTGAAACTCACAATGATATTGTTTCTGCGGTTTCATCTGGCGGCAGAAGTACGTTTCGTAATGCTGACCGGACGAAAAGATATGGTAGTGAATTAGCTTGGCAAAAGAAGTTGTGGCAGGATTTACAAGTTCAGGCGAGTTATTCCTATGTGAATGCGAAGTTTGATAGTGAAATAGCAGCACAAGGTAAAGCAGCCGCTGTTAGCAAAGGTAATAAAATTCCGGGAGTTGCTCAAAACCAGTTTTATTTAGGATTTCAATGGCAACCTAAGCAAGGATGGCAGGGGGGTATGGATATCCGCTATATGGATAAAATATATGTTAATGACAGTAACAGTGATTATGCACATGCTTATGCTCTTGCTTCAGCGAATATCGGCTATGAATGGGTTCATCGTGGCTGGATGGTAAGCAGCTATGCACGTATAGATAATATATTTAATCGCCATTATGCTGGATCTGTGATTGTCAATGATAGTAATGAGCGATATTTTGAACCATCACCTAAACGTACATTCAGTACCGGAATTAATATTCGTAAAATGTTCTGATTGAAAAAAAGCACTGATATTTCAGTGCTTTTTAATATTTAAATATAATTGCTAGTTAAATATGTGCAAGTGAGAATTAATCCTGTTGTATACCGGCAATCAGCCAATCCTGCTGACTACCCATAGGTTTAACAAAATGCCATACTTCACTGAATGGTTGCTGTGCACTACCCAGCTCTTCACTCACTAATCCACTAAAACGTACACTGGCAATATACTGACCATTTTCCTGAGTGCTGTCTACCAGTTCGGCATTAAGATTACTGAATTCAGCAGTTTCATGATTATTTATAATATCATTACGGATAGCTGCGAACATATCTGAAGTAAAGTAACGGCGGATTTCTTCCAGATTCGAGGCATTGTTCATTGACTGAACATGATTAAAACGTTGGCGTGCGAAACGCAGAAATGCGTCTGGATTACTTCCGTCTGCCATGCCAGATAAATTGTTTGTCATTAAATTATTATTGCTTCCAATATTTTGTCCGAAAATATTGGTACTACTACTGTTGCTATTATTGTTTAATGAAGTGAAATTATTAGGCTTGGTATTTCCGGCATAAGGTATATTTGACTGATTATTCCTTTTAGCGGCAAAACGACGATAAAGATAAACACCACCAAATACAATAATGAGTAACCATAACCAGCTAAAGCCACTTTTAGGTTCCGGTTGTGATTGTTGCTGTACCTGTGGCTGATCAGAATTGGTAGATTGAGTAGCGGCTGCATTATTACTATCAGTAGCATTCTCAGTATAATTACCGTCAGCATTTGTCACAGGTGCATTGGTTTGTTGCTGGTTATGATTAGCCATTGCATGACCTGCAAGTGCCCCAATGGCGGCACCAGCTACTCCCGCACCAATTACCCGACCGGTATTGCTACCGCGCGGCTGTGTCTGACCAGAATAATTGTTCTGATTATCAGAGCGATAATCATTACGTCCGGAGTTAGAGTAAGAACGTGACATACCTGCATTATTGCCACCGCCAAGCCGGCTGGAAGAAGAGTTTGCATAGCTGCCGCGATTGGATTGGTAGGATGAGCCAGAATAAGAGCTAGAGTAACCTGAACGGGACATTCCACGGTTACCGCCACCGCCAACTCGTTTGGCTTCAGCCAGTGGACTCAGTGTCAGGCTGAGAATAACTGCAGAAGCAATATAACGTAATTTTCTATTTTCCATCACTTGGATACTTTCTTATCTATAATATTAAAACTAACTTTACCGTACATAGCGCTGAAAAATAAGATTTCAAGCAAAGAAATAGTTATTATTTAATCTCTTTTACGGTTTTATGGTTGCTTTTGCAAATAAAAGACTGCATTGTAGCGCATGAAAGAATGATAGTCATATTGGGTTATCAAAATATTTATCATTAAATCATGGTATGAGTTCAGAAGAAGATTAATAAAATAGTGACAATTTATCAGAACTAATATTTTGTTTGTATTTATCTATATATAAAATAACTTCTTCTATCGGTAAAAATGACTGAGAAAAATTGCGGATAAAAAGAACCCTCTGTGCCAAGGGGAGAAGCAGCAGAGGGCCAAAATAATGTTTCGACAAGAGAATACTGAAAAACCATTTTAAATCTTTAATTTATACGCTTGTAGCTGCGTATGAACATCATCTTAATGACTTAGACTGTTTTTTGCAGCGAAAGTTCTTGTAGTTTTGTTATATTTTGTAATTTTTCTTCTTTTGAAATCCCGGCAGGGTAATGTTGTAATGATAAGCAAGTAAACGGCTTAGTACACCACCAATAAACAGCAAATTAATACTTAATGGTGTAACCATTTTCCAGTGATCCAGCAGGCACAGAAGTAAACCAAGTAAAATAGCAATGGTACCGTAAATATCACTACGTAAAATAATGGGTACTTCATTTACTAGTATGTCGCGCAGTATCCCACCGCCTACAGCTGTTACAAATGCCAGTGTGATTACACCAAACCAGTTTAATTCAAGATCCAGACCAACTTGCGCACCAGTCAGACTGAATGCTGCCAGCCCAAGAGCATCAGCAACAACAAACCATACCGCAAGTACACGATGACGATGATATTGTAAATGGCATACCCATGATATTACTAATGTAATAAAAATAGTCCACAATGCTGTATTACTTTTAAAAATCATAGGAATGTGACCGACCAATGCATCACGCATCATGCCGCCGCCTACCGCAGTAAGTAAAGCTACAATGACCACCCCGAGAATATCAAGTCTTTTGCGAAAACCAACCAGATAACCTGATACGGCAAAAGCGACTGTTCCGATAATATTGATTAATTGGAAAATAAAATCTGTATTAAGCATGTTACATTAAGCCGGACTCAGGTTGAAAAAAACGCCATCCGCCAGCAGGTAAATCTTTAGTCTGCCATAGTCCGAAAGCACTGCGATGCAAGGCAGTAACACGATTGCCGGCTGCAGCTATCATCCGTTTTACCTGGTGGTATTTACCTGAAGTAATGGTAAGCTGTAAGGTATGCGGATCAATTAACTCAGCGGCCTGTGCGGTTACCGTTTCGTTATCATCGTGTAACAAGACCCCGTTTTTTAAAATAATACATAGTTTTTCGTCTGCAGCATGCTTCAAACTAACACGATAAATTTTTGGAAGTTTATGTTTTGGTGACGTGCAACGGTGATTAAACTGACCATCGTTAGTCAGGATTAATACGCCTGTTGTATCTGCATCTAACCTGCCTACAGCCTGCATCTCCAGATGACGCAATGGCTCTGGTAATAAACTAAAAACACTCGGATAAAATTGTGGTTTATGCGAAGTTTCATAATCAGCGGGTTTATTGAGCAGAATATAAAAATAAGGAAGAGGTACTGGAATCAGACTCACGTCATCAATATATAAACTGCTTACCGCTTTCGGGTCGATATCCATTTGAGCATGATTGCAGAGCGTATCATTAATTCGTACGGCATCGTCGTCAATTAATGCCTGACATTGCTTGCGACTGCCCAAACCTTGTGCTTGCAGGTATTTCAATAATTGCATAACTAAATAAACCTTAATGGCCGGCTATTACGATAAGTTAAAAAAACAATAAAGTATCCAGTAAAAAAACCGGAATAAGCAGAGTAACAGACCAACCCATGTAGCCAAAAAAGCTTGGCATAGTAATTCGGTGTTGCTCGGCAATAGATTTAACCATGAGATTAGGAGCATTACCAATATAACTGAGCGCTCCCATGAATACTGAACCCATAGAAACCGCCATTAATGTAAAAGGTAAATGTTGCATAAGTAAAGCAGCATCACCTCCGGCAAGATTGAAAAACACCAGATAGGTAGGCGCATTATCCAGAAAGCCGGATAATAAACCACTTAGCCAGAAATAGAGAGTGTTTACAGGTTCTCCATTTTGCTCAATTAAATTTATCAGTATTCCGAAACTTCCTGACTGTCCGAGTTGTAATATAGCCATTACAGGAGCAATAGTTATAAAAATTCCGATAAATAATTTACCTACTTCAACCATGGGTGCCCAGTTAAAGTCATTTTGTCTGCGTAATTGTGCTGGTGTTAATTTTAGCGAGCATAAAGTAATGATGAGCAGTAAACCATCACGTATCCATGCAACTAAATTGGTTTCGATTCCGTAAATATTCCATACCGGTAAATTTTTACATAATCCAGAAACCAATATTACTCCAGTAACTGCAAATAATAACAATAAGTTGGCTTTACCCTGAATAGACCATGAAGAAATACTGTTCTGAACTTTATCATTGGTAATAATTTCACGTTGCCATAAATAGTAATCAATACAAAAGAAAATAAATAGTAAAATCAGAGTATTGATAATTACGGGTAAAAGCATGTGAACGAATGTCCACTGAAAACCAACACCTTTCAGAAAACCCAGAAATAATGGCGGGTCTCCAAGCGGGGTTAATCCGCCACCGATGTTGGCCACTAGAAAAATAAAAAATACCACAAGATGAGTTCGATGGCGTCGCTGAGCATTGGCCCGCAATAAAGGGCGGATAAATAGCATGGCAGCACCAGTTGTACCCATGATTCCGGCCAGAAGTGTACCTGCTGCCAGAATCAGTACATTGAGTTTTACACTGCCATTACCATTATGCTGAATAAGAATACCACCGGAAAGTGTATATAAAGCCAGTAGTAAAAGCATAAATGGAATATATTCCTGTAACAATGCATGTATGGTAATAGATAAACCAGCTGAAACGTTATAGTAGCAGCTCAGAGGTATCAGAAATGCAGCACACCATACACCGATAATTTTTCCACTATGACTATGCCATGTTTTAGGTATCAATATCGGACACAAAGCTATAGATAAAAGCAAACCGATAAAAGGAAAGCACCACCATAAACTCAATTCATGGGCAGGTAAGCCGGCAGCCAGTACAGGAAATGGTAATAAACTAAAGATAAATAAAAATATTAATTGCAGTATTCGATTGCTTTGCTTTAATAAAGAAAAGGCAAACTGTACAACAGAAGGGTTAACTGGCGTCATTCTTGATAGTTTACTATTTAAGCAAATAGAGATTTTAACAATAATTTCGTATGGTGTTAAAAAAGTAAGCTCGATAAAAAGTGAGCTATTAATAAAAGATTTAGCATGATAGTTCAGAGGAAAGATTCGAATTTTACAGTTTGATATGAAGTTTAAGATTAATTTATTTTGATTTTTGCAACGGGTATTCGATTGCTAATTTTGTCCAGCCTTCCATTCCCATTTCCCGTAACAATGCTTTGTTACGTTCATATATGGTTGCAGCATCAGGAAATGCCGCAATCGCTTGATCAATACTACTTTCACGTATCAAGTGTAAAATAGGATAGGGACTGCGATTAGTATAGTTACTGATATCATCCTTAGGTTCATCAGCAAACTGAAATTCAGGATGAAAAGGGGCTATTTGTATGATGCCATTTGCTCCAATCTCCTGAAGTACATCTTCTGCTAAAGTTACAGCATCCAGAAACGTCTCAAAATCTGTAAATAATGAAGGTTCGACAATTAAAGTGGTTTCTGTTTCGTGAGCCGGCGTTTGTAACAACAACTGAATTTCCTGCTCTATGAATTCCAGAAATGCATCAAGATGTCTGGCATGGCTTATGCTAAACCGCAATCTTTTTAAATTGTAGGGTTTTCTGGCAAAAGGGCAAAGATTAAGTCCGATTACTGCCTGTTCCAGCCAGTGGCGGCAAATAGCAATAATTTCTTCATCCTGATTATAAATGACAGACATATGTATTTATCTATGTAGATAACAGACGCTTAAGCGTAGCATGAATTCTTAAACAATTAAAACATTCTTTACTATTAGTTTATTAAAACTAATTTTGAGTTTTTTAGCCTACATTTAAATGTTCCAGCGGTAACGAAGTAGTTGTTTTAATCTCTTTCAGTACAAAGCTGGATTTGGCATCTTCCACTCCCGGAGTTGCCAGTAAAGTTTCCAGTACGAAGTGCGAAAAAGCATTCATATCTGAGAAAAAAGCCTGAAGAATGTAATCAGACTCCCCAGTGAGTGCAAAACAATTAAGCACCTGAGGCCAGCTTTGAACAGCAAGAGTAAACTCATCACGGGACTGTTTACTTTTATTAACTCTGACCCGAATAAATGCCTGCAAACCCAGTTCTACATGATAAGGGTCCAAAAGAGCTGCATAACGGCGAATAATCCCCGATTCTTCAAGCTGCTTTAACCGGCGCAGACATGGCGATGGTGATAAAGCTACTCGCTCGGATAGCTCAACATTAGTAAGACGACCATTATCTTGTAAAACTTGCAGGATTTTCAGGTCGGTTTTATCTAAAAAACTTATTGCCATGATACAAGGATCCTGAGGATTATTGTCGCAGCGATGAAACAGGCGGCGATAATAAATTAAAGTTAAAGTTTATACAATTTATAAGATTGCACTTAATTACACAAATTTATTTTATTTTGACATTAATTTAAAATTAATACTAGTTATTCCAAATGCTTTTTAAATATCTAATCCCCTTATTACTATAAAAAATGTTGATACTATTCTACTTTCTTGAAATATATTATTCAGTTTAAAGTTGTAATATCTGTATATTATTGCTAATTGAAGTTTACACGGATAATAACCATTAAATGCAATAAATAAAATGATATTGTTTAATTAATTGATTAATATAAATATTTTTATACATGTAATATTTATTCATATTTTTATAAGCGTATAAACTCAATTTATTAACAGTTTATTTTTTAAGAAATAAATAATTAATAATAACTATATAAAGAATAAAGTGATATTATCCAGAAGTTTAAATTACTGCAAATCTGAAAAGCTATAATTACATTGAGAGGTATAATAAATAAAATACATAATATAACAAATTTTAAAATATTTTGTTTAACCCTTATTTGAAATAACCAGATTAATTATTATATGTTATTCAGATAATTCTAATAAATAGTTTGCATTATCATGAGTAAATCACTTACACCTTCAATCACTCCAAAACTGAATCTGGCCTTAATTATCACTGTGCTGATTACCGGTGCTCTGGCTTTTATTCAGGTTTACGCTATCCAGTCAGTATTACCTGTATTGATGCAGGAGTTCCATGCCAGTGCTGCCGCAATAGGTTCAACTGTAGGAGCGACAATTTTGGCTGTCGCATCAACGTCTCCGTTTTTAGGAATGATTTCAGATGCTTTCGGACGCAAAGCTTTTATCGTAGGTTCGGTTTTTTTTATTGCTATTCCTACTTTAGCATTGTCTTTTGTGCATAGTATCAATTGGCTATGGTGGTTGCGCTTTGCTCAGGGTGTTGCAGTACCCGGCATAACTGTCGTTTTACTGGCTTATTTAGGTGAAGAATTTTCTGGTAATACACGTATCAAACTGATGAGCTTTTATGTTTCCGGTACGGTATTGGGTGGTTTCCTTGGCCGGTTTCTAATGGGATACCTCACAGACTTTATGGGCTGGCGCCATGCTTTCTTAATAATGGGTATTATCAGTATATCTGGAGCGGTTCTGGTATGGAAAAATCTTCCTGCATCGCAAAAATTCGAAGCTAAACCACAGATTTCAATAGCATTAATAACTTTATGGCATCATTTACATAATCGGTATATTCTTGCAGCTTGTGCATTGGGTTTTTGTGTTCTGTTTTCCTTGGTTGGTTGTTTTACCTATATCAATTTGTATCTTGATCAGCCGCCATATAATCTGAGCAGTTCACAATTAGCTAATATTTTTGCCGTATATCTGATTGGTATGATTATTACTCCATTATCAGCTCGGTTAATTGTCAAATTTGGTACCAATCTAACTGTATTAATAGCTATGAGTTTATCCATTTTTGGTGTGCTGATAACCCTGATGCATCCGTTATGGGTAATTGTGCTCGCACTGGCTATTATGAGTAGTGGTATTTTTATTACTCAATCGTCTACTATCACCTATATATCTGCCAATGTAACAGAAGGCCGTTCACTGGCTTCCGGCCTGTATTACATGTGCTATTATGCAGGCGGTTTTGCCGGCTCATTATTATGTGGTCATGCCTTTGAGAGTGGAGGGTGGTTTATGACTGCTGTTGTACTAATTAGTGTACAGCTGCTGGCAATGCTGATTGGTGGTGTGTTGATGCGAAAAAAAGCATAAACAGAAACATTGAAACCATATAAAACACCATTTTTATAATGGTGTTTTATTTTGCATATTTTTTCGATCTGGTAATTGTGTCTGTCGAAATAAATTTTATCAATTTATAAACTATTAAGTAAAAGAGTAATATTTATTTCATTATCAGGCTGAAGAAGTTGGAGTAGAACTTTAGTGCTTGAAAAAAGAATTACATATTAGCTTAGCAAGAATTTTATTTAATCTGACTGGTAAATAAGATTTATGTTTCTATATGGATAAATTACGTTAGAATTTGACTGTCTTGATTAAGAGTACTGCTTATGCAGCCATTATCACATTATCCGTTTATTATTATCGGTGCAGGCCCTGTTGGCATGCTTGCTGCTTTGTTGTTAAAACAGCAGAATCAATCGGTTTTATTACTGGAGGCCAGAGCTGCTGACAGTAATCTGAATGATCAGCGTACTCTTGCTTTGTCATATCATAGTATCCAGACTTTCCGGCAGGCCGGAGTATATCTGCCTGATGAAATTTTGACTTTTATCCGGCAGGTACATGTTTCACGGCAGCATCATTTTGGTCGTGTACTGATGTCAGCACAGGATATAGGATTACCTTATCTTGGAGCGACGATTGATTACGTCAGATTATTACAGGCTTGTGAAACAGCATTACAAAAAAATAATGTACCTGTGCAATGGCAAACAACTGTTGAACAGGTACAAAGTACAACTCATTGGGCTTCAGCACAGTGTTTTTATCAGCAACGAAGGCTTAACTTAACTGCACAATGGCTGATTCTGGCAGAAGGAGGCGAACTGGCTGCCGGCTTGCCGAATATAAAAGTACACACCCATGATTACCGGCAGCTGGCTTTAGTTAATACTCTAAAGTTCGAGGCAGGCAATCATGCTATTGCCTATGAACGTTTTACTGAAAATGGACCACTTGCTTTATTACCTTATAGAAATGATTTTCGACTGGTCTGGACATGTACTCATGAAGAAGCACTGCAACGAGAGCAGTGGAATGTAGAAGAATTTAATCAGCAGTTACAGTCTGTAATGGGAGATCGATTAGGTCATTTAGAGCAAATGGGAACTCCGGCAACTTTTCCGTTGAAATTACGTCAGCTTAACCAGGTATATAGTCAGAGAGTAATTTGCATTGGAAATGCCGCCCAAACTATGCATCCGGTTGCTGCACAAGGATTGAATCTCGGTGTTCGTGATGCCGAAATGTTAAGTGCAATATTTGGTAAGACAGATAAGATTACTCTTAATGATAGTTCTTTAGCCGGAAAATATGCACGAATACGTGCTTATGATGCTCGTGCAGTTGTAGGCTTTACGCATATTCTGGTACAACTGTTTGATCATGCTCATAGCGGGCTGGCATATGGACAAAGTATGGGTATGAGTATTTTGGGATCAGTGCCTGCTTTGAAGCATAAGTTTATCAGACAACTGGTTTTTGGAGTAACTCCGCATCCCGATATCTAGAATAAATACTATTGTTTAAACAATATGGAAAGCAAAATGAGCATGAACACACAATATGATTTTGATGTCATTATTCTAGGGGCAGGGTTGGTTGGTGCAACTTTGGCTTTAGCTTTACAACAGCAAGGTAAAAAGATTCTTATCATTGAAAAAAAGCCACCTCAAACAGATTTGCTCAGTCTCTCTCAGTCTTGGGATGCCCGTATTTATGCCATTAGTCCGATTAATCAGCAATTTTTAAATAGTTTAGGCGTTTGGCCGGAAGAAAGAGTACAAAAAGTACGCCATATGGAAGTTTATGGTGATGGTAATGGATGCATTAGTTTTGACGCCTCCAGTGTAAATGTACCTTGCTTAAATTCTATGGTTGAAAACCGCTATTTACTGGCAAAATTGTGGCTAGCATTGGAGGAAGAGGGGGTAGCAATAGTCAGTAGTTGTCCTCAATCGGTGATTACCGATGTATGGTCGGCAAAAATAACACTGGAAAATGGTCAAACTTATTGCAGTCAGCTAGTGGTTGGTGCAGATGGAGCTAATTCTTGGTTGCGTGAACAGGTTGGCATTGAAGTAAACGCTTCTCCATATCAGCAACAAGGTGTTGTTGCTAATTTCAACACGGAAAAACCACATAATGGATGTGCTTATCAGTGGTTTCGTGGTAGTGATATTCTTGCTTATTTGCCTTTGCCGCAGCAGCAGATTTCTATCGTATGGTCGACATCTGACCCAGAAAGTCTGACGAAGCTGGATAAAGAAAGTTTTGCACGGGAAGTTGCTTTAGCAGGTAATCAAAAGTTAGGTGAATTAACACTAACCACCTCGGTGTTCAATTTTGACCTGATAATGCGACAGCCTAAAAAAATTGTCAGCCAAAGAATTGCTCTGATTGGGGATGCAGCTCATACTATCCATCCATTGGCCGGTCAAGGCGTAAATCTGGGTTTTGCTGATGTGCAATGTCTTAGTAACTTACTGACAAATGCCAGTGATTCAGGTGCATGGTCTATTCTCAGACAGTATCAGCGATCAAGATTATTAGCAGTACGGCTGATGCAATATAGTTGTGATGGTTTATTCAAATTATTTGCCAATGACTATTTTCCTGCAATCAGCTGGGTTCGTAATCAGGGATTGAATCTGGTGAATTATTCAGGCTTAATTAAAAAAAGAATGATTCGGGAAGCAATGGGTTTATGATTTAATAATAAAGATTTGTTGCTAAAGATAGAGTAATAATGACTGGATTAAGCCATAATGAAATTATTTTTATATTCTCAATTTATATTTCAATTTATAGCTAATCATAATTGAGAATATAGATTTGTATAAAAAATTTTGGTTTATACGATAGTAGTATTGAATAAAAAACATTTATCTAACATTGGAATTTCGCTAATTTCATTGTTACCAATATAAATTAGATAAATTTGCTGGCTTTTTATCTCTGTAGTTCTTTATCAGTTTTGCTATTGGCTGCATATGCCTAAGGTATTAGCTACTTCGAATTCAGAGCCTGTTTTAGAGTTCTATACGCTTCACCCCAGCTTTAAATTCATGTTTTTTAAAATGCATGGTTATTAAAAATAATAAGCATAGTTTGATTACTGCTTTTCTAAATTTTATAAAATATGTTAGAGCATGTTCTTTATGTATAGGAATATATGTAAGAGGTAGAAAATCATTAATAGAATTTCAGGTATCAATTTGATGTTTTGTATGTCATAGAGCAGTTGAAGAAGCAAATATACAAGTAAGTATTTCTTGAAATATAAATGTAATAAATCCAGATACATCTAAGTGTATCTGGATTCAATAAATGGTGCCCGGGGCCGGAATCGAACCGGCACGGCCGTTTTAAGAGCCGACGGATTTTAAGTCCGTTGTGTCTACCAATTTCACCACCCGGGCGGGTAGTTTTTAATGCACTTTTGTGCATATTTGTGTGCTGTATGGAGGCGGGGGCACGGATTTAAACCGGCCTGCACAGCTTTGCACACTGTGGCATAGTCACTCTGCCACCCCGCCATGAAACTCTAATATAATCTGGAGGCGGGAGTCGGAATCGAACCGGCGTACACGGATTTGCAGTCCGCTGCATGACCACTCTGCCATCCCGCCTTATATATTTACTCAATCGGGTAGAGCAACTAATACATCAAACTTGGAGCGGGAAACGAGTCTCGAACTCGCGACCTCAACCTTGGCAAGGTTGCGCTCTACCAACTGAGCTATTCCCGCAAATTCACTTTATACATGTGAGCATGTTTTTTTGGAGCGGGAAACGAGTCTCGAACTCGCGACCTCAACCTTGGCAAGGTTGCGCTCTACCAACTGAGCTATTCCCGCGTTGTTCATTCGTACTGAATGAAGAAGCAACATTATATCGATGAAAAAAAATGTGTCAAGATTATTAATACATCTGATGAAGTATTTTTTGCTTTCACTATGATTTTTTAGGATTTAAATTCTTTCGTTGCCATCTTTAAATAATACAGCATGGACCAGATAGTAAGGATACAGGCTATAAGCATAAGAATATTTCCAAGTATCCATAACAAATTGGGTTCTGCTAATGGTGGGGAAGTGAGTAGTAAAAGAAAAATAGCTGCCATTTGCGCTGCGGTTTTAAATTTTCCCAATTTGGCTACGGCAACACTATTTCGTTTGCCAAGCTGAGCCATCCATTCCCGTAAAGCAGAAATGGTAATTTCACGACCGATGATAATCATGGCAAATATGGCATAGGTGCGGCCAGTTGCTACAAGTAATATCAGAGCAACAGCTACCATTAGTTTATCTGCAACCGGGTCAAGAAAAGCACCAAAATTAGATGTTTGTTTCCAGCGACGTGCCAGATAACCATCAAACCAGTCAGTTATAGCAGCTACGGCAAAAAAGCCTGCTGCAAGCCAGTTAATGATCTGGCGATCACTAATCCAGTCTGCTGGCAAATAAAATAATAAAGTAAATATTGGAATGATGAGGATACGCAACCAAGTGAGCAATATCGGAAAATTCCATGGCATAACGGGGTGTCCCTGACAAGTTATGATTTGGTTGCTTATATGATACCGCTTTGAGCGCTTTAAGGTGATTTTTTATTATTGATTGATGAATGTATCTCTGGATAAATTGTTGTGATAATTTTATATTTTTATTTAAATATTTAATTATTAATTATGTTTTGATAGTAGTTCATACTATTGGAAACTACAGCATCGGACAGCAAAGATAGTTTATATATCCTGTCCGATGCTGAGGAAGTTACTTCACCATGTCTTTATAGGCAGCATAGCCGGCTGCATCCATCTCTTCATAGGGAATAAACCGTAAACTTGCTCCGTTGATGCAATAACGTAATCCACCGCGATCTTGCGGACCATCTTTAAATACATGTCCTAAATGTGAGTCTGCATGCTGACTACGCACTTCAGTACGCTGCATCCCATGACTGTTATCTTCATGTTTACTCACTGCTTCGGATTGTATTGGCTGACTGAATGCCGGCCAGCCGCAACCGGAATTAAATTTATCCCGTGAGCTGAAAAGTGGCTCTCCACTGACAATATCTACATAAATGCCAGGGACAAACAGTTCATCATACGGATGACTATACGGGCGCTCAGTGCCTGCATTCTGAGTAATTTGATAAGCTTCTTCACTCAGTTGCTGGTGTAAAGTGGCTGCATCAGGCTTATGGAAAGCGTTTGCATCATATATTGTTGTGGAAGTCTGAGATGGAGGCAGTTCAGGGAGAGGCTCCCGGGCTTTTCGTAAATCAATATGACAGTAGCCTTGTGGATTTTTGTCCAGATAATCCTGATGATATTCTTCGGCAGGAAAAAATTGTTGTAAAGGCAAGTTTTCTACTACGATAGGTGCAGTATAACGCCCTTGTTCAGCTTTAATCATTGCCTGAATGACATCATGGTCAGCCGGATCTGTATAGTAAATACCGCTGCGGTACTGGGTGCCTGTATCGTGTGCCTGACGATTTAGGGTAGTAGGGTCTACAATCCGGAAAAAATGCCGTAGGATATCGGTTAAAGAGATGATATCTGCATCATATTTAACCTTTATCGTTTCAGCATGGCCTGTGTCCTGATTACATACTTCTTCATAGCTTGGATTATCAGTATGACCGTTGGCATATCCGACCTCGGTTTCAATCACGCCATTTAAACGCTTAAAATAGCCTTCCATACCCCAGAAGCAGCCGCCAGCTAGATAAATAGTTTTTAGATTCATGATGTTATTCCATATATTTGTGTGGTTTATTTGTACATGCTAACACCAGCATGTGTTGAATAAAAGATGTTGTTTTGCTTAAATATGTTTAGGTGATATAAAATCTCTGCCTTATTTTGATAAATTGATGCATCGTCATATTGGTTAAAGATCATATGAGTATTATTACTTATTTACGTCCTGCGAGACCGGAAGACTGTGAAGATATTTATAATGCTCATCGCTATGCTGTTCAGTATACCTGTGCACGTAAATATGATGAAACAGTATTGAAAGCATGGTTGTCATTATTAAATATACAAAGCTATTTGCATACGTTGGCAGATGCTAATAAAGCTTTATGGGTGGTTGATTATAAAGGCCATATACAAGGCTTTTTTCAGATGGATTTAGTAGAAGCTCAACTGGATGCTTTATATATCCATCCTTTCGTACATAATCAGGGTTTGGGAACTGCTTTGTTGCAGCGTGCTGAAGATGTTGCCAGTCGTGCAGGGCTGGGTATGCTGAAGCTCTATGCATCGCTTAATTCAGTAAAATTTTATGAAATTAATGGTTATACTTCATTAGGTGAATGTGCATTGCCACTCAATCTTGACGTTACCGTTAACTGTTTACTGATGCGCAAATATTTAATTGAGTGATTTGCTATAAACAATTTTGTCCAAATTTAATACTTAATACAGAAAATGAAAATTAAAAATTAATGGTTTGAATAATTGTTTAATTTATTTTTATTAATTGTTTGTTTAACTAAATTGTTGATAGTAAATTTCAATTTCTCTTTTTTTGAGAGTATTGGATTATACAATAATTATAATGTGCCTATTTTTTAATCAATAAAAAATAATTAATATAAATCAATATTATATTGTACTTATCCCCATATTTTACCTAAAGTTTTGCGCTGAATTTTGTGTACAGGTGGATAAGTTATCTATGAGTGATTAAATCATTTGAATTTACAGAACAAAGAAGCTTGCCAGCAGTGGTACTGCCTGCCACAATAGCTATTCAGTTTAATATTTATTTTGTATTTATATGAAATGTCCTTTTTGCCAGCATAACAATACACAGGTAATTGATACACGTCTGAGCGAGGGTAATAATAGTATTCGCCGACGTCGTCGCTGTCTGGCTTGTGATTGTCGGTTTAGTACGTTCGAAGTAGTTGAAATGCGGATGCCATTAATTATCAAACGTACCGGAGAAAAAGTTTTGTTTGATCCGGCTAAATTGTATACCAGTATCAGCAGGGCATTACATAAACGGCCAATGGATCGGGAAAGTATTGAAAATGCAGTGGCAGAAATAGAAACTAATCTTTATCACATGGGGGTTAAAGAAGTTCCCAGTCAGATGATAGGAGATATGGTCTTGAGTTTACTGGCTAAGCTGGATGAAGTTGCTTATGTGCGCTTTGCTTCTGTATATAAAAGTTTTCACGATGTTTCGGAGTTTACTCAATTAATTGCTACTTTAAAAAATACGAATTAGTCATATCAGCCCTTGAGAAGAGTGTTGTTTTGTTCGCTGCATTCGGCGCTAATTCTTGTTATACTTTGTAACTATTATGCCTTGTCATGAAAGCTTAAATATATCATGTTGAAATCTCGTATAGGGTTGTGTGTAATACTATTTTTATTGGGCTTATCTGCTTGTACAAAACAGGATACTTCTGTAACTATGGATGCAAGCGATACTCAGACTGCCAGTAGTAGTGCTGCATCTGCTGATGAACCTGCTGCTGCTTCTGCTACTCAAACTCTGACCAGTAAAGACAGTAAACTCAGTATAGTAGTAGACGGAGATTTTGCTGATGTACTGGATAGTGCAACAGACTGGGTAGATCCGGCAGAATTAAATAATCTTACTTTATTACAGCATGATGACAGCAGTAATATCACTTTGGCAGTAAATAACTTAGGTACATTAAAAATTAAACCAGATGAATATTTTAAAAATCTGGCTGACAGTCTCGAGCATAATAGTAGTATCAGTAATATCAAAGTAGGTGTTGCTACTGTAAACCGTATGAATTATCGTTTCAGTCATCAGCAAAATGGTACGTTGCTAAATGAAAGCTGTGTTGCACTGATTGTGGATAATAATCTTTATTCAGTATGCGCCAGCAGTGAGAGTGCCGACTATAATGCACTTGCTGGTACTTTAAAAACCATAAATGTACAGAATAATTAAAAAATGAGCTTTTCTGAGCTTGATGCGAAATTTATGCAAACCGCCCTTGAGCTAGCCTGGCAAGGGCGGTTTTCTACCAGTCCTAACCCGCGTGTAGGCTGTGTTATTACTCATGGCGAACAAATTGTGGGTCAGGGATTTCATGTCTGTGCAGGACAGCCTCATGCGGAAATACACGCATTACATCAGGCCGGATATCTGGCAAAGGCTGCTACTGCCTATGTAACCTTGGAACCATGCAGTCATACAGGCCGGACAGGACCATGTGCTCAGGCATTGATTGATGCTCATATTAAGCGTGTTGTTGTTGCTATGAGCGATCCAAATCCATTGGTAAAAGGTAATGGGTTACACATGCTGCAAAAGGCAGGTATACAAGTCGACAGTGGTTTGTTTGCACAACATGCGCGTGAACTGAATTCTGGTTTTTTATCCAGACAGGAAAGAAATAAACCTTATATCAGATTGAAGATAGCAGCGAGTCTGGATAGTAAGACAGCTCTAAGTAATGGTTTAAGCCAGTGGATTACTGGAGAGGCAGCGCGTGATGATGTGCAGACATTACGTGCTGAAAGTTGTGCCATATTAACTGGTGTTAATACTATACTGGCAGATGATCCTCTGTTAAATGTACGTCGTTTTTCGACATTAAGACAACCGTTGCGTATTATTCTGGATAGCCGCTTACGTCTTACACCTGAATATCAGGTAATTCAGGACACTAAAAGTCCTACACTGATCATTACTACTGTCACAAACAGCGCTAAAAAAGCCATTTTTGCATCTTATCCGCATGTTTCTATTCTTAATGTACCTGCAAATTTGCGAGGACAGATTGATTTACAAAAACTTTGGGCGATTCTGGCCAAACGTGATATTGGTTCGATATTGGTGGAAGCAGGTTCTATATTGAATTCAGCATTGCTGACAGCTGATGCAGTTGATGAAATCATTTACTATCAGGCTCCCAAAATACTCGGAGCTAATGCGCGCAATGCTATTGAAATATCGGAAAATCCAAATGCTTTAACAGAGCAGAAATGGCAGACTGTTGATGTAAAAGTTTTAGGTCAGGATTGTCGCTGGTTATTGCGTCATCGTGAAAGTGCCGAATGGTTAGCGGGTAAAGCTGCTTCAGAAGCATAGTTAGCTGCATATCAAATCAATTCTTCTGAGTAAAAATTTTTTTGGTGCTGAAAATAAACTTTCAATATGTAACAATAAGCTTGTTTTATGTAAGCATAATTTTTAAGCGTGATTTAACATTATCGTTGTAAATATATTCATTTTCTATTGGCAATTTAAAATAAAAGGTTTCGCCATGCGTATTTTATTAACAGGTTCAAAAGGTCAGGTAGGTAGTTGTTTAAGAGACAGATTACCGGAAAGCTGGGAGCTGATTGCCAGTGATTCTCAGACTCTGAATATTACTGATGCACATAATGTGCTTAATATGGTGAAAACTTTTGAACCGGATGTGATTATTAATGCGGCAGGGTATACCAAAGTTGATGCTGCGGAAGCAGATATAGACAGAGCTTTTGCTGTAAATGCAACAGGAACACTGAATCTGGCTCAGGCTGCGCATTCCATTGGTGCACGTCTGATTCATATATCGACTGAACAGGTATTTGATGGCCATCATCATGTCATTCTCACGGAAAATATGGCACCTAACCCTTTGAATGTATATGGACATAGTAAACTGGCGGGTGAACTGCTGGCTTTAAATGCTCATGTAGATGCTGTGGTTATTCGTACTTCATGGGTTTATAGTGAATACGGACATAATTTTATGAAAATTATGTTACAAAAAGGATTAGAAACACCCAATATGCGGGTTGTTGATGATCAGATTGGTTGTCCTACCTATGCCGGTGACTTGGCTGAGGCCATTATACGTCTTGCAGCATTACCTCATTCCCCGCGCGGTTTATTACATTTTGCAGGAAGTCAGCAGATGAGTTGGGCAGAATTTGCTCAGCGTATATTTACTGAAGCGGCAAAAATTGACGAAAGGTATAATCAGGTTAAGGTAGAACGTATTGCCACAGCTGATTACCAGTCAGCTGCCAGAAGACCTGAATTTGGTATTCTGGATAGTCGTACCTTGCAAAATATGCTTCCGCAACCGGTTACTGATACACCTTTAGCTCATATTGTTGAAAAATTGATGAGATAAAAATCATAAAAGAAAGCGGGTTAACTGATAACCCGCTTTTTTGATAACTGCTACTTTTAGTTTTGCATACGCATATCAAAATGCTCAACTTTAAATCCGGCACTCCGATAAGTGCGAAAACGTTGCCGTGCAGCTGCGATTTCATCCAGATCATTACTTACCAGTTCTAATACACGTTCTGGTTTCCGGGGGGCATTACACCAGTATGCATCTGCAAGATTAATAACAACATAATCTTTTTCTATTACTGGTAAATCTTCACCATAAGCCAGTAATACTGCCTGTAAACCAATTGGTTGAACATGTTGTGGTGACCAGATTTCATGTGGAATAAAACTTGCGGGTTGAAATGACCATAAAGCATGATCCAGTTGATTAACACGGCTTACATCATCACACCAAATCAAAATATTTGAACCACTTTTAAATACTTTATGCGTCAGCCGGCATGTAAATGAAACGGGGTCTATAATGTGAGTATAAAAAGTAGTTGTGGCCATATCTTTTTTCTCAGGATTGCTGAATCAGATACTCAAGCAGAAGCGGAACAGGACGACCTGTCGCACCTTTATTATTGCCGGAATTCCATGCCGTACCGGCAATATCAAGATGTGCCCAGGAGTAAGATTCAGTAAAGTATGAGAGAAAGGCAGCAGCCGTAATCGTTCCCGCAGGACGACCGCCAATATTTTGTAAATCAGCAAAGTTGGATTTTAATTGTTCTTTGTATTCCTCAAATAATGGTAGTTGCCATGTTTTATCATTAATACTGTCTGCTGCCTGTAATAAGTGATCAATTAATTGCTGATTGTTACCTAATACACCTTGTGCAACATGTCCTAAAGCGATGATACAGGCACCAGTAAGGGTAGCAACATCGATTACTGCTTTAGGCTGGAAGCGTTCAGCATAGATAAGTGCATCACATAATATCAGTCTGCCTTCTGCATCAGTGTTTAAAACCTCAATATTTAAACCATTCATAGCCTGAACAATATCGCCTGGTTTAACAGCATTCCCTGAAGGCATATTTTCACAAGTTGGGATTATTGCAACGAGGTTTAATGGTAGATTGAGTTTTACTGCAGCTGCAAAAGTACCAATAACCGAAGCCGCACCACACATATCAAATTTCATTTCATCCATGGCAGCACCTGGTTTAAGAGAAATACCACCAGAATCAAAAGTAATACCTTTGCCAACCAAAACTACCGGCTTATCTTCGTTATTCGAAGCTCCATGATATTGCAATTCAATAAGATAAGCTCCGGCCATGCTTCCCTGTGCAACAGACAGTAAAGCATTCATACCCATTTCCTGTATTTCGGTTTCGTTTATGATTCTTGCACTGGCACCTAAATCATTGGCAATCTTGGCAGCAGAAGAAGCCAAATAGGCCGGAGTACAGATATTTCCCGGTGCATTGCCTAAATCTTTACAGATATTCATACCATAGATGATAGCTTCGGCCTTGCTAAGGTGGTTATTGATAGGATGAATAGTTTGATAATTGATTTTTTCAAGTAAAACTGGCTTAGAATCTTTTTTGAATTTATCAAAGCAATAGACCGCTTCGCCAACAGCAATTGTAAAAGCCTGTACCCATTTCTGGGCAAGTATTTCCGGTAATTTGCTTAAATCTATATTGAGTGATGATTGCTCTTTGGACCAGCTGGCAGCTTTTGCGGCCAGTTTCTGGATACTGGCATAATCATCTTTATCGATATTTACTACAGCTAAAGCCTGTAAAAATTCATCTTTTACGGTGTGTGTCGCAATAAAATCCTTTTGCTGCTGTTGTAATTGAGTTAACAAAGTATTAGCCAGATGTTGTTCTGGTTTGCTTTCTTTGCAATACACAAATAGTAAAGAACTGTTGTTTTGCGGCTGCAATTGTTCCGCATTTATGCTAAATTCCATATTTTCCTATCCTATTTTATAAGGGCATTATATATATTCTGTACGAATCATGCGTTAAGCAGAACCGGATGCACTTATTGTAACGCAGGCTGCCGCTAAAGTAAGGACAGTCGCAAATGTGTTTAATTATCTTATGATTTATCAACGCCAATTTATTAAAGAATTATCATGGACTGCCGTAGGCATATTCGTGATCTTATTGGTAGTACTGGTAGCTACACAGGCAATCAATCTGCTGGGTCGTGCCGCCAGTGGCCGTGTAGCCATTGATGCAGTGTCTGCGTTAATTGGATTCTGGACAATTGGCCTGACACCTGTACTGCTTATTCTGACAGCTTACATCAGTATCATCACGGTACTTACACGTTATTGGCGTGATAGCGAAATGGTGATCTGGCTATCCAGTGGCTTATCATTAAGAAACTGGATTATTCCTTTAATGAAATTCGCTATTCCGTTTGCAGTTTTGGTGGCAATAGTTTCCATGCTCATTCAGCCTTGGGCAGAGTGGCGCAGCCGTGAGTTTGCGGAGATACTGAAACAAAAACAGGAAATGTCATTACTGGAACCCGGGGTATTCAAAGAAATTGGCAAAAGCCATCCGCGAGTTTATTTCATTGAAACATTTGACCCTGATAGCGGTCGTGCCAGTAATCTTTTTGTTCGTGAAAAAGAAAAAAATGGCAAGGAAAGTTCGATTTTTGCGAAAAAAGGCGAATTTAAACAGGATGGAGAGAAACGTATTCTTACTCTTGAAGACGGTTTTCGCTACTATGGAAAGCCTGGACAGGCTGATTATCAAAGAGCTTCTTTTGATAAAATGACACTGATTATCAGTGTTAATACAACCGTTATTGATCCAAAACAGAACCGGCATACTATTCCTACTTCTGCATTATTTGCCAGTAACAAACCCATTTACAAAGCAGAACTAATGTGGCGCTTATCATTACCGATTAGTGTTATTTTACTTGCTTTAATGGCTTTACCATTATCTTATTTTAATCCCCGTACCGGACATACATACAATATTCTTATTGCAATTGCAGTATTTTTAATTTATCAAAATGGCCTGACCTTTTTGCGAGATCTGGTAGAAAATGGTCGTATACCTTTCTGGTTAGGCATATTTCCAATGCATCTAATGATGTTTATGCTGTTTCTATTCTTATTACGCTGGCGTGACTTCCCATCAGCTTCTTTTAAAACAGCGTTTACATCATTACTGGGAGGACGGTCCTGATGCGTTTGCTTAATCGTTTTGTCATCAGCCAAATGACTGTTTATACTTTATATGCATTATTGGCACTGGTAAGCTTATACAGTTTTTTCGATATTATGGGTGAAATCAGCCATGTTGGTGACGGACGTTATACTGCCGATAAAATGCTATATTATGTTCTTATGCTGATTCCGACACATGCTTATGAGCTTATGCCTCTGGCTGTACTGGTTGGTGGTCTTGTTTGCCTTAGTCAAATGGCCAGCAATAGTGAATTTACTGTAATCAGAACATCCGGAGTCAGTTTGTCTAACATTATTAGTATGATGCTGCAATTTGGACTATTCTTTGCAGTCATTGCTGCGCTGCTTGGTGAATATGTCGTACCTAGAGTAGGTCCTTATGCAGAACAGTATCAATTACATGCACGTCAGAACAGCATCAGTGCCGGGGACAGTGGTATATGGTTAAAACAAGGAAAAGACATTGTAAACGTAGCTGAAATGCTTCCGGATGGCAGCTTAAGAGATATCAATATTTATCGACATGATGAAAATTTTCAACTGACTGAAACTTTACATGCTTTCAGTGCTAAAGTAGATGTTCATTCTACTGAAGGTAAAAAATCTAAATGGCATTTGAATCAGGTAGATCAGTCACTATTGGGAAAAAATCAGATATCTGTAAATCATATTGAAAATCTGGATTGGAAAATGTCTGTTAATCACCAGCTTCTCAATATATTGCTGGTAGCACCAGAACAAATGTCAGCTATAGCACTTTCAACTTATATCAAGCATCTGAAGCATAATCATCAACAGACAACACGCTACGAACTTGCCTGGTGGAGAAAGATTGCCTATCCATTGGCGTGTATGGTTATGGCTTTGGTAGCGCTGGCATTTACGCCTCAACAAAATCGGCATGGGAATATGGGTTTGAAACTATTCTATGGAATATGTTTAGGACTATTATTTCATTTTTCTGGAAGACTGTTTGGATTTACCAGTCAGTTATATGGAGTGCCGACTATAATTGCTGCATTTTTGCCTACACTTCTTTTTCTGTGTCTGGCTGTTTATCTGATTCGAAGACAGGAAAAACGTTAATATCCATTTTTGTATTTAAACTTTATACGCCTGAACCGTAAAATGTTAAGTGATAGTTACTAATTTCAATAAGAAAATTAAATGGATATTGTTTTTATGGTAAGTCTCATTAAACAATTTATTAATTGCTAAGAAAAATATTGATGAATTAGTTTCTAAATATTATTCAATAGAATTTCAGCAAATAATTGACGGTAAAAAATTTGGTTATAGTGAGTTTATTTCACATATAAAAATTCTAAGCAAATGAGGAAATTATATTTATATTTACCATTTTGTAAAAAGTTACCATACCTGAAAATAGCTTTAGTGAATTTGAGATTTTTGCTTTATTTATAATCGAAAATAAAAGATTATCGCCTGTAAAGAATTGACTCAACAATTAATAGATAATTTAAATGATTGCGATTTTAATTCAATACATTAAATTTTAGGAAACTCTAAAAATTAAATAATATTTTTTATTTAAATAAAAATTGATTTAACATAAAAATGAAAATTCAAATAAAGTAACAAATTTTTCTTAAGTAGCTATCAATAAAATATCAGAGAAATTGATAGCTACTTAATCTAAGGTACTTAATAAGATTAATTGATGTTAAATCAATATTTAAAATAATTATAATTATTTAAATGAATAGAATTACCTAATACAGCAATTTATGTAATTTTTTTTGTTCTGCGGGTTGAGTCAAAATCCCTGCGCTTTGCAGAAGCTGAATATACTTTGTTATATAACCATACTGTGCTTCGGCTAATTTTTGCTCAGCATCAGCCTTAGCCTGTAAAGCCTGTAATTCATCCAGATTACTGCGTATACCTACTTTACGACCTAATTGGGTAGCTTCTAGTTTTACAGAATTCGCTTTTAATAATTGTTGCTGTGCCTGAATCTGATAAAGATTGCCTAATGTAGTCTGATAAGCCTGATTAACATTAAGTTCAATTTTACGTTCAGTAGCAATTAATAAAAATTTATTTTGTTGCTCTTTTGCAGCTGCTTCTTTAATTTTACTGTGGATTAATCCACCAGTAAATAAAGGCATTGAAAGCTGGACTGTAACAATCCCGCCTTTACTGCGAGTACCATGATCCAAACCATAAAATTGTTGAATCTGATGATTGTCCTGATAACCGCCATTAATCGTTAACTTCGGCCAGTTTTCTGCTTTAGCTGCGATATAAGCTTGTTTAGCATTTTCTAAAGCCAGCTTTTGCTGCTGCCATTCTGGATTATTTGTTTGTGCTGTATTTATCCAATCTGCTTTGCTTGTTTTGCCCAGTAAGTCGCCAAAATCTGTATGTCTTAAACGTTTAATTTTCTTCGGATCAAGTCCAGTAATATTAGCCAGATTATTTTGAGCTACCAGCAGATCGGTCATTGCACTAACTTTTTTTGCACGCGCTGCTTCATACCCAGCCTGAGCTTCGTTTGTATCCAAAATGGTGGCTGCACCTTTTTCGAATAGAGCTTTGGACTGTCTGATTTGCATTGCATAGGCTTCTTTTTCTTTTTCAATTGAAACCAGTTTATCTTCAACGAGTAAGACCTGAAAATAAGCCTTAGCAACATTAAATAGCAAATCTTCTTTTACATTCTCCAATTGCCAGTCAGCCATATTGGCAGTAATTTTACCTTGCTGGTATTGTGCCCATTTAGTTTTATCAAACAGAGCCTGACTTGCCTGAACATTCCAGCCATGAGTCTGGGTTGTACTAGATAGAGAGGGGGGCTGCTTCTGATAGATATAATTGCCATTTACCTGCGGGAGCAGAGCAGCACGTGTTTGTGCCAGTTGTTCTTTTTGAGCATCGCGTTCACTTTGGGCTGCTGAAAAATCTGCAGAATAGTTTATTGCAGCCTGCCAGGCATCAAATAAATCGAATGCCTGTACAGGAGCAGAAATAACACTGTATCCAATACAAATACAGAAAGCTTTCCAAATAGTAAAAGTATATTTTTGCATCAGCGTTCTCGCATACTTTCATCAACTTTAGTTTGCAGCGGGCTTAACAAATAGGTGATAACGCGACGCTTCCCGGTTTTAATTTCTGCGGTTACATTCATACCGGCTGTTAAATTCACTTTTTTACCATCTATCATCAGATAATTTCTGTCCAGAACAATAGTAGCAGCAAAAACCAGGCCCAACTTTTCATCTTCAATTGCATCAAAGCTTACATTTTTTACTTTACCGGTCAGGTATCCGTAGCGAGTATAGGGAAATGACTCAATTTTAATAATGGCACTTTGTCCTGCTTTAACAAAACCGATATCTTTATTTGGAACAAGTGCTTCGATTTCCATCTGATCCTGATCCGGCACGATAACCATAATTTGCTGAGCAGCTGTAACGACACCGCCTATAGTATGTGTGGCCAGTTGCTGCACCGTACCGTCGACAGGTGATTTCAATGTCATTAATTGTTTGCGCTGTAACGCTTTATCAGTTGCTTCTGTTAGTTGTTGAATTTGTTCATTGGCCTGACGCAATTGATCGAGTGTATCGCGTCTAAGGGTATTAGTCTGTAACAGTCTGTTTTGCTCAGCTTCGCGTATGCTTTCCTGAATTTGACGAAGCTGACTACGCTGGCTGGCTAAGTCATTTTTATTTTGAATAAACTTGCTTTCCTGCTCGTAATAAGCATGTTTGGATACAAAATTTTGTGCCAGTAAGTCCTTATAATCAGCTGTACGATGTTGCTCAATGGCTGTAGTTTGTTCAAGTTTACTTACCTGTGACTGGGTTCCCTGTAACTGTGCCTGATGTTCTCGCAATACAGTCTGCAATTGGGCATCCTGAGTAAACCATGTTTGGAACTGATTTATAGCTAATGATTGTGCTTCCATAATCTGATCAGGAGTCAACTGCCATTTTGTTGCTAGTTCATGATCCAATACAGGAGGTTGATGTGTATCAACAGCACGAATAACCGCTTCCAGACGTAATTTATTTAAACGTGCGGCCTGCAAGGATTTTTCTGACTGAGCATAATCACTGTCAGAACCAATACCACTTAGCTGAACTAATACTTGTCCGCTTTTTACATGATCACCATTTTTGACTGCAACTTTATCGACAACAGATGTTTCAAGCGGCTGGATAACTTTACTGCGTCCGCCTGGGGTAGTTTTACCCATTGCTACAGCAACAATATCCAGTTTGCCAATTAATGCCCATAATAGTGCCAGCACGGCAAACAGAATAATCAGCCTTGCCGTCCATTTAGGTGCGACAGAAACAGGTGTTTCAGTTAATTCAAGATGCGCCGGTAAAAAAGCACGTTCGTCTTCATCTCGTTTAGGCGGATCCAATTGAAAACGTATCGCCCAGATATTTTTCCAGACCGTGCTATATCGTTGTAAAAAATCTTTAAAAGCTTGAAAGCGAATGCCCATATCTTATTTTCTTATTTTGAATTTAATGTCAGCTGTTTTGCAGTTGATATAAATAGCGATAATAACCATTTGGTTTTTCCAGTAACTCCTGATGAGTACCTTGTTCTACTATGCAGCCTTTGTCCATGGCTATAATACGATTGGCCATACGGACTGTAGACAGACGATGTGCAATAATCAGTACAGTACGTCCTTTGCAGATAGCCTGCATATTTTTCATAATAGCTCGTTCGGATTCATAATCCAGAGCACTGGTTGCTTCATCAAGAATCAAAATACGCGGATTGCCTACCAGAGCCCGGGCAATTGCTACTCGTTGTCTTTGACCTCCTGAAAGGCCAGCGCCCTGTTCTCCAACTATAGTGTCATATCCTTCCGGCAACTCCATGATAAATTCATGTGCGCCGGCCATTTTAGCAGCATACATCACTCTTTCCAGCGGCATGCCCGGATCAGCAAGAGCAATATTGGCACGGATACTCTGATTGAGCAGAACGTTTTCCTGAAGCACCACACCTACCTGACGCCGTAACCACGCCGGGTCAGCCAGTGCCAGATCATTACCATCAACTAAAACCCGCCCCCGCTCCGGTGTATATAAACGCTGTACCAGCTTGGTCAGAGTGGATTTACCTGAACCAGAACGACCGACAATTCCCAGAATTTCTCCGGGCCGGATATTTAAACTCAGATCCCGTAATATTTCTGCACCATCAGGCCGGTAGCGAAAAGAAATTTTTTCAAATTCAATTTGTCCTTTAATATTGGGGAGAGCCATGCGCGAAGTTGGATTTTCGGTCGGAGTATTCAGAATATCTCCTAACCGTGATACCGATATCCCCACTTGCTGGAAATCCTGCCATAGTTGTGCCAGCCGGATAACAGGAGCTGCTACTTGTCCTGCAAGCATATTAAATGCGATTAACTGACCTACAGTCAGATCACCCTTAATTACCAGATGCGCACCAAGCCACAACGTGACAACTGTAACCAGTTTTTGAATAAACTGCACACCTTGTTGTCCGATAGTAGCCAGCCGGGCAACACGGAAACCGGAATTGACATAAGCGGCCAGTTGCTGATCCCAGCGTCTGGTCATCTGTGGTTCAACGGCCATTGCTTTGATGGTACCGACAGCAGTTACTGATTCAACCAGAAAAGACTGATTATCGGCATTGCGGGCAAATTTTTCATTCAAACGAGCACGCAAAATCGGGCTGATAGTTGCAGACCAGATGGCATAGCAGGGCAGGGAGATAACAACTACCAATGTTAGCCAGCCACTATAAAACCACATAACCAGCAAGAAGATAAAAGAAAAACATAAGTCCAGAACAGAAGTTAATGCCTGTCCTGTTAGGAAATTCCGGATTTGTTCCAGTTCACGCACCCGTGCAACGGTATCTCCCACTCTGCGATGCTCAAAATAAGCCAGAGGCAGACTTAACAGATGTCTGAATAATCGTGCACCTAATTCAACATCAATACGTGATGTGGTATGAGCAAATATATATGTACGTAATCCGCTTAGCACGACATCAAAAATAATGATCACCAGCAATGCAATAGTAATAACATCAAGTGTAGAAAAGCTGCGGTGAACTAGAACTTTATCCATTACCACCTGAAAAAACATAGGTGTAACAAGTGCAAAAAGCTGAATAAAAACGGATACAACCAGTACTTCCAGAAAGATACGCCGGTATTTGATAACAGCCGGAATAAACCATGTGAAATCAAATTTGGCCAGTTGACCAAGTATTGATGCACGGGAAGTAACCAATATAAGCTGTCCAGAATAGCGTTGGGTAAATTCTTCTTTCGTAAGGATAACCGGTTTACCCTGTTCAAGATCCTGAATTAAATAGCGATCACCATCTATTCTAGCCAGAACAAAATGCTGTCCGTCATCCCGCCAAACAACTGCAGGCAAAGCCACAAGATGCAGACGTTCAACATTATGCTTTACCAGCCTGGCTTTTAATCCCAGGTCTTTGGCTGCCAATAGCCATTTCTCACTGTTTAAATCCCCTTTTTCAGCATATTTATGGGTAATATCGGCAGGATTAACTGCCAAACCATGAAAATGGGCAATAAGTACGAGTGCAGTAACCGCTATATTGGGTTTTTGAAAACTATCTGATTTTTTTAAAGAATCAGATTTTGAAGGCAGAGACTCAGGTGATAATGACATAGGTATTAAAAATATCTTAATTTAAGATGACAAATTAACATAAATAATAACAAAAATACACACAAAAAAGACAATAAAATCCAAATATTTAATATTTAATTATATTGTATAAAATTTAAAATATATATAAATAATATGTATATATTTGACTTAACATCAAATAATGTTAAATTTAATTGTTATCAATTCAGGATTTTAGTAGTCTGTTTTAAATCAGATTTTGTTGATTTTATATAAAAAGGATAACTAAGTTCATATAAAAATATTTTTAAACATGAATTAGTATTTTATTCCTTATTAATATAAAAATGATATCCGGATAATTTTATTTAATAAGTTAAATGTAGAGTTGTATTTATTGTTTTGTTTATAAAGTAAAGGGGGATTTTATATAAATAGAAATTAATTATTAGAATGCAAATATTAAATTTAACTTTTGTATTAATTTTTTTTAATTAAGGATTAGCTATATGAATGCGTTAATAAAAGAATACCAATATCAGAATACCAGTTCAATATTGTCAGATAATGTGAACCTAATTGAAGGAAGTGATAAAGATGATAATTTATCAGGAACAAGTCAGGATGACACTCTGATAGGAGGTGCTGGAAATGATAATTTATATGGAGGAGAGGGTAACGATACCTATGTCTTTGCCAAAGGACATGGTAAAGATTATATTTCTGACAGTGCAGGAAAATCAGATACGATCCAGTTTTTAGATGTCAATTTCAATGAAATTAAGTTCAGAAAAAATGGAAATAACCTGATTATTTATGGTTATAACGAAGGAGATTCAGTAGAAATAAAAGATTTCTTTAATGGATGGGTAAATTATTCAATAGAAAATTTTGTATTTAAAGATAGAACAGTTACATTAGAGCAGCTTCGGAAAGAAGGAATGGTGTTGTACGGAACATCAGGAAATGACAATATCAATATATCAAAAGGCAGAGGAATACTGCATGGCGGAGATGGTAATGATACTCTTAAAGCCAGTCAATATGATATTGCAAATGACATACTGGATGGTGGTGCAGGAGATGATACATTATGGGGATATAAAGGAGATGACATCCTGATAGGAGGTGGAGGAAATGATAATTTATATGGAGGAGAGGGTAACGATACTTATGTTTTTGCTAAAGGACATGGTAAAGATCTGATAAGTGACGAGGCAGGTGAAGCAGATACGATTCAGTTTTTAGATGTCAATTTTGAAGAAGTGAAATTCAGGAAAAAAGACAATACACTGTTTATTTATGGTTATAACGAAGGAGATTCAGTTGAAATAAAAGATTTCTTTATTGGCTGGGGAAATCATTCAATAGAGAATTTTGTATTTAAAGATAGAACAGTTACATTAGAGCAACTTCAGAAGGAAGGAATGGAACTGTACGGAACATCAGGAAATGACACTATCAATATATCAAAAGGCAGAGGAATACTGCATGGCGGAGATGGTAATGATACTCTTAAAGCCAGTCAATATGATATTGCAAATGACATACTGGATGGTGGTGCAGGAGATGATACATTATGGGGATATAAAGGAGATGACATCCTAATAGGAGGTGGAGGAAATGATAATTTATATGGAGGAGAGGGTAACGACACTTATGTTTTTGCTAAAGGACATGGTAAAGATATTATAAGTGACGAGGCAGGTGAAGCAGATACGATTCAGTTTTTAGATGTCAATTTTGAAGAAGTGAAATTCAGGAAAAAAGGCAATACACTGTTTATTTATGGTTATAACGAAGGAGATTCAGTTGAAATAAAAGATTTCTTTATTGGCTGGGTAAATCATTCAATAGAGAATTTTATCTTTAAAGATAAAACTGTTATGTTAGAACAGCTTCAGAAGGAAGGAATGGAACTGTACGGAACATCAGGAAATGACACTATCAATATATCAAAAGGCAGAGGAATACTGCATGGCGGAGATGGCGATGATTTGCTCCAAGGCAGTACATTTGATATTGCGAATGACATACTTGATGGTGGGGATGGTAATGATACCCTTTATGGATATAAAGGAGATGATATCCTGATAGGAGGTGCTGGAAATGATTGGCTATATGGCGGAGAGGGTAACGACACTTATGTTTTTGCTAAAGGACATGGTAAAGATATTATAAGTGACGAGGCAGGTGAAGCAGATACGATTCAGTTTTTAGATGTCAATTTTGATGAAGTAAAATTCAGGAAAAAAGACAATACACTATTTATTTATGGTTATAACGAAGGAGATTCAGTGGAAATACGAGATTTCTTTTATCCGCATGGAGGGTATGCGATAGAAAATTTTGTATTCAAAGATAAGACAATTCCGCTGGAGCAGTTTCAGAAAGAAGGAATGGTAATACACGGTACTGCTGGCAAAGATGAAATTTGGCTTGATACAGGCAGAGCAATATTATTCGGAGAGGATGGGGATGATATGCTTAGTGGCGGAAAATATAATGATGTTTTAGTTGGTGGTAACGGAAATGACGTTTTACAAGCTTATGGAGGAGATAATACATTAATAGGAGGGACGGGTAATGATAATTTAAGAGCAGATGATGGAAAAAATATATTTGTGGGCGGAGCTGGTGATGATTATCTTTCCGGCAGAGGTGGTGATGACATATATATTTTTTCAAAAGGACATGGAAATGATTTTATCTGGGATGGAAATGTATTATTACAAAATAATAATAGTACAGAAGATACTATAATATTTACAGATGTGAATATGAGTGAAGTTATTTTTAGAAAAAAAGGAAATTCATTATTTCTTCTAGGTTATAATCAAGGTGATTCCATTGAAATAAGAGATTGTCTTTCTAAAGGTGTTGGAAATTGGGCTGGAGTTGAGAAGTTTGTTTTCAAAAATCAATTAATTACATTATCAGAAATTTTTGCTAGTTTTGAACGAAATGGAAATAAAGATGGTGATTACTATTTTTATACTGAAAATAATGTAAATCATAATGACATAACCGGTCATCCTCAGGTCACACAACAAGTTCAACAGCTTGTTAATGCAATGGCAGGATTAAATACAAATGCAATAGATGATGTGCAAATGTGTGAATTATTAGAACAAAACAGATTACTGGGTAATATTGCAACCAGTTTTGATAAATAATTGAAATTTAATTATTAAAGTCTGTGTAAAATAACCTGTGATTAATATTAATCACAGGTTTATAATATATTTGACAAAGATATTGATATAAAATAAAAGCCTGATATTAATTATAAAAATTTTGAAAAATATAAATCCAATATCTTATTAAAGATTATTTTATATATAGCAAATATAACAATTATACTCGGGTAAATATTAATTTTAAATATTTTATTAAATGGTTTATTATTTGATTATTTGAAAAATTTTTCTAAAGGGATATATTAGCAATGTTTAAACTTATATTGATATTGGATCAGCTAGGTACGATCATAATCATTTTACCATTACTATATTGTCTAGTAAATATGATAGATAAAGTACTGATTATTGCAAAAAATAATCAAAAAAAAACAAAATATATAGTAATAGTTTTATCCATGATATTAATTATTGCAGGAGGATTTAAAATAAAAAAGCTATATTATGAAAGACCCCCTTATCACTTTTGGTATGAATTATTAAAAAAGAATTCTAAACCTTTTTACATTTCACAAAACGAGTTTGAGGAAAAGAATAGAGAAGGCTACTGCTGGCGAGACAGGAAGTATTACACCAAAAAAGAGCTTTGGCATAAAGCAATGAAAAGTCTGATAGGAAAAATCATATATGAAAATAAATTATATTGGGAAAATCGGACAAAAAATATGGATGGTAAATTTTTACCTACTTATGGTCTATGTACTAGCTCAAATAATTGCAGAATATGGCAAGTACCAATTGATCTAACAAATCAGAAGCTTAATAATTATATAGGTGTTCAAGATAATTATTTGAGTAATATTAATGAACTTATTAAATTACCAAAAGTACAGACTTTTATATATGACTCAGATAAAAATTATATTAATTATAATTTTGGATTAGAAAAATTTATTTTAATACACCGAAAAACAAGTGAAGATTCTATTAAATTATATGGGAGTGATTGTTGTACAGTATATAATAAATCTGAATGGCAATTAATGAAGAAAAGAAAAAATTATGTCTTAGCATATAAAGAATCGATTTTTGATACTTTTGTAGAAGAATCAAGAATTCCTCCAGATGAAGATATAAATTCATTGGGAGTAGGTAATTATTATTTTGGTATAGATGGTTTTTTACCAAAAACCAAAACAAACTATTATCCGATAAATTATCCGTATGAAGTATTTTATTTAAATAATTGTGGCGATATTTTATATAAACCATATTTCTATAAAATAAATAAAATGTAATTATATGACAAATGTGATATATTTTGTAAAGCTTATTAATAATAAGTTTTATTAATCTAAAATTATGTATGAAAGTATAAATATATGGCTTATGAATTAGAAAATGGGAAAGATTTAGTTAGTGTTGATGAAATTCTGGCTAGATATATTTGGAATCAGGAAAAAGCACCATCACGCACAGAATTAATTGATGATAAATGGATAAGAGAGACTAATGCCGTAGGTGAAGCATTAATTATAGACGCAAATGAATTTATGTGTCATGGGGGAGGACGTTTTGTTTCAGCGGCGAATTTTGGTATGTTTGAAAAATTTTTTGATTATAAAAGTAATATATTAGCCGGAAGCTATAATTTCCTGAATATGTGTAAGTTAATATACAAAAATGATAAAGATTATAAAATTGATGAAAGTGATCCCAACTGGCGGGAAAAACATCAATATTTTAAAGATAAAGTTTTTAAAAGACACATAAGTCAATATGATACTGGTTTTAGTGCAAGTGATTTTATCACACGTGCCTTTATTTTTGGCTCAACAAGCTTCACTATAGATTTTGATTCAATAGAATTCATTGTAAAAGAGGATGGTTCAAAGGAAATACGAGGATTAAAAATAATCCCAAATGCAGATAATTTTGATTTTGAAGGCAAAGGATTAAAAGCAGATATATTTAACTCTCTATACAAAAATAAAATTGATCCGTCTGGAATAGGTAGACAAGTTCCTATTGTATTTTCAGGTAATATTTCTGCTATTACTGTAACAGAGGCAGATTTTGCTCAATTGCGTTTACAAAAAAAAGAGCTTGAATCGAAAGACGGTCTGATTGCAAAATCAAAGGCATATGCAAATGGTTTATTTGAGATAAATAATTTGATTAGAAACTCTCCATCTATTAATTTTAAAGATTCCTTGGGAAGAAAAGTTATTTATGATGCAGATAGTAAATTTCACAATGGTATTTTAGAGGCCGAATCTATAGATGATATGGGAATGGTATTTAATGGCCCTGGATCTGTATTAATTGGTGGTGGTGGTGAAGATGATTTAATAGGTAGCGATGGTGATGATTTGTTAATGGGCGCCAGTTCCTACTCATATGAAAAAGATCTACTTAATGGAAAAAACGGATATGATACTTATATTGTTGATACCATGGATGTTATTGAAGACTCAGATGGTTCTGGAGAAGTATATTTAAGAGATGGCAGAAATAAATGTCTTGCACCAATCAGCAGCTATAAAGGTAATAAATTAACCGGTGGTGTTCATGCTGAAAATGATCCTGAAAATACTTACTATGGTGGCGGAATTAAGTATTTTTGGGAAGGCGGGGATTTAATTATTAATGATGGATTGATCATAAAAAATTTCAGAAATGGAGATTTAAATATCCGGCTGAGAGAAGAAGATGATACTAGGCCGGATTTCAAGGATGCGGAGGATATCAGATCACCTATTATCATTGATATGAATGGAGATGGTGTAAAAACTACTGCACAAGGTAAGCATACATATTTCGATCATGATGGAAATAGTTTTGCAGAGAATACGGGCTGGGTTGATAGTAATGATGCACTACTGGTTTTAGACCGTAATCAAAACGGATTGATTGATGACGGAAAAGAGTTATTTGGCAGTAATACTTTATTATCTTCCGGTAAAAAAGCACAAAATGGATTCGAAGCTCTGGCTGAATTTGATGAGAATCGAGATGGTGTAATTGATGCTGCTGATTCAGTGTGGTCGAGATTACAATTATGGCAAGATAAAAATCAGAATGGTTTAGTTGATGAGGGAGAATTATTGTCGCTGAGTAATACTCAGATTACAGCTATAGGACTTAATTATCTGAAAGGTGATAAAAAAGATGAGAATGGTCATGAGCACAGAGAAACATCTCAAGTTACCTGGGCAGACGGGCATCAGACAGATGCAACAGATGTATGGTTTAAAGTAGATAAAGGAGATACTTTTAATACTGATAACTTGGCAATTGATAAAGATATAGCGAAATTACCTTATATACAAGGCTTTGGTAATGTATCAGATCTGCATACTGCTATGCAGAAAGATGCTGTTCTAAAGGAAATGGTTAAAGCTTATCTGACAGCTGATACTAAAACACGTGAATCATTACTGAACAATTTGATTTATAGATGGACTGGTTCTGAACAGATTGATCCCGTAAGTCGAGGAAAATATATTGATGACGCACGGAAGTTGGTAACTTTAGAAAATTTAACCGGCTCAGATTTTTTAGGTATTTGGTGCTGGGGAGAAATTGATTCAGATCCTCATTCAAAAGCAGCACCTATACTTATTGCGGAGTTTAATAAATTTGCAGAATATGTTTCCGCCAGTTTATTGGCTGAAGGAGTATATAAAGAGCTATTTTCTCCGATTATTCTGGCGCAGTGGAATGCTGAACAGCAAAATATTGGATATGATTACTCTAAGCTAAATCAAGAGCTTGTAAAATTAGTTGAAAATAATCAGCTGGCCGAAGCTAGAGAATTGATGCAAATTGATAAGAATCTTGGTAAATATAATAGTGAGGCAAAAGAAAGAAGGCTGAATAATATCAGAAAATTCACTAAAGAAGCCAATAATGAAATGGTTTCTAAACTATTTGGAGAATTAGATAATATTTTTTTCAGTACGTCTGGAAATGATGTTTTTGTCGGCCAGTGGAGTCAGAAAGATCAGTATATATTTCGCATAGGTCATGGTCAAGATGTAATAGAAGACAGAGGTTATGAAAGAGGTGATTATAATGAATTACATTTTGAAGGAGCAAAATCTTCAGATGCGCTATTTTTGCGGGATAAAAATAATTTAATTATAAAAGCTTATGGAGCGAATGACTCAGTAATATTACCTGATTACTTTTCATATTGGAATATAAGGGATTTTTTTAAATTTGTATTTGAAGATGAAAGTGTTTCTGTGAAAGATTTAAAAAGTAGGTATATTATTACACAGAATGGTGATGATAAAGATAACAGAATTAATGGTTGGGACGGTAAAGATCTGATCAAGGGAGGAGCAGGAAATGATATTTTAGAAGGAAAAGGTGGCTATGATATTTTGATAGGAGGTGCAGGAAACGACGAATTATATGGAGGAGATGGTCATAAAGATCGTTATGAATTTGAAGCCGGACATGGAGCAGATATAGTTTATGATAAAGGTAATCAAGATATTAACTCTAAAAATGAACGCAATGATCTAGTATTTAAAGGTGCTAAACTCACAGATACAAGATTTATTTGTGTTAATGGAAAAGACTTAGTTATTCAGGCATATGGTGCTGCGGATTCGGTGACTTTAACAGATTTTTTTACTGCTGATAGTTATGGAAGCAGAGAATTCAACTTCATATTTGATGATCAAAGTATTACATATGAAAATCTTTATGAATATCCTTTGTTAGGAAGTAATAAAGATGATGTTCTGGATGGAGGAAAAGGTAATGATATTCTGAATGGAAAAAACGGCAACGACATTCTTAATGGTAATGATGGTAATGATATTTTAGTTGGCGGATACGGGAACGATATTCTAAGCGGAGGAGCTGGTGACGATATTTTATGGGGAGGTAAGGGTTATGACATTCTGAATGGCGGTACCGGAAATGATGTTTTAAACGGCGGTGATTTTGATAAAGACTGTTATGAATTTGAAGCCGGGCATGGTAAGGACATAGTTAATGATTTAGGATATATGGATAAACGATATCAGGATGAGTGTAATGATCTGATATTTAAGGGAGCTAATCTGGCAGATGCTAAATTTATCCGTTCTGGTACAGATTTGGTTGTCTATGCATATGGATCAGATGATTCGGTCACTTTACCTGATTATTTTATTAATCTCGATAAAAACAGAGCTTTCAATTTTATATTCGATGATCAAAGTATCACTCTTGAAGATATTGAGAGAAATTTTCCTTTCACTCAAAATGATGATGAAAAAGATAATGTTATTTTGGGCTGGCTAGGAATTGATATTTTAAACGGTGGGGCTGGTAATGACACGCTCAAAGGTGAAAATGGCAACGATATTCTGAATGGAGGAGCTGGTGACGATATATTATGGGGAGGTGAGGGTTATGATATTCTGAATGGCGGCACCGGAAATGATATATTAAACGGCGGTGATTGGCATAAGGACCGTTATGAATTTGAAGCCGGGCATGGTTACGATGTAATTGATGATAGAGGGGAAAGCTCTATAAAATATATAGAACGTCGTAATGATGTAGTATTTAAAGGTGCTAATTTCGCGGATGCTGAATTTATCTGTTCAGAAGGCAATCTGATCATAAAAGCATATGGAACAGAAGACTCTGTAACTTTACTAAATTATTTTGCTTATTCCAATTCTAACTTTTCCCGCTATTATAGGAATGCATTTAATTTTATCTTTGATGATCAGACGATTACTTACGAAGATATGATAAATATTAAGACTTACATTTTCGATGGAGATGAAAATGACAATTCAATTTCCGGTACATTTGCAAATGATATCATAAACGGAAACGCTGGTAATGACTGGCTGTATGGTGAAGAGGGCGATGATATTTTGAATGGCGGTGCTGGTAATGACAGACTTTACGGAGGTGAAGGTTATGATATTTTAATCGGCGGTACCGGTAATGATGTAATGAGGGGTGGTGATAATCATAAAGATCGTTATGAATTTGAAATCGGACATGGACAAGATACAATAATTGATTGTGGTCACAATCGTTATGTAGATAATAATGAATTAGTGTTTAAAGGCGCAATATTAGCAGAAGCAAAATTTATGCGATCTGGAAATGATCTAATTGTTCTGGCGTATGGAACAGAAGATTCAGTTACACTAAAGGATTATTTTTATAATGGAGGACTAAGCACCGCCGCATTTAATTTTATTTTTGATGATCAAACTATTATTCAATCTCAACTTAGAGAAAAATTTACTATTACTCAATATGGAGATGAACGTGATAATGCGATGTTTGGCTGGGAAGGAGATGATGTTTTAATTGGAGGCGCAGGCAATGATACTTTATCAGGAGGTTTTGGCATTAATATTCTAGACGGGGGAGAAGGCGACGATATCCTTAATTCTCAGGGAAAAGGCGATATTTTAATCGGTGGAACAGGAAATGACATACTTAACGGATGCAAGCGAGATGACCAATATGAGTTTGAGATAGGACATGGTCAGGATGTAATTAATGATTTTCATACTTCGACTGATCTTAAATGGAGCCGTAATAAAGTTATTTTTAAAGGTGCTAATCTGGCAGATGCTGAGTTTATACGATCTGGCAAAGATATGGTTATTCGGGCATATCGATCTGAAGATTCTGTAACTTTCTCTAATTATTTTGATGATAGCTTTGAAGGTAAGGCATTCAATTTTATATTTGATGATCAGAAGATTACTTATGAAAATTTTATTGATAAATGTTCCGTGATTCAGAGTACAGATGAAAAGAATAATATTATTTTTGGATGGGAGGGAAAAGATATTCTACAAGGAGGAGCTGGTGATGATACATTATGGGGTGAAAAAGGCAATGATATTTTAAATGGTGGTGCGGGTAATGATATTCTGAATGGAGGTTCAGGAAACGATGTTCTGATTGGAGGTGCTGGCAACGATATTTTAAATGGCGGTGATTGGCATAAGGACCGTTATGAATTTGAAGCCGGGCATGGTCAGGATATGGTGAATGATTTAGGAAATATGGGTAAAAAATTCCAGTATCAGCGTAATGATCTGGTATTTAAGGGGGCTAATCTGACTGATGCTGAATTTATCCGTTCTGGTAAAGATTTGGTCATTTATGCCTATGGATCAGCAGATTCAGTGACCTTACCTGATTATTTTGATACTAAAAATAAAAATAGCCGGGCTTTTAATTTTGTGTTTGAAGATAAAAGCGTTACCTATGAAGATATGAAGAAAAATCCTTCTTTTGGCGTAACTAAAGTTAAAAATGGAAATAATATTGCTAATCTACGGAAAATTGCTTCCAGTGATTTGACAGATAACTCACCACTTAAAGGTAAATTTATTTCTAATCATAGTAATGATCCTTCAGCACAGATTCAGAATTTACTTTCAGCCATGGCAGGATTTACTCCCGCTATTGATGATAGATTAAATTCGGTGGAGCCGATACAGCAATCTATGCATTTAACAAGTGCCCCTGCTTATTGAATAAATTGGTTTATTTATTAATTAAGCCCAGGTAATAAAAATACCCGTAATTGCTGATTACGGGTATTTTTATTGTGCATGAAATTATCTGTGGAAAATTTAGAATAAAGATAAATGTTAATTTAATGCAGAATTTGAAGGTTTAAAATAAGTCGATGATCGATGAATAGTCATTAAAGAAATTCAGGTAATTAATATTATGAATTTTAAATATTAAAATATTTTGATACATTTTTATGTTGTAGTTTAATTTATAGTTTTTCATTCCCTTTATATAGAACATTTTTCTGATTAAATTATTGTAATGTTTTAGTTGTTTATGAATCCGGATTAATAAAGATTTTAGCTTTAATAAATTATCTAACGGAAATATATTTCTATATAAAAATCCTTAAACGTTATTGTTTAAGGATTTTTATCAATTAATGATAAAGTTTAAATCAAAACAGCGCACCCTTGTGCTGGGTCACTGCTGCGTGCTGCTATGGCTGCTTCTACTGTCATGCCCAGTGCTTTGGCTACGCCTGCACCATAGTCCGGATGGCAGGCATTGCAGTTACGAATATGTCTGTATTTGATAAAGTCAGGTGCATCACCCATAGCTCGTGCTGTGTTTTCAAACAGTACCTGCTTCTGGTTATCATTCATTAAGTTAAATAAGGCGCGGGGCTGGCTGAAATAGTCATTATCGTCTTCGTGGAAATTCCAGAAATCAGCATCACCATGTATTTTAAGCGGAGGTTCACGAAATTCAGGCTGTTCCTGCCATTGATGAAAGCTGTTAGGCTCGTAATGGGGCAGACTTCCATAATTGTCATCTACCCGGGTTGTACCATCACGATGGTTACTGAAAACGGGACAGCGTGCTTTATTAACGGGTATCTGATGATGATTGACCCCTACACGGTAGCGGGCAGCGTCTGCGTAATTATACAGGCGTGCTTGTAATACTTTGTCAGGAGAAACGCTGATTCCCGGCACCAGATTACTAGGAGCGAAAGCAGCCTGTTCAACGTCAAGATAATAGTTATCCGGGTTGCGGTTTAGTTCGAATTCGCCCACCTCGATAAGCGGATAATCGCCATGCGGCCATACTTTAGATAAATCAAACGGATGATAGGGTACTTTTTCTGCATCGGTTTCCGGCATGATTTGGATATACATTGTCCATTTAGGAAAATTACCGGATTCGATAGCATTGTAAAGATCGCGCTGATGGCTGTCGCGATCTTGTCCCATGATAGTGGCGGCCTCTTCATCGGTAAGGTTTTTAATTCCCTGTTGAGTGCGGAAGTGAAATTTAACCCAGAAGCGTTCTTTTTTAGCGTTAATGAAACTAAATGTATGTGAACCGAAACCATGCATATGCCGGTAACTGGCTGGTATGCCTCTGTCGGACATGGTAATGGTTACCTGATGAAATGATTCCGGCAGTAAAGTCCAGTAGTCCCAGTTATAAGTAGGGCTGCGCAGATTGGTACGGGGGTCGCGTTTGACGGCTTTATTAAGGTCTGGAAATTTACGCGGATCACGCAGAAAAAAAACAGGTGTATTATTGCCTACCAGATCCCAATTGCCCTGCTCGGTATAAAAGCGCATGGCAAAGCCACGGATATCGCGCTCAGCATCGCCACCACCGCGTTCAGCTGCTACTTCGGAAAAGCGTACAAACATTTCGGTTTTTTTGCCAATCTGGCTGAATAGTTTGGCACATGTATATTGGGTTATATCGTGGGTAACTGTGAAAGTACCAAATGCACCTGAGCCTTTAGCATGCATCCGGCGTTCAGGGATAACTTCACGGACAAAATTGGCCAGTCTTTCGTTCAGCCATAAATCTTGAGCCAGTAAAGGACCGCGTGGTCCGGCTGTAAGACTATTCTGATTATCAGAGACAGGCGCCCCCTGATCTGTTGTGAGATGGGTTACCGGGCATTTTTTTAAATCATGGTTCATGGTAAAGCTCCTTGTTAATTTGTTATTAAAAAAGGCCTTTACTGCTTTCGGCTACCCAGATGATTATAGGCTTTTGAATAAAATATGATGTTAATATTTTGTTATTTTATGTTTTATTGTAAATGGAAATTATTTTTAATATTGTGTGAAATTTTTACTGTATTGGGTTTTAAAGTGAACAATTTTTGGTTATTGCTGGTTGTTGCTCATAAATAAACCAGCCTGCTTTGGCTGGTTTAGAAAATTAATTCAGTTGTTTGAGTAAAGAAATCTTGCTATATAGTCGATTCACTTAAACAGAGAAAGACGAGCCACAGCCACAGGTGGTAGTTGCGTTAGGGTTGCGGATAACAAATTGTGAACCGTGCAGACTTTCAGAATAATCGATTTCTGCACCAACCAGATACTGATAACTCATTGGATCAATCAGAAATGTTAAGCCATCTTTCTGGATTTCAAAATCATCATCATTAACGATTTCATCAAAAGTAAAACCGTACTGGAAACCTGAGCATCCCCCACCTGTTACGAATACGCGCAGTTTCAGGTCCGGATTGTTTTCTTCTGCAATTAAATCTTTTACTTTGGTACAACAGCTTTCAGTAAAGATAATCGGTGTTTCAATATCGGTTTCTGACATGGTGTAGTCCTTTTAATAATATGTGCATACTTGATTGTCTATCCTGCTGACCGGTTATGGCAAGAGGGGAATAAGATTTAATCCGCTTTTTTCATCAAACCCGAACATGATATTCATATTCTGTACAGCTTGTCCGGCTGCACCTTTTACCAGATTATCAATTACAGAAAGAATAATCCAGGTATTATTCTGCGGCGCAGGTTGTATACTGATGCGACAGAGATTTGCTCCGCGGACTGAGCGGGTTTCAGGCGTGCTGCCAGCAGGCATGACATCAACAAACGGGCTGGATTGATAATAATCGGCAATCAACTGATATGGGTTGCAACCTTCTTTTACCTGAATATATATGGTGGCATGCATGCCGCGAATCAAGGGCGTCAGATGAGGTACAAACACCAGACTGTTACCTGAATCTGGTTGTAAAAGATTCAGTGTTTGCCTGATTTCCGGTAAATGTCTGTGTCCGCTGATACCATAAGCTTTGAAATTATCGCTGCATTCTGCAAACAGGTTACCGGTATTTGCTTTGCGACCGGCACCAGATAATCCTGATTTACAATCGGCAATAAGCGGCATGTCATGAATCAGACATTGTTGCTGCAACAAAGGTAACAAAGGAAGGCTGACACAAGTCGGATAGCAGCCCGGATTGGCTACCAGCTGCGCCTGAGTAATGGCAGTACGGTTCAGTTCCGCCAAACCATAAACAGCTTTTGCGATCCATTCGGGGCTGGCATGAGTAAACGGATACCATTTTTGCCAGACTGCTACATCTTTGATACGGTAATCTGCAGACAGGTCGATTACTTTAACTTCCTGTGTCAGTAATATTGGAGCCTCATGCATGGCTACACCGTTAGGTGTTGCAAAAAATACTAAGTCACATTTACTTAAGTCGGCCTGATCGGGATGTTGGAAAATCAAATGATCATAGATGCCGCGCAAACTGGGAAAATAATCGCTTAGCGTTGTTCCGGCAGTGCTGCGGCTGGTAACGGTGATGATTTCAGCTTCCGGATGCTGTGCCAGTAAACGTAATAGTTCTACACCAGTATAACCTGTGGCTCCGACTATGCCGATTTTAATGCTCATATGGATCTCTCATGAATTTTTTGCAATTGCTGTGTAGTTAAATCACGACCTGAGCGCCGAGTTCGACGACGCGGTTAGCCGGTATATGATAGTAATTACCGGCTGAAGCACTGTTTTTATATAACCATTTGAAAAGGCGTGCACGTAACCGCCCCATATTGCTATGTTTGGTTTTGGCGGCAACAACAATGCTGTCGTGTGACAGAAAAAAAGAGGTATCCATGGTATCAAGTTTAATCCCTTGATCAGCCATCAATTTCAGAATATGGGTGATATTGGCTGTTTCCTGAAAACCATAATTGGCGATGACTCTGGTAAAGCGGGGACCAATCTGTTTCATGGCAATACGGTCATTATCGGCTACATAGGGTATTTCTTTGGTTTTGACGCTGAGCAATACATTATAGCTATGCAGTACTTTATTGTGTTTCAGATTATGCAGGAGTGCTCGTGGAATGCTGAACGGGTCGGAAACCATGAATACTGCATTGCCGGAAACAATCTGAGGCGGGTAGTCGTGCAGGTTTTCAACAAAATTATCCAATGAAAATTCCTGATTTTGCTGTGCCTGTAGCAATTGTGCCTGTCCGCGACGCCATGTTGAGAATAATGTAACCACAATCAGGGCTACCATTACCGGGAACCAGCCGCCATGAATTAGTTTTAGCAGGTTACTGCTGAAGAAAACCAGATCAAAACACAGAAAAACCGAAGTAAGCAGTAAGGCAAGCGGGATTGGCCAGCGCCAGTTTTTAATCATTACTACGCAGAACAGACATGAAGTAATAACCATAGTACCCGTAACCGCAATACCGTAAGCTGAAGCCAGATGTTCTGAATCGTGAAAAGCCAGTACTACTAATGTGACTGCTACCAGTAACAGCCAGTTAACCAGCGGCAGGTAAATCTGACCAACTTCTTCATTATTGGTATGGATAATATTCATGCGTGGGGCAAAGCCAAGCTGTATTGCCTGACGGGTAAGCGAGTAAGCTCCGGCAATAACGGCCTGACTGGCAATAATAGTTGCAAAAGTAGCCAGAATAATTAATGGAATCAATAGCCAGTGCGGTGCGCTGAGAAAAAACGGGTTATTAATTGCATTCGGATTATGCAGAATCAGGGCACCCTGACCCAGATAATTGATAATCAGACTAGGTAAAACAATTTTTATCCATGCTGTCTGGATTGGTTTACGACCAAAATGTCCCATATCGGCATAGAGGGCTTCTGCACCGGTTACAGCCAGTACAACGCAGCCCAGCCCGATAAAACCGTCCCAGCCATGATTAATGGCAAAATTAATTGCATAGAAAGGGCTGAAAGCAAGAATAATTTTCGGAGCCTGAACTATCTGATACAGACCTATCAGTGCAATAGCACTAAACCATATCAGCATAACCGGACCAAACAGTGTACCGATTTTGTGTGTACCTTTTTTTTGAATGAAAAAAAGTCCGAACAGGATAATCAATGCTATAGGCATAACATAAGGGCGGAAGTTTTCACTGATTACCGTTAACCCTTCTGCAGCGGATAAAACCGATACGGCCGGCGTAATCATGGCATCACCGTAAAAAAGGGCGGTGCCGGTAAGCCCCATCATCATCACAATCCATACAGGTTTACCCTTAAGATGCTGCATTGCCTGCTGCATCAGTACAACAACGCCGCCTTCACCATTATTATCGGCTCGCAGAATAAACAGAACATATTTCAGAGTAACGATCAGGAGTAATGACCATACAATCAAAGAAACAAAGCCCAGTACATTAGTTTCTGTGGGAGCGATTGTAGAAGCGCGGAAGCTTTCTTTTAAGGCATACAGAGGACTGGTTCCAATGTCACCGTAAACAATACCCAATGCAGCCAGTGTCATTGCGGTATTGGCAGAAAACTGTTTACGCATTTATTTACCTCTAGTGATTATAAGGGAGTGCAGTTTAGTCTTAACGTCAACTTTAGCCAATCCCTTAAGTGTGAGTTTCTTTAGTTTTTTATTCAATAGTCATAGCAACTTATAATTAATTCATATTAATTTTGTGCTTTTGGATATGATACAGATGCATCATTTATCAGTATATCTGAACGAAACGGTAAATTGTTGACATTATTTCATAATTTGTTATGAAAAATTTACATAATGTTAATTATTATGACTGATTTCAGACAGTGATTATACAGTGCCGATGACGCAATTAATTGATATGTTTGTGCTAATCGGTATTAATTTTAAATTTGAATAATGGCAGGTGGTTTCTTTTTTTTCAACAATGAGTTAAAATAAAGAAATTTTTCGAATTATTGAGAAATGGCCCTAAGGCCATTTTTTTGTTTTTATGGAGCACAGATGGATATTCAGGGCATTTTAGAAAAAACTTTGCCGGGTCTGGGCTATGAGCTGGTTAATTATGAGCTGACTGCTCAGGGGGATTTACGCGTCTTTATTGATAAGGCAGAAGGCGGTATTTCCCTGGATGATTGTGTTGCGGTCAGTAATCATTTAAGCCGGGTATTGGCTGTAGAGGATGTGGATTATCAGCGTCTGGAAATTTCCAGCCCGGGCTTAGACCGTCCTTTAACCAAACCGGCAGATTTTACGCGTTTTACCGGGCAACTGGCCAAGATTAAGACACGTTTGCCTATAGACGGGCAAAAGAATTTTATTGGCCGGATTAATGGTATTGATGAAAACGATTTAATCAGTATTACGCTGGAAGAAATTAATGAAGCGCGTCGGGCCAAACGTGCTGCTGTGGCAGCCGGTAAGACAGTTTTAATAGAATGGCAGAATATTGATAAAGCACGTTTAAAACCAGAATTTGATTTTTAAATTGAAATTTCATATTTTTGTAAGCAAAGGCTTACAAGGAGAATTAAATGAGTCGTGAAATTTTACTACTGGCCGAAGCTTTGGCGAGTGAAAAAAATGTAGATACAGAAGTAGTATTCAGCGCGCTGGAATTTGCTCTGGCCAGTGCGGCAAAGAAAAAAACTGAGCGTGAAAATATGGATGTGCGGGTGGTGATTAACCGCAATACCGGCGATTACAGCAGTTTTCGCCGCTGGCTGATTGTGGCTGATGAGGATTATACCTATCCCGATATTCAAAAAACCATTGAAGAGATTCAGGAAGAAATTCCGGGAACTACGCTGCAGATTGGTGAGTATTACGAAGAACCAATCGAAAATGTAGAATTTGGCCGGATTGGCGCACAGACAGCCAAACAGGTTATTTTGCAGCGCATTCGCGATGCAGAGCGTGAACAGATTTTAAATGAATTTTTACAGCGTAAAGATAGCCTGGTTCTGGGTACGATTAAACGTGTGGAACGACACGGTGCAATCGTGGAAATTGGCCGTCTGGAAGCACTGTTGCCGCGAGATCAGATGATTCCGCGTGAAAACTTCCGTAATGGTGACAGAGTACGAGCTTTGTTTTTACGGGTAGACCAGATTGGTAACCGCAGTCAGGTTATTCTGACACGTACTTCGCGAGAATTCCTGTTAAAACTGTTTGAAATGGAAGTGCCGGAAATTGAAGACGGTCTGCTGGAAATCAAGGAAGTAACACGTGATCCGGGTTTACGTGCCAAAATTGCGGTGAAATCCAATGATGCACGTATTGATCCGCAGGGTACCTGTATTGGTGTACGCGGTTCGCGTGTCAATGCAGTAACGGAAGAGTTAGCAGGTGAGCGTATTGATGTAGTGCTGTGGTCGCCTGAAACTGCACAGTTTGTGATTAATGCGCTGAGTCCGGCCGAAGTAACCCGTATTCTGATAGATGAAGATCATCATTCTGTTGATGTGATTGTGGCAGAAGATCAGCTGGCCCTGGCAATCGGACGTGGTGGACAGAATGTACGTCTGGCAGCCGAACTAACAGGCTGGCAGCTGAACATCATGACTGTGGATGAGGCTCAGGAACGCCACGAAGCTGAAGATAAAGCCGTACGTGAGCTGTTTATCAATAACCTGGGTGTTGATGAAAACGTAGCTGAGGTACTGGTTCAGGAAGGCTTTACCAGTCTGGAAGAAGTGGCTTATGTTCCTGTTCAGGAAATGCTGGAAATTGAGGGTTTTGATGAAAGTACGGTAGAAGAATTGCGTAATCGTGCCCGTGATGCCATTTTAACCCTGGCCATTGCCTCTGAAGAGCAGTTAGAGCACATGGACGAAGATTTGAAAAATCTGGAAGGTGTTGATCAGGAAATGCTGCATGATCTAGCCAATGAAGGAATTAAAACCCGTGATGATCTGGCTGAATTGTCAGTAGATGAACTGATTGAAATTACAGGCATTGATGAGGAAACCGCCAAGAAAGTGGTGATGGCAGCACGCGCCCACTGGTTTGACGAAGTATGAGGGTACGCGAATGAGTAATCAAATAACTGTAGAACAATTTGCCTCGGAACTGCACTTATCAACCTCAAGGTTGCTGGAACAGTTAGCCGAAGCAGGAGTACACAAACAGGCGGCGTCGGATAAATTGACAGCTGCAGATAAAAAACAGTTGCTGGTTTATTTAAAGCAGTCTAATGGTAGTCAGTCTGCCGGTACCATCACACTGAATCGTAAAAAACCAGCTGAAAAAAGTACTGTTGGTGGTGTTGAAGTTGAAACCCGCCGGCGGCGGCGTATTGCTGTACCGCCGGAAGAACAGGAAGCCAGACAGGCAGAAGAAAAACAGAATCTTCCGCAGCCTGAATCCGAACCGGTGAAAACAGTAGTAGATACTGAGGCTGAAGAACTGGCAAGAAAAGCTGCTGAAGAGCAGGCTGAAGCGCGACGCAGAGAAGAGTCTGCTGCGGCAGCAGCTGCAGAAGCAGCGCGTCTGAAAGCAGCAGCAGCGGCTAGTAAAACCGAACAGAAACCTAAAGTGGAGTCTGTGCAGACAGAAGTGGTAAAACAGGAAGTGAAACAGCAACAGAACGCAGCAGCTCAACCTGCAGAAGTACCTGCTGATAAAAAGCCAGCAGCAGACAAAACTGAGCAGCCTAAATCCAAGCGCAACAACCGTAACCGGAATGCGAAAAAAATTGATTTGGCTGCACTTAAGGCTGAAGCAGCTAAGCCGATTATCAGTCCTGAAGAGCAGGCTCAGCGTGATGAAGAAGCCAGACGTGCTGAAGCCATGCGAGCCCATCGTGAAATGTTACTGAAACAGAAACAAGAACGTCAGGCACGGCGCGAAGCAGCTAAACAGCAGGCTAAGGAAGAAAGTAAAGCAGTTAGTGAGCAGAAAACTGCTGAAGTGCGTTCGGCTAAGCCAACTGAGAAAAAGCCGGTGAGCAGTAATGCACCGAAAGCAGCAGAAAATGTCTCTGAATCAGCAGGCCGGCGTAAAAAGGATGAACAGCGTCATCAGCGTGAAGACGATATGCCAAAAGGTAAATCAGCACGCGGTGGTAAAAACCGGCGTTCGGTAGATGCGGCTAACTCTGAAGAGGGACGCAGCAGCAGACGAGGCAGCAAAAAAGGTGGTAAGAAACAGCTTAAACTTGAACCAAATCAGCATGCCTTCCAGGCACCTACTGAACCTGTAGTACATGAAGTGCTGGTGCCGGAAACCATCACGGCTGCTGAGCTTGCGCATAAAATGGCTGTTAAGGCTGCAGAAGTGATTAAAACCCTGATGAAGATGGGTATGATGGTGACCATCAACCAGTCACTGGATCAGGAAACCGCCCTGATTGTAGTAGAAGAAATGGGGCATATCGGTAAGGCTGCTGCAGCTGATGATCCTGAAGCCTTTCTGGATGAAGATACTACCGTTACTGAAGCTGAAGAATTACCCCGTCCTCCGGTGGTTACTGTGATGGGGCATGTAGACCATGGTAAAACATCCTTACTGGACTATATTCGCCGTGCCCGTGTTGTGCAGGGTGAAGCAGGTGGTATTACACAGCATATTGGTGCCTATCATGTGGAAACACCGCGCGGTGTAATTACCTTCCTGGATACTCCGGGACATGAAGCATTTACTGCTATGCGTGCCCGCGGTGCACAGGCTACCGATATTGTGATTCTGGTGGTTGCCGCTGATGATGGAGTAATGCCTCAGACTATTGAAGCCATTGCACATGCTAAAGCTGCAAAAGTACCTTTAGTGGTGGCTGTAAATAAGATTGATAAAGAAGGCGCCAATCCTGAACGTATTCGTCAGGAACTGACAGCACATGAAGTCATCCCTGATTCATGGGGTGGTGATGTACAGTTTATTGATGTTTCAGCCAAACAGGGCACCAATATTGATGCATTGCTGGAAGCAGTATTGCTGGAAGCAGATGTTCTGGAGCTGAAAGCACCTGTAGATTCTGCTGCTAAAGGTATTGTTGTCGAGTCACGTCTGGATAAAGGGCGTGGTGCGGTAGCAACCTTACTGGTACAAAGCGGTACGTTGCGTAAAGGTGATGTTGTGCTTGCCGGTACAACTTTTGGTCGTGTACGTGCCATGGTAGATGAGAACGGCAAAACCATTACTGATGCTGGTCCGTCTATTCCGGTAGAAATTCTAGGGTTGTCAGATGTACCTAATGCCGGTGAAGATTTTATTGTACTGGCTGATGAGAAAAAAGCACGTGAAATTGCTCTGTTCCGTCAGGGTAAATATCGTGATGTACGACTGGCTAAACAGCAGGCCGCGAAACTGGAAAACATGTTTAACAACATGGGTGAAAATCAGGCGCAAAGCTTGCCGATTATTATTAAAGCAGATGTTCAGGGTTCTTATGAGGCCTTAGCAGGAAGTTTGCGTAAACTGTCTACTAATGAAGTACGGGTTGATGTATTGCATAGTGGTGTAGGTGGTGTGACAGAATCTGATGTGAATCTGGCTATCGCCTCGGGCGCAGTAATCATCGGCTTTAATGTACGTGCTGATGCCACTGCACGTAAACTGGCTGAACATGAAGGTATTGAGATCCGGTATTACAATATCATTTATGATGCTATTGATGATGTGAAGGCAGCTTTAAGCGGTATGCTGGCACCAGAACAAAAAGAAAATGTGATTGGTACAGTAGAAATTCGTCAGGTTATTAACGTATCAAAAGTGGGTAATATCGCCGGCTGTATGGTAACCGATGGTTTAATCAAGCGTGATTCTCATGTTCGGTTAATCCGTAATAATGTGGTTGTACATACAGGTGAACTGGCTTCATTAAAACGCTTTAAAGATGATGTTAAGGAAGTACGTCAAGGCTTCGAATGCGGTCTGATGCTGAAAAACTTCAATGAAATTATGGAAGGTGATCAGCTGGAAGTCTTTGAGGTAGTTGAAGTTGCCCGTAAGCTTTAAAATGATTTAGGGTATAACAGGCAGCCAGAGAAGTTTCCGGCTGCCTGAATTTACTGGCCTGATCACAGAAAGGAATGATTATGCGTAAACCTCAGCGTGGTTATGCTCGTCAGGATCGTGTTAAAGAGCAGATTATGCGTGAACTGGCCGAACTTGTACGTGTTGGTCTCAAAGATCCGCGTGCCGGTTTTATTACGATTAATGAAGTAGAAGTAACCCGCGATTATAGTCATGCTACTATTTATTACACTGTGCTGGATGACAGTACCCGTGCTGTAACCGAAGAAGCACTGGAACATGCTAAGGGTTATTTGCGTAGCGAACTGGCTCGTCGAATAACTTTATTCCGTACACCTGAGCTGACGTTCATTTATGATGACTCGCTTGAACGAGGTATGAGTATTTCGCATTTGATTGATAAAGTTTCTAAAGAAAAACCGGTTGAAGATTAAATGAAGCTTAAAAAAGAGGTTGTCCAAGATTGGACAACCTCTTTTTATATTATTTAACCTGATTTATATTATGAATTTAGCGGCCATAGTGAACCATTACTGAGGCTTTGGCAATGGCATGACTATTCACTACAAAACCCGTATAACTAGTAGTTGCATCCTCGGGTAAATCAATTTTATCAGTATTCAGAGCATAAACAGTAAAAATATAACGATGGGGCGGATGACCTTCTGGCGGATAAAAACCCGAATAACCTAAAGTTCCGCTATCGTTACGTAGCTGACGTGTTCCGGCAGGTAAATTCTGCCCACCTTTTGCACCAGCATTTCTTTTCAGTTCAGTTAAGTCTTTTGGCAGATTAATCGCCATCCAGTGCCACCAACCTGCACCTCCTGTAGGGGCATCGGGATCATGGCATTGAATTGCAAAACTTTTGGTTTCGGCTGGCGCATTTTCCCAAATTAAGGCAGGAGACTGGTTATCACGATCACTTTGATAAGAGGAATCGACAGTGTCGCCGTTTTTGAATTCAGGACTGGTTAAAGTAAATGTATTTGGCATTATATTTCTCAATGTCATTAGAAGATAAGATATGTGGTGATTTAATTTTGCTGGATAAGGTTAATTAAGTCAACGCAATGTAAGAATAATAAATAATAATGAAATTAGTTAAAAGGGTTTTAGATTGGTAGCAAAATAATTGCAAACATTAATTTGGCTGATTGATAAACTGTTATAGAATATCAGGCCAGTGGTTTGCTCTATTGAGACTATCAAGATGAAAGAAATATTACCTTGGGTATGCATTCCTGGTTTTATGCTGGATGAAACATTATGGGATGATATGAAAGCTAATTTGGCTGAATCCCAGCCGGTATTATGTGCATCACTGGCAAACGGAGACAGTATTGCTGCTATGGCAGAAAATATTGCTGTTTCTGCTCCTGAACGTTTTGTGCTCATTGGTTTTTCGCTTGGCGGCTATGTTGCAAGAACACTGGCCGCTCAGTATCCGCAGCGGGTTGCTGCCCTTGTCTTAATTGCTACTTCATTGCGTGAGGATACACCACAGCAATATGCAGCAAAACAAAATACTTTAAAAATTCAGCAGCATCTAAATTTTCGTGGTTTGGGGCATAAAGCTATAATTCAGACGTTGCGACCTGATAATCAAAATAATCAAGAGATGATTAGCAGAATCCGGCAGATGAGTGAACGTTTGGGTTTTGATGTGTTAAGCAGACAATCTTTGCTAAACCGTAAAACTCCGACAGGTCAGAAAATTTCCTGCCCGACTTTGATTATTGCTGCTGAGCAGGATCAGATGCGCTCTATCGATGAAGCTAAGGAGTTGCAGGAATTTATACCACAGGCTAGTCTGAAAATAATCGAAAATAGCGGGCATATGTTGCCACTGGAGCAACCGGAAATATTGGCTGAAACGATATCCTGCTGGCTCAATCAGCTTTGATGTAATTAAATTTAATTAAAAAAATTCCTGGTTTTATCAGGTAAATATATTAAGCATGCTTACTGATAAATCAAGCGGTTAATTATTGCGGATGACATTTGAATTCTGTGTATTCTGTTCCAGCCATTTTTGTGCTGTAGCTGTATCACTAAAATATCTAGGTCGTTGCAAAGTTAGTAAATTAGCAAGACGTATACCTATACGAATCCAAATATCGTCAACGACAATAGCAGTGCGACCAAAATCATGAGCATGCTGACGCAGAAATCTGAGATGTTCTAAAGCCATATCTATAGTGAAATCTTTCATCTGACTTAGATCAAGTAACAAATTAGGTAAATGGATGTGTTCAATGGCTTTTAACAAAGCTTCTTCCAGCTGATGAAAGTCTTCCAGTGTAAATTCATTGTATAGTACAACGTCTAAACCGTAACTTTTCTGATGGATAGAAATCATATATTTGCCTTTAATGCCCTGAACAATTTATCTTAGCTGATTCAGCAGATTTTAAAATATCATACTAATTGATTAATACATTGGCTATGATTCTTTTAAGTCTATTCTGATATTGATTAGAAAATTTTAAAAGCTGTGGTTTTGATACAACCAAGCTATAGGTTGATGGATTTTGTTTGTCAAATTAAATCATCTGTTGGAAATAGAATATATTGCATTTTATTGCTATAAAATAAAACCAGCAGTTTTTAGTACTAAAAACTGCTGGTTTGGTAATGCCAAAGTGTTTTTTTATCTTTGAGGAATATTATTCTGATTACTTGTAGTAGTTACAAGTGTGCCTGAAGGTACAAAACGATAGAAAACTTCGCCATCCTGTATATAACCCAGTTTATCCCGGGCCATTTCATTTATCGCATCTTTTCCATCAGCAAGATCTTTAATTTCGGCGGTAAGAGCACGATTACGCTGTATCAGGGTTTCATTACTAGCATTTTGATTTATGACGTTGTTCTCAAGATTCCACATATCGTGCCAGCCGCCATGCCCCATCCACAAGTCGTATTGTAAACCGGCCAATGCAAATAACAGTACCCAGGTTACCCACTTCATTTTATTTGCCTATAATATTCCATATCAGAATTAGCTAAGCTGATAAAAAGCTTTTTTACCCGGATAGTAGGCTGCAGAACCAAGTTCTTCTTCAATTCGCAGCAACTGATTATATTTGGCAATACGATCAGAGCGTGAAAGTGAACCAGTTTTAATTTGCATGCAGTTTGTACCTACAGCCAGATCAGCTATGGTGCTGTCTTCGGTTTCGCCAGAGCGATGGCTCATTACGCTGGTATAGCCAAAGCGTTTGGCTAAATCTACTGCTTTAAGTGTCTCGGACAATGTACCAATCTGATTGACCTTAACCAGAAGTGAGTTAGCCAGACCCTGGGCTATACCTTCGCTTAAAATAGCCGGATTGGTGACAAACAGATCATCACCAACCAGCTGTACTTTTTTACCCAGACGTTCTGTCAGAAGTTTCCAGCCTTCCCAGTCATGTTCGCTCATGCCGTCTTCAATAGACACAATAGGGTATTTGTTAACAAGGTCAGTCAGATAGTCAGCAAACTCGGCACTGGTCAGGCTCAGATTTTCTGCAGTTAATTCATAATTCCCGTTTTTGTAAAATTCACTGGAAGCGCAATCCAGAGCCAGTACGATATCTTTACCAGGAATATAGCCTGCTGCCTCTACAGCAGACAGAATCAGCTGAATGGCTTCTTCATGGCTTGCTAAATCTGGCGCAAAACCGCCTTCATCACCAACACTGGTAGACATACCTTTATCATTACATAATTTTTTCAGATGGTGAAATACTTCAGCGCCACAGCGCAATGCCTGACGAAATGATTCTGCGCCCACCGGCATAATCATGAATTCCTGAATATCAAGGCTATTATTGGCATGTGCACCGCCATTGATAACATTCATCATGGGAACAGGCATGGACATTGGCCCGGCACCGCCTATATAACGATATAGTGGCAAACCGGCATCTTCTGCTGCAGCACGGGCAACTGCCAATGAAACTGCCAGCGTAGCATTGGCTCCAAGGCGACCTTTATTATCAGTACCGTCCATATCAATCATAATCTGATCGATATAGCTTTGTTCACTGGCATCAATGCCGATAAGTGCCTGTGCAATTTCATTATTAACATTCTCTACAGCCTGTAATACACCTTTGCCCAAATACCGCTGTTTATCGCCGTCACGCAGTTCCAGTGCTTCTTTTTCACCGGTAGACGCGCCAGAAGGCACGGCAGCTCTGCCCATTACCCCAGATTCAAGCAGAACATCACATTCAACTGTCGGGTTACCGCGTGAATCCAGTATTTCACGCGCAAAGATGTCAATAATTGCACTCATGCAAGTCTCCAGAATTTTAAATTTTATATTGTTATGCGATAAAGACTACAAACAATAATTTTGCCAGTCATCGGGTTGACTAGATGGTTAAACTTTGTATTATACCGGAGGCTGAGTATGAGAAAAGGGTAATTTACACTTGATTTTTTGAGTGGTAAATTAAATAGAACAATCAGGTAGCATATGTTTATTATATAAAGTAAACAAATTGATTTCTGTTAAAGGTGCTTTGGAGAATCAGCTAAAACTCTCAGGAACTTATGGTGGCTATATATCAGCTTTATCTGAGACCTGAATTTTAGTAAAGCTCAGGTTTGTATCCGTCAGTGGTTTATAGGCGTAAAGAAAATATTGTTTACTGCTATAGTGTTAGCAAATAGGCCATCATTTCGGAGATTTTTTTGTATATTTTTGTTTGACAGTTAAGAGTTGATTAGGTATAGTTCGCAACTTCTCTACGGAGAGTTGGCCGAGTGGTCGAAGGCGCTCCCCTGCTAAGGGAGTATACGGGCAAAACCTGTATCAAGGGTTCGAATCCCTTACTCTCCGCCATATTACAAAAAATCCCTGAATTAAATTTCAGGGATTTTTTATTTACTGGTTTTAAAATGAGAGTATGTATCGCTATTGGTAAATCTTATTTTAAAATCATTTAGTTATGTCATTACTTGCCATGACATAATACCTACCCCAACTCAAATGGTATTCTTTTTTATATTTTGTCAATAAATCTGATGCTTTTTAGGTATATTTATGTTAAATTATATAATGATTACTATTATCATTTAAATGAATTTAACTAAATAATTTATTTAAATTTTATTAAAATAAATTCGTCAGAGGTCCGTCTTCATTATGCGTAAACTGGTTCATCATTCGTTTTCACTGGCATTACTCTCAACTTTAATATCTCCGTTATATGCTGCAGAAGCAGAACTGGATGATGTAGTGGTAACAGCTTCAGGATTTAAACAACAGGCAAAAAATGCAGCAGCATCAATAACTGTGATTAATGCCAAAGAACTCGAAACTAAGGAATATCACGATGTCACTGATGCTTTGCTGGATGTGCCAGGAGTGGTAGTAACCGGTGGCGGCAGTACGAAAGATATCAGTATCCGTGGGATGTCGGGTGCTTATACTATGTTGCTGATAGATGGCAAAAGGGTAAATTCGCGCGGGGTTCGTCCTAATTCTGATGGTCCGGGAATTGAGCAGGGCTGGATGCCACCAATTTCAGCGATTCAGCGGATTGAGGTGATTCGTGGTCCTGCTTCAGCTTTATATGGATCAGATGCAATGGGTGGGGTGATTAATATCATTACCAAAAAAACAGCTGCTGACTGGACTGGTTCAATTAAGGCAGATGCTACTATACAACAGCATAGTAATAGCGGTAATACTCTGCAAAGCAGCGTTTATCTTTCCGGTCCGTTAATTCAGGACAAATTAGGTATCCGTGTTAATGCAGGATATTCTCACCGCGATGAAGATAAATTTATCGGCGGCTATAAAGAACAGCGTATGCGCAACGGTGATCTGGTTCTGTCCTGGACACCGGATGATAAAAATACAATTGATTTTGAATTAAACCGAAGTTTACAGAATCGCAATGGTAAAGTAGGTAAAACAATTGATACAGCACCGCGCAGGGGTGTAAAACCTACAGACGATTACACGCTGTATGATCGCAATCAGTATAGTATTACTCATCGGGGTTACTACGATAAAATTGATACACAGACATATGTTCAGCGTGAGGAAAATGATAATCCGTCACGTGATATGCATGAAAAAAATACTATTTTTAATACCCAGACTCAGTTTCGCCTGAATAAGCATACTTTGAGCATCGGCGGCAGATGGCAGCGGGAAGAGCTGAATGATACGGGTAACCAGCTTGTTATTAATGGGCGGCGGTTAACTCATCTGGAGCGTGATTCCTGGGCAGTTTTCGGACAGGATGAATGGCGTATCGTACCAACATTTGCACTGACTGGTGCAGCACGACTGGATCATGATGAAAATTATGGTTCTGAGATAACTCCAAAGCTTTATGGTGTATGGACGCCTAATAAAGAATGGACAATAAAGGGTGGTTATTCTCGTGGTTATAAAGCACCGGCACTGCGTGCAGCATCAGATGGCTGGGGGCAGGTAACTGGTGGTGGATATTCCAATGGTATTATTATAGGTAACTCAAATCTGAAACCGGAAAAATCAGATAATTTTGAAATCAGTTTCAACTGGGATAATAACCGTAATCTTTCTGCTGGTTTAACTACTTATTATACAAAGTTTAAAAACAAAATAACGGAAGTACGTACCTGTCAGGGTAAGGCCGGTTCGAATGCCTGTTCTTGGCGTAATGAGTATTTTGACTTTATCAGTCAGCGCGAAAATGTGGATAAAGCAGTTATACGCGGTATAGAAGCAACATTTGGCTGGAAAATTACACCAAAAGTAGACTGGTCTGCGAATTATACCTATACACATAGTGAGCAGAAGAGTGGTCAGTTTAGTGGTAAGCCATTAAATGAAATGCCGAAAAATATGTTTAATACCACGCTTAACTGGAATGCGACGGAAAAATTATCTACATGGGCCAGATGGAATTTCCGCAGCAGAACTTCAGATTATCTGTCACGGACCTCAATGGCAATTGGTAAGCCATCATATGGTTTTGTAGATACAGGATTGGTATTTAAACCGAAAAAAGATCTGATTTTAAGTGGCGGTATTTATAATATATTTGATAAAAGAGTTGATCAGAAAGATTATGGTCGTACTCTGGATGGGCGCCGTTATAGTATCAGTGCACAAGTTAATTTCTAATCCGAAGTTATTGCTGTTTCAAAATAATTTCTTATTATTAATTTTTGAAAAAGTATAAATCTGCCAGCTTTCAATTATTGAAAGCTGGCAGATTCCTAATGATGAATAGTTATTTAAATTTCTGTATATGAGTACTAAGCAAAAAACATTCTAGTGTTATTCATGCCTTTCACCAATGATTCTTTCAGTTAATAAATAATACTGAGACTAAGTTTTTTGTGAAATAACTTGAAACGTATTTTTGCTAGTAATGGAAGCTATATCCTGCCAGTGACTATTGCGCAAGCCGGCTATGATTTCAGCAATCTGGCGTAAATTATCAGGAGTGTTATTCTGATGCGGCAGAGGAGACATATAAGGTGCATCAGTTTCGATTACTATATGTTGTAAAGGTAGCTTTTCGGCAATGTGCCGAATTTTTTTTGCCTGTGTTCGTAATAATAAAGAACCAACACCAATAAAAAAACCATGCTTAATCCAAGCCTGTGCTTCTTCCATACTGCCGGAAAAGGCATGAGCAATCCCGCCAAAAGTAAATTGGCAACGTTTAATACTGTGTATGCAAGCATCGGTAGCATGGACGTTATGAATAATGACAGGACGCTGCAGAGATTTGGCCATTCTTAGTTGGGCTTCAAAACAGTTAATCTGCAAATTTTTGTCTGCTGTGTTATTTATTCGTGCAAAATCCAGACCAATTTCTCCCATCATAATATCTGGATGTGTATGTAGTAATGATTCGAGTTGATTGAGTGCAGAATCATTGTGACTGTTGATATACCAGGGATGAATGCCTATTGCCGCATATATGCAAGAATAAGCTTCTTGCAGTTCGATGGTTGTCAGCCAGTCAGCAGGGCTGGTAGCGGGTACGAGAAAATGACCAATATGTTTATCAGCAGCCTGTTGCAGTACTTGGGTTAAATTTTCTGTCAGGGGGCTGTGATTGAGATGGCAGTGGCTGTCAAATAGCATGAGAATAAAAAACACGAGCTTGAGGGCTCGTGTATCTGCTGGTATCAGTTCTGTGATGATTCTTCGCTGCTACTGCTATGATCAGTTTCAGCTTTTGCAGAGGGGGTTTCTGCGACTTCAGTTGCTGATGCCGGTTTTGCTGTCTGCATAGAGGGATGTTGTTTAGCAATAGCCTGCTCTTCTGGTGAAACTTCACCTTTAAAGCGGTTATTCAAATCAAAACGCTTTCCTCCGCGTGCCAGAGATTTGATATATCGCGGCCGGCGGCAGTGATTGGCCAGAACGCGTGCTATAAGAGCAGGATCATATTGTGGTAATGCAGTAATTAAATCCTGATCAATGCCGATTGCCAATGGTTTAAAATGCTTAAATACATCATATTTGCGATAGATATGTTCGGCAATCATATCAGTTTGCTTTTTTTTGCTCATGGTCTGTACAGCTGATTTCAGGGCTGCACCCAAAGCGGTTTCTTGACTCATAAAGTTACTTCCTTGTGGGTTTATGGCCATTTCAATGAAATAATAATGAATTAAATCATTGATACAGATGATAACTTTGCAGTTATGGCTATAAAAAATATTCAGATATTAGCTTCATCAGATAAATAATGAGCAATATCAGGTGTATCTACGTGAATATCAGCATTTTGTGCACGCTGGCGTAAAGCATGATCCATGAGAACCAAAGCAAGCATTGCTTCGGCAATTGGCGCTGCGCGCAGTCCGACACAAGGATCGTGACGACCTTGGGTCGATAGTAGAACCGGCTTGCCATGAATATCTATTGAATGACGAGGTGTGGCAATGCTGCTGGTAGGTTTAATGGCCAGATTAATGTGTATGTCCTGACCACTGCTGATGCCTCCTAATATACCGCCGGCATTATTAGATCTAAATCCTTCAGGTGTCAGCTCATCTCCATGTTCACTACCTTTTTGGCGTATACATTCAAAACCTGCACCTATTTCTACGCCTTTAACTGCGTTAATGCCCATCATGGCATGAGCTATATCGGCATCAAGACGATCGAAAACCGGTTCACCCAGTCCGACCGGAACATGACGAGCAGTAACATGCAGTTTGGCTCCGATGGAATCACATGCTTTACGTATGCTATCCATATATTGTTCCAGTTCTTGAATCTGGCTTTTATTGGCGACAAAAAAAGGATTATTGTTTATATAGGCATAATCTTCAAAAGAGATATTTTTTTCACCAATCTGGGTGATATGGGCAATTATTTCAGTATTAAAATGCTGACGTAACCATTTTCTGGCTACTGCGCCTGCTGCTACCCGGGCAGCTGTTTCACGAGCTGAGCTACGTCCGCCGCCGCGATAATCTCTGATACCGTATTTATGCCAATATGTGTAGTCCGCATGTCCGGGGCGGAAACTCTGAGCAATATCACTATAATCTTTACTGCGCTGATCAGTATTTCTGATTAATAAAGCTATCGGTGTGCCGGTGGTTTTTCCTTCAAATACGCCGGAAAGAATTTCGACAATATCTGCTTCACGACGCTGAGTAACATGGCGGCTGGTACCGGGTTTACGTCTGTTCAGATCATGCTGAATATCGGCCTCATTTAAAGCCAGTCCCGGCGGACACCCGTCTATGATACAACCAATTGCAGCACCGTGGCTTTCACCAAAGGTGGTAACAGTAAGGATTTGTCCGAAAGTATTGCCGGCCATAAGTTTTACTCTTACATTTTCAGTATCAGAAATAATTTTGCTGTTGAGTTTAGCATGGTTTATACGGTTTAGGCATAATTTGTCTGGCAGTTCGTTTGTTTTTGGCGCAGATGCTTTGATATGGTTATAAATTTACCTTTTTTACCAGAAATTTTTGTCTCTTATCAACAGAAATAAGGATGTGATAAGCCTGATAAGTAAAAAATATGTTAAATGGATAGTAAAATTTAATAATGAATCAAATGTAATATTTTTATTTATTGATAGGCTGTTTTTTCTGATCGGTTGTTTTTGCTGCCGGTTTTTCAGGCTGGCCGGATGGTTCTGTACCGGCTATAACGGGTGGTTCTGATGGTACGGGCTTGGTTCTAATCGGAAAGTTAATTGTCGTACCAAGACCAAAATTGTGATTGCCACCACCAATACCGACTGCCACATTAGAAGGCATGCCAATACTGCATGCTCCAACTAGAAGTAAAGCAATAAGGGAAACGAGTTTTAATCTCATAATTCTCTTCGGATAGAAATATTGTTTTATTATAAATCTTTCTGGTTATCTGGCGAATTAATTTATGGTGTCATTAGTGTAATTTTGTTATCTGGAGATTATAGAATAAAAAATCATTTAGCTGAAAGTATCATTATTAATATAGAGAATATCAATATTTTTACTGATTTATATTATTGTTTTATCTATATTTATTAAATATGGCATTAAAAGAATAATTTTTTATTATTATAAATGATGGGGTATTGATAAATTCCCCATCATAGCTCATCTCATCTGCATTTTCATTTACTGAATTGCCATCTTATGCACTTGAATTAGTAACGATATGTCCCGTTTAGAAAAAAATTGTCAAATGTGCTTATTAGGCCAAACTGCGATCCTGGTTAGTATTGCAATAATTAATTATATGGAGCAATGCTTTTGGCTACATTACTGAGTCCTTGAGCCAGAGCATTAACCATATTATTGTAGCCATTGCCTTGCTGAGGTAGCCGGACATTAAAATTCTGACCTTGTTCATTATTAATACCCTGCCAGCTGCTGTAACCACTGATGTAGATATAACCATCATAGCTACCTTGAAAAGACTGTATATATACAGTTAGTGTGGTTTTAGTTTTATTTTCAGGAGTAAACAGATAGCGAATACTTTGTTTATTAAGTTCATTGGCCAGTGTCTGACTAATTTCATCGCCAAGATCATCAGCCCATAGATGCTGCTGGGCAAAGTGCAGAGTTGTCGGACTGTCCTGATAAACTAAATTCCCCTGATTAAGGCGCTCAGCCAGTACCACTTTAAGTTGTACCGGAATTCTCTGGCTGCCGGCCGGTAATTGATAGTTACTGCCGGGTAGCTGATAGTAGGTAATCGGATTACCGGCACATGCACCAAGCGTCAGACTGACAGCACAGACAAGTGGTAACAAAATTTTCATTATCTGGCTCCTTTTGGCTCCGGATCATGCCCGCGACGATTAAAAATCAGGGCATTGGGTTGTTGTTTCAGGGTTTTCAGTGTTGGCTGTGCATCTTTCAGGGTGCTGTCAATACTTTTCAGAGTTTGCTGAATATCACCATATAGAGGTGAGGTGCTGGATACACCTTGTAATGTAGTCCGTAATTCTTTCAGAGTAGCCGCCAGCTCAGCAGGTAGTTGCTGAGTTTTATTTTGTGATAACAAGCGGTCTGCACTGGCCAGAGTCGTTTTTAATTGCGCCAGTGTCATATCCAGCTGTTTCATGGTGTTTTCTATAGGCAGCTTATTCATTTTGGCTAATAGTGCAGTCAATTGATTCTGAATCATATCAAGTCCGGTATGGGTGCTGCTGATAACGGTATATCCCTGATATTGTGCTACTGGTTTAAACAGTGATTCTCCCGCTTGCGCCTGAGATAAACTAATATACTGATTACCAGTAATCAGATTGTCTTTTTCCAGAGATGCAGATAACCCCAGATTAAGTGCCTGCTGGATTTGCTGCTGCCAGATTTTATCATCTTGTTTGCCAGCATTTATTTCCATACGTCCCGGCTCAATACGTAAACGTACTGGTATCCAGCCATGCTGGAAGAGTTTATGGCTGTCATTCGGGGCAAAGTAAGGTACATCTGCAACAGAACCGATATTAATACCCTGATATTCTACCGGAGCACCAACGCTGAGTCCGCGTACAGACTGCTGGAAGAATACAACATAGTATTGAGCACGGTTTGTCGGCAGGTTATCCAGCTCCCGTTCGCTATTGTAGAGAGTAAATTCGGTATTGTTGGCAACAGGATTGCCTTTACCCTCAAACATGGTTTTGAATACGATTGCACCGGAGAGCAGTGCGGGTATGGGAGCTGAATCAATATGTACACCGCCGCCAGAAGCAGTAACCTGCAGGCCGGTCTGCAGCCAGAATTTAACTTTGTCGCCTATCAGGCTGTCATACGGACTATTGATGTAGACCTGATAATGTACACTGTTGTCTTTAGGGTCAAAATAGGCTTTTTCAATTTGTCCGGCACTGATATCTCCGTAAAGTACCGGGCTGCCCGGATTAAGCAGTTTGTCACTGTGGCCTTTCAGACGCAAACGCATACCACTTTGCGATATGGCAGTAACAGGAGGTAAATCAGCTACGGTAAATGTTTCTGCTCTTTCTTTGCTGTGCCCCGGAGTGAAAGCGATATATGAACCGGAAACTAAGGTATTCAGACCGGTAATACCACTCTGATCTATGCGTGGTTTAACAATCCAGAACTGAGTGTCTTTACGTAACATATTTTTGACGTCAGCGGTCATCTGCGCTTTGATTTGTACGCCTTTTTCATCCGGGCTGATTCTGATTGCAGTAACTTTACCGACGGTGACGTTCATGACTTTAATGGTAGTCGTGTTAATTTCAAGCCCGTCCGCGTCTTTTATATACAAAGTAATTTCCGGCCCTGTATGGCGAAGATGCTGAAAAAGTAGCCATGCCCCGGTTAATAATGCCAGCACCGGAATAATCCACACCAGTACGTTAAAGGGTGGATTACGTTTTACTGTGGCAGTTGCCTGCGGCGTCTGATTGTCAGATTGACTCATGATGAGAATGCCTTTTACTGCTGTTTTTATAATGAGGTTTATGGTGTTTTCTTTGTTGTACTGCTTCATCCCAGAGTAAACGCGGGTCGAAACTCAGTGCAGAAACCATGGTCAGGATGACAACTGCACAAAAATAAATGGTGGCAGCACCCGGGGTTACATTGGCCAGTGGTGTGGAAAATGCCGACATGAGAATGATAACGACAAATATATCAATCATTGACCAACGCCCGATTGATTCGGTAATGCGGTAGAGTATGGTTAATTTGTGTGCAGACATTAATGGACGGTAAGCAGCAGAATACAGTAAAACCAGCATAGAAATAATTTTCAATATGGGAATGGCCATACTGGCACTAAATATAACAACTGCAATTAAAACGTCACCATCATTCCACATGTATTCTATACCATCAAGAATGGTACTAGAAAGATTGGTGCCCGGCGAGCGGGTAATCATCATCGGCAATAAATTAGCCGGTATATAGAAAATAATGGCTGCCAGCAGAAAGGACATACTAATGCTCAGACTTAACGGTTTACGGCGGCTCAGATACGAACCGCAGACGCTGCATACATTCAGGCTGGCTGGTTGCTCAAAAAGACAATAATTACAGTTGATGGTATCAGCACCATTGTTCTGTAAAACAGGGTCATTGCCGGTAAGGCGCTGTATCTGATAAAAAATCCAGTGTTCAGGTACACCCTGGGAAGTACGGATAAGTAAAATGGCCAGTACCATCATCAGCCAGAAAGCAAGTCCGAAATGAATTTGTGCCATACCACTGATTTTAATATAAGCTACCAGTGTGGCAATATAAAATACATCGACCATAATCCAGTGGCGCAGACGAACCAGTGTACGGGTAGCGTATAGCATACCGGGTAATATCTGCCGGTAGCGCAAACCTGTGTATACGTACAGACACAATAACAGAAACAGTACCGGCGAACCAAAAGTTAACAGGAACATGACTTCCGCCAGCAAAGAATAATCCTGCTGGGCCAGTGTCTCAACCATATACGGAATAGTTAGCTCTACATGTATGCCAAGTAAATCTATGCTCATGTATAACTGTGTATACACAATTAACATGATAATTAATGAAGCAATAGCATAAGCTGTTGGCGTATCCAGTGGATGATGTTCAATTCTGACCAGATGCTGCCTGCAACGGGGGCAATGAGCATATTCGCCGGGAGTCAGCGAAGGAATAGACAGAGAAAGACCACAGCAGGGGCAGCCAACATGATGTGCCGGCAGGCTGCCATCTGGCAAGTCAGTTAATGAAGTTTGCGCCTGTTGTGTGGAACGGTAGCTCAAGATATCAAATTTCAATTATAAAAATAGCTATATAAAAAATAACTTAACAGAGATATAAATTCTCTGTTAAGTTTAATATACGTAATTTAATGATAATGTGCAATTATCTTATAACGCAGCAAGTACGGCATCACCCATCTGGCTGCATGAAATACGCGTACAACCTTCTTCAAATATATCACTTGTCCGCAAACCTTGTGCCAGCACTTTGCCTACAGCTGCTTCGATTCGCTGAGCTGCATCTTCGTTATTCAGGCTGTAACGTAAAAGCATCGCTAAAGAAAGTATAGTAGCCAGTGGATTAGCCAGATTCTGACCGGCAATATCAGGAGCAGAACCATGTGAGGGTTCATACATGCCCTTACCGGTTTCATTAAGAGAAGCGGAGGGCAGCATACCAATAGAGCCGGAAAGCATTGAAGCCTGATCAGAAAGAATATCACCGAAGATGTTGCCTGTTACGATAACGTCAAATTGCTTAGGTGCTTTAACTAGTTGCATGGCGGCGTTGTCTACGTACATATGGCTAACACTGACATCAGGATAATCTTTACTCATTTCTGTAATGATTTCACGCCATAATTCTGTTGTTTCCAGAACATTAGCTTTATCAACGGAACAAAGTTTTTTGTTGCGTTTTTGTGCTGCTTCAAACGCAATTTTACCGATACGGCGAATTTCACTCTCACTGTAACGCATGGTGTTGATACCTTCGCGTTCACCGTTAGCTAATGTATGAATTCCGCGCGGTTCGCCAAAATAAATATCGCCGGTTAATTCACGCACGATAAGAATATTCAGTCCGGAAACTACTTCCGGTTTTAATGTAGAAGCATTGGCCAGCTCTGGATAGAGAATTGCCGGACGCAGATTGCCAAAAAGATTGAGGTCTTTGCGTATGGCCAGCAGACCGCGTTCGGGGCGTAAAGAACGTTCCAGTTTATCGTATTGAGGACCGCCGACTGCGCCAAGCAATACTGCATCTGCCTGACGACAGATATTCTGAGTAAATTCAGGGTAAGGATGTCCGTATTCATCATAGGCTGCTCCGCCCAATGGTGCATACTGATAATCTGCATCCAGCCCCTCTGCAATCAGTTTGTCCAGAACGCGTACGGTTTGTCCGATGATTTCCGGTCCGATACCGTCACCGGGAAGAATAGCAATATGTTTGCTCATTTTATTCTTTCTGCTTATCGATTAATGACTGATAATTTTGAGTTGTCAGTTAGTTTTTCAGATTATAAATGATTGAAAATTTCTGATTCAGTCAGGACTGATACAGCCATGGTTGTTGTTGCTTATGTTTATTTTCATATGCTTTGATAGCATCAGCATGTTGCAATGTCAGTCCGATTTCATCCAGACCGTTAAGCAGACAGTGTTTGCGGTGTTCAGTAATCTCAAAATGATAATGTTTTCCGTCTGGCGTGTTAACAGTTTGTTCCGGCAGATTAATATTTAGCCGATAACCTTCGTGAGCTGTCACATCATGAAATAAGAGATCAACAGTTTCTTCAGACAGAACGATAGGTAATAAGCCATTTTTGTAGCAGTTATTGAAAAAGATATCAGCAAAAGAAGGTGCAATAATGGCACGGAAGCCATAATCATCCAGAGCCCAGGGAGCGTGCTCACGGCTGGAGCCGCAACCGAAGTTTTTCCGTGTGAGCAGAATATGCGCGCCCTGATATCGTGGCTGATTAAGCACAAAATCAGGATTTAGCGGACGTTTACTGTTATCCATACCTGGCTCACCATGATCCAGATAACGCCATTCATCAAATGCATTCGGCCCGAAGCCGCTGCGTTTAATGGATTTAAGAAATTGTTTGGGAATGATTGCATCAGTATCTACATTAGCGCGGTCAAGAGGCGCTACGAGTGCAGTAAGAGTAGTAAAAGATTTCATGCGGTATTTCAGTATTTTGTAGTTTATGATTGAATTCTATGCAAGCCCTTGCGGGCTTGCATGCAGTTACATTTCTGAACGTACGTTGTCAGAAGCATTACTTACAGCCTGACCGCCGGCAGAAATATCGCGGCCTACACCGGAAACAGTATGACAACCGGCCAGAAAACCAACAATAGCAAGACTCAAAAGCATTAATTTTTTCATGATTTTATCCTTGTATTGTTATCTGTTGGCAGCATTGGATAAATGTTGACCACCAGCTTTGACATCCTGTCCCACGCCATGAATTGTGTGGCAACCAGTAACTACGGCCATAACCATTGCAGCAATTAACAACATTTTTTTCATACCGTACTCCTTCAACAAAGATAAATATTAACAAATTCAATCAGAACTACATGCTTATCATGCACTTGCTGGATTAAAACTGCAAGTTATTCACTTTATATCTGTCGCACATCGGTAAAATGTCCGGTAATGGCAGCAGCCGCTGCCATGGCCGGACTAACCAGATGAGTACGTCCGCCGTTGCCCTGTCTGCCTTCAAAATTCCGGTTAGACGTTGAGGCACAGCGCTCCTGCGGCTGTAAACGGTCTGCATTCATGGCCAGACACATTGAGCAACCCGGTTCACGCCACTCAAATCCAGCTGCTGTAAAGATTTTATCTAGTCCTTCTGCTTCTGCCTGCTGCTTAACCAGACCGGAACCGGGTACAATCAATACCCTTTTTACATTATCTGCTTTGTGATGTCCTTCTGCGACACTGGCAGCAATGCGTAGGTCTTCAATTCGTCCGTTTGTACAGGAACCAATAAAAACAACATCAACCGGAATCTCATTAACTGGAGTACCAGCTGTTAATCCCATATATTGTAATGCGCGTTGCATACCTTCCCGTTTAACCGGATCAGTTTCTGCAGCAGGGTCTGGTACTTGCTGATTGACTGCAATCACCATTTCTGGTGATGTTCCCCATGTTACCTGTGGTTCTATATCAGCAGCATTAAAGTGGTAGGTTTTATCAAAATGTGCGCCTTCATCGGATACTAAAGTGTGCCAGTAGCTGACAGCCTGATCCCACAGCTCACCCTGAGGTGCAAAATGACGGTTTTTAATGTAATCAATAGTTGTCTGGTCGACGGCAACCAAACCGGAGCGGGCACCGGCCTCAATGGCCATGTTGCATAAGGTCATGCGACCTTCCATAGAAAGATTACGAATAGTCTCGCCGCCAAATTCAATTGCATAGCCTGTACCACCGGCTGTACCTATTTGCCCGATAATATATAAAGCAATATCTTTGGCTGTGATACCTGTTTTGAGGGCGCCATCGATTTTAATCAGCATGGTTTTTGATTTTTTCGCAGTAATACACTGTGTTGCCATCACGTGCTCTACTTCTGATGTGCCAATACCATGAGCAAGTGCCCCGAATGCACCATGTGTAGAGGTGTGTGAATCACCGCATACTACAGTCATCCCAGGTAAAGTTGCTCCCTGTTCAGGTCCGACAACATGCACAATACCTTGATTGATATTTTTAAACGGATAATATTTCTCTACACCGAATTCGCGAATATTTTTATCCAGTGTATTGACCTGAAGTTTGGATATCGGGTCAGTAATTCCTTCATCCCAGTGATCGGTCGGTGTGTTATGGTCAGCAGTGGCCACAATGCTTTGTTCACGCCAGAGCGGACGGTGAGCAAGTTTCAGTCCCTCAAAAGCCTGCGGACTGGTTACTTCATGTACAAGATGGCGGTCAATATAAAGTAAAACTGTACCATCAGCCTGTTCTTGGACAATATGGCTATTCCACAGTTTTTCATACAAGGTTTGTGCATTCATTGTAGTAGCTTTGTTTTGTTATGTTTTATGTGTGATGCATCTTAATACTGTTAAGGTGGTTTTACAAGTATTTTGTCTAAAAAATAAAATTTTGGACTAAAATAAGCAAAATTGTCGAATATTTTAGACTAAATGTCTAATTTACCTGTTTGAATTCTCCATAAATCATTTGATTTAAGCTGGTTAATCTGAATCATGTGTGGTGAAGACTATAGATAATAGTTGCTGTTTTATAAAGATTAGAAGTTACTGGTTTCAAGCTGGCTGGCACTTTTTCAAATAATAGTAAGCGATGCTTTTATCTGGATATCTGTGTTAACTTAATAAAATGTGTTTATATATTCGGTAGTAATCAGAAAAAAGTATGTACAAAGGATAGTTTATCTGTCGATATCTAAATTTTTATATTAAAAAATAATATTTTCAATATGTTATATTCTTGTAGCTGGTTTGGTTTATATTTATGGCTGCCTGCTTGAATCTGTCTGAAAATAAAACCTTTAGTTGAGCCAAACTTAAAAAGAATACCCTCTGAACCGGCAAAATTATATAGAATACCGCATGTGCAGCAAAAATGCTGGGTATGAATGTAGAAAGGAATGAAATATGAGTTTACCTGATGTAGCCTCAGCGCATCGTGAAGAATTGCAGGATTTTGAACGTGCAATTTTAGCCAGTCAAACACAGATTGAATCATGGTTTCGTGCTCAATGGCGACATCACCACGCTCCTTTTTACGGTTCTGTGGATATTCGTAACAGCGGATATAAATTAGCCAGCATAGATATGAATCTGTTTCCGGGCGGATTTAATAATCTGAATCCCGTTTTTCTTCCGCTGGCATCAGTAGCAGCACAGGATGCCGTAGAACGTGCCTGTGCAGATGCACAATCAGTTTTACTGATTCCCGAAAACCATACGCGCAACACTTTTTATTTACAAAATGTCTATGCGCTGTATTCTATCTTGCGCCATGTCGGATTAGATGTTCGTATCGGAACCCTGAATCCTGAGATTACAGAGGTTACCACGCTAGAAACAGCGCTGGGTGATCACATTACGCTGGAACCTGTACAGCGACAGGGCAATCTTTTACAGCTGGCCGACGGTTTCACCCCTTGCATGATTCTCCTGAATAATGATTTATCTGGCGGTGTGCCGGAAATATTGCAGGGTTTGGAGCAAACATTATTGCCTCCGTTAAAAGCAGGGTGGACTACAAGGCGTAAAAGTACACATTTTCAGGCCTATAATCAGGTAGCTTCTGAGTTTGCACAATTAGTAGGTATAGATGAGTGGACAATTAATCCTTACTTCGAAGTATGCAGTGGTTTGGATTTTACCAGTCATGAAGGAGAAAACCGGCTGGCTGAAACTGTCGAAAGATTATTGCAGCGTATTCAGCACAAATACGATGAAATAGGTATTCAGGATAAACCATTTGTTATTGTTAAAGCCGATGCCGGTACTTATGGTATGGGTGTCATGAGTGTGCATTCTGCTGAAGAAGTACGCGGTTTAAATCGTAAAAAACGCAATAAAATGGCTAAAATCAAAGAGGGCCTGGAAGTAAGCGAAGTAATCGTACAGGAAGGAATTTATACTTATGAAACGCTGAATGGCGCAACAGCCGAGCCAGTGGTATATATGATGGACCGGTTTGTTATTGGTGGTTTTTACCGGGTACATCAGGATCGCGGACCGGATGAAAATCTGAATGCTGTTGGTATGCATTTTGTACCATTACAATGCAATATTGCTTCTCTGGATACTCAGAGTGCTGAAGAAGCAGCCAGTAAACGGGAATTTAAACCATGGGAACAGCTGGGCATACCGCAAACAGAAAATGTCACTCAAGCCAGAGATTGCGAAAGTATCCGCTTATATGTTTACGGAGTGCTGGCCAGACTGTCACTTTTGGCCGCAGCCATTGAGTTGGAAAATATGTCTGAACCGGCGGTTTAATTTATCCAGATTGATTAAATGATTTGCTGAATGTTAAAAGTATGAAAACCGGCCTCAGTATTAATAAAAATTTATTTTTAAAGTAAGTGTTTATAATGAAAAAAATTCGTGTTTTAACTGGTGTAACGCCAAGCGGAGTTCCGCACCTGGGTAATTACGTAGGGGCAATTCGTCCGGCAATACAAGCAAGTATGAACTCAGAAGTAGAATCTTTTCTGTTTTTATCTGATTATCATGCGCTGATTAAATGTCATGAACCTGAAAAAGTACATGAATCTACCAAAGCTGTAGCAGCAACCTGGCTTGCCTGCGGTCTTGATCCGGAACGGACAACTTTTTACCGTCAGACGGATATTCCTGAAGTAATGGAATTGAACTGGATACTTACCTGTAATACAGCCAAAGGTTTGATGAACCGGGCACATGCCTATAAAGCTGCGGTACAGGAAAATGCAGAAAAAGGGCAGGAAGATCCGGATCACGGAGTTGAAATGGGACTGTTCTGTTATCCGATGCTGATGAGTGCGGATATCCTGATGTTTAATGCGGATAAAGTACCGGTAGGGCGTGATCAGATTCAGCATCTTGAAATGGCGCGTGATATTGCCGGACGATTTAATCATCGTTATAAACCGTTATTTACGTTACCGGAAGCTCAAATTGATGACAACGTTGAAACTCTGGTAGGGCTGGACGGCCGGAAGATGAGCAAAAGTTATGGCAATACCATTCCATTGTTTGAGTCTGAGAAAAAATTGCAGAAAGCTGTTAATAAAATTGTTACCAATCTGAAAGAACCCGGTGAAGCCAAACAACCGGATGAAAGTCCGCTGTTTGATATTTATAAGGCATTTGCAACTCCGGCAGAAACTTTACAGTTTACTCAGATGCTAGCTGACGGGCTGGCCTGGGGTGAGGCTAAAAAAATTCTGGCTGCAAAAATTAATGAAGAACTGGCTGAAAAACGTGAACGTTTCGAGCAGCTTAACGCACAACCATCCTTAATTGAGGATATTTTGCAGGCTGGAGCAGTAAAAGCACGTCAGACAGCAAAACCTTTGCTGGAAGCGGTACGTGAAGCTGTGGGTATCCGTTCACTCAAATAAATAATGTGGTAATTATCCGGACGGGAATAATTTTATCCTGACCGGATAAAAATTCTAACAGGTAAATTCAATGAAAATCTTATTTATTGCAGACCCGATGGCGAGTTTCAAAACTTATAAAGATACGACTTATGCCATGATGCGCGAAATGTCTCAGCGGGGCTGGAAACTGTTTCACACCTTAGCGGGTGACTTGAGTGTGCAAAATGAGTATGTGACAGCAAAGACAGATGAATTTGATTTTATTGGAGCAAAAGATAAATATGACCATGCATGGTTTAATGTTTTATCTCAGCAGCAATGTACCTTAAATAGTTTTGATGCAGTAATCATGCGTACAGATCCGCCTTTTGATATGCAGTATCTGTACGCTACTCATTTGCTGACATTGGCTGCTACTCAGGGTGCGCATGTATATAACAGTGGTCAGGCTATGCGTGATTTTAATGAAAAACTGGCTATTCTGAATTTTCCTGAGCTTACCGCACCAACACTGGTTACTACCCGCGCTGCAGACATACGTGAATTTTTAACCCGGCATCATGACATTATTATTAAGCCTCTGGATGGTATGGGAGGAATGGGTATCTTTCGTCTGACGCTAAGTGATCCCAATATCGGCAGTATTCTGGAAATGCTGATGCATCTGGATAGTCGAACTATCATGGCACAACGTTATATTCCGGAAATTGTGCATGGTGATAAACGTATATTGGTTATTGGCGGAAAAGTCGTTCCGTATGCGCTGGCTCGTATTCCGCAGCAGGGGGAAACGCGCGGAAATCTGGCTGCCGGTGGAAAGGGTGTGGCTCAGCCATTGAGTCAACGAGATCAGCAGATTGCAGAAACACTTGCTCCGGAACTGGTACGCAGAGGGATTTTACTTGCCGGCCTGGATGTTATTGGTGATTACCTCACTGAAATTAATGTAACCAGCCCGACGGGTTTTCAGGAAATTACCAGTCAAACTGATTGTAATGTACCGGCACTTTTTGCTGATGCAGTGGAAGAAGCCGCCCGCTTATATGGCTCTCCGGTTTGATACTTAAAAACTCAATTAAAAATTCGATATAACAAGGATAATATTTGATCATGCCTGAAAATAATCAATCGTTTGCAACATCGATTAAAGGTAAAAAGGGCTTACGCCGTATATTCAATGCCTATGGTTATTCTCTGGCGGGTTTGAAGGCAGCTTGCAGTGAATCGGCTTTTCGCCAGCTGCTGGCATTAAATAGTGTATTGATTGTACTTGTATTTGTACTGGATTTTGGTAGCCTGACACGAATGGTATTAATCATGGCATCGTTTTTAAGCTGGATTGTGGAATTATTTAATACTGCTATTGAAGCTGCAGTAGATCACACTTCGCTGGAAAAGCATCCTCTGGCAAAGCGAGCCAAAGATACGGCTTCAGCAGCTCAATTGTTAACCATGCTATTGCTGGCTATATTATGGTCAATGGCATTGTGGCGCGACTATTTTGTAAACTGGTTATAAGTCACAATTAAATTTAGGATCCGGGCAGAATAATTACATAATAATGACAGCCTGATTCTGAAAAATATTGCCAAACTATTTACATTTTCTTCATATAGCAGAATATATACATATCTGGCAGATATACTGAGAAGGAAAGGGCAGACAATGCATTTTTTGCTGATTTTATTACCGGTGTTTGGTATTTTCGTCACGGGTTTTATCGCTCAGAAGACATTGAAATTTGATATTGCCGGTTTATCAAAAATGTCTTTGTATATTCTGTCTCCCTTTCTGGCTTTCAAAACTTTCTATAATCACCCGCTAACTAGTGCTTATGTTTATTATGCTTTTTATGTTCTGGCATTGTGTGTCGGGCTGATTATACTGGTTTATCTCTGGTCGGCATTTTGTCATTATAAAAATCAGGATAATTGTACTCTGATTCTGGCTTCATGCTTTATGAATAACGGTAATTATGGCACTCCGGTAATTCTGGTATTTTTTGGTAGTGCCGGTTTTGATATTGCTGTTATTCTGATGATATTACAGCAATTTATTATGAGCACCATCGGCACTTATTATGCTGCTAAAGGCAGTAGTGATGTTGATGGTATTAGCCAGAATACCGTACTGAAAAAAGTCTTAAGAATGCCGATTATTTATGGCGCATTGTTCGGATTAATATTTCAATTACTGCATATTCCTTTAAGTAAGGAAATTATGCTGGCAGTGGGCATGATCGGGGATTCATCTATTCCGGTAATTATGCTGATTCTGGGCATGCAGCTGGCTACATTGCATATCAGGCAGATTGAAACAGCCAAAATCAGTTTTGCGCTGGTTATCCGATTACTGATTTCACCACTATGGGCAATGTTGCTCGTATATTTTATGCCAATAGATCTGATGGCTAAAAAAGTGCTTATAGTGCTGGCGGCAATGCCTACCGCGGCTAACACTACATTACTGGCTGTCCAGTTCAATACCAGACCACAGCTTGTATCTACAGCTACCTTTATCAGCACGGTTTTAAGTTTAATTACTTTGCCTGTTGTTCTGATGCTGGTTCAGCCTCCGGTTATGCATTTATAAATAATATAAATAAAATTCTTACAAATGCTTCTGGTTGGGATATCTGTATTTAATAACAGTTATTACCTGATGTAATAACTGTTATTACGGCTGCTGTAATGCACTTTTACCTGAGAACTGCTATAAAAATAAAAAATTTAATACTGAATCAGGTTTAATGATATGAAAGTCAGTCAGCTGCAAAATTATAAAAGTATCTTGTATTTATTAATCACGGTTGCAGGCTGGGGAATTATGTATCCTGCCTCAAAACATGCTGTTTCTTCTGGTATTGATGGTTATTATCTTACCTGTATTCGCTATGTGCCTGGTGCCCTGCTGGTTAGTCTGGTATTGATTATTCAGGAAGGAAAACAGAGTTTTCGGACAGAAAATAAAACTTTGCAGCTTTGGTTTTTCGGTAGCGTCGGTTTTGCCGGATTGAATTTTTTTACATTTATCGGTATAGGATTCTCATCAGCTGAACATGCAACGATTATTCTGGCTTTAATGCCTTTATTATCCCTGATTTTATTTTCAATAATTCATCGCATTTTGCCGGATTTTCGCACAATCATCTGCATGCTATTGGCTTTTACTGGCATTGTTCTGGTGATTACCGATGGAAATTTTAACCATTTACTTGCCTCATCAAGTTTTATCGGCGACATATTATTACTCACAGCAACTGTTTGCTGGGTAATATATACTTATTTTGCCAATACGATGATTTCAAAATATGATTGGAGTGCATTGCGTATAACCGCTCTGAGCTCTTCATTAGGAATGTTAACCATCATAGCAATAACTATGATTGCGACTTTGCTGGGATATGCCGGCAGACCGGAAATGAAAGCCATATTAGCAAGCAGACTGGATATTTTTATACTGATTATCACTGCGCTGGTTATCATTAGCTGGAATGCCGGTATTAAAGGTCTGGGTGCAGTTAATGGTATTTTGTTTGTTAATCTGGTACCGGTTATTTCGTCTGTTATCGGAATTTTTCAGGGGCATAAAATTTCTGTAGTGGAAATGTGCGGTATGGCTATAACTTTGGTCGCGTTGGTGCTAAATAATATTTTTATGCGAAATAATCAACAGACTAATGATTAGATTCAAATGATTTAAAGCATTATCAGAATGAAAAAACGTTTAAAAAGCATGCATATAGCTAGTCTTGAATTGTTTTTGACGGCTGCTGAAAATGAAAATTTTTCTACAGCTGCACAATATCTGAATATTACACCGGCAGCAGTTAGTCGTTCAATTAAGCGTCTTGAGGAAAGAATAGGGGTTGAATTATTTAGTCGCAATACTCGTAAAACAAAATTAACGCCAGAAGGACGAATTTATTATACAAAATGTACTGAAGTTCTGGAGTCATTAATCAGTACCGAAAAGGCACTGAAAGTAAACAAGGAGGCAATTTCCGGTAAATTGAAAATAAGCGTTCCGGAAACTTTTTTTAATTATAAAATAATACCCTATGTAAAATGCTTTTGTGCACAGTATCCGCAGCTTAAGCTTGACTTTCATGTAACAAACCGCAATATTGACTTTGTAACGGAAACTTATGATATTGCTGTAAGACTGATTCAGCCGGATACCAGACTGGAACCATTTTTAGTTAAAAGGAATTATATTGTGCCACATCCGGTTTGTTTGCCAGTCCTGAATATTTGTCTGAGAATAATATAATATATGAACCGGCTGATATTCAAAATCATAAGTGTATCAATTTCAGTATCAGCCAGAATAATAAAAAATTTTCATGGAAATATATAGATAAAAGCACAGCACACAGTAATGGAACTGATCAGATACACGTATTTGACAGTATGCTGGCAACAAAATTTCTGGCCATTAATGGCAATGGTATTGTTCAGCTTTTTCGATTTGCTGTTCAGGAAGAGTTACAATCCGGCAAGCTGGTCGAAATATTACCGGAATGTTCTCAGGATAATCAATGGGAGTTTTGTTTTCTTTATCCGCAAAGCAATAAAAATTCGGCAAAACTACGGGTTTTTATTGATTATTTCAGTAAACAAATAAAATAATCAGTTTTTCTGCATAATTTATATAAACAGATTTATTTATCTGGATAGGTTCTGTTTGATAAATTGACAAAATCTTTTGCTGCTGTTTTCTCTTGCCGGCAAAATAATCGGACTATTCAGGTTAATTGTAAATAAAATAGCTGATTTAGTGATCAGTAACGCCTGTTTTCAAGATAATTGTATTTTTTCCGGATAAAGATATTTGCTAATTAGTTCAGTGCAGAACTTATCGTTACGGTGATAAATCGGTATCATAGATGCTTAAACCAGTTGTGATGACAGACTGAATGGCATATGACTAAACTAAAATTTACTAAAATGCATGGTTTGGGTAATGATTTCATGGTGATAGACGGAATTAGCCAGAAATTTTATCCGGATACAGCACCAATCGCTGCCTGGGCTCAGCGCCATACAGGGGTGGGATTTGATCAGCTTCTGCTGATTGAAGCACCGCAGACACCGAACGCTGATTTTCGTTATCGTATTTTTAATGCAGATGGCTCCGAAGTAGAGCAATGTGGTAATGGTGCACGCTGCTTCGCCCGTTTTGTTTATGATAAAGGATTAACCAGTAAAAAACAGATTGTGGTAGAAACTGCCGGTGGAATAATTGTGCCGCGATTGAATGAAGATGGGCTGGTAACAGTGGATATGGGTATACCGCTGTTTGCACCGGAACAGATTCCGTTTGAGGCTATTGATGAAAATGATGCCAAGAGTATCAGCCATGAACTGGTTGTCGGAGCTGATACCGTTAGTGTGACCTGTATCAATATGGGTAATCCGCATGCAGTGGTGGTTGTAGAAGATATTAATCATGCGCCCGTGCACCGGCTTGGTGCAGCCATTGAAAGTCACAGACAGTTTCCTCAGCGGGTTAATGTCGGATTTATGCAGATAAAAGCCCCACGAGAGATTTATTTGCGTGTGTTTGAACGAGGTGTCGGAGAAACACAGGCTTGCGGTACCGGTGCCTGTGCTGCGGTTGTAGCCGGAATCAGTCTGGGCTTACTGGGTGATGATAAACCGGTACAAGTGAATTTACCTGGCGGGCAGCTATCAATAAGCTGGCAGCAGAAACCTGATGCGCATGTCTGGATGACCGGGCCGGCAGAAACTGTATTTGAAGGAGAGATAAATTACTTATGAGTATTAAGGAAGCTGAAGTACTAAAATTTTTACATGCACAGCCACAGTGGTTATACGAACATGCTGCTGAATTTAATCTGCGCCCGATTGAAAGCAAAATATTGTCATTTCAACAGGGCAAAATGCAGGTAATGCAGCAAAAAACTGAAAAAATGGCCTCACAGCTTATTCAAATGCTGGGCGATGCTGATGCTAACCATACATTAATGGCCAAATTTATGGCGTTTACTCAGCGTCTGCTTATCGTCAATACACTGGCACAATGGCAGCGAGCCATCAGCGATGGATTAAACAATGAATTTACTTTACCTTATCATGCACTAATCATCACTGCGGATATTCCTAAAAATGTTCGTGTACCTGTAAATTTACATGTGAATGAGAAATTTAAGGTTATTAGTAAAAAATTAACTGCTCCTGTTTGTGGCGCTTTACCAGTTGCTGCTTTACTGGAATTATTGCCTGAACAACCGCGACTGGAAAGCTTTTTGCAATTACCTTTACGCTGGAAAGAACAGACGCTGGCTATTCTGGTAATTGGGCATGAAGATGAAGCACATTTTTCCCCTGATATGTCTACTGAATGGGTCGCAGCTATAGCTGATAATATGGCGGCTGTGCTTGCACGTTTGCTGAAACTGGTGCGTTAATGGGTACGCTAATCAGTTATGCAGTTGTATTGGTATATACAGGAGTATTTGTCTGGCAATGCTATAAATACCGTATTTATGGCTGGCTGGTTGTTTCACTAGTACTCTGGATAATTCTGGCCGCAATGAGTAGCCTGATATTACCGGGTATTGCTGATTTATTTAAGCCACTAAATCTGTATTTGATGCCAGTGTATATCTTACTCGGTTCATGTTTTGCTCTGCATCGGCGCGATCAGCTGAAACAAAGTGCATATTTAACTGCGTTGCTGTATGGTGGCTGGTTGCAGTTTAGTGCCTTGGTTGTTTGTTTGGTTTTGGTATTATGCTTAGTGAAAAATGTTATCCTGCAAATTCCATTACTGGTCACTTTATTCCAGATGTTTGTCTGGCAACCGGTTTTCTGGATAGGAAGTCAGTGGATAATAATGCTTCTGCTATTTTTACGCAGTACAGAAACTGAAAAACCTCTCTGGAGTGTACGAACTGTATTATTTTTCTGTTTATTTGAACAGTTGTTATATTTGATGATGAGTTTCAGAGGCAAACTGTAAAAAAATTTTAATCAATATAGGTTGCTTGAATAATTTTATTATATTACTTGATATGATTAAGCAACAAAAAAGCCAGACTGGAAAGTCTGGCTTTTTTGATTTCTTGTGCTTAGTTAGAAGCAGCAGAAGCTTCAGAAGCTACAGCAGGAGCAGAAACTTCAGATGCCGGAGCTGGAGTAGGTTCAGAAGCCGGAGCTGCTTCAGAAGCTGTAGTAGGAGCAGAAACTTCAGATGCAGCAGACGCAGCCGGAGTTTCATTTTTATCATTGCAGGCAGCCAAGAACAAAGACATCAGAGCTGCAGCAACTAATAAAGATTTTTTCATGATTATGTACCTTAACTTGTATCAAAAAGTATTACTTTAGTGATGGAAATCCAGTTTTTGCACACTATATCATTCGTCAATAAACAGCTATAGTGCGCATAACTTGTGCAAAGCGAATTATGCCCCGCCTTGCAAACTAATGCAATCAGCCAAGTGTGTATTTTCGTTAAATAAGTAGTTTCTTTGATACATGTATATAGTCTATATAGTCGAAAACATGGATTGATAGTGTATTTACTTCTACCCGCGCCCATAGAAAGGTGTTGTAATTTAAAATATAAAGTATTGATAAATTTTAATAAAAATAAATATTAAGCAACAATATTGTTATTAAAAAGTAATTATGTGATTAAATTATTAGTAATCGAAAAAGTTGCTTTTTTACAACAAATTTACATGTTTGTTGTTTTATATACTCAATATCTGATTAGCATTTACTAACAGTGGTGATATTTGATGAAAAGTAATAGAAAAAATCAGCTATATTTTACTGATGGGTTTAATTTATACATAACTATATAATATATATATTTTTTATTTAAATATAAATTATTAATATCGTTGTGACTGTAATTCTACGATGGATAATTTACATAGATTGTTGAAGAGCATATCTGATAACAGATATATTTTGTTTCTTTCTTGAAGGCTTGAAGGGCTGATTAATTTCTTGCTGTTATATTTATAGTTTTTACGGTTTTTATTGTGAAGTATTAATAGTTAGCAATGATGCAAGTCGTTTAAACTTTTTTAAGTAGAGTGAAAAACGGCTCCAAATCAACAAAATTTACATTAAATACTTTTATAAGATAGTGGTAATTACGGGTAAGTTTAATTTACCTGCTTTCATCAATATTTATTATTTGATCAAAAGTGTTCGAAATTAATTCTATATATAATATTTTATCTGTTTGATTACTAAATTAATATATAAATTCGTTAATCAGTGTAGTCGATATATCCAGTCATTGTTCGATATAATGCCAGTTTTTATTATACGGTATATATATATTGTTTATGTCTGCCGTAGATTTAGTTATTATTGTTTCAATGCAGGAAATCGACCATGACAGAATCCATAGAACGTGAAAGCATGCATTATGATGTTGTGATTGTTGGTGCCGGACCGTCTGGATTAGCTGCTTCCATACGATTAAAACAACTTGCAGCTAAAGAGCAACGTGACATTAGTGTATGCATTGTCGATAAAGGTTCTGAAGTGGGGGCGCATATTCTTTCAGGAGCCGTCATTGACCCGCGTTCATTATCTGAACTGATTGAAAACTGGCAAGAAAAAGGCGCACCTTTAAGCTGTGCAGTTAAAGAAGACCGGCTGCTGTTTCTGACTGAAAAAAAAGCTTATCGTTTACTTACTCCGTCCAGCTTTAATAATCATGGTAATTATATTATTAGTCTGGGGTTGTTTTGTCGCTGGCTGGCTCAGCAGGCTGAGGAAATGGGGGTAGAGATTTATCCCGGTTTTGCTGCTGCAGAAGTTCTTTATCATCCTGATGGTTCCGTACGCGGAATTGCTACCGGTGATATGGGACTGAATAAAGACGGACTACCGGGAAGTAATTATCAGCAGGGTATGGCGTTACTGGCAAAACAAACTATATTTGCTGAAGGATGTCGGGGCTCGCTTACCAAAACTTTAATTCGGCAGTTTCAGCTGGATAAAGATTGTCAGAATCAGACTTATGGAATTGGTATCAAAGAATTGTGGTCTGTTGCCCCGGAAAAATCCAAACCGGGCACCGTCATTCATTCAATTGGCTGGCCGCTAGACCGGAAAACTTATGGTGGTTCATTTCTTTATCACTTAAATGATAATAAAGTTGCTGTTGGGTTTGTGGTCGGACTGGATTATCAGAATCCGTATATGTCACCATTTTCTGAAATGCAGCGCTATAAAACCCATCCGGCTATCCGGGAGGTGCTTGAGGGTGGTACCCGTATTGCTTATGGGGCACGTGCATTAAGCGAAGGTGGATTGCAAAGTTTGCCTAAACTGACTTTTCCGGGTGGTTTGCTTGTCGGTGATACTGCCGGTTTTCTGAATGTTCCCCGAATCAAAGGCATTCATGCTGCAATGAAGTCAGGTATGCTGGCAGCAGAAGCTATTGCTGAGGTGTTAAAAGAGGAACATGTCAGTGATAATAGTAATACTGAAGCAGTGAAATATAGTGAATTGTTTCGAGACAGTTGGCTGTATCATGAGTTACATAAAGTACGAAACATCCGGCCGTCATTTAAATGGGGGCTGTTTGGCGGTCTGGCCTATAGCGGACTTGAAGAATATATTTTCAGAGGTAAGGCACCGTGGACGCTACGTCATCAAAGTCCGGATTATGCATCTTTACGAAAAGCACAAGAATGCCGGCCTATTGATTATCCCAAAGCCGATGGTAAATTAACCTTTGACCGTACGAGTAGTGTTTATCTTGCCAGTATCAGCCATGATGAGAATCAACCCGTACATTTAAAATTGAATAATCCTGAGCTGGCGATATCTGTCAATTATCGTGAATATGGCAGTCCGGAAACACGCTATTGTCCGGCTGGTGTTTATGAAATTGTAGATCAGGCCGGTGAACCGCATTTACAGATTAATGCGCAAAACTGCGTGCATTGCAAAACCTGTGATATTAAAGACCCTGAGCAGAATATTAACTGGGTTTGTCCTGAGGGTGGAAGCGGACCCAATTATGCAGAGATGTAAGAAAATAATAATTTATTTTAACTGAATCTATTTAATTAAACAGGCTGGCAATTATACTATTGCCAGCCTGTTTAGGTTTAATGTTCACGTTCGTGAAAAAATGCATAAGTGGCATCGTGAAATAATTCTACTTGCGGATTTTCCTCATACTGTAATTCCGCAATTTCATTATCAAAAGCCGCGCGTATGGACTCAGTAGCCAACTCAGCTATGTCTGCAGGCAGGGCTCGCAGCAGACCTTTAATTGCGGTGGCCAGCACCCGGTTTTGCATAATCAGAGCCTCGTTGCTTTCTTCCAGAAACTCTATTCGCTGTTCAATGGTACTCATGTGTTATTCCTAATTTAATTGAACACTATGTAGTTTATTTTAGCATTTTAACCTATAAAAGTTGCTATAATTACTCAGATATGGCTTACATAAAAATATGCATAGCCAGTTAAAATATACCGGACTGATCAGAAGTGGGGGCATGGTGAAAAATCAGTATGAACAACAAAACCAATTTGTTTTTACTTTGAGTGATGATCTGCCTGAACAGCAATCTGTCGCTAATTCAACTGTCAGCTCTGCAAAAATGACTACAGAGACTATGCCCGAATGGGAGCGCAGTCTTGAGCAGTTGCGCCAGCACAAAAAAAAGCAAGATAGCCGGTCAAACCGTCAGGAAGAAGTTATATCAGATGCACCGCCGTTATCTATACCTAAAACCAGAAGACGTTCGCATGATTTCAATGTGCCTCCGATAGTTACCAATACGATAAAAAATCGTAACAGACAAACTGAGCCAGAGCCGAAAACGGTATCCACATCCCAGCCTGCTGAAGTTTTACTTGATCCAGTACAGCGTGAGCGGGTTTATCGGGCTTATCTGAAACAATGGCAGCAGCAAAGTACACTAGAAGCGCAAAAGCAGGAATCTGCATTAAATGATACAGCCTTGCTTATTCAGGAAGACTGGCTGGCCGCACAAAACTGTTTACAAAGCGCTCCTGTTGATGAAAATCTACCTTCAAGCTGTACTATCCAGCTAAAAGGCAAACAGTCTACTGTTATACCAACAGAAGTAAGCCGGCAAAATACAGAAGATGAGCTTTCTGCTACCAGCGATAATGGCCAGCCGATCATTCATGTACATATGCATGTCATAGAACCGCGAGGTACAGCTAACAGGGCAGTAACCTGTATTTCCGAGCAGGCTTTACTGCAACAGTTAACTGAAAAATTACGTCCGCATCTTACTGATGTATTAGTCGGTATGGTTCGTGTTGCTGTACAAAAGCATACGGCCGGTCTGGTAACCACATTACAGCGTGAATTAATGGCCGAAGTACCCGGAGCAGTAGAGGATGTACTGCAACATAATCTGACACAGGTTATGAATAATTTTAAGAAAAAACAACGCTAACTCAGGCCTTGCTTTAATCTAATATTTATTGATAATGTAACTGAGTACACTAGCCATTCGAGTGTACTCAGTTTAATAAGCTAGTTACAAATCCAGAAAATTTAAATAGCTGCTCCTACAAGGTATATACATAAGTATTTATTATTGTTTTACTAAATCAACTATTTTATTGCTCAAATAAACGCATTGCCAGCAAACCATGTGCCATGGTTGCGCCTGCTTTTACAGAAGCTGAAATTGAAATTAATTCTGCTAATTCTTCTTCACTTACTCCTGCTTGTTTTGCTCCTTTAATATGAACATCAATACAATATGCGCATTGTGTAGTGAGTGCTACAGCTAAAGCAATTAACTCTCTTGTTTTTATCGGAATATTTCCTTCTCTGCGTTTGATGGTTTTATGGTCAAAATCTATAAATGCCTGTGTTTCTTCGGGTGCATATTTTAATAATGCAGTAGTGTATTTAAAATCATTGCTTGATTGATATTGATTAGTCATTTTATCTCCCAGTTTAAACGTAAAACTAACATTCCTGATAAATTCTCTACGAAAAGAACAAAGCTATTATGTTGTTTATAAATTATTGAATTTAAATTTTTTATAAATTAATTTTTTCTTTTACCATTAATCTGGCACGGTATAAGCGACTTTTAACTGCTTCAACTGTGATGCCAAGCTTTTCAGCTACTTCCGGCGTGGAGTACTCCTGAATATCCCGCAAAATCAACACCTGCCGGTAAATCAAAGGTAAAGAAATAATTGCATTAGTTAGATCTATTTTAAGATCGATATCTGCAGAAGATGCAGACAGCTCATCAATATCTACCCGGCCTTCAATGTTTTGGATTGTCTGACTTTAAATAAACGATAACATTCTCGTTCTATAATTCGAAATAACCAACTTGTAAAAGAAGAGATAGTTTTCAGCATACCGATTTTTCTATGTAACTGCCATAATGTGAATTGCACAGCATCTTCAACATCTTCTGTTGTAGAACATGTTCGTCTGGCAAATCTTCTGATGTCTGGCTGATATACTAACAATAACTGATTAAGTGCATGTGCATCACCCAGACAGGCACATTTAATAAGTTGCTCTCTGTTTTGTTTCATTTTTTATCCACTGCATCCGGCTTAAAATTAATACTGAATAAGCCTGAATAAATATCTATTTTTATCAACACATCTGAATAGAGTGCTAAATATACAGAATGGATTCAAAATATTTGATTAAATTTGTAGAACAAAGTTTATTAGTCAAGCTGAATTAGAAAAATCTAATATTGAAAGAACATTGATTATTAAAATTTTTTTTATAAATATCTGTTTAAAAATAAATTTAAGAGAAGATAATTGATTATGTGGTTTGACCGAAATGCGGCTAAATCAATTTTTAAATCTTCTATTAATTTATTGAGATACAAAAATTAATCTCGAAGAAGAAAATAAAATATAAATTATTTTAGATAAAATCCGAATATTTTTAATATTCAATTCAATTATTAAAAGCCCGATTAAAAAATTCACGTATAAAGCGCAGAAATAACTTAAGGCTTAATTAAACAGATATTATATTTATGACCAAAATATTATATTAATAAATAAATAAAATTGGATAGCAATGGTGAGTATAAAGCGATTATGCTATACTGCGCGCCATTCAGAGTATTCTGAATTGGAAGCCAGTATAGCTCAGTTGGTAGAGCAGCGCACTCGTAACGCGAAGGTCGTAGGTTCGATTCCTATTACTGGCACCATAAGATAAAATAAATTAATTAGTTAAAAATATTTTGTCCCTAACTCGTGACTACCAGTCTATTCACAGCAGCTACTTTTAAACCTAATTGTTTCAGCTTATGGTATACCTATATTTTTGATTTATGCCATTGTATCAAAATCTAGTAAATACCATATTTGCAACATTATTGAATGATTTGATGTAAATAGATTAAGTGCCAGAAATTTTATTGCTGGCACTATGATATAGAGATTATAAAAAACCAAATAGTAAGCTTTATTAGAAATAAAACCTACACTCGAAGGTAATCTATTCCGTTTTATTCAAACGTGCATAGCGTTGCGCCAGTACTGCACAGATCATAAGTTGTAACTGATGAAAAATCATCAGTGGTAATAACATAATGCCTACTATACTGGCAGGAAAGAGTACATTGGCCATGGGTACGCCATTTGCCAGACTTTTCTTGGAGCCGCAAAAGACAATAGTAATTTCATCAGCACGGTTAAAGCCCAATGAACGGGCAACCAGTGTATTAATGCTGATAACCAGAAACAGAATCAACAGACTCAGAATCACAATCATACCAATTGAGCCTAGATTAACTTTGTGCCATAGTCCTTCAACAACAGCATCACTGAATGCTACATAAACGACTAAAAGAATCGAGCCCCGGTCAGTACGGTTTATCCATACTTTATGTTTATGAATCCAATTTGCAATTAATGGCCTGGCCAAATGGCCTAAAACAAATGGCAGCATTAGTTGTAATAAAATCGATTCGATAGCAGCTGTTGTGTCGACACTATTGCCACTGGTGGGCATCATTAGACCAACCAGTATAGGTGACAGGAAAACGCCCAGAATGCTGGAAGCAGATGCACTGCAAACTGCTGCTGCAACATTTCCGCCGGCAACAGAAGTAAAAGCAATTGCGGACTGTACTGTAGCCGGTAATGCGCACAAATACAGAAAGCCCAGATACAGTTCGGGAGAGAGCCAGTGGGGAACCAGAATACGCAAACCTAAACCGATTAGCGGAAATACAATAAATGTGCTGCAAAATACAACTAAATGTAATCGCCAGTGTCTGATACCTTCTGTAATCGCCTGCCGTGATAGCTTTGCACCATGCATAAAAAATAGTAAGGCAATGGCAACTGTGGTCAGATAGCTAAAGAATGTTTTTGTGCTGCCCTGACAAGGCAAAACAGTAGCTGTACCTACAACAGTCAGCATTGCCAGCAAAAAGGGATCTATATAAAATTTTTTTAGCAGGTTATTCATTGGCAACAATCAGTTTGTGCTGAGTTTGTGACAAAAGTCATCATTTTAGCTTAAATGGTTCAGAAAAAAACAGCCGGTGATTAAGTTAAAAAAATTTAATCTGATTTTAAAATTACTTTTTAAATTTAAGAAATCTGGAAAAAAAGTATTAAAAGAAATTTAATAACGACTATTTGTAGTGTCATTCAAATCAGGGTAAATTTATTTTATAAAATCTTTGAAAATTTACTTTAGACAATCGCTTTAGTCATAATAAAACCGGATAAGCATATTTATCCGGTTTCATTATGATAATTGTTAATTTAAAAAAATGAGTTGAGTCCCAAAAATATCAATACAGATAAAACTGCAGCAGAGGGCAGGGTAATCACCCAGGCCAGTGCAATTGGTTTCATCAATTTCCAGTTAGCATTACGGTTAACCAGTCCGATACCCAGAACGGCACCAACCAGAATATGTGTACTGGATACCGGCAGCCCCATCAGTGTAGCCAGCATCACAATAGCTGCAGAGGAAAGCTCTGCTGTGAAGCCGGATGCAGGATGCATTTTGGCCAGATTGGTACCAACAGTCTGGATTACTTCTTTGCCGATAAACCATAAACCAACAATCAGTGCCACACCAAATGTTATCATCACTGGAGCCGGAATCATGGCATTGGCATCTATACCAATATCACCGGTACGGATAATATCCATAATGGCGGCAAACGGGCCAACCGCATTGGAAATATCATTAGCGCCGTGACTGAAAGCAAAGCCGGCAGCCGTAAATACCTGCATCCAGCTGAACATCAGAAAGGTTGATTTGCTTAAATCTTTGCGCCTTAAGGTTTTGGCGTAAATGAATGTGGCCATCCAGATTAATGCGCCAATCATGATGATTAACAGGAAATTGGTAATCACAGATAAACCAAGATGCAGATTAGTCAGCCCTTTAAATAACATCATAGCGGTAATCATCATGCCGCCACAGGCTGAAATTAAGGGTACCCAGCTATGCAGTGCCTTAAATGCGTCGATGTTATTTTTACGGCTTTCGATATCTGCCAGACCTTTATAGTAATCTGATTCGAGCTCTTCGACGCTATAATCAGGATCACTGTAATTTTCGGCGTCACGGGCTATAGCAGAGGAAATGCGAATTTTTTCGGTTTCACTTAGTTTTTCAAACCAGATTTTGTGTTTTTCTTTATATGCTTTTTTTTCCTGCTTAATTTCTTTCAGTGCTATAACCATTCGGTCGTTGTAGTCCAGTACATGCTTTTTTATCTGGCTGAACAGGATATAAGAAAAGGCACCTCCTAAAACAGGTGAGATAATCCAGGACAGACCAATTTCTCCCATTTTGTCCCATTGAATTAAATCCAAAGCGCTGCCATTACCCGTTATCAGATACCCCAGACACAATCCGCCACCCACCAGTCCGCCTATCAGCGAGTGTGTTGTTGAAACCGGTAAACCTTTTTTGGAAGCAATTAACAACCAGATTGCCGCCGCCAGTAATGCTGCCAGCATGACATTAATGCATTGTGAAGGTGTTAAATGCATGGCACCAAGGTCTATAATGCCGTGACGAATTGTTTTTGTTACTTCGCCGCCGGCAATGACCGCACCAGAAACCTCAAAAACAGCCGCTATACCCAATGCCTGCGGTATTGTAAGGGTTCCGGCGCCTACACTGGTACCAAAGGAGTTGGCAACATCATTGCCACCGATGTTAAATGCCATGAAGGCGCCAAACAGAGTGGCAATAACAAATAATAATGGAGAATGATGGTTGGTATATCCAAGCCCCCAATAAATAAAGTATGCAATTGTGCCGAATAATAATGCAGCAAAAGTATAATTAACCCGGGTGATCAGGGGAGAGCGAACAGAGGATGCGTCTGAGGCCATAATATATTTGTAAAAGTGGAAAATTCAGTACAGACATCCGCAAACATTATTGTGTGTATGCAGTGCTGCGTGAAAAAACTATCATTATAAAGATTTTTATTTCAAAAGGAATATTTTATGTATGCAAATTCGTTTTTACCTATAGTTGCTCCGCTGAAATTCTATACTGTTGTTCCTACTGCGGATTGGGTAGCGCGGATGGTCGATGCAGGGGCCAATACTGTGCAGCTGCGTAATAAAACTCTGATTGGTTCAGCATTGTACCGTGAAATTCAACGCAGTGTCGCTTATGCAAAAGATACACCTACACAACTATTTATCAATGATTTCTGGTGGGAAGCTGTAGATTGCGGTGCGTATGGAGTGCATCTCGGACAGGAAGATCTGGACAGTGCTGATTTAGTGATGATTCAGAGTTCAGGCTTAAGGCTGGGAGTAAGTACACATTCCCCAGCAGAACTGAGTAAAGCATTAGCAGTAAAGCCAAGCTATGTAGCCTGCGGGGCAATTTTTCCTACTACAACCAAAACTATGCCTACTGAACCTCAGGGACTGGACAAATTAAAGCAATACGTGATTCAAGCCGGAAATACACCTACAGTTGCTATTGGTGGAATTGATTTAAATAATGCACGCGATGTACTGGCTACCGGCGTAAGCTCTCTGGCTGTAGTTCGTGCTGTTACTGAATCAGCTGATCCTGAAAAAGTAGTAAAAGCCTTTCAGGCGCTTTGGGATAAATAAAGATTTACCAGTCTTTTGTAAACTAAAGTAGTTTTATCTGGGTGAGCAGGGGATTAGGTTAAGCACAGATAATCGCTGCATCAGGTCTGTTGCAGAGGTAATGCCTGATGTCAGTAAAGTATATAACTGGTGAAATTGCTAACAAGCAGAAGATATAGGCTATACTCGCAGTACTTTTATCTGATTGACTGATAATTGATTGCTGCCAAATATTATGTCAAAAATTTTTCTTTCTGAACCAAAAACTTCTAAACCGGCAATTGGTGTTTTATTGCTGAATCTCGGTACACCTGCTGCACCTGCACCTCAGGCTGTACGACCGTATTTACGCGAATTTTTATCCGACCAGCGTGTAGTCGAATTACCGCGTTTTTTATGGCAGTTAATACTATGCGGGATTATTTTGCCTGTTCGCGGGCGTAAAAGTGCCCACGCATACAGCACCATCTGGCAGGAAGACGGCTCCCCTTTATTGACCGGAACACAACTGCTTAGCACTTCTTTAGCCAGTGCTATGCCAGACGGTGTTATTACCCGTTTTGCTATGACCTACGGACAGCCCAGCGTAGTTAATGTTATGCAGGAAATGAAACAGCTTGGCGTGCAGAATTTGCTGGTGTTGCCGTTGTATCCGCAATATGCGGGTTCCAGTAGTGGTGCTGCACTGGATCAGGTATGGCGGGTAATGCTTAAGCAACGTGTACAAATGGCAGTACGAAGTATCACCAGCTTTTATGCAGATGACAATTATATAAAAACACTGGCCAGACATATTCAGACATACTGGCAAAAGCATGACAGAGGACAGTGTTTATTAATAAGCTTTCATGGTATACCAGAGGCTCAGCATCAGGCTGGCGATAGTTATGTAGAGCATTGTAAAACCACGACCCGTTTACTTACTGAAGAGCTTGGGCTGCAAGCAGATGAATACCGGCTGGCATTTCAGAGCCGCTTTGGCTATGCACCCTGGGTCGGACCAAGTACTCAGGATTTGCTTATCCAGCTTCCTAAGACCGGAATCAGCAGACTTGATGTCGTATGTCCGGGTTTTGTTACCGATTGTCTGGAAACACTTGAAGAAATCAATATTCGTGGTAAAGCAGACTTTCTGGCGCATGGCGGAAAACAGTTTCAGTACATTCCCTGTATGAATAGTGAGCATGAATGGGTTGAAATACTGGCTCCGCTTGTGAAGCAGCATTTACAAGGCTGGCTGTAAAGTACACAAATATCAGAAACGGATAATAAAAAAGCCATAGTGTAATATCACTATGGCTTTTTCAGCAGCTTATTTAATTAGCTTCTGCCTGGGGAATAATTCGTGCAATCAGTGCATTATCTTTGCCGAGCATCTGTGGAATTTTTACTTCAATTCCGTTTCCGGAAGCTACTTCTACCGGATAGCCCTTACGTGTCATTGCTTCAAGGCGGATAATCTGATTACCGCCCGGATGAATAATTTCCAGCTGGTCACCAAGGCTGAATTTATTTTTTACCTCAATGGTTGCCCATCCTTCAGAATCAACAGCCGTAACTTTGCCTACATACTGACTTTGTTTTGATAAAGAATGTCCGGAAAGGTAATTCTGGTACTCTTGTGTCTGATGCCGTTCCAGAAAACCAGTTGTATAACCCCGGTTGGCCAATCCTTCGAGTTCTGCCAGTAGGCTATAATCAAAAGGTTTACCTGCAACTGCATCATCAATAGCACGCCGGTATACCTGCGCTGCCCGCGCTACGTAATAGACTGATTTAGTCCGGCCTTCAACTTTTAAAGAATCTACACCGATTTCTGCCAGTTTGGCGACTTGTTCTACTGCACGTAAATCTTTGGAATTCATGATATAGGTGCCATGCTCATCTTCCATTATGGGCATCATATCACCAGGCCGGTTTGCTTCTTCAATCAGATAGACTTTATTTGCAAGCGGGTGACGTTGCTGGTCATTTAAGCCATATAATGCATTATCAGCCAGACTTTTCGCCTGATTAAAGTCAAAATCGGGTAATAATTGAGCATCGCCGCTGTCGCTATCAGCCGTATTATGTACTTTATAATCCCAGCGGCAAGCATTAGTACAAGTACCCTGATTAGGATCACGATGATTAAAATAACCGGAAAGCAGGCAGCGGCCTGAATAGGCAATACACAAAGCTCCGTGAACGAATACTTCCAGCTCAATATCCGGGCATTGCTGCCTAATTTCGGCAATTTCATTAATACTAAGTTCGCGCGACAGAATAATACGTTCTATGCCGATACTCTGCCAAAACTGTACACCCCATGCATTGGTGGTATTAGCCTGAACGGATAAATGAATCGGTATTTCCGGCCATTTTTCACGCACTTTCATAATAAGACCCGGATCAGCCATAATCAGCGCGTCTGGCTGCATAGCTATAATCGGTTCCATATCGGCCAAGTAAGTTTTCAATTTTGCGTTATGTGGCAAAATATTACTTGCCAGAAAAAATTTCTTTCCGCGTGCATGTGCTTCAGTAATACCCTGTTCCAGTACTGGCAGATGTGCAAATTCATTATTACGTGCGCGCAGAGAATAACGCGGTGTGCCGGCATAAACAGCATCTGCGCCATAATCAAAGGCTGTGCGCATCCGCTCCAGTCCACCAGCGGGCAATAATAATTCTGGTGCTTTCATGGGTATTTAAACTTTCCTGATTATTTCGAATACATTCAGGCAGCCGGCTTTGAAATAGCCGGCTGCCTGAAAAATATAGTCTATATTGTTAATAGAATTATCCGCTTTTTCCTGAACATGGTCAATTGCATGCCATAACCAGCTATAATTGAAAAATCTACATCTGACATAAAACGGCTATGTCTAATAATCGCATCAATCATCAACCTGCTTTCTTGCTTACCTCCCGTCCATGGAGTGAAAGCAGTCTGCAAATTGAAGTATTTTCCCGGGATTATGGCAGAGTAGTGATGCTGGCGCGCAGTGCGAGGCGCCGGCAAAGTGAATTGCGAGGTGTACTCGTTCCTTTTGTGCCGCTACAGCTATCCTGGTATGGGAATAATGAATTGAAAACTCTGCACCGGGCAGAATGGATAGGCGGCTGGCCTCAGCCTCAGAATCAGGCGTTATTCAGTGCCATGTATGTAAATGAGCTGGTACTAAAACTAACAGCCCGGGAGGATCCGTTACCTGATGTTCACGCGGCACTACATACCGTACTACAACATATTTCAAACGGTGAACACTTATCTGCACTGCGTTATTTTGAGTGGTCATTACTGCGTGCTTTAGGTATTGCTCCTGATATTAGTCAGGATAGTCAGGGGGAGGAGATCATTAATCATGAACGCTACTGGCTGCGCGCCGAACATGCCCCTGTTTTATTGATGCAGGCACAGATGTCAGTGCAGGAAAATGGTATTGTTGTTCACGGGCACACTCTTAATGCATTAAATAACCGCTCACTAGCTGAACAGCCTGAATGGCATACCGAGGCCATACGACTGACACGTATGCTTCTGGACTTTCGTCTGCCTGAAGGTATCCTTAGCCGGCGAGTATTAAAACAATTGCAGCAATATACCTTATAGGAATAAAGAAACCAGGTTTGAAAAATAAAAAAAATGAAATCACAATTAGATTATAGTTTTTTTCTATAAAATTTTATTTTATGATCAATAAAATAATCGTGTTTTGTTTAGTTGAATTGAATAAAAAATGTTCAGAATATTATCAGCTAAATATTATATTCATTTAGAAAATAATTATTTATATATATCTAATTAAATTAATAATTATAATTTTTCAAAATCTAATATTTATTATGGCTAATATTTAACCAATTTTAAAATAGATAAAATCTATGGAAAAATTTGTTAATAAACGACAGGTGATATGATTTTTATAATCAATATAGCATTAAATTTTATAAAATTATTTACTTGGTAACCAAAATAAGTCAAAATAAGTTAAAACATGTATATATGGGCAGAATACAATTTAATTTAACTTTCAATTAATTTTAAGCTGTTGTAACTTAATTATTATTAAATTTTTAAAACAAAATTTATTGAAAATTTTCATTTTGCTATATATTCCGTATCAAAACGCAGTAATGCAATGACTCTGATTTTATTATCAGTATTCAAATTTCAACAAGGAGTAATCATGTCAGAAAGTTTTCAGAACGAAGTACCACCAGCACGTGTCAATATTAAACTGGATTTACATACAGGAGGCGCTAAAAAACAAGTTGAATTACCTTTGCGTTTATTAGTGGCTGGCGATTTCAGCTTCAAAGAAAGCGATACTCCGCTGGCAGAACGTGAAAAAGTTTCAATTAATAAAAACAACTTTGATGCAGTGCTTGCTGAAATGAATCCAGCCGTAAAACTGTCTGTTCCAAATGCTCTGGCTGATGATAATTCCGAAATTCCTGTGAATCTTGAATTCAAATCAATGAAAGATTTTCATCCTGAACAGATTGTTCAGCAAGTACCTGAACTGAAATCGCTGCTAGCTATGCGAAATCTGCTGAGAGATTTGAAGTCCAATATTCTGGACAATGCAGTTTTACGCAAAGAACTGGAAAAAATTCTGCAGGACAAAAATCTTTCTGATGAGTTGCGCAAAGAACTTGAAGCAATCTCACCAATCATTTCTAAAGAATAAATACCGCAGAGGAAAATTAGTATGCAAAAAAATATGCAGAATGCTGGTTCCGTTAAAAAAGAAAATGCTGTTCAACAGTCTGTTTATGAATCATTATTTGATAAAATAAATCTGAATACCGTCTCTACAGCTCCGACTTTTGACCATTACACCAATAATACAGCATTATCTGAATCTGCTACCAATGAACGTATCTCAGTAGCAATCAACGTATTCCTGAAAATGATTCAGGACAGTGCCCAAACTGTAGACAGACTGGATAAATCCTTACTGGATTTCCATATTGCTAAGCTGGACAAATTAATCAGCAATCAGTTAGATAATATTCTTCACCATCCTGAATTTCAGGCAATTGAAGGTACATGGCGTGGTCTGAAATTTTTAGTAGACCGTACCGATTTCCGTCAGAATGTCAAAATTGATGTACTTGATGTTTCTAAAGATGCTCTGATTCGGGATTTTGAAGACTCACCAGAAGTCATCCAAAGCGGTCTGTATAGCCATACTTACATCAACGAATATGATACCCCGGGCGGACAGCCTTTTGCCTCAATCATTTCGGCTTATGAATTTGACCGTTCCCCTCAGGACATTGAGCTGCTCAGAAATATTTCAAAAGTTTCCGCTGCTGCACATATGCCATTTATTGGTTCTGTAGGTCCTCAATTCTTTGGTAAAGAAACAATGGAAGAAGTTGCCTCAATCAAAGATATCGGCAACTACTTTGACCGTGCTGAATACATCAAATGGAACAGCTTCCGCAATACTGATGATGCCCGCTATATCGGCCTTACTTTACCGCGCTTTCTGGCACGTTTGCCTTATGGCAGTGAAACAGTACCGGTACGCAGTTTCAATTACAGTGAAGAAGTTAAAGGTCCTGATCACAATCGTTACTTGTGGGCTAATGCCACCTTTGCATTTGCAGCCAACATGGTAAGAAGCTTTATTAAGAATGGCTGGTGTGTTCAGATTCGTGGCCCGCAGGCTGGTGGACTGATTGAAAACCTGCCGATTCATTTATATGATCTGGGTTCCGGCGCACAAATGAAAATTCCGACGGAAGTATTAATTCCTGAAACACGTGAATTTGAATTTGCCAATCTGGGTTTTGTGCCATTATCGTTCTACAAAAATCATGATTTTGCATGTTTCTTCTCTGCAAATTCAACACAAAAACCAGCCCTGTACGATACTAAAGAGGCGACAGCCAATAGCCGTATCAATTCACGTCTTCCTTATATTTTCCTGCTGTCACGTCTGGCTCATTATCTGAAACTGATTCAGCGCGAAAATATCGGTATGACAAAAGACCGGCGTGTTCTGGAAGTGGAAATGAATAACTGGATACAGAATCTGGTTACAGAAATGACTGATCCAAGTGATGAGCTGCAGGCTTCACATCCGTTACGTCAGGCAAAAGTAGTAGTAGAAGATATTGAAGATAATCCGGGTTTCTTCAAAATTAAACTATTTGTCATTCCGCACTTCCAGATTGAAGGTATGGATATTAATCTTTCATTAGTATCTCAAATGCCAAAAGCTAAAAAATAATCCGGTATAAGCGAGAAAATCTACCGATAGTTCCCTATCGGTAGATAACAATAAAGGATTGCTAAATGTCACGCGCTATTATTTGTAAGGGAGATACCACTACCCATGGTGGGGTAGTACTTGAAGGTGATCCTATCGCAAAAATTGAAGGAAGACCGGTAGCACGTAAAGGCGATAAAGTTAGTTGTCCGAAATGTAGTGGTACTCATTACATTGTAGAAGGTGATCCCAAGCTAACAGTAAAGGGGCGTCTTATGGTTCTCGAAAACATGAAAACCAGCTGCGGTGCTCGATTGTTATCCAAACAATCATTAGCTAAATGTGAATAATCTATCTAATTTAGAACAGGTTGTAAGTTGAAAATCATCAATCCGATTTGGTACGAAGGTACCTTACTGCTGCCACAAATTTTCCAGCAACAGGAATTACTGCAACAGGCAAATGCCTTTAGCATAATGCAGTGTACGCGAATTATGCCATGGGGCGTAATGCGTATGGAAATAGACACTAATAGTCTCGCTCTGAAAAAGCTTAAATTATCGGATTGTGCAGTATCATTTCAGGATGGTACTTGGTTTGATTCACAGCAAATGCAGTTTCTGCCACCTGCCCGTGATTTGTCACAATTACCGGATGACATACTCGAAACAACAGTATACTTAACATTACCTGAACTAAATACCGTAGGCAGTAATCTGCTTGAAAACAGCAGTAATGCACCATTACGATTTTCTAAACAATTTGTTTCGGTTACTGATCTTTACGGTAGCCAGCAAACAGAAATTGCAGAAAAAAGATTAAATTTCAGCCTGAAATTCTCTCATGAAAACCGTCAGAATTTTTTGGCAATACCCATTCTTCGTCTGATTAAAAATCAAAATAATATCTGGCAGCTTGATGCACAATACATACCGCCAGTATTCTTTATTGGCAGCAATATTTTTCTAATGGAGATGCTGTCAAGACAGATACAAATTCTGCTTAATAAAAGTCAGCGTCTTGGTTCATTACGAAAAGAACGTAATCAGCAATCAGCAGACTTTCTTGTATCTGATATTTCATTATTCTGGTTGCTGAACATACTCAATCAGTCTATACCGGAAATGGTGCTGTTACAAACACATAAAAATATTGCACCAGAAAACTACTACATTTTACTGGCACGTTTGGTTGGAAGTCTGCTGTCGTTTTCAATTGAATCCAGTATCAAAGACATACCGCAATACGATCCGTTTAATTTAGGTACAACATTCATCCGGTTAAATGAAATGCTTATAGAGCTGCTGGATACTGTTATACCTACAGTACTGGTACTGGTGGATCTTGAAAAAGTTGGTAATACCCGATGGATTGGTCATCTGTTAGATGCACGTCTGGATGAAAACACAGATTACTATATTTCCGTTCGTGCCAGTGTTCCGTTATATGAACTTCAGGAACGCTTTCCGAAACTATGTAAGATTGGTTCGCCTGATGATGTTGAGCGAATTCTGCCGTCAGCATCCAATGGTATTCCATTAAGAATGATGCAGCGTTTACCCAGCGCGTTACCCATGCGTTCAGAAGCTACCTATTTTGCATTAGATAAGTCGCACCCGGGCTTTAAAGCCATGATAGCAGCCAGATCATGCTGTATTTATTCACCTAATTCATTTGATGGATTAAATATCGAATTATATGCGGTGCCAAATGAAGAATAACGAAATTCCAGATTACGTACGGGAAAATTTACGTAATTATATTTTATTTGTAACGCGCTTAAGCATGGGGCATGCCATTCAGGATATGGATGAAGTGCAGTTGCTTGCTATTCATTTTGTTTCAGAGTTTGATCAGAAACTGAGTGAAAATCACCTGCCTGAGCATGTGCGAAAACAGATAAAGTATGCATTGTTTGCACTTGTTGACGAGCTTGCATTACGCTTTTTGGACAGCAAAAGTAAATCAATTTGGGAAAGCAGCCCGTTACAGGTATCCCAATTTGGTGAATATGATGCCGGTATACAATTATTTGAAGATATTCAGACTGAATTGCATAAACCGGATCCGTCATTCTGGCTGTTAAGTGTCTGGCAGCTGGTATTTGCTCTTGGATTTAATGGTAAATATTTATTCGAAGAAACACATGCTCGTAATGAACTCATCACCAAAATTGATTCGCATCTGCCTGAAATAATTATTCCTTCTCTTCAGACTGATCGAAAATTGCGCCCGATTACTATACGGTCTTTTTCAACAGTGAGCTGGTGTTTAGCTTTTCTGGTGTTCACAATAGTTATATATCTGGTGCTTAATAAATATCTCAGTAATCTGGTTGCCAGTATTGGATAAGGTACCAAATGAGTAAACGCATTTATTACACATTACTGCTTGTCTGGATTGTTTGCCTGTCGCTATATTTTATCTGGCAAATTTGGGATATATACTGGGTAATCAAAATATGCCTCAGTATACTCATAGTACTGGCATGCGGATTTCTGTGGTATCAGAATCAATTCTGGTTTCGCAAGCAAAGTGCAGTAAGTCTATACAATATACCTAAATCCCAGCGCATCATTCTCGTAGCAGGCGATGATATATCTGATTGGATAGAATCTTCTGAACGCTGGAGACTGTTGCGTGATTCAATGTGGATCAGGGTCGAAGACTGTGCGCAGTTAATCAGTATTTATCAGAATCTGGATGAACAGAATAAAATTGCTAACGGTATATTTTTGATACTTAATCCAGATAAATATCCTCATGTGGCAGCACTGGAGCAGCGTATTTCACAATGGCGGCAGGAAATCGAAACCATTCAGGCTTCATACAAACGCCGCCTGCCGCTGACATTGGGTATCCATACCGATCTGCTTAATGAAAATCTTGATTACTGGCCTGAAAACAATAGTAATCAGCTTTGCAGGGAGCGTACTGATGTGCAAGAGTATTTTTCCTGTTTACAAAAACAGCTGGATAGCAGAGCAGCTTTGAATGCCCAACAGCCGGAACATCTGGATTATAGAACCACATCCACACTTTATCTGAATCAGCAATGGCTCAGTAAATATGTGATTAAAAATTTGTTGCCGGAAAAATCATATCGTCATTCTCTGTATATGATGTCATGTGTCTGGTTAAACAGTTTCAATACTAATCAGCAAGCAGACTGGCGTAAATTTGAAATTGAAAAAACAGGATTTGTTAGTCCGGTTCATACTTTTATAGTTAACGGTCTGAAAAATTTTCCGGTTATTGAGAATAGCTTTGTACGCCAGCACTATTTAAGTAAAGGTGCAAAATATCTGTGTTACGCAATTGACTGTTTCCTGCTGTTCATTCTCATTGGTACTGGGTATTCGTTTGTTCAAAATAAAAAATGGCTGCAGGAAGTTATTGCTGCTCATCAGCAATATATAGCGATACCTCAGCACCTTGAAAATGAACGTCTGGACAGTATTAAAAATTTAAAAATCATTCAGCAGACATTACAGGACTATAAGACATTCGGTGAACCCAGAAGAATGGGATTCGGTTTATATCATGCTACCGAATTATTAGCAGTTATCAATAAAGACATAAATTCTTTCCAGATGGAGAAGCAGAAAAAACAAATTATCCGTTTAGATACCACAGCATTGTTTGACGTAGGTCAGAGTCAGCTTAAAGCGGATGCCAAACTGGTTTTACAAGGGGTATTAACCTGGGTACAGGCGAACCCGAATAAAAGAGTACTAATAGATGGTCATACCGATAACACCGGAAATGCTGCCAGCAACAAAACTCTGTCATTTCACAGAGCTGAAGCTGTACGTGACTGGCTAGTGAGTGCATCCACCTTTCCGGAAGACCATTTTACTGTACAGGGATATGGGGATAGCAAACCCATAGCAACCAACGACGACCCGCAAGGGCGTAGTAAAAATCGTCGTGTCGAAATTACCTTGGTTGATATGAATCATACCGACTAATGTAATATTTATTAACTAATTAAAGGATATTCATATGGCAATTCCTGCTTATTTATGGATCAAGGATGACGGTGGTTCAGAGGTTAAAGGCTCTGTAACTGTACAGAATCGTGAAGGCTCAGTAGAAGTATTGGCATTCGATCACGAAGTTTATATTCCTACTGACGGCAATACCGGTAAACTGACAGGTACTCGTGTACACAAACCTATTTCCTTTGTAAAAGAATATGATGCTTCTTCACCATATCTTTACAAAGCAGTAACTAATGGTCAGAACCTTAAGTCCCTGGAATTTAAATGGTATCGCATTGACGATGCAGGTCAGGAGAAAGAATATTTCAACACCCTGCTAGAAAATGTGAAAGTAGTGGCTGTGCGTCCTAAAATGCACAACATTAAAGAAACCAGTAAAGAACGCTATAACCATCTTGAAGAAGTGGAATTGCGTTACGAAAAAATCACCTGGGCTTACAAGGATGGCAATATTGTTCATTCCGACAGCTGGGTTGAGAACCGTTAATTTTAATTAACTCAAGGCGCACGCATCTGTGCGCCTTTTTATGTATTTAGCCGGAGCCGTAATGAAAGATTCAATGCAATTATTAAGAAAACTCAATGAAAATTGTGCACGGGCACTGAATGAGGCTGCTAACTTCTGTTTAAGCCGTGGTCATCATGAAATATTGCCTGAACATTTTCTCGTCAAATTACTTGAAACAGATAATAATGACCTGAATCTCTTATTGCGCCAGAACGAAATCAACGTCAACCGTTTGTGGGATGATTTGCTGGCCGGACTGGATAAATTGCCCTGGCAGCGAGTACCTCAGAAACCTGAGCTTTCACGCGCATTACTTAAATGGATAGAGCAGGCATGGATGCTGGCATCTATTGAACACGGACAGGAAGAAGTCCGCTCATTGCATTTGCTTGAAGCTATCCAGAAAATTCCTAGCATCTTTACACTTACAGATTTATGGCAGTTACTGATATTCAGAGCAGGACAACTGGCTGAAGCAGGACGATGGCTGGATAAATACTCAGTTGAAGCAAACACAGAAAATGATGCGATCTTCACCAAGAGAATAGATGCCGATAGTAAAACAGCAGAACCTGCTGAAACACCGGCCACACAGAATATACTCAATACCAGTAACTTACAGGATAAGCAATCGCCGGCAGAACAGGAAGCCTTGTCGCGCTTTACCATCGATCTTACTCAAAGAGCCAGAGACGGATATATTGATGCAATTTTCGGGCGGGATGAAGAAATCAGCCAGATAGAAGATATTTTGAGCAGACGGCGTAAAAATAATCCAATATTGGTTGGCGAACCGGGAGTAGGTAAAACAGCACTTGTTGAAGGGCTGGCATTGAAAATCGCCAATGACGAAGTTGGCAGCCATCTGAAAAATACCCATATTCTTGCTCTTGATATGGGACTGTTACAGGCTGGTTCCGGCTTGAAAGGTGAATTTGAGCAGCGCCTGAAAACGGTAATCGAAGCCATTCAGCATGCTTCTGAACCAACCATCCTGTTTATAGATGAAGCTCATACCATTATTGGTGCCGGTAATCAGGCCGGAGGGTCTGATGCAGCCAACTTACTCAAACCTGCACTTGCCCGTGGTCAGTTGCGCACTATCGCAGCAACCACCTGGTCTGAATACAAACAATATTTTGAAACCGATGCTGCTCTTGAGCGCCGTTTTCAGCCAGTAAAAGTAGATGAACCGGATGATGAAAAAGCCTGTCAGATGCTGCGCGGTATTGCTAAACTCTATGCAGAACATCATCAGGTGCATATTAAAGATGATGCGATTAAAGCCGCTGTTACATTGTCACGCCGGTATTTACCGGATCGTCAGCTTCCTGATAAAGCCATCGATTTACTGGATACCGCTGCAGCTAAAGTCAGACTTGGTATGCAAACATTACCACTGAATCTGATTAAAAGAATCTCCCTGCACAGCGCACTTCAAGAAGAAATCGACCGTCTGCAACAGGATATTCTTCTCGGACACCAGATAGATAACGAAAGAATGGAACAGTGCCGGCAGCAGCTAAAGCAATTAGACCAGGAAATAGAAGAAGAAAAACAAAAATTTGTTCAGGAGCAAGAAGCTGCTCAGGCAGTACTGGATGCGCGTACAAAAGATGAGCACGAAAGCAATCTGCATACACATAATCAGTCTTTTCAGCAATTGCAGCAAAACATTAGCCTGGATGTAGATCAGCAAGTCATTGCCAGTGTAATTAGTGAATGGACAGGCATTCCTGCCGGTCGCATGCTGGATGATGAAATTGAGCGTCTGATGACCTTATCTGAACAACTTAACAGTGAAGTAATTGGTCAGGAAGACAGCGTTAGTAGTATTGTTAATCATATTCGTACCCAGAAAGCCGGACTTGGCGAACCCAACAAACCACTTGGTGTATTCCTGCTAACAGGTACATCCGGCGTTGGCAAAACTAGAACAGCCAAAGCGCTGGCCAGATCACTTTTTGGTAGTGAAGATACAATGATTACCATCAATATGTCTGAATATCAGGAATCACATACAGTAGCTCAGCTTAAAGGTGCGCCTCCGGGATATGTGGGCTATGGCAAAGGTGGAGTCCTTACTGAAGCAGTACGTAAGCGTCCTTATTCAGTAGTACTGCTAGATGAAATAGAAAAAGCCCATCCGGATGTGCTTAATATTTTCTATCAGGTATTTGACCAGGGTGTTATGCGAGACGGAGAAGGGCGCATCATCAACTTCAAAAACACCATTCTGTTGATGACATCCAATCTGGGCAGCGAAGCTTTACAAAATGCTCCTGATGCCGATTTACCAACCCGACTGGAACTGGTCGATCAGCCCATCCGGGAAGTTCTTGCTCCTGCTTTGCTCGGGCGTATGAATGTACTGGCTTTTCGTCCGTTATCTGCTGACGATATGCAGATTATTATCCGTCAGCAACTAGACCGCATTGCAGCCAAAATTGCAGCTCAGTTTGCTGTTACCTGTGAGTATAGTAATACACTGGTAGCGGCGCTGGCGCAAACAACAGCCGGTCATGATTTGGGCGTACGCTATTTTGAACAGATGTTGCAGCAGCAAATTGTCCCCGAACTGGCCAGACAATTATTGCTGGAAAAGCAGCAAGGTCAGAATAGTGCCTATATCCAGCTTGATTTGGGAGAGCAGGGTGTAGTCATCACTTTGAGTGATGAACCAATAAAAGAGGTGGCAGCTGAAACAAATAGCGAAAATCAGCCAATATAACTGTTAATCACCGAATATAGTAAAAAGGGCAGATTTAAATAAGTATATGTCCTTTTTACTATTCATATATCAGCATATTAGTTTTTAATTTGGCTATACTTTAAAACTAATCAGCTACAGATTGAATTATTATCGAATAAAAATTGTGTTTGAATTAAAATTACCCAGATTCTTTGTTTATATTTTGTTTGTAAATAGATGAATTTATATTTGCCAAAATGTGTACTGAGCCATTTAGGCATATGTATTTGCAGTCGGTTTGTTATATATTGAACGTGTAGAGTAGTTTATTATGAATAACAATAGAAAAATCAGTTAAAGTATACCCTGCGTGATTAATTCAGTCTTTATCCATATTTTGACATAACATTAAGAAAAAAATTATCAATATAAAATAGCCAGTAAATTTTAGTATACTGGCTAAAAATACTTGAAACTGATAAATTGAATTTTAATTAATTGAGTTCAGGTCGAGACATTATATTAATTGAATTCTGCGGCGTAGGTGGCTGCATAGTAAATTTAGGGTTTGTTGTGTATTTTAGGTGGATTTTGGTATCTATTTTTACTGTTCCATCTATACTCTCCACCTCCTTAGGAAATGCTAGCTGTTCACGGATGCCTATAATTCTTCCTTTTAAATCAAAATAATAATTATATTGTATGGGGATTTGATTATTTTTGAATTGCTTTATAACACTAAAATAGGGATTTTTAAAAACACCGCTGTCATCAGAATCATGTTCATCAAAAAAATAAGAATTAAAAGTAGAAGTGAATTCGTCAATTATATTTTGTAATGCAGCATAATCCTCAGGTTTATATTTACTATTCTGATCAGCTTTGTCTGCAGCCTCTTTTAAAGCCTTTGAAAGGCTTTCAAGCATTGTATTATCAATTTTCTGCATTAAAGCGTAGTCTACATTCAGATTAACCTGATACTTTGCTTTCAGTGTTTTTCCATACTCATCAACGTTGACTTTTTTGAATGCATCGCGATCAATTGCTGCATAACCATCATCAATTAATTTTGGTAAGCTTTTTAACAGATCGGATATAGGCAGGTTTTTTATCTGGGATTTTGGTACAGCTAATTGTAAATATTTGTCACCAATTACCATTCTAGTATGAGGTATTTTATCTAGTAAATGTGTAATAGCAGAAACATCTGTGTATAAAGATAGATTTTTGAAGTCTATATAGGTAGGAAATTTAAAAGAAACCAGTACATTTTTGTTTTCATAACGAACTTCCGGAATTATTTCCATTTGCCCTTTTCGTATATCTATAGCACCGGTAAAGGGTACAGAAAAAGATTGACTGAGTTGCTCAAAAAAGGGCGCCAGGGAATTTTTTTGTTTTGGTTCATTATCATCATCGTCGTCATCTGCTTCTGTTTGAGGTAGTGGTTTTGATGCAGTATTTAAAAGCTTTTTATGTGTTTCATTAGTTTTGTTTATTTCAGATGTATCAGAAGAAATTTCATCTTCATTGTTTGTATTAGGATTAATATGATATTCTCCTTGAAAAGAACCACTGAAGTTCAAGCGATTATCTTTTAAAATCATTTGCTGGACACCAGCACGCACCATTTTATCCGGTGAATTGTCATTTATGTGGCTGCATGCTGAAACTATTCCTGCTAGAGTCAATGCTAATATTATTTTTGTAAAATTTAACCCCATAAAATTCCCTTTAAATTAACTGATTTTTTGTTATTTTATTTGCAAATATATTAACTTATGTTTGCCAAATATATTGAGTTGAGCTTATGGTATCTGTATTTGCAGACAATTTGGTATATATCAAATGAGTAGGTAGTTTGTTATGATAGGACTATAAAATTCACTCAAGGTGTACTTGTCGTGATTAGTTCTGTCTGGATTTATGTTTTTGAATTAACATATAATAAATACCTTATCAATGAAAAAAAAGCCAGTATGTAAAACATACTGGCTAAAAAATTTAAATCAGATAAGAAAATTAATCATTACCAACCAAGCCGAGCCCCTATATTGATTGAGTTTTGTGGTGTAGGCTGCATGGTAAATTTAGGGCTTCCGGTGTAATCCATTCGAACTTTATAATCTATTCTGATTGTTCCTTTTGGCTCTTCCATACCTGTTATTGCCATTGGAAGGTCAGTCTTAAAGCGTACACCAATAATGCGACCTTTTGAATCAAAGTAGAAATTATTTACCATTAGATTAGATTTATTTTTGAGCTGCTCCAAATAAGCACCCATAGGAGTATCTGCAAGAGCATTATCACTATCGGAATAAATTGAAGCTAAAGCGTCAATTATATTCCCCAGTAAAGCGTAATCTTCTGGTTTATATTTATTATTCTTATCAGCCTTGGCTGCTGTCTCTTTTAGAGCCTTAGAAAGACTTTGTAGAAGTACAGTATTATATTTAAGGCTTGAAGCATAGTCTGTATTCAGATTAACCTGATATTTTGCTTCCAGTGTTTTTCCAAATTCGTCGACATTTACTTTTTTGAATGCGCTCGGAGCAATTGATGCATAACCGTCATCTACAGATTTAGGTAAGCTTTTTAATAAATCTGCTACAGGTATGTGTTGTGCTTTATCTTGCGGTACAGCGAATTGCATATATTTATCACCAATTACCATTTTATTGTTAGGCATAGTGTCTGACAAATGTGTAATTGCAGAACCATCGAGATATAAGGACAAATTATTAAAATCTAAATAGGTAGGAAATTTAAAAGAAATCAGTACGTTTTTATCTTCATAACGGACTTCAGGAATCACTTCCATCACCCCTTTTTTCATATCTACAGCACCAGTGAAAGGTACGGAAAAAGATTTACCGAATTGTCCTAAAAATTGCCCTATAGATTTGTTATACAAATCCATTTGTTTGCGGTGATACTCTGTTAATTCTGAAGTATCATCATCATATTCTTCTGATGCAGAAACTTCTGATGCAGTTATTGGTTCGGTTATTTCTGAAGAACTTTTATTTTCATTATTCTGAATAATAAATTCTGTCTGATAAGAACCGCTAAAATTAAACTGATTGTCTTCTGTCATAATGCGCTGAATACCAGTGCGCACCATTTTGTCAGGGGATTTTTCAGTTTTATTACCACATGCCGAAACCATACCGGCAACAGCCAGCATTAATATTATTTTTGTAAATTTCAATCTCATAAAAGTCCCTTAGTTTAATAAGCAAAATATATTGTTAATAATTGTATTTTAATTGTAATAAAATGACCAGAAAAAATTAATAAATTACAATTCTAATCAGATATTATAACGAGAACATTATCTATTTCAAGGTCTTAAGCTGAGCATCTGTTAAAACCATTTTAAAAAAGTTATTGCAAAAATAAATCAAATTAATGATAGTAAATATAAATTATAAATTGTTTTGTTGAGAAAAATAATTTATAATTCATAAAATTTTTATAAATTTGGTTTAAATTTTGGAGTTTTTATGAAAGAATATAAAGTTGTTATTTATCAGGAAGGTGCTCTGGCTTCTATGTTTCTGGGCGCGGCAAATGCAGATCCTGTAAAATTTTCCAACTTTCTAAATCGAAATGCTAAAGAAGGATGGCGTGTAGTAACAATGGAAAAAGATATGCGTCGTCTATTTTTATTGTGGAGAAGAGAAGCTTATTTATTAGTAATGGAGAGAGATATTGGTTAAAAAAGCCGGATTAGGATGCCTTTATATTTTCATATTCTGGTGTGTCTTATTGATGCTGGAATTATGGTGGGACATTTTTCCTGCTGAAATTTTTCTAAAAATATCTATATCTTTAGCAATTTTATTCTTTGCTTTGTTGGCGATAGCCGTGGTTCTTGATCAGTTGAACTCAGATAAAAAGCTAAAAGATAAAAATTATTTAGAATAATATTTATTTTACACTTGAAAATCCAAGTTTAATATTAAATAAACTAGTTGAAAATTTAAATGATTTCGAATCTTTTAAATTAAGTATAAATATTAGTTAATTTATTATTTCACTTGGTTTATCTTTTTCTAAGTGGTTAATATTTTTGTTTTAAAATTAAATAGCTTTGTCATTTAATTTGATTAAGCTTATAAAGTGTTATTCATTTGCGCAGCATATACCAAGTTGTGAACAGTTTTTTATTACTTCTTCAATAAATAAAAACAAAATTTCTGGATTTATAATCTCTTACTCTATACAAAGCAGAATAAACAAATAATTTTTTATCCACGCGGATGATGCTGATGCACAATCTGTTTTAGACGTTCATTGGCAACATGTGTGTAAATTTGTGTTGTGCCGATATCAGCGTGTCCCAGAAGCAATTGCACTACACGTAAATCTGCACCATGATTCACAAGATGTGTAGCGAAAGCATGACGCAAACCATGCGGGCTAAGATGATGGATGCCGGCTGCACTAGCATATTTGGTCACAATCATCCAGGCCAGCTGCCGAGTGATGGCTGTTTTTTTCTGACTGACAAATACTGCATCACAAGCACGTCCTTTTAGTAAAGCAGGGCGGGCATCTGTAAAGTAATTTTCCAGCCAGTCGGTTGCTTCTTCCCCTAATGGAACCATACGCTGTTTATTTCCTTTTCCGATGGTACTTAACAGGCCGTTTTGTAAATCGATTTCATTGATTCGTAAGTTAACAGCTTCGCTAACTCTCAATCCAGTAGCGTACATAAGTTCCAGTAAGGCTTTATCACGCAGACCCAGAAAGGTTTTGGTATCCGGGGCTGCTAATAAAGCATCTATCTGTGTTTCGGAAATAATATCCGGCAAGTATTGCCCTTTTTTAGGCATTTGCAGCTGTTCGGTTGGTATATCCTGACGGCGGTTATATTCATGCATCCAACTGAACAGACGTTTACAGGTTGATAATGCCCGTGCCTGTGAAGATGGTTTTTCACTGGGGATAAATACAGCAGATGCAAGTGACAAAGGGTCTACATTCAGCCAGTTCAGATGTTCGGCTTGTATGCGACGAGCAATTTTATTCAAATCCCGCCGGTAACTTTCCAGTGTATTGAATGCCAGCTGTTCACTAAGCCAAAGATGTTCGAGCAATGACTCGATTGGTTCGAGTAGTTCTGCCGGTAAAGTATCATTTACCATGTTGCTCCTTCGTGTTTAAGCAGCCAACGCTTTATATTTAGTTCAAAAGCATTAGTACTGAGGCTGAACCCTCCCAGACCACTGGCTGATACAACCCGATGACAAGGAATAATAATTGGTAACGGGTTTTTACCACAGGCCTGACCTACGGCTCTGGGTGAACTGTTTAGCACACGCGCGATATCTCCGTAAGTGGCAATCTGACCATAGGGGATATCGGCAATAACCTGCCAGACTTTTTGCTGGAATGCAGTGCCGTCAGTGGAAGGAGGATAGTTAAATTTTTGCAGGCTGCCATTAAAATAGGAGTCAAGCTGTTTTGCCCAGAATCCAGTCAGGTCAGGTAAGATTTCTGAAAAGGGTGTTTGCCAATGGATAGCCTTTAATTTTTGCTCAGGACTGAATTCCAGTTTTAATGAGCAGCAGGGCGCTTGATATGAGTAACTAGGCATACTGTTGCAGTGTATTTAAAACAATTTGGGCGTGACCGGCCGCTTTAACTTTACGCCATTCCTGTGTAATTTGCCCATCCTGATTCAGGATAAAGGTACTTCTTTCAATACCGAATACCTTTTTACCATACATGTTTTTCTCTTTAAGTACATCAAATTGTCTGCATACTGTTTCTTCACTGTCTGAAAGCAGGGTAACGTTGAGTTCATATTTGCAGATAAAATTATGATGGCTTTTCATACTATCACGGGAAATACCAATCACATGGTAACCCAGTTGTTTGAATTGGGGCAGTAAAGCACTGAATTCCTGTGCTTCGGTTGTACAGCCTGGTGTGCTGTCTTTCGGATAGAAATAAACCACAGCTGGTAAATGTTCTGCAATATTAAAGTTATTGCCTTCGGTATCTGGAAGTGTAAACAGCATAGATTGAGACATTATTTATTTTCCTTTGTATGTAATGATTACTTTGATTTAATCGCGAATAAAAGCCGTAATCAAAGGAACATCGCCAATTAGACGGCTGCAGTGTCCATGAATATTTGAGTCGAAGGTAATGCCTTCAGGTAAAGTGTCGGCAGAATAAAAATGTTCTCCGGCACTAAAGCGGCGGGTACTACCATCGCGTAGTCCGATTTCCATCACTCCTTGTAATACTATCAGCCATTGTGGTTTACCAGTGCAGTGAAAATCACTTTTAAAACCAACCGGACTGTAACGTAATTGTAACCCTTCTGCTTTGAACCAAGGTGATAACTGGCTTTTTTCATTACCTTCGTTTAATTCAATTTTTTCTTCTTTGAATCGGGCAAAACCATCACTTCCGGTATATAAAATTACTTTAGTAAATGTTGTCATAATTTCTACTCATGGCCTAATGGTAAAAAAATCAGTGCAGAGATATATATATCTGCACTGAAAGAATAATAAATCAGCCTATAACACCAAGATTATCATCATTGGACGGGGTATTATTGTGTTTGGGAAGCAGCCATAAAGTGGCAATGATGTCCAGAAGGTAAATAGATGCCAGTAAACATAAGGCAACATAAAATGACCATTCTTTGACCAGAAAACCGATAACCAGCGGCCCTAATCCGCCAATGCCACGACCCAGATTAAATAATACATTCTGGGCAGTTGCACGCACATGCGGGGGGAAGTTATCAGAAATCAGTGCTCCATAGCCGCCAATCATGCCATTGACAAATAAGCCCATAATGGCACCGCATATCAGTAATGCAGTGGGGTCCTGCAACTGTGCATATTGTGCCACCATAATAAAAGAACCAATCTGGTAAATCAGAAAGATTTTCCAGCGGGCAAAATGGTCAGCCAGAAAACCGAACAGCCAGATACCCATGATCATGCCAATAACGGTGACCGCAGTCCAGTTGCCGGAATCTGTAAGGCTGAATCCGAGTTTTTTGGCAAGATAACTGGGCATCCAGATCATTAAACCGTAATAACCGAAATTTTGTACAGCGCAAAGGATAAATATACCCAGACTGGTTTTAGCAGTCTGCCGGTCTTTAACCAGTAATTTAAGACGTGCAGAAAATGATAACTCACCATTTGCTTTATGTTCGCGGGTAAATTGTTCCGGTTCGTTGGTATCATGACGAATAAAATAGGATACGATTGCCGGAAATAATCCTACGACAAACATGCCGCGCCAGCCGATATGCTGAAGCAGAAATGGTGTAATAAAGGTAGCCGCCAGTACGCCCAGCTGCCAGCCGATACCGACGAAGGCTGATGCGCGATTACGTTTTGATGCAGGCCATACTTCTGCAATCATAGCCATACCGATACCGAACTCTCCGCCCAGCCCCATACCGGCCAGAGCCCGGTAAATAAGCAGGTCGTAATAACCTTGTGCAACCGCACACAGACCAGTAAAAACGGCAAACATGAGAATGGTTAGCGATAACATGCGTATCCGGCCGAAGCGATCACTTAAATGTCCGAAAACGATACCGCCGATAACAGAACCGATTAATGTCCATGTTACCAGTGAACCTGCCTGAGAAGTATTCAGTCCGAGATCAGCACTGATGGCGCTGAGCATAAAACCGAGTATCAGCAGGTCAAAACCATCCATGGCATAGCCACTGATAGCGGCAACCATAGCTTTTGCAGGAGTTAATTTTTTTCTTGGTTGTTTCATAAGGGGACTTACAATCGAGAATCTAAAATGTTAATAACAGTTTTGCCTGCACCGGCAGGCTGATTAATATCACCGGTCTGTGCTGGTGTTGTAATTGGAGAAAAATGTTCACGGTCAAAGGCAATATCGCCGCCATGTGGTAGTTGTTGTCCGCGTTGCAAGCCGGCAAAATTGAATAAATGATAATCAGCCAGATGCGAGGGTACGATGTTTTGCATGGCCGAAAACATGGATTCAATGCGCCCGGGAAACTGTTTGTCCCATTGCCGGAGCATGTCTTTGATAACCTGCCGTTGCAGATTGGGCTGTGAGCCACACAGGTTGCATGGAATAATTGGAAATTCCAGCATTTGTGCATACCGGATCAGATCTTTTTCTTTAACATAGGCTAATGGTCTGATGATGATATGCTCACCGTTATCTGACAGTAGTTTGGGCGGCATGGCTTTAAGTTTGCCTCCGTAAAACATGTTCAGAAACAGGGTTTCCAGAATATCATCGCGATGGTGACCTAAAGCAATTTTGGTACAGTTATTTTCTTTGGCTACCCGGTATAAAATACCGCGTCGCAAACGGCTGCACAGGCCACAGGTAGTTTTGCCTTCATCTATTACCCGTTTGACTACGCTATAGGTGTCTTCTTCAATAATTTGAAACGGAACGCCAAGACTTTGCAGATAATCCGGCAGTATATGTGCAGGAAAACCCGGTTGTTTCTGGTCGAGATTAACTGCAAGAATTTCAAATTGTACTGGTGCAGATTTTTGTAATCTGAGCAGGATGTCCAATAATGCATAGCTGTCTTTACCACCGGAAAGGCAAACCATGATTTTGTCGCCGTCTTCAATCATCTGAAAATCATTAATAGCAGAGCCAACCTGATGACGAAGTCTTTTAATCAGTTTATTGTTTTCGTATTCGCGTTTTGGTGTATGAGACATGGATACAGCACTAATTTATGCAAATACCTGCAATTGTACAATAATTAAAGGCCGGCTGATGTGACTTAGCCGGCCTGTGTTAATTTTTACATGAATTAAAAAGGAGTTTTCAGCCTTTTTTTACTGGTTCTTTATCAAGCTCAAACACTTGGTGCAGTACACGGGTGGCCAGCTCCAGATATTTTTCATCAATTAACACGGACACTTTGATTTCAGAAGTAGAAATCATCTGGATATTGATATTTTCTTTAGCCAGAGTACGGAACATGGTAGAAGCAATGCCAACATGTGAACGCATGCCCATGCCGACTATTGATACTTTACATACGGTATCATCGCCGCAGACTTCACGAGCTCCTATTGTTTTCTGCACTTCATGAAGAATATCCAGCGTATTCTGATAATCGCTGCGTGGTACGGTAAAGGAAAAGTCTGTGGTTCCTGCTGAGCCGACATTCTGAATAATCATATCCACTTCAATATTGGCATCGGCGACAGCTCCCAGTATCAGTGAAGCCATTCCCGGCGTATCCGGTACCCCGCGCACATTAATTCGTGCCTGATTTTTATCAAAAGCAATACCGGATACTGCCGCATGTTCCATCATATTCTGATCCTCTTCAAATGTGATTAATGTGCCATTACCGCTGTTTTCCAGACTGCTTAATACGCGCAGCCGCACTTTATATTTACCGGCAAACTCTACTGAGCGGATTTGTAATACTTTACTGCCCAGACTGGCCAGTTCCAGCATTTCTTCAAATGAAATGGTATTGAGACGACGCGCTTCCGGTACGACACGCGGGTCGGTGGTGTATACGCCATCCACATCAGTATAGATCTGGCATTCGTCTGCTTTCAGTGCTGCTGCCAGTGCTACTGCTGAGGTATCCGAACCGCCGCGACCCAGAGTGGTAATATCATTGTTGGCATTAACACCCTGAAAACCGGCTATGATAACAACTTTACCGGCATTGAGATCTGTGCGGATGCGTATCTCATCAATCGCATCAATGCGTGCTTTGGTATGAGCACAATCGGTTTTAACGGCTACCTGCCAGCCTGTATAGCTCTTTGCGTCTACGCCAATGCTGTGCAAAGCCATGGCAAGCAGACCGATAGTGACCTGTTCACCCGTTGATAAAACAACGTCAAGTTCACGCGGATTGGGCTTTTCCTGAATTTCATGTGCCAGTGCAACCAAACGGTTGGTTTCTCCGCTCATAGCGGATACAACCACTACTAGATCATCACCATTGGCTCTGGCTTGTGCTACACGACGAGCTACATTTTTTATACGTTCAACTGTTCCAACTGATGTACCGCCGTATTTCTGTACGATTAACGCCATAATACTGCTTGCTTTCCGGGTTGTTATAATGTCAAAAAAGGACAGGTTGTGTTAACCCTGCCTGCTTAAATATCCTGTCGGACATTCTTTTTAGCATTTTTATCATGCAAAAACAAGCTGCTGAGTCAGTATTTTGTCAGGTTCAGGCAGCTTGTTTTAAATAATGTTTAAATTCGGAAAATAGGTGATTGTATTTTTGTGAATTAATTTTCAGCCAGTGCTTGTTGCTGAGCAGCAAGAATTTGTTTAATTCCTTTTTGTGCCAAGGTGATTAAATCATTTAACTGACCGATACTGAAAGTAGCTCCTTCGGCTGTACCCTGAATTTCAACCAGCTGTTGTGAGGCGGTCATCACTACATTAATATCTGCATCACAGGATGAATCTTCCGGATAATCCAAATCGAGCAGGAGATTACCGTCAATCATACCGACAGAGATAGCAGCTACAGCTTCACGAATCGGATTTTCACTGATCAGCCCTTTTTCCAGTAATTTTCTGACTGCCAGAGCAAGTGCAACATAAGCGCCGCTGATACTGGCGGTGCGTGTGCCTCCGTCGGCCTGTATAACATCACAGTCAATCAGTATCTGGCGGCTGCCCAGTTTTTCTAAATCTACAACTGCCCGTAAGGAACGGCCAATCAGGCGCTGAATTTCCTGAGTTCTCCCCGATTGCTTTCCTGCTACTGCTTCGCGGCGCATACGGCCATTGGCAGAGGCGGGCAGCATGCCATATTCTGCTGTTACCCAGCCACGACCCTGATCTTTTAAAAAGCCGGGTACATTTTCATCAATAGTTGCTGTGCAAATTACTTTAGTATTACCGCAGCAAATCAGTACAGAACCGTCTGCCTGTGCGAGGAAATCAGGCACGATACTAAGATGACGTGGCTCATCGTCAGCACGTCCGGAACGATTGGATAGAGGTGTGTTTTTCATATTTAGAGACTTTGTCGGGAGATGAATGCAGAATTATATAACCAGTGTGTTGCGATTCATATCAATTAAACCTTTTATGGATTAAGTCGTTTTCGTTATACTTGATTTAATTGCCAGTTTGAATATAACCCGGCAGGAATAAACGGTTTAAGGAAAATATATATGTTATACAGTATGACTGGCTATGCAAATGCTTCAGAACAATGTGGAAATCGCCAAATCAATGTTGAGCTCAGAGCAGTTAATCATCGTTATCTGGATATCCAGTTTAAAATTGCAGAAGAATTACGTCCGTTTGAAGGTAAGATGCGTGAATTAATCAGTTCTCAGGTGGCACGGGGTAAACTGGAATGCCGTATTCAGATTCAAACTCTGCCCAGCGAAAGTACTGATGATTTACCGGTTAATCATAAACTGGTAGAACAACTGGCATCATTTAATCAACAGTTGCGTCGTAAGTATAAAGATTTAGGTAAATTAACTGTTGCAGATATTTTGCATTTCCACGGTGTTATTGTGGCGCCAACGGAGGACGATGAAATATTACATAACGGTGTACAGACTTTACTGGGACAAGTCCTCACCGAATTTAAAGCAGCGCGGGCTCGTGAAGGTGAAAAGCTGCAGCAGCATTTGCTGGATCGTCTGAATGATATGACAGATATCGTGGCAGCTATGCAGCAGTTGTTCCCGCAATTATTGCAGGACTATATGAATAAGGCTGAAGCCCGTTTGCGCGAAGCAGTGGCTCAGGTAGATGCAGAGCGCCTGAAACAGGAATTTGCATTGTTTATGCAAAAAGCCGATGTAGATGAAGAACTGAATCGTTTAAATACGCACATAGCTGAAGCACGACGTCTGATAGAAGAACATCGCGGCAGCGTGGGTAAACGTCTGGATTTTCTGATGCAGGAACTAAATCGCGAAGCGAATACGCTTGGCAGTAAAGCAATAGCCATTGAATGTACACAGGCATCAGTAGGGCTTAAAGTACTGATTGAACAAATGCGCGAGCAGGTACAGAACGTAGAATAAACAATAGCTGTTTATGCCATACTATTAAAAACCAGAATTACTTTTCGAATTGAAACTGGCAATTCTGGTTTTGTCTTAATTCCAGTATCTGGTTGAAACCAATTCTAAAAAGCCAGTTTGACCATACGATTGGCAGCTTCAATACATTCTTCGACACTGGATACCAGTGCGATCCGCACAAAGCCTGCCCCAGAGTTACCGTATGGTGTATTACGGGCAAGATAACGTCCCGGTAATACACGAATCGCTGCTTTTTGCCATAATTTCTGTGTAAAGGCCAAATCATCACAATCGGGAACATTCAGCCACAGATAGAATGAAGCATCAGGTTTATGCAGGGCAAATTTTTGCTGTAATATCGGAATTACTTTATCAAATTTTTCCCGATACAGATTACGATTGGTAATGACGTGTTCTTCATCATTCCATGCAGCAATACTGGCGTATTGTGTGGGCAGGCTCATGGCACTGCCATGATAGGTGCGGTAGAGCAGAAAATCAGCCAGAAGTTTACTGTCACCTGCTACAAAACCGGAACGCAGACCGGGTGCATTAGAACGTTTTGACAAGCTGGTAAACATAATCAGACGGTCGAATGTCCGGCCTAACTGAGTAGCCGCCTGTAATGCACCCAGAGGTTTATTATCATCATCAAAGTAAATTTCTGAATAGCATTCATCTGACGCAATCACAAATCCGTATTTGTCCTGTAAGGCAAATAGTTTTTTCCATTCGTCCAGATTCATTACCGCGCCACTGGGGTTGCCCGGAGAACAAACGAAAACCAATTGTACCTTTGGCCATGTATTCTGATCGATTTCCTGCCATTGCGGCATAAAATGCGGAGCGCGGCAATTGACATATTCTACCCGCGCGCCAGCCAGCAAGGCTGAACCTTCATATATCTGATAAAAGGGGTTCGGGCTGACAACTACAGGCTGATATTCAGTACTGCTGTCAATTATGGTTTGAGTAAATGCAAATAATGCTTCCCGGCTGCCCAGCACGGGTAATACTTCAGTATCAGGATTAATTTTTACCCCTGAATAGCGGCGCATAAGCCATTGAGCACAAGCCTGACGAAGCTCAGGAATGCCGGCAGTAGCCGGATAGGCTGCAAGTCCATCCAGATGCTGAATCAGTGCATCAGTTAAAACTGACGGAGTAGGGTGTTTGGGTTCACCAATATGTAAAGATATAGGCTGGAGATCAGCCGGTGGTTCCAGACCATCCATTAATTTACGTAATCTGGCAAAAGGATAGGGCTGTAATAATTCCAGTTTCGGATTCATAATCGTAAATACAAATTATTGTAAATGCTTTGATACTACCACCAATCAAATTACTGCGGCAGTAAGTATTCATTTTTAGCTCCGGAAAATACCGGTTACAGACAAATAAAAAACCACATGCATGCATGTGGCTTATGAAATTATTCAGCATTTTCAGGCAGATTTCTGGACAGCCTGAATTTCGCCGGTCAGTAAATATTCAATGGTTTCTTTAACAGTGCGCATCGCTGAACCGAATGGCAGCGGATCTTTACCACGGAAAAATAAACCTTTGTCAGTTTCTCCGCGCCAGGCTGCAGCAAGTTTCAGATCAATACAGAATTGTCCGACTTTTTCCAGACCATCACGTAAACCGCATACAGACAAACAGTTAATCCCCTGCGTACAGCGCCGCGGGTCTGCTTTGGCATTAGCCTGTAATACGCTTTCACGTTTCAGATAGCTATCCAGAAATTTAGTTTTAACGCCGCGTGCCGGCAAGCCGGCTACCGACATGAATTCTACAATTTGTTCGCCTTCGGCACCAGCGAGAGTTTTCTTAAAATTGATATGTGCATCACCTTCCTGAGTCACAGCAAATGCTGTACCAATTTGTACAGCAGCTGCACCCCATTCTTGTAAAGCTACAGTGATTTTCTGAAAATTAGCCATTCCGCCAGCAATGATTAAAGGAATTTTTTCCCGTTCCAGATCAAGTTTTTTAAATAATTCGAATGTTTCAGTCAGTACGCGTTTAAATTCAAAACGTTCATCATTAACACCGGCAACAGTTGCTGCACCAAGATGTCCGGCAGCATGGGCGGGATGTTCGATTACAATTGCATCAGGCAGACGGTTCTTTTTCATCCAGCGTTTAAGAACAATACCAATACCGCGTGATTCAGACAAAATAGGCAGTAAAGCTACATCAGGAAAATTTTCAGTCATATCCGGTAAGTCGAGCGGCAGACCGGCTCCCATTACAATTGCGTGTGCACCTGATTCGCAAGCCTGCTGTACCATCGCATGATGGTCTTTAACCGCTTTCATCACATTAACGGCGATCATTCCGCGTCCTTCAGACTGGGCAAGTGCGGATTTGATTTCACGATCAAGTGCAATCCTGTTTAAGGTATCGTATTTTTCCTGCGTAGGATTTTCTTTGGACTGCTCAAGTAAATCGGGATGCAAATGACGTAAATCCACGCTGGCGATCGTTCCTACTCCATTTTCTCGTGCTACTGCACTGGCCAGACTTGAGGCAGAAACACCTACGCCCATACCGCCCTGAACAATCGGAATGAGATGATGATTGCGAATAACTAGTGGTGCAAATTCCTGCATATTGCTTCCTGTATTTTGTTTAGTAAGCGATGCTTTAAAGTATTGCTTATAATAAAAGCCTGTAATTACAGTAAAAAAATCTGGAAAGCACTTTCATTCGGCTGGCTTTTATCAATTAGTGCTTCTACTCTATTCTTGCACAAGGACACTGTCAAGAGATTAAAACTTCTCAGAGCGATATAGCTTTCACAAAGTGGTAAAATTTGTATGATTTGTACGACAAGGTTAGTTAATGTAATGATTGTCATTTAAGCCTTAATGCTTAGAGAAATTATTACCAACTCATGTTATATTCACTCAGTAAGCATGATTCAGGTAATCACAACAGGGTAAATAACTAATGGTTACATGTAATGCACAGCGGCGTGCTGTTTTAGGTGCGCTTGTTTTATTTCTTTCTGCCTGCAGAATTAGTAGTCGAAAAATAATAGTACAGTCTGGTACCCAACCCCGTCTGGCTCCTATTCGGATTACTAAAGTCAGTCATCAGGTAGGGAGTCAGGAATTGCTGTTGCATAGCATGAGTCTGATAGGTACACCCTACCGTTATGGCGGCAGTAGCCGGGGTAGCGGATTTGATTGCAGTGGTATGGTGCAATACGTTTACCAGCAGGCATTGCAGGTAAATCTGCCTCGTACCGCACGTGATATAGCAGCTGTTTCCGCCCCGATCCGCACAAAAGATTTGCAGGTTGGGGATTTGGTGTTTTTCAACACTTCGGGACAGGCTTATTCACATATGGGGCTGTATATTGGCAACGGTGAATTTATTCATGCGCCTTCCAGCAGCGGTGTTATTCGCACGGCCAGACTGGACCAGCCCTATTTTAGCCAGCGTTTTACAGGTGCACGCACGCTGTTTGCCCGCTGAATAAAATTAATTATTCATTTTGAATTTAATAATCACGATATAACAGGACAACAACATGAGTGAGCAGGATTTAGTATTGGTACTTAACTGTGGCAGTTCTTCAGTAAAAGCCGCAGTCATGGATTTAGCCGAAAAAGAAGTTTTAATGAGCTGTCTGGCTGAAAAAGTAGGTAATACTGATGCTTTTATCACCTTTAAAATCAATGGTGAAAAACATAAACACGCCTTAACCGGCAATCATGATCACGTTGCAGCTGTAATGGCTTTGCTGGAACAGTTAAAAGATCTGGGTTTATATGACCGTGTCAAAGCTATCGGCCATCGTGTCGTACATGGTGGCGAACGATTTACCCAGTCTACAGTGATTACTCCTGAAGTAATGCGTGATATTGAAGCCTGTATTGTACTGGCTCCGTTGCATAATCCTGCTCATATTCTGGGTATTCAGGCAGCACAGCAGGCGTTTCCCGAGCTGCCGCAGGTAGCAGTATTTGATACAGCATTCCATCAGACTATGCCACCGCATGCTTATCATTATGCTATACCGTCAACACTGTATACCCGTTACGGTGTACGTCGTTATGGTGCGCATGGTACCAGCTACCGTTATGTTGCTCAGGAAACCGCAGCATTTTTGCGCCGTGATATTAATGAAATGAGCATGGTGATTGCTCATCTGGGTAATGGCGCCTCTATCACCGCTGTTAAAAACGGTCGTTCACAGGATACCAGCATGGGGCTGACTCCGCTGGAAGGTCTGGTTATGGGTACCCGTTGCGGCGATATCGATCCGAGTATTTTCTCTTTCCTGGCCGCGAATGCCAAAATGAGCATTGATGAAATCACCGAAATGCTGAACAAAGAAAGCGGTATGCTGGGTTTATCTAATCTTTCTAACGATTGCCGTATGCTGGAAGAAGCTGCTGCTAACGGACACAAAGGTGCCGAGCTTGCTCTGGATGTATTTGCCTATCGTCTGGCTAAATATGTGGGCGGTATGATGGTTGCCTGCGGCAGTCTGGATGCATTGGTATTTACCGGTGGTATTGGTGAAAACTCAACTACAATGCGCGAAAAAGTAGTTAATTATCTGAATGTATTTGGCATGATTCTGGATCATGATGCCAATATGGAAGCCTGCTTCGGTACACCGGGTGTGATTAGCACAAAAGATAGTAAAGCAGCAGTTTTGGTTATTCCGACTAATGAAGAGCTGATGATTGCTCAGGATACTGCCCGTTTAACAGGGATGCATGTTTAAATAGGTGATTCAAAATTGTGAAAAACTGGCTTTGTATCATTACAAAGCCAGTTTTTGATATTAAGCATTACCAGATGCATGAATAATAAATAGACACAACTTTATTTTATTCAGTTGCTGAATATTTTTACTGTTTGCTGATAATATTACGCACATCTTTTAGAGTAATGGTTTGATCCTTAAAGACAAAATTTTCTATTGTATAGTAATCATAACTACCATAGAAAAAGTCCTTGACCCGGATTGAATCATTTTCGTTGTAGCCGTAAATAATTAAATCATAGTTTTCTTTCCTGAATTTTACTTCAGAAAAATTAACATCAGTAAACTGAATGGTATCATTACCGCCAGCTTCATCAATAGTGTCCTGTCCATGGCCTTTGGCAAAAACATAAGTATCATTACCATACCCGCCTTCCATGTAATCATTACCTTCACCGCCAATCAGGATATCATCACCTTGATAACCATGTAATTTATCATCACCGGCACCGCCATCCAGAACATCGTTAGTGCTACCGGTAGTAATGGTATCGTTACCGTCGCCACCATATATAAGAGCACGACCGTTAGTAAGAGTAATAATATCATCACCGCTGGTACCAAATAGTTGCATACCGTTTTTACGCAAATCAGCTAAAGTAATGGTTTGATCCTTAAAGACAAAATTTTCTATTGCATTATAATCATAACTACCATAGAAAAAGTTCTCGACCCGGATTGAATCATTTTCGTTGTAGCCGTAAATAATTAAATCATAGTTTTCTTTCCTGAATTTTACTTCGGAAAAATTAACATCAGTAAACTGAATGGTATCATTACCGCTAACTTCATAAATAGTGTCCTGTCCATGGCCTTTGGCAAACACATAAGTATCATTATCATAACCACCCTCCATGTAATCATTACCTTCACCGCCAATCAGGATATCATCACCTTGATAACCATATAATTTATCATCACCGGCACCGCCATCCAGAACATCGTTAGTGCTACCAGTAGTAATGGTATCGTTACCGTCGCCGCCATATATAAGAGCACGACCGTTAGTAAGAGTAATGATATCATCACCGCTGGTACCAAATAGTTGCATACCGTTTTTACGAAAATCAGCTAAAGTAATGGTTTGATCCTTAAAGACAAAATTTTCTATTACATTGGAATCAAAACTACCATAGAAAAAGTTCTCGACTCGGATTGAATCATTTTCGTTGTAGCCGTAAATAATTAAATCATAGTTTTCTTTCCTGAATTTTACTTCAGAAAAATTAACATCAGTAAACTGAATGGTATCATTACCGCTAACTTCATAAATAGTGTCCTGTCCATGGCCTTTGGCAAAAACATAAGTATCATTGCCATAGCCACCTTCCATGTAATCATTGCCTTCACCGCCAATCAGGATATCATCACCGTAATTACCATATAATTTATCATTACCGGCGCCACCATCGATAATTTCATTATTTGAAGAACCTGTAATCACATTATCATTATCATCGCCATTTAAAATAAGCATGAGGTTATTTATAATATCTTTTTCATCAGCAGTTTTATCTTCAAAAATAAAGTTGAATCCACGGCTGTTAACGTTGTTAACGTTAAAATAGTCAGGCAGAGTTACAGAATCTGAATTGCCATAAGCTTTAATAATAAGATCATTACCGGAACGGATGAACTGAGCATCAGCAAATCGGGCATCTTTAAATACAACATCATTAAATGTATTTTTTTCACTTGAAGAGGCTGCATCATTAATAATATCCTGTCCATGGCCGGCTTCAAATTCATAGCGGTCTTTTTCATAATCGCCGCCATAAAGCTGATCGTTACCGGGACCGCCAATCAGGATATCGTAGCCGGGGCCGCCAATCAGAATATCATTATCATCACCGCCGTCTAGTGTATCGTCTCCTTCATCCCCATTCAGGATATCATTGCCGGCATTGCCATATAAGGTGTCATTACCTTTACCTCCATTGATAATTTCGTGCTTTGAAGAGCCGGTAATCACATTATCATCATCATCGCCATTTAAAATTGGCGTAAGATTATTTTTAATATCCTCTTCGCCAGCAGTCTTATCTTCGAAAATAAAGTTAAATCCGCGGCGGATATTTTCCTTAAAATAATCAGGCAAGGTTACAGAGTCTGAAATTCCATAAGCTTTAATAATCAAATCATTACCGGAACGGATGAACTGAGTATCAGCAAAACGGGCGCCTTTGAACACAACATCATCATGTCGATTTGTCTCATATGAGTATGCTCCATCATAAATAATGTCCTGCCCATGGCCGGCTTCAAATTCATAGCGATCCTTTTCTTGATTACCGCCTTTAAGAGTATCATTACCGGGGCCGCCAATCAGGATGTCATAGCCGGAGCCGCCTTCAAGGTAATCATCCCCGTCGCCACCGGCAAGAATGTCGTTACCATCGCCGCCGTAAAGGGTATCATTACCTTCATCACCGTATAATTCATCATCACCGGCATACCCATATAAGGTATCATTACCTTTACCGCCGCTAATAATATCCTTGGTATTCCAACCATGGATGAAATTATCACCATCGTCACCATTCAGAGTAAATGTAATTTCGTTGATGATATCCTGTGCACTGATGGTTCTGTCTTCAAAAATCAAGTTAAATCCACGGCGGATATCTGCGTTAAAATAATCAGGCAGGGTTACAGAGTCTGAATCACCATAAGCTTTGATAATCAAATCATTACCGAAACGGATGAACTGAGCATCAGCAAAAAGAGCGCCTTTGAACACAACATCATCATGTCGATTTGTCTCATATGAGTATGCTCCATCATAAATAATGTCCTGCCCATGGCCGGCTTCAAATTCATAGCGATCCTTTTCTTGATTACCGCCTTTAAGAGTATCATTACCGGGGCCGCCAATCAGGATGTCATAGCCGGAGCCGCCTTCAAGGTAATCATCCCCGTCGCCACCGGCAAGAATGTCGTTACCATCGCCGCCGTAAAGCGTATCATTACCTTCATCACCGTATAATTCATCATCACCGGCATACCCATATAAGGTATCATTACCTTTACCGCCGCTAATAATATCCTTGGTATTCCAACCATGGATGAAATTATCACCATCGTCACCATTCAGAGTAAATGTAATTTCGTTGATGATATCCTGTGCACTGATGGTTCTGTCTTCAAAAATCAAGTTAAATCCACGGCGGATATCTGCGTTAAAATAATCAGGCAAAGTTACAGAGTCTGAATCACCATAAGCTTTGATAATCAAATTATTACCGAAACGGATGAACTGAGCATCAGCAAAACGGGCACCTTTGAACACAACATCATCATGTCGATTTGCCTCATATGAGTATGCTCCATCATAAATAATGTCCTGCCCATGGCCGGCTTCAAATTCATAGCGATCCTTTTCTTGATTACCGCCTTTAAGAGTATCATTACCGGGGCCGCCAATCAGGATGTCATAGCCGGAGCCGCCTTCAAGGTAATCATCCCCGTCGCCGCCGACAAGGATATCATTACCATCGCCGCCATAAAGCGTATCATTACCTTCATCACCGTATAATTCATCATTACCGGCTTCCCCATACAAGGTATCATTACCTTTGCCGCCGCTGATAATATCCTTGGAATCCCAACCATGAATAACATTATCACCATCGTCGCCATTCATGGTAAATGTAATTTCCTTGATGATATCCTGTTCTCCAATAGTTCTGTCTTCGAAAATAAAGTTGAATGCACGTTTGGTGAAATGGGTAAAATAACTAGGCAGAGTTACAGAGTCTGAATCACCGTAAGCTTTAATAATCAGATCATTACCGGAACGGATGAACTGAGCATCGGCAAAACGGGCATCTTTGAACACAACTTCATCCCAAGTATTTTTTTCACTTAAATATGCTTCATCATCAATAGTGTCCTGACCATGACCGGCTGCAAATTCATAGCGATCTTTTTCACGAATCCCGCCTTTAAGAGTATCATTACCGGGACCGCCAATCAGGATATCATAGCCGGAGCCGCCTTCAAGGTAATCATCCCCGTCGCCGCCGACAAGAATGTCGTTACCATCGCCGCCATAAAGCTTATCGTTACCTGCACCACCACTTAAATAATCATTTCCGTTTCCTCCGTACAGCTCATCATCGCCTTTACCGCCAAAAAGATTATCGATACCATCGCCGCCATAAAGCTTATCATTGCCCGGCCCTCCGGCAATTACATCATTTGAATCCCAGCCTCTGAGTACATCATCTCCTGCTGTGCCGCCTATAGCAAAAGACATGGCTGCAATATCATCAACACTTAATACTTTATCTTCAAAGACAAAGTTAAATGCACAATTGTCGGTATAGCTTAGATCGAAAAAATTTTGTATGGTTACAGAATCATCATTTCCATAAGCCTGAATTACTAAATCTTGTCCGGAACGGTCAAAAACAGCATCAGTAGATTTAGCTTTCATAAATACCACATCATTATATTGTTCTTTTTGATTCCGATAACCTTTATCAACGATAGTATCTTGCCCGTGCCCGGCTTCAAACACATAGCGGTCTTTTTCATAATCACCGCCATAAAGTTTGTCATTACCGCTACCGCCGATGAGGACATCATATCCAGAACCGCCTTTCAGAATATCGTCACCGGCATAACCATTTATGGTATCGTTTTTGTCTGATCCGTTAAGCGTATCATTTTTCTCTGTTCCATTTAATACATTTGTGTTATCTATGAAATATTTCGAATTTAATGTTTTATCATCGAAGATAAAAATAAAGTTACCGGCATAATTATTTTCTGAGCTGAAAAAATCTATGATAGTTAGAGAATCCTGATTGTTATATGCCTGGATTACCAGATTGTTATCTAATTGAAAAAATCTGACATTTGCAGAATTGGCCTGTTCAAATGTGATTTCATATTGTTGATTTTGATTATTTTCACTGGCATTGTGATTAATCATTTCCTGGCCATGGCCTGGTTTATATATATAACGGTTTATTTTTTGGTTATTTTCATTGGAAATATTGCTGTCTGTTTGTATCATTATTGAGTCCTTGTAGAAAATTTTTAAAAGTTAAATAATAATTTTTATCTAAATTAATTTATATGGAATATTATCAGAGTGAATATTTAGTTAAATGTATGAATTTTTATAATAATTTATTAATTTTATGAGTTTGTATGTACTGTTTAAGTAAGTAACTAATTATAAAATAATATATGTAAAAATATTCAATATATGAATTTAACGTTAAAAATAAATGTTTTACTATAATAAATATATTGCATTGGATTTCAATATCTATCTGTTTTTATGAATTTAAATATTATTTCTCCTTGATTTAATATTAATGTTAAAGTAATAAAAATTATATTTGTGTTTTTTAATTGAGTATTTTGTTATGAAATTGAAATGAAAAATGTCAGGTGCATTAGGGTATGATTCTCCTTGTAAATATAAATTGATGATATTTTCTGAAGTTAATATTTTAAATGTAATTTTTCTACTGTTTAAAAAATAGAAACAAAGTATATGATTGATTGTGATTTAATCAGTTTTTATTTCTTTAAATTTAAAGCAAATTTAAATTCACCGGTTTATACTGGTTTAATTAAGTTATATTTATTTAAATATATAGGATAATATTATAAAATAATTTTACACTAAGATATGAATATTATCAATTATTTTTTATTTGATTGGTTAATAATTTTAATATAAATATTTTTACTAGCTATTAATACGATATTGACATAATAAATTGTGTACAAAAAATGCTTAATCAGCTTATTGAGTCTGATTTGATTTTACTAATCACTGATATTTTCTGATTTATTAAATTAAATTTGAAAAAGTTTATTTTTTCTGATACTTAATAGTTAATATCTGTTCATGAAAATGCCAGCTTAAAATAGTTTAATCAATCGCTCATTTACAATTTTTAAGACAGTAAAAATTAATATTTAATTTCGATTTATTTTTTAAGTTGTAAAGTCAGTACTTCTTCACCGAAATCCCGTACCCTTTGCCAGTCGGTATATTCAATATGGGCATTCAGGCGGGTTTCGCCTTTGTTCAGTTTCATAACCAGACGCATCATGTAGCGGTCGAGCAGGTTATATTTGGCATAGTGCAGCTCTCCGGCAAAAATTCCAATTAACTGAGGGCGCCATGGGCTTTTGGTGAAAAATTTACGTGTGTAGGTATGTGTTTGCGGTGTACTGCGATGAGGTTTGTTTGCCAGTATGCTGACGCTGAAAAAGGCACTTGGGGTGTTGTTGAGGATTTGCTGATGGCGTTCTATCCAGGGTGCCAGCTGAGAAGCGTAGTGTCCGTACCGGATAGAGGCACCAATAATAATTTTATCGTATTCTCCCTGCTGAATAAACGGCTCATCTGCCAGATTAACCATATCAACCGTGATACCGGCAGCAGTCCATTGCGCTTCAAGTGTCTGGGCAATTTTAAGGGTATAGCCAAAACGGCTGCTGTATACAAGCAGATATTTCATGGTGCACGGATTCAGATAAATAAGACTTATCATATCACGTCTGCCGGTTTTTACTCAGGGTAATTATTTAAAGCTGATTTTGTTTATTCAGGTACAAGATATTGGCTTTTTTACTGCGCGGAGGCTGGTACAATGGCGGCTGTTTTTGGAGATATATATGAAAGCCAGTCAGTTTTATATTTCAACATTAAAAGAGGCTCCGGCCGAAGCGGAGTTGGCCAGCCATAAGCTTATGCTGCGTACCGGGATGATCCGGCGTCTGGCCAGCGGATTGTATACTTGGATGCCGATGGGGTTAAGGGTACTGCGCAAGGTTGAACATATTGTGCGGGAAGAGATGAATCGTGCCGGTTCGATTGAATTGCTGATGCCGGTAGTTCAGCCGGCTGAATTGTGGCAGGAAAGCGGCCGCTGGGCATTTTATGGTAAGGAATTATTGCGTATTACTGATCGTCACGAACGTGAGTTCTGTATGGGGCCGACTTGTGAGGAAGTAATTACGGATATTGTGCGCAGTGAAATTCGCAGCTACAAGCAGCTGCCACTGAATTTTTATCATATTCAGACTAAATTCAGGGATGAGGTACGGCCACGGTTCGGGGTAATGCGTGCCCGTGAGTTTGTTATGAAAGATGCTTATTCATTCCATACCTCATTTGAATCATTGCAACAGACTTATCGGGATATGTTTGATGCCTATTGCCGCGTTTTTGACCGGCTGGGACTGGATTATCGTCCTGTGGCAGCAGATACCGGCAGTATTGGCGGAACGGGTTCGCATGAGTTTCAGGTTCTGGCGGAAAGTGGTGAGGATGTTATTGCCTATAGTGATACATCTGACTATGCAGCTAATGTTGAGCTGGCTGCTACTTTGCCATTATCAGGAGAGCGCCGGAGTGCAGGGCAGGCTTTAAGCAAAGTTCACACGCCGAATGTACGCAGTATTGAAGATTTAGTGGCATTTTTAAATATTCCGGTTGAGCAGACTCTGAAATCGCTGGTTGTTGAGGGTGAAGAAGAGGGGACGGTAGTATTGCTGCTGGTTCGCGGAGATCATCATCTGAATGAAATTAAGGCTGAGAAGCTGGCAGGGGTAAAAGCACCGTTAACTATGGCTTCTGTGGCAGCTATTGAAGCTGCTTTCAATGGCGCACATGGTGGTTCGCTTGGTCCTGTGGGCTTTAAGGGTAAGGTATACGCCGATTTTGCTACTGCAAAATCTGCAGACTGGGTAATTGGTGCTAATGAAGACGATCATCATTACACAGGCTTTAATTTTGGCCGTGATGCAGCAGAACCGGAATTTGCTGATTTACGTGAAGTAATCGCCGGTGATCCTAGTCCGTGCGGAACCGGAAGTCTGAAGCTGGCTCGCGGAATTGAGGTTGGCCATGTATTCCAGTTACGGACTAAGTATTCTGAGGCTATGCAGGCTACTGTTCTGGATCAGAACGGTAAAAATGTTGTGCTGGAAATGGGGTGTTATGGTATCGGGATTACGCGTGTGATTGCTGCGGCAATTGAACAGAATAATGATGAACGCGGTATTATCTGGACAGAAGCTATGGCACCGTTTACGGTGGTGATTGTGCCGATGAATTATAAAAAGTCAGCTGATGTAAAAGCTGCCGCAGATAATTTGTATGCGCAATTGCAGCAGGCCGGAATAGATGTACTGCTGGACGATCGTGATGAACGTTCCGGTGTATTACTGCATGATTCTGAGCTGATTGGTATTCCGCACCGGATTGTGATTGGTGACCGTGGTCTGAAAGCAGGTAAAGTAGAGTATCAGGCACGCAGGGATACTGAAGCTACTGAGCTGGCCGTTGATGCAGTAGTGCCGCATATTTGTGCTTTATTCAGCCATAATTAATATTTTAATGTGTATAAACCGGACATTGTGCGTCTGGTTTTGGCTAATTATTATTAGAAAATAATAATCTGATTTGATAATGTAATTATGGTTGCAGTTTGAAGATTAACGAATAAAAAACCAGATTTTGCAATCTGGTTTTTTTTCTATTATTTAAGTAATTCGTCCGGAATCTTGCATACTGGAATCGGGTTGATTTTATGCTGCATGGCACGATGATAACGTTCATAAATAGCAAATACTTCGCGCTCGCGGCCAGTAAAATCGTCTATTTTATGGGTATCGTAGACACTCATAGCCCATTCGAGCTCAGGATAGGTTGCACCAATCTGTTCTTCATCGGTTTTATCGGCATCCCATAATCCATCCGTAGGCGGGGCATCAATAATATTCTGATCTATGTTCAGTTCTTCAGCCAGTGTATATACCTGACTTTTAAGCAGATCAGCAATCGGGCTGAGATCTACGCCGCCATCGCCGTATTTGGTAAAGAACCCGACGCCGAAATCTTCTACTTTATTACCGGTTCCGACCACAAGCAGGCCGCGTTCCTGAGCGTAGTAATATAGTGCAATCATGCGCAGGCGGCTGCGTGCATTGGCCAGTGCCAGCTGGGTTTGTTCATCTTTATTGTCACCAATGTCTACCGCCATGGTAAATGAGTCAAAGGTGCGGGTAAGATCTACCCAGTGTTCTTCTATGTTGTTATAACGGCTTTTCAGCTGACGAATATGCTCCTGCGCCCGTGCTATCTGATTAACTTTCTGATGAATAGGCAGTTCCAGTACTAATGTGGGCAAGCCTGTTCTGGCAGCAAGAGTTGAGACTACGGCAGAATCGATACCGCCGGAAACGCCTACAACAAAACCTTTGCATTTTGCCTTAGTGGCATAATCACGTAACCAGTTAACAATATATTCAATGATGGCTGTTGTTTGCATGGTGTATTCTTTCGCTGATTATTGAGCAGGATTAATATACTTCTTTAAGCTTTGCCTTGCAAAGGGTCTGTTGCTGCCGGCTTATGTATGTAATCTGATTGGGCAGTAAGTGGTATATTAGGTTAGAATAGGTATAGTTTGTTAATGTCTTGTGACGGAAAAAATAGTTATATGCAGGATATGGTGCCAGCTGAAATCCGCTTAAGTCAGAACCGGCAGAGATTACGGCTGGTCTACGGAGCAAAAACATATGAGCTTGAGGCTGAGTTTCTGCGGGTATTTTCACCCAGTGCTGAAGTGCGCGGTCACGCAGCGGGGCAGGAAGTATTACAGACAGGTAAGCGTGATGTAACGATTACTGCTTTGTCTCAGGTTGGTAATTATGCTTTGCGTATTGCATTTTTAGACGGACATGATACAGGGTTGTACGACTGGGATTATTTGTATGATCTGGCTGTTCGTCAGGCAGAACTCTGGGCTGGTTATGAAAAGCAGTTACTTCTTGCCGGCGCCAGCCGTGACCCCGACTGATTTGCGGTTATTCGGATGCAGGCAGCCGGATAAGTTTATTTGGGCAATATTTAATTCTGAAAGTGTGGTATGAGCGATCACAAAACTCATTTTGGTTATCAAACTGTTGATGAAGATGAAAAAGCGGGTCGTGTTGCCGGTGTATTCCATTCGGTGGCCAAAAACTATGATGTGATGAATGATGTGATGTCCGGCGGTTTACACCGGATCTGGAAGCACTTTACCATTACCACAGCTCCGGTACGTAAAGGCGATAAGGTACTGGATATTGCCGGTGGTTCAGGTGATTTGTCGCGCGGCTGGGCCAGACGGGTAGGACGCAGCGGTGAAGTCTGGCTTACTGATATTAATTCTTCTATGCTGACAGTGGGCCGGGATCGTTTACTTAATGAAGGGCTGGCATTGCCGGTGGCGCTGTGTGATGCAGAAAAACTGCCTTTTCCGGATAATTATTTTAATCTGGTGTCGGTATCGTTTGGTTTGCGTAATATGACGCATAAAGAAGTGGCACTGGCTGAAATGTATCGCGTTTTACAACCCGGCGGTACTTTGCTGGTGCTGGAATTTTCGCATGTATTCAAGCCGCTCAAGCCGGTTTATGATTTATATTCATTTAAGATGCTGCCGCTGATGGGTAAGCTGATTGCTAAAGATGCAGACAGCTATCAGTATCTGGCAGAATCAATCCGTATGCATCCTGATCAGGAAACGTTAAGAAAAATGATGCTGGATGTAGGATTTGATAGTGTGAATTATCATAATTTAACCGCTGGTGTGGTGGCTTTGCATAAAGGGGTTAAGTTTTAGTTTGTCAGTTGACACTGTGTTCAGGCTGCCATATGGTGGCCTGATTTGTTTTATATGTGACTGGGTAATGTTATGAGTGAAATTGAACAATTACAGCCGCAGCCGGTATGGCAGTGGTTTGCGCGTTTGTGTGCGGTACCGCGTCCGACATTTCATGAACAGGCTGTGCGGGAAATGCTGGTTAAGGCAGCACAAGAATATAGTCTGAAAACAGATATTGATGCTAAGGGAAATTTGCGTATTTGCAAACCAGCCACTGCGGGTATGGAAAATTGTGTGCCGGTAGCCATTCAGGCGCATATGGATATGGTGGCACAAAAAGGTGCTGATTCGCAGCATGATTTTCAGCGTGATCCGGTGCAGACCCAGATTAAAGAAGGCTGGGTTTGGGCTAATGACACGACCCTCGGTGCTGATAATGGTATCGGTCTGGCTATGGGGCTGGCAGTAATATTCAGTGAAGATATTGCGCATCCTGAATTAACGCTGATTGTTACGGTTGAAGAAGAAATCGGTATGGGCGGAGCAGAAGCGCTAAGTGCGGATTGGTTGCAGATGCCCTATCTGATTAATCTGGATACCGAAGAAGCGGGTGAGATTTTTATTGGTTGTGCAGGTGGTCGTGATGCCAGTATGACCTTACCTCTGAACTGGCAAGCCGGTAAGCTGTCTGCATGTACTGTTCGGGTGTCCGGTTTGCGCGGTGGTCATTCAGGCGTGGATATTGATAAAAATCATGCCAATGCTAATGTATTGCTGGCACGGGTGCTGTCCGGTTTGTATGCACAGATACCTTTTGCTCTGGGTTCATGGCAGGGTGGCGAGCTGCGCAATGTAATCACGCGTGAGGCTCAGGCTGTGATTGGCCTGGACGCTGATACAGCACGTACAGCTGTTGCACCAATTGCTTCTGTTATTGCTGAAGAATGGGCAGAAGAAACACAGTTGGATATTGAAGTTTTACCGGCAGAGGATCTGACTCAGGCCGCTACTTTGGAAAGCACTCAGAAAGCGCTTGATTTGCTGCTGGCTGTGCCCAATGGTGTAATGCGCATGAGTGAGCAGTTTAAGGGGATTGTGGAAACTTCTTCTAATATGGGGGAAGTGAAAACCGGAACCGATGGTTTACTGATACATTGTCTGATGCGTTCGCTTCTGGAAACACCTAAAGATGAATTCAGTTTGCGTCTGGCTGCATTAGCGCGAATGGCCGGGGCAAATCTGGAGTTAACAGCAGATTATCCGGGCTGGGCACCGAATGCAGACTCTTCTTTACTGAAACTAACCAGCACTATTTTTGCCCGTCACTATGGTAAACAGCCACCGTTGCAGATTATTCATGCCGGACTGGAATGCGGGATTCTCAGTGGTAAAGCACCTCATCTGGATATGGTGTCATTCGGACCGACAATACGTGCAGCACATTCTCCTAAAGAGCGGGTAGAAATTAAAGCTGTGGCTGAATGCTGGTCTGTTTTGCTGGATTTACTCAAATCTATACCGCCACGGCAGTAATCAGGTTGTCGGTTGGTACTGAAAAGGCATGGCAGTGACATGCCTTTTTGCTATTTTTTTGCTGCTATTCTTTGTAAACAGGGATATAGTAAGCCTTAGCCGGTTTGTACCGGCATAAATAATTTTGGTTCTGACTATTGTTAATCAGAATGAATTACTTTTACAATGGCCCATATATTTTTGTCCGGACAATCTGCCGGATCAGGAAGTGAGTTTTATGGATACTCAACAAAATAGCCGTCGTAATTTTCTGCGTGCCGGCGCTGCTTTTGCAGGTGCCGGTCTGTTGCAGGCTTGTCGCAGCAATCCGAAGCCTGACGTCAAAACAGCATCAACACCTAAAGTACCTGTGCAAACCAATAATAATCTTAATACTATGCGTATTTTTGCCTGTTCCGGATTTGGTGAAAGTGTCAGCCGGAGTGAGCTGGCAGCCCAGCGTCTGGCTATAGCCGGTTTTGCCGTGAGTAATCAGCAGGCGTTTATGCGTCGCTATCAGCGTTTTTCCGGCAGTGATGCTGAGCGCGCTGCAGATTTGCAGGATGTTGCTATCGGCCGGGTACCTGTACCGAAGGTGCTGATGGGACTGCGTGGTGGATACGGGGCGATGCGTATTTTGCCTCTGGTTAACTGGTCTTCTCTGGGTGCAAGAATGCGTGAGCAGGGTACATTACTGTATGGCTACAGTGATGTTACTGCTGTGCAACTGGCATTGCTGGCTCAGGGGAAAATGTGCAGTTTTGCTGGACCAATGCTGTATAGTGAGTTTGGTAAACCACAGATGAGTTTATTTACCACTCGTTCTTTTATTGAGAACAGCTGTAATCCGAAAATGTCAGTTACAGTTGCCGATATACAGAATTATCAGATACGTGCTGAGGGTATTTTGTGGGGAGGCAATCTGAGTGTGTTGTCTGCGCTCGCCGGCTCTCAATTTATGCCACAGGTGAATGGCGGCATTTTGTTTATTGAAGATGTGGGTGAACAGCCATACCGGATAGAACGCATGCTTCAGACATTGTATCTGAGCGGAGTACTTGCACGACAGCAGGCAATTATTCTGGGTAATTTCCGTATGGGCTCGATTCGTGATGTCTATGACAGTAGTTATACTTTAAATTCTGTGATTCAGACGATGGCAAGGCTGACAAAGGTTCCGGTACTAACTGGATTTCCTTTCGGGCATATTACCGATAAGGTTACCTTTCCCCTGGGCGCCAAAGCAAGTTTGTATTCTACCAATAATGGTGGTTATCAGATTGATTTCAGTGATTATCCGGTTTTGAATCCTTCTGTACTGGCTTTAAATACGCTGCTTCCGCAACCGCCTGCCGTTGAGGGACTACTTAACGGATCTACTGCGCCTGCTAATGATTCTTCATCTGAAACCGAAGATACGATGTAATTATTCTGGCAGTAATTTGTCAGCTTGAGTTTTCAGCTGATTTATTCTGGCTGCTCCAGCCATTTGATAATTGCCTGATTGTCAGCCGGAGCCTTGAGCTGACTGAGGGTATAGCGGTTCATGGAATGATAAAAGGCTTGCTGCGCTTCGCTGAATAGTCGGGGAAGATAGCAAAACTCTGCCATTGAGCATGGGGGTTGCCGGCAGTTGATTAAATGAGGGGTCTCTGATGAGGCCAGCTCCAGTGCCTGAACAATATCACCCAGTTTGAGCTGATAGCTGGAGTCAGCCAGTTTTATACCGCCTTTTCTGCCCTTAAAGGAATCAATCCAGCCGCTCTGCGCCATGAAATATACAATTTTTACCAGATGATTTTTAGATACGCTGAGCTGTGTGGCCAGACTTTCTACGGTAGAAAGTCTGTTCTCAGGCAGGTATTGTAAAGCTAATAATACGCGTAAGCCTAAATCGGTAAAACGGTTTAATTGCATGGCAGACTGTCAGACTAATGGAAAGTCAATTTTGCCTGTTTTCAGCTGCCATGAAAAGATTTCGTTTAAATAATTTCAAAATGGTTATTATGCTGCCAGCTGGCTGAATCCGCCTGTACCGAACAATTCCATGAAAATCTGGTTTTGTGGTATTCGTAAATCACGCAGAGCCTGATATTGTGCATGCATAAATTCTATCGGGCCGCAAATATAATAGTCTGCATCAGCAGGCAGCAGTGAGCTGTCCAGTTCGGATAAATTCAGACGACCAATTTTATCAGCCGCTAATTCTTTACCCGGGTTTTCACAGGCCAGATAGCTGCGCAGGTTAGGCATGCTTTGCTGCAATTCGGTGATATGCTGGTGCATCGCCAGTACATTACTGTTGCGGCAGGCATGAATAAAACTGATATGCTGATGCGGATTTTTTTCTGCAGCAAGGGTATTCAGAATAGCAATCATGGGTGTGATACCAACACCTGCGCTAATCAGAACAGTATTTTTATGCGGATGGTGCAGTATAAAAGTACCTGTCGGGTTGGTTACTTCCAGTTCATCACCGATTTGGTAATGCTCATGCAGAGTTGTAGACACATAACCTTCAGCATGTTGTTTGTCACCAATTTCTTTTTTGACGCTGATGCGGAAATAGCTCGGGTGATTGCTGTCGGAAAGTGAGTACTGACGCGGTTGCCGGATGCCTAGCTGAGGTACCATAACCCGAACGGAAATATACTGACCGGGCTTATACTCCGGCAGCGGGCTGTTGTCTGCCGGTTGCAGATAAAAGGAGGTAATTTCGCTGCTTTCAATCTGCTTATCAACTATTTTAAATTTTTTCCAGCCATTCCAGCCGCCTTCAGTTTTATCTTGTTTCTTATATAGATTTGCTTCTGTGGTAATAAGAATGTCGGCCAGTTGCTGATAAGCGGCAGTCCATGCTTCTATCAGTTCACTTTCCATGGGGACGTTCAATACTTCACTGATAGAGTGCAGCAGATTGGTACCAACAATTGGATACTGATCCGGCTGAATATCCAGACTGACATGCCGGTGAGCGATCTGACTAACTGCATCGCCGAGATTCTGTAATTTGGTAATGTTTTGAGCATAAGCCAGTACTGCACTGGCCAGTGCATGTGGTTGCGCATCATTGCGCTGGTTGCCAAGGTTAAATATTTCTTTCAGGTCGGGGTTATTGGTGAGCATCCTGTTGTAAAAGTAGCGGGTTAGTTCAACACCGTGTTCCTGCAGGGCTGGAATAGTAGACTGAATCAGTTCGATTTGTCTGGTAGTAAGTTGCATGATTGTTCTCCCGAAAATTTTGTATAATTTAATATGTATATAAAATACATATTTTATATTAGGCTGCTTAATAACGGCTGTCAATAAATACTGAATCAATTAAATGAATAATTTTCTATTCCAATCTGTTCGGTATTGCTTTCAAGGGATGAAATGCGGAAAGTGGCGCATAGATTGGCTAATATGAGTTAAACTGTCTGCTATTTTGGTTGTGGTATTTCTGGTCATTCCGGCTGTTATCCAGAATAGGGTGACTGGCTGTTGTGACTGATGAAATAAGCAGGATATCTGAGGAATGCTAAATTTATGATGATCCATCCGAATTTTGATCCAGTATTGATACATCTGGGTCCTCTGGCCATTCGCTGGTACGCATTAAGTTATATTGTTGGTTTTTGTTTGTTTATCTGGCTGGGACGCAGACGGATTAAAAGTGGGCAGACCATATTTACCAATGAATTGCTGGAAGATTTATTTACCTGGGGTGTATTCGGCGTGATACTGGGCGGGCGTCTGGGCTATGTGTTGTTTTATCAGTCTGCGTACTATTTCAGTCATCCACTGGATATTCTGAAAATCTGGCAGGGTGGTATGTCGTTTCATGGCGGCTTTATCGGAGTGCTGGTCGCCATGTGGCTGTTTTCCCGCAAACACAAGGTTAAATTCTGGGCGGTAGCCGATTTTGTGGCGCCGCTGATACCGCTTGGACTGGCATGCGGTCGTATCGGTAATTTTATTAACGGCGAGCTGTGGGGGCGTGTTACCAGTGCTGATGCTTTCTGGGCAATGGGTTTTCCGCACGCGCATGATGATGATGTTGCGCTGGTGATGCAGGATCCGCAACAATGGCTGCCGGTATGGAATAAATTTCAGATGCTGCCGCGCCATCCTTCACAGCTGTATGAATTTATGCTTGAAGGAATTGTGCTGTTTGTGATTATGTGGCTGTTTACCAAAAAACCTCGTCCGCTGGGGCAGGCATCTATGCTGTTTTTACTTGGCTACGGTTTATTCAGGTTTATTGTTGAGTTTGCGCGTGAACCTGATGACTATCTGGGTTTGCTGGCGATGCATATGTCTATGGGGCAATGGCTTAGTCTGCCGATGATTGTGATTGGCGCAGTCGGATTCGCTTATACTTGTAAAAAAGCAGCTTAAACTGAATTTATAAAGCTGTTAAAGCCGCAATAAAATATATTTATTGCGGCTTTAATTACTGGCAGACCGAGAAAGGTAATTAATCTTTACAGGCTGTCTTTGTGTGCCAGAATCCGCCGGCTGCCACCCAGCTCAGCAGGTGAAACGATACCTGCGGCTTCGAGTGCTTCCATCAGATTTGCTGCACGGTTGTAACCAATGCGCAGATGGCGTTGTAAAGATGAAATAGATGTTTTACGGGTTTCCAGTACAAAGGCTACCGCCTGGTCGAATAATTCGTCACTGTTGGCGTTCGGATTAACCTGATTAACATTGGTCTGAGCAGCCTCTCCTGATAATAAGCCTTCTACGTATTGGGCAGGAGCCTGCTGTTTAATGAAGTTAACGATGGCATGAACTTCATCATCGGAGACAAATGCACCATGCAGACGGGTAGGTTCTGCCTGACCGGGCGGTAAAAACAACATATCACCTTTACCCAGGAGGTTTTCAGCACCCATCTGATCCAGAATGGTACGGCTGTCAATTTTACTGGATACCTGAAATGAAAGCCGGGTGGGAATATTGGCTTTAATCAGTCCGGTAATCACATCAACACTCGGGCGCTGTGTTGCCAGTATCAGGTGGATACCGGCAGCACGGGCTTTTTGTGCCAGCCGGGCAATCTGCTGTTCTACTTTTTTGCCTTCTACCATCATCAGGTCAGCCAGCTCATCAATAACAACAACGATATAAGGCAGTTTATCCAATGGTTCCGGATCGTCCGGATTGGTACTGAATGGGTTAACCAGTGGCGTTGATGCTGCTTTGGCAGCTGCTACTTTGTCATTAAAGCCGGTAATGTTGCGTACTCCGACATGCGCTAACAGCCGGTAACGTTTTTCCATTTCGGTAACACACCAGTTGAGTGCCTGAGCTGCTTCTTTCATATCGGTAACCACCGGAGCAAGCAGATGCGGAATGCCGTCGTATACACTTAATTCCAGCATTTTCGGGTCTACCATGATAAAGCGCACTTCGTCCGGCTGTGCTTTGTATAAAATCGACAGAATCATGCAGTTAACACCGACAGATTTACCAGAGCCGGTAGTACCGGCAACCAGTAAATGCGGCATTTTCGCCAGACTGGCAATCACGGGTGCACCGGCAATATCTTTCCCCATAGCCATGGTTAATTTATCAGTGGCTTCATGAAAGATTTTTGCGCCCAGTATTTCTGACAGCAGAACGTTTTGGCGTTCTTCATTAGGCAGCTCAATGCCCATTGTGGTTTTACCGGCGATGGTTTCTACAACACGTACGCTTTGTACTGAAAGGGAGCGGGCCAGATCTTTATTAAGATTGACTATCTGGCTGCCTTTTACTCCCTGTGCCGGTTCGATTTCATAGCGGGTAATAACCGGGCCGGTAGTGGCACTGGTCACTTCTACTTCAACGCCGAATTCTTTCAATCGGGATTCGATGTGTGCAGCCGTTTGCTGCAAAAGCTCGCTGTTAACCACAGCAGGCTGACCGGAGGGTTTGCTGAGTAATTCTGTATCCGGTAAATGAATCAGACCATTATCACTTTTTACTATAGGTTCAGATACCGGTGCCGGTTCTGTTAAATCCTGTGCGACGGGTACTTCTGTACGTACAGCCACGGTTTTACGGTTGCTGGTGGTAAGCTCGGGTGGTTCGATATTTTTTGCTGTAATATTTTTGGCCTGTTTGACTACACGCCGGACGGTTTTGTTGTTTGGAAATTCGGTAATTAACCGCTGCGGCCGGCGCAGTAATTTGCACCAGAACCATTCAAACTGTGCACCAAGTTTTTCGATTACGGTTAACCACGATACCTGCAATAACATTGACAGCCCGATCAGCATCATAAATATACTGATAATCAGACCGCCGGTCATACCGAAGAACTGATGTAATAGTTTTCCGAAACTCTGCCCGGTTAAACCTCCTGCACCAATAGGCAGAGTATTCTCAAGCATACTGGTAAATACCAGATTTTCTAGAGTAGGGCTGAATACCAGAAGTACAGCTAAACCACTCAGAGCCAGCCAGCTGCTGTAGGGTTTACTGTCAACGCTGGTGTTAAGAGAGCGTGCATTGAGCGGACGAAAGCTTTTATACAGGGCGATAATGGCAGCAATAATTAACCACCAGATAGATAAACCGAAAATGTAGTAGCCGATATCAGACAGCCATGCTCCGGTAAGACCGGCCAGATTATGAGTTTTATTAATTTGTGCAATACCGCGTGACCATGCCGGATCAGCCATATCAAAGCTGGCTAATGACAGTATGACAAACAGGGTAATCATCAGTGCCAGCAGCCAGAAAATATCATTAATGAGGTTCATTAACCATGGCTGTCTGGGTTTGCTGATTTCCTGTGGTTTGAGTTTTTTCGGTAACTGCTTGCTCGGAGCAGTTTTTTTTCGTGTTGTGGCCATAAATGTTGCAGCTTAATTTGGTATTTTTATCAGAAATTAACTGGTTATTATACGTTCTGTCAGGCTCTGTATCTGATATTAGTAACAGGATTTAACGGTTTTTTGCGGAGTATCAAACCCAGTAACCGCAGCCGGGTATACGTGCACCATGAGCACCCGTAGCATGATGAGTGGCTACAGGCTGACGCTGATACCAGCATGCCGCCAGCCAGGCAAAAGCAGAAGCCTCAACCAGTTGTGCCGGAAGTTGTAAAGTATCGGTGCTGTATAGAGATATCCGGTGTAATTCAAGCTGCTGTGCCAGTGTTTGCATCAGAAGCAGATTTTGCGCCCCGCCGCCACATGCATATACGCTGCCGGCATCAGGTGCGGCATTTATAATGGCGTTTACAGCACTGTGTGCGGTTAGTTCAAGCAGAGTGCGTAATACATCTGCGGGATTTTCCTGTCCGTTAAGATACTGGCTGAGCCAATCGGAACTGAATAAATCACGGCCGGTGCTTTTGGGATAAGGCTGGCTGAAATAGGCATGGCTGAGCATGGCTTGCAGCAATGGCTCAATTGTCCGGCCTTGTGCGGCCAGTGTGCCGTTAAAATCAAATTCTTGCTGCCAGTTTTGCTGTACCCATGCATCCATCAGCATATTGGCCGGACCGGTATCGAAGCCGAATGCCGGCTGGTGTGGTTGCAGAACGCTGATATTGGCAATGCCGCCCAGATTCAGAACCACACGGCATTGCTTTTCATCAGTAAAAACTGCCTGATGGAAGGCCGGTACCAATGGCGCACCCTGACCACCGGCAGCCAGATCGCGACTGCGAAAATCACCTACTGTTGTGATGCCGGTAAGTTCGGCCAGTAGTGCCCAGTCCATTAGCTGAATACTGTAATGCTGTTCCGGTACATGACGTATGGTCTGACCGTGACAGCCCAGTGCTGTCACGGTCCGAGCTTCAGTTTGTGCTGTACTGAGCACTGTACTGACAGCCTGAGCATTCAGGTGTGCTAGCTGCTGTGCCAGTACCGCTGCCTGTGCCAGTTCGTTCTGCTGTGGTATTTGTAATGATAATAGCTGCTGCCTGAGTGTTTCCGGGTAGGTGACGAATGCATGTGCACAGACACCTAGCCATTGAGTACCGGAAAGTTTGGCCAGTACGGCATCAATACCATCCATGCTGGTGCCTGACATCAGGCCGATATAGTATTGAAAAGAAGGTGTGCTGTTCATCAGGCGAAAGTAGCCATTACCGGTGCATGATCACTGGGGCGTTCCCAGCCGCGGGCTTCGCTGTCTATCTGTACTTCACGCAAAGCCGGCAATAACGCATTGCTGATCAGTATATGATCTATGCGTAAACCAAGTTTGCGTTTAAACATATTCATACGGTAATCCCACCATGTATAGTTTGTGCTGTCCGGATAAAGATAATACAGACTGTCTGTTAGTCCCAGACTCAACAACTGCTGAAACCAGCTGCGCTCCTGTGCTGAACACAATACTTTGTCCTGCCATTTTACCGGGTCATAAACATCTGTATCATGTGGTGCGATATTAAAATCGCCCAGCAATATGGTTTTGGGATGTTGTGCCAGCTCAGTGTTGATATAGTTATTCAGTGCCGCAAACCAACGCTCTTTATAGGCAAATTTTTCGCTGCCTACAGCCTCACCATTGACGCAATAAGCACAGATAATTCTGACATCATTAACCGTTGCCGCAATAATGCGTTTTTGCGGTTCATTCAATTCGGGGATATCAACTGTTACGTCCTCAAGAGGCTGTCTGCTGAGTATGGCAACGCCATTATAGGTTTTTTGCCCGTTCCATGCTGCATGATAGCCAATTTGGGTAAATTCAGTTTCCGGGAATTTATCCTGCTCAAGTTTCAGTTCCTGCAAAGCCAGTATATCCGGCTGGTTTTCTTCGAGCCAGCGCAGCGTATGCGGCAGACGCACATTGAGGGAGTTGACATTCCAGGTGGCAATTTTCATGATGGATTCTGTTTCAGCAAAACGGGTATTGTATGCGTAAAGTTTGGTGAGTTCCAGAGCAGATACCGCTATCAGTTAATCCAGCTGGGCAATGGTCACATTCAGATTACGAAAGCCGGATAACTGCTTATCCCAGTGATGCTGTTTCTTTTTGAAGTCAGCCAGTTCGCGTGCATTCAGTGTGCGGGTCGGCAGGGCAACGCTGGTCGGATTTACCGGCTGTCCGTTAATCCGGACTTCGTAATGCAGATGCGGGCCGGTAGAAACGCCGGTACTGCCTACGTATCCGATAATATCACCAGCCTGTACATGCTGACCAACACTTAGATTAGCAAAAGCACTCATGTGTCCGTACAGAGTTTGCATGCTGTCGTTGTGTCGCAGCACAACTGCATTGCCATAGCCCCCTTTGACACCAAAGCTTTCAACAGTACCATCCGATGGGGCATGTATGGGTGTTCCGCTGGCAACAGCATAATCGATACCGCTGTGCATGCGCAGAGTTTGCAGTATCGGATGAAAACGTGTACCAAAGGGGGAAGAAATCCGTGCACCATCGACTGGTACACTGGAAAATCCTTTGCGCAAAGGTTTACCGTTTACATCATAGTACTGGCCGTTACCATCATTACCGGTATCGTAATAATAGGCATGATAAATATTGCCATTGTGGCTGAATTCTGCTGCGCGTATATCACCTGTTGCCAGTTCCTGACCGCGATAATACAGGCTGTCGTAAATCAGGCGGATAGTATCGCCACTTTGCAGCGAGTTAATATCAATTTTGTCTTTGAAAATTTCACGCAGTGATTCTCTGATTTCTACCGGAATACCGGCTTGTGCCAGTGCTCCTCGTGCAGAGGTTTTAACGACAACGGCTTTAAATGTCGGCAGAGTTTCAGTATCCACTGCGCTGATATCGGCATTCCAGTTATTACCGGTTTTTTTCAGTGCCACCAGATTTTTTTCGCCATTATCATCATCATTAAAAAACTGGATATCGGTAAGGAGGCCATTGTTATCGGTGCGGATACTGAAAACCTGATTGACCTGTAAATGCTGTACCTTATTTTTGATGATGTTAAGACTGGTAATGCGCTGAATTTCATCTGCACTGATACCAAAGCGGCTTAGTACCATGTTAATCGTATCGCCGGGCTGGACGATTTCGTCCCGCCAGAAATTCTGTACAGGCGCCTGGGTTTTAATGTTAACCGGAGCCAGTTTGAGTGTTATATGCTTTGGCTGATAACGATCTGAATTGTGTTTACGGCCGGATATGAGTACAACCAGTATAATCAGAAGCAATACGATTGCCACGGCAATACCACACCAAAGTTTTGGTTTGGCGGCTATTTTCTGTTTGAACTGCTTTAACAAGGCTGATGATTGAGTTAACAGGGACATGGTTGTGTATCGGGCAATCCATCCTAAAACAGGTAAATGTAAAACTATTTATCTGAAATTACCAGTGTCAGAATAATTTTTATGATTGATTTTGTGTTTGCTGTTGTAGTTGTCTTGCCCATCGGGACAGACTGATATTCAGTTGCTGTAAACATGGCTGTAGCAGGGTGTTTACGGAAGTAGCTACGGCTGAATTGTGATTAGGCTGATAAATAAATAGTTGATACAAATCTGACAGCATGATTTTATCCGGATCTTTTTGCAATATCCAGCCGTCACTACAGTAAGCAATATAATGCTGCTTTTCGAGTTTAGAAAGTATCTGGTCTAAATGTTTATCACTGATTCCGAGCTTTTGCTGCAACAGACAGGATTTGACAGCCTGTCCTTGTTGCTGAGCTGTTACCAGCTGATACAACAGATCAAGTGCATTTTCAAATGGCTGATACTGACGCAGATGGCGAAATCTGTCCTGATGCCAGTAGGGCAAAGAAGAGGTAAGTACAGCACCGGCAAGTAACAGCAACCATAATAAATTCAGCCAGATTAAAAATACCGGTATTGCTGCAAATGCACCATATACTTTCTGATAATTGCCAAAATAGGTAACAAAAATAGCAAAGCCGCGCCGCAATAAATCCAGCCCCACTGCTGTGATAAAAGCACCTAGCAGAGCATGCTGCCATCGAACAAAACAAAATGGTACCAGTTTATATAATAAAAACAATAAAATGGTGAATAGCGCCAGATTGGTGATAATTTTAAAAAGTGTGCTGTAAAACGGTATCTGATTGGCCATATTGGCCGGATTAGATAATAAATTAATAAAAGACAGACTCATTCCCAGCACGACCGGTCCCAGGGTTAGCAGTGCCCAGTAAATCAGAATACGAATCCATAGTGGTCGCTGATCGCGTGCTTGCCAGATTTGATTAAATGCATGCTCAATTGTCTGTATCAGCATCAGTGAGGTAATAATCATAAAACTGATACCGACAGCAGTTAATCCGCTGGCTTTATCCCGGAAGTCATACAGATAGTCACCGACAGAATCGGCACCGGCAGCCGGTACAATAATATGGGTCAGAAACTGATTAAAGCGTGTGGCCATATCTGCAAACATGGGAAACGCATTAATGACAATAACAGTAATAGTAAAAAAAGGTACCAGTGCCAGCAGCGTAGTAAATGTCAGGCTGGCGGCAATAAGCGGCAGCTTGCAGCGCTGATAGTTATGCGCAACAAACAATAAAAACTGTGGCAGGCGCTGCTGTAAATATTTGCTTTTAAATAATTGTATATTCATGGCGACTCCTCACATGGCTGATTGTAACCAAAAAGAGCAGACGGCGCAGACTTTCCGTGCAGGCTGGTCAATTTATGACACTTACGGCACAATAATAGCCTTCAGACAATCTTTAAGGAGCAGTATATGGCCGATTTACCTATTCTGGTGGTGTATTACAGCCTGTCAGGCAGTACCCGTAATCTGGCACTGGCACTGGCTCGTGGTGTAGACAGTGTAGAAGGGTGTGAAGCTTTGTTACGCACTGTACCGAAAGTGTCGGCTGTATGTGAAGCAACAGCAGCGGAGATTCCGGATGAAGGAGCGCCTTATGTTACTCTGGATGAAGTTCAGAACTGTGCAGCACTTGCTCTGGGCAGCCCGACGAGGTTTGGAAATTGTGCTGCACCGGTTAAATATTTTCTCGACAGTACCAGCAGCTTGTGGCTGGCGGGTAGTCTGATTGGCAAACCAGCCTGTGTATTTACCAGTACCACCAGTTTGCATGGTGGTCAGGAAAGTACGCTTTTAAGTATGATGACTCCGCTTTTGCATCACGGGATGCTGTTGTGCGGTATTCCGTTCAGTGAACCACAGCTTAATGGTACCCATAGTGGCGGAACACCTTACGGTGCCAGCCATGTGGCCGGTCATAATAATAATACTCAACTAAGTGCTGAAGAAGAGGCACTGGCTTTTGCCCAGGGTAAACGGTTGGCTGAACTGGCGCTGCGTCTGAAAAGCTAAAATTAATATCAGGAATAATCATGAGTTACCACACCAATCTAAAGAGTGAAGCTACTTTACCGACTATTTACCGTCATCGCTCCATCCGTAAATTTACTGAAGAAGCTTTAACGGATGAGCAGCGTGAAGCGGTCTGGGAAGCCGGTCGTGCTGCTTCTTCATCCAGTTTTATGCAAAGTACCCAGATTATTCGCGTTACAGATGCGGAAAAACGTGCGGCTTTATGTGAAGTTGCAGCCAATCAGAAATACGTACGTACTGCTGCAGAATTCTGGGTATTTTGTATTGATTACACAAAACACAAGCAGGCTTTTCCTGAAGCCCAGCTGGACTGGACTGAAGGATTAATTCTCGGTGCTGTGGATGCCGGTATCATGGCACAAAACTGTCTTCTGGCAGCTGAATCAATGGGCTTGGGTGGTGTGTATATTGGTTCTCTGCGTAATGATGTCGCCCGTGCGGCAGAAATACTGGCGTTGCCGCCATTAACTTTTCCGCTGTTCGGCATGTGTATCGGGCATCCGGCTCAGGATCCGATGTATCGTCCCCGTCTGCCTTTGGAAACACTGGTGAGTGAAAACAGTTATAAGGCACTTGATGCAGCCAAACTGGCTGCTTATGATGAACAGCTTACTGCTTATTATAAAGAGCGCAGTGGTCTGGATCTGAACTGGAGTAAGGCTGTGACTAACAATTTTTCTCAGCCTTTACGTCCGCAGATTCTGCCATTTTTGCATCAGCAGGGGCTGGCGAAACGCTAAACAGACTGAATAAAAAATAACCGGTTTTGCAGGATATAATTACCCGCAGAACCGGTTTTTTTATTTAAATACAGAATTACCGCTGCTGACGCATGGATAAAATACTTTCACCCAGTGCCTGACCAAGCCGCTGATAACCTTTTGAGGTAAAGTGAACACCATCATTCCGGGCCAGTCCCTGATTAATCCATGGTTTCATACTGCATTCACCCCCCATTACTGCCTGCCAGTCCCAGAAAAATACCTGCTGGCTTTGTGCCACTTCTTTTTGCATCTCCTGTAATTCAGTGAGTTTTTCCGGTCGTACGCCGCATGAGCCAGCTGTACTTTTCAGACTTTCCGGCGCACCAAGAATCATAATGGCACTGTTGGGAGAGGCTGCACGAATGCGGTTAATAGTTTCAATCAGATTTTGTTTAACGGTTTCAATCTCAACTCCGTTATAGGCTTCGTTGGTACCGTAGGCAAGAATAATCAGGTCGGGAGCAATAACATTCAACTCCTGCTGCCATGCCTGAGTATTCCAGCGTTGCCACTGAGTAAGCTGGGCACCATTAATCCCCAGAGCAGAAAATACCACACCCTGACGGTTTTGATTACGTACCCACCAGCCGCCTATGGCTGTCTGAAAATTCATACCGGCGGTAACGGTAATCGGAAAATGTGCGTTAAACTGACTGAAATGCCATTGATTATCTTTGGGTTGTGCGCCAAGAACAATCTGTTTACCGTTACTGTCGGTAATCGTTAAATCTTCATCATTTGGTCCCTGACGGATAGTGACGGTAACTGTTTGTTCGACTTCGGGCTCACGTGTTTTGATAGTCATTACTGACCCCACGGAAGGAACAGCTACCAAACCGCCAAGTGCATAATTCTGGCTGGTATCGGTACGGCTGGAAATAGCCTGCCAGCCCTGATTCTGGTAGGTAAAACGCGCCAGACGTAAACCCGGAAACTGAGTCGGCATAGCCCATCCGGGACCGCCATTACCTAATTGCTGCTGTAAGTACACACGGGCAGCGTCTGTAAGGTAATCCGCTGCTGTATGTGAATCACCGATTTGCACTATATTGATACTTTTTTTCTGTAATGCCTGGGCAATCTGTGCAGCATGATTATTCTGCGAAGATGCTGATACCTGTTTGCGGGCAGATTGTGCCGGAGCCGGATCTGCTGAGCAGGCCATAATGAAAAGGCAGCAGCCCAGAATGGCAAGATGCTTTTTACTGTACATTTGTTGTATCGTTATCCGTAATTTGTGCTGGCAGATTGAAGCGGTTAAAAATATTTCTGGCAATAATTTTTTGCCCAGAAAGTGTGAAATGAATCCCGTCTGAACTGCGGGTTTTAATTTTCTTTCCATCAGCTTGTGTTACCGTATCATAAAATTGATCACCATTACTACCCAGCATTGCACGGGTATCTACGACATATCCATGATTTTTGCTTACTTCATCGGCAGTAATCTGACGCAGATAAATCATTTGTTCATTCAGTTTTTGCTTTCTCATATCCGGCGGAGTCAGCCACAAAACGGTGACCTGATGCTGTCGGGCGCTATCCATAATGGTTTTGATGTGGCTGCGGTAAATACTTTCCCATTGAGGAGATGCGAAGCTGACAAATCTGCTGCCGTTATGCGGATCAGGAATATCCCATGGATCATTCGGTCCGAGAAACATAACCAGTATTTTGATATGCGGATTATTTTCCAGCGTATTTGCAATAGTCTGCGGCCAGTTAAAGAAGCCCGGATAGGTTAATCCGGTACTCTGTTTGCTCAGGTTGATACTTTTAATACCATAAACTTCACTGAGCCATTTTTGCACATGCGGTGCCACCCCCTGCATTAATGAATCACCGGCAAAAAACACTTCATCAGCAGCTGTAAGCGTAAAGGCTGCCTTCATATCATTTTCTATTGCTGCTTTTTTCTGGGCTAACCGATGCTGTTCCTGTGCAAGTTTTAGTTGTTGCTGCAATTTGGCTTTATAGCTGTCCGTATAGGCGTAATTATCATTAAAAGCAGTGATGGTGCTGAGGTTAGCAGACTTGATTGACTGATTAAGCTGGTTGACACCGTTATTAAGTGCTTCACCAGCACGGCTGCCTGTTTGCCACCATGTATACTGTTTTAGTTTCGTTAAAATACTGTTGCTATGGTAAGTTTGCTGATAATAGGCGATAATTGAGTTTTGCATCAGCCATAATGCAATACCGGCAGTAATGATGAAAACAAGCAGGACAAAACGAAATTGCTGTTTATTGCTTTTCTTCGGCTGCTCTTTGGTTTCTGTTTCTTCACTCTCAACAACAATAGGCATTGTTGTAATGGTTTTTACACTAACCACAGGTACTTCCTCAACATGAGGATACTTTTTTTTCTGTTTATTGTGGTAAGAAGGCACGCGGCGGTATTTAGAAGTTGGCATAAATGAATCCCGGAATACCTGTTGGCGCGCAAATTAATACCAGAACCACTAACAGTAATAAAGGAAGAATCAGACGGTATCGTGGCAGAGAATCCGCGCGCTTGTATAACATATTGGTAAATTTTGCCAGAAATGGATACAGTATCCATGCCAGCAATAACAAACTAAAAAAATAAAACGGATTGGTACTCAGAGGTACATTGATATTGTTGTAAAACAGTGCGTGTAACAAAAGCAGAGCATCATTAAGTGTAGGTGCGCGGAAAAAAATAAAACAAAAACATACAAAATGTACAGTCACAACTATGCTGATAATTTTAGCTGGCCGGCTGCTTTTACTCAAAGCATCGCGAGCTTTATTCAATTCACAATGACGCAGACGACTGTACAGCCAGTCGCCCAGATTAAGCAAGATCATCCCGGCTGCATGCAATAAGCCCCAGATTAAAAAATGCCAGCCTGTCCCGTGCCAGATTCCGGATAATGCCATGGCTATCAGCAGGTTAAGCTGGGTGCGCGCCATTCCATGTCGACCGCCGCCCAACGGGATATAAATATAATCCCGTATCCAGGTTGATAAGCTGATGTGCCAGCGCAGCCAGAATTCGCGGATATTATGTGCCAGTAATGGTGCGCGGAAATTCACCGGAAGGCGAAATCCCAGTAGCAACCCAATCGCGATCATCAGGTCACTGTAACCGGAAAAATTAAAAAACAGCTGAACAGTATAGCCATATATGGCAGCCAGTATTTCCAGACTATGATATTGCATGGGATTAGCGAATACCGGATCTACCCAGTTGTCGGCAATCCAGCCGGACAGCCACCAGTTTTTCATTAAAGCCATTACAATCAGACACAATGCCAGAGTAGGTGCCAGAATTCTGCGGGGTTGCGGAGTATAGATTTGTGTTGCCATACCGCAGGCCTGTTTATATATATCCGTTAACCCGCGTGCATCGTAGGCGCGTGCAATCGGGCCTGCAGTAATAGTAGGGAAAAAAGCCAGATGCAGGGCCAGACCCGGTAATGTAAAAACTTTACCGGCAGGCTGATTGTGGCATCGCTCCTGATAAAGCGAAACCAGATAGCTGATGGCCTGAAATGAGTAGTAGGACAGTCCCAGCGGTAATATGATACCCGACAGCCAGTCGGAACTCAGTTTCAAACTATCCAAGCCATAGCTGACAGAGGTGCGGAAAAAATCAAAATATTTCCATAATGCCAGATTCAGAATAGTGCATATGATTGCAGTTATCAGCCATATTCTGGGTTTAGCGGCATGAACTATTCGTACAGATGTGGCATAAATAAATACCGTAAATAGCAGTAATGCAATTAGTGCCTGTATTTTTCCGCACAAATAAACAATCAGATAACTGGTGCACAGTAAAAGCAGATTTTGCAGTTTCGGTTTGCTGCCCAACAGCCAGTAAAGACAGAAAAAGGCAATAAATGAAAGGCCGAATTCAATAGATATAAAACTAAACATGAAACAGATAAACAGTCAGAAAGTAGTGATTGTTAAACCATGCCAAACATAAATAATAAGAAAAGCAACAGTTGAGAATCAGTTAATTCATGTTTTTGCTTAAATCCGGATTATTTCCGGCAGCTAATATATGCATACAATATTCGTTTTGTAAAAGCATATAATCAATCAATGATCCGGTATTATGAATAAGCTTGCAAAAAATCTCACATTACCAGAATAAACAAGTATTCTCAGTGTGAATGAAAACTACATATTCATAAAATATAAACACTTCAAACCGGAATATGTATTCTTTTCGCTTAATCTGAATTGGCTGTCAATTCTCAAGTCTATTAATGATTCAGTAGCTCACTGAACATGACTTGTACAAACAAGTATTTTACCTCGATATGTGAAACAATGTAAGGAAATTAATAAATAAAAATTTATTATTTAAATAATAAACATATTAAAAATATTTATTGCTTTTGCTGATATCGATATTTGTCAGCACAAAGCCTGAGTAAACATCGGCAAAATTTCTGTGTTTTCTGCTATTATCAACTTACGTAAAAAATTTATTGCCGGTATGTATAAATATTAACTTTAACTATGGATTCCAGAATGTTCTGAGCTGAAATCTGCTGATATTCACATTTGACTTTTACCATATGTCAGGGTTTAACGTATTAATGGTATCAGACAATATTTAAAGGAATACTATGCACGAACATAACCATACACATGAGCATGAACATGATGAAGCTCATCATCACCATCACCATCATCATCTTGGTGCACACAGTGCAGATAAAAAAGTTTTAAGTATTTCACTGCTGATTATCGGTGCATATATGGTGGTAGAGATTATTGGTGGTTGGTTAACCAATAGTCTGGCACTGCTGTCGGATGCTGGTCATATGTTTTCGGATGCACTGGCACTGGCACTGTCGTTAATCGCATTTCACCTGAGTGAGCGACCGGTAAATGGTCGGCAGACCTTTGGTTATAAACGCTTTGAAATTATTGCGGCGGCAGTAAATGGTCTGGCGCTAATGGTAATTGCAGTTATGATTGTTTATGAAGCCATAGGTCGTTTTGTTAATCCGCCGGATATTGCTACCCGGGGCATGCTGATTATCAGTACGATTGGTTTACTGGTAAATATTATTATTGCCTGGTATATGCACAGCAGTAGTGAGACAGAACATAATGTAAACATGCGCGGGGCGTTTCTACACGTACTGGGTGATTTACTCGGTTCTGTGGGTGCTATTGCCGCAGCTGTACTGATGATGCTGTTTGGCTGGCGCTGGGCTGACCCGGTAGCAAGTATAGTGGTAGCCTGCCTGATTGCTTACAGTGGAATCGGAATCTTGAAAACCACTTTGCGTATTCTGATGGAAGGCACACCGGATGCAATTGAGCTGGAACAGCTGGGCAGAGTGATTCAGGATATGCCGGGAATTAAAGCTGTACATGATTTACATGCCTGGACTATTACCAGCAATATGAATGCTTTGTCCTGCCATATTGTTGTTGATGGTACATTAACAATAACGGAAGCAGAGAAACTGGTTAATGAACTGGCAGAAGTATTGCTCAGACATGATATACATCATGTTACGGTACAGACAGAAAGCGCAGCCCATAAACACAGCAATAATCTTTTATGCTGTATCCCTTCTGTTGCCGGTCAGCATGTTCATTAATACAATATAATCAGATTATCAGACCATTTTTCAGGTAGAAAATCATGATTAAAGCTGTGTTATTTGATCTGGACGGTACCCTGGCCGATACGGCGCCAGACTTAGGGATAGCCCTTAATAATGTGCTGCAAAAGCAGAATTTACCGCCTAAAACTATGGCAGAGATTCGTCCGGTTGCCAGCCATGGTGCAGCAGGACTGATTAAACTCGGTACAGGTATGCAGCCTGATAATCCTGCGTTTGCAGCTTTGAGGCAGGATTTTATGGATGAGTATGAACTGCATTTTACTGATCAGACCGTTTTATTTGGCGGCATCAATGAGTTATTAGAAAAACTGGCTGAACAGAACATAGCCTGGGGGATTATTACCAATAAGCCGCATGTTTTTACTGACCGTCTGGTACCAAAACTCGGATGCAGTATTGAACCGGCTGTAATCGTAAGCGGAGATACCACTAGTGCGCCGAAACCCAGTACCGAACCCATGTTCTATGCATGCCGTCACATTGGCGTAGCTCCCGAAAACTGTCTGTATATCGGTGATGCAGAGCGTGATATGCAGGCAGGACGCAATGCCGGCATGATTACTGTGCTGGCGAACTGGGGATATATCGGTGCAGAAGATAACATATCGCAATGGCCAGCCGATTATATTGTTGAGCAGCCAAAAGAAATTCTTCAACTATTAAATAAATAATTTTTTAAACGAACAAGGGGAAAACATGAAAACCATTGGGTTGCTCGGTGGCATGAGCTGGGAAAGTTCTGCTGAATATTACCGCATGATTAATGAACAAGTACGTGAGCGTCTTGGTGGTACGCACTCAGCCCGCAGCATCATGTTATCTGTAGATTTTGCCGAAATCGAAGCTTTGCAGCATCAGGGACGATGGGATGAACTGGCAGAAAATATGTGTACAGCTGCACGTCAGCTGGAGCAGGGCGGAGCACAGTGTATTGTAATTTGTACCAATACCATGCATCGTATGGCTGAACAGGTACAGAATAGTATAACAATACCTTTGCTGCATATCGCTGATGCAACGGCTAAGCAAATTTGCAGCCAGAAGCTGCAAAAAGTTGGCTTACTGGGTACCGAATTCACCATGAAGCAGGATTTTTATAAAGGCCGGCTTACAGAAAAATTTGGTTTAGAGGTATTGATTCCTGACGATAAAGATTGTCAGACAGTACATAAAATTATTTATGAAGAGCTGGTATCAGGTATCATACGTGAAGAATCACGCCAGCAGTACCGGCAGATTATCCGGCGTCTGGCTGATAAGGGCGCTCAAGCCATCATTCTTGGCTGTACCGAAATTATGTTACTGGTTTCGCAGGATGACAGTCCGGTACCGGTATTTGATACTACGGCAATTCATGCTACTGCAGCAGTAGACTGGGCTTTAACAGATAAATAATGCAGTTTCCGAAATATAAAAGCGGATAAGCTGATAAAACAGATGGTTAAATAATCATCTGTTTTGTTTTTCAGTCAGATTGAAAAAATAATTAATTAGATTAAAAGTGTTGTTTTATTTAATAAAAAATATAAATTATAATTTGTCTGTTCCGCAATTATTTTACTTGTTCCGCAATTCGAGCAACATCATTTATTTTTATTAACTACACCTTCTTCAAATGGATCTATCTCTTTGCTGCGTCTGATATATACTCGTTTCGTTATATTTACGCTGGAATGACCTAATAATTTTTGCGCTGCCTCTTCACTAGATACTAATGATTTATCTGTAGCTGACTTGGCGCGTAAATCTCTAAACTGAGCTTGTGCTAATTCTTCGGCGTGTTCTGGGTGCTTTTGAATAGCTATAGCCTGTGCTTTCTTGTAGCGCTCCCATAAGTTACCTACAGACATTTTGCGCTTACGCGAATTTAAAAATAAATATCCTCCATAAGGTGCGCGGCGCGTGATTATTTCTTGTAAACTCTCAGTAACTTTAAAGCGCAAAGGATTGCTTGTTTTATTTTGTTTAAAACTAAGTATGCCATTGTGAATAAGGCCAGTATGGATTTTTAGCATATCGCTTGGTCGTTGCCCTAACATCATCGCCATTCGCATTGCATCCTGTAAGTCTTGCGTGCCATATCTGTAAAGAAGTTCATATATATAGTCTTCAACATATACGTCCCTTGGTTTTTCTTTGTTTTTTTTAATACCTTTAGATGGACATTCTTTGTTAATATAATTCCAGTTTGCAGGGCTGCACATTGTCCATATTGTGCTAAATAATGCTAAATCCCTATTGGCTGCCACAGGTGTTTGAGGCGTAGTTAAGTTATTAGAAAGTAAAGCCAGCTAGATGCTGGCTTTGTATTTGTTTATCAAAACAAACAAACTCATTAAATTTATTATTATTTCTATAAGCTACTAATTAAGCATCAATAATAATATCTCCTGTAGGAATGGCAACACAAGTTAAGCAACAACCTTCATCTGAGTGTTCGGCCCCATTAAGATGCGTCGTTGAACCTTTTATAACTTTAGTTGAGCAACTTTCACATTGCCCTACACGGCAACCACTAGGCATTTTGATACCCAAACTTTCTCCAAAAGTCAGCAGCATCTTTAGGGTTAGTCCTTTTCATTGGGTAAAAAATGCGATTAGCACTATATATCAGTTCAGGTGCTGCCTTGCCTTTCATACACATGGCATGACCATTTGGATGAGTTGGATTCGGTATAACTTTAATCAAGCGATTGTTATCAACTTCATTTAATGTACCACAGCGTGAGCGGCAAAGTGTGCAGTATCCTGCAATTAACGTAGACATTTGATAACTTCTTATTTACGCATTGCTCTCAAACCATTGATAATCACGGCTAAAGATGCACCTACATCAGCGAAAACAGCCATCCACATTGTTGATAAACCCATAAAAGTAAGTACAAAGAATATCGCCTTAACCCCTAGGGCAAATGCTATATTTTGTACTAAAATCGCATAGGTAGATTTAGACAATCCTATGAACTTAGGAATTTTTTGAAGATCATCATCCATTAATGCCACATCAGCAGTTTCTATGGCCGTATCTGTACCGCCACCGGCCATTGCAAAACCGATATCTGCTTTAGCGAGAGCAGGTGCATCGTTAATCCCATCACCTACCATACCTACAATTTCATTATTTGTTTGCAATTGTTTGACTATCTGAAGCTTCTCTTCTGGCAATAAATTTCCTTTGAAGTCATCTACACCTACTTGTTCTGCAATAGCTCTGGCAGTATGCTCATTATCACCAGTAAGCATCAGTGTTTTGACGCCCTTTTTTTTCAATTCACGTATGGCTTCAATACTGGATTCTTTCAATGTATCAGCTACTGCAAAAAGCCCTTGAACACCTTTTTCCCCTACTAAAGCCACAACCGTTTTTCCCATTTTTTCTAAATTAATAATTTGAGATTCAAGTTTTTTCGAGCATTTTTTTAGTGCTTCAACCATGCGATGGTTACCCAAATACCACGTCTGCCCATTAATAACGCCACTAACGCCTTGACCAGGTATAGCGATAAACTCATCAACATCTTGTAAAATCAAATCATTTTCAATTGCATTGTCTGCAATAGCCTTAGATACTGGGTGATCTGAACGGGCAGCAATACTGGAAGCAATAGTTACGATCGTATTTCTCTCAAGATTGCCGGTCTTCACAAAATCAGTTTGGCGAGGCTTACCATGAGTAATAGTTCCAGTCTTGTCTAAAGCCAACCAAGTTAGTTTGCGACCTTGTTCAAGGAATGTTCCTCCCTTCACTAAGATGCCATAGCGTGTTGCGGCGGCCATTCCTGAAACAATACTAACAGGGGTTGATATGACAAGTGCGCAAGGACAGCCTATAACTAAAATGACCAGAGCAGTATAGATTGACTCATCCCATTTGCCTCCCATAATCAGCGGTGAAGCAATTGCTACTAAAATGGCTGTTATAAAAACAGCAGGCGTATAGTATTTTGCAAATTGGTCAACAAACCTTTGCATAGGTGCTTTAGCTCCTTGAGCCTCTTCTACTGCATGGATAATACGAGCGAGAGTTGAATTATTTGCTGCTGCAGTTACTTCAAACTCAAAAGAACCTGATTCATTAATTGTGCCTGCATAAACCATGCCATCCACTGTTTTTTCTATGGGCATGCTTTCACCAGTAATAGGTGCTTGGTTAATCGTAGACTGACCTGTTTTAATGACACCATCTAAGCCAATTTTTTCGCCAGGCTTTACTCGTACTCGACTGCCTATAGGGATTTGGCGAATATTAATTTCTTGCCACGTCCCATTTTCTTGTAAAACGGTTGCTTTCTCAGGTGCCAAAGCAAGAAGGTTTTTAATTGCATTTCTAGCGCGATCAAGTGCTTTTGCCTCAATAGCTTCTGATAAATTAAATAACACCATGACCATCGCTGCCTCTGGAAACTGCCCGATAAAGATCGCGCCTGTTACAGCAACAGACATAAGTGCATTGATGTTTAAATTGAAATTCTTGACTGCTAACCAGCCCTTTTTATAAGTAGAAAGACCTGCTAAGGCAATAGCTATTACAGCAAATATTAAAGGTAAACATTCTACAATTTCAATTCTGCCAATAGTCCAAGCTTTGAGATTAAGACCAAATGGACTTATTCCCCATTCATTAATCAGTTCAAAAGTTTCAGATAATCCAGCAGCTATTCCTGCTATTGCTAATTTTCCCCATGGTATTTTAGGTGAAGAGATAGTATTACTTTCTCCAGACTCAGTATTTAGAAGTTTTGCATCCATATTTAATGAAAATAATGCTTCTGATATCGTAGATAAAGCAGAAGTCTCATGATTTATTTTCAAAGTACGTTGTATTAAATTAAATTCAAGATCAAAAATACCTGATACTGTAGCGAGCTTACTTCGGATTAAGTTCTCCTCAACTGGGCAATCCATACCATTAATTGAAAACACCGTTATTACACCTTTATTATTAGGTATTAGCTCTGGTGTCATATCGATTGATTTTAGTGCAGCAATAATTGATTCAGTAGATGAAAGCTCATGATCAACAGTGAGAATACGTTGCATTAAATTAAACTCAAGATGAGTAATCCCTTGAATGCTGCCAAGTTTTTTTCGAATAAGCGCTTCTTCCATTGGGCAATCCATTTTCATGATGCGGTAAACAGCTCGAGTATCAGAAGCATCACTAATAGGGGATATGTCTAATAAAGGAGAGGTTACATGTTCATGCCCACAACATCCTCCACTGGAGTGTGCACTGTCCGAATCATCTTCTCCATCATCATCTGTTTTCGCGCAGGTTGCATGATGGTGCTCATTTGGTGTTTTATTTTTGTTATCAGAGCTAGAACAACACTTTGTTTCTTGTTTATTCTTATTTGTCTGTTCACATGAATGATTAGCCTCATGCTTTGTTTTGCAAGAACAGGTTTTTGAAAAAGATCTCATTGTCCGTCTCCTATAATAATTAAATAAAAAAGAATTTTGCTCTTTGGGTTTAACAATGGATTAATTATTAACCTTGATGTAACGTTAATGTCAATAGTTCTTATGATTTTTATGAGCAATAACTGTTTTTTGCACTAGCTATAAATTCTAATTACTAAATACTAAATTCGATTTTATCAAAGGGTTTTACGCTGATATTGAGAAGAGAATAAGGTAGTTAATAAGAAATAATCATGACAACCTGAAATTTTTATTGGAATTTTTCTTAATTGATTTGACCTGAACTGTATTCAGTAAGCCTTTTTCAACCGTGGTGGAGATCACCACAGTTGAATTTTGGCATTGGTTAATCAGTTGTGGTGCTATTTACCACAACTGGAGTTCGTGAATTACATTCAGTCGTTGTGATGTACACCATAACTGGATTTTAGAAATTTTACCCAACCGTTGCGATCTCCACAACGGTTGAATTTTAGAATGCTAATTGCATTTTTCTATTCCGCAGAAAAAAAACAGTATTTGATTTTTCAGCATTTATTTTCAAGTAAAAAAGCATGTTTGCGGAACAGAAAATAAGCTAAAACCCCCGTAAAATGGGGGTTTTTATTATGTTTTTCAGACAGATTCAGTTAAACGGTTGCGCAGCCAGCGTGCAGCCGTAGCTATTTCACCGGCGCATAAACCTATAGGGCCGGTATCATTGGCAGCAAGAATATCTGCCGCAGCACCATGTAACCATACTCCGGCTGATACTGCCTGCTCCGGTGGGATTTGCTGAGCCAGCAAACTGCCGATTATGCCGGCTAAGACATCACCGCTACCTGCTGTTGCCAGTCCCGGATTGCCGGTTTCATTTTGCTGTATCTGTCCATGAGGTGAAACAATCAGACTCTGATGACCTTTTAAAACTATCCATGCTGAATATTTTTGCGCCAGCTGGCGTGCGGCCTGATAACGGTTACTCTGAATTTCACTAATACTGCATTGCAGTAAGCGTGCTGCTTCTCCCGGATGCGGTGTTAAAACAACATTTTGATTATTATGCCTGCCAGTCAGCAAAGTAGGCTGCTGAGCAAGTAAATTCAGTGCATCGGCATCGACTACCATCATATGCTTCTGTTGCAGACATTCAGTCAGTGTTGCCAGTGCCGTAGTTGAGGTACTCAGACCACAGCCAATCACCCATGCGGTAATATCGGAACGGTGTAAAAGCCGTTCAGCGGTATTTAACATAATTTCTGGCTGCTGGCTTAGTATTGGCATTGGTAATGCCGGTTGCTGAAAACCAAGCCATACTTTACCGCAGCCACAATGCAGTGCAGCTATTCCGGCCAGAATAATCGAACCGGCCATGCCTTCTGAACCACCCAGAATACCCAGCGTGCCAAACGTACCCTTATGGCTCTGAGACGGACGCTGCTGACATAATGCAGGATACTGTCTGTTTGCCTGCCGTTGCCACTGGCTGAGAATATTTTTATCAATCTGAAAACTGTTCATTATCTGTTTCCCGTTATCACTGCTTAGCGCAGTAATTGATCCAGCAGAGCATTTTTAAGCTGCAATTGCTGTTGAGTATCGGCCAGTTGAGGCGCATATACCAGAAAACTGTCTTCTACCCGTTCATCCAGAGTAGTGATTTTGGCAAAGCGAATACTGATATTTAAATCGGATAAAACAGCAGCAATGTTGGCAAGTAAAAAACGCCGGTTTGCTGTAATAATGTGCAGGCTGTACCAGCCGGGATTATCTTCTTCATCAATACTGATTCGCGGTGCAATCGGAATATGACGGCTACGCCGGCTCAGACTGGCCGGATTGCTCGCAGACATCGGCAATTTACCATTTACAAACTGATTAAGCGCCAGCTCGGTTTTATTCTGTATGGTGAGATAATCATTCGGGTTGAGATTCGGCGGAAATTGCAGAATAAAAGTATCCAGAATAAAGTTGTGTTCGGTGATATAGGCACGGGCAGTCAGAATGTTCATTCCTGCTTCACTGAAAACCGAAGCCAGCTCAGTGAAGAGTTTCGGGCGGTTAGGCATATAAACCATCACCTTCAGGGTATCATTATCCGGCAGCATCTGGCTGTGTGCCTGAGCCTGCTGTTCATAATTAATAATTTTTGATAAATGCCATAAAATATCCTGCCACTCATGGCGGGCAAAATAAGCCTGACCGAGAATATGCCACAATTGGCGCTGCTGTGATTCGCTGATGTGATATTGATTTAACTCATGCATTGCCTGTTGCCGGCGGTCAAGAATAGTCGTGTGCCGGTTGCTTTGTTTACCATTGAGCTGATGCAGCGTGGCTTTATATAAATTTTCCAGCAAACTGGCTTTCCATGAATTCCAGATTTTCGGATTGGTGCCCCGGATATCTGCTACGGTCAGCAGATATAAAGCAGTGAGCCGTTCAACAGTTTTAACCTGTTTGCTGAATCGGGTAATCACTTCAGGGTCTTGAATATCTTCTTTCTGCGCTGTCATAGACATTAGCAGATGCTGTTCTACCAGCCACGCCAGTAAATCGCTTTCTTCACTATCCAGAAAATGATCTTCGGCAAAGGAGCGGGCATCGGCTACGCCTTTTTGTGCATGGTCACCACCACGGCCTTTGGCAATATCATGAAACAGTGCAGCCATATACAAAATATGTTTGCGTGCAAAAGTATGCATTAATGTTGCGGCAAAAGGCAGTTCATGGCTGTGCTGTTCCATAGCCAGACGCCGCATATTGCGTACAACCATTAAAATATGATCATCTACCGGATAAATATGAAATAAATCATGTTGCAGCAGACCGACTATTTTTCCCCATGCCGGCAAATACCGGCCGAGCACACCATACAGATTAATAAAGCGCAATAAATGAGTCAGACCCTCTCCGTGTTTGAAGAATCCGGCAAAGCATTCGCGATTTGCTGGATTCTGATAAAACTCTTCATTCACTAGCTGGTGTGCAGCTGCCCACCATACACGCAGGGTTTTTGGTGCCAGACCAATTATGTCATTGTGTTCCTGAGCAACACGTAAAATGGTAAATATATGCTCAGGCTGTTGCGAGAAAAGTTCAAGATTATGCACTGCCAGCATATTACCTACCTGATAATAATGCTGATCCAGATTAACCACTACACGCGGCAGAGAAGCGTAAACACGGTCGCGCAGCATAGGTACCAGAATACCACTGAGTTGTTTCACGCCTTTTAGTGCACGATAAAAATCATGCATTAGTTTTTCACTGGCCCGGGAATTTGCATCATCGCGATAGCCAAGATTCTGTGCTACCTGAGTTTGTAAATCAAAAATCAATCTGTCTTCAGCCCGTCTGGCAGTCAGATGCAGCTCAATACGGATTCTGGCTAGCTGTTTCTGGCAGCTCAGTAACAGCCTGGCTTCAGTTCGGTTCAGAATAGCATTTTTCATCAGCTGATGAATCTGAGGAGGTAATCCCTGAACTTTTGCCAGCCACAATAAAGTATGAATATCGCGTAAACCACCCTGAGTGGTTTTTACATTGGCTTCCAGCAGACTGGCTTCACCGGCCGCTTTGGTATATCGTTGCCGCTGTTCCAGTATTTTACCTTCGATAAAAGCAGCCACATCCCGCTGTAAATCAAGCTGATGAATCAATTCAGCAGCCAGATCCTGCCGGCCGCATAAATACCGGCTTTCCAGTAAGGCTGAATCACCCGTTAAATCAACCCGGGCACTTTCACATAACTCATTAATTGTTCCCACCTTAGGGGCGGGCTGTAAATGGATATCCCATAATATTTGAATAAAAGCACCAATTTTTTGCTGAATATCGTCATCAATCGGATTCCTGCTGACAATAGCAATATCCATATCCGAATACGGATACATTTCGCCGCGTCCGAATCCACCTATTGCCAGCAGACACATTTCTTCGCCGGCAAACAATTCCTGCCACAGTGTGGACAGCACATCAGCAATTATTCCGGTATGCTGGCGAAAATAGACAAACGGATGCCTGCGCTGCCGGTATATTTCTGCCGCTTGTTGTTTGTGCTTGTGTAGCTTGTCCGACAACTGAGTAATAAGTGCTGAAGATGACATAATTAATAGCCGTGTGATTGAGATTGACGATATACGTTCTGTATCGGGCGAATCTGATTCAGCCTTGCCTGATCAATTGCCTGAGCTATCTGCTGCGGTTCAGCCACTGTCCGGGCAATTGATGCTGCATCAATTGCCATTGCCGCAGACTGTAAATTTAGCCAGTGCTGTTGCTGAGGATATGGCTGATGTTCAAATCTGAGGCGTCCGCGTATATCAGCGAGGCATACACGCAAAATTTGCCTAAATCGATCTGGACGGCGCAATGCATCGGTTTTTTTTAGAATATCCAGTGTCGTTTTGGGTTTAAGCTGGCTGACACTATGTAACCTGATATGATATTCACATACCAGTAATGCCAATTGCGCACAGGCTTTGGGTACCTGCCAGCGCCGGTTTACCGCTTCTACGGGTTTTATTCCGGCATAATCATGTCCGGGGTGGCGTGGTAATTTATCTACCGGAGTCAGTGCTTTGCCTAGATCATGAGTGAGAGCAGCATAACGTTCTTCCAGTGAATAATCATTTTCAGCAGCATATTGCAGACACAGTAAAGTATGCTCACCGGTATCTATTTCAGGGTGGAAATCAGCGCGTTGCGGTACGCCGAATAACGCATCAACCTCTGGTAAAATTACTTTCAGCGCACCGCAGGCACGTAAAACGTCTATCATCAGCCGCGGATTCTTTTCCATCAGCCCTTTAGCCAGTTCCTGCCATACCCGTTCGGCAACCAGAGCATTTACCTCACCATTATTTACCATCCGACACATCAGTGCCATAGTTTCATCGGCTACTTTAAATCCATAACGCGCTGCAAATCGGGCAATGCGCAAGATACGTACCGGGTCTTCTGCAAAAGCAGGGCTGACATGACGTAATATACCGCAGCGTAAATCAGCCAGCCCGTTATACGGATCAATCAGATTACCCGATGCATCTTCGGCCATAGCATTAATGGTTAAATCGCGTCGTTGTAAATCCTGCTCCAGCGTCACATCTGCCGCTGCATGAAAAGTAAAGCCATTGTAACCGGCAGATACTTTACGTTCGGTACGTGCGAGCGCATATTCTTCATGAGTTTGCGGATGCAGAAATACCGGAAAATCCTTGCCTACAGGCTGATACCCGGCTTCCAGCATTTTTTTTGCATCTGCGCCAACCACTACCCAGTCGCGGTCGACCACCGGCCGCTGCAGATACTTATCTCTTACTGCACCACCAACCAAATAAATTTGCATATAAAATATAAAAAAGTATTAACAGAAAATAGATGATTATTGTGCCGCAGTCCAATCAGCTTGTTAACTGGTTTTTTGCAAATAGGCAGCTGGCAGTTCCGTCAGCCAGCATTAATAAGCAAAACAGCCTTTGGAAAAGAGCAGGCTGAATCCAAATCATCTTAAAGAATATTTAACAGGCAGATAAATATCTGCTGTACGGAAATATAAAACGCTCTGCTTTAAAGCAGAGCGTCTTTAAATAATATTAATATTACATCATCAGAGCCGGAACAATCATAGCTAGTCCGGGAAAAAACGGTACTGTAGCAAAGGCAATAATCAGTAAACGTTTAAACATCATTTCCTGCTGTTTTTCTTCGGTTACACTTACCACCAGAGTACCGGCAATATGAATCGGGTTAACGACACTGAGCATAGCTGGTGCCGCACAGGCAGTCAGAATCAAAGAGATTTGCGGAGAATCGCCAAAAATCGTAAATACCATCGGAATCATCAGGCTGATAACACCCAAAGTAGAGGATTCCACATTACTCAAGAACGTAGTCAGGTAAGCGAGCATAAACAATAAAGCAATTTTACTGCTGGTCATACTGAGCAGACCTTGCTCTACCGCTTTCATTGTATCTACTTGCATCATGGTGCCGATGAAAACCAGCAGACCACTAATAACCACTACAGCATTCCATGGGATTTTTTTCACAAAATCTTTACTTTGCTGCGTAAAAAACAGCATCATAATTACTGCCAGCGTCAGAGCAGTCAGACCGACATTGGCTTTAGCAAATATCACTAATATCAGAAAAATCAATACCGCAATAGTAGAACAGATTGCATAAAATGGCTGTAACTGATGGTTATCACCATTTTCCTGTTTAATTGGTTTTAGCAGTACAAAGCCTTTTTCAGGCGCTTTAGAATCACTTGTTTCGACTACTCTTTTATCCTGAAATACAATTTGCAGTGCAATAACCAGCACAAAACTGATTAACATTCCCGGAAACCAGACCAGCCACGGACTATACTCAACATGTGCTTTTTTTGCTGCATCCAGAATAACCTGACCAGTAGGATTAATAGGTGAAAGTGCACCGGTATTGGCACCAATAATTGCTGCCATTTCACAGATGAAAAATAATCTGGGATGTTTTCTGCCTAAAGCAGCAATAACCGGAACCAGCAACGTTATCGATGCCGTAGAAAAGGCACCGGCTGTCGAAATCGCAAATCCGATAAAATAGCCAATCCAAGGAACAATATTAGTGCGATGCCCCATTTTTGCGTAAATCTGATCTGTAAACCAGCTTAAGCCACCGCTTTTTTCCAGATGAGCAAAAAGTAAGGACACACCGATTAACAGCGTTACAATGGCTCCGGGAAAATGGCTGAGTACATCCTTGCTGCTCAAGACTGTATTTGTATCAGAACCCTCAGCAATTACAGTTGTCGCCATAACCATTATCGCCGCAGCACTAAAACCTAAAAGACCAATATTGACATGTCGCCAGACTGCCAGAACCAAAATCACAACCAGTAATATAAGCGATAAAATTTGTGGTAAGTTCATAAAGTGTCCTGAATGGTTATTGTTTCAGAATGAATATGCTGAAAATCGCACAATAAATAACATTTGTATTTATTTCGGATTCAGAGAACTCTTCAGCCTGCAGCTAATATACGGATATCATTAAATTGTCATATAATTAGATTTAAAAAATATATATTCTTTATAAAATAATATAAAAAATCACTTTTTATGTAAAGTAAAGTATAGGATATCTTTTTTAATGTTAAATCAAGAAGAATAAATCTGTTAGTCTGAATTCAGATATCTATATACAGTACTGCCATGAGAATCCTGTAACCGGCCTTAACAGGAGCCAAACGGCAGCATTTAACTTAAAGCTAAAGCATCACCGCCGGCAAAATCATTGTTAATCCCGGAATAATCGGAACAATGAAAAAAGCAATGGTTAGCAGGCGCCTGAACATTGCATCCTGCTGCTTTTCATCGGTATAACTTACCACCAGCGTACCGGCAATATGAATCGGATTAATCACACTGAGTAAAGCCGGTGCTACACAGGCAGCCAGAATCAGCGACATATGCGCTAAACCGCCGAATATCGTAAAAATCATAGGTGTCATCAGACTGATCACACCAATAGTAGAAGATTCAACATTACTCAGACTGGTAGTTAAATACGTAATAATGAATAATAAAATTATCTGATTGGTAGTCATACCGAGTAAACGGTTTTCTAATGCATCCATGGTATGTACCGACATCATCGTACCAATAAACACCAGTAAACCACTGATTACTACCACAGCATTCCAGGGGATATTTCTGGCTAAATTTTTACTATATTCCGGAAACAGTAACAGCAATAATACAGCCAGAGAAATTGCTGTTAATCCCACGTCAGTACCTGCAAATACCACCAGAGTGATAAAGAGCAATACAGATAATGTTGAGCAGATTGCATAGGCAGGATTCAGTTGTCCTTTATCATTATTATCAATAGCAACTGGTTTCAGTAAAGCCAGACCACGAGCCGGTTTTTTTCCATTCGTACTGTCCTGCATGCGACTAGGACTAAAAATTATTTGCAATACCAATACAGTACTGACACTAACTATTGTGCCCAGTAACCATAACAGCCATCCGTTAAAATTGACCTGGGCATGATTTGCAGAGTCACGAATAACCGTACCTACCGGATTAATCGGAGATAAAGCACCAGTATTGGCACCCACAATTGCAGCGACTTCACTGATGAAGAAAGTTTTTGGCATACGTCTGCCTAAAGCCGCAATAACCGGTACCAGTAATGTAATTGTTGCAGTAGAAAAAGCGCCGGCTGTAGAAATAAACAAACCAATCATGTAGCCAACCCACGGAATCAGTAAAGTATGTTCACCAATTGCCTTATATACTTTATCCGTTAGCCAGCTCAGACTTCCGCTGCGTTCGAAATGCCCAAAAAGCAGCGATACACCAATGAGTAAAGTAACAATTGAACCCGGAAAATGCTCGAATACTGATTTAGAAGTCAGTAGGAGTGTCGAGTCTGGTGCTGTCGCTGAACCAGTTACCGCATAGAACTGTGTTGCTGTAACCATTACTGCGGCTGCACAAAAACCCAGTAAGCCAATATTTACATGCCGCCAGATTGATAATACCAATATCAGTACCAGCAATACTAAAGATAGTATTTGTGGAAAAGTCATAAAAAATCCGTAACTTATAAATTATTTAATAAATTAAATATTTAAAATGTTTAAGTTTTAATGGATCAGATTAATCATGTACTGTATTTCTTCATGGATTAATACCTTCGATGTGTGTGAACAATATATTATTTTTTCTTTAACTTTATAACTATTATCCATAACAAATATTATTATCAATTAATTAGCTTTATTCAGCCAAAATAATAATGATAAAAACAATATTGATGCTTATAGTTAATATAGGTATTAAATATCTGTACAGCCGTAAAGTAAAGTAATTTATCAGACAAACTTAAAAATTAAATTTTGATTCAGATAGTGTTTGAAATCGGATATTAAAATTTATTAATAAAAAACATAAACTAAGCATAAAAATAAAATAAAGTACATCAGTTTCGGTGTTGCATATTTATGCAGAACGTTTATCCGGATTCGGAGCAAAACCAGTTTAGTTTATCGTTTTAAGCGGAAATATTGAATCAGAGAATAAAAATAGCTTGATATTCAAAGAAGATTTGATGATTCAGACGGAACTATGATAAAACGAAATAAACAGATTAATATCAAAGTATTCAATCAATTCGGACTGTTGTAAGATTTTTTTCTGAAAAAAAGCGGCAAATAATATCAACTGATATAAGTTTGATTTTTATAATCAAGTAACATGATCAGGATTAAAGAAAAAAAAGCTGCCTGATTACATTGATACAGGCTGTAAATATAGTTTATCCGAAAAAATACATACATATAATCAGGCAGCTTAATAACAGAAAATATTTAATGTTTACCGTCTGGAGTCCTGTTTTTTAATTTCCAGGTATTACCCGGATGCTGGGTTGGAGGTGCTTTCTCATGGTCTTTAATCGTGGTAAAATTTTCCAGCTCATGACCATGCTGATCAACTTCCTGATAAATCCCGCCATTGGTTCCGGAGTTATCGCCGGGTTTAAGATTGCTCATATACAACTCCTTTTCAATAATTACCGTGAATCTACGGTAGCTTTATTATTCTTTTAAATTTTAAATAATACAAGTACTTAACTATAATTTAATTAGTTAGAATTAAATTAACACAGTAAATTCTATTTTGGTAATGAAAAGTAAATTACTTAGTGCCAATACTGCCATAATAATGTCGGTTCTGCTTATACCGGATAAAATGAATAAAAAATATAAATTGCTTAAAGACGCTTGAGCTTTTGCTATCCGGTATCTGCATCGTTTTCGGTTACAATACCTGTTTGCAAAGAAAAAAGTAAGGAAGTGTATGACATGCGCTCAGGTGCGTGATTACTTGCAAACGCAAGGCTTGGAATTACCAGAGCAGGAAGTCCGGATGGCAATGCTGGTTGCGCAATCTGTACTGGAGCTTGCTCAGGCAGAAATCGATATGTCTGTGCTATGGTATGAAGAAAACGGATTTAGTCTGGCTCGTAAATTCAATTTAAGTCCAGATTCACTATACCAGATTCATCCGGCAGACTTATTTACAGCCAATGAGAACAGTGCATATACCTTGCGCCAGCTATATCTGGCTTTAGATTCAATATCAAGCCGGCATCATAATGATGTATTTGCTTTATATTTATATGAAGGAAATAATGAAGCAGGGGAGTTATGCCGGCTACTGGCACGCGGGTATCATTTTCCCGCTGTATTAAGCTGCGATCAGCAGCAGGTAAATCAGTATTTATTTGCACGTACAGCTTCTACTGGCTGGCTGAATCAGATAAATAATGTACAAATGTGGATTAATGACAGCAGTCTGACAGGAGAGCAAAGCGGGGCTTCACAGCTGGCTGTTCCTGTTACCGGTGAAGAAGGGCAAGTACTGGGTGTATTGTTTGCTGCTCATCAGCAGCAAGATGCCATTACCGATACGGAACTTATCGACTGGATTGCTCTGGCAATGGTAATTACACCACTGATGCATAATTTGCATAATGCTGCCACAACACATACCAAGGGATAAATATTATGTCAAAAATATATCAAAACCAAATACAAGATAATAGTCCTGTACGCTTTATTGCTTCCTGCCGTTTACCAACGCAATGGGGTGAATTTATCATGCACGGATTTGAAGATGTACGCAACAGGCAGGAACACATTGCTCTTACCGTAGGTGATATTTCTACAGGAGAAGATATACTCGGACGAATTCATTCTGAATGTCTTACCGGTGATGCTTTATTTTCCAAACGCTGTGATTGCGGCCCTCAGCTTGAAGCTGCGATGAAAGCAGTACAGGAGGCAGGAAAAGGTGTAATTATTTATTTACGTCAGGAAGGCCGGGGTATAGGTTTACTGAATAAAATCCGGGCTTACAAACTTCAGGATGAAGGGCTGGATACCGTAGAAGCAAATCTTGCTTTAAATTTACCCATCGATGCCCGTGATTTTTCTTTGGCCAAACATATTCTTGATCATCTTGGCATACAGTCTGTACAGTTAATGACCAATAATCCGCAGAAAGTCGATACACTAAAAGCACTCGGTATTCATGTAACTAATCGTGTTCCCTTACATGTCGGACAAAATCCTGAAAACCGGCATTATCTGCATACTAAAATGGAAAAACTCGGACATTTTGCGGATTAATCTGATTAAATGACATCGAGGATGTTCTCCATAATATTTTTGCAATTAGTTAAATATTATGGATTAAATTTAAAATCTTAGAAAACAGTTACTGTGAAAACTGCAATTGTCTGCGGAAAATGAAATAAAGGCAAAAATTGCAACTGAATGTTTTCAAAAGCTTTAAATATTACGTGAATCACAATCTGAATTATTTTTGAATGTAGCATATCATTCTGTTAATACTCTTTGATTCACATCTGGTGATATCACCAAATACAATCAACTCATCAGTATCATTACCCATAAATAATAAATTATCCCCTGAAATTTTATACAGGTAAAATTTCAGGGGATGAGTGTAATGTTTATGTTCAGATGAAGTTTATGAATCTTCTTAGCTTAAATAACCAGTTTTAATTTCTCTCCATGATAAACGATTGATGCTGACAGGGCACATAACAACCCCCTCAATCTCAAATTTTTCACCTTTATCATTCATCCCAAAAGGTTTTTTTCGAAAACAATTATTTGGTTGTCTTCGCTTTTTAGGATCTTCCTCTTTACCTGAACCTCCGGCATCCAAAGCATCAACAAATCCATCATTTGTATTTGAAACCATCATTCCAATAGCTTCATCCATTTTAGAACTGTTAGCAAGTGAAAAGTCTGAGTTTACTACAATGTGTGCGTCGTTTTCGGTTAATGCTCCGCCTGTAAGTGCATTAAACTGAGTAAGACGACTAACAAGATTTGTTTTTTCAACCATTGTTGAATCTTCACAAGGATCATTCAATTTACCATTTTGGCTAACGGAGTATGATTTTGTCATTACAATACCTGTTGTTATTAATTTTTGTACTGACTCTGTTACGCGTTCTCCGTCTTTATTCAGGTTAAAATACCAGCCCTTATCTTTTTCTGATGAAAAAGGTTTGTTGGTCAGATAACTATAATCATCCTTATATGTCATAACCTGTTGCACTAACGAACTTTTGTTAATTAACATATTTGTTTGTTCGTTGTAATTATCGTAAATTCCATACATGGTTTGTTGCTGCAAACTATCACGATCAGACTGATAAATATCACTTCCTGTTCCAAATACAATGACCAGTTTGTTTTTTGCTAAGGGATCTTTCAGGTTTTCGGCAGCTCGATAGACAGCCGGAGCAACCGTTATAGGTGCATTAGCTGAAAAAATCTTTTTTACAGTCCATTTGTTTGGATTCGGATTTCTGAAATCAAATCTATAAAGATTCCCTTTATAATCACCAGCATATGCAAGGTCGGTAATCCCGTCACTATTGATGTCCACAGCTGTAGGGCTGGACAATCCGCCACCATCTTTTGATGCAATCATTTTACTGATTAGTGTACCTTTAGGATCACCTGTTATTTGATAACTCTCTACGCCTACATCAACACCTAATGCATCATAGATATACAATGCGGATTCATCATTAGAATCTTTAGAGTTATAACCACTACTGATTAAAGCTGTTTGACGAAGATGGTCTGTTATTGTTGTATCTGATGCATTTGTATCTCTGTTAACCCTTATTCTCGCAATCGCCGGCTTACCAATAGTATAGCCGAACTGATTATTTACACCGCTTGGTGTCTGAAACAGCGATACATTGTTATACCAACCAGCACTGCCAATATTATCTGCAGCAATATTGTTACCAGTAACGATATCCTGTCCGCCAATATTAATAGCAAAAGCTCCGCGCCCTGCCTGTCCCATTGTTGATACCATAAATATTTGGTTTACGCCTGGTTTGTCTTCTCTGTCGGAGGTTTCTCTTACTACGATCCCCCCGTTTAATAGATATCTGTGAGGATGTTTAGAATCTTTACCATAATCATTATCTAGCATATCCTTATAATAGTGACCAACTATATCACTTCCATCACTACTGTCCCGTTCAATAGACATTGGCATATAATTAAATTTAAGATCATACGGATGATTCGAATTATCTGCTGCACGGAAAACATATACCATTCCATCATTAGCCGAAGTGACGAGATATTTCTGTTTATTAAACTCAATTCCACCTGCTGTTACAATAGTATTATCAATAATATCACCCATATTACGGGCATTATCCGGTCGCTGACGATAACCTAAAACGAAGCCATCCTGCTTAATTTTGTCATCATCTTTGGCACGGCTCAACCAAGTGAGCAGACCATCAAGCCATTCTTTTTTATTTTTATCAGCATTCGTACTAATTTCAAATGAGTTATTATCCAGGCCTTGATCTGGTGTCAGATTTGAATATAAATAAGTAGTCTTGCCATTATTAATTAATAGCTTTCTATTAGTAAAAGATGGTTGCACTTTACAATCATTTTTATCGACTGTTTGTCCTTTGTCTTTTGAATTTTTATTAGTTAAATCATGTATGCAAATCTGGCTACTCCAGTTACCGGTTTCAATTTTAGCTGTAATGCCCAGATCATTTGTTGATGAGCTTGAAATACCCATACTTGGAGCATTTGTCGTTACATTAATTACATCAGTTTTTACTTCTTTATTAATTTTGTCAAAAATAGTTTTAAATGCTGCTATGATTTCATCTCTAGAATTTGCGTTAAAGAAATTACCTTTAGGATGAAGTCCTTTTGGTGTTGCACCATTTTCGAGATAGAAATAAGCACGATCATCTCTATCATCATCTTTTATTTTATCATCCGGATCGATGTTAGCAAGTGCAAATCCGATAGTATATGTTTCAGCAATTTGATAGAAGGGTTTCTTTGTAATATTATCTATTGAATTCCACGGTTTGCCTGCATCATCAGTTGTGCGCAAATACTTTGAAATCCCCGGCGTTACAGCACCACCACTTCCTGAATAATAATTTTCGCTATATATATACGGACCAAAACCAACTGGAATTCCATCTGGCTTTCCAGTGTCTGTATGAGCTTTTGGGTCTGCTAATTTATCTGTATAAAAACCCAGTCTGTCTATCATCTGAGGCGCATCTCTTTTTCTAAAAAAAGTATCTCTCTCAGCACTTGTAGCGAAATTTTTGTCAAAAAATTCATCTAAATCTTTGTTTGGTTTGTTAGTGAAGTTTTTATCTGAAGTTGAATATTCAGCAGTAGCCAGACCATCACTTAAGAGGATAATATAAGATCTTTGACAACGGTATTTCAATTGATTCATGACCAGATTTCTTGCAACTACAGGGAACTGTCGAGTAGTTGGGGTACCGCATGGTGCATCTAACTTATTTATTTTCTCAATCATTGTTTTAAATTCAGATGGATTAGAAGTATCATGAAAACTATTATTCCACTGGTTTGTTTCGCTGCATAAAGGACGTAATGCGAAATACATTTTATCCCGATTGTCGGTAACTATAGTATTGAGAATTTCTTTAGCCGCATCTATTCTTTTGTATCTCTTACACTTCCATCCTTCGTTTTTAGCAAGAAGTGCTTCTTTTTGATCGAAAGTTAAATTCAATTTCCAGCCAGGTCTGCCGTCCCATAAATCACTCGCTGTTCCTTGAATACATTTATAAAAATAGCGTTTTCTAGCTGGTTTTCTAGTTGGATCATTTACTAATCCTTTCAGCATACTACCAGAATCATCAATAAATAAAGCAATATTAGGCTTTACGTTGTAAGCTTCCTGAGTAATAGATTTTTGCTGAAGTCGTAAAGGTGTATCCGCGAAAGAATTTGCTGTAGCATAAGTATATGGTGCCATAAGAATACCTAAGGCTCCAGTAACAGCTGAAACTAAAACTTTTTTACCTTTAGGAAATCTGGGTTTCCTGTTATTTTTAATCGCAGTATTCATGCTTTACCTTGCTAAGCTGATAATAGATGTTAAATAGATTCAGGCGAAAATTAAATTTCGCTAAAATCAACATACGAATTTTAATGTTATATTGTTTGATAATATAAGTAAAAATAATCTATAAGTCAATAAAATTGAAATGTATTTCATTGTGTAATTAAATCTGTGGTTTATATATATAATATTTCTCTTAAATTGACTTTATATAATTATGTATGTATCTAAAAATTAAAATTTTAAAAAAAATATTAATTTTATTTGGCTACATAAAAGGAATGTTTTCTGATTGAACCGAATTTATTGGTATTTTGTATATTTGTTATAAAAATGCCGATTAAACTATATAGCTTAATCGGCTAAATAAATTAAAAGTTGTAATTAATATAAGTTTGATTAAAGATAACTTTCTTTTATTTCACGCCATGAAATCCGGTGAATTATGATCGGACAACGCGGAACATTAATAGTTAATTTATTCCCGTCTGTTGTCGCTGCTATCACGGCGGCACGCGAGCAGTTTTCCACCGGAGGAGATTTTTCAGTTAATGGCTTCTGGGTATATGAGCCGCCGATATCGATATTATTATTGCCTGAAACGGTAAAACTAAAAGGTCCTTCCGTACTCACGCTACTGCCAGCTGGCGCTGCTTCATCAAAGACAAAATTCGGATCTGTGCTTTGTAATGCGCCCCCGGTTTTTACATTAAACTGAATTTTACCGGTGGTAACGGAGTTACGCTGGACGACAGAAGTAATTTTGCACGGATCAGGCAGTTTATTTTCTTTTTCTACATTATAAGTGCGCGATAGCACTGCGCCAGCATAAGAAACAATTATCGGTTTGGTTACAACACGCTCACCGGTGTTTTCTTTGAGATTAAAATACCAGCCTCGATGAACTGCCGGGTTTAGCGGATAGTTACTCAGTAAACGGTAATTGCCGGCTTGGATAAATTCTTGTTTTACCAGACTGCTTTTGCTGATTTCGTGCACTTCTTGCTGGCTCAGATCGTCATAAATGCCATATACACTTTGCTGATCTTTATTTGTCAGGTCTGACTGATAAATATCGCTGCCTGTGCCAAAAGTAACAATTGCTGTTGGTATTTCGCTATTTGTATGCTGTGCTCCTTTTGCTTTAAGAAGAAATACCCCGGGTGCTGAAGTGATGGGGCCATCAGCAGTAAAGATTTTATACACTTTCCACTTTGACGGATTAGGGGCGCGTAAGTCAAACCGGTACAAATTACCCTGATAATCACCTGCATAGACAATATCAGCTACGCCGTCTCCGTCTATATCGATCACTGTTGGGCTGGAAAGACCGCCACTGCCATTAGGAGCAACCAGTTTGGCAATTAAATCTCCTTTTTTGCTGCCGGTATGGATATAGGCCTGAGTGCCTACATCTATTCCTAGTATGTCGTAAATATATAAAGCTGATTCAGGTGAGGGTTTGGCAGCGATATCCTGAGCCAGGGACGGGGAGTAGTTATAGCCATTGCTGATAAATGCAGCTTGACGTATATGGTCTGTAATAGATGAATCTGAGGCATTAATATTTGAATTGACCCGCACTCTTGCAATGGCAGGTGTACCGACAGTATAACCAAACTGATTGTTTTTTCCGCTGGGTGTCTGGAACAGGAAAACATCCTCATACCAGCGGGACGACTGCATGTTGTCTCCGGCTAATGGCCTGCCGGTAATAATATCGTATCCGCCGATATTGATGGCAAATGCGCCTCGTCCCGCTTGCCCGAGGGTAGAAACCATAAATATCTGCTGTGGCCGCCCGTTGCTGCCGTCGGTCTGCTGTACCGCCATGCCTCCGTTAAGCAGGAAACGATGGGGAAAATTATCATTAGCGCCATATTTTTTGCTGGTTAAATCCTTGTAATAGTGAGCAACCAGATCAGAACCGTCATTACTCTGCCTTTCAATACCCATTGGCATGTAATTAAATTTTAAATCATAAGGAAAATTGGAATTATTGCTTGAGCGGAAAACATAGACCATTCCGTCATTAGCTGATGTAATCAGATACCGCTGGCGGTTATTTTCTATATTGCCGGCTGTAAGAATCGGATTATCTATAATATCTCCTAAATCCCGCGTATTCCCGAAGTCTGGCAAAGAGCGGCGGGTACGATAATCCAATACAAATTCATTTTTTTTCTGAGTATCCGCAGTCAGTGAACGGTTTAGCCATGCTAGTAAGCCATCGTGCCATTCATTACGATTTTTATTATTGTTACTGATTTTGAATGTGCTGTTATTAAAGCTGTTCAGGCTTTCGTTAAAGAGATGTGTATATTTACCATCATTAAGCAATAATTGCCGGTTGCTGTATGTAGGCTGCATCGGGCATGAGCTGCTGTCATTTTTGGTATTGATATCGTAAATACAAATCCTGCTGCTCCATGAGCCGGTTTCAACCTTGGCGGTAATCGACAGATTGCTCAGGTTGGTATTGGAAATGGCTACAGTCGGAGCTGTTGTAGTAGTCTGAATGGTTGATGCGGTCATTTCTCCTTTGATGGTTTTAAATATTTTTTCAAAAGCGCTGATAATTTCATCACGGGAATTGGCGTTAAAGAAACGTCCGTCAGGGTTGGTTGTTTCATTGTATTCGCCACTTGGCGTTGCGGCATTTTCCAGATAAGGAATGGCGATTTTGGCTTCGTTTGTATTACGCTGCCCGAGACCTACTCCGATGGTGAATGTTTGTGCAGTTTGGCGGAAACGTTTTTTTGTTTTTGGATCAACTTCATTCCACGGCTGACCCGCATCATCAGTTTTTTTTCGCACTGGTGAGGCATTAATGGATTTACCGGTTGAGCTATAGTAATCACTGGTGTAGATGTAGTCGCCAAAGTTATAGTTATTGAGCCTGTCTGTATAGTATTTCAGACGCAGCGGTTTATTGGTATTGTGATTGCGGGCAAGAAAATTTAAGCGATCGTTATTAGTTTCAAAATCCCGATCAAAGTAGCTATCGTAGCGTGAATCTGTATTTTTGGTGAAATTTTTATCTGAAATAGAATATGTATTATCAGCTTCACCATCACTTAGCAAAATAATATAAGATTTTTGGCAGCGATATTTCAGTTTGTTTATTACCAGATTGCGCGCAATAACAGGAAACTGGCGTGTAGTGGGGGTGTCGCATGGTGTCTCCAGTTTTTTGATGTTATTTAGCATGCTTTCATAATTGGCCGGATCAGAAGTGTCATAAAATTTATTGAATTTTTTCTGGTCACCGGTGCCGCACATCGGGCGAAATGCAAAGTACATATCATCATGATATTTTTTGATGATATCTGTCAGTACTTCTTTAACGGAATCAATACGCCGGTAGGTATCACAGCTATATCTGACTTCTGAGGTATTTTTGGGTTTTTTTGTAAATCCGTATTCATAACTACCAAATGGTGGCCATTTGCCCCCTTTACCATCCGGATTGGGAATCCATTTACTCACCCGACATTTATAGGTAATCGGTACGATGTTCATAGACATACTGCCTGAATCATCGATGTAAAAGGTAACATTGGGTTTAACGCTATATGACGAAGTAGTAATGGATTTACTTTGCAGATGCAGCGGAATATCAGCAAAGATATTTGCCGCAGCCAAAGCTGACGGAATAGCAAAAAGATTAAAAAAGCCCAGGACTGTGCAGCACAAGGTTCGACCGGATGTGATGTGTTTTGCTCCGGTAATTTGGAATTTATCTTTTTGTTTTTTCATGGAATTCCTTATTCAGTAGCATCTGTTGCTTACTTTTAGTAAATTCTTAGGCAATTAAGCTTTTTATGTGACAGACAGAAAATAAAATATGAATGTGCAGCTGATTGTCAGAGAAAATATAAAGATTCAAATAAAGGGTTATATTTAACTTTCCGGTAATAGTTACTCAGGAAAGCTCTCAGTCATGCTTCTGATTCAATACCGATGGCATTAATATGCTAAATAACTTATTTAGCAATTTTATGCTATTAATGTTTGAATCTGAAAAATTAAAATTTATAGTTTATTTTAGAAGAAGATTGATTAACTTTGATTAGTTTATGCTAATAAATTAGCGTAAAATTTATAATTATTGCTATTTATCTATTTTTATCATTGTAAACTGTTATTTAATTTTATATAAATAATTTTTTTATTTCTATTTAATAAATATTTAAAATCATTATTTTAATGTTATTAATTTATTTTAAAATTAATTTTATGGATTTTTAGCAATTTTATTGCTTAGAATATGATAATAAGCGTTTGTTGCTGTAAATATTGTATTTGGTTTTATATATTTTTTTTAATTTTAGGTGAATATGAAAGTATTGTTTGATATAACAAAAGTTCTATATGCCTTGGTTTGTTTTGCAGGTATATAGAATATCGTTTTCCACTTTCAATATAGAGATAATAGGGAAAGGAACAGAATTTTATATATTGAATATCTGAATCAAACAGGGCATCTAACCCATGCTATTGGTTAATCAATAACAAGTTTCAAGTGCCCTAAAATTTAAATTTAAAAAACAGTAAACTAAAAAAAATGTGCAACATTGCAATAAAAAGGGCTTGCTGTGTTTCTTACTCTGTGATTAAATACGCGCCTCGACAGCACAGGGTGATTAGCTCAGTTGGTAGAGCGTCTGCCTTACAAGCAGAATGTCGGCGGTTCGACTCCGTCATCACCCACCAGTTTTCTGTTTTATGCATTGCATAAAACTTGCGCGGTGGTAGCTCAGTTGGTTAGAGTACCGGCCTGTCACGCCGGGGGTCGCGGGTTCGAGCCCCGTCCGCCGCGCCAATTTCATATTTGCTGTTTTCTTTCTTAGGGGTGATTAGCTCAGTTGGTAGAGCGTCTGCCTTACAAGCAGAATGTCGGCGGTTCGACTCCGTCATCACCCACCAATATTTTTTTCTCCTGATTTCTGATTCAATTAAATTCTTGATTGTTAGTTAGCTATTTGTTTGCTGTTTTTTATATGCAATCAAACTATCTGTGCTGGTGGCATTCATAGCAGATAATCAGTTTGTAATATTCAGGCTGTTATTATTTTATATTGGGCACTAAGAAACCTCCCGGTATTTATGTTCATTCACAGCTCATTTGCATCTGTCTGTATATGCTTAAGATATTTCACTTGGCACAATTTGCAAACTAACCTATAATTCATCGCTCAATCTTTTACTGATTGATTGCGGATATGGCGAAATTGGTAGACGCACCAGATTTAGGTTCTGGCGCTGAAAGGCGTAAGAGTTCGAGTCTCTTTATCCGCACCATCGAATTTTAAAGATATCTTATAAGCTAAGATATCTTTTTTTATTTCTACTCAGTCTGTCTGAACACTAACTAAAAACTATTTAGAAATTTGTTTTATCTGCTGTCAATTTTGTATTTTAAGTATAATTATCTTTGGTAGGATATTCGAATTTGCCAGAATTGGTAGTTAAATTAATTTTATATATATGTTGTTAGCTTTTATTGACAGGTATTGATACAGATATATAGTTTATGCGTAAGGTATGGTTTACGGATAAATAATATTTATCAATAGGTAAAAAAAACAGTATATTGTAGATATTGTCTGACTGATTTTGAGCTTATTTGTCAGTTGAAACAAAAATGCACCATTATATAAATTTAAATGGTGCATTTTTATTTTGCTGATATGTTTGTTTTAGTTACATGGTTTCAAGTGTATCTATACCTAATAATGCCAGACCCTGTTGCAAGGTTTTGCCGGTAAGGCTGGTGAGCTGCAACCGGCTATTGCGAGTGGCTTCGTCTGCTTTCAGTATCGGGCAGGCTTCATAAAAGCGGCTGAACAGGGTGGCAATCTGATACAGATAAGCGGCGAGATAGTGCGGATAAGAGGTATTGGCAACACTATCCAGAACATCTTCAAATTTAAGTAATTCTACAGCCAGTTGCTGTTCCATGGCTTCGTTCAGGGTAATCGCGGCATTGTTATCCCAGGTACCTGCTTTGCGAAAAACACTTTGTACGCGGGTATAGGCATATTGTAAGTAAGGAGCAGTATTGCCTTCGAAAGAGAGCATGCTGTCCCAGTCGAATATGTAATCACTGGTACGGTTTTTGCTTAAATCTGCATATTTAACCGCACCTATGCCTACGACTTCACCTATATGCGCGATTTCATCGGTACTCAGTTCAGGATTTTTGCTGGCAACCAGAGCAGATGCACGTGTTACAGCTTCGTTTAGTAAATCCATTAATTTTACAGTGTCACCGCTACGGGTTTTAAACGGTTTGCCGTCTTTACCCATCATGGTACCGAAAGGTACATGTTCCGCATGCACGGTATCAGGCAGCCATCCGGCTTTACGGGCAACTGTAAATAATTCATCAAAGTGCAGGCTTTGGCGTGCATCCACAACATATAACAATCTGTTGCCGTGCAAGGTATTAATCCGGTAACGCAGGCAGGCTAAATCGGTACTGGCATACAGGAATCCGCCATCTTTTTTCTGAATAATAAATGCTGCCGGTTCATTATCCTGATTTTTAAATTCATCCAGAAAAACAACTTTAGTACCGTCACTGTCAACGGCAATACCTTTGGCAAGAAGTTCATTTACAGTTGATTGTAACTGATCATTATAAAATGATTCGCCGGTTACATCGGCCGGTAAAAGTTTTAGGCCAAGTTTTTTATAGACCGCCTGAGCATGTTGCAAAGAGGTCTGTACAAACTGTTGCCACAATGCCAGAACGCTGGCATCTCCGCTTTGAAGTTTAACTACGTAATCACGTGCTGTGTCGGCAAAGTTTTTATCTTCATCAAAGCGTACTTTGGCATTACGATAGAATTGTTCTAAATCCGCCAGTTCGAGATCTGCACGCCCGTTTTGCTGTTGTTCTATCAGGTAGGCGACCAGCATACCAAATTGTGTGCCCCAGTCACCTACATGATTTTGGGCAATAACTTTATGTCCGAGAAAAGTAAGTACCCGGTTGAGGCTGTCTCCTATGATGCTGGAGCGTAAATGACCTACGTGCATTTCTTTAGCCAGATTGGGTGAGGAGTAATCTATAACTATTGTTTGTGGTTTGCTGTTTCTGGCAATGCCCAGATGCTCATCCTGCAATGAGGTCTTAATATATTGTGCCAGTTTTTCAGGACGAAGTTTTAAGTTAATAAAACCAGGGCCGGCAACTTCTGCTGTGGCAATCAGTGGGTTCTGCTGTAATGCATCGGCAACTCTTTGTGCCAGTTCGCGAGGGTTTTGTCTGGTTTTTTTGGCGGCACCCATGACGCCGTTAATCTGATAATCGCCAAAGTCACGATTTTTGGCTGGTTGCAGAATAATTGGCTGGTCTGTGAGCCCGTTTGCGCTAAATGCTTGTTCAACTTCAGCTGCAACTAGTTGATGTAATTTCATGTTAGTCTGATAAATAGGAAAATGGCTAATTTTCGCATAAATAAGCGTAAATCGCATTAGCGCAGCACAATGAATAAACGGACTTGACGGGAATAATGCCTGAATTAGTTAAGAAAAATTTTCTGTGGTTATAGCGGTTATAAAATAGTTATATAGGGGTTAGGATTGTTGTTTATAATAAATAAATTAAATCAAATATTTATATAAGTATATATAGTTGAATTATCGAACTTTTCATACATAGCTAGATTATCGATAACTCCAAATTAAAAAATTAAATAAATCATAATATTATAAAAATATAGTTGAATTATCGAATTCTTCATACATAACTGAATTATCGATAACTCCAAATTAAAAAATTAAATAAATCATAATGTTGAAAAAATATAGTTGAATTATCGA